>NZ_JAFBIY010000025.1 GCF_021531975.1 Faecalicatena contorta | reverse complement strand
GTCGAAAAAAAATCGAGTTGTTGCAGCGGTGGATTCTCGAATGAACATTGACGTACTGACTCTCTTTCCCGCCATCCCGCGGGTTTATTTCTCCACCTCAATAATGGCGCGCATAGCCTTGCTCAAAGAGCTTTCCAGAGGGAGTGACGTACACGACGCGCTTTTTGGGAGCGTCTACTGAATCCAGGGCCTTCCCTAACGGTTCTGAGCGCATGAGCATGCCAGGTCCGCCCCCGTAGGGCGGGGCGTCACAGTGTTTGTGTTTGTCGTGCGCAAAGTCACGGATGTTGACAATATTGTAGTGAATGATCCCGTCGCTCACGGCGCGCGCCATTATTGAGGTGGAGAAATAAACCCGCGGGATGGCGGGAAAGAGAGTCAGTACGTCAATGTTCATTCGAGAATCCACCGCTGCAACAACTCGATTTTTTTTCGACCAACGTCCACGTCCCCAATGAAGGTCCGGTGAAAAGGCACATAGCAAACGCCACCATGTGTCCTTTGAACCTCTAAAAGGGAGCTACCGCCCCCTTCGACAACGCTCAAGACAACACCCACCG
>NZ_JAFBIY010000024.1 GCF_021531975.1 Faecalicatena contorta | reverse complement strand
CGAAGTTATATCAGCTTTTTCTGCAACCGTTTGTAACGCTCTTCCACGTTTCCCCAAGCTCAGCTGTCTCGCGTCACTTGTAATGTCTCAGCCAAAATACTGAAGCCGCATAGCTCAAGTGTTTCCACCACGTTATCGGCGCGATAACAAGCTCTTTTTCATTATCTGAGAGCGAAAAAGAAAATATGTACTGACTTTTTTTAGAACCAAATCATTTCCTCAGAGACAAAATCCTAAAATGGAATGCGTTTTCAACAAATCATTTCATTCAAATATGGTTTTTTTCTCTCTGGAGCTGACTTCGACCTCTCAAAATTCATTACAATTCTTCGATTTTACACATAGAAGCTGAAAAGACCAGATACATAACATATTTTGCCAACAAACTAAGGCGTTCCCTTTTACCCGGAATTGCCAGTACAGTAAATGGTAGCGGATGTCGCTCAGATGCTTTGCGGAGGTAAGCGGAAGACTTGGAGAATCCGCTCCGAATCTGTTAGAGCCCAGAAAACAAACCTTGATTCCCGTTTGTTTTCTGGGCTCTTATAGATTCGTGAGCTAGTCATAAAGTCGAACGCGTCGCAGCAAGGTATCTGAGCGACCTCCGCGTACCACTTACTATACTAAATTCCTA
>NZ_JAFBIY010000002.1 GCF_021531975.1 Faecalicatena contorta | reverse complement strand
ACGCGAGCTGGGTTCAGAACGTCGTGAGACAGTTCGGTCCCTATCCGGCGTGGGCGTAGGATATTTGAGAGGAGCTGTCCTTAGTACGAGAGGACCGGGATGGACTGGCCGCTGGTGTATCTGTTGAGTTACCAAGCTCATGGCAGAGTAGCCAAGCCGGGACGGGATAAACGCTGAAGGCATCTAAGCGTGAAGCCCCCCTCAAGATGAGATATCCCTACGTAAGTAGTAAGACCCCTTGAAGACGACGAGGTAGATAGGGCAGAGGTGGAAGTGTGGTAACACATGGAGCTGACTGCTACTAATCGGTCGAGGGCATGACCAGACAAGGTGGATAGGTAATGGATGATTTCTTGTATGTGATTTTCAAGGTATGTAAAAAACCTCTTGCAGATATAATCTGAAGAGGTTATAATTATATATGTATTCCTCGATAGCTCAGCGGTAGAGCATTCGGCTGTTAACCGAAGGGTCGTTGGTTCGAACCCAACTCGGGGAGTTAAGAATCCTGTAGGTCAACTGACTTACAGGATTTTTACATGAGTATATTTACATTTGGAGAGAGAAAATGAACAGGATCTTGTTAGGTAATATGATTTCATTTGCAGCGGCAATTATGCTTTTTCTGGGATGTTATACAACAGATGCCAGGAAGATATATGTTTATCAGATAGCTGAAAATGCGATCTTGTGTCTCTCGTCAGTAGTGTTTGGATCATGGACAGGTCTTATTACATTATTGCTGGCGATATTCCGAAATATATTGATTATGCGGAATAAGTATAGTAGGGTGTGGATGCTGGGAATAAGTATTGTAATTACTGTCGGTGGAATGATTGCAAATACAAAGGGAGTTGTCGGCTGGCTTCCAATCCTGGCTACTTTAATCTGGACAATTGGAAACTATTATTATTCAGATGTTATACACGTCAAAATATTTCTTTTAATCAATACGATAATCTGGTGCATGTATTTCTTCATTATATGGGATTTCTCTTCAGGAATCGCTCAATTGGTGACAGGTATAATATGTATCCAATCTTTGTATCGTGTTTCAAGGGCATCAAAAAAACTGTAAGTCATCTGACCTACAGTTTTTCATATTATATAAGTTTTAGATCATAGAGATACTGAAGGAAACATTCGCAGCCTTCTTTAATATCCGCATATGTCCTGTCAAAATTCCCATTGTACCATGGATCTGCAATATCTCTTGGATGTTCAGAAAAACTAAGAAGAGAGTGTACTTTATGCTTTGGATCCCTGCCTAGTATACGGTTCATATTTCGCATATTGTAGGAGTCCATCCCCAGGATAAAGTCATATTTATCATAGTCGCTTTTTGTAAGCTGTACTGCGCGTTTACCAGCACAGCTTATACCATGTTTTGCAAGTTCTTCGCGTGCCGGTGGATATACAGGATTACCAATTCCATTCCAGAGATTTCTTCGGAGCTGGTAGCGGCAGAAGCGATTATAAAACGGTCAGAAATACTCTGTTTCTGTACCATGTCTTTGAATATAAATTCAGCCATTGGTGAGCGGCAGATATTACCGTGGCAGATGAAAAGTATTTTTATCATGTGTTTCAACCTCCATATTTTGCTCGATTTTGCCAAGAAATGCCGTATTTCCAAGGGTTTGAGCATTTTCATGTTTTCATACTCTCCTGGCGTATCTTAGCAAGATTTTGCATATTTTTTCCTTTGAGTGTGGGAAAAGTGTGGGAAATTCAACTGGTTTTCCCACAGTTAGTCTGCCATGGATGAAATCCCTTAAAAAAGTCTAAAACACTAGGCATTGACTAACTTTAGTTTCTGTAATTCTTCCTTCGCATCTTCAAATCTTACATGGGTATATGTGTTAAGAGTAACACTGATATCCGCATGTCCCATGTGGAACAGATTATTCTCTGTCTGGATAATGATAAAGCTGGACACGAGGCCTGCGCAAAGTTATTTGATGTGATTCCGTCACGATATGCTGTGAATCAACTGGTGCCGAGTAGAAAGGACTGGAACGAAGTGCTGGTAAATAGAAGTGGAGATCCGGGCGAGAAGTACTACATATCGAATGTGGAACTTCGGGGCTTTAGTGAAAAAATAATTCCAGTCAGAAAGATGACAGAAATTAAAGAGACGGTAGTGGAGTGGTTATGGTATCCATTTATTCCGTTTGGAAAGGTTACTTTGATTCAGGGTGATCCGGGACAGGGAAAAACATGGCTTGCCATGCATCTGGCTGCAGCATGTACCAATCGAAAGGAACTGCCCAACGAGCTCCCGATGGATTCTTTCAATGTGTTTTACCAGACTGCAGAAGATGGAATTGGAGATACGATTAAACCGAGGTTGATGAAATGTGGGGCAGATATGGAACGTGTGCGTGTCATTGTAGAAGATGATGCCATGCTGTCTCTTACTGATCCGAGATTGGAACTGGCAATTAAGCAGAACAATGTAAAGCTTCTTATCATGGATCCTATTCAGGCTTATCTTGGACCGGATGTGGATATGAACAGAGCAAATGAGATTCGTCCATTGTTTCGATATTTAGGGGGAGTAGCAGAACGAACCGGCGCAGCAATTGTTCTGATTGGACACTTGAATAAGAATGCCGGAACACATGCCAATTATAGAGGTCTTGGATCGGTAGATATTTCAGCTGCGGTAAGAAGCATTTTGTTAGTAGGAAAGGTGGAAAAAGAAACCGAAAGGGATGTACGAGTAGTGATTCAAACAAAGAGTTCATTGGCACCAAAACCTACACCGGTAGCATTTACATTGGAAAACAGTAAGTTAGAGTGGATTGGTGAATATGAAATCACTGAGCAGGAATTGATGTCAGGAAAAGCTGGAAAGCAGAAGGAGACGAAGTTGGAGCAGGCAATGAAATTAATAAGACAAATCCTGATAACCAGAAATCTTATGTACGTGGCAGATTTGGATGCAGAGGGCAAGAAACTTAAAATCTCAGATCGAACCATGCGAGATGCAAGAAGAAAATTAGAAGACGAACTGGATTATGGATTCGAGAATTCCAAGAAAACAGTTTGTCTTAAGAAGTGAGTTTGGCAAAGGAACTGGTCAGGATGGCAAGAATTCCCAGATACCTTGCCTGCCTGCCAGTTGCCAAAGGGGAATAGAACATAATAGAGCGTTACATCAAGCAAAAGCAGGGTGTGCGTGAAAGTACCAGAGCCGGTTATAAGACAGTGATAAATACCTTGAAAAAGGATCCGTTTGGAGAAAGATTTATTGATGAGATTCGTATTTCTGATGCTAAGCTGTGGTTGATTGAGTTGCAGGAAAATGGTAAGAAATACAGCACCATTCATACCATTCGAGGTGTGGTAAGACCTGCATTTCAGATCAAATACTCTGCAATGGTAGGTTTCTTTGTAAGCATCATTTTTTCCTGAAGCTGACCTTCCTGAAACATTGCTTTCCACAAAAGTTCTTTTGCATCTTGAAGCATCTGATTAAATTTACGGATCATCCGATTCAGGCTTCCAAGAGCAGTTTCCATCCCTTTTGCTTCCATAGCTCGAACCGATGGTCCTTCGTGAACTGTTGGAATCTGATTCACACCAAGTTCCTCATAAGAACGCCAGTCTACTCTTTGTGGCAAACCTTTTTCTTCATAGAGCTCGTTGCACAGATTCGCCCATGCTTTTCGAAGCTCCGTCAAAGTTTCCTTACTGCTCCAATCATTTACCGGCACAGCTTTCATTTTTGGTTTGCCATTTTTATTTAAAACCGGTGTCCCATCTTCTTTCAGAATCGGAATCTTTTTCTGCTTTACATCCCATGTACCATCTTCCTTCAAAGGACGGATTGGAACCATGATATGCATGTGAGGATTTGGTTCTTTATCATCTAATCGCTTTGGATCATGAATCGCCAGATCTACAATCATACCTCGACTAACCAACTGTTCCCGGACGAATCTTCTTGCCAGTTCGATATTTTCTTCCATAGAAAATTCATTCATAAAAGCAATATCAAAACTGTGTGCCAGCTGTGCTTTCTTATTTGACTCTTCCCACTCCAGTTCATTCCAGAGAGTTTCTCTGTCTTTAAATCTTTCAGGAGCATGATCGGGCAAATGAATTTCTGAAAGAATCACTCCACCTTTTCTTGTGTAATCATTCACTTCGCCATAATAACTACTGTAAAGTTTTTCACCGGAACGATACGCCGCACTTGCAATTGCTGACTGTCCATGTCCTCTGGATAGCTGCGTTAAATGAAAATGATAACACCCCAAATTACTCCTCCTCTACAATTCCCATTCTTCCCTGTACCATATCGGCTACACGCAAATGAAACTGCAGCTCTGGAATATTCAACACTTCATCCATCAATTCATAAAACTCCGATTCCATCAGATACTGTGTATCTTTGCAAATTGCTTCAATCGCAGCACCCTTTGTAATCAGACGATGTACTCTGGCCTTATCTTTTTTCTTTCTCTGGTAACCGATCTGATTTTCTGCCCGTTGAATACAATGCTCTGCCTGCAACTGTTTTAATCTTGCATCTTCAATCTGCTGTTTGATTTTTTCCTGTTCTCTTAAATTTTCTTCTCGATACTCTTCAAATGATTTCTTTCTTGCCATATGTAAATAACCTTTCTTTAAAAACCTTTCTCTTCATCGGATTTCTAATCCGCAAAACCTTTTCTGAAATAGCTTTCAGAACGGTTTCCTTCGGAGAACGCACATACTTTGCTAAAAGTATATAAGTGCGCTCTTCAGCCTTGCTTCAGAGATTATTCAAACGGTAATTCCTCACCTTCCGGAACTTCCATGAATCCCTCACTGTCTGTTTTTGTTTCCTGCGTATTATCTACTTCAGCTGCTTTGCCTTCCGCAAAATAATGCTCATCTACAACGACCTCTGTGGTATAACAACTTTAATTTGAGCAAAAAAATCTATGGACTGATGCGCAATGTTAATATCCCCTATAAGTCCATAGACGTATAAAAACCACCAGAGTATTTTCTACTCCAGTGGTTTCAAAATGGTTATTCTAATTCTCTTTTTCTGCATGAACACCAAACATAAGATAATTCTTTGAAACACTCAAAATTTCTGAAATTTAAAAAAGAAAATCCACATATGATCTACGCAGTCAACGTTCACTCTTTACAACTATCTTTAGTCTGATATTTGATTTTTTAGCAAGCTGTTCCTACAAAACCATGCTCTTTATGAAATTGTTGAATACACTTTCCACACTCTTTTAGATCATGTTCCATAATAGTTTCTTCTAATAGCAAACGCTATTTCTTTGATTCTATTGCCTCTACAACTTTATCAACCAGTTCATCGTATCTAATCAAGTTATTTAAATCAACGTCTCCTATTTCGATACTCCATCTTTCCTGTTGCGCATAGCTGATCAGAATAAGATGAGCAATGTTTGCTTTATCTATGTACTTTCTATAAATTAGTAAATATTCTAAATATTGCTTGAATTCCGCCTCTGACATTCTATTTGGTCTTATCATAAACATATAGACTCTGTCTTCTATAGTAATCGTATACGGGAAAACAAATTCATCTTTTTTAGCCAAATCCAGTAACTTAATCCAATTCTTTGATATTTTATCTGCCCTATAATAATCTACACAAAGTAATCCTTCGATAAATTTACTTCGCTGACATCCAGCCGAAATGTTCAGCTGTGAAATCAATTCATTATAATAGGCAATGTTTTCTTCATTTAGCTCATGTCTCAAAATATGTTTATAATAGTTTCTTGCCAAAAACATATATGAATAATCATGTTCTGTTCGAGGTGATAACAGGATTGCAAAATCTTCATTCACCTTATCTAAAATAAGTTTTTTATTTTCTGTAGATTCAAATGCAAGTCTATATACTAGATACGAAATAATATCATATGGCAACTTAAGTGTTTGTAGCATCACTTCAAAATCCGAAATACTAAAGATATTAATCACCAAATTAAGAGATTTCGAATAAATAGTTCTTTTGTATTCAGTCAAGTCATTATTCAAAAACACTATCACTGGCAACAATTCTTTATTTCTGTCCAACACAAGGTCTGAACTCTTTGAAAAAATATGATTCGCTGAATTTTTATAATAAGAAAAAGTATCTTTCAGCTGAGATTTTGCTTTTTTAACAACTTTCTTTTCGAACCATTGTTCATTACTTCCTGCAGCACTGTCATTTCGTTCCTTAATTTGAATAACAATATAAACTGATGAAAATTCAATAAGACAATCACAGAATTCTTTTTCCTGCTTATTTTCTTTTGCATAAACATCCGCATATATATATTGGGGGAGAAAGTATCTTTCAGAAATCATACCTGTTATTTTTTCCGATTTTGTCATAATTGTACCTTCACTATTTCTTAATATTTTCCGATGTATGCCAGTATTCTATTCCTCAACAAAATTTAATCATTTTAGATTCAGAATATTACATCCTCAATCCTCCATTCTTTTCCCTTCATTTCAATTACATCTCCAACTTTACATCCTGTAAACACTTCAACCGCTTTAGGCATCATTCCATTTACCATGTCATATTTATATGTTTTAGTTTCCTTATCTGTATTGCGAATTACAACCTTACATCCTAATGTTACCTCAGGAATATCTGATGTATCAACAGCATCTGTATTTTCATCATCAGAATAATCAACATCCTCTTCTTCTGCAGATATATTTCCTTCAAGATTTAACGTAGGAACATCACCTTGCATAATTGCATCTACTGCATCAGAGAATATTCGAGTGATTACAATAATCTTCACTTTCCCAGAAGATGTCATATTCGCAGTTTCTATAAAGCCTCCATTTAATTTTGCCGTTTCACATCCAGATGTCGGCTTAACATCTGTTATACGAAGCCTATTAGACTTCCCATTTTCTCCTACAGTGACCAGTTCAATTCTTCCATACTCCACATCATGTGGTATTTCAAAATTAAGTGAATATATCCCTGTACCCTTCTTTATAATGCGCACATTTTTAAGAGGACAACTAGTTTCTCCACCCGGTTTCTTCTGAACAACAACATCTTTTCCACTCGGATCTGGAATTCCCCGATGTTTATCTAATTTTTTTCGCTTTCTTTTTCCTTTCAGAATTCTAAGTCCGGCTTCGCCTGTCTTTCCAAGTGTTCCACTTGTGGTTGTAGATTGACTGCTGCCTTCATCCCCTTTTCCATAAAAGAATCCTTTTGATGGAGTCTTAGTTGGACGCTCCAATACATCAATATTTCCTAGATGATCATTAATATTTTCTCGTTTATCATCTGAATCTCCAGTTTCCACTGCCTCCGGCTCTTTTTGAAGAACACCGCCTAAACCCTCGACATCCATTTCGTCATCGCTTGTGTGTTCAGCAAGTTCTGCCACAATGGTTCTAATCCAGTCCTTAATTTCCTCATAATATGCTTTTGCCTGCTTCGGATTTGAATGCCTTCCAGGTTCCCAATTATCATGAGCAACTGTTTCCATAGCACGGAAATAACTGTTCAAATCTTTTCCCTTTAATTCAAGAATTCCTGTAAAGGGAACCAACTTGGATATATTTCCAAGCCGGAATAATTTCATTCCGGCTTTCCTCACAATCAAAACTTTTCTGTCCAGTTTTTCATTCGGGTCGACCAACAATCTCAATTCTAATGTACCCATACCATGAAAATCCTGTGAATATGTATGAACTCCCTTTGTTCGCGTCAATGCAAGATAATTACCATAAGTTCCTTTGGTCGCACCCGGTCGTTCTCTATGAACGCGTTCCATATATCCTGGTAATGATTTTTTATTGATTTCTCTTCCCTGTACCTTTACCCGAAGCTGCCCATTAAAAAATGACATAAGAAAACTTTCCAATAATGCTACAGTAATTTCTGTTTCCCACTCGCTTGCTGACTTAAATCCATAAATAAAGACATCCGTCCCAACTTCGGATCTTCTATTTATGCTATCAAGTTCCGGTATTACCTCTACTGGATTATTTCCTTTTGTTTCTCCGTAATAACCAATACCACTAGTCATTAATGCACCATCTTGATATGACATTAATCTTGAAATGCCCTGTGCTGCACGCTCATATTTCTGATTGTATGTTCTGTAAAACACCAATCTATAATGCGAATTACTAAATGGAGCACTTTTACCAATTCCAAATGCACCTGCTTTGTCATCGCCTTTGTTCGCACCACCATCAATTTTTATCAATGCATTCCATCCATCGAAGCTAAAATTAAAAGGATCATCTGATTGTGCATACGGATCTGAAAGTCCCGTTGTATTGTAATCACTGATTCTGAGCACAAAAGTATTCTCCTTTTCTGCCTCTTTAATTGCATCCTTCAAAAAAAGTTTAGCTTTTTCACTCTTCGATCTATCCCAAAAAGTCTTGCATTTTTTCAAGATATTTCGATATTCCACAATACCCGGAATCTGATTTGTAGACACAAAATATCTTTCAAATTCAACTTGAACATCTGGATTACTATCATCCAATGCAGCATCCAAAGAGTTTTGGCAATTTTCTCGTGCCAAAGATGAAAGCTCAGTTCCATTAAAATTTTCAATACCTGCATCAGCAACGCCTTTTACCTGTCCATCCTGGTTGCCTGGGAAATTCCAACTAATCATCTTACTGTCCCTTTCTATATTTTTCTATTGTTGATTCAATGTAATTATCGCATTCAGTTCAACGGCCTTCCTCATCACCTGACACCTGTGGTAAGGAATCTCCACCTCCAAATGCCGAATGAATTCCAATTCTCGCACCAGTCTGATTACCACCCAAAACATAATGGGAAGAAAATCGTGCGAGACGCTATGTATAATTTTGATGCATTAGTAATTTTATTATTCTCATACAATCGATCCTCCAACAGTCTATTATCGTTTGTTAAGGAGTTTTCTCAAACTCTGAGTTTCAACAATTCTGTAATTTGACAACCATAGCTGCTTATCTTTTCCTGCAAGCTGAGGATTGTTACTGCTTTCAAACGTATTCTGTGCAATACTTGTTCCAACCTCTTCCCATATTTCCAAAGGATCAAACAGCCAAGAAACCTCACCTGTTTCTTCATCAAATCTTAACAACGAACGAAATGCACCAAATATAGGATAAATATAACCGCTAGATATAGAATATGTGGTTTTCTTCTGAAGGAAATTTGTTTTTGTTCCCTTCTCAATATTTTCAACACCTTTTACGCTTCCAAATCTCGGAATAGCAACTCCAAGTTTTTTCTTGTACTCATTATATTTCAAAGACAACTCTCTTTCGATTAAATCATATAAACTCACAAGAACCGGCAACTGTTTTGTTAATGATTTATAAAAAGGAGTATCAAATACATCCTTGTATCTTTTAAACACCTGCGCTTTACCTGAATAACTCTGAATTGGAGCCATGCTATCATCAGGATATTTAACTACATCAAATGCATACATTAAACGAAGTAATTCTGATATATTAATCGGCTTATTTTCGTTATCTTTATATGCAATCTTGTCAGCATAAGATTCATTTTTAATAGCATTTCTAATATCCTCAAAACTATCTTCGAGGTTAAACAATGCTATATCTGAAACTTGAACAGATGTGTTTCTCGCATCTGATAATCTTGTAATATTAATAACATTAGTGATAACTTCCATACGAACATATTTTTCAATATCTTCTGGAATTCTATCTCTATTCTGCATTATTGCTGTATAAGTATGACCACCATCAAGAATGCCATAATTATATCTGTCATTCTCATCATCCTGATTACCAATATCAATTGTCACCTCTGAATCTGCACTATTAAAACTTAATGATTTTGCAGAAATAACAATACCTCGATTATTAATATAAAAATCTGTTTCTGGCTCAACTACAGCGTTGATAAGTCTCTTCGCAACATTTGTTCCCATTTTAGGTACTCGAGGATTAACATCTAAAGGAACGTTCTCTGGCAGATCCTTCATATTAACCAACAAGTAATAAATTGTTTCAAATGTTGCTTCTTCTTTTTCACTCCTTTTATAAGGGGAAGCAAGTGTTCTCAATGCGTTTACTTTAAATTTCAACTGTGTGTTCATAATCTGATACCTCCATTTTAATTTTCTGCTCGAAAGCTTTTGCCTTGAACTAAATTTCAGATCTTGATCTAAGTATATTCCTTATGGTAAAATATATCAATGCACCATGGTGCATATTTATAAAGAGGTGATAAAATGGCAGAGCGACAGAAATATGATCCCGGACTAGTAAAAATGGGGGAATTGATTACCAAAAAAAGAAAGGCTTTAGGATATGCATATAAATCACGCGAAAGTTTTATAGATCGAAGAAGTGAAGAACTCTTTGGCGGAGAACCATGGATTTCACCTCGCCACCTTGCTAATCTTGAGCTCGGGAAAAATTGGATTAGTATTGAAAAACTCATCGTTCTTGCAACTGCTTTAGAAGAAAACCCTGTTGATTTCTTTGAGGAAATCATTCAAACTTATCAAAAGTATAAATAACTCAATCCATGCCTTTAATTTCGGATTGTCTCCTAAATACTTCTCTTTCACTACATCTCATGTCCGAATCCATTAGAAACCTGTATCAACAGCTTATTCCAAGATTTTCCAACTCAGAAGGAAAAAGTCGGTGTTTTTGTTTTCCCTAGGCTTTACTTTAGCAGCTTCAAACATTTGTTTTGAAATCGTATCTTCATAATATTTTGCGGTTATAACCTCAAAAACTATTTCACTTATTAATTTTTTTCGATTTAAAATATATCCTTACTTTTTAGTCTCCAGAGAACAGCCTCCCTAATATAATGGAAAAAATTCTCCAGACACGGCATGGAAAATCTATGATCGTACCTTTGATATGACATAATCTGAACCCGGTCATTTTTGACCGCCTTCAATTTCTCATAAAAAATCCCGCCTACGCAAAGTAAGTGGGAAATCATTCGTGCTGTGCCAGAGGCTCATTATTGTGGGAAAAGTGTGGGAAATTCATCTGCTTAGATGGCTGAAACCATTGTAAATACGGGTTCTCTGCCACTTTGGCGACGCTTTGCCGTGGCAAACAAAAAGTACTTTTATCATGTTCATATATCTCCTTTTTTATAAGTAAATCTTTTTCAATACGCTATGTACTTTGCACCATCCACATTATCTGGAACAAATTCGCTTGTTAAAATATCATCCGCAAAAGTCTGCATGTCTTTCTTTACCTTGTTTTTTTCGTTCTATAAGCTCGCACCAAGCTTTTGCTTTAAACGGAATAAGATATTTTTCATCTGAAACATGAATCAGAATCAAGTGAATGTCGCTCAGTTAAGAAATCTTTTGATTGCGTGAAAACTATTCAATCATCTTTGAAAAATCGTTTTGTAGCTCTAAAGGGCTCTCCTATTATATTGGTCATACTTTGTTTTTATATCGGTTCTAAATATTTCTCTTAGATAGTTTAATGTATTATCCATACTTACACCTCATCGCATCATTATTACATCATCATTATACCATTTGATATGATTCAATAGAAGTAATATGATTTAATTTATTCATAACAATATTACGATACATATGCTATAATAAAGACCGTAGAAGAGGAATTTACAGATGATGAAAAAAATATTATTTTCTTTCAGTATTATTCTGTTGCTGGTCTCCAGGATATTTCCGGGATTTGCAGACTGGTACAGTACAAATGTGTATCCGGTATGGGTGAAAACGACCGGACGGCTGACAGGAATATTTCCATTTTCGGTTGTTGAGATTCTTTTATATATGACGACGGCAGTTGTGATTTTTACAGGTGTCCGTCTTGTCGTGGGAATCATCCGTAAGAAGAAGGGGAAGAAAGAAGCCTTCACATGGCTTTCCAATTTGCTTTCCTTTGTCGTAGTATTATTCTTTCTGTATACGCTGAATTGTGGAGTAAACTATCACCGGGCTTCCTTTGCGGAGACGTCTGGATTACAGGTGAGAGAGTATACAGCAGATGAACTTAAGGCGGTCTGTCAGTGGCTTACGGAGGAAATAAATGAAAAAAGCAGTCAGGTAAAGCGTGATTCGAACGGAGTCATGGAGCTTCCGGATGCTTCCGGAGAAAAGGCAGTACAGGCGATGCAGGCTCTGGGCGGTTCTTATGCGGAGATGGCGGGATATTATCCGCAGCCGAAGGGACTTTTGTTTCCGTTCATATTATCCGTGCAGAATCTTTCAGGAGTCTATTCTCCATTTACAGTGGAGGCAAATTATAATACAGCGATGACTGACTATAATATTCCCTTTACCATGTGTCATGAGCTGTCACATCTCCGCGGCTTTATGCAGGAGCAGGAAGCGAATTTTATTGCATATCTTGCGTGCATGGAGTCGGATAATGCAGAGTTTCAGTATAGTGGAAGTATGCTTGGCTGGATCTATTGTATGAACGTACTTTATAAGGCAGACTATGAAGCGTGGGAAGAGGTACGGGTGCAGCTTTCTTTGGAAGCGGAGACAGATCTTATGGCAAACCGGGAGTTCTGGAACAGGTATGACGGAGCCCTGGCAGAGGTGTCGAATAAAGTCAATGATACATATCTGAAAGCAAATGGGCAGGCAGACGGAGTAAAAAGCTATGACCGAATGGTGGATCTGCTTGTGGCTTATTATTATGAAAAAGAGAGGTAATGATGATGAAACACGAAAAGATGTCATGTATAGACTGTGCAGTGAAGAACTGCGACAAAATGGATAAGACGTATCCGGAGTTCTGCCTGACAACACACATGAAGGAAGAAGTGAAGGAAACTGCGATGGCTCATTATGCCGAAGAGGAGAATCATAAAGTTATGGTTGCTGCTGCTGAAGTAGAATATGAGCACTACTGCAAGTACACGAGAGTGGAAGAAATCATGGCATTTGCAGAAAAAATTGGAGCAAAGAAAATTGGGATCGCCACTTGTGTAGGTCTTCTGAAAGAGAGCAGAATCCTTGCATCTATACTTAGAGAGCATGGATTTGAAGTGTTTGGCGCGGCATGTAAGGTGGGAGCAGTGCCGAAGGTGGAGGTCGGCATACCAGAGAAATGCTGCGAGATTGGAACAAATATGTGTAATCCGATCCTGCAGGCAGAGCTTCTGAATGACGCGGGTACAGATCTGAATATTATCATGGGGCTGTGCGTCGGTCATGACAGTTTATTTATCAAGTATTCCAATGCGCTTGTGACAAGTGGAGTGACAAAGGACAGAGTCCTTGGACATAATCCTGTGGCAGCCTTGTATACAGCAGACAGCTACTATACAAGGCTCAGGAAATAAACAGAATCGGAACAGGTTTTAATCGAGTTTGATTCCGGAGAGAGCATCGGCAAAAGAAGTGCCTACGCTCTCTTCTTTTTGTTTTTTCAGATATTTCTGTACGTCTTTTTTGGATACTCCGGCACCTTCTTTTGCACGGCGTTCTTTAAAAGCAGATAATTTCTCTTTATGTCCACAGGAACACACAAAAGTTTCTTCATTTCCTTTTTTAATGATTTCCATTTTCTTATGGCAGTTTGGACAACGGGCGTTACTGAGTCTGGCAATGGTTTCCCGGTAGCCACATTCTCTGTCCTGACAGACGAGAAGCCTTGCGTTCTTTCCGTTTACTGCCAGCATACGCTTGCCGCAGCGGGGACACTTTGTATTTGTCAGGTTGTCGTGGCGGAAAGAACCGTCGGCAGTGCGAATCTCGTCAATGAGCTGACGGGTGTAGTCTTCGATTTCCTGAAGAAAATCCTGCTCTTTCTGTGAGCCTTTGGCAATGGCGGAAAGCTTCATTTCCCAGGAAGCAGTAAGCTCCGGTTTCTTAAGATCTTCCGGGACAAGGGAAAGCAGCTGTTTTCCCTTGGAGGTTATGTGGATTTCCTGTCCGTTCTTTTCGATGAAGAAGGAGTGGAAGAGCTTTTCTATAATATCAGCTCTTGTTGCAACAGTTCCCAGACCGCCGGTCTCGCCAAGAGTCTTTCGCGCACTTGCATCTTTTGATTCCATATACTTTACCGGGTTTTCCATGGCACTAAGAAGTGTTGCTTCGGTAAATCTTGCAGGAGGCTTCGTGCGTCCGCTCGTAATGTCTGTATGTGTAATTGTAAATGCATCTCCCGGTTTCAGAAGTGGGAGTGACTGACCGGATACGGTAATACTGTCATCTTCGTTATCTTCCGAAGCAGTATCATTTTCATAGACGGCTTTCCAGCCGGGAGATAAGACAATCTGCCCTTTGGCAATGAATGTTTCTCCGGCAGCAGAGGCGCTCATGGTTGTCTGCTCATATTCGAATGCAGGCATGAGTACACTGATAAATCGCCGGACAACAAGATCATATATCTTTCGCTCGTCATTGCTCAAATATTCCAGTTGCGCGTATTCTTCTGTCGGAATAATCGCATGATGATCGCTGACTTTCTTGTCATCTACAAATGCCTTACTTGTATGGATCGGACCTTTCAGAAGCGCAGGAATGAACTTGCGATATGGTCCGGTATTGCAGGCACGCAGTCGTTCCTTAATGGTTGGAACAATATCTGTGCCGATATAGCGTGAATCCGTACGCGGATAGGTAAGAAGCTTGTGATGTTCATACAGCCGCTGCATAATATTGAGAGTTTCCTTTGCTGAAAACCCAAACCTCTGGTTGGCATCCCTCTGAAGCTCCGTCAGATCATAAAGCCCCGGGGCATATGATTTGCGTGAGGATTTATTTACTTCCGCTACGGTAAGGGTAGCACCTTTCAGATGAGACTGTATGGCAGTGATCGTATCCTTGTGGAAGGTGCGGAAACTTCCGCTTTTCGTATGCTGCCAGCTCCATTTTACTCCTCCGGCATTGCAGGTCAGACCATAGTAATCTTCCGGGCGGAAGGAACGAATCTCTTCTTCACGCTTTGCAATAATGGAAAGAGTCGGAGTCTGGACACGGCCGCAGGAAAGCTGGGCATTGTATTTACAGGTCAGTGCGCGGGTGGCATTGATGCCGACAAGCCAGTCAGCCTTTGCACGGCTTCTGGCAGCATGATAAAGTGCATTGTACTGCCTGCCGTCTTTTAAGTGCTGGAAGCCCTCCCGGATCGCCCTGTCGGTAACAGAAGAGATCCAGAGACGCTTAAGGGGCTTGTGGCAGCCGGACTTGTCCAGGATCCAACGGGCAACGAGCTCGCCTTCACGTCCGGCATCTGTCGCAATAATAATTTCTTCAATATCTTTGCGGAACAGCTGTGACTTTACGTTTTGATATTGCTTTGCTGTCTGGCGGATGACAACGAGATTCCATTTCTCCGGCAGCATAGGCAGAGAAGTCATGTTCCATTCTTTGTAGCTTTTATCATATTCCTCCGGGTCGGCAAGAGTGACAAGATGTCCCAGTGCCCAGGTCACAACATATCGGTTTCCTTCGATCGCACCCGGCAGATTCTTGTGGCAATCCAGCACCCGTGCGATGTCTCTCGCAACGGAAGGCTTTTCGGCAAGTACAAGTGATTTCATAGCTGTAGCTCCTTTATAAATTTATATTGATGAAAGTGAAAAAAAGCGTTGCAAAATATCCGAGAGTATGGTAATATAAGTCTCGGTCACGTTTGGAACGTGTAAAATTATAAGGCTCCGTGGTCAAGCGGTTAAGACATCGCCCTTTCACGGCGGTAACACGGGTTCGATTCCCGTCGGAGTCACTGCGCAAAAGCGCGGCGCCATAGCCAAGTGGTAAGGCAAAGGTCTGCAACACCTCTATCACCAGTTCAAATCTGGTTGGCGCCTCTGATTAAACAGGCTTCCAGCCTGTTTTTTCTTTTTCTGTGATCTCTCTTATGACTTTACATGGAACACCGGCAGCAATCACATTTGCCGGAATATCTCTGGTGACTACACTTCCGGAACCAATAACGGTATTATCTCCGATCGTAACTCCCTGATTAATATGAACACCGGCACCAATCCAGACATTGTTGCCGATTTTTACTTTTTTGGCGTAGCATGCTCCGGCAATACGCTCTTCGGCGGCAAGTGCATGGTTGGATGTGTAGATGCCTACATGTGGGCCAAAGAGAACGTTGTCTCCGATTTCAATCCCGCCTCCGTCCAGCATGACGCAGTCAAAATTGGCATAGAAGTTATTGCCGATGGTAATATTATATCCAAATTCGCAGCGGAAAGTCGGTTCGAAATAGACACCTTTTCCAATGGATTTTAGTAAACGTTTCAGAATAGCTTCCCGTTCTTCGGCCGGCTTGCCGAAGCTTTCATTGTATTCGTTGGTGAGTAATACGGTTCTCTCCCGTGCGGCGATCAGTTCCGGAGTCAGGTCATTGTACATGGCACCACTTAATATGAAATTACGCTGTTCTTCTAATGTCATGAAAGTTTCCCCTTTCTACTTGTTTCACATTTGCACTATTATAGCATGAAATCCATATACGCAAAAGACCTTGAAGTCGGGTCTTCAAGGTCTTGCAATATTCTAAAAATAATCTGGAGATTGGATTGGAACACTTTTGTATTCCATATACAATATATCATGTTAAAATGTGTTTGAAAATGTTTTTTGATTACAGAAATTGTGAGAATAATTGTGACTCGCGCACAATTATATGGTAAAATGTAAATATATTTTACAGGAGGAAACGCGATGGCAGTTGAATTGAAGGATTTATATGAAAAAATACAACCGCAATATGATATAAAGCTTCACACGGTAAGCTGCTTCAGCAAAAGAATCGTGTGGGTACATATGGTAGAAGGAATTGATTTTATTCCGCTTCTTCACGGGCATGAGCTTGTGTTTAACTCGGGGTTAAACTATGCATCCGAAGAGTGGCTTCTGGATTATATCGAACAGCTGAATGAGGTGCATGCCGGTGGACTGATCCTGGCTCTTAGGGACGGTGTGACCTTTCCTCAGGCCATTGTGGATTATTGCAATCAGATAGAATTTCCGCTTTTTTCCGCCTCCTGGGCAACGCCGTATCTGGATATCATGCGGATATTTTCTGTCATACTCTTGAAAAATGAGCAAAAAGAAACGAATCTTATTACAGCACTCAAGAATGCAATTTACTATCCACAGAATGAAGAACACTACCGGGTATATCTGGAAGTGGAAGAGTCTCTGGAAGAAATAGAGTACGTTATCCTGATTCTGAGCTGTCATACATATGACAATGGAGATGACAACGAACATCTGAAAGAGATACAGATGCATCTGCAGCACAATCTGAAAAATAGTATTTCCTATGTGGATGAGGGATGTATGGTCATGCTGACAATGGGGTATAAGAAGTCCCGGGTGCTGGCAGAACTGCAGTGGATCTGTAAGCGGGACAGACATGTATATGCCGGAGTGGGAGCGAGTGTGAAGGATGCACGCCATATATATAAATCCTATAAAGAAGCGGATACGGCATATCGGCTTACGAAGACGATCATTCCGCGGAATCTTCTGGACTACAGTGAGCTTGGTGTTTATAAGATTCTTGCAGATGTGCGGGAGGCGGAGGTGTATCCGGAATTTGTGAGGGAAACACTGGGACCGCTCATGGAATATGATGCAGAACATGGTACAGACTATATGCACATTCTGGAAGCTTATTTTGACAATGAATGCAACATCCTGAATACGTCGAAGGTGCTGTATTGTCATAAAAATACACTTTCCTACAAGCTGAATAAGATACGGGAAATATTGGGATACGATATTTTGACAAATGAAAACAGGACAAAAATAATGCTTTCTATATATATATTGCGATTGGGCCGGGATTACTACGAAAAAGTATAGTTTTTTGCATAAAAAGTATAGTTTTTTATAAAATGATTTCCTGTTTGAACAATACAATTGAAGGAGAAAATAAAAATGTATTTAAAATTGTATCAAATGGGGATAGTTATGAAATTGTTAAAACTGGTAATTGTAGATGATGAACCGATACTTTTGCAGGGGCTTTTGCACACATACGACTGGGAAAGCATGGGATTTGAGGTGGTTGGTTCTGCTTCCAGCGGGGAGCAGGCACTGGAGGTCATCCGTGAAGTAAGACCACATGTAGTTCTTACTGACATACGGATGAAGCAGATTACCGGACTTATGGTAATGGAAGAGATTCAAAAGGAAGATTTTGACTGCCTGTTCGTTGTACTGAGCGCCTACCGGGATTTTGAATATGCCAAGCAGGCGTGTGACCTGGGGGCCTTTGCATATCTGCTGAAACCGATTGAGGATGACAAGCTTCAGGAGACAATGGAAGGCGTCTATCGGAAGTGTCTGGAACAGCAGAAAGCAGAAGAAAAATATGAAAGCTGGGAAAAGCTGCTTGTATCAGATTCCACAAGCTTTCTTCAGGTGGTTGTGCAGAAATATGTACAGAACCGTCTGGAATACGATAAAGTGAAGGAAGTTTTTGACGCCATCGGCAATGTCCTTTTGGAAAATGACCGCTTTATTACGGTATGTGTGGATATCGATATTGCATATAAGATTACGAATTCACTGGATTATGAGGCCGCAAGGCTTAAGCTTGTAAGTCTTCTTGAGGGACCGATCAGAGAAAACTATGATTACTGGAAAATGGAAAATTCGGAAGAAAATTATGTTTTCATTGTTAAGACGCAGGATAATGCTGTGGTAAGAGAACTGAAGCATCTTCTGGAGGAAACAAAGCGAAAAGGCACAGGTCCGGTTATTGCGGCAATATCCAAGCCATATAAAGGAATTGAAGGAATCAAAAGGAGCTATGAAGAGGCGGAAAAGCTGTTTGGGATTGCAGCTTCCGCAGGGGCAAGTGCACTTGCAGTTTCTGATGATGTGGAAGAATATACGGATAAAGGCTCTTCCGGTGATGCGGATATTTTAATTGTGAATGCGGTAAGAAAGAATAACCAGAAGGAGCTTAAGGATGCTTTCATTCATATGATCTACAGTCTTCCGAAGGACGAAGAACTACAGTGCAAGTATCTTCATAAGATCATGCTGAAAGTAGAGCTTATGATCAAGGATTCCTATGGGATGACGGATGAATTGAAGGAAAAGTTCCAGAACTATTATTCCAATATGCAGAATCTGAACGCTGCCAGGGCGGTAGACGTATGCTATAAGATTATCGGAAGTGTGATTGAAGAAAGACAGAACAGTGCCGAGAAGGATGAAACGAAATATTTCAAAGAATATATTCAGGCAGCTGTTGCATACATAGATGAGCATCTGGACGATGAGGAGCTGTCTATTGTGTCTGTTGCAACACATGTTTATCTGAACCCGGTTTATTTCGGAAGAGTGTTTAAAAATACATTTCATATGACCTTTAAGAAGTATATCCTGCAGCAGAGGATGGAGAAAGCAAAGAGACTTCTGGAAGAGGGAAATGTAAGTATCGGTACCATATGTGAACAGGTCGGTATCAGTAACCCGTCATACTTTTCACATTTGTTCAAGCAGTATACAGGAAAACTGCCCAGTGAGTATAAAAAGGAATACGAAGTATGAGAAAAAGAATGCTTAAGTCAGGCATCCAGAGAAAATATTTGAAATATACAATCGTCCTTCTTGCGCTTGCACTATGTCTTTCCAGCGTTGGTGTATGGGGATATATGCAAAAGAGCGTCACAAAGACGGTAGTGGATAAGTACAGGTTCGTAGATGAGAAAATGGGCATTGCACTGGACAATATGTACCAGAAAAGTGATGAAGTAACGGCAGAGTGTATTGTCTATGATGATGTACAGAAAAGCCTTCAGAAAAATGAAATGGAAGAAGTGAACCGTACGGCTCTTGGTAAATATTTTGCCTATATTGATCTGGACTATGTGTCAGAGTACTGTTACGTAGATAATAAGTCCAATGTGTATTGCCGTTATTACTCAGATGTTACTTATGATGATTTTAAACAAAGCGGATTTGAGGAAAAACTTGGTGAGGATTATTCGAAAACTGTATGGTTCTGGACAGAAGACACTTTATTCGGGACTGGAGAACCGGCACTTTTCATAGGAAGATACATAAGAAGTATGGAATACAACCATGAACCGGGTATGCTGTTCCTTAAGATGGAAAAAAGATATCTGGACAGGGTGGTAGCTGGTGGAACACAGGAGGAGAAGAGCGCTTCGGGTATCATGGATGAAAACGGAAATGTATGCAGCGTGAAAGCGTCGGAAGGCATGCACATTCCCATAGAAGATATTTTCGCGAAAAGCAGTGCCACGAGTGGCAGCGGCATGATCCTGGACGGTGCTTCAGTGCCAGATGGTGTTATATCGGCATATCGTCAGAATGAAAGCGGTCTGATTGTATTTTCTTTCGTGCCTGACAGCGTATTGAACAGCGGAACGCTTCGTATGCTTTTCGTGCTGGCGGGTATCTATGTGATCGTCATTGCGATCGCGTTAGTTTTAAGTATCTATTTCTCGCAGCGATTTACAAAGCCGATTCAGGATATCAGCGAAGCAATGAGTAGTTTTGACGGAAAGGACTTTGACAATACGATCGAACTGGAGACCCATACGGAACTGGACCAGATTGGGCATTCCTATAATGAAATGCTTGGAAATATAGAGGAACTTCTGGAAGAGATTAAGATGCAGCAGAAGGAGCTAAGGACAAGTGAGCTTAATATGCTGATCAGCCAGATCAATCCACACTTCTTATATAATACGCTGGATACGATCTATATGCTTGCCCGTATTAATAAGGAAGAGACAACGATGAAGATGATACAGGCATTGTCCAAATACCTGCGCCTCTCATTGAGTAAGGGGAAAGATGTGGTCACAGTTGAGGATGAGCTGGAAAACGTGAAGAGCTATATGGAGATACAGCAGATCCGAAACGAGAATCTGTTCCGATATGAGATTGACTGCCAGGTGGATCCAAAACAGACCAGTATGCTTAAACTGGTGCTGCAGCCCCTTGTTGAAAATGCGATTAAATATGGTTTCTGCGATATTTATGAAGGCGGCATTATCCGGATCGCAGTGAAAAAAGAAGGAGAAGTACTGGAATTTGTTGTGTATAACAACGGTACACCTATGGAAGAGGAAATGGTCCAAAGGCTCAATGATCTGAATGAACTGCCGCTTAGTAAGGTGAAAGATAGTTTTCCGGATGAAAACCGTGGGTACGGTCTTTCGAATATCATTACCAGACTGCGGCTTAAGTATGGAGATGATGTAAGGATCCTTTATCATGCAGAGCCGGAAGGAACGAGCTGCATCATTCGGATTCCGGGAGGTGAAGGACATGTGGAATAAAGGAATAAACAAAAGACTGTTCTCAGTGCTCATATGTGTGATGCTGACAGGTGCGCTTTTTGCCGGCTGCGGTTCGAAAGAGGAAAAGAATATAAAGAACAGTCAGAGTGAAATAAAGATTCCGATGATTCTTACGGTAGATCCATCTACCGGTAAAAAGAACGAAGAAAATGTTGTCGTAAAGTTCAATGAGGAATATGACGGGGTCTACGAGATCGATGTGGAATGGATCATGGAGACGGAGGATGAGTACCGGCAGAACTTAAGACGGCTGAATGTTACCGACAAATTACCTGCGATCATCACAGATCTTCGTATGCTTCCTTCCTTTTATCAGATGATGATAGCGGATGGTCGGATTGAAGATCTGTCTCCCTACATTCTGGAAGATGAAGAATGGATGGATATGATAGAGCCGGTTGTGCTGGAGAGCTTCACGGAACCGGATGGCAGGATATATCTGGCACCGCTTAGTACGGCAGCGTTCTCCTGCTCAGGTGTATTCTGGAATGAGGAGCTGTTCGCGAAGGCGGGAATTGACAAGTTCCCGGAAACGTGGGAAGAATTCTGGGATGTATGTGAGAGGCTTGAGTCATATGGCATTACGCCTCTTGCACTTCATACAGAGGGTACTGCCTGGGCAGCGATGCTTCTGGCTACGGCAGAGCTCTCTGATACACCGGAAGGCGCAGAGTTCATGAAGAAAATCTATCCGGACACCTATCAGAATGAAAGCGGTCTGCATATGGCAGAGACGCTGAAACGATTATTTTCTTATACGACGAAAGATGCGATTCGTCAGAACTTTGATGTGTCGTATGAGAACTTCTTTTCCGGGAAAGCAGCGATGATTCCAAATGGGTATTGGATGATCGATCAGATCCCCTCAGCGGAGTGGGAAGAAAAGGTACATTTCTCACCATTTCCGGGGAATAAGCTTGTCTCTTCTCCGGAGACCTTTGGCTGGTCGGTCGTGTCCAGCTACAGTGACGAGGTAAAAAAAGGAGCTGTGGAATTCTTAAAGTTTCGTACGAAACTGAATAAAGAAGAAAAAGAAGCTCTGTTCCGGAATCATGGTGCCAGTGGAAATCGGGTGGTGCAGGATTATATCCGGGCATATCAGGGAAATCCACAGATTGTACCGAATTATCAGGTGAAGTGGAATTCCATTCTGCAGGAAGAGACGCTGGGAACCTTTCTGCCGGATCTGATAACCGGTAAGATTACACCGGAGCAGTTTACGCAGGAAGAAGATAAGAGTATAGAACAGTTTGAGGCGGAGCAGTGATGCTTCGCCTTTAAGTTTATTTTTTTGCATAGTTGGTTTTTTTATTGTTAAATGTTTTGCATTCTTTTTTGCTAGTATATCTTCAGAAACAAAAAAACGAAAGTTTTAGAAAAGAGGAGAACAGTATGAAATTGAAAAAAGTATTATCAGTTTTACTGGTAGCAGCAATGTCCTTAAGCCTCCTTGCAGGCTGTGGAAGTTCCTCATCTGATGACAGCGGATCCTCAGATGCAAAAGGAAAAGTTTACTATCTGAACTTCAAACCAGAAGCAGATGAACAGTGGCAGGCTCTTGCAGAAGCTTACACAGATGAGACAGGTGTTCCTGTAACAGTTCTGACAGCAGCATCCGGAGAATATGAGAAGACATTAAAATCCGAGATGGCTAAGACAGAAGCTCCGACATTATTCCAGGTAAACGGACCTGTTGGTCTTGCAAGCTGGAAAGATTACTGCTATGACTTATCCGGTTCTGACATTGCAGGCGAGCTTACAGATGATTCTTTCGCACTGATGGACGGAGATAAGATGTCAGGTATCGCATACGTTATTGAGAACTATGGTATCATTTACAACAAAGCACTTCTTAAGGAAGCTGGATATTCAGCAGAAGACATTACTGATTTTGACAGCTTCAAGAAAGTAGTAGAAGACATTTCAGCTCGTAAAGATGAACTTGGATTTACAGCATTCACATCTGCAGGTATGGATGGATCTTCTGACTGGAGATTTAAGACACATCTTGCAAACCTTCCGATCTACTATGAGTACAAAGCTGACGGTATCGATACAACAGATGCAATCAAAGGTACATACCTTGACAACTACCGTGCGATCTGGGATCTGTACATCAACAATGCAACATGTGATCCTGCACTTCTTTCTACAAAGACAGGTGACGATGCAGTAGCAGAGTTCGTAACAGAAGAAGCAGTATTCTATCAGAATGGTACATGGGCATATAACGATGTAGCTGACCTTGGTGATGAGAATCTTGGAATCCTTCCAATCTACATTGGTGTAGAAGGTGAAGAAGATCAGGGTGTCTGCACAGGTACAGAGAACTACTGGTGTGTAAATGCAAAAGCTTCTGAAGATGATATTCAGGCAACACTTGACTTTATTAACTGGTGTGTAACATCTGATACAGGTGTAGAAGCAATGTGCAAGGATATGGGATTCGTAATTCCATTCAAGTCTAACCTGGAATCCGATAACGTACTTGTAAATGAAGCTAATAAATATCTGGAAGAAGGTAAGACTCCTGTTTCATGGAACTTCTCTACAATGCCTTCAGAAGAGTGGAAGAACGGTGTTGGTTCAGCTCTTACAGCATACGCAGCAGATCAGACAGATGCTAACTGGGATGCAGTTAAGACAGCATTCGTTGACGGATGGGCAACAGAAGCTGCAGCAGCAAAATAAAAAGGAAACATAAGAGTTACACGGCGGGCGACATGAAGTGTTCGTCCGCCGTTTTTAGAGAGAAGGAGGGAGTTTTGTGGAAAAAGCCATAAAACGTTATATGCCGATATTCGTACTTCCGACATTCTGCGCATTTATTATCGGCTTTATTGTTCCATTTATCATGGGTATCTGGCTGTCTTTCTGTAAATTTACGACAGTTACGGATGCGAAATTTGTAGGATTTTCCAATTATCTGGAAGCGTTAAAGGATGCAATGTTCCGTCATTCTTTCTGGATGACTGTTCTGTTTGCTGTTGTATCACTTGTTGTGATTAATGTAATTGCATTTTTACTTGCCATGGCACTGACACAGAAGATGCGCGGAACGAATATTTTCCGTACGATCTTCTTTATGCCGAACCTGATCGGTGGTATCGTGCTTGGTTATATCTGGCAGCTGATCTTTAATGGTTTCCTCTCAAGCTATAATACCGCGATCAGTCTGAATCAGTGGTATGGCTTCTGGGGACTGATCATTCTTGTAAGCTGGCAGCAGATTGGTTACATGATGATCATCTATATCGCAGGATTACAGGCAATTCCGGGAGATGTTATGGAAGCAGCACAGATTGATGGTGCTACACCGATTCAGAGACTTTTCAAGGTTACGATCCCGATGATGATGCCATCCATTACGATCTGTATGTTCCTGTCTATTACAAATGGATTTAAGCTCTTTGACCAGAACCTGTCACTGACAGCAGGTGAACCTTCAAAACTGTCTGAATTAATGGCACTGAATATCTTTAATACGTTCTACGGACGTACCGGATGGGAAGGTGTCGGACAGGCAAAGGCGGTTATTTTCTTCCTGATCGTAGTAGCTATCGGAATGATACAGCTTCGTGCAACACGTTCGAAGGAGGTGCAGCAGTAAATGAAAATCAAAGAAAAATTAAGCTGGGTTGGTACCGGTGTATTTACCATTATTGGTCTTGTTTACATTGCACCTATTTTAATCGTGCTTATGAACTCCTTTAAGAAAAAGGTATTTATTAATAAGGAACCATTTGCACTGCCGACAGAAAAGACGTATACTGGATTTGACAATTACGTGGCAGCGATTGATAAATATGATCTGTTAAGTGCTGTTGGCTGGACGGTATTTATTACCATTGGTTCTGTGCTTGTGATTCTTGTATGTACTTCCATGTGCGCATGGTATATCACAAGAGTAAAAACGAAATTTACACAGGCTCTTTACTTACTTTGTGTATTTTCAATGGTAGTACCATTCCAGATGGTTATGTTTACGCTTTCACTGGTGGCAGACCGTACCGGGCTTAACACACCTTGGGGAATTATCATTATATATCTGGGATTTGGAGCGGGTCTTGCGGTATTCATGTTCTGCGGATTTGTTAAGTCTATTCCGCTGGAGATTGAAGAAGCCGCTATGATTGACGGATGTACGCCGCTTCGTACATTTTTCTCAGTGGTACTTCCGATCATGAAACCTACATATATCTCCGTAGGTATTCTGGAGACCATGTGGATCTGGAATGACTTCCTGCTTCCATATCTGGTACTGGATCTGAATAAGTATAAGACGATTTCAATCATTATCCAGTACATGAAGGGAAGTTATGGACGAGTAGATATGGGCGCGATTATGGCAGCTCTTATCCTTGCCGTTATTCCGGTAATCATCTTCTATCTGTCCTGTCAGAAACACATCATTAAGGGTGTTGCAGCAGGTGCTGTAAAAGGATAACGCGGGAACCCGCATAAAAGCGGGTTCCTTTTTAGTAAAGGAGAAACAAGATGAGAAGAAATGGAATGTTAATGCCGATATCCTCTCTGCCGTCACCATACGGCATCGGCTGTTTTTCGAAAGAGGCATATGAATTTGTAGATATACTGAAGAAATCCGGACAGACTCTGTGGCAGATCCTGCCCCTTGGACCGACCGGATACGGAGATTCTCCGTATCAGTCATTCTCTACATTTGCCGGAAATCCATACTTTATTGACCTGGAGTCACTGATCGAGGATGGTTATCTTACGCAGGAGGAGTGTAAGGCGGCAGATTTTGGAGATGATGAAGAATCCGTGAATTATGAGAAAGTATTCCATGCCAGATTTTTGATTCTGAAGCTTGCATTTGAGAGAATCAAAGAGAGTGGAGGACTTGAGGAAGAAGATTACCTCACATTCAAGGAAAAAGAAGCTTACTGGCTGGATGACTATGCTCTTTATACAGCAGTAAAGAACCGGTTTGACGGCAGGTGCTGGGATGAGTGGGCAGAGGACATTAAGCTCAGATGGCAGAACGCCATGGATTATTACCGGGCAGAGCTCAGAGATGAGATTGAGTTCTACAGCTATCTGCAGTATCTGTTCTATACCCAGTGGACAGAGCTTAAGGCTTATGCAAATGAAAATGGCATTCAGATCGTGGGAGATATCCCAATCTATGTAGCGTACGACAGTGCGGATACATGGGCAAATCCGGGATTATTCCAGCTGGATGAGAATCATCAGCCGTTAGCCGTGGCAGGATGTCCGCCGGATGGATTCTCAGCGACAGGACAGCTCTGGGGAAATCCACTGTACAAGTGGGACTATCACCAGGAGACAGGATTTGCATGGTGGGTACAGCGTGTCTCACATTGTTTCCGTCTGTATGATATTATGCGAATCGATCATTTCCGTGGATTTGATGAATACTATTCCATTCCATATGGTGATAAAACTGCAGAAAACGGACACTGGGAAAAGGGACCGGGAATGGATCTTTTCAATGCGATAAAGGCAAGACTTGGTGATCTCCCGATCATTGCGGAAGATCTCGGATTTCTGACAGACGGCGTAAGACGTCTTCTTGCAGACAGCGGATATCCGGGAATGAAGGTACTGCAGTTTGCATTTGATTCCCGTGAGGAGAGTGACTATTTACCGCATAATTATGGAAGAAACTGTGTGGTCTATACAGGAACACATGATAACGATACATTACAGGGATGGTATCAGTCCATCTGCGCAGAAGATAAAGAAATGGCAAGGATATATCTGAATAACCGGGCAACTGCGGAAACGGAGATTCACTGGGATTATATCAGTCTTGCCATGCGAAGTGTGGCAGATACCTGTATCATTCCGGTACAGGATTTCCTTGGTCTCGGTGCACAGGCACGTATGAATACACCATCAACGCTTGGCGGAAACTGGGGCTGGAGAATGAAAAAGGGTGCATTTACAGATGTGATTCTGGAGAAAATATATGCACTTACGAAAGTGACAGGAAGGTTGGCATAATGAATTTAAAACAAAATCTAGAACAAAAGCTGGGGAAAGAGATTGCACATGCAGATGAAAGGGAACTTTACTACGCATTACTTGGGGTTACGAAAGAATTGTGTGCCGGTAAAGAAGAGAATCAGGGCGCAAAGAAGATATATTATATCTCGGCAGAATTTCTGATCGGAAAGCTGTTATCAAATAACCTGATCAATCTTGGTCTCTATAATGAGGTAAATACGCTTCTCGCAGAAAATGGGAAGTCATTGTCTGCGGTTGAGGAAGTAGAACCGGAGCCGTCTCTTGGAAACGGTGGACTTGGCAGGCTGGCAGCATGTTTCATGGATTCTGTTGCAACTTTGGGGCTTAATGGTGCAGGAATCGGACTGAATTATCATTATGGTCTGTTTCGGCAGGTGTTCGCAGATAACAAGCAGAAAGAAGAGAAGAATCCATGGATAGAAAAGGAAAGCTGGCTCTGTAATACGGGTATCCATTTCCCGGTTCAGTTCAGAGATTTTACTTTACAGTCCACACTGTATGATATCGATGTTCCGGGATATGAAAGCGGATTAAACAAGCTGCATCTCTTTGACGTGGATACGTTAGATGAAAATATGGTGTGGGAGGGGATTTCCTTTGACAAGTCACAGATTGCGCGAAATCTCACACTGTTCTTATATCCGGATGACAGCGACAGAGCCGGACATCTGCTCAGAATATACCAGCAGTACTTTATGGTAAGTAATGGTGCACAGCTGGTTCTGAAAGAAATGGATGAAAAAGGGTATGATGTAAGGAAGCTTTATGAACATGCAGTCATTCAGATTAATGATACACACCCGTCCATGGTAATACCGGAGCTTATCCGGCTTCTTGGTGAAAGAGGAATTGATTTTGATGAAGCGGCAGAGATTGTTACAAAGACCTGTGCGTATACAAACCACACGATTCTTGCGGAAGCACTGGAAAAATGGCCTGTAGAATATCTGGAGGAGGTTGTGCCGCAGCTTATACCTGTTATACGAAGGCTGGACGAGAAGGCGAAAGCTTTGTATCCGGATGAAAGAGTAGCGATTATTGATCAGGAGAATCGTGTGCATATGGCGCATATGGATATGCATTACGGATTCAGTGTGAACGGGGTGGCAGCTCTTCATACAGAAATCCTGAAGAATTCAGAATTAAAGCCGTTCTATGATATTTATCCGGAAAAGTTCAATAATAAAACAAATGGCATTACTTTCCGCCGCTGGCTTATGCACTGTAATCCGGCGCTTGCGTCCTGTATTACGGAGCTGATTGGTGAAGGATGGAAAAGGGATGCCAAAGAGCTGGAAAAGCTTCTGGCATATAAAGAAGATCCGGAAGTCCTCGGGCGGATGGCAGCAATAAAAAGAGAGAATAAGCAGAAGCTCTGCGATTATCTGAAGGAGACGCAGGGACTGGAGATTTCTGCAGATTCTGTATTTGATATTCAGGTTAAGAGACTTCATGAATATAAACGTCAGCAGATGAATGCTCTCTATGCAATTTATAAATATAAAGAGATCAAGGCAGGACGTCTTCCAAAGACACCGATCACGATGATTTTCGGAGCAAAAGCCGCACCGGCGTACACCCTGGCGAAAGACATTATTCATTTCATTCTCTGTCTGCAGAAGTTGATCGAGAATGATCCTCAGGTAAGCCCATACCTTAAGGTAGTCATGGTGGAAAACTATAATGTGACGAAAGCATCAAAATTAATCCCTGCATGTGATATTTCCGAACAGATATCCCTTGCCTCAAAAGAGGCAAGCGGTACCGGAAATATGAAGTTTATGCTGAATGGAGCAGTTACACTTGGTACGATGGACGGCGCAAATGTAGAGATCCATGATCTGGTCGGACAGGATAATATCTACATTTTTGGAAAGTCCAGCGAAGAAGTAATCAAGCTTTACGATACTAATGGTTACCATCCGGAACAATATTATGATTCTGATACGACGATTGAGGAGCTTGTAGACTTCATCATCAGTAAAGAACTGATTCGTATCGGCGACCCGGAGAACCTGTGCAGACTTTATAAAGAATTGATCAGTAAAGACTGGTTTATGACACTTCTGGATGTGAAAGATTATATCGCTGTAAAGGAAAAAATGTTGGAAGATTATGAAGATCGTGCGGGCTGGGAGAAAAAGATGCTTGTAAATACAGCAAAAGCCGGTTACTTCTCTTCTGACAGGACAATCGCAGAATATAACAGAGATATCTGGAAGCTGTAGAGGAAATAAGAGAAAATTTGCCGCGAATGCTTGACGCCTTTACATCCATTTGCTATAATATATGGATGTAAGGCGCCATAGCCAAGTGGTAAGGCAAAGGTCTGCAACACCTCTATCACCAGTTCAAATCTGGTTGGCGCCTCTTTATGAGTCTGAGTCCTTGTTAATATGAGGATTCAGGCTTATTTTTTGTCTGTTTTTTTATGTTGTTTAAAATGTTTTCTTTATTCTTGACATCCTTCCCTCAAATCCTCAAAATAAAGAATAGATAACAACGAAGGAGAACAGGAGGAGAATGTTATGGACGACAATCGTGTGAAGAGAAATCGAATGTTAGGAGAGCTGGTAATAAAGGGACTTGCCTCTCGTAATATGGAAGGATACTATGCAGAGACGAAGGAAGAGGCACTTCAGAAGGCATTGGAGATCATTCCGGAAGGCAGCAGTGTATCCTGGGGCGGCACAATGTCTGCAGCTGAGATCGGGCTTATTAAAGCGATGTGCGAAGGCAATTATAAGGAGTATAACCGGAAGGATGCAAAGAATCCGGAAGAGAAGCGGAAGATGGAGCTGGCAGCATATGATTGCGATTATTTCCTGGCAAGTGCGAATGCAATCACGCAGGATGGCGTGATCGTAAATATTGACGGACATGCGAATCGTGTGTCAGCAATTGCCTATGGACCAAGAAATGTATTGATGATCGTAGGGATGAATAAGGTGGTAAAGAGTGTAGATGATGCTTTGTCACGTGCGAGAAACGAGGCGGCGCCAATCAATGCACAGAGATTTGATCTGGATACTCCTTGCTGCAAGACGGGAGCATGTTTCGATTGTAAGAACCCGGATACGATCTGTTGCCAGATAATGATAACCAGATACTCAAAAGCACCAAATAGAATTAAAGTTATTCTTGTGAATGATGATCTGGGATTTTAATAGATATTACCTATAAGTTTACGCTGAAAATCGATTGGAATTTTGAACAACTTGTCGATATACTAAAAGTAGCGTAAAAAAGAGGAGGTAATGTATATGTCTATTACAGCGGAAACCGCAAAAGCACATGCAAAAGATCCGGCAGTATTATGTTGCAGAGCAGAGGCAGGTATTATAATCGAGCCGGCAAATCTGGAAGATCCGGCTATTTTTGATGAATTGGTAGATTCTGGACTTTTAAATCTGGATGGCTGTCTTACAATCGAACAGGTTCTGGGAGCAAAACTTACAAAGACAAGTGATTCTCTTAGCCCACTGACAGTGGATAATGTAGATGGAATCAAAGAAGTGTCAGCTGAAGAAGTGCCTGCAGAAGCAGAAGAGGCAGAAGTAGAAGCAGAAGCACCAGTAGTGAGCGGAAGTGTGCAAGGTGTTGTAACTACTGTAAAGAACGGAAAAGTAGTTATTTCTATCAAAGAAGGAAAAGATATTTATCTCGAACTCCCGATATAACCCCAGAAAAAACAGCGTCCGAAAACGGGCGCTGTTTTTTTTCTTTGTATACCCCGGGGTATATTTATCTTGCTGAATTTTTTCCGATGTGGTAATCACGTTTTAAAGCATCCATTGTATATCTTGCGATCATATCAACAATAATGAAGCCGAATGCGATAGCAAGGCAGGTGGAAAGAAGCACGATCGTCTCACTGAATGCTAATTCCACATTTCTGCTCAGACATCCGTACATCATGTAGTACAGATTCGGTCCCGGAATCAGTGGGAACACGGAAGCTGTAAGGAAGATCGTGGATGGCGCCTTGTTGATACGAGACATAATAAATGCGTATGCTGCTACAAATATAGCTGCCATCAGTGTCGCAAGGAAATTGCTTGGACGCAGTTCATATACAAGCACATATATTCCCCATGTGAAAAACGCACCTACACTGGAGTACAGTACCTGTCTGCCCCTGATCTTGAACCATAGTGCGAATCCGGTACATGCGATCGTACAGGAAATAAGCTGGATCGGTACACTGTGGTTGAGGATGAACCCGTCAGAAGACACACCGTTTAAGAGTAGCATGGCAAGTGCGATTCCAAAGGCGATTCCGGCAGCTCCCAGGAAGGAGTTCATGATATTCAGAAAACCGGAGATAAAGTCTCTCTGCAGGAGATCTCGGATTCCGTTCGTCGTTCCGAGTGCACTGATCAGAAGCATGACGATTCCGATCATAATGCGGTCCGGGTGACTGCCGATGCCGGCGCGAACCATGAAAATGATGATCACCTCAGACAAGAACGCAAGAAGCATATTGTATATCATAAGGTTGCTTTCTCGTTTGCCAAGCCATTTTCCAACAACAACAATCATCAGAGATACAATGACTGCAACGATGGCATCCATGAAATTACAGCCAAAGAAAACGGCAAATCCTGTTCCGCCCATAATGCCTGCAAAATAAGGTGCGGCTGGATGCTGTGGCTTACGGTTCATAACTTCCATATATTTTTCGCGAAGCTGCACCTCATCCGGTGTGTTCTGACATACATAACGTGATAAATTGTTTAAATAATCAAGACGGTCAAAATCGATATCCGTTGTTTCAATGTGACGAATCTGCGTGATGATCTCACCATCCGGTGTCTCTACCGTTATCTGAATGTTACTTGGAATGATAAATACATCGCTTCGTACAAATCCATAGCTTCTGCACATGCGGTACAGACTGTCCTCCAGTCGGAAGTTCTCGGCACCGCTTTTCAACATGGCTTCTCCAATATCGAGAATTCCCTGTATCAGTTTATTATAATTCATAAGCCTTCCCTCAATATTATGAATAATCAATAATTGAATAATTGGTAACATATGAATCATATACATTGTTTTTCCAGAAGTCAATTGATTTTTCACAAAATTTTAAAGAAGTTTACTTGATTTTCTCAGTTGATGCTTTTATTATTAAACAGAGTAAAAAGAGAGAAAGAGGATAGAGATATGGTATATGTACTCCTGCTTTTGGGATTTATACTTTTAATAAAAGGCGCTGACTTTTTCGTAGATGGAAGCTCCAGTGTGGCAAAGCTTCTGAAAGTGCCTACGATTATTATCGGACTTACGGTGGTTGCCTTCGGAACAAGTATGCCGGAGATGTCTGTCAGTGTGACGGCTGCACTGCAGGGCAGCAATGATCTGGCAGTCAGTAATGTGCTGGGTTCCAATATATTTAATCTTCTGGTGGTACTTGGTTTTTGTTCCATTTTAAATCCGGTACAGGCAAAATGGTCATTGTTAAAGAAAGAGTTTCCGTTTTCTATATTTATAGCAGTTGTCCTTTTGCTTCTGGATTCCGATTTTTCAATTTCCAAAGTCGTGAATGGGGAGGAGACGTTTTCTCTCGGAAGAAAGGCTGGCATCCTGCTCTTGCTTTTGTTTGCTGTCTTCCTGTATGCAACGGTAAAAAGTGCACTTCAGGCCAGACAGGAACAGACAGAAATAGATGAAGAATATAAGTCGATGCCGCCGCTTAAGAGCGTTGCGTATATCATAGGAGGACTCGCCGGTATCGTGTGGGGCGGAGACCTGGTTGTTGACAGTGCCTGCGAGATCGCAGAAACATTTGGATTAAGCCAGACATTCATCGGACTTACGATCGTCGCACTTGGAACCTCGCTTCCAGAACTCGTAACATCAATGGTGGCTGCGGCGAAAGGTGAAAACGATCTGGCTGTAGGAAATGTAGTCGGTTCTAATATTTTCAATATTCTTTTGATTCTCGGAGTTTCGGCAACGATTACTCCGATTACGCTGGAAGTAACGGCAGTGTATGATACGCTCATCCTGATCGTTGCGAGCGTGATCGTGTATGTATCTGCGATCAGTAAACGAGAGATAAGGAGAACAGAAGGAATGATCTTCCTGCTTGCTTATCTGGCGTTTTTCGTATATATTCTCGTGAGATAGGGGACGGGGTAAAAAGGAAATCGGGGACGGGGTTTTTTGAAAAAAACCCCGTCCCCGATTTCCTTTTTACCCCGTCCCCAATTACATATATGTGCCGGGCGTTCCGCCGCCACAGCATAATCCGCTGCCACCGCAGCAGAGATTGCACACAAGATTGGCGATGCAAAGCTTCATGCACCAGCTGCTACCGCTTGAAAATGTGGTTTCATATGGGCTTTGCTGTTGCTGATACCAGGAACCGCCGCTTTCGAGTCTGTTTACGAGAAGCTGGTACTGGAAATTGTTCGGTTCCAGCCGGAGTGCTTCTCTGGCGTGCTGGAGAGCAATCACATTGTTGCCGATTCCGGAATTGGCAACCGCGCTGTAATAATACCACTGTGCATTGCGGGAAGGCATTCCATTCAGCAGATTCAGTGCCTCCTGGTAGTGACCGCTGTTAATAAAGTTTGCGGCAGCGCGCATGTGAAGGTCCTGCTCGCCTTCGGCACTTTGGTTTCCTGCCTGCCGATACTCTCCGTAGAATCCACGGAACGGTCCGTATCCGCCAAAGTCATTAAAATCCCCGGAAGTACCGGAGGAACTTCCATATTCACGCTCATGCATAATCTGCTGATAGGCCTGCTGAACTTCTTTGAATTTTGCTTCGGCCTGATCTTTGTTTGGATTGTTAATATTGGCATCCGGATGATATTTGCGGCTTAAGCTTCGATATGCTTTTTTGATTTCGTCATCAGAAGCGTCTCTTGGTATACCGAGAACACTGTATGGATCTGTCATGATTTATGTTTCTCCTTATTCTTTGGTTCCTGCCTCTCTGATGTGACAGCGGTGTATCTGCACCATACTCCGGAATACAGGATGTTGCGAAGAATCTCTGCGTGAAGCAGAACCGGAAGCTTTTCAAATTCACGGGAGCATTCCGCCATCATCATGGTCAGGAGCCTGCGGCATGTATCTGCAAAATCCGTGTCATTTACAAATGTTTCCTTTAATGGGTTGTAGCATCCGGATGCGATATCTTTTTCAACGTCATCGTAGGCATCCATGATATATATGAATTTGCCAAGGAAGAATCCAATCTTTCGAAGAGATAATTCCCATTCGTCATCCTGATAAGCGAATATCTCCGCCATGATTTCCCCGAACAGCCCGGCCATCAGATCCAGATTACATTCGCCTTCTGCTTCATATATCGATAACTGGCGCAGACGTGAAGAAATGCAGGCTGTTTTCTGCGGATATTTTTCTTCGATTGCCTGGATATTCTTTTTCAGCGCATGTGCGGTCAGGTATCCCTTTTTGCTGTGTTCATCCTGCCAGTCATCCATGGCCTTGTAGTAAGAAAGCACAAGATTCATTGCCGCAGCGTATTCGGTAAAAATATTTGTACGTGCCGTATGCTTTTCCAGAGGATGAGCAATGCAGTTTACCGTCTCCGTTACGGTATCCGGTTCATACAGACCGGTCAGCAGGACGATTAAAAATGTCATATCATAAGACAGTGTCATCTGTCCTTTTCTACCATAACATTCTTTTAAACATTTGCAAAGACCACAATAGTACGAATGGTACATATCGTAGTCTTTGAATTTCATTTCTGCTTTATTGATTGCAATGTATCCAAACATATCCGTTCCTCATTTAACTTTTTTTGATAAATGTTGTGTTACATTTTGGACAACGTATTTCGATGCGCCCTTTGCCGCGCGGTACACGGATTTTCTGCCTGCAACCGGGACAACGGTATATGTGGTGAGTCCTAAGATCCAGAAGCCGGTTCTTCTGACGCAAAAAGAAGCAGCGGATCTTGTAGGTCTTCGCCAGATAAGCCTGATTCTCGGCGGAGCGTTTGTAAATATTTCTGGAGAACATACGGAAATAAGTATAAATTATGCATGCCCATGAAAATAATGACAAAAATCCGCTCCTTGTAAATCGAGCAAGAATAATCGTTATAAGTGCTATGAAAATAGTACATCTGCCGAAAGAATCGATGCCGTATCTTCCGCGTATAAATTGCATGAATTTTTCTTTCAAATCAAATCACCTTCCTAACGGGTATTATGATACGTGAAAGGAAATAAAGTCAATAAATTCTGTATTAAAAAAATATAAAATAATTGAGTAAACAGCAGGATATGTTATAATAGGAAACAAATTGGAAAGGCGGGAGTGTGACATGGAAGAACTGACCAGACTCATAAAAGAGGATATGAGACCGGCACTTGGCGTGACGGAGCCGGGAGCGATCGCATATGCAGTGGCAAAAGCCAGAGGGTATGTGACCGGAGAAGTACAGCATGTCCGTGTGGCGCTGAATTCCGGGATGTATAAGAATGCATTTACATGTGGAATTCCGAATTCCAGCCGTTATGGCAATCTGTATGCGGCGGCACTTGGAGCGGTGGCAGCAGATGCAGAGAAAGGACTGGAATCTCTTGCAGATATTACGCCGGAAGATGATGACCGGGCGGCGCAGATGGTGGATGACGGGAAAATAGAAGTTGTATTAGACCATATTGGATCCCGGATCACGATCGATGCGACGGTAGAGACGGCTTCTGACAGATGCACGGTACATATTCGGGACAGCCATACGCATATTGTGAAAATTGAAAAAAATGGAAGCTGCATATTTGAAGATGAGAAAACCACATCGTCACATGATGAGGAAGAAGAGAAAGAGACGCCGCTCATTCACAAATATACACTTTCAGACATGCTTACATATATAAGGAATGTGCCTGAGGAAGAAATCAGCTTTATCCGGGAAGCATTTTCCATGAACATGGACCTTCTGGAAGAGGGGATTCATTCGAATAGGGCTGTGATTGCCAGACAGCTTTTAAAGGATAATAATAAAGAAATTATTTCTGATGATGCAAGGAAGACTGCACAGCTTCTCTGTAACGGCGCGATCGAAGCCCGTGTACTGGGCCTTAGTCGCCCGGCTATGAGTATCACCGGAAGCGGCGCGCATGGAATTATTGCTACAATGCCGCTCTTTGCGTACTATCAGGTAAATTATAAGGTGGTGGATGACGATATTCTGCTGCGGGCAACTGCGCTCAGTTATCTGACCACCATGTATATTAAGGAATATTCCGGGAGACTTTCTGCATTCTGCGGCTGTGGTATTGCGGCAGGCACCGGTATGGCCTGTGGACTGGCGTATATGAGAGGTGCCAGCGAAAAACAGATTGTCATGGTCATTCAAAATATGGCAAGCGGACTAACCGGTATGATATGTGATGGCGGCAATCACGGCTGTACGATGAAGGGAATTGTCGCGGTAGATGCTGCATTTCGTAGTGTGGATCTGGCGATGGCAGATGTGTGCATTGAGGATATTCACGGTATTAACGGCAGGACGCCGGAAGATACGATGCGTAATATGGGACGTATCGCATCACCTGGAATGGTAGAGACGGAAAAGACGATCGTAGAGATCATGGAGCAGAAATAGAAGGGAGACCGATATGGAAGAGAGAAGAAAGCCCCATAGAGGGAGACGTAAGAAAAAGAAGAAAGCAGGTATTTTGTCGACGATCATATTGCTCGTTGCTCTGGCAGTATTTCTCGTGTCGGGATTTCAGCTGTTCCGCATTGCCAAAGGTTATCTGGACGGGCGGAGCGAATATGAAGATATCCAGGAACTTGCTATCGAAAATGGAAAGCCGGAAGGCGGATTTCGCGTAGATTTTGATGCACTGAAAGAAACAAATGCAGATACGATCGGCTGGATTCGTTTCTATCCGGAACCGGAGATCATCAATTATCCTATTGTACAGGGTAAGGACAATGAACAGTACCTGCATCAGACATTTTCTGCAAATGAGAATACACTGGGTGCGATCTTTTTAAATGTTGGGAATCATCCCGATTTTAATGACTGCAATTCCATTATTTACGGACATCGTATGAAGGATGGCTCTATGTTCCGTAAACTGGAAGATTATAAGGATAAGGCATTCTGGGAGAAGAACCCTTATTTCTACATCTATACACCGGATGGACGGGAGCTTACTTATCATATTTATTCTGTCGCAATAGTGGAAGATACCTCGGATACATATCTGACAACATTTGCATCTACCGAAGAATATCAGAAGTTCCTGGACATGACAAAGGCAGATGCAGATTATGATACCGGTGTGGAAGTCGGCGTAAATGATACGATCGTTACACTGTCAACCTGTACCAGAGAAAGTGACAATCACAGAATTGTCGTTCGCGGAGTGAAAGAAAAAGATGTAGTGTTAAAGGAGAATTAGCATGGGATATATCTATGAAGTCGGAGATGTTGTGACGATGAAGAAACCCCACCCATGTGGCAGTAAAGAGTGGGAAATACTCCGCGTAGGAGCGGATTTCAGATTAAAATGTATGGGGTGCGGACATCAGATCATGATCGCCCGCCGTCTGGTTGAAAAAAATACAAAAGATTTGAAGAAAAAGGCTTGAAACAGGCGAAAGATTATGCTATCATATTAACTCGTGATACATTGTTTTCTGTCAGCTATATGACGGAAAAATCCTTGCTCCCACATAAGCTGAGCGGGGGCCAAAAGACCAGAAGGAGGTGCAGACGACATGAACAAATATGAATTAGCTGTTGTTGTCAGTGCAAAAATCGAAGATGACGAAAGAGCACAGGTTATCGAAAAAGTAAAAGCTTTAGTTGAGCGTTTCGGTGGTCAGATCTCTGACGTTGATGAATGGGGTAAGAAGAGACTTGCTTACGAAATTCAGAAGATGAAAGAAGCATATTACTACTTCATCCACTTCGAAGCTGAGGCAGGAACTCCAGGCGAAATCGAGAAGAGAATTCGCATCATGGATAATGTCATCAGATATTTGTGCGTTAGACAGGATGCTTAAGCAGGAAGCAGAGGTAATTTTATGAATAAAGTAATTTTAATGGGACGCTTAACGAGAGACCCTGAGGTAAGATATTCACAGGGAGAAGGCTCTCTTGCAATTGCGAGATACACATTAGCAGTTGACCGCAGATTCAGAAGAAGCAATGACAATGAGCAGAGCGCTGACTTTATCAGCTGTGTTGCTTTTGGAAGAAGCGCTGAGTTCGCAGAGAAGTATTTCCGCCAGGGACTGAAGGTTATCGTAACCGGACGTATCCAGACAGGAAGTTATACCAACAGAGACGGTCAGAAAGTGTATACAACAGATGTTGTGGTAGAGGATCAGGAGTTTGCTGAAAGCAAAGCAACAAGTGATGCTAATGCAGGCGGTTTCCGCGCAGCATCCGCACCGGCTCCGGCACCAGTTTCTGATGCAGGTGACGGCTTCATGAATATTCCGGATGGAATAGATGAAGAGCTCCCATTTAACTAGACCGAAAGCAACTTAGCGAATACAAGCCGCAGGCGCAGTATGAGCTTAGTGCGAGGTCGTTCTTTTCCTTTGGCGAGGTATTTTCGAGCCTAGGGAAAAGAACTTCATTGATTAATAATAGGAGGTAATAAAGATGGCTTACGATAAAGGTAATCGTCCGGAAGGCGGCTTCAAGAGAAGAGGCGGCGGACGCAGAAGAAAAAAAGTATGTGTGTTCTGTGGAAAAGAGAACAATGAAATCGATTACAAGGATGTAGCAAAGTTAAGAAAGTACATCTCTGAAAGAGGAAAAATCCTTCCAAGAAGAATTACAGGTAACTGTGCTAAGCATCAGAGAGCTCTTACAGTAGCAATCAAGAGAGCACGTCACATCGCTCTTATGCCATACGTACAGGATTAATCGATACGAGAAAACATTAAGGACGCTGCAGGAATGCAACGTCCTTTTTTTACAGTTCAAAACTTTCCAGATCGTCTGGCACATACAGATTTCCGTGAAAGTATCTCTGCCCTTCCTCGGTATAGAGCCTTTTCCTCTCAGAGAGATGTGTCTCCTCTGTATGATATAGAAGAAGGTTGGGGATTCCAAGGCTTTCGGCAAGTTCGCAGGCTTCTTTTACGGTGCTGTGGTGTTTTTCGTAAGGGCTGAACTTGTCCGCTTCTTCAAACAGACAGAATGCTTCGTGCAGGAGCCAGTCACTTCCCTTTACATGATCGATGTTGGCTTCGTTGTAAGGTTCATCACCGACGCAGGTGAACTTCTGTCCGTCAGGCAGCAGCATCGTGAAGCCAAATTGCTTTGCTTTTGTAGAGCCAATGTCAAAGAATGTGACCGGGCAGTCGAGGATACGTCGGGAGTCTCCATCACAGACGATGTCGAAATGGATCCTTTCGCCCATGTGTCTGCAGACTTTCTGCTGGATCGTCATATTTGCGATCGCCTGAATCTTTTCAGCAAGCTCTTCGTGGCAGTATATTCTTAGCTCGCCGTCATATTTCCCCTGATTCATACGCTGCCCGATGATACGGATGAGCCAGATGATGCCAAGAACATGGTCCACATGTTCATGGGTCACAAAGATGTCGTGTATATCTGCAATGTCAATGCCGGTATCTTTTAATATTTTCAAAATGCGGTTTCCGCCGCCTGCGTCTGTCAGAAAGTGTCTGCCTGTATCGGATAAGGCAAAACAAGTATTATAGCATTCTGTCACAGCCGCATTACCGGTTCCCAGTATTGTTAATATCATGATGTATTCTCCAGACTGCTCATTTATCTCCACAGAATTTCACATGGTTCTAATGTAATCGTCTCGCAGTTTCCCTCTCCGTCATAGAAATTTGTAACCTGTGTTTCGTTGGAGTTGTTTAATATTGCATATTTACCGTTTTCTGGATATGCGTTTACCTCACAGTTCAGGTTGTCGGCATACCATATATGATAGCTGTCTTCCTTATGTGCCGCATAGTACATTGCCCGCATGAGAAGCCGTGTGTTCTCGTAACTGTACGGGAGACCAGCTATATATACACCGCGGCCTTTGCCGTACTCGTGAGCGGCCATATGTACTTCGTTGTTTGAATACTCCAGTATTTCGGTATCTCCGGTGAGAGCATAAATATCATGCTTGCTTTCGCCAAAATCAAAGCTGCCGGTGTGGTCTTCGGTTATAAAGTGTGCATCTACAGCATCTTTAAAATACTTGTCTGTGGATAAAGTAAAGCCAAGTTCCTTATCAACACCGAAGATATCTGCCAGCTGGAAGAAACGACCGCCGTGGTGAACTGCAGTCGGTTCGCCGACACCGATAATTCCGCCTCCCTCGTATACCCATTTGCGCATAGCGGTAATGAGCTTTTCGTCCAGCCATTCTTCGCCGCCGGAGAATGCAGTCATGGCATCGCCGGCATTGATAATAACATCAATATCAGACGGAACACCGTTTTCGCGAATCTCGTCAAAGCTTAAGAATGCAACGTCTACCGCTGCGCCGCTTAGGGATTCCAGAATGCCAAAATAGGAATAGGTCTGCTTATACCACAGTGCGTGAGCGACCATATATGGCTGCCAGGATCGGAGGCTTCCCCATGAATTCAGAATGCCTACTTTCAGACCACAGTAAGGCTTCTGGCCTTTTACATTATCATAGATAAGACGGAATTCATCGGTTACTTTTTCGATGTAATCCACAAATGCCGGGAACTTGTAAGCGAGGCTTAAGTATCCGCCATAGCCGATTCTGTCTACCGGATTACGCATCAGAGCACGTCTTGCGCTCAGCCAGTTTTCAATGGCTTCGATGCACGGATCATTTCCTTCATAGAATGTATCCGGGAAGAAATAGGGAAGGAAACGTCCTTCTGTATATTTTACCCCGGGGATATCTGAAATCAGGCGAAGTGTTGCACCACCGCCTACGCTTCCTACCACCGCGTCCAGACCGATATTTTTAAAATATGGACCGTACGGTTCGGTTCCGATCCAGTTGTCGCCCAGGAACATCATTGCTTCACGGCCTGCATCATGTACGATATCTACCAGTTCTTTGGCTCTTTGGGCAACGAAACGCTGGATGAAGTCCATATAATCGCGATATGCTTTTGTAGGCACACGGAATGTGGTGTTGTAGTAACCATTATCTACGATATCTTCCGGACGAAGCGCATAGCCATATTCTCTTTCAAATTCCTCCAGAGCCTTAATGGATATCGTTGCACCGTATCCAAACCAGTCAACGAATTTTTCCTTTGCCTGCTCATTAAAGACAAGTGTAAAGTGATAGAAAAATGTAGTGAATCTTACGACGTCTGTATCCGGGTTTTCGATCAGCCATTGCTTCAGATAGTCCTTTGCGAAAGTGCCGGAATTACTCTGGCGTATATCAAATGGAATGTCATGCGGCTTGTCTCCCCAGTTGTTTGTAATGTGATTGTACATCTGTGTCGGATCCCAGATGGCATATACGAAGAAAGATACCGTATATTCATGGAACGGTACAGCATCTGTAATCGTAACCAGATTGTTTTCTGTATCTACAGTCCAGTTGGAGACAGGGACAATTTCGCCGGTTGTGCGGTCAATAACTTCCCACCATTTCCGAGGATCATGAATATAATCCGGGATGATCTGTTCACGGTAATAACCTTCCATAAAGTCAATGGAAAGAGATGAATCTAATGCTGTATTGTGTCTGGACATGAGAAGCATCTGCTGGCATTCGTCCATATGTTCCTTTGCAAATTCATTATGGCCCCGGGCTACAAAATATGTGGTATATATTCTGGCATCCAGAGCTTTGGTTGCGTCATCAAGTTTGGTCCCATCACTGTCGCGAAGTGCGTCCGCTCCCCAACGGTCAAGCATTTCCTGTGTTCCTTTCAGAAAGTTGGATTCGCTTGGTAATGTAACTCGTCCTTTTGTTTTTGACATAATAACCTCCCTGTTTATTTGGTATTCTTTATCAAAAGTATATGTAATATTTCTTGATATTTCAATAGCACAATTGTCTGCTTTTTTTGCACATTTGGCGTGCTTGCAATCGGAAAAAAGGTTTGTTATATTTAAAGTAGACAGATAGAGTGTGAACTGGGAAAGAGAGGTGTATTTTTATGTTGTTGGAAGTGGAAATGATCAGTAAACCAGATGAACTGGAGAGTGTAGAGCCGTTTCGTGTGGATAAATTGTTATGGGGAACGAAAAAAATTCCGGATACTTATGGATATCTGGGATTTGTGCCGCAGGATGGTTTTTATTTGAAGATGGTGTGTGAAGAGGCAGATCCGCTTCGGCAGTATAAGGAAGATAAGGATCCTGTATACAGAGACAGCGCGATGGAAGCGTTCCTGATGTTTGAACCGGCGAAAAATATGGCATCAGGAGCTGTATATATTAATCTGGAGGCAAATGCCAATGGGGCTCTTCTGGCGGCATTTGGCAAAGAGCGTACCTATCGAACTTATTTTACTGCGGAAGAATATGAAGCGTTTTCATGTAAGGCCGAAACGGAAGAAGGTAAATGGAGCGTAAGCCTGCATATACCGCTGGCACTTCTGGAGCAGATATATGGTCCTCTATGCTTGGAAGAAGGAAGTGTGTTCTCCTGTAACTTTTATAAGATATCAGAGACGAAAGAAATTGAACATTATGCTTCGTTTTCCCCGATTCTGACGGATATTCCGAGCTTCCATCTGCCGGAATATTTTGCTCCGGCAGTGCTGGTAAAAAGAAAGCATTAAAATTTGCCGTCTGCCATAGCTTTGATGGAAGACGCATACTCGGAAGGAGTCATGCCGGTTACCTTTTTGAACTGGCGTGAGAAATAGTGAATAGATGTGTAGCCAAGATGTTCCGAAATCTGTGTGAAATTCATACGATTTGTCCGGATGATTTTCTTGGCTGCTTCTATTTTCATATAGGAAAAAAATTCAATAATCCCAAGTCCGCTCTTTTCTTTGAAAATCTTCTGAAGCTGGGAACGTCCGATCAGGTTGTCGCGGCAGATCTGTTCGATTGTGACATGCTTGTCCAGGTGGTTTTCCATATAATCAGAAACGCGGTTGAATATTTCTTCGTTGCTTTTGTTCCGAGGAGCTTTCAAAGTGGCGGACTTCGGAAGCTTCTTCTGCAGGACGATGGGATTGGAATATCTGCGGATCATATGGATGAGCAGGTGCTCCAGATGGAGACGTATCATCTGTTCGGCGCCAAATAATTCTTCTTCTTTTTGGGGCATATTTTCCAGATAAGGATTATCCAGACGACAGTCAAAGCATCGTCTGGCTTCCATAATAATATTTGCCAGAAGATTGAGCTCTGTTTCATCAATCTTTAATACTTTCTTTCTGAAAAAGTCCATTGCTTCATCCTGACATTCGAAAGAAATGACGACAAGATTAGGGGCGATCTCTCCGGTTGCCTTTACATTGTGGAATTCGTTGGGCTGGTGAAAGGCGATATCCCCTTTTTTTAATATTGCATATGTAGTTCCTGCAGTGACACTGACCTCGCCTTTGTCGACACATATAAATTCCCAGAAGTTGTGGGATTCGCCTTCGAAGGAGAAGTCGCTCATATATTCAAAATAATGGATGCTGAAAATCTTTCCTATTGAAATGGAATTTTTCAGATGAACGCCGTTATATGCCATAATAACCTCCGACCAGACATTTTTTGTTTATCTTAACTAATATTATAGACTGTTTTTGGATGGAAATCAAAGAGAAAATGCAGATAATGCAAACTATGGGAAAGATAAGATAAAGATTTTTGTGCAACTTTGTAATATAATGAGTTCATCAAAACATATACAGGAGGTAATGTATTATGAAAAAGAAAATCTTAAGTGTGCTTCTGTGTGCAGCTATGGTTGCATCATTGGCAGTAGGCTGCGGAAGCAAGTCGGATGACGGCGGCAAAAAACTTGTTTACTGGGCAATGTGGAGTGAGGACGAGCCACAGGCTAAGGTAATCAAAGATGCAGTTGCCAAATACACAGAGGACACAGGCGTTGAAGTTGATGTTCAGTTCAAGGGGCGTTCTGGACAGAGAGAGGGACTTCAGCCGGCACTTGATGCAAAGCAGCAGATCGATTTATTCGACGAAGACGTTAACCGCGTAAATGGTTCCTGGGGAAAATACTTATTAGATCTTGAAGACATCGCAAAAGATTATGAGGCTGAGCATGGTAATGAGACATTATTTGCAATCGCACGTAATGCTTATGGACAGACACATGATGGGGATAACACATTACATACGATTCCTTATCAGCCATCCATCTTTGGTTTCTTCTACAACAAGACATTATTTGCTAAAGCAGGCATTGAAGCAGCTCCTGCAACATGGGCAGAGTTTGATGCAGCTTGTGCTAAGTTAAAAGAAGCTGGTATTACACCGATTACTGCTGATGATGCTTATATGACATCATTCATCGGACTTCATCTTGCAAGATATATCGGACAGGACGGAGTTAAATCTCTCGTTATGGGTGAAGAAGTAAATGGCGTTAGCGTAACATGGGATGATCCAAAGGTTCTTGCAGCAGCTGAAAGCTTTGCTGATTTCGCAAAGAAGGGTTACTTCTCTGAGAATATCGCAAAAAATAAATATCCAGCAGGACAGAATCAGGAATTCGCTCCAGGTGAAGCTGCAATCGTTATCTGTGGTTCATGGCTTCCAAATGAAGCAAAAGCTTCTGCAGCAGAAGATCTTGAGTGGGGATACTTCAACTACCCATCTGTAGAAGGCGGAACAGATGATAATACAGCAAACAACATCGCTAACCAGGTGTTTGCAATCAACAAAGATTCCAAGATGGCAAACGAAGCTTTCGAGTTGATCACATACATCACAACTGGAGACTTTGACAAGCAGATGACTGAGGAAGCTCTTTGCATCCCGACAGATAAGGCAAATGCAGATGCATGGCCTGTAGAGCTGGCAGATGTTAAGGATGACTTCGATGCTACAGTATCATACTATGACTGGGCAGCAGGTGTTGAGAACAACGTTGACCTTACACCGGTTCTTGCAGAGCAGACACTGAATCTTGCAGCTGGTAAGGTTGACGGAGCAGGATTTGTAGCAGCTATGAAAGAGGCAGCTGGACAATAAGATTATGAGCAACATTTGTCGAGTAAGACAATGATGGAATATGGCGGCGGGCGGAAGGCACAGCCGCCATATTTTATAGAGAGGAAAAGGAGGGCATAACCAGATGAAGAAGAACAAAAAAATGATAGTCGGCTTTCTTACGCCCGCAGTCATCATCTTCCTCATTGTATTTCTGTATCCGATCATTCGTACGATCATGATGAGTCTGTACAAGATTGAGTCTGTCACAGATGCTATGGAGTATTGGACATTTGTAGGAATGCAGAACTACCAGAAGCTGTTTACAACGGCAATTTTTGAAACTGCGATGTTTAATATTTTCAAGATATGGGCAATAGGCGGGGCAATCGTTCTGTCAGTATCTTTGCTTTTTGCGGTTATTCTTACAAGTGGAATTCGTGGTAAGAAACTGTTCCGTGCTATTATCTATCTGCCGAATATCGTCAGTGCCGTAGCACTTGCTACTATGTGGCTTCAGTATGTATACAGTCCGAAGTTCGGTCTTTTGAAATCATTTTTGGAAACGATCGGTCTGAAAAAACTGGCTGCTACGCCGTGGCTCGATACAGACCATAAGTTCTGGGCATTATTATTTGCATATTGTTTTGGTATGATTGGTTATCATATGTTGATCTGGATGAGCGGAATTGAAAGAATCAGTCCGGATCTTTATGAAGCGGCTACTATTGATGGGGCAAATAAGCCGCAGCAGTTTCGTCATATGACACTTCCGCTTCTCAAGGGAGTGTTTAAGACAAATATTACGATGTGGTCAGTAAGCTCAGCTGCATTCTTTGTATGGTCACAGCTGTTCTCTACTGTTACTGCAGATAAATCAACAATTGTTCCTGTACAGTACATGTACATGCATACCTTTGGGGCGGGTAATGCAGTAACGGAACGAAATGCAGGATATGGTGCGGCAATAGGTATTATCCTGTGCTTATGTGTAGTTATTATATTTACAATCTGTAATAAACTCATCAAAGATGATGATCTGGAATTTTAGAAAGGAGGAGCAGTTATGGCTAAGGAAAAAGAAAGAAAAGTTAAAGATAAGATTAATTGGAAAAAAGAACTGAAGCTGGCTCCTGGATATATTATCATCATTTTATGGGTAATATTTACGTTCATGCTTCTTGGCTGGATCGTAGCAGCAAGTTTATCTACAACAGCTGACATTTTTGCGGGAAATGCTTTAAAGTTCCCAACAGGACTGCATTTTGAAAATTATGCGCAGGCATGGGGAAGCGGCGGTGTTGCGGTATTCTTCATGAACTCATTACTATATTCACTTGTGTCATGTGCACTTCTGATTCTGATCTGTGCACCGGCAGCTTATGTATTGGCAAGATTCACTTTCCTTGGAAACAAGATCATCCAGACGGGCTTTGTCGCAGCAATGGGTGTTCCAATCACAATGATCGTACTCCCGCTTTTCAGTGTTGTTGCCAACATGGGTATTCTGAATGACGTTGTAGCAAGTAAGGTAACACTTATATTCCTGTATATTGGAATTAATATTCCGTATACAACGATTTTCCTTCTGACATTCTTTGCGAACCTGTCACGTACATATGAAGAGGCAGCTGCAATTGATGGATGTCCACCGGCTAAGACATTCTGGAAAATTATGTTCCCGATGGCACAGTCAGGAATTGTAACAGTAACGATTTTTAACTTTATTAATATCTGGAATGAATACTTCTTATCCTTGATATTTGCAAACAGTGATGCACTCAGACCGGTAGCGGTAGGTCTTTATGGAATGCTGCAGTCCATGCAGTACACAGGTAACTGGGCAGGAATGTTCGCAGCAGTTATTATCGTATTCCTTCCTACATTCATTCTGTATATCTTCCTGTCAGAGAAGATTATCGGTGGTGTAACCGGAGGTATCAAGGGTTAGAATTCTTATGGATATAAAGCAAATAAATCAGGACTTGGAGGAAGAATGATGAACAAACCAGTATTAGTCATTATGGCGGCAGGTATGGGAAGCCGTTACGGTGGCCTGAAACAGATTGACCCGGTGGATAGTGAGGGACATATTATTATGGACTTTTCCATGTTTGACGCGAAAAGAGCCGGGTTTGAAAAGGTAATCTTCATTATCAAAAAAGAAAATGAAGCAGATTTCAAAGAGGCTGTTGGAGACCGTATGTCAAAATACATGGACGTATCCTATGCGTTCCAGGAGCTTAACAATATTCCGGAAGGATATGAAGTGCCGGAAGGAAGAGTAAAACCATGGGGAACAGCGCATGCTGTACTGAGCTGTATTGATCAGATCGACGGACCATTTGCGGTAATTAATGCAGATGATTATTACGGAAAAGAAGCATTTCAGCTGATCTATGATTATCTGGCATCTCATCAGGATGACGATAAGTATCGTTATACGATGGTTGGCTATGAGCTCGGCAACACGGTAACAGATAACGGTCATGTAGCCAGAGGAATCTGCAGCATGAATGAAAAGGGCGAGCTTATGGCGATTCATGAGCGAACACGTATCGAGAAGCGTGACGGCGGCATTGCATTTACAGAAGATGGTGGGGAGACATGGACAGCTGTTCCGGCTGACACAATTGTTTCCATGAATATGTGGGGATTTACGAAGAGCATTTTGAAAGAAATTAAGGAAGGTTTCCCGGCATTTCTTGAAAAGGGACTTGGAGAGAATCCTATGAAATGTGAGTATTTCCTCCCGACAGTTGTAAGTGATCTTCTCGGAGAGGAACGTGCAACCGTTGCTGTACTTAAGTCTGCCGATAAGTGGTATGGTGTGACTTATAAAGAGGATAAACCGGTAGTGGTTGAAGCGATTCAGAAGATGAAGGACGCAGGCCTCTATCCAAAACATCTTTGGGAGGAAGCATAATGGCACAGATTACAAGAGGACAAAGAGATGAAGCGATAGCGAACTTCAGATATGAAGGCGTTCTGGTTGATGAAAGACCATATGGCAGCGGCCATATTAATGATACCTATCTTCTGACTTTCGATATCGCTGAGATGGGAAGACTGAAAGTCATTCTGCAGCGAATGAATCGTGATGTATTTGCGAAACCGATAGAGCTTATGGAAAATATTATGGGTGTTACTTCCTATCTTCGGAAGAAGATTATTGAAAATGGGGGAGATCCGGAGCGGGAGACACTCAATGTTATTCCGGCGGTAGACGGGAAGGCGTATTTCGTAGATTCCAAGGGTGAATATTGGCGCTCATACAAGTTTATTACGAATGCAACCAGCTATGATCAGGTGGAAAAGCCGGAACATTTTTATCAGAGTGCAGTTGCGTTCGGTAATTTCCAGAGACTGCTTGCTGATTATCCGGCAGATACGCTTCATGAGACAATTAAAGGCTTTCATGATACAAAAGCGAGATTTGCAGTATTTAAAAAAGCAGTGGACGATGATATAATGGGAAGAGCAGCATCTGTGCAGAAAGAGATTCAGTTCGTGCTGGATCATGAGGATGTTGCAAACTATTTCTCCGATCTTCAGGCAAAGGGAGAGATCCCGCTTCGTGTTACGCACAATGATACGAAGCTGAATAACATTATGATTGATGATAAAACGGGTAAGGGTATTTGTGTTATCGATCTGGATACGGTAATGCCGGGGCTCGCTATGAATGATTTTGGTGATTCTATTCGATTTGGTGCAAGTACTGCAGCTGAAGATGAGCAGGATCTGAGTAAAGTATCCTGTAGTATGGAGCTGTTTGACCTGTATGCAAAAGGATTTATTGAGGGATGCGGCGGGAAGCTTACCAATAAGGAAATCGAATTGATGCCGATGGGCGCGAAAACGATGACTTTTGAATGTGGCATGCGTTTCCTTACCGATTATCTGCAGGGAGATACTTACTTTAAGATTCACCGCGAACATCACAATCTGGATCGTTGCCGAACACAGTTCAAACTGGTTGAAGATATGGAACAGAAATGGGATATTATGCAGGAAATTGTCAACAAGTATAACTGCTAGGAGGTAGAGAAACATGGCAAAGATATTGATCACAGGTGGTGCTGGCTACATCGGAAGTCATACCGCTCTGGAACTTCTGAACAAAGGATATGAGGTTGTTGTGTATGATAATCTCAGTAACTCATGTGAAGAGTCAATTAAGCGCGTGGAGGAACTGACTGGAAAGAAAATCCGATTCTATGAGGGAGATGTACTGGACGAAACAGCTCTGACAGCAATGTTCGAGGCTGAGAAAGTAGATGCGGTTATTCACTGTGCGGCGCTGAAAGCTGTTGGTGAGTCTGTACAGAAGCCATTGGAATATTATCACAATAATATTACAGGTACGCTGTCACTCATGAACGTTATGAACAAAGTTGGTGTGAAGAATATTGTATTTAGTTCTTCTGCAACGGTATATGGCAATCCGGCGGTTATGCCGATCACAGAGGACTGCCCGAAAGGACAATGTACGAATCCTTATGGATGGACGAAGTCAATGATGGAGCAGATCATGTCCGATCTGCAGAAAGCAGATCCTGAGTGGAATGTAATCCTGCTTCGTTATTTCAATCCTGTAGGCGCACATAAGAGTGGACGCATCGGAGAGGATCCAAAGGGTATTCCGAACAATCTTATGCCATATATTTCACAGGTGGCAGTAGGCAAGCTTGAGAAGCTGGGTGTGTTTGGTGATGATTATGATACACCGGACGGAACGGGAGTAAGAGATTATATCCATGTTGTTGACCTTGCCATTGGTCATGTGAAGGCAATAGAGTATATCTTCACCAATCCAGGACTGGATATTATCAATCTTGGTACAGGAAGAGGATATTCTGTGCTGGAGATGGTAAATGCATTCTCTAAGGCAAGTGGAAAAGATGTGCCATATGAGATCAAACCGAGACGCGAAGGAGATATTGCCATGTGCTATGCGGATCCGGCAAAAGCAGCAAAGGTTCTTGGCTGGAAGGCAGAACGCGGACTGGATGAGATGTGCGAGGATACATGGAGATGGCAGTCACAGAATCCACTGGGATATAACAAATAAAGAAAATAATACAGGCAGGTGTTCCTTGTTTGAGGGGTACCTGCCTTTTTCACTTTTCATTTTCAGAGAAAAGTGGTATAATATCTCCATTATGGCACACTGTGTTTTTTTAGAGGAATAGAAAAAGATGAAGAAGAAACAAAATGAAAGCCAGAAGATTCACCTGAAGGGACAGCTGCGTACATATATGCAGGTACCGGTGCTTATGGCAGTTCTCTTAGCGATTATGAATGTCTGGATCTACAGAATCGACAAACGCGCAGGTTTGGTTATGCTTGTCTTTGTGATTATCTATGTTGCGATTGTTGGTGTGTTGTATCTTTACAGCAGATCCCTGATCATGAAAGATCTTGTGGAATTTGCGGCTCAGTATGGAGTTGTGCAGAATACACTGCTTAAGGAGCTGGCGGTTCCTTATGCCATCCTTCTTGAAGATGGAAAGGTTGCGTGGCTCAATGATCAGTTTGTAAAGGTGCTTGGCGAGAAGAACCATACAGAGATCTATCTCAGTAAATACATGCCGGAGCTGAACCGGAGCATTTTCCCGAAAGAAGAAAACGACATCGTAGAGATGGAAGTGTATTATAAGGACAAGGAGTACCGGGCAGAGCTTCAGCGTATATCGGTGCATGGGTTCAGTGAGGCGGAGAGGCTTCTTAAGCTTCCGGATGAAAAGGAATACTTTATTGCCGTATATCTGCGTGATGTCACAGAGCTCAACCGATATATTAAGGAAAATGAGGAGCAGCGCCTTGTTGCAGGTCTTATCTATATCGATAACTATGATGAGGTTGTGGACAGCGTGGAAGAGGTGCGGCAGTCTCTTCTTGTTGCACTGGTAGACCGTAAGATCAACCAGTATATTGCTAAGGTTGATGGAATCGTCAAAAAGACTGAGTCAGACAAGTATTTTATTGCAGTTAAAAAGCAATATTTTAAACAGCTGGAAGAAGATAAGTTCTCCCTTCTTGAAGATGTCAAGTCAGTAAATATAGGAAATAAGATTCCGCCAACACTGAGTATCGGTCTTGGACTAAGTTCGGAAGCATATGCACAGAGCTATAATTATGCAAGAGCTGCTATTGACCTTGCTCTCGCCAGAGGCGGAGATCAGGCAGTCATTAAGGATTGCCACGGCATTACGTATTATGGCGGTAAGCGAGAACAGACCTCAAGAAATACCCGTGTCAAAGCCCGTGTGAAAGCGGAGGCATTGCGAGAGCTGATCACGGTAAATGATAAGATATTTATCATGGGACATAAGCTGACGGATGTTGACTGCTTCGGAGCGGCCATCGGTGTTTACCGGGCGGTTCAGATGCTGGGTAAGAAAGCACACATTGTTATTAATGAAGTGTCTGCATCCCTTCGCCCCCTGTACAGCCAGTTCACTGCGGATAAGGCGTATCCGGAAGGTATGTTTCTGACGTCGGAAAAGGCTGTTTCTCTGGCAGGAGAGGATGCCATGGTCATTGTTGTGGATACGAATCGCCCACAGATGACGGAGTGTCAGGAATTGCTTCGTATGACAAGGAACGTGGTTGTTCTGGATCATCACAGACAGAGCAGTGATAATATTGAGAATGCAGTTCTTTCTTATGTGGAACCGTATGCTTCTTCTACCTGTGAGATGGTAGCGGAGATTCTGCAGTATATTGTGGATGATATTAAGCTTACGAATCTGGAAGCGAGCAGTATGTATTCAGGTATTATGATCGATACGAATAATTTCGTGAACCGGACGGGTGTTCGTACCTTTGAAGCGGCAGCATTTCTTCGTAGAAACGGAGCGGATATTACACTCGTTCGTAAGATGCTTCGAGATGATATGGAATCTTATCGCGCAAAAGCAGAAATCATCAGCAGCGCAGAGGTTTATCATAAGAAGTTTGCGATTGCACGCGGAGAAAATCTTCGTATAGAAAGTCCGACGATCATCGGTGCACAGGCAGCCAATGAACTGCTGGATATCAGTGAGATCAAGGCATCGTTTGTATTGACGGAGTATAATGGGAAAATATATGTCAGTGCCCGTTCTATTGATGAGGTAAATGTGCAGATCATTATGGAACGTCTGGGCGGCGGCGGACATATGAACGCTTCCGGCGCACAGTTCAGTCATACAGATATGGACGAGGCTGTGGAAAGCCTTAAGGAAGTCATTGATACTATGATTAAGGAAGGAGATATATAGATGAAGGTAATATTGACAGAAGATGTAAAATCTCTTGGAAAGAAAGGCGAGATCGTTGAGGTGAGCGACGGTTACGCAAGAAACTTTATCCTGAAGACGAAAAAGGGCATTGAGGCAAATGGGAAAAACTTAAATGACTTAAAGCTTAAGAAAGCAAGTGAAGCAAAGATCGCTCAGGAGCAGTATGAGGCTGCACAGGAGCTTGGAAAGAAAATAGAGGCAGGAAAGATTGAAGTGTCGATTAAAACCGGAGAAGGCGGAAAGGCATTTGGTTCTGTATCTTCAAAGGAAATCGCGCAGGAAGTAAAGGCGCAGATGGGGCTTGAGATTGATAAGAAGAAAGTACAGCTGAAAGAGCCAATCAAGACAATCGGAACACAGAGTGTACCGGTGAAACTGCATCCGAAGGTTACTGCACAGTTAAAAGTAATTGTAACGGAAGAAGCGTAGGAGGAGACCATACATGGAAGAGGCTCTCATTAAAAGAGTTATGCCCCACAGCATTGAGGCAGAGCAGTCTGTTGTCGGAGCCATGTTGATGGACAAGGATGCCATTATGACCGCATCAGAGATCATAAGCGGTCAGGATTTTTATCAGACCGCATACGGAGTTATTTTTGATTCCATGGTGGAACTGTTCAATGAGGGGAAACCGGTTGATCTGATCACTCTGCAGGAAAGGCTGAAGGAAAAAGATGTCCCGCCGGAGATTGCAAGCCTGGAGTTCGTAAGAGATCTGGTGACAGCCGTTCCGACGTCTGCAAATGTAAAATATTATGCGGATATTGTGGCAGATAAGTCTATGATGCGCAGACTGATCCGGCTGAATGACGATATTTCTAATACATGTTATGCGGGGAAGGAGCCGCTGGCAGGTATACTGGAGAAGACGGAAAAGTCTGTGTTTGAGCTGCTTCAGAAACGAAATTCCGGAGAATATACGCCGATTAAAGATGTGGTGCTGAATGCTTTGGATAAAATTGAAAAAGCATCTAAAAACAAAGGGGCGGTAACAGGTATACCGACAGGATTCATTGATCTGGATTATAAGCTTTCCGGGCTTCAGCCGTCAGACCTTGTCCTTGTAGCGGCCAGACCGTCTATGGGCAAGACCGCATTTGTCCTGAATATCGCACAGTATGTGGCTTTTAAGAAGGAAAAGGGCGTGGCGATATTCAGCCTTGAGATGTCAAAGGAACAACTGGTGAATCGTCTGTTTGCTCTGGAGTCACAGGTGGATTCGCAGGCAATCCGTACCGGAAATCTAAAAGATTCCGATTGGGAGAAGCTGATAGAAGGTGCCGGTATTATCGGTAAATCTAATCTGATCATTGATGATACTCCCGGTATTTCCGTGTCTGAGCTTCGCTCAAAATGTCGTAAATATAAGCTTGAGCATGATATACAATTAATCATAATCGACTATCTGCAGTTGATGACGGGAAGTGTGGGAGGACGTTCGGAATCCAGGCAGCAGGAAATTTCCGAGATTTCCCGTTCTCTCAAAGCGCTGGCACGAGAACTGAATGTTCCTGTTGTTGCACTGTCACAGCTCAGCCGTGCGGTGGAATCACGACCGGATAAACGTCCGATGCTTTCTGACCTTAGAGAGTCCGGGGCGATTGAGCAGGATGCCGACGTTGTTATGTTTATTTATCGAGATGAATATTATAATAAGGATTCTGAATATAAGAAACAGGCTGAGATTATTATTGCGAAACAAAGAAACGGTCCTGTAGGGACCGTTCATCTGGCATGGCTTGCGGATTACACAAAGTTTGCGAACCTAAGCCGGCAGGAATAAATGTTTTATCTTTTCGACTGGACTGCTCTGGGCAGTGGCTTTCCGTAAGGATTGCTGCTGGCGGATGAGCTGGTCCAGTTTTTTGAATTGCTCTTCTTCCTGCCGCTCCTTGGCCTCCAGAAGAAAAGACATTTCCTTGCTGAACATGGAAAGCAGAATTTCATTATTGTTTTCCAGCATGCGCTTTAACTGCAGCTGTTCTCTGGTCCGCCGGATATCCGGAATCAGTGCTTTCAGCTCCCCAAAAGGAACTCCCTGTTCGTATAGTTCTCTGATGCAGCCATACAGGCGCTCATCATCTTTTGTTTCCTTTTTTAATTGTTCGAGCGCGTTTCCCATGATAAAACCCCCTTATTAAATGATACTTGTCTGTTTTTCTTCTACAGCGTAGCATATGGGGAATGAAAAAGACGTCAAAAGTCGTCGGCAGAGAAATGTTTTCAGAAAAAATGAAAAAAGCACTGTCTGTATGGAACAGGCAATGCTTTTGTTCTTTTAATAATATGAATTAGCCCTGAGAAATAGAGCCTGTTGGGCACGCAGCTGCGCAAGCACCACAATCAACACATGTGTCAGCATCGATCTCATAATGCTCTGCTCCCTGGGAAATTGCTCCTACTGGACATTCAGCTTCGCAAGCGCCACAACTTACACATACATCACTAATTACGTGTGCCATTGGTATGTACCTCCTTTTTGCGTTCACTAGACATCATCGTATTGTCTACAAATATCATAATACAAAAGGTTAAAATATACAAGGAAAAAAAGCAATGTCACAGTCAAAAGAAAATTTAAGAAAAAATTTAAGAAATTCTTTAACAAATTTACAGAAATATGGTGTATAGTGGTTGATGTTATAAAAGTTCACAAAACAGGAGAGAAAAGAACATGAAAAAAATATGGAGTGTTATAGCAATGATATTGTGTGCAGCAGTATTAATGGTTGCTTGCACATCAGAAAAAGATATAGAGAAGACAGATGAAAAAACGGATGCGGTAGAAGAGCAGAAGCCGGAAGAAAAGGAATACCAGAAAAAGCTGGATGCAATAGAGCCATCTGCTTATGCAAATGCAGACGGTATTGCACTTGAGAAAGGTTCCTATATATCTGTCATCGGGAAAGGTGAAGAAGGTGAGTTCTGGGCAGAGGTAAAAAAAGGTGCAGAGCAGGCGGTTGAAGATATCAATACAAAGCTTGGTTACAAAGGAAAAGATGCGGTCAAAGTGACTTACAGTGGACCTGCTGATACAGACGATGTGGATGAACAGGTAAATATTCTGGATGAAGAACTGGCAAGATATCCGATAGGAATCAGTATATCCATTGCGGATATGCAGGCGTGTGGTGTACAGTTTGATCTTGCGGCAATGAATGGTATTCCAATCGTGGCATTTGATTCGGGCAGTGATTACCCCGGTCTTGCAGCAACTGTTTCCACAGATAATGTTGGTGCGGCAGCACTTGCAGCTGATAAAATAGCAGAACTGATGGGTGAAACCGGTGAAGTGGCAGTCTTCACACAGGATTCAAAATCACAGTCAGCGAAAGACAGAGTAAATAGCTTTGTTGAGGCAATGCAGCAGAAATATCCCGAGATTACAATTGTAAATATATATGCTTCCGATCAGCAGGACGAGATTAAGGCTCAGATCATGGAAACCACAGGTGTGGAGAATCCGGATGAAATAACCGAAGAACAGATGATTGATTTCATTATAGAAAAATATCCAAATCTCAAAGGCTGCTATGCGACGAATAACGATACCGTGATTCAAGTAGTTGAAGGACTCGCCAGAGCAGAGGCGGGAGATGTGAAAGTGGTTGGATATGATTATTCAGAAGAATCCGTGGCTGCGCTGAAAAATGGAGAGATAGACGGACTTATTGTTCAAAATCCATTCGGTATGGGCTACGCATCTGTAATCGCATCCGCAAGAGCTTCCCTCAATCTCGGAAACGAAGCATATATCAACACCGGATACGTGTGGGTAACCAAAGAAAATATGAAGAGTGAAGAAGTGAAAGGGTTGCTTTATTAGGAATTATTATTGTAAATAAATACGAAACGGTGCTCGTTATGATATGTTACGACGATGCGCTCCTCCTCATCTCTTGCACTGTTATGTAACTTCAGGAGAGAGTCGCCGATAGCGGCTCTCCTCTCCCAAACCAACATAACAGGCAAGGATATTCGGAACGCTTCTCTTACCTCACATATCATAACGAGCACCGTTTCTGTTTCATTAACAACTACAAATTTTCAGTACAGCATTTACTGAAGCAAATTCAAAAATACTTTCCCGCCAGTAAGCCTAACACGAGAATGATCATTCCTGTATTATTTCTATATTATATATAGAAGAAAAATCAAAAGATAAATTCTTATCCGATCATACTTTGGCATATGCATGTGCGCAAGAAGAAACTTCACAAGCAGGTACAGATATGCTAGAATGAGTAGCTGACGGATATAACGTTTCAGAGGAGGGAATAACTATGAACAGAGAACAGGCGCATGATATTTTGATGAAATACATGAAGGGTGAAAATTATATTACACACTCTTATGCGGTGGAAGCGATTATGAAAGGACTGGCAAAACGTCTTGCACCGGATGAGGTGGAGTACTGGGGCATTGCAGGACTTCTGCATGATCTGGATGAGGAACAGTGTGACTGGAAAAATGATCTGAGTGTGCATGGACCGACATCTGTAGAGATTCTCAGGAAAGAGGGGATTGAGGACAAGGTGCTTTTTGATGCGATCTGCGCACATAATCCAAAGAGTGGTGTGAAAGCAAAGACAAAGCTTCAGTATTCTCTGCTGGCAGCAGACCCGATGAGCGGTTTTGTAAAAGCAGTTGCACAGATTTATCCGGATAAAAAGATTGCAAGTGTAAAGCATAAGTCTGTAATGAAGCGTTTCAATGAGCTGAGATTCGCATCAGGGGCGAACAGAGATTATATGGAAGCAATTGAATTTACAGGATTAAGTCTGGATGATCTGATCGATGTGGCTCTGGAAGAAATGGGAGCAATCGCAGATGTGCTTGGTCTGTAAGAGGACAGGCATATGCTGACACTGTAAAAGAGGCGGAAATTACGCATTTCTGCGTAAAATTCCTGTAAAACCTCTTGACAACTCTGGAAAATAATAATACTATAATCTAGCGTGCACAGGGATGCATCGTATTTTTGTGCGCCAATTTGTTGAAAACATGCAACTTATTACTATCATAGGAGGTGAAAGAGAATGCCAACATTTAACCAGTTAGTAAAAAAAGGACGTCAGACATCTGTAAAGAAGTCTACAGCTCCGGCTCTTCAGAAAGGTTACAACTCTCTTAGAAAGAAAGCGACAAATGAGTCCGCTCCACAGAAGAGAGGTGTGTGTACAGCTGTTAAGACAGCTACACCTAAGAAGCCTAACTCAGCTCTTAGAAAAATCGCCAGAGTTCGTCTTTCTAATGGTATCGAAGTAACAAGCTACATTCCAGGTGAAGGACACAACCTTCAGGAGCATAGCGTTGTTCTTATTCGTGGAGGAAGAGTAAAAGACCTTCCAGGTACAAGATACCACATCATCAGAGGAACACTTGATACAGCAGGTGTTGCAAAGAGAAGACAGGCTCGTTCCAAATACGGCGCTAAGAGACCAAAAGACGCTAAGAAGTAAATCCAGAGCACTTAATGAGCACGAGCGAAAGTGAAGTGCGAATTTAGTACGAGGATTGTTCTTCGGAACTTAGCGAGGTGTTTCACGAGCTTAGTGAGAAGAACTACCATAATTAATGTAGTCACAAACAGAACTATGATGAAGTAAGTTGCAAGACATATATATTGTATGTCCTATGCACTACACTGTATCATTAGAAAGACACATGTGAGTACCGATGAATTAATCAAGAATGTTTAAGGAGGGAAGAACCGTGCCACGTAAAGGACATACTCAGAAAAGAGACGTATTAGCGGATCCGGTATACAACAGCAAAGTGGTAACAAAGCTTATCAACAACATTATGTTAGATGGTAAGAAGGGTGTTGCTCAGAAGATTGTATACGGAGCGTTTGAAAGAATCGCAGCTAAATCCGATAAGCCGGCAATCGAAGTATTCGAAGAGGCTATGAACAACATCATGCCAGTACTTGAGGTAAAGGCAAGACGTATCGGAGGAGCGAACTACCAGGTGCCGATCGAAGTAAGAGCTGACAGAAGACAGACTCTTGCACTTCGCTGGCTGACAACATATTCTCGTAACAGAGGCGAGAAGACAATGGAAGAAAGACTGGCAAATGAGATCATGGATGCAGCTAACAATACAGGAGCATCTGTGAAGAAGAAAGAAGATATGCACAAGATGGCTGAAGCAAACAAAGCATTTGCTCACTATCGTTTCTAATTTTTTAGGAGGCAACAATGGCTGGAAGAGAATATCCATTAGAGAGAACTAGAAACATTGGTATTATGGCTCATATCGATGCTGGTAAGACTACACTGACAGAGCGTATTCTTTACTATACCGGTGTTAACTATAAGATTGGTGATACTCACGAAGGTACTGCTACTATGGACTGGATGGAACAGGAGCAGGAAAGAGGTATCACAATTACTTCTGCAGCTACAACATGTCACTGGACACTGGAAGAGAATTGTAAACCGAAACCGGGTGCACTTGAGCATCGTATCAATATTATTGATACTCCGGGACACGTTGACTTTACGGTTGAGGTTGAACGTTCACTTCGTGTACTTGACGGAGCTGTAGGTGTATTCTGTGCTAAGGGTGGTGTTGAACCACAGTCAGAGAACGTATGGCGTCAGGCTGACACATACAACGTACCGAGAATGGCATTCATCAATAAGATGGATATCCTTGGCGCAGATTTCTATAATGCTGTTGAGCAGATTAAGACAAGACTTGGCAAGAACGCTATTGTTCTTCAGCTGCCAATCGGTAAAGAAGACGATTTCAAAGGAATCATTGACTTGATGGAAATGAAAGCTTACATCTACAATGATGATAAGGGTGATGATATTTCTATCGTTGATATTCCGGAAGACATGGCTGATGATGCAGAACTGTATCATGATGAGCTGATTGAAAAGATCTGTGAGTTAGATGATGATCTTACACTGATGTATCTGGAAGGCGAGATCCCATCTGTAGAGGAGCTGAAAGCTACACTTAGAAAAGCAACATGTGAATGTACAGCTGTTCCGGTATGCTGTGGTTCTGCTTACAGAAACAAAGGTGTTCAGAAGCTTCTGGATGCAATTCTTGAATATATGCCGGCTCCGACAGACATCCCGGCTATTAAGGGTGTGGATGAAGACGGAAATGAAGTAGAAAGACATTCTTCTGATGAAGAGCCATTCTCAGCACTGGCATTTAAGATTATGACAGACCCATTCGTTGGTAAACTGGCATACTTCAGAGTATATTCCGGTACAATGAACTCCGGTTCTTATGTACTGAATGCAACAAAGGGCAAGAAGGAACGTGTTGGACGTATTCTTCAGATGCATGCAAATAAGAGAGCAGAGCTTGACAAGGTATATTCCGGTGATATCGCTGCAGCAATCGGATTTAAGTTCACTACAACAGGTGATACAATCTGTGACGAGCAGCATCCGGTAATTCTGGAGTCCATGGAATTCCCAGAGCCGGTTATCGAGCTTGCGATTGAGCCTAAGACAAAAGCTTCCCAGGGTAAACTTGGTGAGTCTCTTGCAAAACTTGCAGAAGAAGACCCGACATTCCGTGCTCATACTGATCAGGAAACAGGTCAGACAATTATCGCCGGTATGGGTGAGCTTCACCTTGAGATCATCGTAGACAGACTTCTTCGTGAATTTAAGGTAGAGGCTAACGTAGGTGCTCCTCAGGTTGCATACAAAGAAGCATTTACAAAGGCTGTTGACGTTGACAGTAAGTACGCAAAGCAGTCTGGTGGACGTGGACAGTACGGACACTGTAAAGTTAAATTTGAACCAATGGACATCAACGGCGAGGAGACATTCGTATTCGAATCTACTGTTGTTGGTGGTGCTATTCCGAAGGAATACATCCCGAAGGTTGGAGAAGGTATCGAAGAGGCTATGCAGTCCGGTATCCTTGGCGGATTCCCGGTTGTTGGTGTTAAGGCTAACGTATACGATGGTTCTTACCATGAAGTCGATTCAAGTGAAATGGCATTCCATATTGCCGGTTCTCTGGCATTCAAGGATGCTATGAAGAAGGCAGCTCCGGTTCTTTGTGAGCCAATCATGAAGGTTGAAGTAACAATGCCTGAGGAATACATGGGAGACGTTATTGGTGATATCAACTCTCGTCGTGGACGTATCGAAGGTATGGACGACCTCGGCGGTGGTAAGATCGTTCGCGGATATGTTCCGTTGTCCGAGATGTTCGGATATTCTACAGACCTTCGTTCCAGAACACAGGGACGTGGAAACTACTCAATGTTCTTCGAGAAATACGAGCCAGTTCCGAAGTCTGTACAGGAAAAGGTATTATCCAATAAAAATGCTTAATTAAATAGTAAAAAGGCTTGAAAAACTATGTGATTTGAAATATAATCAGAAATAGCCGAGCAAACGTAAATAATTCAAAAATGCCTTAGAAGGCGCTATAATAAGGAGGATATTCAAAATGGCAAAAGCTAAATTTGAAAGAACAAAACCACATTGTAATATCGGTACCATTGGTCACGTTGACCACGGTAAAACAACTTTAACAGCTGCTATCACAAAGACTCTTGCAGAAAGAGTTGCTGGTAACGCTGCTGTAGATTTCGAGAACATCGATAAGGCTCCAGAAGAGAGAGAGCGTGGTATCACAATCTCTACAGCTCACGTTGAGTATGAGACAGAGAAACGTCACTATGCACACGTTGACTGCCCAGGACATGCTGACTACGTTAAGAACATGATCACTGGTGCTGCTCAGATGGACGGCGCTATCCTCGTAGTTGCTGCTACTGATGGTGTTATGGCTCAGACAAGAGAGCACATCCTGCTTTCCCGTCAGGTAGGTGTTCCTTACATCGTAGTATTCATGAACAAATGTGATATGGTAGACGATGAAGAACTTCTTGAATTAGTAGAAATGGAAATTCGTGAACTCCTTGACGAGTATGAATTCCCAGGCGACGACACACCGATCGTTCAGGGTTCTGCTCTTAAAGCTCTTGAAGATCCATCAGGAGAATGGGGAGACAAGATCATGGAACTTATGGATGCTGTTGACAGCTACATTCCAGATCCAGAGCGTGCAGTAGATCAGCCATTCCTTATGCCTGTAGAGGACGTATTCTCTATCACAGGTCGTGGAACAGTTGCTACTGGTAGAGTAGAGCGTGGTGTTCTTCACGTATCTGACGAAGTAGAAATCGTTGGTATTCATGAAGAATCCAGAAAGACAGTTGTAACAGGTGTTGAGATGTTCCGTAAGCTTCTTGATGAGGCTCAGGCTGGTGACAACATCGGTGCTCTTCTTCGTGGTATTCAGAGAACTGAAATCGAAAGAGGACAGTGTCTTGTTAAACCAGGTTCTGTAAAATGCCACAGCAAATTTACATCTCAGGTTTACGTTCTGACAAAAGATGAAGGTGGACGTCATACTCCATTCTTCAACAACTACCGTCCACAGTTCTACTTCAGAACAACAGACGTAACAGGTATCTGCGGTCTTCCAGAGGGAACAGAAATGTGCATGCCTGGTGACCACGTAGAAATGACATGTGAACTTATCCACCCAGTTGCTATGGAGCAGGGACTTCGTTTCGCTATCCGTGAAGGTGGACGTACAGTAGGTTCAGGTGTAGTTAAAGAAATCATCGAGTAATCTGCGCGTAAGCAACGAGAAGATTTGAATGAGTAAAATAAGCCCGAAGCAAGTTTACTTGCTTTCGGGCTTTATTTTTGCTCATTTGAAGCGGCGACTGCCGCGACCGAGGGAAAGCAGAGCTTTCTCGAGGGGTATCTTCTCGTTGTTATAGAATGAAAAACTACCGATATGGATTTACATGTACCATGATATGTTTTACTTTAGGGAAAGTTTCTTCAATTGCATCATGTACCTGTTCGGAAATGTCATGAGCTTCATTTAAGGTGTGTGAGCCGTCTGCACCGATTTCAATATCAACATAGATTTTATTACCAAACACGCGGGTGTGCAGGAAATCTACGCTGAGGACGCCTGCCTGTGCTTTGGTACAGTCACAGATTGCTTTTTCTGTTTCTTCATCACAGGAGCAGTCTACCATTTTTTTGATGGCATCCATAAAGATATCAATGGCAGCCTTTGCGATAAAGATGCAGATGACCAGACTTGCGACCGGATCAAGTATCGAGAATCCCATTCTGGCTCCGGCAATACCGATCAGAGCGCCAATCGATGAAAGTGCGTCGCTTCTGTGGTGCCAGGCATCTGCCATGAGTGCACTTGAATCAATGCGACGTGCATAAAATCTTGTATACCAGTACATGGCTTCTTTCGTAATGATAGAAATGACGGCAGCGATGAGTGCCAGTGTGCCGGGAATAATAAGAGAGTCGTAATCTCTGGATAAAATATTCTTCAGTGCTTCAAATCCGATGAGAAGGCCGGTTATAAGCAGAACAACCGAGAGGACAATCGCTGCCACACATTCAAAACGTTCATGCCCGTAGGGGTGTTCTTTGTCAGAGTCTTTCGCTGATAATTTCACACCAATAATCACAACAATACTGCTAAATACATCCGAAGCGGAATGTACAGCATCACTGACCATTGCTCCGGAATGTGCAGCTATTCCGGCAATCAGCTTAAAGACAGACAGTATGATGTTTCCACAAATACTGACAAGGGTTACTTTTGTAGCCGTTTTTTCGAAATCATAATTTTCCATAGTAGTAATACCTCCTGAAAATAAAGTATGCTGTCTCTATGTCACATGCTTATTTTTCTGGAAAAGGGTATAAAAAAATCCACGAATCCAGTAAAAGCAACTACTGTCCCGTGAATGAATGATTCACTGTCACTTGTGTGACCCGGCTCCATAGGCATCATGCCAGCGGCCTGCTCAGTTTGTACTGTAGATTGATATGCAGTGCAAAGAGTATTGAGAGTAATATAACAGAGCAGGAGAAGACTGTCAAGAAAAGAATGAGATTTTGTGAGATTTTAACAAATTCAGAGGGTGAATTTTGGATGGGGTTACGCGCTTAACCTATTGTGACTTTCAGACTTTTTGCTTATCATGGAAATGATTTATAAGGGACAAGGAATCATAGAGGTAAGAAGGATGAAGGGGGCGACAGGTGATGGATGGTAAGGAAAGATTTTATAAGAAAGTATTGCAGATCGCCCTTCCGGTTACGCTGCAGTCTCTTCTGCAGTCGTCTTTTAGTGTGGTGGATCAGCTGATGATCGGGAAACTGGGGAGTGCCAGCATCGCCGGTGTGGGGCTGGGAGCGAAGTTTGCATCGCTTTACAGTGTGCTTCTGGGTGCAGTTGTGACAGTAGCCGGGATTATGATTTCGCAGTATGTAGGGCAAAAAGAAGAGAAGGAAATAAGCCGCAGCTTTTTTGTGAACCTGTTTTTGGCGTCTGGGCTGGCTATTGCATTTGCTGTTATCAGTATCTGTTTCCCGAATCAGATCATGTGGCTATATACAAAAGACATAGAGACAAGGCAAATCGCGGCAGCGTATCTCAGACTTTATGCTTTGTCGTATCTTCCGATGGCAGTAAGCATGATGTTTGCGACATTACTGCGCTGCACGGACGCAGCAGTATTTCCCCTGTATGCCAGTGTACTTTCGGTGGTTATGAATACGGGGCTTAATTATGTGTTGATTTTTGGTAAGCTGGGACTTCCGAAGCTCGGAGCGAGAGGTGCGGCAATTGCTACTGTCATCTCGCAAACAGCAGCATGTATTCTTATATTCTGTTTCTTCCTGCACATTTACCGGAAGTGGAGTATGAGGCTTTATTTTGTCTGGTGGTTTGATCGTGTCGGATGGAAGCTTTATCAGGGGATATTGCTGCCGATTCTTGCGTGTGAATTTCTCTGGAGCCTTGGCGAAAATGTTTACGCTGCCATTTATGGAAATCTTGGGACAAAAGCCTGTGCTGCCATGACTCTTACAATACCGGTACAGACCCTGGTAATGGGTGCAATGAGCGGACTTGGACAGGCGGCGGGGATCATTACCGGCAAGACGCTTGGAAGCAGGGATTATGACAGAGCATACGCCGAAGCAAAGAAATTCATATGGGGCGGACTGGCAGGTGCGGCAGTACTTGCGGTACTTTTGCTGGCTGTGCGAAACTATTACGTCGGGATTTATGAAGTAGAGGATTCGGTGCAAATACTGGCATCCCGGATATTAGTTGTTTTTGCGCTTATATCACCTGTAAAGATTCAGAATATGATACTTGGCGGGGGCATTGTACGAAGCGGCGGAAAGACAAAATATATTATGTGGGTGGATATGGTTGGTACGTGGATTTTTGGTGTGCCTCTTGGTCTTGTAGGAGCCTTCGTTCTGAAGCTTTCCATTCCATACGTCTATTTGCTTTTGTCTTTGGAGGAATGTGTGAGATTAGGAATCACACTTGTGATTTTCAGAAAAAAAGTCTGGATGGAGAGCCTGTAAATCATTTTGTTGTATAACTGTAGAGCGAAATATGGTAATATAGAAACGATAGTATGATATTTCCGCAAATCAGGAGAAGCAGAATGAAAAAAAGGGAACCAGAAATTATGATTATCGGTGCAGCGATTCTGGATGTGCTTGTGCGCCCGGCGAGTGAGAGAGTGTTTGAGACCGGCTCATATCCGGCGCAGGATATTCACATGTCTACAGGCGCAGATGCACTGAATGAAGCGACGGTGCTTGCAGCACTGGGAGATGCGGTGCGTCTGGAAACGGTTCTGGGAAATGATGATGCAGGAAAGCATATTCTTTCGCATTGCAGGGAAGCAGGTATACAGGTTGAGGAGAAATGTATCCGGGAGAATCTGGCGACGGGAATTAATGTGGTGCTTGTGAAAGAGGATGGCAGCAGATGCTTTCTTACAAATGCCAATGGGAGCCTTCGTGCACTTACAGTGAATGATGTGTGTATGCCATTTCCGGACAGTGTAAAAATGATTTGCTTTGCCAGTATATTCGTGTTTCCGCATATTGGAGCAAAAGAGCTGGAGTGCATTTTTACAGAGGCAAAGCAGGAAGGCAAGATTGTCTGTGCGGATATGACTCGTTGTAAAAATGGCGAGTCGGTATCGGATATGAGAGATGCATTTGCAAATGTAGATTATCTTTTCCAGAATGATGAGGAAGCGATGCTTCTGACCCGTACGGACACTGTGGAAGAGGCAGCCAAAGCTCTCCGGGGGACCGGAGCAGGTCACGTTATCGTAAAATGTGGAGCGAGAGGCTGTTATGTAGCTACGGAGGAAGAAGATTACTGGGTTCCGGTCAGAGAATGTGTACGGTGCATTGATACAACCGGGGCCGGGGACAGCTTTGTGGCAGGATTTTTGCACGCACTTCTTAAGAAAAAGGATGTGAGATTCTGCGCAGAATATGCGAACCTGTGCGGCGGAAAAGCAGTGGAGCATACCGGTGCAACAGAATGGATAAAGGATTAAGAGAGAGGAAACAAGAAGGAGGAAATGAACATGGGAAGCAGACAAATTATTCAGATTGAGGACAAGGTTCCTGCAAAGCTTTTGGTACCGCTTAGTATACAGCATATGTTCGCGATGTTCGGGGCATCTGTACTGGTACCATTTTTATTTGGAATCAGTCCTGCCATCGTTCTTTTTATGAACGGAGTGGGTACACTTCTGTTTATTGCGATTACAAAGGGGAAAGCACCGGCTTATCTTGGATCAAGCTTTGCTTTTCTTGCCCCGGCAGGAATCGTTATCAGTGAGATGGGATATCAATATGCACTTGGCGGATTCGTTGTTGTAGGTTTCTGTGGATGTATTCTGGCACTTATTATATATAAATTCGGTTCAGACTGGATCGATATTGTACTGCCGCCGGCGGCAATGGGGCCGGTAGTGGCACTTATAGGACTTGAGCTGTCGGGAAGTGCGGCAAGTAATGCAGGACTTCTGGATGAAGTGATTGATCCGAAAAATGTGATTGTTTTTGTGGTAACGCTGGGCGTTGCTGTATTTGGAAATATTATTTTCCGCGGATTTTTATCGGTTATTCCAATTCTGATCGCAGTTATAGCCGGTTATATTGCGGCACTTTGCTGTGGAATTGTAGATTTCACAGAGGTGGCAAAAGCCCCTGTTTTTGCGATTCCCAATTTCCAGACACCAAAATTCAGTTTAGAAGCAATTCTTATTATTCTTCCGGTTATCCTTGTAATCGCTTCTGAGCATATCGGACATCAGGTTGTTACAAGTAAGATTGTTGGAAGAGATCTTCTGAAGGATCCCGGACTGCATCGTTCCCTTCTTGGAGATAATCTGTCAACCATGCTTTCCGGAATGATCGGTTCTGTTCCGACAACAACATATGGTGAAAATATTGGTGTCATGGCGGTAACAAAGGTGTACAGCGTCCGCGTTATTGCCGGAGCAGCAGTTTTATCAATTATCTGCTCCTTCGTTGGGAAATTATCCATGCTGATTCAGACGATTCCGGGACCGGTAATCGGCGGTATTTCCTTCCTTCTGTATGGTATGATCGGTGCATCCGGTATTCGTATTCTGGTAGATGCAAAAGTAGATTACGGACGTTCACGAAACCTGACCCTTACATCGGTTGTATTCGTAACCGGATTATCCGGTATCGCTGTGAAGTTTGGAAATATTCAGCTTACAGGTATGGTTCTCGCGTGTGTAGTAGGAATGCTTCTGAGTCTTATGTTCTACGTACTTGATAAATTGAATCTCACAAATGATAAAGATGAGTAAAGCTTAGGGGACGGGGTAACGTAGCGGAGCGAGGCTACCCCGTCCCCAAGCGAGGCTACCCCGTCCCCCAACGTAGCGGAGTTACCGCATCCCCAATTTTGTGCGTATCGTATTTATAACGGAATCTGTTACATGATTCGCGTATTTTTCTACGCCGGGCGCAGCTGTTTTCATGGCATAGCTTGTGCCTGCAAGTTTCAGCATCTCAATATCGTTATATTGATCTCCGAAAGTAATGCCGTCTTCCGGCCGTATGTGCAGATGACTCAAAAGAGAAGAAAGGGCAATTCCCTTGTTGGCATTTGGAGCAATAAAATCTACCCATTCAAAACCTGCTGTGGCTGTACGGATATCTGAAGAGAAACGTTCCTCCAAAAAAGGGGATAATAGCTCTGTTCCACGAAAATCGCAGATTGCAAGTTTCAAAAATGGTTCATTAATATCGTACAAATCTTCTACAACTTCCACTTTATTATGAAAAACATATTTCAGATGATCAGCGAAATCTCTATTTTTTGAATCTGTATAATGTCTGGATTCACAGGATATAAGTGTATGACACTCTCTGTGCTTTTCGTTATATTCTCGTCCGGCATCGATGATACGAAGTCCCAGTTCATGTTCAATAAGTCCTCTGGAAATTACCTGTCCATTATGAATACAAAGAGAGCCGTTTTCGCAGATATAGGAAATGTCGTCTTTCACAGGTTCAAACAAGTGACGTATACTATGATATTGCCTTCCGCTTGCGGCAATAAAACGGATATTATTTTCTTTTAACATGTGGATCAGATCAAAATATTCTGTGGGTATTTGCTGTGCTCCGTTTTGTAAGATCGTGCCGTCAAGGTCACTTGCGATGTATTTTATCATATCAGTTCCTCCTCCTAAATTAACAAAGAAAGTATAATATAAAAGTCCGAAGAATGGAAGAAGAAAAAATAGAGTACGCTCTAAAAAGTATTGCATTTTATGACCGGCAGTGATATTATTGATAATGATTCAAGGAAGCTTTACCTGGGTAAAGCGTTACCGAGGGAGATAATTTAATATGACAGGCGACTATCTATTAGAAAAACTGCTTGATTCATTTCAAAACAGCTACGATGTAGAACGAACCTGCGATATCAATGGGGATATCTATGAAGCATATGCGAGCTTTAATGCAACGAGTGCGAAGTATGTCCTTGTTAAAAAAGCAGAACTCTGGCGAGCGAAATGTTTCGAGCATGTTTTTTTTCGTTTAAAAAAGAATTTAGAAAAAGAAGATATAGAAAATTTCAGAAACAAGATAGATGCATATATAGAACCGCAGCTCGTACGAGGTGGCTTGCGATGGCCCCAGAAGGATCATATGTATACGTATATGACGGCTGTCTTTATCTGTGAAGAAGGAATTTCTGAGGAAGCTGTAAAAGCAGTAAAGCATTTTCACTATATAAAGAACTATCTGTTTACTGTCCGGGGATACAGTGAAGCAAGGATACTTGTGTTTGATCTGAAGAATCAGAAGATATTTGGCAACCGGGCGGCGAAAGATATGGTAAAAGGCTATAAAAAGGCGGGGATCATGAACTGACCTTTTTAGCATATAAAAAGCGCTATGAGAAACGTTATAAGAAACAAAGGAAAGAGGGAATGAACATGAATGGCGTAGTAGTATTAGTAGTAGGAATTGCAATTCTTGTTGTTGCATATCTTACATACGGCAAATGGCTGGCAAAACAGTGGGGAGTTGATCCTTCCAGAGTCACTCCGTCACACACGGAAGAGGATGGAGTGGACTATGTTCCTGCAAAAGCACCTGTGCTGATGGGACATCATTTTTCATCTATCGCCGGAGCAGGTCCGATCAATGGACCAATTCAGGCTGCAGTATTCGGCTGGGTACCGGTACTTTTGTGGGTGTTGATTGGTGGTATTTTCTTTGGAGCTGTACACGATTTCGGTGCATTGTTTGCATCTATTCGTAATAAGGGACAGTCAATCGGAGAAGTAATCGCAACAACAATGGGTTCAAAGGCAAAGAAGTTATTTATTATCTTTTCTTATCTGACACTTCTTCTTGTTGTTGCAGCATTTGGTTCTATCGTTGCAAATACATTTATGGCAACCTACACAGAAAGTGGTGCCGTTGATTATGCAGCAAGTGCAGCAAACGCAACAACTGCAATGATTTCTATTTTGTTTATCTTAATCGCAATTGCATTTGGATTTCTTGTGTATAGAAGAAATGCAGGGCTCGGTGTATCAACGATCATAGGTGTTGCTGCAATTGTTATCTGTATGGCAGTTGGTCTTAACTGGCATCCGATTTATTTGAGTAATAAGGCATGGATGATCATCGTAGGTATCTATATTCTGGCTGCTTCTGTAGCACCGGTATGGATTCTTCTTCAGCCTCGTGATTATCTGAGCTCATTTTTGCTTTACTTTATGATGATCGTAGCAGTAGTCGGTATCATTGGATGTGGTCTGACAGGTGGTGCGCATATGGATATTCCGGCATTTACCGGATTTAAAGATACGCTTGCACCTACCGGAACATCACTGGGATACATGTTCCCGGCACTTTTTGTAACGATTGCCTGTGGTGCTATTTCAGGTTTCCATTCACTGGTAGGTTCCGGTACAACTGCAAAACAGCTTGACAATGAGAAGGACGCGAGACCGATCGCTTATGGTGGTATGTTGATCGAATGTGCGCTGGCTATCATTTCATTATGTGCAGTAGGTTATATCTGGGCAAATTATGCATCCGGAGAAACAGTAACACCTACAGTCGTATTTGCAACAGGTATTTCAAAGATGCTTGGTTCTATTCCTGGTCTTGCAGGAACAGAGAAAATTGCGTACACATTACTTGTCTTGACGGTATCTGTATTCTGTCTGACATCTCTGGATACAGCGACTCGTCTTGCACGATACATGTTCCAGGAGTTCTGGCTTGAACCTGGACAGACATACAAAGATGTAACGGGTTACAAGAAAGTTCTTACTAATCCGTTTGTTGCAACACTGATTACCGTTGTTCTTGGCATCGGTCTTGGACTTACAGGATACGCAAATATCTGGCCTCTGTTTGGAGCTTCTAACCAGCTTCTTGCAGCACTTGGACTTCTTGCAGTTGCAACATGGCTTGGAAAGGCTGGAAAGAATAACAAGATGTTCCTGTTCCCAATGGCATTTATGCTTGTTGTAACAATTACATCTCTTTGCTTTACATTGAAAGCAAACTTTGCAGGTATTGCAGCAGGTGCTGAAGGTGTGACATGGTGCTATGTACGTGCGATCCTGGCTGTGCTTCTGATCGTACTTGCAGTTATCCTTGCAATTGACGGTGTGAAGACAATGGCGAAACAGAAAAAGGAAAATTAACAATATTGTGCATATAACAAAAAGGCTGCCACTTGGATGTGACAGCCTTTTTGTCGTATTGATTCCAAATGCGAATGCAATGACTGCATATCGGTCCTTGTTTTCGGAAGAATTATACTCCATACATAAGGTAGTAAAATCGCATTGGCCACTCCGTATGGAAGCTTAAGGAGCTAATCATGGGAGTGTCAATAGGGTCTGATCTTGGAAGAGGTCCGGGCGGCAAAGCATTTGTTGTATTGATAGGAAAACTTATATCCGGATTTGTATCAGGCTTTATTGTAATATAAAGCAAGATATGATATAAAAAAATAGCATCAACATTTTAGAGGTGAAGACTACAACAGGCTTAAATTGATTTTACCTAAATAAAGGAGAGAGTAAATATGGATATTGAGAAATTAAATGCGGAAATTACAGAAGAAATTTATAAAAAAGTATCAGCAGATACAAGTTTTGCTGCCGCATGTGGTTCATCAAAGATGGATATGGCAAAATATCTGGATGATACATTATTAAAAGCTGATGCTACACCAGATCAGATTATTAAGATCTGTAAAGAAGCAAGAGAATATAAGACAGCTTCTGTATGTGTAAACTCCTGGTATGTTCCATTGGTTGCAAAGGAATTGGCTGGTTCTGGCGTTAAGACATGCTGTGTAATCGGTTTCCCTTTAGGAGCATGTACAACAAATACAAAGGTTGCTGAAACAATTGATGCGATCAAAAAGGGTGCAGATGAGGTCGATATGGTTATTAACGTCGGCGCTACAAAAGCTGGCGACTGGCAGTATGTAAAACAGGATATTGAAGAAGTTGTTGTGGCTGCAAGAGGAAAAGCTTTAGTAAAAGTAATCATTGAAACTTGTCTTCTTACTGATGAAGAGAAAGTTAAAGTATGTACAATTGCTAAATTAGCAGGTGCAGATTTTGTTAAGACTTCTACAGGATTCTCTACAGGAGGCGCCAAGGTTGAAGATATCAGACTCATGCGCCAGACTGTTGGACCGGATATGGGTGTAAAGGCATCCGGCGGTGTTCGTGACTATGCAACAGCAAAGGCTATGATAGATGCGGGAGCAACACGTATCGGAACAAGTAGTGCAAAGGGAATTCTTTCTGGCGCACCAGAAGTGGCTGAACATAAGTGAGTTGGATGTGGCGCATGTCAGAAAAAGTGCCCGTCAGGAAGAGTAGATATAGTAGCTTCAAATAATTATTAAAAGACATATGTTGAGAGAACGTGGCCCATGGAGAAGCTTGAAAAGAAATGGGTCACTTTTCTTTCTGAAATAATGGATCATTAGGGAGGGAAGTGCTTTTATGTATGCAGCAAGAATTATTGGAAATGCAGATTGCAAGGGTGATAGGTACCGTGGTTGCAACGAAGAAAGATGAAAATTTGTCAGGAGTCAGACTTATGGTGATCCAACCATGTAATTCAAAAGGTGAAGGCGCGTGCAGCGAAAAAAATTGTTTGATCGTACTTCCGGAGAGCTATGATGAAAGAGTAACGGAAGCAGCTGTAAAAATCGCACAGGAGGGGATCGCAAGAATCCTTCTGTTATCTGATAATGGAAAAAAGATGCCGAATCAGGAGAAAATCGACAATTCGAACATAGAAGTGCTGGATTATAAAAATAGTAAAGATTATCCAGTATTTGTTGATGCGTTGTGTGAACTGAGAAAGAAAAAAGGAATGACGAAAGAAAAAGCAGAGGAATTATTAAAAGACCCTTTGTATTATGGAGCAATGCTTGTGCGCGAGAAAAAAGTTGACGGAATGGTGGCAGATGCGTGTCATTCGACCGGTGATACTCTGCGACCTGCACTTCAGATTGTGAAGACAGCTGAGGGCATTAAGACTGTTTCTGCTTATTTTCTTATGGTTGTTCCGGATTGTAAATATGGCAATGATGGTGTTTTCCTTTTTGCAGATTCGGGATTGGTAGAATTTCCTGATGAAGAACAATTGATGGATATTGCAGTATCATCGGCAAAGAGCTTTGAACAGATAACAGAGCAGGAGCCTATTGTAGCAATGTTATCCTATTCTACGAAAGGAAGCGCTAAAAATAAGAGATTAGAACCAATTATTTCTGCTGCTAAACGGGTAAAAGAAAAATATCCGAATTTTAAGATCGATGGTGAATTGCAGTTGGATGCAGCAGTTGATGAGAAAGTCGGCCAGATGAAGAGCAAGGGAAGCAATGTGGCAGGAAATGCAAATGTACTTGTCTTTCCTGATTTAAACAGTGGAAACATTGGATATAAATTAGTACAGCGACTGGCAAAAGCGGAAGCCTATGGTCCGATTACACAAGGCCTTCGAAGACCGGTAAATGACCTGTCCAGAGGATGCGTTGCAGAAGATATCGTCGGAGTTGTAGCGATTACATGTCTTCAGGTAAATAAGTAAAAGAGATTCCTTCTATAGTATGATTTGGGGGGAATGGTGTAAAAAAATGATTTATCCCCAGTGGACAAATTATCTTCTCAATGCTAGAATATGGCTGAGAATAAAAACAATTTCAGGAGGAGATTAACATGAAAATTGCAATTGGATGCGACCCGAACGCACAGGCTGCTAAGGAAGAACTTATTAAATTCATCGAAGCAAAAGGATACGGCGAAGTAACAGACTTCGGAAGCGAAGACCCGATTTATGCAAATGTAGCGATCAAAGTTGGTGAAGTTGTGGCTTCAAAGGAATATGACCGTGGTATTCTGATCTGCGGAACAGGACTCGGAGTATCCATTGCTGCGAATAAAGTAAAAGGTGCTTATGCAGCACTGCTTTCTGATGTATATTCAGCACAGAGAGCCCGCCTGAGCAATGATGCAAATATCGCATGTATGGGCGCATTTACAACAGGAAGTAAAGAGAGAGAGCTTATGACAGAAGCTTTCCTGACAAATGAGTTCGTACCGGGATGTTCTTCACAGCCAAAGGTAGACGCTTTTGTTAAATATGACAACGAAAGATAAGAAAAAACGTTAATGTACCCCGGGGTGTTTTTGAAAAACACCCCGGGGTACAATTTTGTTGCGCTTTAAATTTTTAACCTTTATAATATATAAGAAATAAGAATATGTATAGAAGCGGAGGAAGTTAAGTATGAAAATCGGTATTGGTAATGATCATGCAGCAGTTGATATGAAGAATGATATTGTAAAATTTCTGCAGGAAAAAGGAATTGAAGTAGTGAATTATGGAACGGATACGTACGACAGCTGTAATTATCCGGAGTATGGTGAGAAAGTCGGACGTGCAGTCGCATCAGGCGAAGTGGACCTTGGTATCCTCATCTGTGGAACCGGAGTGGGTATTTCACTCGCGGCAAATAAGGTAAAGGGTGTACGTGCAGTCGTCTGTTCAGAACCGTATTCAGCAAAGCTTTCCAGACAGCATAACAATACGAATGTACTGGCTTTTGGTGCGAGAGTAATCGGAGTTGAGATGGCAAAAATGATTATTGATGAATGGCTGAATGCGGAATTTATGGGTGGAAGACATCAGACAAGAGTGGATATGATCATGGCAATTGAGGACAAGTAAGAACAGACAGCAAAGGGGGAAGAGAATGCGGAAAAGGAAATGGCGTGTACTGATTGTTGATGATGAATTCAGAATCGGGATGCTGATCAAGAAACTGATCCGGTGGGATGAGCATAATATGGAATGCCTGGATGTGGTCGATAATGGAGAAACTGCGTTTCAGATTGTGCAGGAGGCACAGCCGGAGATTGTGATTACGGATATCCGTATGCCTAAGATCAGCGGGCTGGATCTGATTAGTATGACAAGAGAGAAGAATATACCGGTTAAGTTCGTTGTAATCAGCGGATATAAGGAATTTGAGTATGCGCATCGTGCACTGCAGTATGGTGTGGATGATTATCTGCTGAAGCCGATTAATGAAGAGGAATTGAATAAAGTGCTTAGAAAGATCTCTGGTGATCTGGCTTCAGCGGAACAGCAGTCACAGGAGAGGAAGGCACTGCAGGACACCGTTTCTGAAAGCAGGCAGATAATAAAACGAGATTTTCTCAAGAATATTATCGAGCAGGAAGATGAAGATGAGATTGAGGTGGAAGACTCCCGTGTAACTCTGGAAGGAGCGGTGTACCGCGGAATAGACATTAAGCTGGACTATGTAGATTATAACAAGAATGACAAGAAGCAGGACAGACTTACGGTAGATAAAGTGATTGCCAGTGTGGAGAGAATCCTGAAAGCGGAAGCGGAGGAAGTTCTCATCTGTGAAAAGGAGAATCTGCACATTTACTGCCTGTTTAATTATGATTACAGCAAATCCAAAGCGATTAAGAATAATATCAATGATATTCTGTCAGAAATACAGGAAATTTTGATTGGATTTGAGCAGTATGTGGTAACGATCGGAGTTGGAACAGAACGAACAGAGTTTGGAGAAATTCGTTTCTCTATCAAGGAGGCATACCGTGCCGTAGGGAACCGTATAAAGCTTGGAACCGGGCGACTTATCTATGCGGACTCCATTGTACGTATGAATAAGAATGAATTTGAAAATCCGCTGGAGGCGAACCGGGAGAGTGTGATCGCAAGTATCGAAAGCTATTCCAGAGAACAGATGGAGCAGTGTATCAATCAGATATACAGTGGATTTATGCTGCGTGACGACATGGATTTCTCTAAATGCTATGAACTGGCAGAACAGCTGGTATCTTTGTTTGCCGGATATATTGATAAGGATGAGTTCCGGCAGGAGAAAAAGAGGCTTCTTGGGAATTGCCAGCACTGTTACACGATACCGGGGCTTAAGAATCTGTTGAAGAGCAGTCTTGGAAGTTATCTGGACATGAGCCGTGAGGCGATAGAGGCAGAATCGACCAAACCGGTGCGCCAGGCGGAGCAGTATATTGAGGAACACTATAATGAGAAAATTGTTCTGGAAGATATCGCAGATATCGTAGGACTTAATTCCGTGTATTTTAGTGTGCTTTTTAAGAAAGAGACTGGTATTAATTTCAGTAATTATCTTTTGAATGTGCGTATGGAAAAAGCAAAAGAGATGATCTGTAATACAAATGAGACGATTGCGGCGATCGGTGAGATGGTGGGATATAAAGATTCCCGGTATTTCAGTCAGATATTTACGAAGACGGTAGGCGTTAAGCCGGCTCTGTATCGTAAGCTGCATTCATAGGAGGCACCAATGAAGCTGGGAATTAAATTGAGGGGAACTCTTCTGGCAAATGTATTATTTCTGTTGATCACGGCGGCTGTCTTCGAACGAATGGATTATCCGCTCTGGCCGGTACTTCTGGTTATTCTGCTGCAGATGGCAGTGATGTTATATGTTAATGTGGCGATATCACAGCCGCTTAAGAGTTTTGAGGAAGTGCTGGATACATTGTCTCAGGAGGAAAGCGAAGAAGCAGAACTTGTAAGACGAGCAGGGAGTGTTCCGTATATTGCAGAGGTGGAATATCTGATTGAAAGATATTCTACACAGAGGACGAGAAGAGATTCGGCGGCGATCTTTGACAAGCAGGCAGAGCTTACGGCACTGCAAAGTCAGATCAATCCGCATTTTCTGTATAATACGCTGGAGTCTATCCGTGGGCAGGCGCTTATGGATGATAATTTTGAGATTGCCAAGATGGTAGAGGCTCTGGGAGCATTTTTCAGATATAGTATAAGCAGGAAGGGAAATCTTGTTACGCTCCGTGATGAGATTGCCAATATTAATAACTATATGTTGATACAGAGATATCGTTTTAATAACCGGTTTTCTCTCGAAATTATTATTGATGAAGAGGATGAAGTGGCATATGATTTTCAGATTCCGCGTCTGATCATTCAGCCGGTCGTAGAGAATGCTATTTTCCATGGACTGGAGGAGAAGCTGGAGGGCGGCCGTGTTATTATTGAGGTCATTGTGACTGAAAAGCATCTTATCATTACGATTTCGGATAATGGAAAAGGGATCCCCAAGGATGAACTTTCAAAGATCAATGCGAGAATTCATTCTCCGGGCAACAAACTGGAGGACGCAAAACAGGGTCGAGAGAGGAATACGGGAATTGCGCTTCCAAATATTCATAAGCGTATCCAGCTTCTGTTTGGTGAAGAATATGGAGTGAATGTTTATAGTACAGTTGGACAGGGAACAGATGTGGAGATCACGGTTCCGGCAGATTACGGGAGGAGTGAGAAGCGTACGGATGAAGAAAGAAATACTGCGGGTAAATAATCTCAATTATAGTGGTGCTTCTGCAAGGAAGCTTCAGAATATCTCTTTCTGTGTGCTGGAAGGGGAATGTATTGGATTTGCAGGTCTTACCTATTCCGGCAAGAATCTTCTGGCGCGCTTTTTGTGTGGGGATATAGAGGAAAATATAAGTAGCCAGAAGATTTATATCTGTGGTAAACGTGTACTGAACCGCACAAGACTGAAGGAAGAAGTATATCGTGTGGCAGCTTCTAATTATGTCATTGACGACTGGAGCGTGGCAGAGTACATTGGACTTGTCAGTGCAGGCTGGCTTCGAATGATATGGCAAAGGCGGGCGTTGGAAGAAAAGACGGCCGCTTATTTTGACGAACTGGAAATTCCATTCGATGTATCGCGAAAGATGCGGGAGCTTAGTGAGCTGGAGAAAAGAATCGTTGATCTTGTAAAAGCAAAAATCCATGGTGCGAGAGTTGTTCTGATCGAGGATGAATTTGAAGGGATGCGTGCGGAGTCTATCCAGAAATTCCGAAATATTATGAAGAGGCTTATTATGGATGGTATGGCTGTGATTGTAAATACGAATTCAGACAATGTACTTTCCATTTTATCGGATAAATACATCATCTTCAAAAAAGGACGTATCGTAAAGAAGTGTAAAAAAGAGTATATAAAAAGCAGCGAACACATGGAAAGGTTTCTGCTTGACAGTAATACAATGACGGTTGAAAGAGAGCGGGACAGCTACATAGAGGGACCACATGCACTACCGGAGAAGGTATACCGGGTACACGGCTTGAAAATGAAAAATGGAGAACACAGAGAGCTGGATTTTGAAAAAGGGGAGGTTGTATCGCTGCTTGTTCTGGACAGTAAGGAAAAAGAAAGAATATTTATGCTGCTGTCCGGAAGAAAAGAAGAGGAAAGTACAAAGTGTATACTGGAAAACAATCAGATCAGCAATGTGGATTTTTCAGAATACGTCAGGCAGAAAATCGTTTCAGTTATGCATATGGGTAGTGAAGAGGAAATATTCGCCGGTATGTCGGTTGGAGAGAATCTGCTGCTTCCATCACTACGAAAGATATCCGCTTTGGAATATATTGCGTCTTCCGGTAAGATCTCACGAATGCTGGAGGAAAATATTGACGAAAGTGCGCTGAATACGGATATTGCAGCAGGAAATCTGGAAATTAATGAAATTATCAGTATCACACTGGAACGATGGTATATTTACAACCCCAAGGTGCTGCTTCTTCTGGAACCGTTTGCTCAGTGCGACGTGTACGGCGTGTCAATTGTAAAAGATTATGTCAAGAAGTTTGCAGTGCGCGGAACTTCCGTTGTCATCATTAAGTCAAGAGAAGAATATGTAGAAGATATTTCGGACAGGATCATAAATTTAGATTAGAGTCTTAAAATATTCACACCTATTCTAAATTCAGTCTCATTGGTTTCTTTCATATTCTTTTGTATAATAAAATCATTCCAAACGGGAACTAAATTTTAAAAGGAGGAAAGAAACATGAAAAAGAAAATTTTTGCTGTATTGTTAGCTGTAGCTATGGTTGCTACATTAGCAATGGGATGCAGCTCCGGCGGATCTTCAGAGAGCTCATCAGGTGAGGGCAGTGCAAAGAAAGGTGAAGACCTTACATTCGTTATCGTTCCTAAGTGTGTACACGCCTGGTTCGACGAGGTAAACAAAGGTGCACAGCTTCAGGCAGACGCTTTATCAGAGCAGCTGGGAGTAAAGGTCACAATCGACTATCGTGCTCCACAGAGTGCTGATGTTGCAGAGCAGAACTCAACTCTTGAGCAGGCAGCAGCTACAAAGCCGGCAGGTATCGCACTTGACCCTGTTGACTATGAAGGAAGTAAGGCAGTTATCGAAGAAATCCAGAAACAGGGTATTCCGGTAGTTCTTTTTGACGCTCCATCACCAGAAGGCAGCGGACTTACAAGTGTAGGTAATGACTTTACAGAGCAGGCTACAATCGCAGCAGATAAACTTGCTGAATTAATCGGAGAAAAAGGAAAAGTTGCAGTTATGCAGGGATTCCCGTCAGCTCCAAACCATGCTGAAAGATATCAGGCTCATCTTGATGCTTTAGCAAAATATCCAAACATCGAAGTAATCGATGGCGGTATCGACAACGATAACATCGAAGAAGCTCAGTCTCAGGCAGCAGCTGTTCTCGCAGCAAATCCGGACCTTGTTGGTTACCTTAACTGTGACGCTTGTGGTTCTGGTGTAGCAGCAGCTATCGAAGAAGCTGGAAAACAGGGTCAGGTTAAATTCGTTGCAATGGATAACCTGATTGAGATCCTGGACTACATCCCGGATACAATTACAGCTACATCTTCAACACTTCCACAGATGCAGGGACAGTATGCAGTATTAATGATGTGGCAGGCACACCTTGGACTGGAGATTCCACAGGCTGTTGATACAGGTATCGCAGTTATCGACGAAACAAACATCGACGAGTGGAAAGAAATCGTAGGTGGAAAATAAGAAATAACGGATTATTAATATAATTATTATGACTTAGAAGCGGGGGCTTGTGACTGGAGATAATTCAAGTCACGAGTCCCTGTTTTTTGAAAAAGGAGCATGTCTATGAAAGTATTAGAGGCGCGTAATATTACGAAACTGTTTCCTGGCGTTGTAGCTCTGGATTCAGTAGATGTATCCTTTGAACCTGGAGAAATTCACTGTATCATCGGAGAGAACGGAGCCGGAAAAAGTACATTGATCAAGTGTCTGACAGGTGTATATGAGCCGGAGACTGGTGAAGTATTTGTGAATGGTGAAGATGCCATGAAGAATAAGGCGCTTTTTGGAAAAGTTGCATATGTGCCACAGGAAATTGACCTTTTTGGCTATATGTCTGTTGCAGAAAATTTATTCCTTCCTTTTGAAAAATCAGGTATTAAGGGAACAGTTAATCAGAAAGAACTGCAGAAGAGAGCAGTTCCGATATTGGAAAAATTTAGAATTCCAGTAAAACCGGATGAATTAGTAAAAGATATTTCAGTGTCTTCCCAGCAGCTTTTGCAGATCGCACGAGCTACGGTACATGAAGATTATGATGTGCTGATGCTGGATGAGCCGACTACAAGTTTGACAACAAGAGATACACAGATATTATTTGATATTGTAAAAGAGATTCAGAAAGAAAACAAGGCAATTATCTTCATTTCACATAAGCTGGAGGAAATTTTTGCTCTCGGAGATGTGATTACCGTATTTCGAAACGGAAAGAAAGTTGCTTATTCCAGATTGGATGAAATAGATATTCCGTGGGTAATCAAACAGATGACAGGACGAGAGCTTAATCAGGATCAGGTATTTTATTCCGATAAAGTATCAGATGAAGTCCTTTTGGAGGTAAATAACCTGACAGGAGAAAGGTTTACCGATATTAGTTTCCAGCTGAAAAAGGGAGAGATCCTTGGATTTTCCGGACTGGTAGGAGCCGGACGAAGTGAGCTGATGCAGGCAATATTTGGATATCTTCCTGTATATTCCGGAAACGTCAGACTGGATGGAAAAGACTGGAAGCTGGGAGATACAAACTACTCTGTAAATCATGGATTTATTTATCTTCCGGAGGAGAGAAAGAAACAGGGTATTCTTCCTGTGCTTTCTATCCGTGAGAACATATCTATTTCTGTATTAGACGACCTGAAGTCAGGAATTAATATTTCCAGAAGAAAAGAGGACGAACTGGCACAGAAAGTAATCGAAACATACGATGTAAAAACACCGGGTGCAGATAAAGAGATACAGTTCTTAAGTGGTGGTAACCAGCAGAAAGTAATTATTGGCCGTGCTATGAGCTGTAATCCAAAGGTTCTTGTATTTGACGAGCCGACAAAGGGTATTGACGTAGGAACGAAGGCGGAGATCTATCGTCTTATGAAAGAACTGGCGGAAGAAAAAGGCATCGGAATCATCCTGATATCTTCTGAAATGGAAGAGATTAAGAAGTGTTCGAACAGAATCATTGCATTATACGAAGGAAGAATGGCCGGAGAATATGATGCAAAAGCAGATAAAGAAGAGATATTGGGAGCTATTATAGGAGTAAATTCTTAGAGTAAAGAGGAGTCGTTTATTATGAGTAAAGAGAAAACAAAAACAAACAATGCATTTATTTCTGCATTGAAAAAAAGTAATATGACTGCCATGGGCGTTGTACTTCTTGCCATGGTTATAATTGCAAGTGTAGCTTCTCCGTATTTCCTGGATATCTACAATCTCCAGTCATTGCTGAGAGACCTTGCATTTGTCGGAATGATCGGTGTGGCACAGTCGCTGCTTCTTCTTGTAGGAGAGCTGGATCTTTCCGTTGGTAAGATCGCATCTCTGTGTGGTATTCTTGCAGGTATCATGATGGTTCATAAGGGCATGAATCCATGGCTTTCATTTATCCTTGGCCTGGCACTTGGCCTTGTATTTGGTCTTATCAATGGTATCATCATTACACAGCTGAGACTGAATTCTATGGTTGCTACAATTGGTATGCAGGGTGTATACGGAGGTGTTAACCTTGTACTTACAAAAGGTAAAGCCATCACAGGCATTCCGGAGGATATTTATTTCCTTGGTAAGGGAAATGTCGGACCACTTCCGGTTCCGTTCATCATCTGTATTCTTGTACTGATCCTTATCCTGTTCATGGTAAAGAAGACAAAGACAGGACGTTACATATATGCGATCGGTAACAGCCGTGAGGCAGCAAAAGTTCTTGGTATCAAGGTTGATAAGATCCGTATGATGATCTATGCGATCGTTGGTCTTATCTCTTCACTGGCAGGTCTTCTGTACGTTGCAAGACTTGGCTCTTCACAGACAGCCGTTGGTGAGAACTGGCCGATGAACTCTATCGCAGCATCTGTTATCGGTGGTGTTTCTCTGAATGGTGGTGTTGGTAATCCGGCAGGAGCACTGATTGGTGCGGCGATCATCAGTATTATCCAGAACATGATCGTACTGTTCGGTGTAAATGTATACTGGCAGTCAGCAGTTAGTGGTATCGTTACCGTTATCGCTATCTCCTTCAGTTCTATTTCTGAGATCATGCGTGAAAGAAAACAGAGAAAGATCAAACTCGGTTAATTGTAGATTATCCCTGAAAAGGAGAATGGAACATGAAGTTAGGTTTGAATTTATCTTTTGCAGTTAAGCGCTGGCTTGAGCCGGCGCAGCTTGCAAAAATGTGTAAAGAAGATTTTGGAATAGAGCATGTTCAGTTTACATGGGATCTCATTGACCCATGGTGGCCGGATGCACAGAGAACGATTATGATCGATCAGTATAAGGATGCCTTTGAAGAGGCGGGTGTACAGATCGACGCTACATTTGGCGGACTTGCATCATACTCTTATGCACACCTGCTTGCTCCTTCCAAAATACAAAGAGACATTGCGTTTACTTTCTTTAAGAGAGCCATTGACCTTACGGTTGAGATGGGTGCAAAAGTCATGGGAACACCGGTAGGTGGCATGAGTTATGACGACGCAAGAGATCCAGAGCGTCGGAAAGAGCTGTATGAAGATATGCTCGGATATTTGCGCAGACTTGCAGAATATGGCAAGTTAAAAGGCCTGGAGGAGATTCATGTTGAGGCGACACCGCTTGTTACAGAATTTCCACACAGTCCGGAAGTCTCGATTCAGATGATGAAAGATCTGGAAGGAACAGATATTCCGATCAAACTTCTGATTGACTGGGGACATGCACTGTACAAACCACTTCTGAAAGAAGAAGCGGATATTGAACTGTGGTTTAATAAGTGTGCTCCATATATTGGTTCTATTCATCTGCAGCAGACAGATGGTCAGTGGGACAGACACTGGGATTTCACGCATGAAGGTGGAATCATTACACCAGAACTGATCAGACGTGCAACAACAAATGCAGGTCTGGATGATGTGGTGCAGTATCTGGAAGTTGTGACCATATTTGAGGATGATGATGATGCAGTTTATGAAGGTATGAAGAAGACAATGGATTATCTTCATAAAGAGCTGGATTAAAGGAGGCCGTTTCGGTGGAATTTACGGAAATGTATGAAAAGATTCTGGACGAGTACAGACAAGTGTTTGAAAAAGTAGACCAGAAAGGCATGCGGGAATTTATCGATGAAGTAAAAAAACATGACCGCATCTTTCTGATCGGTGTTGGTCGTGAAGGAATGGCAACAAGGGCATTTGCTATGAGGCTGATGCATATGGGCAAGGAGATACACTGGATCTGGGATGATACCACACCGGCGATCAGAGAGGGCGATTTGTTGATCGCAACCCTCGGTGACGGCTGTATCGGTCACATTAATTATATCTGTGAACGCGCGAAAGAAGCAGGAGCCATGCTCTATGTAGTTACAGGATCTCCAAGCGGAAAAACCGCGAAGAGCCTGGCTGATAAGGTGTTTTTTGTGCCTGCTGCGGTATACAGAGGCACAGATGATGTGGTTCTTTCTTTCCAGCCGATGGGAAATTTATTTGAACAGTGCTTGCTAATTTTATTCGACATTATTATAATGACAATAGTTGACGAAACACCTGGCCTGTCATTCGAGAAGATGTCCAGCCGTCATAGAAACGTAGAATAAGGAGGCACAAAAATGAGTATCAAGAAAATTTTAAATGCAGACGTATCAAATGTTGTAGAGGAAATGCTCTCTGGTTATCTGTTTGCTTACAAAAAGTATTTCAAGAAAATCGGTGAGTATAACGCATTTATGTACAAGGGACACAGAAAAGATAAGGTTGCTCTTGTCATTGGAGGAGGAAGCGGACATGAGCCGTTATTCTCAGGATTTTGTGGCGCAGGACTTGCAGATGCAGTTGCGTGTGGAAATATCTGTGCATCACCGAACCCGGAACTTATCAGTGAGGCTGCAAAGGCAGTAGACCAGGGCAAGGGTGTTTTGTTTATCTATGGATGCTATGCGGGAGACAACTTAAACTTTGACATGGCAGAAGAGATCTGTCAGGCATCGGGTATGAAGACAGCTCATGTTCGTGTATGGGATGATTTTGCATCTGCACCGAAGGAGAGAATTACTGACCGCCGTGGTATCGCAGGCGATATCTTTACGATCAAGATTGCCGGAGCAGCATGTGATGCCGGACTGGATCTGGATGAAGTTGTACGTATCACAGAGAAAGCAAGAGATAATATCAACACAATCGGTCTTGCAACTTCTCCGGGAACACTTCCGGGAAATGACAAACCGACCTTTGAACTTGCAGATGACGAGATGGAATTCGGCATGGGCCTTCACGGTGAGCCGGGTATCGAGCGTACAAAGATGATGCCATGCAGCGCAATGGTTGACAGAATGTACAGCGAGATTAAGGCTGAGATGGGCTTAAAAGAAGGCGATGAGATCGCAGTTCTTGTAAATGGACTTGGATCCACACCGCTTCTTGAGCTGAATCTTGTATATTATGAGCTGTATAAACATTTACATAAGGATGGTCTCAAAGTACATGATGCGGAAGTTAAGACATATTGTACATGTATGGAGATGGGTGGATTCTCCATCACCATTTTAAGACTGGATGATGAACTGAAGAAATATCTGGACGCACCGTGCTATTCACCATATTACGCAAAAGGAGAATTCACAGGAACTTCCAGCCTTGCAGATGCAGAAGAGGATGAGGAAGAGCCGGAATTTGATGAAAACGATGTAGAAGAAGCAGAAATCGTAAGAAGTAAAGAAGGCGAGCTGAGTGAACTCAGCGCAGAAGATGCAAGAAATATGCTTCTTTATATCGCAGATAAAGTAATCGCAAAGAAACCGTATCTGACAGAGATCGACAGCGCGATCGGCGACGGTGATCATGGTATCGGAATGGCAGGCGGAATGCAGAAGGCAAAGAAGAAACTTCTGAAGATGCAGGGTGTTGAAAACGCATATGAAGTATTTGAAACAGCCGGACAGGCAATGCTTATGTCTATGGGCGGAGCATCAGGAGTCATTTTTGGAAGCCTTTATCTTGCAGGAGCAAAGGGTATGGATCCGAAAGCTGTTATTACAGCAGAAGACCTTGCGAAGATGGAGAGAAAGAGCCTTACAGCTATACAGAAACGTGGAAAAGCGGAAGTGGGAGACAAGACAATGGTAGATGCTCTTGCACCGGCAGTAGATGCACTGGAAGCAAACTGTGACAAATCCCTTCTTGAAATGCTGAAAGCAGCAGAAGAAGGTGCAAGACAGGGTATGGAAAATACGAAGAATTATGTAGCAAAATTTGGCCGTGCGAAATCTCTTCTTGAAAGAGCAATCGGACATCAGGATGCAGGAGCAACTTCTGTATGGCTGATCTTCCAGGGAATGAGAGAGTTCGTGGAAGGCAAACTTGACAAATAAGATGTAAAAAGGAGCACTTATGGGTAAGAAAGTAAACTGGGGTATTCTTGGATGTGCGGCAATTGCAAAAAATCGAACGATTCCAGGACTTTTACAGGCTGACAATGCGCATCTATATGCAGTTGCCAGCAGAGGAACAGAAAAAGCAAATGCATTTGCAGAGCTCTTTCCTGTTGATAAAGTTTATGATAATTATGATGCACTTCTGGAAGATGAGAATGTAGACGCTGTCTACATTCCACTTCCGAATTCCATGCATTGTGAGTGGGTGGAAAAAGCAGCAAAAGCCGGAAAGCATATTTTGTGTGAAAAACCACTGGCACTGAATGCAGAGGAAGCGCAGAAGATGTTTCAGATCTGTGAAGAAGCAGGTGTCATTCTGATGGAGGCATTTGCATTCCGTCATGCACCTCTTGTACAGAAGGTAAAAGAAGTTATCGATTCAGGTGTGATCGGTAAAGTGAAATATATGGAATCACATCTTACAGATGTTCTGAAAGATATGGGAAATATCCGTATGGATCAGAGCCTTGGTGGTGGTTCATTCTACGATATGGCATGCTATAATTTCTCTACCATCAGTTATCTGATGGATGGAAAGGAACCGACAGGAGTAAAGGCATTTGCTGAGATGGATCCGGAATATGGTGTGGACGTAAGTAACACAACACTGCTTCAGTACGAAGATGGGACACAGGCAGCCGGCTATTCTTCACTGAATTCTTATTCCAGAGGATACTATGCTGTTGTTGGAGAGAAAGGCCGAATTGAAGTGCCAAGCAACTTTAACAGCAGACATATCCAGAAGTTTACTGTAACTACGGAAGGTGTTGTGGATAATGTAGAGATTTTGGATGAAAAGAAAACAGAATACACGGTTATGTGTCCGGACAACTATATGCTTGAAATCGAGCAGTTCGGCAGATGTATTCTGGAAGGTGAGAAGCCGTACGTATCCAAAGAGGAGACGCTTTTGAATGCACGTATCTTAGACCGGGCATTAGAAGCGGCAAGACTGTAGTATAATTTATTGTAGTCTATAATTATGCATGAAACATATGATGTCAGAAAAGACCGTCTCTAAAAGATGGTCTTTTTCAAGTGTGAAAATTAGTGCAAGTTTAACAAAGACTATAGTATGGTTATTGATAAAATATACAAAATAACGACAATAAATCCCAAAAATGCACGCAAACGTTCAAAAAACGTGCAAAAGAAGAATTTGTTAGGTGTATACTTTTGCGTAAAAATGTTTTATGATTAATTCAACGCATGAGACAAACATCTGGCATTAATGGAGAAGAGGTAGAGAAAAATAGAAGGTATTGTTGAAAAAATCGCGAAAGAACTCATCAATATTCATGGAAACATATCTACACAGGAATTGGCAGAGCGGATTGGAGTCTCAGTAAGTAGTATAAAGCATAATCTGGGGTCTGTAAGGGAATTGCTCGGAGAGCATGGAGCTACTCTTGTGAGTGTTCCTCAGAAAGGAATGTACGTTGAGGCTACGGAAGAACAGCGGACAGAGCTGGAAAATGTGCTTCTGTGGTTTTCAAATCACAATCCGGTATCCGAGGGATTCCGAAGGGATTATATCTTTCAGACAGTCTTTCGGTATCAGGGAAATTATACGGTACAGCTTCTGGCAGAAGAGTTGTATGTAAGCAGGAATGTTATTTCCAGAGATTTGAAATATCTGAATAGTTTTCTGGAACCGTTTCATGTAAAGATTGCGACACGCAAGAACAGTGGTATTGTTATTGAAGGTCACGAATTTGAAATTCGGCAGGCACTGATCATGTACAACAATCAGAAATGGTGGAATGAAGATTATCTGGAGCCTCCGGCAGAACTTGATGTAAGACTCAGTAACAGAGCCTGGACGTTTCTCTCTAATTTTTATCCGGAGTGTGCAGAAGATCTGTGGGATATACAGGATGCACTTCTTTCTATGGAAGAACAGACAGAGACTGTATTTACAGATGTGGCGTTCGGCAGACTGATGGAATACCTGATGATTACCAGAGAACGGCTGAAACTGGGGAAATGCATTCTGTCCTATGTGGAGGAAGAACGACTGAAAGTCAGTGGGAAGTATTTGAAGGCAGCAGAAATATTTCTGTCATTGTACATCGACGAAAATGACGAATGCTGGAAATACGAAAGAAGATTTCTCGCAGCAAGACTTTTTGTGGCGGATACTGTGCATATAACCCAGAGAAAAAGTGGTTACCATGATGAGATCGAGCAGTATTTGGAAGAAGTAAGAAATGTTGCTGGTCGTTACTATAGCATAGGTGATGAAGAACTCATTGCCAACGTGGAAGACCTGATTACTAGGATGCGTTACCGGAAGAATTACCGCATTTATGACTGGACTAATCTGAGTAAGGGAGTAAAGGTACGGCTTGCCGGTCTGTATGCTGTCTGTATGATGCAGATATACATTCTGGAGAGACCGACCGGACTTAAGTTTCAGGAAGATGATATTGCAAGAATTGTGCTTCTCATCCATAACTTTATGAAGAAGAAGCGAAAAGAAGCGGTATATGTGACCGCTGCGAATGAAGAAGTAAGTTATTACAATCTTGCTAAGCTTAAGGAAGAGCTTCCCTATATTCATTTTAAAGAGGTCATTCATTACAGAGACTTCCGGCTGGAGAATTATGAGAGAGCGCTGGTGGTATCCACCGTAGCACTTAAGGAAGAAGCTCCGAATCTTGTATGTATTACAAAGCATGTGACAGATGCAGATGTAGACATCATAAAGAAGAGGCTTGTAAAAAACGGGCTGCATAAGGGAGAGATACTTGGAAGAGTATTCCGTGAGGAGCTGGTCTACGATATCGTAGCGAAAAGTAAAGCAGACGCACTTGAGAAGATTTCAGATAGATTAATGGAACAGGGCTGTGTGGAAGAAGGTTTCCTTAAGGAGGCACTTGACAGAGAAAAAGTACTGGCAACCTCCATCGGAAACGGAGTGGCAATCCCACATGTATATAAAAATCATGTCCTGGAAAGCAGTGTTGCCATTGCAAGGCTTAAGAATAATGTAAGATGGGCAGAAGAGGAATGGACAGATCTTATCTTCCTCTTTGCGATCGGCGACGAAGAAGCAGAGGATATCAAAAAGATATTCAGCCACATGTACAATGTCCTTAAGGAAGAAGAACTGATAGGACAGATTCGCGAGGCAGGTTCTCCAAAAGAGATCCGGCAGCTCGTATTAAACTGTGAATATGGTGCGCACCATTCAAATAAAACCATATGATATTCATGAAAATTTCATGACAATAAGGAGGAGCTATGTTAGTAAATTTAAGAGAAATTTTAGCAGATGCAGAGAAAAAAGGATATGCTATTCCATGTATCAATACACCGAATATGGAAACGCTCAGAGCATTAATTAATGCAGCAGAAGAATTGGATACACCAATCATCATTGACCATGCAGAAGTGCACAATTCACTGATTCCGATCGAGCGTCAGGGCCCGCTTATGGTAGAAGCAGCTAAGAAGGCTAAAGTTCCGGTATGTGTACATCTGGATCACGGCGTAAGCTATACATTCCTTATGAAAGCACTGGAAGCAGGATTCTCCTCAATCATGTTCGATTGCAGCGCATTACCATTTGAAGAGAATGTTAAGCGTGTAAAAGAATTTGTAGACTTCGCACATGCAAGAGACATTACTGTAGAGGCTGAGCTTGGAATTATGGCATCTACTGCAGAAGATACACATGAAGGTGAAGATGCTGAGAAGAGAGTTCTGACAAATGCAGATATCCGCAAATTCTTCACAGATCCTACAGAAGCAGGTGAGTTTGCAGAAAGAACAAACTGTGATGCATTGGCAGTTTGCTTTGGAACAATGCATGGTATTTATGCAGAGCCACCGGTACTTGACATTGACAGAGTAAAAGCAATCAGAAGCTCTGTAAAAGATGATACACGTATCGTTATGCATGGTGCTTCTGGTGTTGAATTCAGCCAGATTCAGCAGGCAATCACAGCCGGATGCTCAAAAGTAAACTACTACTCATACATTGGAAAGGGTGCTGCTCAGCACTGCGCAGACGTTGTTGCTGAAAGAGAAGGCAAGATTCAGTATCATGAATTAGCTGAGGCAGCTTACGAATATATTAAGAACTACGGAAAAGAAGTATTATCTGCATTCCGTGTAGACCGTATTAACGCAAAATAGGAGATTATATATGAACACAGTAGACATATCGGAAGTGCTGCTTCCGGAAATGACAATTCTTGACAAAGAAACATTTGCAGACAAAGATGAATTGTTTGCATTTATGTCAGAGAAGTTCGCTGAGAACGGAATCGTTACAGATGCGAAGAAGTTTGAAGAAGCGCTGCATGCAAGAGAGGCAGAAGGTCCTACATATATTGGTAATCTTCTTGCTATGCCTCATGGCATATGTGATGAGGTTGTAAAGCCTGGTGTAGGTTTCTGCAGAGTAAACACTCCGTTTTTATACCAGTCTCACGGTGAAGAAGGAGAAGTAAAATTCATCTTCACGATGGCTATCGTAGGAGAAGACGGAAAAATGCAGCATCTCAGAATTCTGGCAGCACTGGCACGACTCCTGGCGCATGAAGAATTCCTGGAAGTTCTTGGAAAAGTGCAGAGCTATGATGAAATCATAGAGGCAATAAAGAAAACAGAACAGGAGGTGGAGATATGTACATAGTTGCTGTAACATCCTGTGCAACGGGGATTGCACACACTTATATGGCTGCAGAAGCAATCAAGAAGATCTGCAAAAAGAACGGCCATAAATCCAAAGTTGAGACTCAGGGCGCTATGGGCATTGAGAATCAGCTGTCCGCGAAAGACATTGAAACAGCAGATTACATCATCTTTGCAAATGATGTAAAGGTATCAAAGAGCGAACGTTTCGATGCTTACAAGGACAAAATCAAACAGACTTCTCCGCATGAAGTCATTACTAAACCAGAGATTATCTTACAGCTCATAGGAGAGTAAACTGATCGGATAATCAAATAAAAAGACCTTTAAAGAGAGTGAAAGGGAGGAACACAAAATGAAGGAAGTAGGAAAAGAAATTAAAAGTGCGTTACTTAGTGGTGTGTCCTACATGTTACCATTCGTAGTAGCAGGTGGTATCCTGGTAGCAATTGGTTTCGCAGGCGGCGGCGCTGTAGCAGTAACACAGTCAGAGACAGGATTCTGGTCAAGAATCTTCTGGTGGGGCAAAGATGCATTTGGACTCATGGTTCCGATTTTTGCAGCATATACTGCATATTCAATCGGTGACAAACCGGCTCTTGCAGCAGGTATGGTTTCAGGTGTTATCGCTGACTCTATCGGTGGTGGTTTCATTGCAGCACTGGTTGGTGGTATCATCGCAGGTTACCTTGTAAAAGCTTTAAAGAAGCTTCCATTCCCTGCAATGTTACGTTCACTTATGCCTACAGTTATCATTCCGGTACTTTCCGTACTGGCTATGGGATTCATCATGGACATCGTAATTGGTAAGCCATTCGCAGCACTGAACACAGGAATGCTTAACTTCTTAAGCTCCATGGACGGCGGAAGCCTTATCGTTCTTGGTATCATCCAGGGTGCAATGCTTGCATTTGACCTTGGTGGTCCGGTTAACAAAGCAGCTTATGCGTTTGCTCTTGCAACAATGGAAGCTGGAAACTATGCTCCTATGGCAGCTAACTTCGTAGCATCCATGGTACCTCCTCTTGCAATTGGTCTTGCAATGATCATTGCTAAGAAGAAATTTACAGAAGAAGAAAGAAGTGCAACAGCTGGATGTATCGTTGGAGCATTCGCTATGATTTCTGAGTTTGCTATCCCATTTGCAGCTGGACGTCCGCAGTTATATGTACCTTGCTTCGTAGCAGGTGGTGCAGTTAGTGCAGCTCTGTCCTACGCATTTGGTCTGACAATGCAGGCACCACACGGTGGACTTTTTGTAGCACCTCTGTGCAACAATGTTCTCCTGTTACTGGTAGCATTGCTTGCAGGTGCAGCAGTAAGTGCTGGATTAATTATCGCACTCAAAAAAGCACCGGAGGCAGATGACGCAGAATAAGATTTCTGTATACGGAGCCGGTCGAAAGAGCCGGCTCCTTTTAAAATCAAAATATAAGAATAAATATAAATAATAAGGAGGAAGAATAGATGGTTAGTCAGAAAACTACAGTTGTTAATAAATCAGGATTACATTTAAGACCGGCAGCAGATTTATCCAAACTGGCTTCTTCTATGACTTCAGATATTACAATCGTAGCTGGGGATAAAAAAGTAAATCCAAAAAGCGTATTGATATTGATGAGTGCTGCTATTACTCAGGGCACAGAAATTGAGATTATCTGCGAAGGTGAGAATGAAGAAGAAGACCTGCGTAAACTGGTTGAAGCTATCGAGAGCGGACTGGGCGAAGGCACAGAGTAAAGGGTGAAGGTTATGAAGAAGATTTCAGTATCCCAGACAGCTTCCAAGGGGTATGCAATTGGACCAGTTTATCTGGTAGAACGCAGAGAACTGATAATTGAAAGAAAAAAAGTGGCTGCTGAAGAGATTGAGCTGGAAGTAGAGCGTTATAACACAGCGCTGGCTACAGCAAAGGCCCAGCTTGAAAAACTGGCAGCAGATTCAGATATTTTTGAAGCTTACGTTCAGCTTGTGCAGGACGAGGCATTGATACAGGGCATTACAGCTAAGATTCAGAGCGGCTGCAATGCAGAGTCTGCGGTAGAAGATACGATTGATGAGTTTGTAATGATTTTTGACAGCATGGATGATGTGTATATGAAAGAGCGTGCGGCAGATTTAAAAGATGTGAAAAAGCGCCTCCAGTATGCACTTCAGGGCATCGAGGAAAATCCATTCCAGGAAATGGAAGAACCTGCGATCATAGTTGCTGAGGAATTGACACCGTCTGATACAGCAAATATGGATTTTTCCAAGGTTCTTGGATTCCTTACGGAAGTGGGCGGAGTTACAAGCCATGTATCTATCATCGCAAAAGGAAGAGGTATTCCATGTCTGACCGGTGTAAAAGACATCTGTGCAGAGGTAAAAAGCGGCATGATGACTGCTATGGATGCCGGAACCGGAGAAGTATATCTTGAGCCGGATGATGAAACAATTGAAGAATTTACAAAGAAAAAATCCCAGTTTGAAGAGCAGGAGAAAATGATGGAGGAAGAAAGCAAGAATCCATCTGTGACGAAAGACGGACATAAATTCATGCTCTGTGCAAACGTGGGTAATATCGACGACATCAAGGACGCTCTTGGTAGTCAGATGGAAGGAATCGGTCTTTTTAGAAGTGAATTTGTTTACATGATGAAAAAAGATGGCTTCCCGTCTGAGGAAGAGCAGTTTGAAATTTATAAAGAAGCAGCTATTCTTACAGAGGGTAAGGAGCTTACCATCCGTACGCTGGATATCGGCGGAGATAAGGGACTGGATTATTTTGAATTTGCAAAAGAAGAAAATCCGTTCCTTGGATGCAGAGCGATCCGCCTCTGCCTGAATATGCCGGAGATGTTTAAGACACAGCTTCGTGCGCTGCTTCGTGCAAGTATTTATGGTAACATACGGATCATGTATCCGATGTTAATATCCGTGGAGGAGCTGGAAGAAGCAAACAGACTTCTCGCAGAATGCAAGCAGGAACTGACTGCAGAAGGAAAGGAATTCCGTGATGATGTTGAGGTCGGCATGATGATCGAGACTCCGTCTTCCGTAATGATGGCAGATGAGTTTGCACAGCGTGTGGATTTCTTCAGTATCGGAACAAATGACCTGACACAGTATCTGCTGGCAGTGGACAGAGGGAATGAAGCTATATCAAGCCTTTATAATTCCTTCCATCCGACAGTGCTTCGTGCTATCAATCATGTCATTGATCGTGCCCATGCTCATGGCATTAAGGCTGGTATGTGCGGAGAATTTGCAAGTAACGATAAGGCATCACCGATTCTTCTGGGAATGGGGCTTGACGAGTTCAGTATGTCAGCCGGTTCAATCAAAACCGTAAAATACAGACTGCGGAACACAAGTTATGAAGAGGCACAGAAGCTTGCAAAAGAGGTCGTTTCCAAAGCAACGGCAAAAGAAGTGTTAGAGCTTCTCTAAAAAGAAACACGGTAAACCAAATATTTCAATGCAAAGGAGAGATTCGAAATGGCAAAATTATTTGACATCATGGGAAAATTCCCATTCGAACCAGACAAAAAGAAACCAATGTTAATTCGTAAGCAGGATTATTCAACAGCTTTATATCCGCCAAACAACGCATTTACATCTGACAATACATTTACAATGATCACAACAGATACTTTCATGTTAGGTATCTACGAATTAGGCCCAGGTGGAGTATTTGCACCACTTGATATTCATCCAGGTGATGAGTCTTACTACATCCTGAACGGACCTGTAGTACAGAGAAGTGGAAACGGACAGTTTGCATATCTTGAGACAGGTGAAGGTCTCTTCATGCCGGAAGGTGCATGGCATTGCTGCCACAACTTCTCTGACAAGAAGGCAAGAATCCTTTACTTTATCACACCAAAGGCATGGAGCGAGTCCATTCCACCAGCAGTAATTCCTACAGAGGAAGAGACAAAGTTCTACAAAGGACCAAACAATGACAAGCTTCCGGATATGCGTGGAGCAATCAAAGACATCTCCAGACAGGGATGTACAGATGATATCGGATGCTGGCCGGTTGATCCTGCAGAAGCAAGACAGACAGGCGCTGTATATGCAGTACGTGATTTTGAAAAGTTAAACAACGTACACGGAACAACTCATCCGATGCTTATGAGATTTATCACAAGTAATGACTACGGTCACTTCGGAGAAATGATTCTTCCAGCAGGCGGATACGGCCCAAGATGTTCTGATCCGGATTCACATGCAGGTGATGGAGCATTATACTGCGTAGACGGACCGGTAACAGTTAACCTTGTTGATCTGGAAGAAAGCTTTGTTCTTGAGCCAGAAGATACATTCTTCTTACCAGCAGGAACAAAATATCAGTTAGTAAACTTTGAAGCAAAACCAGTTAAAGTGGTATTTGCTATCACAGAGTTATAAAACAGCCATATATCTATCCCCCAATATAATCTGATAAATCAAAGAAGGAGCTGCTTTCGAAAGAAAGCAGCTCCTTCTTGTATAAATAAGGCAAAGCACGCAAAATGGCTTTGCCCTAATCGTTATCTATTGAGCTTCGTATGTAGCTTTTGCATCACGGATCAGCTTATCAAACTTGTCTGCCTGCCATGCGGCACGTCCTGTAAACAGACCATCAATAGAAGGCTGAACAATGAGTTCATTTGCATTGCCAGGATTAACACTTCCGCCATACAGTACCGGAATATCTTTGGCAGCGTCACCGAAGATCTCTTCCAGACAGCCTTTGATAACTTTATGCATTTCCTCGGCATAGTCAGCAGAAGCAGGAGTTCCGTTAACACCGATGGACCATACCGGCTCGTATGCAACCCAGATATTTGGAACCTGAGAAACCGGAACATCATGGAATCCAACCTTAAGCTGTGTACGAAGTACTTCAGCACTGATTCCAAAGTTCTTTTCTTCAGCAGTTTCGCCAATACAGAGAAGAGTAGTAAATCCATGATTAAGTGCAGCTTTTACCTTCTTGTTCTCTTCCACATCAGTCTCACCGAATACATGTCTTCTTTCAGAGTGGCCGATCATAACAAGGTCAAGACCAAGCTCTTTCAACATAAGAGGAGAAATCTCGCCTGTAAACTGTCCTTCATCTTCCCAGCACATATTCTGTGCGCCGAGTTTAACATAGTTACGGTCTACGTTCTTTGTAGCGCTTTCCAGAGTTGTGTAAGACGGGATGATGAATAACTCGATTTCATCACGGCTGATGTCCTTTGTGTTCTCCACCAGTGCCTGAAGATAATCAACGGTATCTTTGATGTTCTTGTACATTTTCAAGTTACTTCCGAAATATAATTTTTTACTCATGAGTGCCTCCTTGGGGATGTTTTTTGATGGAATAAATGAAAAATTCCTACCTATTATTATATATGAAAGCAGTAAAATGTGCAATTGGGGACGTAGACTTTTTCAAAAAGTCTACGTCCCCAATTTGTGTCCTGTTTTCTATTTTCCTGCTTTTTTGTAAACATCAAGAGCGGCAGCAACACCTTCTCCAACAGCAATCTTTACACCATTTTGCAGCATGACTGCTTCCAGTGCGCCGAGAAGGAGGAGAATGTTTCTCTTCTGGCTGGAATAACCCATGTTACCGATTCGTAAGATTTTTCCGTCTAATGGGCCGAAGGATGTTGCAATTTCAATTCCAAAGTCGTTAAGCAGCATGGAGCGGATTGTTTTTCCATCTGCACCGTCCGGGATATTGATTGCTGTAACGACAGGCATTTTGTGTGCAATGTCGCCGAAAATGCTAAGTCCCATTGCCTGAAGACCTGCACAAAGAGCTTCGTCATTGAGTTTGTGTCTCGCGAATCTTGCTTCCAGTGTCTCGTCTACAATGCAGCGGAGCGCTTCGTGAACAGCGTACTGCATGCTTGTTGCTTCTGTGTGGTGGTTCAGACGTCTCGGACTCCAGTAGTCTTCGAGCTGTCCGAGGTCGAGATAGTTGCTTGGGATGCCGGCAAGTGTTCCTGCTACATCGTCTGCAGTACGAATGCCTTTTTCTACTTTTTTACGAGCTTTTACGATGTCTTCAATCTGGCTGTTATAAGTAATGAGAGCAGAACCAGACGGAGCAGAGATACATTTTTGTGTACCGGAAATACATGCGGACAGTTTCCATTCATCTACTTTTACTTCTGCACCGCCGAGTGTCGCTACAGAGTCGACAATGAGAAGAGCCCCGTGTCTTTCGCAGATCTCACCGATCTCTTTGAGTGGCTGCATCATAGAAGTAGATGTTTCACCGTGAATGCAGGCAACTGCTTTATAGGAATCTTTTTTCAGCGCCTCTTCGATTTCTTCTGGTTCAAATACGGTTCCCCATTCGCGCTCAAGTAAGGTTATTTCGGCACCGCAGCGTTCCAGAATCTCTGCAAGAAGGTAACCAAAACGACCGAAAGCCGGGATCAGCACTTTGTCTCCCGGACAGATCGCGCCGGTCAGTACAGTTTCAAGACCACCTCTGGAAGTTGTGTCTACAACATATGTCTGATGATTCTTTGTCTGGAAAACGTAGCGCTCCATTTCCATTGTTTCATTCATAAGAGCTGTAAATTCCGGATCAAACTGACCGAGGATATGTGCACTCATAGCGCGAAGAACTCGGGGGTCAGCCTCTACCGGTCCAGGTGTCATAAGTGTTCTTGGTGATGGATTAATTTCTTTGAATTGCATATCTTTCGCCTCTCTTTTTGTATGATATAGTTAATAATGAGCATAAAAAAATGCAGAAAATCCCCACTGGTTTTTCCGCCATTGGAATCTTCTGCTATATTTATGATAATATTATAATCCGGTCGACCAGATTTTGCAAGATATATATATTATTTTTCTGTTGACTTTTTTAACAAAATACTATAGTATTAAAACAACAAGAGAACAATTGACATATTAGACGAACAATTGTGCAAAGCGGAGAGAAGATATGTATGGTTTTGATAATGAACAGTCGTTGTTGACACGAGTTGCGTGGATGTACTATGTTCAGGGAATGACTCACGAAGAGATTGCGAAGAATCTGAAGTTTTCGCGATCAAAAGTCACACGTATGCTTTCCAGAGCCAGACAGGAAGGTATTGTAGAGATTAATATTAAAGGTGCATATAGAAGTTGTATAGAAGTTGAGATGAAGCTTAAGGATTATGCTGGGCTTACGGAAGTAATAGTTGTGCCGGAAGGTGCTGATCTTGATGCAACACAGTTGAGTGTAGGGCGTGCAGCGGCAGATTATCTAAATTCCAATCTACAGGATAATGAAGTGTTGGGGCTTGCGTGGGGAATGTCTTTTAAATGGATGATTCCTTATTTAAAGCCTAATAAGAGTAAGAACATTACGACGATTCAGCTTATGGGTGGCATTACTTCAGGTGAGATAGAGAATCCGCAGCAGATAGTAACTGCTATTACGAGAGAAATTGGGGCGCATAGTGTTCTGAAGTCAGTCCCTGTTGTTGTCGATAATGAAAAAATCAGAGAAGTGTTGATGAGTGACAGTGGTGTACAGGAAATTTTTAAACGTGTTACAGAATGTACAAAAGCTCTCATCGGTGTTTCTGATGTATCGGATAATGCTTCTTTGTGTCGGTCAGGTGCAGTTGATCGGAATGAGATGAAAGAGATCAGAGAAGCAGGAGCAGTGGGAAATATTATTGCATGGTTCATTGATATTCAGGGTAAAGTAATGAATCTGCCAATTCATAAGAGGATTATGTCTCCTTCACCAGAAGTATTGAAAGCCATTCCGCAGAAGATTCTGATGGCAAGTGGAAGGCACAAAAGAGATGCGCTTATTGGTGCACTCAGGGGAGGATTTGCTGATATTCTTATTATTGATGAAGGACTGGCGAGAGAGTTGATTGAAATGTATGAAAAATAAGCGTGAGTAAAATCACCTTATTTTTTGCCACAAAATGCACAATTGTGCAATAAATAGAACAAATGACCAAAATGTAAAAGAAAGTGAGGGTATCAAAAGTGAAACAGGTAGAGGTTATTTCGATTGGTGCAGTAAACTACGATATTATTGCATTTGTGTCAAAATTTCCTGAAGCAGAAGAAAAGATTAATTCTACGCGTTATCAGGAATATGGTGTTGCCGGAGTGGCGGTGGATTGTCTGACGCAAGTGTCACGGCTTGGTCTGTCATGTGGACATATTGGGAAGATGGGCATGGATTATTATGCGGATCATATACGGACAGATCTGGAAGAAGAAGGGATTGATACGACCTTCTGTATCAATGTTCCTGAGATGCGCACCGGCGTGGCATGGGTGCTTGTGAATTCAGATAACGCGGACCGATGTCATATTATACATCCGGCATCGGCTGGTAATTTTGACTGGGATGAGCTGAAAGGCATGAAAGATTACATATGCAGTGCGAAGGCGGTACACATGGAAATGTTACAGATGCCGATGGAGCCACTTTATGAAGTGGCAAAACTATGTCGGGAACATGGAGTGATCACATCCATGGATATTGATATCGCTCCACATTATCTGTATGAATATGGGTATGCAACACCGGAGCTTTTTATGGCAACATGTCCGCAGATTGATTTGTTAAAGCTTTGTTCTGCGGCAATTCCAGAACTTACAGAGCAGAAAGATATGGTGGAAGCGGCAAAAGAATTATATGAAAAGCTGCAACCGACAGTTCTTATCTTAACACTCGGAGGAGCGGGGTGTGTTGTCGCACATAAAGTAGGTGAATGTACAGAAGTTATTGTTGTTCCGGCATTTGACGGAAAAGATATTATTGATACAACGGGATCCGGGGATGCTTTTCAGGGCGGATTTATTTATGGATATCTGAAGAATTATCCATTAAAGAAGACAGCGCAGCTTGCGAATGCCTGTGGATATCTGGCGGCAAAGAAAATTGGAGCAAGAGGTTCGGCGGATAAGGAGACACTGAATCGTTTCATGGTAGAACATGGATGTGGACCATTATAAAGGAGGAAAAGAAAATGAATAAAAAGGCAATCGAAGATGTGCTGGCAATTGCCAGAAGAATGGATGCGCACGGACTCACAAATGCATATGAGGGAAATGTATCGGTAAAGGATGGCGAGCATATTTACATTACGCCAAGTGGGATAAATAAATGTCTGTTGACGGAAGAGATGGTTGCTGTAGTGGATGCTGAAGGAAAACAAATCGGGGGTTTACACAAACCATCGTCAGAACTTCTTTTGCATACAGCAATGTACAATATGAGAAGTAATATTGGTGGAGTTGTTCATTCACATGCCCCATTCCTGACTGCTTTCGCTATGTGCAATCAGACATTTGAATTTCCGGCTCATGCAGAATTTGTCTGGGATCATAAAGCGGTAGAGGTATTGCCATATGGAAGACCAGGATCCGAAGATTTATACAGGGGAGCCGATAAAATTCTTGAAAAAGGAAGAGATATTTTTGCCCTGGCAAATCATGGTGTTGTAGCAGTCGGTGAAACAGTGTGGGATGCACTTAATAAGTTAGAGTCTGCAGAACATGCGGCGAAAATTTATACAATCTGCAAGATGATAGGGAAAGCGCAGAATCTGCCGGCAGAAGAGCTGCAGTTGCTAATGTCATTATAAAAGCTGGAGAAAGGAGGAAAAGATGGAATTTCAATCAAAGGAATATTATGAAAATCTGAGCAAAAAATTAAATTTTGTCACCAAAGCATTGATTAATGGAGAATTTGTTGATTCTATAAGTGGCGAAACGTTTGTTACAGTCAATCCAGCTACTGGAAAGAAAATTACAGACATTACAAGCTGCATAGAAGAGGATGTGGAACTGGCAGTGCAGGCGGCAAAACAAGCATTTGCGGACGGGAGGTGGTCAAAGTTAGAGCCTGCTAAGAGAAAGCAGATATTAATGCGCTTTGCTGATCTGATTTTGGAACATCAGGAAGAACTGGCTGTTATGGAAAGTCTTGACAGCGGTAAGCCTGTTTTTGATACGCTTACCGGAGATGTCCCGGAAACAGCAATGACATTTTCCTGGCATGCAGAGCTGATTGATAAGCAGGAAGATGTGATCACGACAACAGATGCAGACCATATCGGCATGGTAGTTCGCGAGCCACTTGGAGTAATAGGTGCCATACTTCCGTGGAACTTTCCAATGCAGATGGCGGCATGGAAACTTGCACCAATTCTTGCATCTGGCAACTGTGCTGTAGTAAAACCGGCAAAGCTTACATCACTTACGATGCTGCGTATGGGCGAGCTTGCTGTAGAAGCGGGAATACCAGCCGGGGTTTTAAATATTGTTCCCGGAAGTGGCTCGGTTATAGGAGAAGCTCTGGCAAGACACCCTGATGTTGCGGCTCTTACATTTACAGGTTCTACGGAAGTAGGAAAACAACTGCTTGGTTTATCCGGAGAGTCTAATACGAAGAGAATCATACTGGAACTCGGAGGCAAGAATCCGTGTATTATCATGCCGGATGTGAAGGACCTGGATTACGCGGCAGAGCAGGCGGTTACAGCCGTGTTCTGGAATATGGGAGAAAACTGCACTTCCAATTCCAGATTACTGGTACATAAAAGTATAAAGGATGATTTCCTCAAGAAGGTAGTGGAAAAAACAAAAGAATGGAAAACAGGGAATCCATTTGATCCGGAGAACAGACTTGGTGCATTGATTGAGCCTCGTCATATGGACACTGTCCTTAAATATGTAGAAATCGGAAAAGAAGAAGGTGCCAGACTTGTTATGGGAGGTGAAAGAATTCATGAAGAATCAGGCGGGAACTATGTATCGCCTGCAATATTTGATGAAGTCACACCGGATATGCGGATAGCAAGAGAGGAGATCTTCGGACCGGTACTTGCGGTAATGACCTTTCAGACGGAAGAAGAAGCAATCAGACTTGCAAATGACACTGAATATGGACTTCAGGCATCGTTGTTCTGTGATGATATCAAAACGGCGCATCGAATGGCACGTAAATTAAGGGCAGGTACTATTTCTGTAAATTGTTATTCGGAAGGTGATATTACCACTCCATTTGGAGGATTTAAACAATCCGGATTTTTTGGAAGAGATAAATCTCGTTGGGCAAATCAGCAGTATACAGAATTAAAAACAATATGGATACAATTATAAAAACATAGGAGCAGGAGGAAAATAATATGAAGAAAAAACTCGTATCAATTTTAATGTGTGTTGCATTAGTATTCGCACTTGGCGGATGTGGAGGAAACTCAGACAGTCAGGAAGAAAACAGTGAAGGGGCAGAAGAACTGATCTCAGTCGGATTTGCGCAGACTGGAGCAGAGTCAGACTGGAGAACTGCTGTTACGGTATGTATGAAAGAAGAACTCAGCGAAGAAAACGGATACAAATTAATCTTTGATGATGCACAACAGAAACAGGAAAATCAGATTACAGCCATCCGTAATTTCATCCAGCAGGAAGTGGATTATATTGTGCTTGCACCGATTACGGAAACTGGATGGGAGACAGTCCTTCAGGAAGCAAAAGATGCAGACATCCCGGTTATAATCATTGATCGAATGGTAGATGTTGCAGACGATTCACTGTTTACCTGTTGGGTAGGTTCGGATTTTGTGCTGGAAGGAAAGAAAGCCTGCACATGGCTGAAAGAATATGCAGATGCAAAGGGAATTAAGGAAATCAATGTTGTTGATATCCAGGGTGTTATCGGGTCCTCTGCACAGCTTGGAAGAACAAAGGCATTGGAAGAATGTGCAAAAGAATTTGGCTGGAATATCCTTGCGGCCCAGTCAGGAGAATTTACGCAGGCAAAAGGACAGGAAGTTATGGAGTCCTTGTTAAAGCAGTATGATAATATCAATGTTGTTTATTGTGAAAATGATAACGAAGCGTTCGGAGCAATTGATGCAATTGAGGCAGCAGGAAAAACAGTAGGGCCTGATGGCGATATGCTGGTTATTTCTTTTGATACAACAAAGGCTGGTATTACTGATACTTTAAGCGGAAAAATTATTTGTAATGCGGAATGTAATCCATTATATGGACCACGTGTAGATGAGCTTATTAAAAAGCTTGAAGCGGGAGAGAAACTGGAGAAAATGGAATATGTAGAGGAAGGCATTTATGTATACGGCGCGGATGTTCCTTCGATTACGATCGATGGAACAGAGTATGAGGTTACTGAAGTTACAGAAGAAGTAATTGCAGGAAGAGCGTACTAGAATTGCATTTTTAGATAAAAAATAGACAAAGAATTTTCGTGACTTCTATTGCTCAAAATCAAAATAAGAGATACACTATTACTAATTGAGATTATATTTGATAATGAGAGGAAGACACAAAATGAGTTACGAAAAATTAAATGAGAAAATCATCGAGATGAAGGATGAGATGCTTCAGAGCATCAAAGAAAGCGTTGCGATCTATAGTGTAAAAGGAGAGCCGGAGCCGGATGCACCATACGGAAGAGATGTGAAAAAGGCACTTGATCACGCGCTTGCGCTTGGTGAGAAGATGGGATTTAAGACAGGTAATGTTGATAATCGCGTTGGCTGGATCGAGTATGGTGACGGCGAAGAGATGGTTGGTGTCCTTGGACATATGGATGTTGTTCCGCTTGGGGAAGGCTGGACAGTAGATCCGCTTGGATGTGAAGTACGTGATGGTAAGATGTATGGACGTGGCGTGCAGGATGATAAGGGACCTACGATCGGAGCAATTTATGCGATGAAAGCAATCCGCGATCTCGGACTTCCAATTGACAGAAGAATCCGTGTATTGTTCGGATGTGATGAGGAAAGTGGTTCTTCCTGTGTGGAACATTACATAAAGGTAGGAGGAGAGCTTCCTACAATTGGTTTTACACCGGATGCACAGTTCCCGGCAATCTTCTGTGAAAAAGGCCAGACTTTCTGGTATGTTTCAAAAGAGATAGAAGAAGCTCCGGAGATTAAGGTGCTGTCTATTGAGGGTGGCGTTGCAAAGAATGTTGTTGTTCCAAAATGTACTTTAGTTGCGGAAGGTGATCTTGTTGTAGAGGAAAAGGATTATATTACCGTTGAGAAAAAAGATGGTAAGACAATCGTTACTGCAGAGGGACTGAGCGCGCACGGAAGTACACCACACCTTGGAAAGAACGCAGCGATTCGCCTGTTTGATGCACTGAAAGGCAACCACTTTGGCGGAGACTTACAGAAGATGATTGATTTCTTCATGGATAAGATCGGATACGAGACAAATGGAAAGTCTCTGGATATCTGTTTTGAGGATGAAGAGACAGGAAATACAACAGTAAACCTTGGTATTGTAAAATATGATGGACAGAAGCTGTATTTTGAGCTGGATGTACGTTATCCAAAGAATACAACAGAAGAGTATATTTCCGAGACAATGACAAAGAATCTGGAAGCGTATGGATTTGAGGTAAAAGGTGAGCTTCACAAGCTTTTATATGTACCGAAGGATTCCGAGCTTGTACAGAAGCTTACAAAGGTATATTGTGAACAGACCGGCGATGTCTGTGCAGAACCAATTGCAATCGGTGGTGGAACATATGCGAAATCCTTTGCTAATATGGTTGCATATGGACCGATCTTCCCGGGAGAAGAGGAAGTTATCCATGCGCCAGATGAATATGCAAATGTGGATAATCTTGTCCGTTCCATTCAGATTACTGCAGCAGCAATGTATGAGCTGGCGCAGAAATAATAGAACATCATATGAAAACACAAGGAGAGGTTAAAAATGAATGAAAGAATTAACAGAGTATTAGCCAAAATGGAAGAGAAGGGCCTGACTCAGCTGATCGTCTCAGATCCGTTAAGCATCCGTTTCCTTACAGGAATCATGGTAAATCCGGGGGAGAGACTGTATGCGCTGTTGCTTAGAACAAGCGGCAAGCATACATTATTCCTGAACTATCTGTATTATGTTTCCAATACAGGATTTGAAGAGGTATGGTTCAGTGACATGGATGATCAGATCGGTGTTCTGATGGAACATATTGATACAGAGAGTACACTTGGTATTGATAAGACATGGCCGGCACGGTTCCTCATCCCGCTTCAGGAGCGTTGCCCGCAGATGAAGACAGTCTGGGGTTCCGACTGTGTAGACGGAGTTCGAGCAGTTAAGAATGAAGAGGAAATTGCAATCATGAAAGAGGCATCTGTGATTAATGACAGTGTTATGGAGAAGGTTGCAGATTTTATCAAAGAGGGAATGACTGAGAAGGAAGTTGCAGATTTTATCAATGCAGAGTTTTTTGCAGCAGGAGCAAGCGGACTTAGCTTTGATACAATCGTATGTTTCGGTCCGAATGCAGCGGACCAGCACCATGAGCCAAGCGAAACAAGGACGCTGAAAGCGGGAGAATGTGTACTGATTGATATGGGGTGTATCTGGAAAGGTTACTGCTCTGATATGACAAGAACATTCTATTGCAAATCTGTTGATGATGAGCAGGCAGCTATCCATGATCTTGTGCGTACAGCAGTAGAAAAAGCAGAGTCTGTTATCAAACCGGGTGTTCGTTTCTGCGATATTGATGCACAGGCAAGAGACCTTATTGATGAGGCGGGTTATAGTGAGTACTGGAAGATTCGTCTTGGACACTTTATCGGTCAGGAAGACCACGAGTATGGCGATGTAAGTCCGATCAATAAGAATGTTGCTGAACCGGGTATGATCTTCTCTATTGAGCCGGGTATTTATATTGAAGGAAAGTATGGTGTTCGTATCGAAGATCTCGTACTCGTAACAGAGGAAGGACATGTACTTCTCAATGCAGTCGATAAGAAATATAGAATTGTAGGTTAATAACGAAAGTAAATTGAACGATTTATCTCCCTTTTGCATATTCTTAGATAGAAGGATTCTATGAAAGAATATGGGAAGGGAGATTTTTATGCCTTATTCAATTATGTTAGATGCCGGCCATGGTGGCTCTGACCCCGGAGCGGTATATCAGGGACGCCAGGAAAAGGATGATGCTCTCCGGCTTACATTGGCTGTTGGTGAAATATTACAGAACAATGGGATTGATGTGGAATATACGCGTACAACGGATGTGTATGAAAGTCCCTATCAAAAAGCAATGGAAGCAAATAATGCCGGAGTGGATTTCTTTATATCGATTCATCGTAATTCGTTCCCCGTGGATAATGAAGTAATGGGGGTAGAGAGCCTTGTCTATGATCTTTCGGGATTGAAATATCAGATGGCGCAGGAAATAAATGCCCAGCTGGAGACGGTAGGATTTGTAGACCTTGGGGTAATGGCACGTCCCAACCTGGTTGTATTAAAAAGAACAGAAATGCCGGCAGTCCTTGTAGAAGTAGGATTTATCAATTCGGATGTGGATAATCGGATATTCGATGAGAATTTTGAAGATATTGCACAGGCGATTGCTACGGGGATTCTGGATACATTGAATAATGCCGGAGTTATCAGGGAGAATCATTACAGGGTACAGGTGGGGCTGTTCCGGAACTGGAATAATGCCGGACGTCTGCTTGCAGAACTTGAGGAACAGGGATTCCCGGCATATATTGATGATTCGGGCCCTCTTATCGGTGTGCTGGTAGGAGATTTTGAAGACATGAACCAGGCGGCAGCGATGGAGCGAAGATTAAAACAGGAAGGATACCAGACCTTGATGGTTAATATGTGAATAAATTGATTTTACAAACATTTTCGAAAACCGGTCAAAAGTATTTAACATTCCTTTCGTATAATACATGCGTAAATTAAAAAAAGTCTGTATTATCTATGAGGAGGAATCGGGGATGAGACATCTGTGGGAACTTGTAAACAGATTTTGTCCGGAGGAAATGGCTACAGGGATTTTCCTTTCAGTAAATATAATATGCTGGACAGTTATGGCGCTGGCAGTGGGGATGTTGTTCTGTGTGGTGGCAGGGCATCTTCCGGTAGATGCATGTATTGTTAATGTAATGTGTATGGCAATATATGCAGGTATTATTTTTGGATTATTTGGTGGAATCCTGTATTTGATGCGTGGACAGAAATAGAAATAACAGAAAAAACGGGGCATATCGAAAGGATATGCCCCGTTTGATTTATGTTATCTATTCAGTTGTAGCAGAGTCTTGTGCGTCTTTGCTTCTGTCTGTTTGCAGATATACGTGGACATTTTCGATACGATTCTTATCCAGTGTTTCTACAACAAGTTTAATTCCGTCATCTGTCACGATGGAATCTCCGACTTCAGGGAGACGATCGAGATGTTCGATGATAAACCCGCCGAGAGAATCATAATCCTCGGATTCAAAAGAAAGATCCAGTCGGTCATTCAGATCATCCAGATTTGTAGAGCCTTCAACAATATACTCATATTCATTCAGCTGTTTTACGAAATCCTCTTCATTTTCATCATATTCATCGTGAATCTCTCCGACGATTTCTTCCAGAATATCTTCCAAAGTAATGAGACCGGCGGTTTCGCCATATTCGTCCAGAACGATTGCTATATTGAAGGAGGCCTGCCGCATCTCAACAAGAAGCTCGGATATGTTCTTATATTCGTAAGTAAAATATGCTTCCCGCAGAATATCACGTACATGGAACTCCCGTGTATTATCGAAGAGAAGCAGATCTTTCATGTTAATTGTACCGATGACATTATCGGTAGTTTCTTCGAAAACAGGAAGTCTTGTGAACTTGTCTTCCCGGAAAATGTCAATTAGTTCTTCGTAGGTGCTTTCTACGTCTGCAAATGTTACATGTACACGTGGCACCATGACATCCTTTGCTTTTGCATCTCCAAGATCGAATACGTTATAGATCATTTCCTTTTCTTCTGTTTCAATTACACCGTCTTCGTGACTTACATCCACAATCGTACGAAGTTCATTCTCTGTCATGGCACGGTTCTTGTCATTTGGATCAATACGCAGAATAAATAATATGCACATAGATAATCCGTTAATGATAAAAATAAAAGGTGTCATGAGCTTCATAAATACACTGATCACTGGTGCATAGATGAGAGACATCTTCTCCGCATGTATGGTTGCCATAGTCTTAGGCGTGATCTCACCAAAAAGCAGGATGATTAATGTAAGTATACCACTGGCAATTGCGACCATTGAGCCGCCAAGATTATAGGCAAGCGAGGTCGTCAGGGATGCTGCGGACAGATTCACAATGTTATTGCCAATCAGGATAGCACTTAACATCTTCCCGGAATCGTCGGTAATTTTTAATACAGTTTCTGCACTTTTTTTGCCTTCTTCAGCAAGGCTGCGGATTCGAATTCTGTTTACGGTTGTCAGTGCTGTCTCTGCGGATGAAAAGAAAGCAGAAAGCATTAACAAAATAATTAGAATAATAAGCTGCGTGACGTCACTCGAGTCCAATGATAGATCATCTCCTTTAAAAATATAGTTGGCATAAATATAACGCATTTCCAGTGATTTTGCAAGTGCACGTTGAATTTAAAGAGTATTTATTGTATGATGTACAGAGAATTTATTGTTATGGAGACGATTATGAATCAGAATTTTTATGATGAATTGACGAATATTGTATCAGAAGAAAATGTAAAAATTGATGAATTAATGAAGCCTCATACGACATTTCGCGTAGGTGGACCGGCAGATTACTTTGTTGTGCCAGGGAGTATCGACGAGATCCGCCAGGTAGTCAGCCTGTGCAGAGAATATGAGATACCATTTTATATAATAGGAAACGGAAGCAACCTGCTTGTGTCAGATGCGGGTTACCGGGGTGTGATTATTCAGTGTTATCGCAGCATGAGCCGGATTGAAGTAAACGGAGAGCGGATTACTGCGCAGGCAGGAGCGATTCTTTCGCAGATTGCGAATCAGGCACTGGCGGCAGAACTTACCGGTTTTGAATTTGCATCCGGTATTCCCGGAACGCTGGGCGGCGCCTGTGTAATGAATGCCGGTGCTTACGGCGGTGAGATGAAGGATGTTCTGGAAGAAGTAACAGTTCTTACCGGAGATGGTGAGGTTCTTACACTTGCAAAAGAAGAGCTGGATATGGGATATCGTACAAGTCGAATCGCCAAAAAAGGGTATATTGTTCTGGAAGCTGTCCTGTCTCTGAAAAAAGGAGATGCTGATCAGATAAAAGAGAAAATGGATGAACTGCGAAAGAAGAGAACGACGAAGCAGCCGTTGGAGTATCCAAGTGCGGGTAGTACGTTCAAGAGACCGGAAGGATATTTTGCGGGGAAACTGATACAGGATGCGGGACTTAGAGGCTTTGAGGTTGGTGGAGCGCAGGTGTCCGAAAAGCATTGTGGCTTTGTTATTAATAAGGATAATGCTACAGCGGCGGATATCAATGATCTGATGAATCAGGTATCTGCACGTGTAAAAGAGAAGTTTGGGGTTGTATTGGAGCCAGAAGTGAAAAGATTAGGAGAATTTTAAGATGAGAGTTGTGATCGTTACGGGAATGTCTGGAGCAGGAAAAAGTACAGCACTTAAGATGCTGGAGGATATGGGATATTTCTGTGTAGATAATCTGCCTGTTCCGCTGATCCCAAAGTTTGTGGAGCTCATCGGTGTGCCGGGAACAGAAGTGAATAAAGCGGCATTGGGCGTAGATATCCGCAGCGGTCAGAGCTTTGATGAACTGCAGTATGTGCTGGAAGAGATGGACAAGGCCGATTTCCAGTATGAGATATTATATCTGGAATCCAGTGATAATGTTCTTGTCAAGCGTTATAAAGAGACAAGGAGATTTCATCCGCTGTCCGGAAGTGACGGGAGAGTGGACAGGGGGATCGAACAGGAGAGAAAGCGGGTTGGTTTTCTGAAGCAGAAAGCGGATTACGTGGTGGATACCAGCCATATGCTGACCAGAGAGCTTAAGAAAGAGCTGAATAAAATATTTGTGCAGAATAAGGAATATAAGAATCTTTATATTACGGTATTGTCTTTTGGATTCAAGTATGGGATTCCGAGTGATGCAGATCTGGTATTTGATGTGCGTTTTCTTCCGAACCCATATTATATAGAAGAATTACGTCCGCAAAGTGGTAATGATCAGGCGGTTCGTGATTATGTGATGAATAATGATAAGGCAGGTGTATTTCTTAAGAAGCTTACGGATATGGTGGAATTTTTGATTCCTAATTATATTGCAGAAGGGAAAACACAGCTTGTCATTGCAGTTGGCTGTACCGGAGGAAAACATCGGTCAGTTACGCTGGCAAATGAGCTTTTTGAGGCACTTGACAGAACAGAAAATTACGGAATTCGCATCGAACATCGTGATATAGGGAAAGATGCGATTACAAAAGCAAGGTAGAGCAATATGTCATTTTCAGGAAAAATAAAAGAAGAGCTGGCAGACCATTATGCGAAAGCAAGGCACTGTAATCTTGCGGAACTTTCGGCGATCGTGCATATGTGCGGAGAGTTTTCGGAAGATAAAAAAGGTGTATGTACTTTGAAGTTTCATTCGGAAAATTTTCAGGTTGCAAGAAAATGCTTTACATTAATGGAAAAAACATTTAATATAGAGACTGATATCGCCATTCGAAGAAATGCGGTAAAAGGCAGCTGTAGTTATGATCTTTACTGGAAGGGAGAAGAACTGCTTGCTGTAAAAAATACGATTGTGCAGGCGGTCTGCTGTAAACGTGCATATATCAGGGGCGCGTTTATTGCAGCAGGTTCAATGAGTGATCCAAGTAAGTCGTATCATCTGGAGATTGTCTGTGATTCTGAAGCACAGGCGGAATATTTGAGGGATATGATGAATAGCTTTGGAACAGAGGCGAAGATCGTACTGCGTAAGAAGACTTATGTGGTATATTTAAAGGAAGGTTCGCAGATCGTAGACATGCTGAATATCATGGAGGCACATGTCGCACTCATGGAACTGGAGAACGTGAGAATTATGAAGGAAATGCGTAATTCTGTCAATCGTAAGGTTAATTGTGAGACAGCCAATATTAATAAAACCGTATCTGCCGCAGTAAGGCAGATGGAGGATATAACCTATATCCGGGATAAGATTGGCTTTGAACATTTGCCGGATGGTTTAAAAGACGTTGCCCTTACGCGTCTTTCGTATCCGGAGGCGACGCTCAAAGAATTGGGAGCGCTTATGGAGACACCGGTCGGAAAGTCCGGGGTAAATCATCGGCTGAGAAAGTTAAGTGAGTTAGCAGAGAAGTTAAGGGAAGAGTAAGGAGGATCAGGTATATGGTTGAAAAATCTGTCACGGTTCAGTTTGAAATGGATATGGAGACGCATCCGATTGCACACCTTGTGCAGGAAGCAAGCCAGTATAAGAGCTCAGTATATCTTGAAAAAGATAATAAAAAAGTGAATGCGAAGAGCATTATGGGTATGATGAGTCTTACACTGGAAAAAGGAAGCAGTCTGAAAGTTGTGGCTGACGGAAAAGACGAAGAAAAGGCAGTTAAAGGTATTGAGAATTTCCTTACAACTCCGTAGAACAGACATTTACTACATACAAGGCAGAGGGCATCGGAGTATGCCCTCTTTTTGAACAAAAGAAAGGGGTATCTGTTATGAAAAGATTGTTGTTTATTTACAATCCCCATGCGGGAAAAGAACTGCTTAAGCCAAAAGTATCAGATATCGTTGATATTTTTGTAAAAGCAGGATATGAGGTGACGATATATCCAACGCAGTCATATCGGGATGCGTATCGAAAGGTAAAAGAATATGATTCGGATATGTATGAGCTCGTTGTCTGCAGTGGCGGCGATGGCACGCTCGATGAAGTGGTAACCGGTATGATGCAGCGTGAAAAGAAAGATCCGATCGGTTACATTCCGACAGGTACAACGAATGATTTTGCCAGAAGTCTCCATATTCCAAGGGGGATTCTGGAGTCTGCAGATAATGCGGTCAATGGTGAACTATTTCCATGCGATGTGGGTCGTTTTAATAAAGGTATTTTTGTTTATATTGCTGCATTTGGTCTCTTTACAGATGTATCTTACGAGACAGATCAGAATATGAAGAATGTCCTTGGACATCTGGCATACATTCTGGAAGGGGCAAAACGTCTGTTTAATGTGCCTTCTTATCACATGATAGTGGAGCATGATGGTGAGGTGCTTGAGGGAGAGTTTATCTATGGAATGGTCACAAATTCACGTTCTGTTGGAGGATTCCGCAACATGGTCGGAAAGCAGATCGTATTTGATGATGGACTTTTTGAAGTGACACTCATCAAGGCACCGAAGAATCCAATCGAACTGCAGGAAATTATTGCGGCACTTCTGATCGAACAGATCGATACGAAGCATATGTATACGTTCAAGACAGGAAAGATTACATTTGAGTCTATCGAAGAGATACCGTGGACTCTGGATGGGGAATTTGGCGGCGAACATGACTATGTGGAGATTGAGAATCTGCAGAAACAGTTAGAAATCATGGTGCCTGCTGACCGTGTAAATGGATTGATGGAGAAAAAGATAAAATAAATAAAAAAAGTACTTGCCTATTTTAGCTTTCTTTGCTATAATGGGCAAGTACGAGATAAGTATGGCTCCCTGGTCAAGCGGTCAAGACGCTAGCCTCTCACGCTGGAATCAGGGGTTCGATTCCCCTGGGAGTCATTGTACGACCGCCGAAGCGTTGAGCTTTGGCGGTTTTTTTGTTGGGGACGGGGTATTTTGAATCTGGGACGGGGTTTTTTTCAAAAAACCCCGTCCCAGATTACTTTTCCTTGTCTTTTTTTCGCTTATGAGATATAATGAAACAAGTGAAATATCATGGCTGATGCAAAGCCTGCATCGGTACGGAAATTGGAGGAATTTGATATGTTAGTATCAGCAAAAGAAATGCTTGAAAAAGCAGTAGCTGGCCACTATGCAGTAGGACAGTTTAACATTAACAACCTGGAATGGACAAAGGCAATCTTGACAGCAGCACAGGAGACACAGTCTCCGGTTATCCTTGGTGTATCTGAAGGCGCTGGAAAATATATGACAGGCTTTAAGACAGTACAGGATATGGTTGCAGCTATGATCGAAGAGATGGGAATTACTGTTCCGGTTGCTACACATCTTGATCATGGTACCTATGACGGATGTAAGAAATGTATCGAAGCAGGATTTACATCTATCATGTTTGATGGTTCCAAGTATCCAATCGAAGAGAACGTTGCAAAGACAAAAGAACTGATCGCTATCTGCAAAGAAAAGGGAATGTCTCTTGAAGCAGAAGTTGGAGCTATCGGTGGAGAAGAAGACGGTGTTATCGGACAGGGCGAATGTGCTGACCCGCAGGAATGTAAGATGATTGCTGACCTTGGCGTTGATATGCTGGCAGCAGGTATCGGTAACATTCACGGAAAATATCCTGCAAACTGGGCTGGACTTAGCTTTGAGACTCTGGATGCTATCCAGAAGCTTACAGGAGACCTCCCGTTAGTACTTCACGGTGGTACAGGTATCCCGGATGATATGATCAAGAAAGCAATTGATCTTGGTGTTGCTAAGATTAATGTTAATACAGAATGTCAGTTGGTATTTGCAGATGCTACACGCGCATATATCGAGGCTGGAAAAGACCGCGAAGGTAAAGGATATGATCCGCGTAAACTGCTGAAACCAGGTTATGAAGCAATCATTGAAAAAGTAAAAGAGAAAATGGAATTGTTTGGCTCTGTTGGAAAAGCTGAGTAATTGATAAAATTTTCACTTGCCTTTTTTGACTGAGTGAGTTATACTAACAGGCATAGAAAAGAACAAAGGCGTTCCAATGTAAGTTGGAGTGCCTTTTTTAAGTTCAAAGCTATAATAAAGAGAAAGGAAACGTAGGAGACATGAGTGAAGCAATTAAGGTAGCAGAAATTTTTGGAGAAGATGTATTTAATGATACTGTCATGCAGGAACGTCTTCCAAAGAAAGTTTACAAAGATTTGAAGAAGACCATCGAGGAAGGTAAAGAGTTGGACCTTGCAACTGCTGATGTCATCGCACATGAGATGAAAGAGTGGGCAATTGAAAAAGGGGCAACACATTATACTCACTGGTTCCAGCCGCTTACAGGAGTTACTGCTGAGAAACATGATTCTTTTATCTCCGCTCCGCTTCCAAGCGGTAAAGTGCTGATGAGTTTCTCTGGCAAGGAATTAATTAAAGGAGAGCCGGATGCTTCATCTTTCCCATCAGGCGGTCTTCGAGCAACATTTGAGGCAAGAGGATATACAGCATGGGATTGTACATCACCTGCATTTGTAAGACACGATGCGGCTGGTGCGACATTATGTATTCCTACAGCATTTTGTTCTTATACAGGAGAAGCACTTGATCAGAAGACACCGCTTCTTCGTTCCATGGAGGCAATCAATGAACAGGCGCTTCGCCTTGTTCGTCTTTTTGGTAATACAACATCAACAAAGGTAACACCTTCCGTTGGACCGGAGCAGGAATACTTCCTTGTAGATGCTGAAAAGTTCATGCAGAGAAAAGACCTGATCTATACAGGTCGTACACTTTTTGGAGCAATGCCTCCAAAAGGACAGGAGTTAGACGATCATTATTTCGGAACAATTCGTCAGAGAATTGCGGGATTTATGAAGGATGTAAATGAAGAACTCTGGAAAGTGGGTGTATCTGCAAAGACACAGCACAATGAGGTTGCACCTGCACAGCACGAGCTTGCACCAATCTATGCACCTTGTAATATTGCAGTGGATCACAACCACCTTGTTATGCAGACATTGAAGAGAGTTGCCTGTCAGCATGGTATGAAATGTCTGCTTCACGAGAAACCGTTTGCAGGTGTAAATGGTTCCGGTAAGCATGACAACTGGTCATTGACGACAGACGACGGAAAGAATCTTCTGGATCCGGGAAAGACACCTCACGAAAATGTGCAGTTTCTTCTCGTGCTTACATGTATCCTGAAAGCAGTAGACGATCACGCGGATCTTCTTCGTGAATCCGCAGCTGATCCGGGTAATGATCACAGACTTGGTGCAAATGAGGCACCTCCGGCAATTATTTCTGTATTCCTTGGTGAACAGTTAAGCGACGTTCTGGAACAGCTCATCAGTACGGGTGAAGCAACACACAGTCTGAAAGGCGGAAAGTTGGAAACAGGTGTAAGCACACTTCCAAATCTTTCAAAAGATGCAACAGACCGAAACAGAACATCACCATTTGCATTTACAGGAAATAAATTCGAGTTCCGTATGGTTGGTTCCCGTGATTCTATCGCAGGACCGAACGTAGTACTTAACACAATCGTAGCAGAAGCATTTGCAGAAGCCTGTGATGAACTGGAAAAAGCAGATGACTTCGAGATGGCCGTGCATGATCTAATCAAGAAATACGCAACGGAACATCAGAGAATCGTATTTAACGGTAATGGATACTCTGACGAATGGGTTGCTGAAGCAGAGAGACGTGGCCTTCCACATCTTCGTTCTATGGTTGAGGCAATTCCTGCACTTACAACAGAGAAGTCTGTTGCAATGTTTGAGAAGTTTAAAGTATTTACAAGAGCTGAGCTGGAATCCCGTGCCGAGATTAAGTTTGAGAATTACTCAAAGGCAATTAATATCGAAGCACGTACAATGATAGATATGGCAAGCAAGCAGTTTATTCCTGCTGTTGTGAAATATACAAAATCTCTTGCAGACACAGTAATTGCTGTAAAAGCTGCAGGAGCAGACGCGACTGTACAGAGTGATCTTCTCACTGAAGTTTCAGCACTTCTTGCAGAAACAAAGAAAGCACTGGGAGCATTGACTGTTGTTGCAGAAAAAGCAGCAGAGATGGAAGAGGGAGAAGCACAGGGAAGATACTATCACTTTGAAGTTGTACCTGCTATGGAAGCGCTTCGTGCACCGGTAGATAAACTGGAAATGATCGTAGATAAAGAAGCATGGCCGATGCCGTCATATGGCGATCTGATTTTTGAAGTATAATATTTCATAAATACATCAGAAAAATTTAAGAACCTTGCACTTGGAAAGAGCATGTGAATGTGATATTCTAAGTGCAAGGTTTTTACTTTACAGAGTATATTTGGGAGATTATCAGGAGGCATTCATGACAAAAAGTGAATTTCTGGAAAAGCTCAGGGCAGCACTTGCTAATGATCTGAGCGGTTCCGTAATACAGGAAAATGTGAATTATTATAGCAGTTACATCAGTGATGAAGTGCGAAAAGGAAGAAATGAGGCAGAAGTTATAGCTGAGCTTGGAGATCCGTGGGTTATCGCGCAGACGATCATTGATTCAAGTAGCGCAAAAGGAAATGCAGGAACATATGACAGCTACAGTTACGAGCCGGAGAAGAATACGCAGAATAGCCGACAGTCCGGCGGCCCGCGTGTATATAGCTTCGGACTTAACACATGGTGGCAGAAGCTGTTACTTGTACTTGGCATCGTAGGCGTGGTTATGATCGTAATAGCAGTGGTCAGCGGTATCGTCAGCCTGTTTGCACCACTTATCCTGCCAGTTTTAATAATAGTAGTCGTTTTCCGGTTGCTAAACCGGCGACGTTAACCAAAGGGACAGAGGTTTTCTGAGCATGGTACAATGCGAAGCGTTGTACCAGCGGAAGAAAAGCTCTGTCCCTGATTATTAAGAAAAAATTAATTTTTCGCTTGCTTTTTGCAGATTCTTATATTATACTTAAACATGTAGAAAGCGAACTTTCTACAACCCCTTATTAATTATTTATACTCCCCTCAAAAGACCGATGGCTCCCCCATCGGTCTTTTACTGTAAAAATGTTTTTAAAATAAAATACATAAATTCCTTCTTTGCGGACATACTAACCGTGTAGCAAAAAAGATTAGGAGGAATTGAAATGAATAATAAGAATTACAGTTCATCAACTCAGAGCTCATCCAACAAGAATGAATCCAACAGAAATGCATCTAATAAGAATGCATCCAATAAGAATGCGTCCAACAAGAATGCATCAAACAAGAATGTATCTGACAGAAATTCCATGAATGAGAACAGTAACTACTAATCAGGCTCAATGAACAAAAAGGCATGTGATGCGTCACATGCTTTTTTGTTATATTCGGCAGTAAATCAAGGAATCTGATTGACAAACAGGAAGTGTACAAAGTAAGATAAATGAGTAAATGCATGTAGAAGAATGGAGAAATTCATGAATAAACTGAAATTAATTGCGCCGTGCCATTTTGGACTGGAATCGGTGCTGAAGAGAGAAATTCTTGACCTGGGTTATGAGATCGCAGGTGTGGAGGATGGACGGGTAACATTTTACGGTGATGAACAAGCTATCTGCCGGGCAAATATATTTCTGCGGACAGCGGAGCGAATTCTTCTGAAAGCAGGAAGCTTTCGTGCGGTAACGTTTGAGGAGCTGTTTGAGAAGACAAGAGCTATTCCCTGGGAGAATTATATTCCGAAGGACGGGAAGTTCTGGGTGGCGAAGGCGGCATCTGTTAAGAGTAAGCTGTTCAGTCCGTCAGATATACAGTCTATTATGAAGAAAGCGATGGTCAGAAGACTTTCTGAGCATTATCATATGGAGTGGTTTCCGGAAGATGGTGCTTCTTATCCGGTGCGCGTGTTCCTGATGAAGGACATGGTTACTGTGGGAATCGACACTTCTGGTATCTCGCTTCATAAAAGGGGCTATCGTGAGGTGTCGGGAAAAGCGCCGATCACAGAGACTCTGGCGGCAGCGCTCATTATGCTGACGCCGTGGAAAAAGGATCGTATACTGGTGGATCCGTTCTGTGGAAGTGGTACATTTCCGATAGAAGCGGCGATGATGGCGGCTAATATTGCTCCGGGAATGAACCGTTCATTTACGGCAGAGGCCTGGACCAATGTGATTCCGAAGAAGCTGTGGTATGAAGCGGTAAATGAGGCAAATGACCTGATTATGGATGATATTATTACAGACATCCAGGGATATGATGTGGACGGTTCCGTCATTAAAATTGCAAGAAGGAATGCCAGAGAAGCCGGTGTGGATCATCTGATTCATTTTCAGGAAAGGGATGTACGGAATTTAAGCCATCCGAAGAAATATGGATTTATTATTACGAATCCGCCGTATGGAGAACGACTGGAGGATAAGAAAGACCTTCCGGAGCTTTACCGGGCCTTTGGCGAGAGTTTCCGTAAGCTGGATTCATGGTCAGTGTATATGATTACTTCTTATGAAGAGGCAGAACGTTACGTAGGGCGAAAAGCGGACAAGAACCGCAAGATATATAATGGCATGCTGAAAACATATTTTTACCAGTACCTGGGACCGAAACCACCGAGAAAGCCAAGGGAGGAATAAGAGACAATGGATAAGATAATATTTGCGACAGGCAATGAACATAAAATGGTAGAGATTCGCATGATCCTTGCAGATCTTGGAATGGAAATCTTCTCTCAAAAGGAAGCCGGAATTCAGGCGGATGTTGTAGAAAACGGAACAACATTTGAAGAAAATGCGCTGATCAAGGCTACTGAGATCGCCCGTGTGGCACATGCGATTCCGGAATACAAGGATGCAGTTGTTCTTGCAGATGATTCTGGTCTGGAGATCGATTATCTGAACAAAGAGCCGGGAATTTATTCGGCCAGATATATGGGCGAGGATACATCGTATGATATTAAGAACCAGTCTTTCCTTGACCGTCTGGAAGGAGTGCCGGATGAGAAGCGTACGGCAAGATTCGTGTGCGCGATTGCAGCGGCATTTCCGGATGGGACAACAGAGGTCGTACGAGGAACAATGGAAGGCATGATCGGACATGAGATTATCGGTGAAAACGGTTTTGGATATGATCCGGTATTTTTCCTGCCGGAATATGGATGTACAAGTGCACAGCTTACGCCTGAAAAGAAGAATGAGCTGAGTCACCGGGGAGAAGGACTTCGCAAAATGAGAGTGATACTTGAGAAAAAGACAGGGAGCAGACAGTGATGAAAATTCTGATTGTAAGTGATACACATAAGTCGCATAAAAATCTGGAAAAGGTACTCGAACAGACGGAAGGAATAGATATGCTGATCCATATGGGAGATGCAGAAGGGGCCGAGGCTTATATTGAGGCTCTCGCCGGATGTCCGGTACATATTATTGCTGGAAATAATGATTTCTTTTCTGATCTTCCAAGAGAAGAAGAATTCTTTATTGGTGAGCATCATGTCTTTATTACACATGGGCATTACTACTACGTGAGTCTGGGTGAAGAACGTCTGCGGGAAGAGGCAAAAGGACGTGGAGCGGACATCGTGATGTACGGACACACACATAAGCCGTCATTTTCGAAGGAGGATGGTCTGGTCATTTTAAATCCAGGCAGTATTGCCTATCCGAGACAGCAGGGAAGAAGAGGAACATACATGATCATGGAAATAGATGATGCCGGAGAGACTCATTTTGAATTAAACTACGTATAAATAACCACCCTTTGTACAGACTATACAAAAATGTAGAACGGCTGTAGGAAGGGTGGTTTTTTGATGGAGTCAATTTGGACAGAGGGTGTGGAAATGCCGCATTTCCAGACTTTAGAGGGAGAGATAAAGACGGATGTACTTATTATCGGCGGCGGAATTGCCGGGCTTTTGTGTGCATACTTTCTGCAGGAGAGCGGGGTGGATTATATTCTTGTGGAAGGGAGAACGATTTGTTCTGGTATCACGAAAAATACAACCGCTAAGATAACGGCACAGCATGGACTGATCTATCACAAATTATTAAACAGTAAAGGGAAAGAATGGGCGCAGCTGTATTTAAAAGCGAATCAGGATGCAGTAAAAAAATATGCCAGACTCTGCAAATATATCGATTGTGATTTCAAATTTAAGACTTCCTATGTATATACACGGAATGATCGTAAAAAACTGGAACAGGAAATACAGGCACTGGAACAGCTGGGGCTTCACAAGCAGATAGTAGAGGCGTCAGAACTTCCATTTCCGGTTGCAGGTGCAGTTGCATTTGAAGAGCAGGCGCAGTTTCGTCCACTTCTCTTTCTTTCTCGGATCGCCCGCGATCTTCGCATCTATGAGCATACTTTCGTGAAAGAGTTTAAAGATAATCTGGCAGTTACAGAAAAAGGAAGCATTCGCTTTGACAAGGCGGTTTTTGCAACACATTTTCCGATAGATAATAAGCACGGTATGTATTTCCTGAAGCTGTATCAGCACCGCTCTTATGTTCTTGCACTGAAAAATGCGCCGAATCTGAATGGAATGTACGTAGATGATGAGAAGACGGGAATGTCCTTTCGCAATTACAAGGATCTGTTGTTTGTCGGAGGCGGAGATCATCGTACAGGAAAGACGGGCGGAAACTGGCAGGAGCTTCGTGCATTTGCCCGGAAGTATTATCCGCAGGCAGCAGAAGCAGGCTTCTGGGCAACACAGGACTGTATGAGCCTGGATGGAATTCCTTACATTGGACAATATGCAAAAGGACTTCCGAATTGTTACGTGGCAACAGGATTTAATAAATGGGGAATGACTTCTTCCATGGTGGCGGCAATGCTCCTTTCCGATATGATCAGAGAGAAAGAAAATCCCTGTCAGGAATTATTTGACCCTTCCCGGAGTATGATTAAGCCACAGCTTATGCTGAATGTCTGTGAAGCAGTTAAGAATCTGCTGACAGTCACAGGAAAGCGCTGCCCACATATGGGTTGTGCTCTTAAGTGGAACGAAACAGAGCATACATGGGATTGCCCATGCCATGGTTCCCGGTTTGACGAGAAAGGAGAATTGATTGATAATCCGGCAAACGGAGATTTGAAAAAAATTTAAAAAAGTTGTTGACAAGCTTAGGGTCATACTATATAATGTAACATGTGTCACGGAGGGAACGACTCAAAGTGACAGAGAAATAGAGAACGGGGTGTGGCTCAGCTTGGCTAGAGCGCCTGGTTTGGGACCAGGAGGTCGCAGGTTCGAATCCTGTCACCCCGATAACTTGCGGGTGTAGTTCAATGGTAGAACACCAGCCTTCCAAGCTGGATACGTGGGTTCGATTCCCATCACCCGCTTTCTTAAAGCCTTAAAACAAAGCTTTAAGAGGTGTTCTAAAGAGAATGCTTGAGTCTGTAGCTCAGCTGGATAGAGCAACGGCCTTCTAAGCCGTAGGTCGAGGGTTCGAATCCCCCCAGGCTCGTTAGGACCACAGACAATTGAATAATGCTAAGTGTACTTAGTTGGACAAGCATAGTTCGATAAGTAATTAATATGGTGGGTATGGTGCAGTTGGTTAGCGCGCCAGATTGTGGTTCTGGATATCAAGGGTTCGAGTCCCTTTACCCACCTTTCTTTTTTTATTATTGGGCTATCGCCAAGCGGTAAGGCACAGGACTTTGACTCCTGCATTCGTTGGTTCGAATCCAACTAGCCCAGTTATTATGGGCGTGTAGCTCAGGTGGTAGAGCACTTGACTTTTAATCAAGTTGTCCGGGGTTCGAATCCCCGCACGCTCACTTTACAGACGCTGTTTTGAAATGAGAAAGATTTCAGAACAGCTTTTTTTATGCCTGAAAGGGAAGAAATACAGTATAATAAACATATATTATACGACTGTCAGGAGGACAAACTATGAGATCTGTATTTATTTCCAGTACATTTAAAGATATGCAGGCGGAACGAGATTTTCTTCATGAAAAAATATTTCCGAGACTCAGGCGTCTGGTGGGACAGTATGGAGAAGATATTCAGGAACTGGATCTCCGCTGGGGTGTGGACACATATAAGATGAGTGAAGAAGAGAGTAATTATCAGGTACTGCGTGTCTGTATTGATGCTATTGACCGCTGTAAGCCATATATTATTGTATTGCTGGGGGATCGGTATGGCTGGGTTCCGGATATGGGTATCGTGGAGTCTCTCCGGGATGAACGCGTGACGGCGCAGTATGAAGAGTCCTTGAGTATTACAAATCTGGAAATCAAATACGGTGCGCTCAGTGAAGAAGAGACACTTAAGAGATGTATCTTTTGTTTTCGTAATCCTGATTTCCTGGATCATATTCCTGTGGACAAACGAGGTATTTATCTGGCGGAAAGCCCGGAACATGAGCAGAAGCTCAGGATTTTGAAGGAACAGATCTGTGCAAAAAAGAATGCGAAAGTACTGGAATATGAGGTGAAATGGGACGAAGAAAGGCAATGTCTGACAGGCATGGAAGAGCTCGGAGAGCGTATTTACGGTATGATGGAGGATATGCTGCGGGTAGAATTGGGAGCACGGAAGGCGAAAGATCCCATACAGCAATATCTGCTGGACGCTCAGTGTACGAAAGAAAGATATCTGTCTGTATATACTCCCAGATTATATGAAGAAAATAAAGCGATGGAAGGGCTGTGGTTTATGCAGTGCATCCATTTGTCAGGAGATGCCGGAAGTGGGAAAAGTGCGCTTATTGCTTATCTGGAACAGCAGGCAAAGGATGCAGGTGCAGAGACGATTCTGTACTTTAGTGGCAATCCGGGATGTCAGAATATGACGACGTTAAAATCTGTGTTGATCTATCGGATGGAAGAGATGCTGGGGATGGAGCATGATTTCTATCCTGAGAACCAGAATGTTTATCTCAGAGAACTGGACAGGAGGCTTATGAGGAAGCCAGTGTTTTGCTTTATTGATGCGCTGGATCAACTATTCCCGGATTATAAAAAGGCATATCTGGATATTCTGGAGCTGTGCCCGAATCTCTGTATGATCACGTCTTCACTGAATGATTTCCCATATGAGCATGTGCTGATGAAAGCAAAGGGAATTCGCCTCATTGAAGTGAAAAGATTTACAAGTGAGGAAAAAAGGCAGCTGATTCAAAAGACAAGTGCACATCGCGGCAAGAAAGTTGATGCTATCGTAGAGGCAATGATATGTAAAAAGGATGGATCCGGGAATCCACTTTTCCTTTCGCTTCTTCTGCAGCGTTTGTTTGCCATGTGTCAGGAGGAATTTAAAGAGGCAGAGAAAATTGCTCCCGGTATGGACGGACTGCATCTGTACATGCAGAAAATCATCAAAGAGGCTCCGGAACAGGTGGCGGAGTTGTCGGCAATGTTGTTTGCTCGTGTCAGTGAGATATTTGAGAGTATATTCTTTAAAAAGGTCGCTTATCTGATCGCTCTTTCTGGTACAGGGCTTTCTGAACGGGAGATTGGGGATATCTTAAAGCAGCAGTCCGTTGAATTTTCACAGCTTAAGTTTCAGGAAATATTGTATTACCTATATGATGTATTTACGGAAAAGGAAGATGGCAAATGGATCTTTGCACATCGTATCTTTTATGAGGCAATGATACAGGATATGGGGCAAGAGGCAGACGAGATGCGTCGGTATTTTATTGATTATAGTGCTGTCAACCCAGAGTTTATGGAGCGGGAGGGCTATGTACATATTCTGAAGAGTAAAGATGTACTTGGGGGAAAAGTACTGAAGGAATGTAAAGACTGGGATACTTATGAAAAGGTACAGCAACTGGCAGTGCAGATGCTGGATGAAGACGAAGATGCGACAGCATATTTTATGGAGATGCTGGATGAAGCGGATAACACAGATGTGGAGAAACTGTTTGCTTTCTGGAAAACGGTAAACAGATATGAAAGAGATCAAATAACAGCTAGATTTAAAAGAAATGTATATGAAAAGATCTGCCTGGTTCCAGCTCTTCCAGCTGAGCTGAAAGTAGACGTGCTAAAAGAACTTTTGCATGATGATAATCTGGAAGACAGTAAAAGACATATTCAGTCAGCAAGAAGCATCCTTACTCATATGCAGGATTCTGATAGAAAAAAATTAAGAAAAATTGAGATCAATTATGCAGAAATGTGGAATCTGTTTGAGACGGATCATATAGAAGAAGGTTTCGCAGTATTGCAGGCTCTTATGCGAGATGTGGAAAAACTTTCTGACAGTGAGGAGGCAGGAGAGGATGCGGTTATCTGGTATATGCATTTCTGTAAATTGTTTGCAGAGAGAAGTCGGCAGTATCGAAAAGAATCTGTGCCGGAATATCTGGAAAAAGCACTGGCATTGTGTGAAAAACATCCGGAGTTTGCCCGGAAAAGGAAAGTGCGGATAGCCAAAATTGAGATCTGTCTGGAAGCCACAAGACATTATGAAAAGGAGGCTCCGGATCAGGCGATGCACTGTGCAAAAGAAGCGCTGGAGCTTGCGAGAGCATTAAGCGAGGAAGATACCTGTGTGGAGACGTTGGAGCTATTATCACGGACATTGAACTTCTACGGTCACGTTGTGGAAAGAGAACAACGTTACCAGTATCGTTATGAGAGCCTCAATGTGTGTAAGCGGGCATATCAGATCGCACATACGGATTACTGGCAGCAGCAGGTGGCAGTTCAGGCGTCCTTTTTCGCAAAAGACATTGCGGCACTATTAGGACAGCAGAAGCTGGATAACAAAGTGCAGTGGGCTCAGCGTGAGAAGGAAGCGTGGGATCTGAGCTTTGCTTATTTTGAAGAATTGTGTGAGAAAGAATATGTTCATGTAGACCGGGCATATTATGAAGATAGTCTGCTGGAACGTGCGCAGGAGGAAGCGTCAGAATCCCATGTTGACAAGGCTTTAGAATATGCAAAGAGAGCCTGTGATCATCTGCAGGAAGATAAAAGAAAGGGCAGGAAACCGTGGGATAAAAAAGAGGAAAAGCGCAACTGGCTTGCAGCAGCGCTCCTTGCAGAAAATCTGGATGATAAGCTTTGTGTAAAAGAAGCTGTTCCATACGCCTATGAACAGATAGAATATGCGAAAGAATCGTGGGAGAAAAAGCGGACACAGCAGAACTTTGGAAAGCTTCTGGCTGGTCTTCAGATTGCAGGTCGTGTGCTTTATCATGCAGGAAAAGATGAGGATGCATATGGATTTGCAACAGAGGGGAAAGCACTGCTTACACAGTATAAAAAAGAAAGTCAGCAGACGATTCCGAATGTGGAAGCAGAGCTTGACTATATTCTTGGTCGCATTTCGTTAAAGAAAAGTGAGTTAAAGGAGGCGAAGGAATATCAGATTCTTCTGGAACAGTGGGAGGAACAGGGACATCTGGATTTCTGGATGAAAGGTCAGCTCATGCTGCTTAAAGGTGACATCCTGACTGCCGAAAAAGAGTATGAGTCAGCAAGAGATATTTATAGTACAGCCATCCGCTACTGGGAAAGTGTGTGCGAACAGATCGGGCAGCGCTTTGAGGAGCGAAAGTGGCATGTAAAGTCTCTGCTTTATAATCTGTACGCGGTATGGCAGAAAGCAGAAGTTATGCGCGCAGGTAATCTGACAGGAAAGTGCAGTGGGCAGGCAGATAACGGACATACCAGATTCCGGGATCAGATAGATGTTTATAGTTTCTATCCCGGGACATGCAGGGAAGAATACAGATATGTGTTTAAGATCTGCATGGAAAAGGCGGAAGAGAAAGATTATTATCCAGTCATTGACAGCTATGTTTTTCAAACGATGGATCGGATGCTTGAGCTGGGCAACCAGAACAGTTGGAATGACTGGAAATATATGGACATATTTGCTTTCTTATGTCAGATGGCAGGTTACTGTAAAAAACGGAATGTGAACATGGATCGTCAGCTGCAGATATTTACTGAGGCATTATGCAGGTACGATCTGCGGGGAGTAGCTATCGCTCTGTCTCTGGTTCCGGATATGGTCAACTATTGGATCGATATTTATGGATATATCAAGAGGCAGCTGGATGAAGGGCTCGCTATCCTGCCCTGCAATAAGCTTTTGATCGGGCGTATGTGGCTTTATTTTGGATGCTTCGAAGAGGCAGATTGGTGGTTTGCACAGGTGATGAAAGAGAAGGAGGTTTATGAAGAAGCAAAACTGTATCACCTGTACAGTCAGGCTATGTGTGTGCTTAAGGAAAAGGATCAAAAGAAACTTTCCGGTTTCCTTACAGAAATTACTGAGCTTCAGGACATGAATACAGGCAATATTGATGACTATGTATTAAAGACCTTATATCCCGAACTGGCAGGAGATGAATGGAAGCTACTGGAAAAGAAGGGGCTTCCGATAGTAAGACAAGAGCAGGCACAGCGATATCTTCATGCATTAAAAGCCATTGCCGGGAAAAAGAAGTATTTTTCTGTGGATAAAGAGTTGAGAGAAAAATATTGGGAGAAACTGGAAGATGTGCTTAAGGCATATGAAAAAGGAAATGCTGTGACCGATACATGGGAAGAACGTGCCTTGGCGCTTAAAGATCTGACATTAAACGGAATGACATGGCAGATGGATTATGAAGATGTGAATGAAGAAATCTTTACTATTGTCCGTAATCTGTATGATTCCTGTACTGCCTGGGAAGAAAAGAAGGAGATAGCAGAACAGATTCTGGATTTTTGGCGTAAGAATTATCAGAGTGTCAATTTTAAAAGGCTGTCTATAGAAAATCTGAAAATGCTTTCTGAAGTCGAAAAAGTGTGTGGATGCGCTCCTCTTCCGACGCTTGTGGAAGAACGATCTATCCGCCTGAATGACAAGGGAATCCTGCATGATTTCTTCAGGAAGCTTCCGGAGTATTCCTGCATGAAGGACTGGAGAAATATGGACAGGAAGAGGAAAATGGAAGTAAAGGGCATTTTCGACCGGCTGCTTGCACAGAATATGGATGAATGGGAAGGTGATTTCCGTAGATGGCTGAATGGAACGGAGAATCTGTGGATCGTGAAAGATATGGAATTCTTCAAAGAAGCAGATGTGATCGCAGACGATCCTGAGAAATATAAGCTATATGAGATCTATCGGGAATACCTGATTTACTTTACAGAAAACTCCCGGAGACATCTGGCAGAAAAGATACGGGGATGTGAAGTATAAGAAGGATTTGACAAACAAGTGTGAAAATGCTAAGATAGTCAGGCAGGTGCAAAAGGCATCCTGGCATTTTTGCGGATGTGGCGGAACTGGCAGACGCGCTAGACTTAGGATCTAGTGTCTTTGACGTGCAGGTTCAAGTCCTGTCATCCGCAGTATAGTTCACTTGAATCAGGGACGAGGTTTTTTAATCTCGTCCCTGATTTGTTCTACGCATAATACTTGTCAAATAAGCAGGGGTTTACTAAAATATATGTAAACGACCGCTTACATACGGGGTGCTATGAATCCAGGGGGAGACCAAGCTATGAAAAGTATTTTATTACTTGAAGATGATGAAAACTTAAACAGCGGAATCAGTCTGAAGCTCAGTAAGGAAGGCTATCATGTGTTTGCCGCATATACGATGCAGGAAGCGAGATCGATATTTCATAAAGAAAAGATTGATCTTGTCATTAGCGATATTACGTTGCCGGATGGAAATGGTTTGGATTTTGGAAATATGGTAAGAGAAAAAAGCAATGCAATTTTGATCTACCTGACAGCAATGGACCAGGAAATAGATATTGTAAACGGTTATGATACAGGCGCGGATGACTATATTACCAAGCCCTTTTCTGTAAATATTCTTACATCGAAAGTAAATGCTTTTATGAGAAGATTAGGTAGTAATGAACAAGGGGTATATGTTTCAGGTGATATTGAAGTATTTGTAAATGATATGCAGGTGAAAAAGGCAGGAATACCTGTTACATTAAGTAAAACGGAATTACAGCTTTTGATTTTTCTTCTGGACAATGCAGGACATATTCTTTCCAGAGAAAGCATTCTCGAAAAAGTATGGGGGCTGGACGGTCAGTTTGTAGATGATAATACAGTGGCAGTTAATATTAGTCGTCTAAAGCATAAGCTTGGAATCGACTATATAGAAAATGTAAGGGGACTTGGATATTTATGGACAGAAAAGGTAAACAAAAAATAAGATGTATTTGTCTGTTTTCAGGTGTTATCGTTCTGATTATAACGGTTTTCTTCTGTAAAATATCCTATGAGTATAGAATCCTCGAAGAACAAAAGAAGGAATTATCTACAATTTATCCGGAGATTGCAGAAGAACTGAGTGAGAATATTGGTTATTATGCAGATAAGAACCTGCAGGCAGATGTCCTTTTTATGCTGGCTGCCGGGATTCTCACAATATTAGCTCTGGCAGCTATATATTTTTTCTTGACTTCTGCCAATAAATACAGATTGGCAGAAGTGGAAAACGAACTGAATTATATCTATGAGCAGCTGCTTCGTTTCCAGAGTGGAAATGTAGATATTCTTCCATTATCAGGGGAGAGCAGTTCGCAAAAATTTGAGGACGTGTATGATAAATTAAGAGAGCTGGGATATTATTTTTCGAATCTCAAAGAGCGTCTGGCAGTGGAAGAAAATAGTACGAAAGCATTGATCACAGATATTTCACATCAGTTAAAAACACCGCTGGCTTCTATAAAAATGAGTCATGAATTGTCATTGGCTTCTGATCTGTCGGAGGAAGAACGACAGTCATTTGTGGAAGCGGAAACCCGGGAAATTCTGAAAATGGAAGTGCTGCTGGATGAGCTGGTGAAGCTTTCCCGACTTGAAAATCGTATGATTCAGATTAAATGTGAAAAGTACAGTATGAAGAAGACGATCAGCGAAGCTGTAAGTCAGATATTTATAAAAGCCAATTCTAGCCCTTCTTGTATTTGTTCAGATTATTATGGTATTTGTAATCGGAAAATCGGTTAAGAAGGATTCTTTGATTGACCGGATACGATTTAGTAATTAAATGTATTGAAAAAAAGGTGTTAAACAGGCCGGAACAGAGCTTTTTATGTTATACTAAGTTTACTGTGAAGCAGTAATACAAAGTAAATACATAATCTGGATGAGGTGATAAAAAATGTTAGCAGTAGTAAAAGAGCATGAAGGACCGGGATTTGCAATCAAAGATGTTCCGATGCCGGTCTGTGGGGAAGAGGATGTAATCGTAAAAGTAAAATCTGTTGGTTTCTGTGGCACAGACGGACCGATTCTTGCAGGGACACGGGCTGTACCGTGGCCACTTATTCCCGGGCATGAATTTGCAGGAGACATTGTAGAGACAGGTGCCAAAGTGAAAGGCTGGCAGATTGGAGATCGTGTCAGTGCGTGCATCGTAATTGGATGTGGCAACTGTAAATATTGTATTGAAGGAAATGAGCCGCTCTGCGACAATCTTGTGGAGACGGGAATCCATGTGGATGGTGCGTTCGCAGAATATGTGCGAGTGCCGGCAAAAGTACTTGTTAAATTAAAGGATTCTACAAGCTATGATTTTGGCGCGGCGATCGATCCGATTGCGTCAGCTTACCGTACAGTGAAATCTATGCCGATCACATCTAAGGATACCGTTATGGTTCTTGGTCCTGGTCCGATCGGTCTGTATGCAACACAGCTTTTAAAACTTCGCGGTGCGAGAAAGGTCATCGTTCTCGGTGCAGATTGTGATAAAGATCGTCTGGAAATGGCGTTGGAGCTTGGGGCAGATTATGTTATTAATAATTCTGTAGAAGATCCAATCGAGCGAATAAAAGAGATCACCGGCGGAGATATGTTGGACTATGTGCATGACTGTGCAGGTGCAGTTCCGTTAGTGGAGACGGCAATGAATGCGCTGAAGAAGACAGGGCATTATTATATTACGGGACTTTTTCATAATCTTGCTCCGATGGATCTCGGGAAAGTGGTGCGAAGTGAGATTGATATTCATGGTACTATCTGCTATACAAGAGAAGAGTTCAGAGAATGTCTGGATCTGATCGAGGATGGAAGGATTCAGGTGGAGCCTCTTATCACGCATCATTATGCGCTTAAGGATATGCAGGATGCATTTGATATGTTCCAGTCCAGACAGGCAATTAAGATCATGCTGCATCCGGAGGAGTAATAGAGAGGGTACAGCAAGTTCTCAAGTGGATGAAATATGGGACAGTGAAAAGAGTTTCCACTCCACAATTAATTAATCGTGAAGTGGAAACTCCATTGTTATCAAAGAATAAAATATTGCTCATCTGGCTGCGCTTTCGGAAAGTATGGATGCTATTTCGGAAAATCCAACGATAGCTCCAGCGAATAACAGAGCTGCCATAATAATGATTTTGATGAAAATAGATACATATGCAATTTTTTCGGAAATAAAAGGTATCTTTTTCATGTGGCGCAGGACAATATATACGATTTCCCATATAAGAAACATCAGTAGTAAAAAAGGTTGAAATATCATGGCTGCCCAGATGCCCCGTATGCTACCGAGAATAAGAAGGACATTTACTATGGCATCGATATACACAGCCTTTTCCAGTATACGTTCTTTTACTTTTTTGTTATGCCGTGTGACTACATTTTCTGTTTCTGTTTTTAATGATTCATCTATTTCCGTTTTTTTAATCTGTTCGGTAATTGCCTGACACACAGGGCAGTTTTTCAGATGCTGTTCTACGAGCTGTTTGCTCTCTTCGCTGCAGACGTGATCCAGATATAGTGGAAGAAGATCCTGGATAATGCCGCATTCACAGTGTTCATTCATCATAACTATTCCATCCTTTCTATAATCTTTAGTCTTGCACGATGATAGGTAACTCTTGCCCAGCTTTCTGTTTTTCCGAAGATCTGTGCGATATTCCGGAAGGAAAGTTCCCCGAATGTGCGAAGTTCAAATACTTCTTTATATGGCTCTTCTATCTGATGCAGGATCAGATGAATCTGCAGACTGGTCATTTGAGCAAGTACTTCCTGTTCCGGGGTTCTTTCATTTACTGGTGTTATTTCTTCTTCAGATTGTTTTTGCTGTTTCCGGAGCTCGTCCATACATAGATTTTTTGCTATGGTGCGAAGCCATGTCAGTTCTGAGCATTTCCCCTGAAAAGAGTCTCCGGCTTTTATGGCGCGGAAGAAACATTCCTGGGCAAGTTCTTCTGCCAGAGAGGGATTTTTCACCACAGTGAGGCAGAGAGAGTAAATATCCATGAAATAAGCCTGATATAGTTTCTCAAAGTCCATTATGCATCCCCCTCCTTTGTTTTTGATTTTATTATATTATATAGACGTGGAATATATTGTTACGTTACAAAAAAATATAAAATAAACAAAAGTGGTGCTGGGAATGATCCCGGTACCAACTTTGTCTACAGCCTTTTATTGTCATAGCTATTTGCATTTAAAATCTATCGGACTGTCAATTAAAGTTGCAGCCTGAAATTCATGTTTGTGATTATCTTCTTTTTCAGTGAAATCTTTGATGAAATGGACGTGTTTTCCATTTCCAACATCAATCGCACCGGAAGTCTTTCCACAGAATTCGTGAAAATGTTTATCGGTAAAGTCAGTATGGAATTTTACATCATGGAAATGATCGTGTTTGTCTGGACAGTATTCGGCTTCTCCGGTTACGGTGCAGAATCTGTGATTATGGCAATCACCATTCTCATCAAAAATTCTGGTACTTCCGGTTAATTCATGAACATGTTTCTGATCTTTGCAATAATTCTGATTATACATTTTAAAATTTCCTTTTTCTTTTATGGTATGGGAAAAACGGATGATTGTGAAATAAAAAATGGATTATTATGCATGTGAGATTTTTTTGAAAATGTTATTTTTAACCTTATTGATGAGGGGAATTTTAAATGGTAGATTACTATTATATGAAATAAAAAATTAAAAAGGAGAAAAGAATACATGAAAGTGTGGATAAGAAAAATGCTTTGTTTATCAATGGCAATGATTGTTGTTTGCAGTATGTTGGTAGCGATACCAGTGCAGGCGGACGACGATCCTGTGCTTGTAGTGACTGGAGGACCAAGTGGATCGGTTCATAGAGGTGAGGAATTTACAATTACGATAACAGCGAGTAATATTGCAGGTTTGGGTGATGCAAACATTCAAGTCGATGGTTCCTTTGAATCGGAAGATTATAATGAAGAAAAGGGTGCTATTGTAAAAGAGATAGAAGAGGGAACCCCGGTGAGCATAAGTATTACGATTCCGGATAGCGCTACCGGAGAATGTTCATGGTGTATTGATTTATATGATGGAGAGGATTACATTACTTCTTCGGATTATATTGAATATTCTATTCAGGAAAATATATCCGCAAGTTTACAGTGGACAAAGCTTAAGGAAGCTGTTGCAGGCACACCATATCCATTTACTATATCGGTAAAAAATATTTCTGACAAGATTTTGGATGGAATTAGGGTAAATGCATATGCATCCAATCATGTAATTGAAGGATGGCATGCAGATGTGGTTTATAAAATAAATGGAAAAGAAATCCCGGATGGAATCATTCGAGATCTTGGACCGGGAGCAGAAATGAAACTGGATGGAACAATTACATTTCCTGCAAATGCTGTGGGAGATAGTACATTGCTTTTAGTTGATATTTATGATGATGTGAATAGCGACAATGCTACTATATATCTTGAAGGTGGAGGTAGTGAGAATAGAACATTTCCAATTGTAGCGGTTTCTTCTAATCAGCCAGGAACAGCAGGAAATGGTAACCAGGGATCTGCTGCACTGAATGGAGATGGACAGAATTCCAATGGACAGATTGTTAAACCACAGATTACTACAAAAGAAAGTGCTGTTGAAACAGGTGATACAGCTTCCATAGCAGTAACACTTACAGCAATGCTTATAGCATTTACTAGTATTGTAATGGTGTGGAAAAAAAGGCAGACAGTTTAATATATTATTGTGATAAACGCTTGGGATCAAACCTGAGCGTTTTTTGCTTGTGATTTGTTATTTACATGTCTCTGGTCTTATGCTATTCTATACAAAATGTCAGATACTTTTCTTGTATCTGATAGCAGTTTCTGCCGTAAGGCATCTCATTTTTCGGAGCTTCAGATCGAAGAATTACCCGATGATGAAAACCAAAATACAATAAGGAATAATAAGGAGGAATTTGATGAGACAGACAGGTAAAGATGGACGTATTCTCGGTGATGTGAAGACCCGGGAAGAAGTGATGCGTGAAATCCGGGCGAACCAAAAGGTGTATTCGGAGTTTTTAAATCTGAATAAGGACTTTCAGGAACGATTTATTGAGTTTTGTATGGGTATACGGGGTGTGATGATGACATATGACAGTTTCTTTCAACGTATTTTAGATGTAGAAGCACATCCTGAAAGGCTGTCGGAGCTGGTAAGTCAGATTGTTGGAAAGAGGTTAAAAGTGAAACGGGCTCTTCCTAAGGAACACCGGAGAATATCTGAAAAAGGATCACTTTTGATTATGGATATTTTAGCGGAGACAGAAGAAGGTGATCTTGTGGATGTGGAAATTCAGAAGGTGGGATACCTGTTTCCGGGACAACGGGCATCCTGCTATTCTGCAGATATGGTTATGCGCCAGTATGAGAGGGAAAAAAGCAGGTGTGGAGAAAATTTCACATATAAAGACATGAAAAAAGTATATACGATCGTGCTGGTTGAGAAAAGCAGTAAAGAATTTCAGCAATTTCCTGATAAATATATCCATCGGGGTGGTTGGAAATTTGATACTGGTATTCAGCTGGATTTACTGCAGGAAGTTTATTTTATTTCTCTTGATATTTTCTTGCATATACAAGATAATAGAAATGAAGATGAAAGTATAAGTGAACTTGAGGCATGGTTGTATTTTCTGGGTTCAGATAAGACGGAGCATATCCAGAAAATTATCGATAATTACCCCAGGTTCGAAGAAATGTATCGGGAAATTGTACGATTCCGATATAGTCCGGAGGAGGCGATAGGTATGTTTTCAGAAGCATTAAAGGTACTGGATGAAAATACGGTAAAATATATGATTGAAGAGATGAAGCAGGAGCTGGAAGAGAGCCGGAAAAAGTTAGGAGACAGTTTACAGGAACTGGATCAAACATGGAAAGATCTGCAAGAAAGTCAGCAGGAGTTAGAGGCAAGCCAGCAGGAGCTTCAGGCAAGCCAGCAGGAGCTTCAGGCAAGTCAGCAGGAGCTTCAGGCAAGCCAGCAGGAGCTTCAGGCAAGCCAGCAGGAGCTTCAGGCAAGCCAGCAGGAGATTTCAAGACTAAAGAGTCTTTTGAAGGAAGCAGGAATTAATGAGTAGTGTTGTAATATTATTGTAATTGTATAAGGAAACAACAGGAAGATGAATCTCCCAAAATGCCAGTGTCAGACTGCATTTTAGGAGATTTTTATTGTTTATAGGATGTTTTTACCTGTAATAGAAGTGAAAAAGAAAAAAACTATTGACCCTATAGCTACTTCATGGTCTAGTATGAAGTAAAGAAAAATAAACGCGCGTGATATTAAGGTATGAAAGGCATGAGGTGACAGATGATGTTGATTCGTGAAGTGGAAAAACTGACTGGGATTAAAGATGTGAATATACGGTATTATGAAAAGGAAGGTCTGATTCATCCGGAGAGAAAACCGAATGGTTACCGAGAATACTCAGAAGAAGATGTACACAGAATCCGGCAGATCAAGACACTTCGTCTTCTGGATATTCCGGTGCCGATGATCAAGAAGGTACTGGCAGGAGAAATCAGTCTGCAGGAAGTTATGAAGAAAAAACTGCAGGAAGTCAGCGAGGAAGAATCTCGTATCAGGGAGATCCGGAATTCCTGTGAGGCAATCATTGCAGGAGATATTCATATCGATGAACTGAGCGAAGAAATATTGTGTGGCAGTCGTGCAACCTGGAAAGCGAGGTTGGAAGAGATTATGAAACAGGATATTGATAAAAGATTTATAGGAAAAGCGTTCATTTATACAGTTGTGTGGGCTATCTTTACGAAATTAGCAGTTTCTTGTCTGTTGTTTTCATTTGCGAACAGGGACGGGGCTTCTTTTGGGGAAATGCTCAATCTTTATGAAACATCTCTGGAGATATATATTATGTGGGGAGTTGGTGTATTTTTTCTGCTTTACGGGATCGGACTTTCTATATTTGAAGGATTATCTGGAAAAGGATTTCTATGGGTATGGGCAGAAAACTGGGGAGCTACCGGTTTGGGGGGACTTGCAAATTCATTTGCATTTTGCGGTATTGGAATTGGTATTATAGGAACTTCAATGATTCGCTTTTTTGTTTTGTTGCTGGCTGTATGTGTTGTATTGGCGGCGATACGTGGGGGAATCATGTATCTGCAAAGCGCAAGAAGAGAAAAGCCAGCTCCGAAGACCGGAAGAACCATGGCTCTTGTCAGTGTCATCTTGCTTCTGGCATTTGCAGCTTCGGTTATGCTACTGCGTAAGGATTATATTTCCAAAAATCCGGAAAGTAATACAGACGAACAGGTAATCAAAAAAGAAGGTATGAATGACGTTGAGATTACAAAGGATAACTGGGAGGATTATTTTGAACTTGTGGATGAAGTGAAATATGAAAAAAATGCAGATGGTGAAGTGATTGCTATTTACCAGGAATCCTGGTTTGACCTGAAAGAAGAATATCAAAACAGACTTGATGAAGAGACTGATAATGAAGCAACATTTGTATGCAAAGCAGATGTAAAGCTGAAAGAATATAAGATTACAGATCCGAAGACGGGTGAGTACGAGATTATTGGGGATGGACCAGAGATTAAATATAAGGGAAAAACAGACCGGAAAACGGCCATATGGGAAAGTGGACAGAAAGGCGTGATCGTTGAGCGTTATGTAGGGGAAGAACCCTATCTGTATACATATGACCAGTTAGAAGTACTTGCAGTAACGGGAACAATACATTTTAATTACACCCCGGGGGATTTTTGAAAAATACCCCGGGGTGTAATAGTTGACGGATATAAAGCCAGACTATATAATTGCTTATAGTATGTTTCGATTTATATCGATATAGAAAAATTAAGGAGAAAAGTTATGGATGATAAAAAGGTATTGGCAGTTGTTGCAGGTAAAGCGATTACAGAGGAAGAGATTGATATGCTTCTTAAAAGTCTTCCGAAGGAGCAACAGGTATATAGTACGAATGAACAGTTTCGCAAGCAGTGTCTGGAGCAGCTGATTTCTCTTCATTTATTCGCAAAGCATGGAGAAGATCTGCAGTTAGAAGAGACGGAAGAATATAAGAAGATTATGGACAGTGCAAGAACGGAAGCACTTGCCCAGCTTGCTATGGCAGAGATTATGAAAGGAATTGCTGTGGCAGATGAAGAAGTAAAGGAATATTATGAGAATCACAGTGCACAATTCCAGAAGGGAGCAACCGTACAGGCAAAGCATATTCTTGTGGCAGAGGAAGAAAAGTGTAAGGACATTCTGGAAGCTGTACAGAAGGAAGAGAAGACATTTGAGGATGCCGCAAAGGAATTTTCTACATGCCCGTCCGGACAGAAAGGCGGAGATCTGGGTGAATTTGGTAAAGGCCAGATGGTAAAGGAATTCGAAGATGCAGCATTTGCAGCGGAGATCGGGCAGGTAGTGGGACCGGTCAAGACTCAGTTTGGATATCACTTAATTAAGGTAGAGCGTAAGAATCCGGAGCAGACAATTGCGTTTGAAGAAGTGCAAGAGAATATCAGAAAATCGTTGATACAGCAGAAGCAGCAGGCTGTCTACATGGGTAAAATAAAAGAGTTAAGAGAAAAATACGTGGAAGAATAAGGAGCAAAAAACATGTTAGAGGTCAAAAATCTGACATTCAAAGTGAATGAAAATGGAATCGAAAGAAGCATTGTAAAGGATGTAAGCTTTCAGGTGGAAGATGGAGAGATGCTTGTCATTACCGGTCCGAACGGAGGTGGTAAATCAACACTTGCCAAAGTGCTGATGGGAATTGAGCGTGCGGACAGTGGTCAGATTATTCTGGATGGTGAAGATATTACAGATTATGATATTAACCACAGAGCGAATGCCGGAATCGGGTTTGCGTTCCAGCAGCCGCCGCGGTTCAAGGGAATGACAGTGATGCGTCTTTTGTCTCTTGCTGCAGGAAGAGAGATTTCCAGACCGGAATGCTGTCAGATGCTAAGCAGTGTGGGCTTGTGCGCAAACGAATACATTACGCGAGAGGTGGATGGCACACTTTCCGGTGGAGAGATGAAACGTCTGGAGATTGCTACGGTACTGGCGAAGACTCATAAGCTTTGTATTTTCGATGAGCCGGAGGCGGGAATCGACCTGTGGAGCTTTTCTATGCTGATTCAGCAGTTTGAGAAGATTCATAAAAAGAAAGCAGAGAGCTTGATTCTTATTTCTCATCAGGAACGGATTATCCAGATGGCTGACCGTATTATGGTCATTGAGGATGGTAAAGTCGCATCGGTGGGAACAAAAGAGGAGATATACCCATCCCTGCTTGGTACGGCAGACAGCTGTGCCTGCTTAAACAGAGATTAAGGAGGCTTTAGGAAGATGACGTTAGACGAGATTACTAAGAAGATTCTGGAACAGATCGATGACAAAGGGTTTGAGCAGAAGGGCGCCTATAATCTGCGCCATAATGGAACTGCCCTTTGTCATGGTGACAGTGAGCATATTAAGATCAAGAAAAAAGAAGATAAGCCGGGAATCGATGTTTATATTGACAGCAACACAAAGGGAGAGCAGGTACATATTCCGGTTGTTGTAGATGCTTCTGGAATGACAGATGTTGTTTACAATGATTTCTATGTTGCCGAGGGGGCTGATGTTACAATTGTGGCGGGCTGTGGAATTCATAACAGTGGTTGTAATGAGAGCCGTCACGATGGTATCCATTCTTTCCATGTCGCAAAAGGGGCGAATGTTCGTTACGAAGAGAAGCATTATGGCGAGGGAGAGGGTACAGGTGCCCGTATTCTGAACCCGGTCACAAAGATTTATCTGGAGGAAGATGCGGTATTTACCCTTGATACTGCGCAGATTAAAGGTGTAGACTCTACGGTACGCGAAACAGAAGTAGAACTGGGAACAAATGCGAAATTATTTGTTGTAGAAAAACTGATGACACATGATGGTCAGAACGCAGAGTCTAATATGGAAGTGCGACTGACCGGAGAGGGAAGCTCCGCACAGATTGTATCACGTTCTGTTGCAAAAGGAGAATCCAGACAGGTATTTCATCCAAAGGCAGTAGGATATAATAAATGTCATGCACATGTACAGTGCGATTCTATCATTATGGATCATGCACAGGTATGTTCCATTCCGGAGATTGATGCGAAGCATCTGGATGCAGCAATTATTCATGAAGCAGCGATTGGCAGGATCAATGATGAACAGCTCATCAAACTCCGTACGCTGGGAATGTCGGAAGAGGAAGCAGAGGAAATTATTATTGAGAATTTCCTGAACTAGATATAGCTGTTGAAAGGGACAGAAGATGGGTTTTAGAAAGAAGTTAAAAGTATTAAACAAGGCAATGCACATGGAACTGCGAGAGCATCGGAGTTCCTTCATTGTATATGTAGTATTGCGTGCACTGGTCATTCTGATGATGATTCTTCAGATATTTAACAGGAATTACGAAAATGTTTTCTTGTGTATTTTAACGTTGCTTTTGCTTTTGATGCCAAGCTTTATTCAGCTGAATCTCAAGATAGAGCTGCCGACGCCGCTTGAGATTACCATACTTTTGTTTATATTTGCAGCAGAAATCCTCGGTGAGATACAGGCATATTATATCAGGTTCCCATTTTGGGATACGGTACTTCATACAATCAATGGTTTTCTGATGGCGGCAATTGGCTTTGCGCTGGTGGATATCTTAAACCGCAGTGAGAAGTTTTCCTTTCAGCTGTCACCAGTATTTCTGGCGATCGTTGCATTTTGCTTCTCGATGACCATCGGTGTTCTGTGGGAATTTTTTGAGTGTGGGATGGACCAGTTCTTCGGGCTGGATATGCAGAAAGATACAATCGTAAACAGCATTTCTTCGGTAATGCTGGACCCTACGAACAGCAATGTGCCGGTAACCATTGAGAATATTGACGATGTTGTGGTAAATGGTAAGAGCCTGGGACTTGGCGGATATCTGGATATCGGTCTTCTGGATACGATGAAAGATCTGTTTGTTAATTTTATCGGAGCGGTTGTGTTCTCTGTTATTGGATTTTTCTATGTGAAAAATCGGGGGAAAGGGAAGTTTGCGAACGGGCTGATACCGAGGTTGAAGACGAAAGACGCCGACTTTCTGGAGCAGGCGGAAAAAGAGGAAAAGTAGGGACTGAATGGAAACAGCAGAGTACCAATGGAAGAAAAGGAGCATACTATATAATAAAAATGTTGACGTACAGAATGCTGTACGGTATAATGAAAGTACAGAAAATTGTACGTTAAGAAGGAGGCGTTTATCATGTTAGCGGTGAATTATACAACTCTTCGAGAAAATATGAAATCTTACATGGATAAGGTTACAGATGATTATGAAACAATGATTGTAACTCGGAAAGATAATAAAAATGTAGTTATGCTTTCAGAAGAATCCTATAATAATTTAATGGAAAATGTTTATATTATGGGAAACAAAGCTAATTATGATTGGTTGATGGAATCCAAGAAACAGTTAGAAAATGGCAATATTTCAACACATGATCTTATAGAGGTTGATGCGGATGAATAAAGTATTTACTGAGAATGGATGGAAGGATTATGTATACTGGCAGACGGAAGACAGAAAAACTCTTAAAAAGATAAATGCTCTTATAGAAGATATTTGCAGAAATGGAAATGAAGGAATCGGAAAGCCTGAAGCATTGTCAGGTAATTTAGCTGGGTTTTGGAGTAGACGGATTAATGATAAAGACAGGTTAATTTATAAGATTGACGAAAGTAATGTATATATTCTGGCATGTAAATATCAGTATAAAGACAAGTAAAAAATCAAAGACACCAACGGAAGAAAAATCTTCTGAAGGTGCTTTTTTGTTACTGTCGGTTATGAATATTATCAATAACTTTTTCTGGTTCAATTTTGTGCCATCGATTATGGATAATCGTTCGTTAGTCTGTGCTATCAGATTTTCAAGGGGAAACGAAATGTGACACCCTACCTTGGGGCTGCCTGGTCTTGGTGGGACGTAAACTTTACCAGCGTACTTTCCGGTACGGTAGTAGCCAACTGTAAGAATCTTTGCTGTTGCAGAAGATGGATTAGCATTCCAATTATCCGAATATCCAAAGATGTTCCAAGCATATACACCGGGAAAACTGAAAAAGGCATTGGAGGCAGCAGGATATGAAGTAAAGCCATTGGGCAGAGGAAATTACAAAGGTATTCCATTTGAAGAAGGTGGAGGATTCCGAATTGCTTATGGAGGAGATAGATATCTGCAGTATCATCCAGAATGCTTACCGTTTTGGTAAGTAGTATTTTTGATTGGAGGATATATGGAAGAAATAAGGAAGGGACGGCAGACCCCGACACAATCTGTCGTGCCACCTTATTCTTCAACATATGGAGCAGAAGCAATAGATATCTACAATTCAACGGGAAGAACTGCTCAGGAGTGGCAGGAACTTCTATTGGCAGATATTCTGGTCGTTAATGAAGAGAGATTATGGGTACATACTAAATTCGGGTATTCAGTCCCAAGACGTAACGGGAAAAATGAGATTGCTGCAATAAGGGAAATGTATGGATTGAAAAAAGAGGAAATAATCCTGCACACAGCACATTGAAATAGCAGTCGGAGGGAAGATTGAGTTTCGAACTCGAACATCAAAAGGCGGATTGGGAGAGGGATTCGACCTTCTGATTATAGCTGAAGGCTATGCAGTATTAGAAAGAGATGATAGTGATTCACCTGTTATTGAGGCTTATTTTATAAAAGGCACAACGCAGATTATTAGAAAAGGGGCAAAAGTTACGCAGGTAATCAAAAACAATGCGCCATATCCTTTGCTAGTGCCTATTATATTCCGTCCAGATGCGAGAAGGCCGTTTGGTCATTCAAGAATTAGTAGAACATGTATGGACATAACGAGTGCTGCATTGCGTACATTGAAACGCGCCGAGGTGTCAGCAGAATTTTATAGCTTTCAGCAGAAGTATGTCTCCTTATGTGGAACAACTACGAATGTATGCTTCGGTGTTTGCAGGAGAAACAGGATAAACATTAGACGATTTAGGGTTCCCATCAGATAACCCATCCAGTGCGGAGTCAATCAAAGCATCTCATGAAAACTTGAGATTGACGGCGAGAAAGGCTCAGAGAACATTTGGAAGTGGCTTCTTGAATGTTGGATATCTTGCTGCCTGTTTGAGAGATGATTATGCATACCAGCGGCAGCAGTTGTATCTCACAACACCAATTTGGGAACCGATTTTCGAGCCGGATGCAGCGATGTTATCTAGTATTGGAGATGGTGCAATTAAAATTAACCAGGCTGTTCCTGGATATTTCAATAAAGACAACCTTAGAAATCTTACCGGTATAGAACCGAGCAAGATGAATATTTCCGAAGTTGCACTGGTGCAACAGATTAACGAGTAGGTGATGATTGTATGGAAGATATTGCGCCTGTATTACTGAAAAGATTCAGCAGGACTTTCAAAATGGATTTGATAAGAGCAGCATGATTGAAGAATTGCATGGTGGTTGCTGTGAGTGGTGCAGAGCGCTTGCTGGAACTTATTCCTATCCTGATGTTCCAAAAGATGTATATCGTAGACACCAAAGATGCAGATGCATTGTAGAATACTATCCTGGCAATGGGAAAAGACAAAATGTTCATTCGAAAAAGTGGAAGAATTCCGATGAATATGATAAAATAGAAAACAGAAAAAATGTTGGGCTTAAGAGTTTGCCAAGAATGTTGGCAGAACATCCGAGGCGGTTAGCAGCGTATTCTCCAGATGATTTGAAAAAAGAGTTGGAAAAAGCAGGATTTGAAGTGAAACCTCTAAAACAAGGGTCATTAAAGAATATTTTGTTTGAGGATGGCGGAGGATATAAAGTAAACTTTGAAGATGGAGGTATTTTACAGTATCATCCAGAAACAAAGAGTCATCATGGCGGAGAGTATTACAAGATTTCAACTGGGAAAGGAGGCAGACATCGTTATGATAGAGATGGAAAAGAAATTAATTGATGATAGAAAAAAACTCTTAGAACAATGGTTTGCAAAAGACTTTGAAAGTGTAACGATTAACAAGGAAAAATGTTTCCGTATGCCTACAGGTGGGATATTTGTAGTATCAAAAATTCTTTCATTCAATGCATTAGTTATTGAATATGCAGAAAATATTAACGCAGCAATTAATAATGATTTTGAAGATGGAAATTTGTTTTATATGGTTGAATACGATGAAAAGGATATGTATACAAAAATGCTTCAAGAAATTGCGACATAATTAATAAATAAACTTAGGAGGGAGTTATGGCAGAACCAAGATTAGGTCGCCAGACACCCACTCAATCCGTAATATTACCTTACTATGATACTAAGGGATCAGAGGCAATTGAATTATATAACAAATCAGGAAGAATCGCTCAGGAGTGGCAGGAGTTGCTCTTGAGCGATATTTTGTCTGTCGACGAAGAAGGATTATGGGTTCATACAAAGTTTGGCTATTCCGTATCTAGACGTAATGGAAAGAACGAGATTGTAGCCATTAGAGAAGTGTATGGACTAATAACTGGCGAAAGGATTTTACACACAGCACATCGAACAACAACAAGTAGTTCTGCTTCAAAAAGGCTTGCAGATTAAGAGCATCCATTATGGATGTTCTTTTTTAGTATAAAAATTTACCGATACCACCGGGTTAAGTGGGAAAGGAGACTACAAACATGAGTGAATTTAAAGTAATCGAAACACAGGAACAGTTGGAAGAAGTTGCAAAGCTTAATTCCAAAATCAAGGGTTACGAGACCGAATCGGTAAAAACGAGAATTGCCCATGAAACAGGTTTGTCTTATGAAGCTATTGAGTTCCTGAAAGGTGATGACGAAGATTCAATTAGAAAAAGTGCTGAGAGCTTAAAAGGGCTAGTAGGCATGACAAACGTTGCACCACTAGCTTCAACTGAAGGCAGTTCGGGAGATGCAACAGATGCGGCATTAAGAAATACATTAAAAGTTTTGAAAGGAGAATAATTTATGGCAACAGAATTATCAAAAGGAAGTTTATTTGATCCTGTATTAGTAAAGGATTTAGTTAGCAAAGTAAAGGGACACTCTTCCCTCGCAGTTTTATCTGCACAGACACCAATTCCATTTAACGGAAGAAAAGAATTCACATTCACAATGGATTCTGAAATTGATGTAGTTGCTGAAAATGGAAAGAAATCACATGGTGGTATAACAGTTGATCCAGTAACAATTGTTCCAATTAAAGTGGAATGTGGTGCACGTATTTCAGATATCAGAGTAAAACGAATAAATAAATATGCCCCATATTTGCCCCATAAACTTAATTTGAAAAGTAAAAAACACCGGAAATACGCTGTTTTCCGGTGTTTTTAAAAACATATTAAATGCGGAGAAAGGGACTTGAACCCTTTTAGGAATACGCAAATACTGTAAAAAAGGAGGTTTCTGCACATCGTTCATTAAAAGGTAATCAAAATAGTAAGCAATAATAATATAGAGGGGAATATTTACATTGTTGAGGTATAGATGATAATTCCTTATGTATAGATGTGGAGTGCTCATACATCAAGTATAAAAAAATAATTATCGAACTAGAATTGATATTTTTCAGGAAATGTAAAGTCTTGATTTTCCTAACATTTTGTGAATGGATTTTATGTCAAAAAATAAAAAAGCCTAAAAATAAAGGCTTTTATCGAAGTCGGTATCGAAGTCATTATTGAACACAAAAATTCTTCGTTTTTATAATTTTTGATCGTTATCGGATGGTATATATACACAAATATCTTGTATTTGACAGTTAAGAATACGACACAGATCGTTGATTGTTTTCATGCTAATATCCTGTCCATGTTTAAGTCTGTGAAGTGTACTATGTGACATATGATGTTTAGATGTCAGAGTGTACCAATTTTCATCTGATTTTTCAAGGGTTTTCCAAAATGGAGAATAATCTATCATATTTATACCGCCTTATTTATATAGATTAAGCATAATCTGACTTCTTATCCTTGAATATCTTCGGAATTGCGAATATAATTTCATTAGGAGATGATGATATTGGAGAATATTGTGCCGAAGCCAAATGATATAAATATGACAGAAGAGCAAGAAGAGAAATTTTTAAAATTCATCTTTGAGGATGATTTGGATTTCTATGAAGAATTTACGATTCATTTGACGGATGAACAGCAAGAAAAATTCTTCAAAGAAAATCCAGATTTTATGTCGGAATTTCCTGTCAGTCGTGATAAAATATATTTATTAAAGGATGAGATGTTTAGAAATATCTTAAGGAAGATTAAGAGATATGAGGGAGGAAAGTGAAAATGGCTAATTGTTGTATATGTGGACGCAGAATAGGGGGATTTGGAGAGGATAAACATAAAATTACAAATGATTATGTGGCTTGTTATAAATGTGCTCCACTCTTTAGAAAAATAATAAATTCAGAAACTACTGAGCAATTGGAAATGAGCGAGCATGAATTAAGAATAGAAATAGGATCTAAAAATGTATCTCGAGAAATAATTGATGCTGTGGAAAATGAGATTCAAAGAATAAAAGATAGTAAACAATTTATGTATCAACAAGAACAATTCCAAATGCAAAAAGAAGAAGAAATAAGGAAAAAACGCAAGGCATTTATGATTTCTACAGGATATAATTTTGAGGGATATAAAATTCAAAAATATATTGATTTGGCTCATGGTGAAATTGTACTGGGGACAGGTTTTTATAGCGAATTATCAGCAAGTATTTCAGACCTATTAGGAACATCTTCTAAAACTTTTGAAGGAAAATTGTCTCAAGCGAAGAGAGCTGCCCAAGAACAAATGATTATTAATGCGATGACGCTTAATGCAAATGCCTTGATAGGTGTTGATTTCGATATTACGACATTTTCAAATAATATAATAGCTGTGTCTGCTAATGGTACAGCAGTTGTTATTGAAAAAATAGAGAAATAAGGAGAAAGATATGGCGCTTTTAAAATGCACAGAATGCGGACATGCTGTTTTAGAGTATTCAGATTGAGATTCTTGTGCCTTATTAACTGCATCATCAAATGCTGTTATATATTTATGTAATGCAATTCCACCTACAATAAGTCCTGCTACTAAATATGTAAAAGGATTTGTTGCAAGAGATACAAGTGTCGACTTTAATGAAGCACCAAGACCTGTCATAGCTGCTGAAAGACCGGAAGTTGTGCCGGAAGCTGTGGTTTGAGCGCCAGCAAGTGATTCAGTGGCAATAACTTGTCCGGTTTCTGTAATTGTAAGACCGGCTGAATTTGCTAACATTTCTTTTTGTTTTATAGATAAAGCGCTACTTGACAAAACCACCATTTGTTGAGCAGATGATAATGTATTAAAAGAATCTGCAACTTTACTGGCTACATAATTACCACTACTCATAGTTTGAATAATATTACCCATTTGTTTGAGTGACAATTACAGAATAAAACATTGTTGGATGTTTCTATTCATGATATAATAAGGTAGATTATTCATTATATTAGAGGTGGTTAAATGAAAGTTTTAATTTGTCCTAATTGTAATAAAAAAATTTTTATATAGGTCGTCAAAAAAATCCATGTGTACGATGTGGAACTATAATAGAATCAGATAAATGCGAAACTATCACTGTTATTAAAGAACCATTTACAGAATGTCCAATGTGTGGTGCTAAATATGATCATCCTGTTACAGAATGTACTGCAAAAAATAAAAAGTTGAAACCAATATGTGGATTTGATTACAAAATAATTGATGATGTAGAAGAAATTGCAAAAATGAACGAAGAAAAAGAGCGTAAGCAAAAAGATTTTTCTTCTCAGGAATCTCAACAACTTCAACAACCCATCCAACCACAAAACATCCCCAAATGCCCTACTTGCGGATCGACAAACATCCGTAAAATTTCAACAACTCGAAAAGTAGCAGGAGCAATGGGGTTTGGATTTTTAAGTAAAACTGCAAAAAGTCAGTTTGAATGTAAAAATTGTGGATATAAATGGTAGACAAGATATTAAATTTTGATCCAGAAGGTCTGATGAAACTTCACTTCTTTACAGATGGTCTAGAATATCCAATTGTAATTGCTGTGTATAGTGAGAAAGAAGAAGAGCTGCTTAGTTATATGGAAGAGATGTTTCCGACTTTTGGTTTTACTACTATGGATATTATTGAGTGGTGTAATGAGAATAAATTGGAATATGTGGTGTTGGATATTTAGAAGTTTAGTTCGGATGGTCAAAAATAGTGGTTAATGTATGAATAGAACTCTTCTAGGGTTTCTGATAAATGAGAATGATTTTCAATATGTATATTACCCCCGTACACTCTTACAGATGCTCAACTATACAGCCGAGAAAATAGTACTAAACGGTATTTTTTCGGCTTGATATTTCCACTCTAAGAAGATTACACCCGATGTAAGAAAATAAAAAACAGACCCCGAAAACGTTCATAAAGTCCCATGTTTACATCAAAAAAGAGAGCACGACAGGCTATAATAATCTGTCAGTGTTCTTTTTTATTTCAATCCGGTGCCATAACTTAAAAGTATTGACACCATAAGAAAATAGATGTAATATCAATACATAGAGAGGTGTCATAACTTGGTATCATAAATGAAGGGAGATTTTGATATGATTTATGGATATGCGAGAGTGTCTACAAAAGGACAGGCAAAAGATGGTAATAGTTTAGAAGCACAAGAGAAAGCGTTGAAAGAGGCGGGTGCTACACGTATATATACGGATGCTTTTACAGGAACAAAGACCGATAGACCGGAATTTGATAAGTTAATAGCTGAGATAAAAGAAGGAGATACGCTTGTTGTAACTAAATTGGATCGTTTCGCTAGGAGCATGTCACAAGGAAGTGAGTTGGTTTCAAGTCTTATTAATAGAGGAATTAAGGTATACATTTTGAATATTGGAGTTATGGATAATACACCAACATCTAAATTGATAAGAAATGTATTTTTTGCTTTTGCTGAATTTGAAAGAGATATGATTGTAGAACGTACACAAGAGGGCAAGGCTATTGCAAAGAATAATCCGGATTATAAAGAAGGAAGACCAAAGAAATATAGCAGAAAACAAGTTGCGCATGCATTAGAGTTATTAGAGAATCATTCTTATAAACAAGTGGAAGAGATGACGGGAATTAGTAAAAGTACATTGATTCGTGCAAAGAAAAGAGGGGAGCAAAAAACTGTGATATAGGAGCGTGCTTGCTCCTTTGATGTTATGTAGTACAGACACACACATACTGAGAAATATATGACGATATTACTTTTTTATGACAAAATGTGATTTGCGCCAAGAAAATTCGTAGAAATTACGATTTTTTAAAATGATGGTTTTTGTATTATAAAATTAAAAAAAGCTAAGAAAAATAATAGTTGTGACGATATTGGTATAGTTTTTAAATTGTAAGGTTAATTGACCTTGCTTTTTTTATGCTCAAAATGAAAAACTGCACCGTAAATAGATTGAAATTATGCGAGTGTTATTTTCATAAAGTTTCGCAACTTAAAAAGAGAATAAAAATGTGTAACATATTTGCACTGCAATCGAATGCTGATCAATTGAAAGAAAGGAATTATTATGAGCAGACTAAGTAGAAATAAAAGATTGGCGTATTGCAAAGAAAATGATGCACAAGTAGGGATTCATACTGGAAATGGAACAACGAGAGAAGTAGTTGATTTAGATAAGGCAACTAAGAATAATCTAGTTTCTCATTGTTCGGTTCGTAAAGTGAGAAATCAGGATATGCTTGAAACTTATATGCGTGTGAATCCTAATAGTGGCAACGATGGGTATATTTCGACAAAATATACGGCGTTTAATGATGCGACGAATAAGTTGTTTGATGAATTGGGAATAATGGAATTTAAATGGAGACGCATCGATTTGAGCTTTAATACATTTGACAATAAGTATTTTGCCAATTATACGAAGTTAAACAGACTGTTGATCGCTTGTTTGGCAAATTCTTCGTCAGATAAGAATTCGTATGATACAAAAGATTTTTGGACTGGAAAAACGAAAAGCCTAGCCACTAAAAATCAACAAAGAGAGATTGAATTTTATGACAAGAACGACGAAAGTAATGGGACGAGTCCATATTACAGTAGGCTTGAATTTAGAAGCATGCGTATAAGTGGAAGTATAGAACATGAATTTTTGAAAGTTTGGTTTAAAAGGTTAGATAACGCGTTAAAAGAATTTGAAGCTGTTCAAGATAGATTTAATCGGAGCATGGCAGCAGTTTATTTAGACGACTTGGCAAAAAAGAAGGAAGAGCGAGAATTTATGAGTCTCAATAGTTTTTTGATGACAAGGCGTGATTACATATTTACAAGAAAGCAAATGATAAAACTGTTGATGTTAATTGGATTGTCTGAGAAAAAAGCAAAAACTAAAACATACAATTTTAACAAAAATTATACAATTGAATATTTTGATCGTGAAGATTTAGAACTTATTATTTTGGATATTAAAGAAAAGATTATTGAGTATTTTTCAAAATAAAAATTGGAAAATCGTAAAATGTTACTAAAAATGAAAATAGTTAAACTATTGAAAAGCATAGAGTAATAAGGATTAATTGATGTTTTTCCTTAAAGCTAATTACCTAATATGTTCGTGATGAATATGAGGGTAATGGTTGCGTGTAAATATGTTACGAGTTTTTACACAAAAGGAGAAAACATAAATGGTAAGATTTAGTTTTGAAGATAGAGAATTATTGAATCAGGCGTTAGCTGATGATATTATTGATATAGACGATGTGCGGAAAAAAGTAGAAATGAAAAAACGTACAGAGATTTTAAAACAACATAAGTATGCAATAACACAAGGAAAGGATGGATGTTGGAGAACTTATTTACCAGACCCGACAAAGCCCAATAAGCGAAAGCAGATAAAAAAGAGTTCAAAAGAAAAAATAGAAAATGTGGTCATTGAATACTATGAAAAGGCACAAAAAAAAGAGAGCATGACGATAGAACAGCTTTATCCTGAATGGTTAAAGTATTACAGTTTGCATACAGAAGCAGAAGGAACTGTGAAACGTGTGAATAGTGACTGGAAAAAGTATTATGTAAATGATCCACTCGTGAAAACGACATTGGAAAAGATTTCAAAGGTACAGTTAGATAAATGGGTGCATCAGATGGTTAAAGTATACCAGATGACAAAAACACAATATTATAACATGTCACTTATTATTCGGAAGATGATGATATATGCAAAGGAAAGTGGTTATATATCTGAGAATCCATTTTCTGATGTAAAGGTAAATTCTAAGTTGTTTTTTAAAAAGAAAAAACCGGAAGATGCAACGCAAGTGTATACAGTTGAAGAGGAAATTGCGATTGTAGAAGAAGCATGGAAAGATTATCAAAATAATCCGGAAAATGTTACACCTTTAGCGGTAATCTTAATGTTTTATCTTGGAGTTAGAATAGGAGAAGTTGTTGCTTTTAAAGATATTGATATTAAAGGGAATTCACTTGACGTGGCACGAATGGAACGCCGGATGTTTGATCCAGAAGCAGGTTATCGTCAGAAAGGCAGAAAAGTAGTTGAGCATGCAAAAACATCTGCTGGCAGCAGAACGATATATTTGGTTAAGGATGCAAGAACAATTATAAATATTCTACTTGAGGCAGGTAAGAAGAATGGATATACAGAGAATTACTACTTGTTTATGAATCGGGGAGAACGTATTTATGATTCTGGAGTAAGATGGAGAGTAGAAAAATATTGTAAACATCTTGGAATAGCATACAGAAGTCCGCATAAGATTCGAAAGACTTACATATCTAAATTGATTGATGATAAAGTGAATATTAATACGATTCGGGAACTGGTAGGACATGAGAGTGAACGTACAACATACAGGAGTTATTGCTATAGTAGAAAAACAGAAACTCAGACGCAAGAACAATTGGAACAGACATTAAAAATTGATTTACCTGATGAATACATGGATAATATTGTACCGTTTGTTCAGAATCCAGAGGAGAAAAAGGTAATCAAAGGTAATCAAAATATTACCGCTTAGAAAGAAACAAAAAAACAGCGGAAACCTTGTATTTACAAGACTTCCGCTACTTTTAAAACCATGCGGAGAAAGGGACTTGAACCCTCACAGGATGAACTCCCACTAGAACCTGAATCTAGCGCGTCTGCCATTCCGCCATCTCCGCTCGCAAAAAATATAATAGCACAAAACAATACGATTGGCAAATACTTTTTGCATTTTTATCAATTTTTTTAGTGAATCTTTTTAGTGAACCTCAATTCCATTTACTTCCAGATGCTCATCAATAGCGATGACAAGGCAGCGCCTTCCGTCAATTTCCCGTGTTTCTACGAGGTCGGAACGTTCCGGGTTCACCTTTACGATCACGTCCGGTGTTTCAATCTGGAAAGTCCGGGTGCTGGCGATATTGGAGGCCAGTAAAGTCTTCTTCTCTCCGACATTTTCTGCGAAATCGCGGTCAAAGTTTTCCAGTCGTTCTTCAGGAACTCCACTGTGTTCCAGGAGATGACGGACATCTGATCTGGAAAGTTCCAGGGGTTCAGGAGCCTCACTGGACTCTTCTAACATCTCATTCAGATTATCATGGATATTTCGGATGGTCTCATAATCACAGGCATCCCCCAGCGTGTCGCTGATGATGGACTGAAATGTGGTCTTCTGGTCTTTGGCAGTCAGTGGAATTGTGCTTCCAAGTACATTTTCGATAAATGAAGGCTGTAATTCTTCCGGCTTTTTAGAATAATACAGAACATGGTGTATATCAGCTGTTCTGTCCTGAAATGCCGGGAAGAGGAATCCCTTGACCGGTGCTTCTACAAACCAGTCACGGATGCGGTCTTCGATGTTATTTGTCTCTGCATTGTATGTAAGTCCGGCTTTCGTAAGGTTGACCGGACAGATGCTGCACAGCAGATGTTCGTATACTGTATCAGAGGCGTCAAACATTTCCATACCGTCGGAAGATTTGCCGGGCACATCATATACAGCATGAATGAGAATGATATAATAATTCTCTCCATAGTCGTAGTTTTCAATTACTTTATCGTAAAATTCTTCAATAAGAAGATCATCAGTCAGCTTGCTGTCACGCAGTTTGAGGAGAAATTCCTGTGTACCGCCGGGAAATTCCTGTTCCAGCGGGAATTCCATATTGATCAGATTCTTGCCGAGGGTTCCAGACAGAGTATGCCGGAAAATGTCGAAATATTTGAAGCCCTCTTCTTCCGGAAGAGATAAAAAGGCTTTCTTTAATTCTGCTTTTTTCTCTTTTTCATGGTCAACGTAGCAGCCGCAGATTCGTGTGATGGCACAGTTTTCCGGTGTAAATTGTTTGCGTATTTCTAATATTTCTTTTTTGTTCATTTTTTGCACTTCCTTTTTTGGGCTTCCCCAATCTTAACATATACAAAATAGATTTACAATAGCATTGTAAACCCTTGGAAATCAAAGTATAATAATAGAAGATATATGTCAAAATAAGAAAAGAGAGGGAAAAGAAATGGGAAACATATTTGACATTTTAGGACCGGTTATGGTAGGACCGTCCAGCTCTCATACGGCGGGAGCAGCGCGTATCGGGCTGATCGCAAGACAGCTTTTCGGGCGTCAGCCGGAGAAAGCAACAATTTATCTGCATGGTTCATTTGCAGCTACGGGGAAAGGACATGGAACAGATAAAGCGCTTGTAGCAGGACTTTTGGGAATGAAGCCGGATGATCTGCGGATTCCGGACAGTTTCGAGATCGCGAAAGAATGGGGAATGGATTTTACGATTGAGCCGAAAGACCTGCGTGATGCACATCCGAATACAGCACAGATTCTTATGGAAGCCGGTGAGAAGAAGATGACGATACAGGCATTTTCCATTGGAGGGGGACGTATCCGTGTGAAAAGACTGGATGGAATTGATGTAAATTTCAGTGGAGAGAGTAATACACTGATCGTGCGCAATGTGGACCAGCCAGGGCGGATTACAGAAGTAGCAGCGGCACTCAGTAAAGAGCAGATTAATATTGCTACAATGCAGGTGTTTCGTGACAAGAGAGGCGGAATTGCGGTTATGGTAGTGGAGACAGACCAGGTTGTTCCAAAGAGTGCGATCGAGAGTCTGGAGAACAAGGAGGGGATTATTCGTGTAACCTTCCTGGATGTAAATGGAACAACGTAAAAGAAGTGGAGGATGTAAAATAGTATGTCATATCAGTCAATGGAAGAGGCACGTTTAAGATGTGAAAAAGAAGGCATTGCATTCTGGAAGGCGGTGCAGCTTGAGGATGCGGCGGAGAGAGATGTTACAGAGGAGGCTTCATGGAAGGAAATGAAGCGTATGTGGCAGGCAATGCTTGATGCAATAGAGGTATATGATCCGAATCTCGTGTCCGGCAGCGGTCTTGTTGGAAAAGAAGGCGGACTTATGCAGGAATATCAGAAAAAGGGTGATACATTATGTGGGGATTTCATGGCGAAGGTCATGACAAATGCGCTGAAAATGGGATGTAATAATGCCTGTATGAAAAGAATTGTTGCAGCACCAACAGCAGGTGCCTGCGGTGTACTTCCGGCAGTGCTTGTTACTTATTACAGAGAATATGGTGTACCGGAGGAGAAGATGATCGAGGCAATGTATGTGGCAGCAGGAGTTGGACAGATTATTGCTAATCGGGCATATCTTGCCGGCGCATCCGGAGGCTGTCAGGCAGAGATTGGTTCCGGTTCCGGTATGGCTGCGGCAGCGATCTGCTATGTGCGTGGTGGCAGCACGGAACAGATCGGAGATGCCTGTGCGATGGCGCTTAAGAATCTTATGGGACTTGTGTGTGATCCGGTAGGCGGTCTTGTAGAAGTACCGTGTGTAAAGAGAAATGTAGGCGGAGCAGTGAATGCACTTGCGGCAGCGGACATGGCTCTTGCAGGAATTACAAGTAAGATCCCGGTGGATCAGGTCATTGATGCTATGAAGGAAGTAGGCGATAAGATGGATGTGACTCTGCGGGAAACAGGCGCAGGCGGTGTTGCTGCTACGCCATGTGCTGCAGAGATCGTCGAAAGACTGGGCATGTAATAATATCAGACAGAAAAGTAATGGACATAAAAAAGGAGACATAACAAAATGGTAAAAGGCGTAATATTTGACATGGATGGAACAATGCTGGACACAGAACGCCTGTCAACAACCGTATGGAGACTGGCAGGAGAAGATTGGAATGTAGAAATCTCGAAAGAACTGATTGATTCCTGCCGCGGTAAAAGTCCAGACATGATCCGACAGATTTTCAAGGACAGATTTGGACCGAATTTTGATTATGATGGTATCCGTAATCGTAAGCATGAATTTTTTAATGAGATTGTTGACCGAGACGGTGTACCAATCAAAAAAGGGCTTTTTGAACTCCTGGATTTTCTGAAGGAGAAGGAAATACCCATGGCGGTAGCGACTTCTACAGAAAAGCTTCGCGGTGAGCAGATTTTGAAGAAAGCGGGAATATATGATTATTTTACCGGTTATGTCTATGGAGATACTGTGGCGGCAAGTAAGCCGGATCCAGACATTTTCTGGAAAGCGGCGGAAGAGATCGGACAGGATCCGAAGGACTGTCTTGTCGTGGAAGATACGACACCGGGAGTTATGGCCGGAAAGGCAGCAGGTGGATATATCATACATATTCCAGATGTAGTTAAGGTTCCGGATGAAGTAAAGGAAGGAATCACTGCCGAGATGAAGGATTTAAGTGAGATTATCGGCTGGATCTGTAAAGAAAATCATCTGTAGAACAGAAAGGAAGGGATGCCGGATGTATGAGGCAGAAGTAAGGAAGCTGCAGGAAATCATTGATGACAGCAGCAATATTGTGTTTTTTGGCGGAGCGGGAGTGTCAACGGAGAGTAATATTCCGGATTTTAGAAGCGCAGACGGACTTTATCAGCAGCAGTATAAGTATTCGCCGGAACAGATTGTAAGTCACAGCTTTTTTGTACATAATACAGAGGCGTTCTATGAGTTCTACAAAAGCAAGATGATGTTCCTGGATGCAGAGCCGAATGACGCACATCTTAAGCTTGCCCAGCTTGAGCAGGCGGGAAAACTAAGTGCCGTCATTACACAGAACATTGACGGTCTGCACCAGGCGGCAGGAAGCCAGACTGTATATGAGATCCACGGAAGTATCCTGCGGAATTACTGCCAGAAATGCGGCAGATTTTATGATGCACATTATGTGAAAAATGCGGAAGGTGTACCACACTGTGAATGCGGTGGCATTATCAAACCAGATGTGGTGCTGTATGAAGAGAGCCTGGATTCCAGACTGATACAGAAGAGTATCCGTGCGATCAGTGAGGCAGATACTCTCATAATCGGAGGTACTTCACTCGTGGTCTATCCGGCAGCAGGATTTATCGACTATTTCCGCGGCAAACATCTCGTTGTTATCAACAAAGGAGCAACCGCAAGAGAAGTAGGAGCAGAACTCACGATCGCAGCATCGATTGGTGAGGTAATGCGGAAAGTGAATATTTAGATTATTTATGAATACATTTTTCCTATACGAAAATGTTACCTTTCCAACAAGCTTTAGCAAGCATTTTTTGTTTGGAAATTTTGGCATGGTAAATAGCAGAAACTGCATCATATAGTAATGGCGAGGTAAGCGAAAAGTCTTGGAGAATCCGTCCCGAAGATGTTAGTGCCGCAATATGAACAAAATCGTTCTTTGTTTATATTGCGGCACTTATCAGATTCGTGGACTAGTCGGAAAGACTGATTGCGTCGAGAAATTACTATATGATGCAGTTTCTGTTATTTTATTATACCAAATTTTCAAACACCGCAACACTTCTCTTAAGAATCCCTTTCATATACGCGATTGCGGTGCCGTAATTGGTTATTGGTATTCCGGCGTCTTCTGCGCATTTGAGTCGGTATTTCACTTCTCTTTCGTTGAGGGTGCAGCCTCCGCAGTGGATGATTAGTTTGTATTTGCTTAAGTCCAGTGGGAATTCTGTTCCGCTGGTGAATTCAAAATGGCATTCTTTGCCGGTGTGCTGCCTGATCCAGCGGGGAAGCTTTACAGTTCCGATATCTTCACACTGGCGGTGATGTGTACAGCCTTCGCAGATGAGGACATGGTCGCCCTCTTGTAATGTATCCAGTGCTTTAGCACCCCTGACAACGGTGTCCAGATTCCCCTTATACCTGGCGAACAAAATAGAGAATGATGTGAGCGGGATGTCGGCAGGGGTAAGCTTTGCTACCTGCTCGAATGCCTGACTGTCTGTGATCACAAGTGACGGTCGTTTTTCCAGGGCATTCAGTGTTTCTTCTAGTTCTGTTTCTCGTGTGACAATGGAAATAGCGCCGGACTCAAGGATGTCGCGGATGGTCTGCTGCTGTGGCAGAATGAGACGACCTTTCGGAGCGGCTTTATCGATTGGAACAACGAGTACTACAAAGTCGCCGGGAGCAATCAGGTCGCCGACGATCTTATGAGTCATGTCTTCAGCAGGCAGAAGTCCTGCAATCCGTTCTTTTAATTCATTGATGTGCAGTCCGTCTGCTGCACTTACCCAGAGCATATTTTCCGGCGGCACATCGCAGGATGTAGCAATCTCTGCGGTGATCTCTTTTGCATTTCCTGCTGTTGCAGGTAATAAATCTGCCTTATTCAGTACCACTGCGAAAGGGATTTTTTTATCTTTAATGCGCTTAAGTATGGCAGTGTCTTCGGCTGTCATGCCCTCGGTAGCGTCAACGACAAGGAGGGCAATATCTGTTTTATTCAATATCTGATAAGCCTTTTGTATGCGAAGTGTTCCAAGTTCACCTTCATCATCGAGCCCCGGGGTATCGATCATGACGACTGGGCCAAGAGGAAGAAGCTCCATCGCTTTTAATACCGGGTCGGTGGTTGTGCCCTTTACATCAGATACGATGGCCAGATTCTGACCGGTCAGAGCGTTGATTACGCTGGACTTTCCGGCATTTCTTTTCCCAAAGATTCCAATATGAGTGCGTTCCGCAGATGGTGTGGTGTTAAGGCTCATGGCAGTTCTCCTTTCTGAAGTTAGAAACGGAAGTCACGGCGGTTATTTTCGCGAATCAGTTTCAGATTCTCAAGAACAACAGCTCTTGCTTTTTCGTTTGGCACATTTAATACTTCCTTATCAATCAGTTTGTCACCGATTGCTTTTGTTGCCGGGGATGCATAATCCATTAAATATTCTTCCAGTGTCATCAGTGCATTCGGATGGCAGCAGTTCTGGATCTGTCCGCTCTTGCAGAGAGACATGAAACGGTCGCCGGTTCTTCCCTCGCGGTAGCAGGCAGTACAGAAGCTTGGCAGATAGTCCATTTCCATGAGCCAGCGCACGACCTCATCCAAAGTACGATTATCGATTACGTCAAACTGTTCGGACTTTTCATCTTCCGGTTCCGGTTCGCAGTAGCCGCCTACACTTGTTCTGGATCCGCCGCTGATCTGGGATACACCAAGATGAAGGACACGTTCGCGTACTTTCTGGCTCTCACGCGTGGAAATGATCATGCCGGTGTATGGTACAGCGATTCGGATACATGCGACGATCTTGGCAAATGTATCATCAGAGATACCATTTGTAAATGCGCTTGCATCAATATCGTCGGCGTTGCGGAGTCTTGGTACGCTGATGGTGTGTGGCCCTACACCGAATGCTGCTTCCAGATGTTCTGCGTGCATCAGAAGTCCGGCAAATTCATAGCGATATTTATCCAGACCGAAGAGAACACCGATACCGACATCATCTACGCCGCCTTCCATAGCACGGTCCATTGCTTCTGTATGATAGTCGTAATCATGCTTTGGTCCGGTCGGATGAAGCTGTAGATAGCTTTCTTTATGATATGTTTCCTGGAAAAGGATATAAGTTCCGATACCGGCTTCCTTAAGCAGACGGTAGTTGTCTACTGTAGTGGCTGCAATGTTAATATTTACACGGCGGATGGCACCGTTTTTGTGTTTGATATTGTAAATAGTATTAATAGAGTCCAGATAGTATTCCATCGTGTTATGTACCGGGTCTTCACCGGCTTCCAGAGCCAGACGCTTGTGCCCCATGTCCTGCAGTGCGATGACTTCCCGGCGGATTTCTTCCTGAGACAGTTTCTTGCGGGTAATGTGCTTGTTTTTCATGTGATATGGGCAATAAGTACAGCCGTTGATACAGTAGTTTGACAGATACAGTGGTGCAAAAAGCACGATACGATTTCCGTAGAAATCTTTTTTGATCTGTTCTGCGAGACGGAAGATTTTCTCGTTCATTTCTGCGTCCTCGCATGCAAGAAGAACAGAGGCTTCCCTGTGTGAGAGCCCTTTTCGTTTTGCAGCTTTTTCAATCAGAGATTCGATCAGTGGAAGATTATTCTTATTTTCGTCGGCATAAGCGAGCGTATCCAGAATTTCTTCGTGATTAATAAAATCTTCAGCGTGTTTTGAGTTTACATCATACATGTTATATAGTCCTCCTTAAGGTTATAGATTCAATGAGTCTCCTCTGGCGGTCACCACGTGGTAACCGATGGATTCCATACGTTTCTCCAGGCATTTGCGGCACTCGGCGGCTTCATCGCCGGTGCAGATCTTATTGTCATAAAGGGTGTAATCTTTCCGCACACGAACCGGTGACAGGTTGGGCATGACGACATTCGCGCCTGCAAGAATGCCAAGTTCCCGTCCCTGTGGATGAATGGTGCCGAGAGCTGTAGTGGCAGGAAGCAGTACCTTTGGCAGCATGAGACGAATCAGTCCCAGCATAAAAAGCGTCAGTTCCAGTGTACCGGGCTGTTCTTTGGCAAATGGGGTATCATGGTGCGGAATAAATGGACCGATCCCGATCATCTGTGGACCAAGCTCTTTCATAAATATCATGTCCTCTGCAAGATGTGCCGATGTCTGGTATGGTGAGCCCACCATGAAACCACAGCCCACCTGGTATCCGATTTCCTTTAGATCCCAGAGGCATTTTTGCCGGTGGGCAGCAGATAAAGTGGCTGGATGCAGTCTGGCATAGTGCTCAGCATTATGTGTTTCATGCCGGAGAAGATAACGGTCAGCGCCTGCTTCGAACCAGCGCCGGTAAGTTTCCCGTGATTTCTCACCTACAGAAAGAGTAATCGCACAATCCGGGAAATCAGCGCGAATGGCACTTATGATCTCAGTAATTCGGTCATCCGTAAAATACCCGTCTTCGCCGCCCTGCAGGACGAAGGTGCGAAATCCAAGTCTATAGCCCTCCTGACAGCAGGAAAGTATGTCTTCTTTTCTCAGCCGGTAGCGGTTTGCATTTTCGTTGCTTTTCCTTATACCGCAGTAGAGACAGTCGTTTCTGCAGTAGTTCGTAAATTCAATGAGTCCCCGGATATAGACATCGTGCCCGTAATGCCGATGCCTTTTTTCTCTTGCTAAAGTGAAAAGGTATTCCGAAAGTGCAGGGCTACGCCCGTTAATCAGTGAGATCCATTCTTCTTTGGAAAGATTCTCCTCTTCATTTAACTTATCAATCAGTTCTCGCATGTGTCACCTCCCTTTATCGTAGTTTTGAAAATAAAAACCTGACACCGAAGGCGTCAGGTTCTAAACAGCCAGAGTTTCTCTGCCTGTGTATACTATTTCGAATCTGTTCGCCTTCTCACGCAGGTGTGACCCTTTGTGATAAGTACGTATTGTCATTACCGATATTATAGCATGCAACAATAATCCCCACAATAAAAGTTATTGTTTTCACAAGAGGCAGGTGCTAAAATGGTTCCAGAATGCGTATACAAGGAGATCTTTTATGGAAGTAAAATATATAACGCATGATTTCCAGCCGGTTTTTGATCAGAACTGCCGTGTTCTTATGCTGGGAACAATGCCGTCACCCAAGTCCCGTGAGATGGGATTTTATTATGGACATCCGCGGAATCGTTTCTGGAAGGTTGTGTCAGATGTGTGCGGGGAAGAGCTGCCGCTTACAAAAGAAGATAAGATAGCGTTCGCACTGCGGAATCATATTGCGGTGTGGGATGTGCTGGCAGGCTGTGAAATAAAAGGTGCAGACGACAGCAGTATCAAACATCCAGTTGCAAATGATATGGATATTGTTTTAAGGCATGCGGATATACAGGCCATATTTGCCACGGGAACAAAAGCGTTTCAGTTATATCAGAGACATTGTTATCCGAAGACGGGAATGAAGGCAGTCTGTCTTCCGTCTACCAGTCCGGCAAACTGTACGGTCAGTTATGAGAAATTATACGAAGCATATTCCATAATTACTACTTATATATAAGGTAAACAAAAGAAGGGAAAAAGTATGGAGAATCTGATATTTAGTTTAAATGCAACGGTGCCGGTATTTCTACTGATGATACTGGGACTTCTTTTCCGGAAACTCGGATGGATTGATGAGGCATTCGCTTCAAAGATGAACAAGTTTGTATTTCTTGTACCCTTGCCGGTACTTGTATTTAAAGATCTGGCGACAGTAGACTTTGAAAAGGTATGGAATATTAAGTTTGTACTGTTCTGCTTCGGTGTTACGGTTGTAAGCATTGGAATTTCAGCAGCCATTTCATTTCTGTGGAAAGACAAGTCGATACAAGGTGAATTTATACAGGCGTCCTATCGGAGCAGCGCTGCACTTCTGGGCATTGCATTTATACAGAACATATACGGAACAGCAGGAATGGCGCCGGTCATGATCATCGGAAGTGTACCCCTTTACAATATCATGGCAGTTCTTGTATTGTCTCTGTTTAAACCGGGGCAGAAAGGGATGGATATGAAAGTCCTGAAGAAGACAGCCAAAGGAATCGTGGCCAATCCGATCATCATCGGCATCGCCGCAGGACTTCTGTGGTCTGCACTTCGCATCCCGATGCCGCACATTATGGAGAAGACAGTCAGCAATATTGCAGCGATGGCGACACCAATGGGACTTATGGCAATGGGGGCGACATTTGATATAAACAAAGCATTTGCAAAACTAAAACCGGCTCTTTCGGCAGCATTTATTAAGCTGATCGGTTTTTGCAGCTTATTCCTTCCACTTGCAATACACATGGGATTTCGAGATGCCGAACTGGTGGCAATTCTTGTCATGCTCGGTTCTGCAACAACAGTAAGCAGCTATGTAATGGCAAAAAATATGGGGCATGAAGGCGTCGTCTCTTCCAGCGTGGTCATGCTTACGACGATGTTCAGCGCATTTACGCTGACAGGGTGGCTGTATGTGCTGAAATGCATAGGGTGTATATAGGACACAAAATGGGGACGTAGTAAATTTGAAAAATACCCCGGGGTATTTTTCAAATTTACTACGTCCCCATTTTGTGTCCCCATTTCTTAAAAAATGATTAATTTCCTTGACAAACAAGTACCCGATGGCTATTATAATCATTAGTTTTATAACAAAAAAGGCGTTGAAGAAGAGGAGTACGCGTCATTTGCCCTGACAGAGAGAGATGTCCGCAGGTTGAGAGGCACTTAAGGAAGCAGGATGTGGAAGGTAGCTTTGGAGCTGGATGGCTGAACCGTTGACTTGATCAGAATTAAGCCTTCCCGGGTCGTTCCCGTTACAGAATATGATGAGATATATAGAGTGCTTTTTCTATATAATAAAGGTGGTACCGCGATTTTGTCGCCCTTTTCGTTGTAAAGGGCGATTTTTTATGCCCTTAAATGTGAAAAAAATGTGAATGAGAGAAGCAGTTAAGGAGGAAACTATGAGCCAGAATTTGGAGAAAACTTACAATCCAAAAGAGATTGAAGGAAAACTTTATGAGAAGTGGTGTGAAAATAAGTTTTTTCATGCAGAAGTAGACAGAAGCAGAAAGCCATTTACGATTGTTATGCCGCCGCCGAATATTACAGGAAAGCTGCATATGGGTCATGCCCTTGATAATACATTGCAGGATATCCTGATCCGTTACAAGAGAATGCAGGGATACAATGCTCTGTGGGTTCCGGGAACGGACCATGCGGCAATCTCTACAGAGGTTAAGGTAACGAATCAGCTGAAAGACGAAGGTATTGATAAGAAGGAACTGGGTCGTGAGAAATTCCTGGAGAGAACATGGCAGTGGAAGGAAGAGTATGGCGGAACTATCACAGAGCAGCTTAAGAAGCTTGGTACTTCCTGTGACTGGGACAGAGAGCGTTTTACAATGGACGAGGGCTGTTCCAGAGCAGTAGAAGAAGTATTCATTAAATTATATGAGGAAGGATATATTTACAGAGGATCACGTATCATCAACTGGTGTCCGGTATGTAAGACATCTCTGTCGGATGCAGAGGTTGAGCATGAGGAACAGGATGGCTTCTTCTGGCACATCAAATATCCAATCGTAGGAACGGATGATTTTCTGGAGATTGCAACTACACGTCCGGAGACAATGCTTGGAGATACTGCGATTGCAGTACATCCGGATGATGAAAGATATAAGGATATTGTTGGTAAGACCTGTCTTCTTCCTCTTACAGACAGAGAGATTCCGATTGTTGCGGATTATTATGTAGATAAGGAGTTTGGAACTGGCGCGGTTAAGATTACACCGGCACATGACCCGAACGACTTTGAAGTTGGAAAGCGTCATAACCTTCCGGAAATCAACGTTATGAACGATGATGCGACGATCAATGAGCAGTATGGCGGCAAATATGCAGGTATGGACCGTTACGAGGCAAGAAAAGCAATGGTAGCTGATCTTGAGGAACAGGGTTATCTTGTTAAGGTTGTTCCGCACTCTCATAATGTAGGAACACATGACCGTTGCCATACAACAGTAGAACCAATGGTAAAACAGCAGTGGTTCGTTAAGATGGAAGAGCTGGCAAAACCGGCGATCGAAGCAATTAAGACCGGTGAGCTTAAGTTCGTTCCGGAGCGCTTTGATAAGATTTATCTGCACTGGCTTGAAAATATCCGTGACTGGTGTATTTCCAGACAGATCTGGTGGGGACACAGAATCCCTGCATATTACTGCGACGAGTGCGGCGAGATCGTAGTAGGAAGAGAAATGCCAGAGAAATGTCCGAAGTGCGGATGCACACATTTTACACAGGATGAAGATACACTGGATACATGGTTCTCTTCTGCATTATGGCCATTTTCTACACTTGGCTGGCCGGATCAGACAGAGGAGCTTGACTATTTCTATCCGACAGATGTACTTGTAACCGGTTATGACATCATTTTCTTCTGGGTAATCCGTATGGTATTCTCCGGATATGCACATACAGGAAAATCTCCATTTAACACCGTATTTATTCATGGTCTTGTGAGAGATTCTCTTGGACGTAAGATGAGTAAGTCTCTTGGAAATGGTATCGATCCGTTGGAAATCATTGATCAGTATGGTGCAGATGCGCTGCGTATGACACTGATTACCGGAAATGCTCCTGGTAACGATATGCGTTTCTACAACGAGCGAGTAGAGGCAAGCCGTAATTTTGCAAATAAAGTATGGAATGCATCCCGTTTCATTCTTATGAATATGGAAGGCAAGGAAATTGTGGAACCGGTATATGATGAACTGAGTCCGGCAGATAAGTGGATTTTGTCTAAATGTAATAAGCTGGTTAAAGACGTTACAGAAAATATGGACAAATTCGAACTGGGTATTGCACTTTCTAAGATTTATGATTTTATGTGGGATGAATTCTGTGACTGGTATATTGAGCTTTCAAAATACAGCATTTATCATGCAGATGAGGATGCAAAGAGCGCTGCTCATACACTTTGGACATTGAAAGAAGTACTGAAGAATTCTCTGAAGCTTCTGCATCCATATATGCCATTTGTAACAGAAGAAATCTACAGCAAGCTTGTACCGGAGGAGGAGTCTCTTATGATGTCCCAGTGGCCGGCATACGATGAAAAATGGAATTTTGAACAGGCAGAAAACACGGTAGAACATTTGAAAGAAATCATTCGTGGTGTACGTAATGTCCGTGCTGAGATGAATGTACCGAATTCCAGAAAAGCAAAGGTATTTGTTGTATGTGAGGATGATGCACTTGCTGCAGGAATGGAATGCCTGAAGAACTCTGCTGTAATGATGGCAGCGGCCAGTGATTTCATAATCCAGAAGGACAAAACCGGTATCGCAGACGATGCAGTATCTGTTGTAGTACCGGATGCTACTGTATATGTACCGCTTGAAGAACTGATTGATTTTGAACAGGAAATCGAGCGTCTGACAAAAGAAGAAGCACGTCTTCAGAAGGAAATTGCACGTGCGACGGGAATGCTGAATAATGAGAAGTTTGTAAGCAAAGCGCCGGAAGCAAAAGTACAGGAAGAACGTGAGAAACTTGAGACATATAAGCAAATGATGGAACAGGTAACAGAAAGACTGAATGGCCTGAAAACGAAAATGTCATAATACGGTGATGACAGGTAAGTGCAGGCAATTATAGTAAGGGGATATTATGAAGAAAATCCATTGGAAGAAAATTCATTTGAAAAAGCCTGACATTAAAGGTGGGATTCACAAGTTAAAAAATCTGAAAAAGGAAGATGTAAAAGCATACTGGAAAGCAAGAAGAGAAAGACGTGCACGTATTATCGAAGAGAGAAGAAACAGTGCATTTGCCAGAAAGATGAAACCGGTTTATCGTTTTATGAACCGGTTCTCTCTGGTGTTCCATGCGCTCCTTGCATGCTTTTTAAACTTTGCGATTGAAGCGATTTCCAGACATTCCGTGTTTGAAGCATGGGGCTATATGACAGGCACACCGCTTGTGTTCCTCTATAATGCATTTATGATCTTCATCACGTTTTCGATTGTATATCTGTTCAGGCGCCGCGTGTTTGTACGTATTATCATCAGTGTACTCTGGATGGTGCTTGGTGTGTGCAATGGCTATATGCTTTCCAAGCGAGTGACCCCGTTTAATGCACAGGATCTGAAAGTCGCAAAGGATGCGGTCTCACTGATCAATAACTATTTCAATCCATTTGAACTGGTTATTGTAGTCATTGGTATCTGTGCAGTGGTCATCTGGGTTATATCTATGTGGAAACGCGGTGGACAGTATGAGGGGAAAGTACATCGTGTGTGGGCGCTTGCAGGTATTGGTGTCTGTGCGGTGCTCTATATGTTCATAAATGATGCAGCGATCGAGAAAAGAGTTGTATCTACTTACTTTGGAAATATTGCATTTGCCTATGAAGATTACGGCCTTCCATATTGCTTTATGGCGAGTGTGTTTAATACCGGTATCACAGAGCCGAATGGCTATAATGAGGAAACAATCTGTGAGATCAGTAATAACAGAGAGATTACAAAGAACGAGACAGGACGCTCCGAAGATGAGCTTCCGAATGTCATCTTCATACAGCTGGAATCTTATTTTGATGTTGATGAGGCAGAATTCTTTACAACATCCCAGGATGCATCACCGAATCTTCATGCGATGTTTGAGAATTATTCTTCCGGATATTTTAAAGTGCCATCCGTAGGAGCGGGAACCGCGAACACAGAATTTGAAGTGCTGACCGGTATGAATCTGCGCTATTTTGGTCCGGGCGAGTATCCGTACAAGACGGTTCTTAAGAATCAGGTAAGTGAGAGTGCGGCCACGGCATTTTCAGCATTGGGATATGGCACACATGCACTGCATAATAATGGAGGAAATTTCTACAGTCGTGCAAAGGTGTTTAATAACATTGGATTCGACAGCTATACGAGCAAGGAGTTTATGAATATCCTGCAGATGACGGAAAATGGATGGGCAAAGGATGACATTCTCATCCAGCATATTCTGGAAGCTATGGATACAACAGAGCAGCAGGATTTTGTATTTGGTATCAGTGTACAGGGACATGGAGATTATCCAGAGGAGCAGCTGATCGAGAATCCGACGATCCGGGTCGAGGGTATAGAGGACGAGGCACTGAAGAATAAGTGGGAGTATTATGTCAATCAGGTGTATGAGATGGATGCATTTGCAGGAAATCTCGTAAAAGCGTTAGAGGAAAGAGGAGAACCGACGGTGGTTGTATTCTACGGTGATCACCTTCCTACAATGGGGCTGGAAGCCGGGGACTTAAAGAGCCGTTATCTCTATAATACCAATTATGTGATCTGGGACAATATCGGACTTGCAAAAGAGGACAAAAACATCCCATCCTATCAGATCATGGCGGATGTGATGGAAAGGCTGGATATTCATTCCGGAACTATTTTCAATTATCATCAGGAGCGTAAGCAGACAAAGAATTATCTGGCGGATCTGGAGCTTCTGCAGTACGATCTGTTATATGGCAAACATTATGTCTATGACGGAAAGGAACCGATTACCGAAGGTCACATGGTAATGGGTGTTAAGGATGTGACGGTATCCGGTATTGTGCCGTATCTGAGTGAAGGCTACAGTCTGTACGGTGAGAATTTTACAAAGTCCAGCAAGGTCTATGTAAATGGAGAAAAGCAAAAGAGTACTTTCTTAAATAATACACGAATTGTACTTCCGGAGACGGTTCTGAATGATGGAGATAAGATCGTAGTAAGCCAGGTGGGCTCCAGTAATACGGTATTCAGAAGTTCCGATGAGTATATTTATGAGGCAGGACAGCTGACGGTTGTGGAAGGAACCGGAACAGATACGACGAAGTCATGGGTCTCACAGACAAATGAGGACGAATAAGATGAGAAAGCCGGCAGATTATGGGGAAGCAGTCGAGTATATTGAAGAGCTTCCAAAGTTTACGAAAAAGCACACACTGGAGCATACGAGGCAGTTTCTTAGAAGACTTGGAAATCCCGGAATGGACCGTAAGATCATTCATGTAGCGGGAACCAACGGGAAAGGCTCCGTGTGTGCATATATACAGGCGATATTAGAGGCTGAGGGGAAGAAAACCGGGTTTTTTACTTCTCCTCATCTTGTATGTATCAATGAGAGAATCCAGATTGGGAGAAAACCAATTCACGATGATGAATTTTATGAGGTTTTTTCACAGGTCTATGATGTAGTGAAAAAGATGGAAGAAGAAGGGATCGCACATCCGTCCTATTTTGAGTTCCTTTTTGGAATGGGTATGCAGGCATTTTCACGTACAGATGTCGAATATCTTGTGCTTGAGACCGGGCTTGGCGGACGACTGGATGCGACCAATGCCTGCCCGAAGCCAACAATCTGTGTGATTACATCTATAAGTCTGGATCATACAGATATTCTGGGTGATACGATAGAAGCAATTGCCGCAGAGAAGGCCGGTATCATTAAACCGGGTGTTCCGGTGTTCTGTGACGGCAGCTCGAAAGAGGCTTCTGCAGTTATAAAAGAAAGGGCATCTTCGTTACAGTCACCCTGTAGAGAAATAGCGAAAAATGCGTACGAAATCCGGGAAGTGAACCGAAAACATATTGCTTTTTCCAGAGTGAATGCGTATGATAAAGATGTTATATGGAAGGTGCCGATCAGCGGGATTTATCAGGTGACAAATGCTGAGATTGCCATGGAGGCGGTGGAATACCTGCTCCGGGATGAAGAGATTCACAAAGAGCTCTGGCAGAAGGCAGTGGCATCGATACAGTGGAAGGGACGAATGGAAGAGGCCGGCGATCATCTGGTGATTGACGGCGCACATAATCCAGGAGCAATTGCCGCGTTTGTGGAGAGTGTACAGATATTGGAAAAGGACAGGCAGTCAATGCCGGTCATTGTTTTTTCAGCGGTAAGTGATAAGAAATATGAGCAGATGATCGCATATCTCTGCAGTCATCTTCCGGCCAAGGCATATGTTGTAACGGAGATTGAAGATAAGAGAAAAGTTGCTGCTAACGAGCTTGGAGATATTTTCCGGAAATATACAGATCGGAAAGTAATTGTAGAAAAGGATGTTAAGGCTGCTGTAGAGGCAGCGTACCGCGAGCGGGAAAAAGATGCCTACATTTATTGTCTGGGTTCTCTTTATCTCGCCGGAATGATAGAGAATCTGTTGTCAGGAGGCGATGAAGATGCTGAATTATGAAGAAGAGATTAAGAAGTTCCAGCCAAGTCTGGAAGTAGAAGATATTGAAGATGCAGTATATCAGGAGGATCTGACGGATATGACCGATATTATCCGTGAGGTTGTGGAACAGACAAGGTAGAAGGAACGAAATTTATGGATTATACAACGAAACTCGTATACCAGTCGAATTACTGGTATAATGACGGTCTGAAAAAGGCAAATATCCGGGATATGTCCGGTGCGATTACTTCTCTCAAACGAAGTTTACAATATAATACAGCGAATATTGCAGCGAGGAATCTGCTGGGTCTTGTCTATTATGGCCGTGGAGACGTAGTGGAAGCCCTGGTGGAGTGGATCCTCAGTAAGAATTTTCAGTCCCATGATAATATAGCGAATTACTATATCAGCAAAGTGCAGGAGACGCCGGGAGAACTGGCGGAGATCAATCAGGCAGTGAAGAGATATAACCAGAGCCTGATCTATGCAAAACAGAACGGGGAAGATCTGGCGATCATTCAGTTGAAAAAAGCTATCGCATCGCATCCGACTTATGTAAAGGCGTATCAGCTTCTCGCTTTTTTGTATCTTCATACGGAGCAGTATGCGAGTGCAAGACAGGCGCTTCGCACGGCGCACAGGCTGGATACGACAAATGAGCTGACGCTTCGTTATATGCATGAGCTGAATCAGATCCGTAAGGAACGGCCTGTTCCGGTAAAGAATGCGCAGAAAAAGGAGCAACAGACAGTTACATACAATATTGGCAATGAAACGATCATTCAGCCGGTGGCTTCTACATTTAAGGAGCATTCGGGAAGAAATACGGTCATCAATATCGGTATCGGTGTGCTTGTCGGGATTGCCGTCATGTGGTTCCTCATTATGCCGGCCATGAATTCTTCGAAGCAGAAAAAACTGAATGAGCAGGTCGTAGAGTTCAGTGACCAGATTGCTACGCAGAAGTCACAGATCAGCGCGCTCAAGACGGAACTGGAAGAATACCGGGCGACAAGTGAGGAGGCTGAGAATGCACAGGCAACGGCGGCATCTACGCAGGAAAGCTATGAGACGCTTATGAATGTGGCAGCACATTATAAGGCAAAGGACATGAGTAATGCGGCGATGCTGGAAGAGCTTCTTAAGATCACACCGGATTCTCTTGGGACGACCGGACGTGAGACCTATGATGAGATCACCGGAAAGTTATTCCCGGAGATGTGCAGCAAGTTATACAGTACATCCCAGAAGAATTTTGAAGTGGCAAATTATGAGTATGCCGTCAGCAATCTGGAGACGGTGATGCGTATGGATGAGGGATATGAAGACGGACAGGCAATGCTTCTGCTTGCGCAGTCCTATGAGAAACAGGGAGAACAGGATAAGGCAAATCTCCTGTATCAGAAGCTTGTGGAGAATTATTCTGACAAGGAAGCGGCACAGACTGCACAGGCGGCGCTGGATGCACAGAATGCCCCGTCTGCAGGCGGAACGGATCCGGACAGTACAGACGAATAATTGATAGAAAAAGTACGAAAGAAAAGGATATGCAAACGAACGCATATCCTTTTTTCGCGTGCGCCGGCGGCGCTTTCAGGGAGTAAAAAGGGAGATTTCCCGGTAAGGAGGTTCTATGGAGTATCAGGTACAGGAAAACTGTCTCACAGTGTATCTTCCCCATGAGCTGGATCATCACAATGCAGAGGAGATCCGGAAAGAATCCGATCATCTGATCGAGCACAATCATGTGCGTTATGTCATCTTTGATTTTGCAGATACGGATTTTATGGACAGCTCAGGCATTGGCGTTATCATGGGAAGATATAAGAAGGTCTATATGCTTGGAGGGGAGGTGTGTGCAGTGCACACAAATGAAAGGATGAAACAGATTCTTAAGATGTCAGGTGTGACAAAAATAATGCAGATATATGAGGAGGAAGAGTAGATGGAAAATACGAATGAAATGCAGTTGATCTTTGACAGCCGCTCAAGCAATGAGTCTTTTGCCCGAGTAACAGTGGCGGCTTTTATGACATCATTAAATCCTACGGTGGAAGAAGTGTCGGATGTTAAGACAGCCGTATCGGAGGCGGTTACCAATGCCATTATCCACGGATATGAAAATGAAGTAAAGGACATTACGATTCGTTGCAGGACAGAAGGGAAGACGCTTTATCTGGAAGTGGAGGATAAGGGGAAGGGCATGGAAAATGTAGAACAGGCTATGGAGCCTTTGTTTACTACAAAGCCCGAGCTTGACCGTTCCGGCATGGGATTTTCGTTTATGGAAGCCTTTATGGACCATCTGGAAGTTGTTTCCACACCGGGAGAAGGAACTGTTGTAAAAATGGAAAAAATAATCGGAAAAGGACGTAAAATATGGACCACACAATCGCTTTGATCAAGAGATCCCACGAAGGAGATGAAGAAGCGAGAGCACGTCTGGTAGAGGAAAATGCAGGTCTTGTGTGGTGTGTTGTGAAGAGATTTTATAATCGCGGTGCGGAGGCAGAGGATTTATTTCAGATTGGAAATATCGGGCTGTTAAAAGCAATCGATAAGTTTGATCTGTCTTATGATGTGCGATTTTCCACATATGCGGTGCCTATGATCTCCGGAGAAATCAAGAGGTTTCTCCGGGATGACGGGATGATAAAAGTAAGCCGCTCATTAAAGGAACTATCATATAAGGCATATCTGTGTCAGGAAGAATTGCGAGAACAGCTGGGGCGGGAACCATCTGTTGCAGAAATTGCCGGGGCTCTTCATGTAGAGCAGGAAGAGCTTGTGATGGCACTGGATGCGGGAGCAGAGGTAGAGTCTCTGCAAAAAACGATCTATCAGCAGGATGGAAACGAGATCATGCTGATGGATAAGCTGGCGGAAGAAGAACGAAAGGAAGATAAAGTACTGGATCATATGCTCCTTACAGATCTTCTGAGTCAGCTGGATAAAGACGAAAGACAACTCATTTACCTGCGGTACTTTGCAGAAAAAACCCAGTCGGAAGTTGGCAGGAAAATGGGAATTTCGCAGGTGCAGGTGTCGAGACTTGAGAAAAAAATACTAAATAACTTAAGAGAACGAATATAGCAGGCATACCCGTGCATATTTTCCGGATACTTTGTTCATACTAACAAAAACTTGTAAAGGCAGGTGGCAGTATGGAAGAAGCGAGGAAAAAGCTGCGGGTGTGCCTGATTTTCATTGTGGCACTTGCTGTTCTTGTAGGCTGTATCTATTATTTTGGAGAAAAAAACAAAGAAAAAGATGTCAGTGAAGGAACGCTTGTCATGGTACAGGCAGAAAGCAGGGTGTGAAAATGGCAGGAAAGGGAGATACCGTTTATATAAAAGCAGATCGTAATATTGAGGTAACGAAAGAGGAAGTAACACTGGGAGATGTGCTTCAGATGGAATGTGCCAATCCTTCCGTTGTGCCAAAGCTTCGGACACTGAAGCTTGTACATCTGCATCCATTGGATAAGAAGAACCAGAGCCGTACAGCGGTTTCCATTCTCAGGGTCATTGAACTGATCCATGAAGAATACCCGAATATAGATGTGCAGAACGTGGGCGAGCAGGATTTTATCGTCACATATGAAGACCAGACGACTGCCGGAGGGGCAGCGCACATTGCAAAAACAATACTTGTCGTTATCATCAGCTTTCTGGGGGCCGCGTTTTCGATTATGGCATTCAATAACGATGTCAATGTGACCAAAATGTTTTCCCAGATCTATGAATTTATAACGGGGACAAAAAATGATGGTTTTACGATACTGGAGCTGACATACAGTATCGGACTCATTATCGGTATTCTCACATTTTTCAACCATTTCGGAAAGAAAAAGTTTACCGTCGATCCGACACCAATGGAAGTGGAAATGCGTCTGTATGAAAATGATCTGCAGACAACAATGATCGAAAACTTTTCCAGAAAGGAGAAGGAGCTGGATGTGGGCAGAAAACATACTTCTGGCAGTCGTCGGACTTAGCGCGGGAATGGTGGTGGCAGGAGGCCTGTTCTCCTTTATCATCGGATTAGGCGTTGTGTCTGATTTTGCCGACCGTACACATACAGGAGAACACATTCTTCTGTATGAAGACAGCGTTGCTCTTGGCGGTATACTGGGAAACATTTTCTTTATCTATCAGATCCATATTCCTTATGGGGCGTGGATCGCACCGGTATTTGGGCTGTTTGGCGGTATCTTTGTAGGATGCTGGGCAATGGCACTTGCAGAGATACTGAATGTATTTCCAATTTTTATAAGAAGGGTAAAATTACTGAGATATGTACCTTATCTGATTGCGTCTGTGGCGATTGGGAAAGGAATGGGGGCGTTACTGTTCTTTGTGAAGAGGTGGTAAAACAAAATTGTACCCCGGGGTATTTTGCGCAGCATTATACCCCGGGGTACAGTGAAGAGAGAAAGGAGGGAAAGGAAAATGGACAAAAAACAACAGCAGCAGGCATATAAAAACTATGTGAAAAAGAAGACTCCGGTTCATAATCTTCCGGTCAATATGGCAAAAGCATTTGTAACAGGTGGTATTATCTGTGTGATTGGTCAGGGAATTTTGAACTATTGTGAGAATCAGGGATTAGACAAAGATATAAGCGGCGGCTGGACTTCCATGATCCTTGTGCTGGTCAGTGTTATACTGACAGGATTCAATATTTATCCCCGTATTGCCAAATGGGGCGGTGCGGGAGCGCTGGTACCGATTACAGGTTTCGCAAATTCGGTGGCGGCTCCGGCAATTGAGTATCAGAAGGAAGGACAGGTCATGGGCGTCGGGTGCAAAATATTTACCATAGCAGGCCCGGTCATCTTATATGGCACTTTTACAAGTTGGGTGCTGGGACTTGTATACTGGATTTTGAAATGATGAAATGTATAGGAAGGGGAGATATTAATGGATCATAAATGGAATATTGGGCAGGGAGGAGATTTGCCGATTGGATTTGGCTTATCCCTTGCTGCCAATGCAGAATCTATGGAAATATTTGCAAATATGACGGATGCGCAGAAAGAAGAAACAGTGGAGAAAAGCCGGCATATGCATACCAGAGAGGATATGGAACGGTTTGTGAATAGTCTGGGAGAAAAATACAGCGGATAGGAGTTTTGTTTATGAGTCAGAGTGAATTAACAAGAGGAACACAGAGCATCGCATTTGCGCAGTCGCCATATCTCATCAGCAGTGCATCGGTTGCAGGAAAAAAGGAAGGCGAAGGTCCGCTTGGCAGTATGTTCGACATGGTGTGTGAAGACGACCTCTTTGGCGGCAATACATGGGAGGAAGCGGAAAGTAATATGCAGAGGGAAGCCTGTGTTCTGGCGATGGGCAAAGCCCATGTTGCTCCCTGTGAGGTCAGGTATCTGTTTGGTGGAGACCTCCTTCGCCAGGGAACAGCAACATCCATGGGAGTAGAAGGGCTTGAGATTCCTATGTTTGGTCTGTACGGCGCCTGTTCCACATCCGGTGAGGCGCTGGCACTGGCAGCAATGAGCGTGGCAGCAGGCTATGGCGAATGTATGCTGGCAGTGACATCGAGCCATTTCGGCAGTGCTGAGAAAGAATTTCGTTTCCCGCTTAGCTACGCAAGTCAGCGCCCGTTGTCCGCACACTGGACGGTGACCGGAAGCGGCGCATTTCTTGTTGGGAAAAGGCGAAGCCATGTGCGGATAACCGCTGTCACAGTGGGGAAAATTGTAGATTATGGGCTGAAAGACTCACAGAATATGGGCGCCTGTATGGCACCGGCGGCCTGCGACACGATCGTGCGCCATCTGGAAGACTTTGGACGAAGCCCGGAGGATTATAACCGCATTATCACCGGAGATCTGGGGTACGTGGGACAGAGCATTTTGTTTGACCTGATGCGTGGAAAAGGCGTAGATATTAAGAAAAATCATATGGACTGCGGCATGACAATATTTGAACAGAAGACGCAGGATACACATGCAGGTGGAAGCGGCTGCGGCTGCGCGGCAGTAACCCTTTCTTCTTATATACTGCCCAAGCTGATACGCGGCGAATGGAAACGTGTGCTTTTTGTTCCCACGGGTGCACTTATGTCTACCGTAAGCTACAATGAGGGCGCCAGTGTCCCCGGAATCGCTCACGCCATCGTGCTGGAGCATTGCTAGGGACGGGGGTTTTTCGAGCAGGGACACCGCCAGGCGGTGTCCGGCGGAGAAAAAGCCCCGTCCCTAAGCAAGGGCAGGCGGTGTTCCGCGGAGAAAAAGCCCCGTCCCTAAGCAAGGGCAGGCGGTGTTCCGCGGAGAAAAAGCCCCGTCCCTAAGCAAGGGCGGGCGGTGTCCCGCGGAGAAAAAGCCTCGTCCCTAAGCAAGAGCGGGCGGTGCCCCGCGGAGAAAAAGTCCCGTCCCTAAGCAAGAGCGGGCGGTGTCCCGCGGAGAAAAAAACCCGTCCCTGAGAAAGGAGAGAGTATATGGATTATATAAATGCTTTTTGGGTGGGCGGCCTGATCTGTGCCTTGACCCAGATACTTTTAGACCGCACCAAACTGATGCCAGGGCGCATCATGGTTCTTCTCGTCTGCAGCGGTGCGGTGCTTGGTGCACTGCACATTTATCAGCCGTTCCAGGAGTTTGCAGGAGCAGGAGCCAGCGTGCCGTTATGTGGATTCGGCAATCTCCTCTGGAAAGGTGTAAAAGAGGCGGTTGATAAAGAAGGATTTATCGGAATTTTTATGGGAGGCTTCAAGGCCAGTGCAGTCGGCATTTGTGCAGCACTTGTTTTTGGGTACCTCGCATCGCTGATTTTCGACACAAAGATGAAAAAGTAACAAAATATAGTTGTTTTCTCCTATGTCAAATGGTATTGTAAAGAAGACGAGTTTTTTATGGGAGGAAACGGATAAAATGAGTTATCTGAATATAATAATACCATTTGCCGGCGGCCTTGGAATGTTTATCTATGGTATGCAGATCATGGCGCAGGGCCTTGAGAATGCGGCTGGTAATCGTATGAAGTCGCTTTTGGAAGTGTTGACGAAAAATAAGCTCATGGGTGTTCTTCTGGGAGCAGTCATAACAGCAGTGATTCAGAGTTCATCTGCAACGACTGTCATGGTAGTCGGTTTTGTAAATGCAGGTATTATGAATCTTACACAGGCTATGGGCGTTATCATGGGTGCCAACGTCGGTACGACGGTAACCGGATGGCTCGTGTCTTCTGTTGAATGGGCGGAGTTTTTGAGTCCCGCAAAGCTTGCTCCGATCGCTGTCATTGCCGGTGTAGTCATTATGCTGACAGGCAAGAGACGTTCTTCTAAGGAAATAGCGAACATTATCGTGGGATTTGGTCTTCTGTTTATCGGTATTACGACCATGTCTTCAGCAGTGGAACCGCTGAAGGATTCAGAAGCCTTCTGCAGCATATTTGTAAAATTAGGACAGAGTCCTCTGCTTGGTATTTTTGCCGGTGCGCTTGTAACGGCAGTGATTCAGAGCTCATCCGCATCTGTCGGTATTCTGCAGAGTCTTGCTGCTGCAGGACTTGTTCCGTTCAGCGCAGCGATTTATATTATCATGGGTCAGAATATCGGTACCTGTGTGACTGCTATTCTGTCAGGTCTTGGTGCCAAGAAGAATGCAAAGACAGCAGGTCTTATGCATCTTCTGTTTAACGTTATCGGAACAGTTATATTCAGTATAGCTGCGATTGTTTACTTTGAGGTCATCAATACTGCGGCCGGAACCGGCATGATCACGCAGACGCAGATCAGTATGGTGCATACGATATTCAATATCGGAACGACGGTACTCCTCTTCCCTGTATCCGGATGGATCATCCGGCTGGCGAAAAAGATTGGTCAGGTCAGCGAGGACGAGCAGGACAGAAGCAGAGTCCATCTCGACGACCGTATGCTGGAGACACCTGCTATCGCCGTACAGTCTACAGTGAATGAAACCATTCGTATGGGTGAGATCGTACGTGAATCTCTGGAAGTTGCAAAGCGAGTGCTTTATACCCAGACAGATGAAGATATTATGCTTTTGCAGGATGATGAAACAGTTGTTGACAAGCTTTGTGCGGGAATCACAGATTATGCGATCAAGCTGAGTTCTCTGCAGATCAGCGAGAAGGAACATCAGAAAGTATCGCATCTTTTGCAGGTGTTATCGGATATTGAACGTGTCAGTGATTACTGTGAAAATATCTCCGAGTTTGCAGAGACGCTTCGGGATAAGAAGGTTGCATTTTCAGCTGTGGCAAAGGAACAGTTTGATGAGATGATAAAAGAGTCCGTGGAAAGTTATTTCTACGCTTTAGACGCATTTAAAGAGAACAGTCAGGAAAAGGCGCTTACGGTTATTGAGAAAGAGACGAAAGTCGATGATCTGGAGATCACACTTCGAACCAGCCATATTAAGCGTCTCAGCAACAATCAGTGTAATACAGAGGCGGGTATCGTATTCCTGGATGCGCTTGTCTGTATGGAACGTATTTCTGATCATGCGAGAAATATCGCAGAAGAAGTGCTTGGCTAAAACAGAATATAAGAATCTTAATAAATACTTCAGATTTTCTATCGGAAGTATTTATTTTTTTTTGCTAAAATGTGGGAAAACAACAGGGAGGGAGTTATGGATAACGTAATCGAAGTAAAAAACCTCTATAAGCTTTACCGGGTCGGTGATGAAATTGTCCGGGCTCTGGACGGAGTGGATTTTACCATACACAAAGGGGAATTCTGTGCCATTGTCGGCACCTCCGGTTCCGGGAAGTCCACGCTTTTAAATATGCTGGCGGGTCTGGAAAAGCCGACGAAAGGCTCCATTGTCATTGCCGGAGAGCATATGGAAAAAAAGGATGAAGAGGAGCTGGTACGTTTTCGCCGGGACCATGTGGGATTTATTTTCCAGTCGTTTCATCTTCTCGGTACGATGAATGCACTGGAAAATGTCGCACTGCCGCTGAGCTTTCAGGGAGTGCCTGTGCAGGTTCGTCTGAAGAAAGCGGAAGAGATGTTGGATCTGGTGAACTTGAGCAAGCATAAAAAGCATATGCCGAATCAGATGTCTGGTGGGCAGCAACAGAGAGTCGGGGTGGCAAGAGCCCTTGTGGTGGATCCGAAGATTATTTTCGCAGATGAACCGACAGGGAATCTGGATTCACACACATCGGAAGATGTCATGCGGCTGATGCGCCGCGTTGTGACAGAGCAGGGGAGAACACTGGTGATGGTAACGCATGATGCGCATCTTGCTACATATGCCGATCGGATTTTTCATATCAGTGACGGAAAGATTGTAAAGATTGAAGAGGGAGGAAAAAAAGAATGATAAAAAGAAAGAAAATACTTGCAGCAATACTTGCAGCATGCATGATGTTTACTCTGGCAGTCCCGGGAAAGGCATTTGCTGCAGAACCGGAAGAGATTACGATAGAATCAAAGAATAATAAGGTTCCGGTATATCAGGTGGGGAAGAGCCAGAAGTGGGAATTTGTTGTTACCAATCATACGGATCATGAGATGAAGAATATTGTCATTTCCCCGGATATGGGAGAGGATGCAGACGCGTGGCCATTTAAGACGGATGTGCAGAAATGTCGATATAAGGTTGACAGCCTGGGCAAAGGCGAATCCAAAGATATTGCTTTTACTTTCCAGCAGAGAGATGATGTGCCGACGACGCGATACACCTTGCCGTTTGCAGTGTCCGTGGATGGAGAAGAGAAGCTGACACAGAAGTTTTACGTAAATACAACAGCGAAGCCACAGGAAGAAACCAAAGATACTGCAGGTGAACCGGTAGCACAGGCAGCGTATGAAGGCGGTGTCAGCAATGATGGAGCATCTTATAGCGGCGGAGGCGGTGAAGGAAGCAGCAGTACATCTGTACCGAGAGTCATTGTCACTGGCTTTAGTACGAACCCGGCAGAGGTGCGTGCGGGAAGCAACTTTATCCTTACCATTCATTTGAAAAACACATCAAAGTCGACAAGAGTGAAAAATATGCTGTTTGACTTAAATGCGCCTACGGAAGGCACGGATGAGCAGACGATGGCACCGGCATTCCTTCCGGCGTCTGGTTCCAGCTCCATTTATCTGGACGGAATCAAGGCCAACGGAACGGCAGATATTTCCATTGAACTGAATGCAAAATCAGACCTTTTACAGAAACCGTACAGTATAGAACTTAGCATGAAATATGAGGATAAAGACGGAGCGCAGATCGAGGCGGCTTCCGGTATCTCGATCCCGGTAAAGCAGGATGCAAGATTTGAACTGAGTGAATTTGAACTCAGCCCGGACAGTATTGCTGTGGGTGATGAGGCAAATATCATGTGCAATCTTTATAATCTTGGACGAATCAAGCTTTATAATGTAAAAGCTGTTTTTGAAGGTTCCTGTATCAAGAAGGAAGAGGTTTTCATCGGTAATGTGGAATCCGGAACAACAGCTTCTATCGATGCGATGCTGGAAGGTGTGAAAGCAGCAGATGAGCCGTCAAAAGTCACGATGACATTAAGTTATGAGGATGAAGCGGGCACAGTATCGGAAGTGAAAGAGGAATTCCAGCTGTCCGTGACAGAAGCTGAGGAAGAAATTATGGATACCATGGAAGAAGAGGAGACAGGCAGCAGCTTCCCTGTTGTTCCTGTTATCATTGTTGCAGCTGCGGTTGCCGCAGTTATTGCAGTTGTTGCTATAAAAAAGAAAAAGAAGAAACTGATAAGAAATGAAGAGGAGGGATTGTTGAATGAACTGGATGGACCTTCTGAGGATGAGCAGCAGTAATCTGAAAAGAAGAAAGCTTAGAACATTTCTTACGGTTCTTGGCGTTGTGATCGGAACTGCATCCATTACAGTTATGATTTCTCTTGGTTTGGGTATGCAGCAGTCTCTTTACCGTGAAGTGGAGCAGTCCGGCGGCCTTACGACGATGCAGGTAACAGGCGCTCAGGTGGGCGATTCGTATTATGGATATTCTGACAGTGACTCGGGAGAAGAAAAATATATTGATGATAAAGTAGTAGAGAAACTCGGGCAGCTGGATCATGTAGAAATGGCTTCTCCCAGATACGAGATGTCGGTTCTCCTTCTCAAAGGCAGATATGAAGGCTACGGACAGCTGGTCGGTATGACACCGGAGGCACTTGCTGCAAAGAATATCCCCTTAGGAGAAGGCAGACTTCCAAAAAGTGGAGGAAGTAAGCTGGAGCTTGTATATGGAAATGGTATTCCAACAATGTTCTATGAAAAAGGAACGGATCAGGGGTACTGGGAGACCCAGGAGGTGCCGGATATTGATTTTACAAAAGATTCCCTGTTTCTGATTCTGGATCAGGAGGCATATTATAACAGCCAGAATCAGTCTGGTTTTGCTGGTGAGGGAACCGGTGATGCCGGAGCAGAACAGACGGCTCCAAAGCAGGCACAGAAGCATATTGTAACAGGGTGTGGTATGGTAGAAGGCGGACCGGAAGAATATAATGCAGATTATTATTATATTTACTGTGACCTGGAGACATTAAAGCAGACATTAAAGAAGGAGTTTGCCGGACGGATTATTCCGGGGCAGCCGACAACAAAATCCGGAAAAGCATACAAGCAGTTCTATTATTCCTCTGCGCAGGTAAAGGTTGATGATATAGAATATGTAAATCAGGTGGCAGATGAAATCCGGCAGATGGGTTACAACGTAGAGACGAATGCAGAATATCTTGACAGTATGAAACGGGAATTTGCCATTGTACAGGCAGTACTTGGAGGCATAGGAGCAGTGTCCCTTTTTGTTGCGGCCATTGGAATTGCAAACACGATGATGATGGCAATCTATGAACGTACGAAGGAAATCGGTATCATCAAGGTGCTGGGATGCAGTCTTAAGAATATCCGTCAGATGTTCCTTATCGAGGCGGCAGCTATCGGACTGATTGGTGGAGTTCTGGGAAATGTATTGAGCTTTCTGATGTCAACAGTCATTAATGTACTGACCAGGCACGGAGAGGCCATGGGAATTGACGGAAACATTTCCTATATTCCACTGTGGCTTGTACTCGTGTCGCTTGGATTCGCCATGCTGGTCGGGGTGGCGGCAGGGTATTTCCCTGCACTTAGAGCAATGCGCCTGAGTCCCCTTGCAGCAATAAGAAATGAATAAAGAATAGATTATTCTTCAATCACATGGATTTCAAGATAGTCAAAATCAATGGAATCTACAAAATTATCCTGATAAAAACGTGCTTTGTCATGGCGCTTGAATTCTTCGATGGTAGAATCAAGCCAGATTGGTTTGCTTAAGTCGAATTCATAACATATGGCATCCAGTGCGTGGAAGATCTTATGAGTGCGCGTATCCGCTGTATCATCACAGATGACGGTGTCGCGCACTAATCTGTTGTCTTTGAATTCCTTTCCCCACAGACGAAACATAATGTATCCCCTCTCTTTACTATTTTGATGTAAGGAATTATACTGGACATAGTTAAAATAGTCAAATATCGAGTTCTTTCCAGACAAAATCATTTTCCAGGATCATATATCCATGTCCAGAGCCGTTTTTTGGAATGGAGACGGATCCCGGATTTACGTAAGTATAGGTTCCCATATTCTCATTTGCCGGGATATGCGTATGCCCGTTCAAAAGAATATCCCCGTCTTTTAGCGGTGGAAGATGATCTGGACTGTAAATATGACCGTGTGTAGCAAAAATGGTTTTCCCGTTTACCTCCAGAAGACAGTAGTCCGAAAGAATCGGGAATTCCAATACCATCTGGTCGACTTCTGTGTCGCAGTTACCTCGCACACAAAGAAGGCTTTGCTTTAATGGGTTCAGCATGGCAATGACTTCTTTCGGATTATAGTCTTTTGGAAGGTCATTTCTCGGTCCATGATAGAGAAAATCTCCGAGAAGAAGAAGGCGGTCAGCCTGTTCACGCGCAAATGCATCGAGCATTTTGCGGCAGTAATATGCGGAACCATGAATATCGGATGCGATCATTAATTTCATATGTGTTACCTCGCTTTGTCGTAGTGTTGATTAAACATTTATGAGGAAATTGTAGCATAAATCAGAAAAAGATACTAGAAGGAGAGAGACAATGAAGCAAAATATAAGAATCGAGTCTGCCGGTCTGCCGGATATACCGCAGATTATGCAGATCATAGAGGAAGCCTGTCAGAAGATAGAGAATCCAGACTGGTACAGTGTGGATGATCAGGCATTTATGGAAGCCCATATTGAAAGAAACGGATTTATCCTGAAGGCAGTTGCCTCCGGAGAAGAGAGCATGGATGAGATCGCCGGTTTTCTGGTTGTGCGTTTCCCGGGCAATGATGCAGACAATCTGGGAAAATACCTTGCGCTTCCGGCAGAAGAAATGGAGCGTGTTGCCCATATGGAGTCCGCAGCAGTGCGGAGTTCTTACCGAGGCCTGGGCTTGCAGAACCAGTTGATGCAATATGCAGAAAAAGTTTTGGAGGGAACATCCTACATTCATTTGATGGGGACAGCCCATCCCGATAATTGTTACAGTGTACGTAATTTTGAACGACTGGGCTATGCAGTCATAGCAGAGGACAGAAAATACGGCGGACTTCTGCGTCACGTATTTTATAAAAAAAGAGAGATTCCGGTGCGGGCACTTGTATTTGATTTGGATGGGCTTTTGTTCGATTCGGAACGGATTGTTCAAAGGTCCTGGGAAGATGTGGGAAATGAGCTGGGGATTCCACATATGGGGAATCATATCTATCATACACTGGGGATGAATCTGGCAGGAAGAAATGCTTACTTTTCCAAAGCGATAGGAGAAGATTTCCCGCACGAAGAATTCGCCCGGAGGACAAGAATACGCTTTCGCGAAATTGTAGATGCAGAAGGGCTTCCGGTAAAACCGGGCGCTCTTGAACTTCTGGAATATGCCAAAAAAGCCGGATATCATATGGCGGTTGCCACTTCAGCGCGGAAAGAATACGCTCTTCGTAATCTCAGGGAGGCAGATATACTGAAGTATTTTGAAGGATTCGTATTTGGAGATGTAGTAACCCGGGCAAAACCGGATCCGGAGATATATCTGAAAGCCTGCGAAAGCATTCACATGCTTCCGGAGCAATGCGTGGCACTTGAAGATGCTCCGGCAGGGATTCGTGCGGCTAAAGCCGCGGGACTTAAGCCGGTCATGATTCCGGATATGGTCGAACCAACGGAAGAAATATTAGAATTAACATATCGGAGATACGATTCACTTTTTGATGTGATTGAAATGTTGGGGACGGGGTTTTTTTGAAAAAACCCCGTCCCCAACTTGCTAAACCGTGTCCCTTTTTGAATTAACCGTGTCCCTATTTGAGAGATTCCCATCTTCCGGATGCGCCGCAGGGAAGTACGAGACCGGACTGTGTAACAGGAAGTCCGATTTCCTGAGAATCCACATGTCCGTTATATTTTTTTAGTTCTGTTCCGAGCATATAGGTAAGAACTGCCGGTGCCAGCCCTGTCGTATATGAATTAACAAGGAAAAATAAGGGATCATCAGATAATATTTTTGTACATAACTTTATGAGGGGATGTATGGCATCTTCGATTTTCCAGATCTCGCCTTTTGGGCCTCGCCCATAGGAGGGAGGATCCATAATAATCGCATCATAGTGATTGCCTCTGCGTATTTCTCGTTCAACAAATTTCACACAATCGTCAACAAGCCAACGAATCGGACGTTCAGACAGGCCTGAAGAAGCTGCATTTTCTTTTGCCCAGTTTACCATTCCCTTAGAAGCGTCTACATGGGTAACACTTGCACCAGCCGCAGCCGCTGCCAGAGTTGCTCCCCCTGTATAAGCAAAAAGATTTAGCACTTTAATCGATCTTCCGGCATTTTTGATCTTTTCAGAGAACCAGTCCCAGTTCGCTGCCTGCTCCGGAAAAAGTCCCGTATGTTTGAAGCTAAAAGGCTTCAGATTGAATGTCAGTTTTCCATAATGAATCTGCCATTGTTCCGGCAGATCAAAAAACTCCCATTCACCACCGCCCTTTTTACTGCGGTGGTAGTGTCCGTTCCGATGCTTCCATCCATAATTGTCCTTAGGTGTGTCCCATATGACCTGTGGGTCGGGACGAACCAGTATATATTCTCCCCAGCGTTCCAGTTTTTCACCTTTGCTGCAGTCAATGACTTCGTAGTCTTTCCAGTTTTCTGCAATCCACATTTTTTCGTATCCTTTCTCTAAGAATCTGATTTATTATAGCATGGGGACAGGGCAAATACAATTGGGGACACGGTAAATTTAATCTGGGACGGGGGAAAACGAAAAAAACCCCGTCCCCAACACATATAGCTTTTATCTATAAATACGCGGTACTTATTAAAAAACTCTATTTGAAGCCTTCCGCTTGTATTTATATAATAGGAATAAGGGAGGAAGAAGTGGATGTTTATTGATACACATATGCATGAAATGACATATTCAAAGGATAGTTTCCTTAAGCTGGATGAGATGGTTGCTATCGCGAAGAAGAAAGGGCTTGATGCGATCTGTATTACGGATCATGACAGCATGGGGCTTAAGGATTATGCGGCGGAGTATACGAAGCGGACAGGCTATCCTGTTTTTGTGGGGATTGAGTTTTTCTCGCTGCAGGGAGATATTGTGGCGTTTGGTATAGAGGATTACCCGAAGGAGAGGATTCCTGCACAGGATTTTATTGATCTTGTGAAGGCGCAGGGTGGAGTTTGCTTTGCGGCACATCCGTTTCGCAACAATAACCGTGGGCTGGAGGAGAACCTGCGGTATGTGAAAGGGCTTGACGGTCTTGAAGTGCTCAATGGGAGTACTTTGCCGGACGCGTGCCTGAAGGCAGCCAGATATGCGCAGGATCTGGGTCTTTTTACACTTGGTTCCAGTGACTGCCATGTACCTGGAAAGGTGGGCGTCTGTGCGACTTATTTCCCAGAAGAAGTGCAGACAATGGAGGAGTTCCTGACCGTGTTCAAAAAAGGCAGGATGAGACCGGCTTATTATTCCGAAGGGAAATACCATATACTGGGTGACGAAAATAATGTAATTACCCCATTTACCTTTCGTGCTATCAATGATAGAATGTATCTATAAGTGCGTATGGGAATGGGATAAGAATATAAAAAACATATCACAAGAAAGGTGGAAACAGTATGATTACAGTTAATGCAATCGGGGATAATTGTCCTATCCCGGTTATTAAGACCAAAAAGGCAATGCAGGCACTTACCGGTCCAGAGACAATAGAGGTTCTCGTAGATAATGAGATTGCGGTGCAGAATGTAACGAAGATGGCAGCAAGCTCAGGAGGAAAGGTTACTTCTGAGAAAGTTGCAGAGAAAGAATTTAAGATCACGATTCAGATGGAAGGTGCACCAGCAGTGGATGTAGAGGAAGGAGTGACATGTATGCCGGACGCAAGAGATAATTTAGTTGTAGTAGTATCATCTGACCGCATGGGAAGTGGAAATGATGAACTGGGTAAGGTGCTGATCAAAGGATTTATCTTTGCAGTAACACAGCTCGATACATTGCCAAAGACAATGCTTTTCTATAACGGAGGAGCAACACTTACAACAGAAGGTTCTGATTCTCTCGAGGATCTGAAATCACTGGAAGCACAGGGTGTAGAGATCATGACATGTGGTACATGCCTTGACTATTATGGACTGAAAGACAAGCTTGCGGTTGGTTCTGTGACAAATATGTACAGCATTGTAGAGACAATGGCGAAAGCAGGAAAGATCATTAAACCATAAGGGTTTTGATGATAAAAAAGGTGTAGAAACAAGAGGAGGAAATGATTGAGATGAAATCAGATGTCAGATTAACGACTTTAAGTAAAACTGCGGGCTGAGCGGCCAAGATAGGTCCGGAGACCCTTGCTCAGGTCCTGAGTAAGCTGCCCCAGTTTCACGATGATAATTTAATAGTAGGAATCGAGACATCTGATGATGCGGCGATTTATAAAGTTACAGACGAGATCGCCATGATTCAGACAGTCGATTTTTTTACTCCGATTGTGGACGACCCTTATATGTTTGGGCAGATAGCTGCCGCCAACTCCTTAAGCGACGTATGGGCTATGGGAGGCGAGCCGGCAGTTGCCCTTAATATTGTTGGTTTTCCCAATTGCCTGGACCCGGGGATACTCGGTGATATCCTGGCAGGCGGCGCAGCAAAGGTAAAAGAAGCAGGAGCAGTACTTGTAGGTGGTCATTCCGTGCAGGATGATGAGCCAAAATATGGTCTGTGTGTGTCTGGTTTTGTTCATCCGGATAAGATATTTAAGAATTATGGATGTCGACCAGGCGATGTTCTGGTGTTGACCAAGCAGATTGGAAGCGGTGTTGTAAATACTGCGATCAAAGCAGAGATGGCTTCCGCATCTGCGATCCAGGAAGCACAGACAGTCATGGCGTCTCTGAACAAGACAGGTAAGCAGGTCGTAGAGAAATATGATGTTTCTGCCTGTACGGACATAACCGGATTCGGACTTCTCGGCCACTGCGTTGAGATGGCTTCCGCAAGTGATGTGACATTTGAAATAAATGTCAGGGATGTTGCGTATTTTGAAGATGCGATTGCATACGCGAAAATGGGACTGATTCCGGCGGGAGCATATAAGAACCGGGGTTATTCTATCGGTAAAGTGGAAACGGGTTCTGTGGAAGAGCATTATCTTGATCTGCTCTATGATCCGCAGACTTCCGGTGGGCTCCTTCTTAGTGTGGCACCACAGGATCTGGAAAATGTGCTTGCAGATTTTGCCAGGGCGCATATGGACACAAAAGTTTCTGTGATTGGTAAAGTCGCAGAGAAAAGTGATAAATTAATCCGACTGTTTTAGCAGCCGGGCAAGTTGGGAAAGGGAATAAGAAAATGAACAAGAATATGTTGTACCGCAGTATTCCAAAGGTGGATGTGCTTCTGGAAGATAAGGTTATTAAGGAACTTATCGACCTCTACAGCAGAGATACCGTTATGGAATCCATTCACATTGAGCTGGACAAGCTGCGGAAATATATCGGACAGTGTGATGATGAAGAAAAAGCAAAGGCGCAGATTGATCTTTTGAAAGAACATATCGAGCTTACAGTGGCAGCAATGCATACGCCAAATATGCGTACGGTTATCAACGGTACAGGAACGATTCTGCATACGAACCTTGGACGTGCTCCGATCAGCAGAGAGCATATGGATCGTGTGGCAGCGATCGCTACAGGTTACTCCAATCTGGAATATAATCTGGAAGCGGGAAGAAGAGGAGAGCGTTATTCTCATTTTGAAGAGCTTGTGTGTAAGATCACAGGTGCAGAGGCGGCTATGGCTGTCAATAATAACGCGGCAGCAGTTATGCTTATCTTAAGCTCTCTTGCCAAAGGAGGAGAGGTAGTCGTATCCCGTGGTGAACTTGTAGAGATCGGCGGAAAGTTCCGTATTCCGGACGTAATGGAACAGAGCGGTGCGACTCTTGTGGAAGTTGGTACAACGAACAAGACGCATTATGATGATTATGAGAATGCGATTACCGAAGAGACCAAAGCGCTACTGAAAGTGCATACAAGTAATTACCGTATTGTAGGATTCACCGATACGGTAGCAATTGATGAGCTTATTCCGCTTGCAAAAGAGCATGATCTTCCGGTCATTGAGGATCTGGGAAGCGGTGTGCTTATTGATCTGAGTAAATATGGCATTACTTATGAGCCAACAGTACAGGATTCCATTGCAAAAGGTGCAGATGTTGTCTGCTTCAGCGGCGATAAGCTTCTGGGAGGACCGCAGGCAGGAATCATTATTGGTAAGAAAAAATACATTGATATGATGAAAAAGAATCAGCTTACAAGAGCCCTTCGAATTGATAAGTTTACAGCGGCAACGCTGGAACTCGTGCTGCAGGAATATCTGTCAGAGGAAAAAGCAGTGCAGAATATTCCTGTGCTTCGTATGATTACAAAGCCTCTGGAGGAAGTGACGAAAGAAGCGAGAAGTTTAAGCCGTATATTAAGTCTTGCCAAGCTTCCGGCTAAGATAAACCTTCAGCCATGTGAGTCTCAGATTGGTGGCGGTTCGCTTCCGCTGGAACGTATTCCGAGTATGGCGGTTGCTATCCGCCCGGAGAAGATCAGTGTTGCTGAGATGGAAGAACGCATGCGTCACCTGCCGGTACCTGTTATTCCAAGAACGGTAAATGATACGATACTTCTGGATGTACGTACCATTGAGCGCAGATGGTTTAAGATGATCGCAGATCAGTTAAAAGGACTGGATGTTTTAGAAGAAATCAGCCTGATTGCAGGCCGTTAGGAGCAAAAAAAGAAGTATGAAAAATATAATTATCGGTACAGCCGGGCATATAGACCACGGAAAGACAACACTTATCAAAGCATTAACGGGAAGAAATACCGACCGCTGGGAGGAAGAGCAGAGAAGGGGAATTACAATTGACCTCGGATTTACGTACTTTGATCTCCCAAATGGCGACCGTGCAGGTATCATCGATGTTCCGGGACATGAGAAGTTTATCAATAACATGGTTGCAGGTGTTGTCGGAATGGATCTGGTGCTTCTTGTAATAGCGGCGGATGAAGGAATTATGCCGCAGACAAGAGAGCATATGGATATTCTGCATCTGCTCGGTATAGAAAAAAGCATTATTGTACTGAATAAATGTGATATCGTAGATGAAGAGTGGCTGGAACTTGTAGAAGAAGAAGTACGGGATGAGCTGGAGGGTACTTTCCTTGAGAAGGCGCCAATCGCAAAAGTGTCTGCTGCGACAGGACAGGGGCTTTATGATCTTGTGAACCTTATCAGTTATATGACAAATGATGAAGTGATCAGTAAAGATACGCAGACGGTGCCGCGTCTTCCGATTGACCGTGCATTTACCCTTTCCGGGTTCGGAACGGTTATTACAGGAACGCTTGTATCTGGAACGATCAGTAAGGAAGATGTTCTGGAAATGTATCCTATTGGCAAGGAATGCAAGATTCGAAGCATTCAGGTACATGGTGAGGATAAGAAGGAGTGCTATGCCGGACAGCGTGTGGCAATCAATTTGTCAAATGTGAAGAAGAAGGAGATTCACAGGGGCTGTGTACTTGCGCCTCCGGGCAATATGAAGAATACAGATCTTCTGGATGTGAAGCTGAATGTCCTGGAATCATCCATGCGTGTATTGACAAATCACACCAGACTGCATTTCTTTACCGGTACCAGTGAGGTGTTATGCCGCGCCGTACTGCTGGATAAAGAAGAGATTGGACCGGGAGAGAGCGGATATGTACAGCTCCGGCTGGAAGAAGAGGTCGCCGTGAAGCGGGGAGATAAGTTCGTGGTACGATTCTATTCTCCAATGGAAACGATCGGCGGTGGTGTCGTTCTGGAGCCGAATCCGGGTGTTAAGAAGCGCTTCCGTGAGAATGTGATTGAAGAACTCAGGCAAAAGGAATCCGGATCTTCTGCGGATATTATCGAGCTTCATGTAAAAGAACATGCCGATACGATGATTACGCTCTCTGAGCTAGCCAAGATTACGGTTCTTTCACCGGAAGAGGTGGCAGAAGATGTAAGACAGCTGGAGGAAGAGGGGCGTGTCTGTACATTTGCAATGCGTAAAGATACTTATGTATGGCACAGTGATTCCGAACACATGGCTGTACAGATGCTTACGAAAGCATTAAAAGAGTATGAAGAGGCACATCCATATCGTTATGGCATGAAGAAGGCAGAAGTACAGATGACATATTTTAAGAAGATGAAGCCAAACGTATTTGACCGGATGATCGAGCGTCTGGAGGAAACCGGACACATCTGCCGGGCAGATGAGTTCCTTTGTACACCGGATTATGAAGTGCGCAAAGACACAGTTTATGATAAAGTATCCGGAAAACTTCTGAAAACCTTTGAAAAAGCACGTTTTGATTTCGTGAGATATACCGAGATAGATTTTACAGGCATTTCAGGAGACGTCACTGATGATATACTCAATATTCTGCTGGAAGAAAAACAGATTGTCAAAGTGACAGATGATATGTATACATTGGCTTCCTATATGGAAGAAGCAAAAGAAAAGATTCAGGCAAAGCTTAAGGAAGATCCAATCATCACGATAGCGCAGGTCCGCGACATATTTGAGACAAGCCGAAAGAGTGCAAAACCGATTTTGGAATACATGGACAGTATAAAAGTAACGAAGAAAACAGGAGCAGAAAGTGAAAGGATAGCATACTGATGAATTTGAAACAATTGGAAGCATTTGTTCAGGTGGCAGAAGACGGGAGTTTTTCTAAAGCGGCGAAAGGGCTGTTCCTTACACAGCCTACAGTCAGTGCCCATATTTCCGCTTTGGAAAAAGAACTGAACATCCGGCTTTTTATAAGAAATACGAAGGAAGTTGCTCTGTCGGACGATGGCAAAGAACTGTATAAATACGCCAGACAGATCGTTGATATTGAGAAGAAGATAGAAGCAAGGTTCGGCTCCCAGAAAGGAGACGATAAGCATTGTATCACGATTGCGGCTTCTACCATTCCGGCACAGTATCTTCTCCCGAAGGTGCTTCTTAAGTTTAGCGAAAGGTATCCGGAAGAGCAGCTGAAGCTTATGGAAACAGACAGCAGCCAGGTGGTGACACAGGTGGTGGATCATATGGTGGACATTGGTTTTACCGGAACAGTGCTTGAGAAAAAACATTGTAAATATATTCCTTTTTACAAGGATGAACTTGCAATTATTACCCCAAACACAGAAAAGTACCAGAAGCTTAAGGAACAGGTGGGCGATATCAGCTGGATGAAAGAAGAGCATCTGATCCTTCGTGAGGAAGGTTCCGGAACTCGTAAAGAGGCAGAAAAACAGCTGAAGGCTGCAGGAATCGATATTGGGCAACTTGACATTATCGCAAGTATAGAAAATCAGGAGACAATCAAGAGGTCGGTAAGACAGGGCATGGGTATTACGGTTCTGTCACGGCTGGCTGCAAAAGAGGAGGAGGAATCCGGATTGCTCCTGACATTTCCGATTCCGAAAGCGGATCAGGGAAGAGATATTAATCTTGTATATAATAAAAACTATCAGCTTACCCGTTCGGCAGAGCGGTTTGTAAAGATTGTAAGAGAAGTGTATGACATATAAAGGTAAAGAGGTGCTTATAGAGTATATCTATAAATGGCACCTTTTTATTTGCTAATACAATTAGACTTCATATGCGATTAGAGATATACTTGTTACTAAGGAATATGGTTATGAAATGGAAAGGAAACAAAACAATGATATATATGGATAATGCAGCGACGACTATGCATAAGCCACAGGCAGTGATAGATGCAGTGGTTGCCGCTATGAGTTCAATGGGGAACGCAGGAAGAGGGGCAAATGAGGCTTCCTTAAGCGCATCCAGAGTAATCTATGACACAAGGGAGAAGTTATGCCGCTTTTTTCATGGGACAAGTCCCAGACAGATTGTGTTTACAAATAATTCTACAGAAAGTCTGAATATTGCAATTAAAGGGCTTCTCGATCCGGGTGATCATGTGATCACGACCATGCTGGAGCATAATTCCGTACTCCGACCTCTCTATGAGATGGAGCAGAAAGGTGTCGCACTTACGATTATAAAAAGCAATGAAAAAGGCACCTTTGATATCCGGGATATGGAAGAAGCAATCCGTCCGGAGACAAAGATGATCATCTGCACCAATGGTTCGAATCTGACAGGTAATCATATCGATGTTAAGAAGGTAGGAGAACTGGCACACAGACACGGGCTGCTTTTTGTTGTAGATGCATCGCAGACAGCCGGTGTATTTCCGATTGATGTGCAGGATATGCAGATTGATGTTCTTTGCTTTACCGGCCATAAAGGGATGCTTGGTCCGCAGGGTATCGGCGGCATGTATGTAAGAGAAGGACTTCAGATTCGACCGCTCAAGAGCGGAGGAAGCGGTGTTCAGACATATAGTAAGACACATCCGACAGAGATGCCGACAGCTCTGGAAGCAGGAACGCTGAATGGGCATGGGATTGCCGGCCTTGGTGCGGCAGTCAGCTATCTCATGGAGACGGGGATCGATCATATCCGTGCCAGAGAGCAGGAGCTGATGTGGAAGTTTTATGAGGGAGTGAAGGACATTCCCGGAATAACGATATACGGGGATTTCAGTATAAAGGACAGATGTGCCATTGTTACCCTGAATATCGGTGATTATGATTCTTCAGAAGTGAGTGATGAACTTCTTACAGAATATAGTATTTCTACCAGACCGGGAGGACATTGTGCACCGCTTATGCACGAAGCGCTTGGAACGGTAGAGCAGGGGGCTGTGAGATTTAGTTTCTCGCATTATAACACAGACGAAGAAGTGGACATTGCCATTCAGGCTGTCCGGGAACTTGCGCAGGAGGAAGAATAGAGTGACTCTTGCGTAAATGAAAGTATAGTTTAAGGAGGAATTACACATGAATTTATCAGATTCAAAGAAAAAACTGGTGTTGGCCGGCGCTCTTTGCGGACTTGTAGCGGCATGTCTTGCATTTTTAGGAAATCCGGCTAACATGGCATTCTGTATTGCATGTTTTGTACGTGACATCGCAGGTTCACTTGGCATGCATCAGGCAGCAGTTGTCCAGTATATGCGTCCGGAGATCATAGGACTTGTACTCGGATCATTTATTATTTCAGTAGCAACAAAGGAATATCGTTCAACAGCAGGTTCTTCTACCATGACACGTTTTGTGCTTGGTATCTGCATTATGATTGGTTCCCTTGTATTCCTTGGATGCCCGCTTCGTATGATCATCCGTATGTCAGCAGGTGACCTGAATGCATGGGTAGCACTGATTGGATTTATCCTCGGTGTGGGAACAGGTGTTATTGCACTTAAGCAGGGATTCAGCCTTGGAAGAGCACATGCGACAAATAAAGTAAGTGGAGCAGTATTGCCGGCAATCATGGTTGGTTTACTCATTCTGCTTCTTGCAGCACCTTCAGTGCTTAAGTTCAGTGAAACTGGACCGGGAAGCGTTCATGCGCCGCTCATTGCTTCTCTTGTAGGCGGACTTGTATTCGGAGCTTTAGCTCAGAAATCCAGAATGTGTTTCGCAGGAAGTATGCGAGATATTATTCTGATGAAGAATTTTGACCTGTTCAGCGTTATCGCAGGCCTTTTCGTTGTAATGTTAGTATTCAATGTTGCTACAGGACGTTTTGTTCCGGCATTTAATACACCGGGAATCATTGCACACTCCGATCATCTGTGGAATATTCTTGGAATGTACACAGTAGGATTTGCGGCAGTACTTGCAGGAGGATGCCCGCTTCGTCAGCTTATTCTTGCAGGACAGGGTTCAGCTGATTCTGCAGTAACAGTAATTGGTATGCTTGTTGGTGCAGCTCTTTGCCATAACCTTGGTCTGGCATCAAGCGGAACAGCACTGAATCCTGAGACACAGGAAGTTGTAGCAGGCGCAGCAACACCGGCTGGTAAGATTGCTTGTGTTATCTGTATTGCAGTATGCTTCGTGATCGCATTTACCAATAAAAGAGAGCAGGCAAAATAATAGTTGAAATAATATTGTATACATAGTATTCTAGGAAAGAAGGTAAAATATTATGAAGGAAGTAGATGCAAGAGGTCTTTCATGTCCGGAGCCGCTTATGCTGACAGCAGATGCCTTAAAGGGTGCAGATGGAGCGGTAAAGGTACTGGTTTCAGAACCACATCAGAAGATGAATGTTGAAAAATATGCCAAAGACCATGGTAAGACAGCGACTTCTGTTGAGAAAGACGGATATTTCGAAGTGGTAATTGAGTAAACATGAGAAAAAAAGAATTAAAACTTGTAGTGACATTTCATACAACAGCAGATGCGATGGCAATGGAAAAGGCATGTAAAGAAAGAAATGTGCCGGGACGGATCATTCCGGTTCCAAGAGCAATCTCTGCGGGATGTGGTCTGTCATGGTGTGCTTCCCTTTCTGACAGGGAAGAGATTGCTTCCATGATGCGGGAAGTTGGCATTGAGGAAGAAGACATGCATGAGTGCATGGTATAGGAGAATGAAAAAGACAGGTACGTTTTATGACGTTACCTGTCTTTTAAGGTTCTGCTTTCATAATTATACTCCTTCGACAAAGGAATCCAAAAGATGTGGGAGCAGTTTGTCACTGTATTCGGATAGAGAGTATTTTCCTTTAAATAATGACCAGTCATATAAGATGGCACGTTCATACATAGCATATATATGCATCAGTTCTTCCGCAGAGCTGGTGTTTTTAAACTCTCCTTTTTTCAGTGCATCCTCCATAATCTCGGTCAGCCATTGAAAATAAAACCGCTTTTTATCTGATAAGGATTTCTTGTCCTTTGTGGTGAGCTGTGATGAATATAAATAAGCCAGAAGCTCTATATCCACACTGGTTTCAATCATATAGAACAATTCGTGGTTCAGAAAAAGCAGCTTGTCATATGCAGACAGATTCGGATCAATGACAGCGGCCAGTTCCTCATATTTTTCGTCAAACAAGTAAGATAAAGAATTCAATAATGATTCCTTGCCTTTAAAATAATGATAAAAGGTGCCTTTGGATGTCTTGGAAGCAGCAATGATATCTTCTACGGTCGTGTGATCATATCCTTTTTTGTAAAACAGATTCCATGCAGCCTTTACGATCCTGCTCTTTGTAGATTGTCGTTTCCGTGGTATCGGTATCAGTCCTTTCTGGAAATATTATTAAAAAAATATACAAATAGAAGCGGATTGTGGAAAATCCGCTTCTATAGATAAATCAATAGATCTGATACAAATTAACCTACCTGGAAACCATATTTCAATGGATCTGTCGGATCGATTAAGTATGTAGCAACACCTGTCAGGTAGCAGCTTCCTGTGATCATTGGAATAACAGCGTCATAATCAGCAACCTTGGTTGTCTCTTTGATTACACCTTTGAACAGAGAACCGATGAAGCTTTCGTAGATGAATTCTTCTCCAACTTTGATTTCTCCCCAGTGATGCAGAGTAGCAAGTTTAGCACTTGTACCTGTTCCACATGGTGAACGGTCAGCCATAGCATCTCCGAAGATAACTACGTTTCTCATATTAGCTTTATCCGGGTTAGGTGTTGGTCCATAGAACTCAACAAGGTCAACAGTATCAATGTCAAGAAGTGGATGCTTAACAGGGATTTCCTTGTTGATAACATCTAACATCTTCATTCCGAGCTTTGTATACTCAGGAACAGTCTTAGGATTGATCTCACCAATATCAAGTTTGGTTGTGTCAACTAATGCGAAGAAGCTTCCGCCGAAGGAAATTGTGAATTCGATTTCTTTTCCGTCGATCGTAACCTTCTGGTTCTCTTTGTATACGAATGCCGGTACGTTTGTTAATGTAACGCTTTCTACCTTACCGTCTTTTACGATAGCTTTTGTACGGATGAGTCCTGCAGGAGCTTCCAGTACTACGTCGTTCTCGCCTTCGTGAGATTCAACAAGACCTGCTTCAACAGCTACAGTAACAGCACCGATTGTACAATGTCCGCACATGTTCAGGTATCCGCCTGTGTCCATGAACATTACTCCGAATTGAGCTTCCGGATTAACCGGTTTGCAGAGGAATGCGCCGAACATATCGTGATGTCCTCTTGGCTCGAACATAAGAGCAGTACGAACCTGATCATAATTCTGCTCCATCCATTTTTTCTTTTCGATCATTGTGTTTCCTTCAGGCTCCGGGAAACCGCCGATAACGACACGACAGAATTCACCAACTGTGTGAGCGTCCACAACCTGAAGAGCGCTTTCGAACCGATCAAAATTAACATTTGCTTTCAGTTCCATAATAAAATACCTCCTAGATTATTTTACTTATAGATGCCGCCTATAAGTTATTAAACACACTGGAAACTCCCTGTCTTGAGAGCTCTTTTTTGAAAAAAAGCTACAAGAGAGGGGACTGGAACGATAGAAAATTAACAAATAGACTACGTTCTAGTATTCCGTTCAGTTTGCTTACTTACATTATGGACGAAATGCCTTGAAAAGTCAACGTTTTTTTGGTATTATAAATTTACGGAAAAACAGTTGAAATAATAGACTAAGTGTGTTATTGTAATAACGCTGAGATAATATGCATGGGGGTAGATGGGTGACTGGTGTGCCTCCTAGTCTTCAAAACTAGTGTTGGGCGTTAAGAGCGTCCTGGGTGGGTTCGATTCCCACATGCCCTCGCCAAAAAGAGATTCTCAATGTTAAAAAAATCGCAGATTATTTATAGAAAAAATCAATAAATGATGACGCGAGGTAATGAGGTAATATAGAAATTCTAAAAGAATATAATATAGAATATGGGGAATAAGTAAACGGGATGGCAAGTTTCGTTTTTTACTTATATAAAAAAGAAAAGGAGAATTATGTCATGGGAAATGTACAGATTTTATTACGTCAGCACGTAGGTGCTCCGTGTGCTCCGTGCGTTGAGGTTGGAGCAGATGTAAAAAAAGGTACTCTGATCGCTACTCCTACAGGGCTTGGAGCTAATATTTTCTCCAGTGTTTACGGAAAAGTAGCTGAGATTACAGAAGACCGTATCATTATCGAGGCAGCAGATGAGCAGCCGGACGAGTTTGTTCCGATTGATGTTCCGGCTGATGCAAGCAAGCTTGATATGGTAAAAGCAGCTGGTGTTGTTGGTATGGGTGGTGCAGGCTTCCCTACAGGAGTCAAACTTAACATCAACCTTTCCGAGACACCGCTTGGGGAGATGAATCCAGAGATTAATCCAGAGATCGATGATGTGAAAGAACCGGGTAAATACAGCTACATCCTGGTAAATGCTGCAGAGTGTGAGCCTGGACTTGAGCACAATATCAGACAGCTGGAAGAGCAGTGTGACAAATGTCTTCGTGGTGTAAAATACTGTATGGAGATCACACAGGCTGATAAGGCAATCTTCGCTATTAAGAAGAAAAACAAAAAAGCTGTTAAGACATTGATGGCAGCGATCGAAAATGAAGAGAATATTTCCATGCATCTGCTTCCGGATATTTATCCGATGGGAGAAGAGCGTGCGGTTGTTCGTGAGTGCCTTGGTTTAAACCTTGATACAACACAGCTTCCTTCAGCAGCAAGAGCTGTTGTTGTGAACCTTGAGACTGCAGCAAGAGTTGCTGAGGCGATTGATGAGAAGAGACCATGTATCAGCAAAAACATGACAGTTCGTGGTAACATCAAAGGTGGAAATGCAGCACATGTATTTATGGATGTACCGATCGGTGTTTCCGTTGGCGAGATGATCGAAAAAGCCGGCGGACTGGACAAACCGGATGAAGTTGGAGAGATCATCATGGGTGGTGCTTTCACAGGACGTGCAGCAGAGCTTGATGAGCCAGTTACAAAGACGACAGGTGGTATCCTTACAACATACAGAATGCCAGACCTTACAGGTAAGAAAGTTGGACTTCTTGTTTGTGCATGTGGTGGTAGTGAAGCGCGTATGCGTGTGATTGCAGAAAAGATGCACGGTGAAGTTGTATCTGTATGCAGATGTAAACAGGCAATTGAAAATAAACCGGGTGCACCGCTTAAGTGCCTTCGCCCAGGAAACTGTCCTGGACAGGTAAAGAACAATATGCAGTTTAAGAAAGATGGCTGCGAATATATCATTATCGGTAACTGCTCAGACTGTTCAAACACAGTTATGGCATCTGCTCCACAGATGGGACTTAAAGTATTCCATCAGACAGATCATGTTATGAGAGCAGTTGGTCATGCACAGTATCGTCAGCTTACAGTGTCTAAATGGGTTGACCAGGATATTGATGTAGAAGATTAATCACGGTATATATTGCAGAAGTAAGGAGTGATCCCCCGATGTGACTTCTTGCCAAGCAATTATATATATGTTAATTATTACGATTAGCAAAGTAATCAAAAGGAGGGAACGATATGTCTATTACAGCTGAAACAGCGAAACAACATGCAAACGATCCTGCAGTGTTATGCTGTAGAGCAGAGGCTGGAATCATTATTGAGCCAGCAAATCTTGAAGATCCAGCAATTTTTGATGAGTTAGTAGACTCTGGATTATTAAATCTTGATGGATGCTTAAAAATTGGACAAATTTTAGGAGCAAAACTTACCAAAACTCTTGATTCTCTTTCCCCATTAACAGCTGATGTTGTTGAGGGAGCAAAAGATTCTGTAGAGGAAGAAACAGAGGAAGCAGTAGAAGAAGCAGCACCAGCAGCAGAAGCAGCACCGGCGGCAGCTCCAGTAGCAGCAGCACCGGCAGCAGCAACAGTTGCAGGCGGAGTTCTTAAGATCCACATTGGTGAAGGAAAAGATATTGACCTTTCTATTCCGGTTGGCGCACTTGGCGGAGGCGCTGAAGTAGTAGAAGTAGCACCGGCGGCAGCTCCAGTAGCAGCAGCACCGGCAGCGGCTCCAACAGCCGAAAAAGTTGCAAAAGAAGGAAAGGTTGTCAGAAGCCTTACAAGAAAGCATTTTGCAATCACAGAAGTTAAGAGAGGACCAGAGACAAAGATCGAAGGAACAGTTCTTACAATCCGTGAAGGTATTGAAGCAGATGTAATTGCTAATTCTGATCTTGTTAAAGATTTCCATCTTGAAATCGTTACACCAAAAGAATATCACAAATATTCCGAGACAATCATGGACGTTCAGCCAATCGCAACAAAAGAAGGCGATGCTAAGATCGGACAGGGCGTTACAAGAGTAATCGACGGCGCTATCATGATGCTTTCAGGAACAGATGAAGGTGGAGTTCAGATCGGTGAGTTCGGTTCCTCAGAAGGATATATGGATGAAAACATTATGTGGGGTCGTCCGGGATGTCCAGATAAGGGAGAAATCTTTATCAAAGGTAATATCGTAGTTCAGGAAAAGACAAACATGGAACGTCGTGGACCTATGGCTGCACATACAGCATTTGATATTATCACACAGGAAATCCGTGAAGCACTGAAGAAACTTGAAGAAGACCTTGTAGTTGATACAGAGGAATTCGTTCAGGTTCGTCACCCGGGTCAGAAGAAAGTAGTTATTTGTAAAGAGATCATGGGACAGGGAGCTATGCATGATAACTTCATCCTTCCAGTAGAACCATGTGGAATTCTTGGAGCAAGAGCTAACGTTGACCTTGGTAACCTTCCGGTATGTATGAGCCCATTGGAAGTTCTTGATGGATGTATCCACGCTCTTACATGTATCGGACCTGCATCTAAAGAGATGACAAGACATTACTGGAGAGAGCCACTTGTACTTGAGGCACTTGCTGATCCGGAAATTGACCTTTGTGGTGTAATCTTTGTTGGATCTCCACAGATCAACGCTGAGAAGTTCTATGTATCTGAAAGACTTGGTCAGACAGTAGAAATGATGGACGTTGACGGTGCATTTATTACAACAGAAGGTTTCGGAAACAACCATATCGACTTTGCAAGTCATCATGAGCAGATCGGTATGAGAGGAGTTCCTGTAGTAGGACTTTCATACTGTGCAGTTCAGGGAGCGCTCGTAGTTGGTAACAAGTACATGACCGCAATGGTAGATAATAACAAATCTGAAGGCGGTATCGAGAACGAAATCCTTGGAAACAATACACTTTGCCATGAAGATGCAATCCGTGCTCTTGAGATGCTCAAGGTTCAGATGGCAGGCGAAGTAGTTAAACCAGCTGAAAAGAAATGGAATCCAAACGTTAAGGCAACTAACATTGAAGTGATTGAAGATGCTATCGGATCCAAGATTGATCTTGTAGATAATGAGCAGGCACTTCCACTTAGCCAGAAACGTATTGATAAAGGATATAACTAAGAATAAGGTGTTTTAAATGAATGACGAACGATTGAAATATGGTGACAGAATCATATACATGGAAGGAATCTGTGTTGATGTTGATGATTGCAGTATCAGTGTAGATTTGAAAGGGCGGTTGGGATTTTTCAAAGCGCCGAAGAGAATGTTTATCTGTGATACCGAGCCAAAGATTGGTCAGGAATTTGGATGGCATATGAGTTTTCCGGAGCAGCTTGGTCCTGAGATCCATGAAAAGTACGTCAGTAATTTAGAAAAAGAGCGTCGTAAACAAGCAGAAATGAGCGCTCGTTTAAAGAAAGAGGAGGAATAAAAATGAGTTTAACGGTTGTTAAAGGATTACAATCAGAAATCTTCGTTCCAATTACTCCACCGATGGTATGGACACCAGTAGAGAAAGAGTTGAAGGATATGACAGTTGCTCTTGCTACAGCAGCAGGTGTACATCAGGTAGATCAGGAAAGATTTAACCTTGCAGGTGACTTTACTTGGAGAAAGATCGATGATAAATGCCCATCAGATAAATTGATGGTATCTCATGGTGGATATGATAACAGTGATGTTAATAAAGATATCAACTGCATGTTCCCTATCGACAGACTTCATGAATTGGTAGAAGAAGGCTTTATTAAGGCTACAGCTCCATTCCATGCTGGATTCATGGGTGGTGGTGGAAACCAGGAAAAATTCAAACATGAGACAGGTCCTGCAGTAGCAGCAATGCTGAAAGAGGAAGGCGTAGATGCAGCTATCCTCACAGCTGGCTGAGGTACCTGTCACCGCTCTGCAGTATTGGTGCAGAGAGCGATTGAAGAAGCTGGAATTCCTACAATTATTATTGCAGCTCTTCCACCAGTTGTACGTCAGACTGGTACTCCACGTGCGGTTGCTCCGTTGGTACCTATGGGTGCTAATGCAGGTGGCCCTCACAATGTGGAACAGCAGACAGCTATCGTAAAAGCTACTCTTGAGCAGTTGGTTGAGATCCAGACACCTGGAAAGATCGTACCATTGCCATTTGAGTATGTTGCTAAAATCTAGTATACAACGAACTTCAAGAGGGAAATGGTATGTCCATTTCCCTTTTTAGATTCTTTCCCAGCTTATTGAAAGTGTTATAAAAAGGATTGATTTTGGATACTGATATGATAAAATAAAGACAGAATTGCTAAAGGAGGACATAGGAAACATGGCAGTTGAGGAAAAGAAATTACGTCGCCTTACCATTAAAGCATTTCATATGGATACGGTTTCAGAAGGTGATCGTAATGATATTACAACAGGCGGTAAGATGACTGTTTGTAAAGATATTATTCCGGAATTATTAAAGGATGCAAAGTATATCACGGATATTGATATCAAGGTAATCCAACCGGGAGATCATGATCGTTGGACAAATACAATCATGGATATTATTCCAATTTCTACAAAAGTTCTCGGAGTATTGGGGGAAGGAATCACACATACAATTACGGGTGTATATGTGATGCTTACCGGTGTAGATGTAAATGGAAAACAGTGTCATGAATTTGGATCATCGGAAGGTAACTTAAAAGAGCAGCTTGTGCTTAATAAAGCGGGTACTCCGGGAGATAATGACGTGATTATTTCCTTTGATGTTACACTTGCAGCAGGAATGGGTCAGGAAAGACCGGGGCCTACAGAAGCACATCTGCTTTGTGATAAATTCATTAATATTTTCAGAGAAAAACTGAAAAAATTTAATGGAAATCAGTGTACAGAGAAACATGTCTATCATGACGTGGTGCGCCCTGGTAAGAAACGTGTTTTGATTATCAAGCAGGTTGCAGGACAGGGAGCAATGTATGATACGCATTTGTTCTCGAAAGAGCCATCTTGTTCGATCGGATCAAAATCCATCATTGATATGGGCAATATGCCGGTAATAGTTACGCCGAATGAATATAGAGACGGAATTATCCGTTCTATGCAGTAAGAGGGGAGGAAAAAATTATGGGAATTGGTCCTTCAACAAAAGAAACATCATTACATCACTTCAGGGATCCACTTCTTGAGGTTGTTGCAGAAGATACAGACCTTGATCTGATGGGAATTATGCTTGTTGGTTCTCCGGATGGTAACGAAGACAAGATGCTTGTTGGTACGAGAGCAGCTATTGCGGCAGAATGTATGCGTGCAGATGGTGTTATCCTGTCCTGCGACGGCTGGGGAAACAGTCATGTTGATTACACAAATACAATTGAGCAGATTGGTGAGCGTGGCATTCCTGTTACAGGAATTACGTTTAACGGTACAGTTGCACAGTTTGTAGTTGTGAATGATTATCTGGATGCAATTGTAGATATCAATAAGAGTGCGACAGGTGAAGAGACAAATGTTGTCGGTGAGAACAATATGGATCGAATTGACTGCCTGAAAGCAAAGGCTTTATTAAAGCTTAAGATGAGAAAAAAAGAACAGGAAAATAAATAAACATATGGATAAAACCGGAAGGCTCCGCTTTATTGAAGCGGAGCCTTTGATTATTTGTTGCAAGTATAAAAATACTGAAGTATAATAATGGGAAAGCAGTTTTTAAGGAGAAGAAAATTTATGATGCTGGAACAGAAAACAACGGAATTTCTGGAAGTATTATCCTCCGCAGAGCCGGTTCCCGGCGGCGGAGGAGCATCTGCTGCAGTGGGAGCTTTTGCTTCTGCACTTGGTATGATGGTTGCCAATCTTACGGTAGGAAAGAAGAAATATGCAGATGTGGAAGATGAGATTATAGAGATTCGCGGCTGCCTTGAAAAGCTGCGAGAAGAGCTGGTAATGCTCACAGACAAAGATGCGGAAGCATTTGAACCATTATCAAGGGCATATGGACTTCCGAAAGAGACACAGGAGCAAAAAGAAGAGAAAGAAAGAATCATGGAAAAGGCACTTTATGAGGCAAGCGTTGTGCCGCTCCAGATTATGCAGACGGTGTTTCGCGTTATGGAATATTTGAAGGTGCTGGGTGAAAAAGGAAGCAAAATAGCAGTCAGCGATGTGGGAGTTGCTGTTTTGTTTGCCCGTGCGGCGCTGGAGGGTGCATCTCTGAATATATATATTAATACCCGTCTTATGAAGAATCGGGAGCGGGCAGAAAAGTTGAACAAAGAATCTGACGACATGATTGCAGAAGCACGAAGACTACAGGAAGAGATCTATGCAGGAGTGCTTGCCAAGATTCGATAACAGGAGGCAGAAGATGAGTGTGTTAATGAAAGGCGCTGATGTGGCAAATGCCATGAAGGAAGTGCTGATAGATAAAGTAGAATCCTTAAAAGAAAAAGGTGTGAATCCTTGCCTTGCGATTATAAGAGTGGGAAATCGACCGGATGATCTGTCTTATGAGCGCGGGGCGAAAAAGAGAATGGAGACGATCGGAATTGACTGCAGGATTCTGGAGCTTCCGGAGGATATTTGTCAGGAGGAGTTTGAAAAAGAATTTGCAGCAGTAAATGATGATCCGGAAGTTCATGGAATTCTTCTGTTCAGACCACTTCCGAAGCATCTGGGTGAAGAGCCGGTTATCGCTTCTGTCAATCCGGAAAAAGATATGGATTGCATGAGTCCGGTTAATATGGCAAAGATTTTTGCTGGAGATGAAAACGGATATGCACCGTGTACTGCAGAAGCTGTTATAGAAATGTTTGCGCATTATGGTATTGATCTGACAGGAAAACGCGTTACTGTTGTGGGACGAAGCATGGTAGTAGGCAAACCGCTTGCAATGATGCTTCTTAAGAAGAATGCAACGATTACAGTATGCCATACAAGAACAGCAGATCTTCCGGAAACATGCAGAAATGCAGAGATATTAGTGGCTGCAGCAGGAAAAGCGAAGATGATAACCGCAGATATGGTTGGAGAAGGCGCTGTTGTTGCAGATGTTGGTATTAATGTAGATGAATCCGGGAATCTCTGTGGAGATGTGGATTTTGAAGCAGTGGAACCAAAGACATCTTATATCAGTCCAGTTCCAAGAGGTGTGGGCAGTATTACAACTTCCGTTCTGGCAAAGCATGTTGTGCGTGCGGCAACAAGGCAAATGGATATGTGATTTTAAGCTTGTTCCATTGTGGCATGGATATTTCCTTTTTTGTGCAGTGGCGCCAAATATTTATATAAAGTGAGGAAAAAGAATGTTATACGAAGAAGCAAGGGTATATTTGGATGGTGTATCGAAATACGGAAGTGTACTTGGTCTTGACAGTATAAAGAATTTGTTGGAGGAACTTGGCAATCCTCAGAAAGACTTGAAATTTATACATATTGCAGGCACCAATGGAAAAGGATCGATACTGGCATATTTGTCTACGATCCTGAGAGAAGCAGGATACCGGACGGGCAGATATATTTCTCCTACTGTTATGGAGTATCTGGAGAGATTTCAGATTGATGGAACTTATATGCAGGAAGAGGAGTTTGTAGAGATTGTCTGCGAGGTAAAGCAGGCGGCAGAGAAGCTTGTCGAAAACGGACGACCTTATCCGACGGCTTTTGAAATAGAGACGGCAATAGCGTTTCTATATTTTCGGAAACGAGGCTGTGATTTTGTTGTATTAGAGTGCGGTCTGGGTGGTGCCCTGGATGCGACGAATGTAATCGAAACCCCGGTATTATGTGTGTTTGCATCCATCAGCATGGACCATATTGGCGTGCTGGGAGATACATTAGAAGAGATTGCAGAGAACAAAGCGGGGATTATTAAGAATGAGACAGGAGTGGTGACAACATTTCAGGACAGAAATGTATGGCATATCCTGAAGAAAAAAGCTGAGGAAAATAAGGCTGAAATCGTAATGACAGAACCAGAAAAATTATTGGTTCTTAAGACGGGAATCGATGGTCAGCGTTTTTCCTATAAAGAATTTGAAAATATTGAGATCCATCTGGCAGGGCGACATCAGATAGAAAATGCAGTTACAGTATTGGAAGCGGTAAGAATGCTGAGAAAGCGAGGCGTTCGAATTGGAGATCTGGCTGTACGAAGAGGATTATCTTTGACGAGATGGCCAGGAAGGTTTATGATAGTTTCTAAAGAGCCACTTGTCATTGTGGACGGAGCGCACAATGAAGATGCAGCTAAGCGTCTGGCGCAAAATGTAGATGAACTTTTAAAGAATAAGAAAATAACTGCTGTTATCGGTGTGTTCCGGGATAAGGAGTATGAAAAGATCGTAGAGATCATGGCACCTTATCTGGAATATGCATTCGCGATTGATCTTCCAAATCGGGAGAGATCCCTGGAAAAGGAGAAGCTCTGTGAAGTTCTTAAGAACAAAGGAGTAAAAGCAGAGGCAGCAGATAGTATAGAGGAAGCACTGGAAAAGGCGAAAAAGCGTGCGAAAAAAGAAGAAGCAGTACTTGTATTTGGCTCCTTATCATATCTGGGAGAAGTGATTCGTCTGGAAAATGTTTTATGAAAAGAGGATGGGATATATGGTAGATCAGAAAAAAGTGGAACAGGCAGTGCGGATGTTACTGGAGGGAATTGGTGAAGATGTCACGAGAGAAGGTCTTGTCGAGACCCCTTCGAGAATTGCGAGAATGTATAGTGAGATTTGCGGAGGAATGGATGAAGATGCTGGGAAGCATCTCGGCAAAACATTTTCTGTAGAAAATAATGAAATGGTCGTTGAGAAGGATATTACTTTTTATTCTATGTGTGAGCATCATATGCTTCCGTTTTGTGGAAAAGTACATATCGCATACATACCGGACGGGAAAGTAGTAGGATTAAGTAAGCTGGCACGAACCGTGGAAGTTTATGCCAGAAGGCTGCAGCTTCAGGAGCAGATGACAGCGCAGATAGCGGATGCGTTAATGGAGCATCTGGCACCGAAAGGCGTGATCGTGATGGCGGAGGCTGAGCACATGTGCATGACAATGCGTGGAATAAAGAAGCCGGGAAGCAAAACGGTAAGTGTCGTGACTCGAGGGGAATTTGTAAATAATGAAGCATTGACGAATATGTTCTTTCAAATGATAGGAAGGTAAGAAAGCGGATGAAAAGAGTGCAGAAAATCTATGAGCATATGCTTTATCAGGAAAGTCTGGGAAAAAACCGCGAGATGGAAGAAGGACGTATTTTCTGCAGACATGATATGAATCATTTTTTGGATGTGGCGAGACTTGCTTATCTTTTTGCTTTGGAAAGAGGATATAGATTCTCCAAAGAGGAAATATATGCAGCTGCGCTTCTTCATGATATCGGGCGTTGGAAACAGTATTCTGAGGGCGTTCCGCATGAGGAAGCGAGTGCACAGATTGCTGAGATCATCCTTTTGGAAACGGGATTTGATATGGCAGAAAGAACAAGGATTCTGGAAGCGATCAGCAGTCATAGAAGAGCGGATTCTAATCTGGCACCTTTTGCAGAAATACTGTATGATGCGGATAAGCGATCACGTGCCTGTTACGCATGTCCTGCAGAAAAGGAATGTAACTGGGAAACGCAGAAGAAGAATCTGGAAATCATCTGGTAGAGATCATGTAGTGGAAGGGAATAACAGTGAAGATAGGAAATAGAGAATTTGATACAAAAACACATACGTATATTATGGGAATATTAAATGTGACGCCGGATTCTTTTTCGGATGGCGGGAAATGGAATGATTATGATGCAGCAATGCGTCATACAGAAGAGATGATAAATTGTGGCTGCGATATTCTGGATGTTGGCGGTGAGTCTACGAGACCAGGGCATTGTCAGATCAGTGTGGAAGAGGAGATACACCGGGTGTCACCTTTTATTGAGGCGGTGAAGAAGAATTTTGATGTACCGGTATCTGTTGATACATATAAGAGTGCAGTTGCAGAAGCGGCAATACGGTCCGGGGCGGATATGGTCAATGATATCTGGGGGTTCTTATATGACGATCATATGGCTTCTGTGGTAAAGAAATATGATGTTGCATGCTGCCTGATGCATAACCGAAAAGAAGCGGTATATGAGAACTTTATCGAAGATATGTGTCTGGATCTTAAAAAATGTATAAATGCGGCAAAAGCAGTAGGAATTTCAGATGAGAAGATTATACTGGATCCGGGAGTTGGATTCGGGAAAACATATGAAATGAATCTGGATGTGATGAAGCATCTGGATCGATTCAGCGAGCTTGGTTATCCGATGCTTTTAGGTACTTCCAGAAAATCAATGATAGGTCTTACACTTGATCTCCCTGTAACAGAACGGGAGGAAGGTACGCTTGTGACAACAGTGCTCGCAGTGCAGAGTGGTTATGGATTTGTACGGGTACATGATGTGGAAAAGAATCGAAGGGCAATTCGTATGACAGAAGCGATTTTAAGGAGAGTATAATGGATAAGATAAAAATAGATAATCTGGAAATATTTGCAAATCATGGTGTATTTCCAGAAGAAACACGACTTGGACAGAAATTTCTTGTCAGCTGCGTCCTGTATTTAGATACACGGGCAGCGGGAGTGACAGATTCACTGGAGAAATCAGTGGATTATGGTACGATATGTCATTTGATAAAAGAAGAGATGGAGGCAAATACATTAAAGCTTATCGAAGCGGTGGCGGAGCATATTGCAGAGAAAATTCTTAATTATGATGTGAAGATAAGACGGATAGATCTGGAGATTAAGAAGCCGTGGGCTCCGGTCGGACTTCCACTTGATATGGTCTCTGTTGAAATCAGCAGAAGCTGGCATGAGGTATATGTGGCGTTTGGTTCCAATATGGGAGATAAGCGAGGATATATTGAGACGGCGCTTGAAGAAATTGATAAGACAGAAGGATGTCGTATTGAAAAAGTTTCAGAGATAATTGCAACAGAGCCATATGGCGGTGTTGAACAGGACGAGTTTCTAAATGGTGTGCTAAAGCTGTGGACGATCCTTACCCCATATGAACTGCTTAACATGCTGCATGAACTGGAACAGAAAGCAGGAAGAGAAAGAAAGATTCATTGGGGACCGCGGACACTTGACCTTGATATATTGTTATATGATGATGCGGTTATTGAAGATGATGAACTTTGTGTTCCACATGTGGATATGCATAATCGTAGATTTGTATTAGAACCTATGGCGGAAATTGCCCCGTATAAAAGACATCCGGTTTCCGGGAAAACGATGACGGAATTGTATAATGAATTAAGATAAAGCAAAGGCACGACATCTGAATATGTCGTGCCCTTGCTTTTTGGTATGTCATTGAGAGGTTTTTCCTCGTTGCATTGCAGTTTTGTTTATATACAAAGCTGGGGAATGCTCCTCTATAAGAGGTAAGTATATATTAATTGGAGTTCGCTGATGCAAGACCATTCTTGGGGGAAACGGTCGGCGACAGCTTAACTGCAATAACAACCAAATCGGTTATTTACTTAATGGATGATTTTTAAAAATAGCAGTCTCCTCCTGATTGAGAAAACCGCCATTGGTTATCATTCTTAAGCTGGTATTAATATAACACCTTTGCATTAACGTGTCAATATACTAAAGCAAAAAATGTTATATTTGTGAAATAGTTATGCTTTTGATGCATCTTTAAAGAAAATAATGGCACAAATTACCATAACTGCTGTTACAATCCATGTAAGCGTTGTAAGTGGAAGTGATGTTATGATAAAACATGCGATCAATACACCGATGACACCAAAGATTGTAAGTACAAGTGATGTTGCACGGTTGTATTTTCCTTCTTTTACAAATTTAATTCCGGCAGATGGCATCAGGAATGCACAGGAACCCATCATGATCGGGAATGCAACGTCAGCACTCATTCCAAGAAGAAGTACAAGCGCCATACAAGGAGCATAGAGACCAAGACCTACGATCATAAGAGCGCCAAGTACGAAGTTTGCGATAACACCGATTACAAGCTTAGCACCTGAAAGTGCCGTAGCAGTTCCTACGATACCGAAAGGACCAACGCCGAGAAGTTTGCATACCATAACGATTGCAAGAGCAATCAGAGCGGCTCCGAGAGCGATACGGACTTTCTTAAGATCCCATTTGGATACGACGGATGCACCGATGACAGCACCGAGGACAGCAGCACCGATCATAAGTACTAATGTAAGAGGATCAACAGTTACTTTCTGGATAAATACAACTGCTTCCGTTACGACTGGAATCGCATAAGCGACGTTTAATGTTCCGGGAATCAGATCATCAGGACAGGTTTTTGTAAACTTAAAAGCTGTTGTTGATGTTGCATAACTTCCGATACCCAGTGTGTCGAAGAAGTTTGCCAGGACACCGATGATGATAACCGGAATGTATTTTACATCTTTGAAGTCTTCTTTGTGATTTAATACGTCTTTAACGTAGTAAACTCCAAAAACAGCTGTCCATGCAATCAGGACCCATACAAGTATTTTTGCTACACTCATTTCTCTCAACCTCCTAGATTGGTTTTATATATAACAATATATGATGTTATATATGAAAATAGAAAACGGCAGTTTCCATTTGGAAACCGCCGTTGGTTAATTGTTACATATATAGTATATACCATCCGGTAATGCGGGTCAATAAAAATGTTAAAAATTTATCGAATCTGTTGGAGAGGGTGAAAAAGGCGGTCAGGATACTTTCCTGACCGCCCTTGGTTTTCTGTATGTAATTTTAAAAGAAATTCTAATAATAATTAAACCTCTGTTCTAGATGCATCTCTGAAGAACATGATGGATGTGTAAACCATTACTACACAGATGATGTATGTCAGGGTCTTCAGTGAGAAGAAGCAAGCAACCTTATATGCGATTACAACACCGATACATCCGAATACTGCCAGATAAAGGGCAGCTCTTCTGTCGTATCTGCCTTCTTTGATGAACTTGAAGCAAGCAGCGTTCATCAGGAATGCACAGGATCCCATCATGATTGGGAAAGCTGTTCCAATGTTCATACCAAGTGCTGCACAAAGAGCCATACAAGGAGCATACAGACCAACACCGATCATCATAAGTGCTCCAAGGAAGAAGTTAACAACGATACCGATGATTAACTTGATTCCAGTCAGTCCGAGAAGTTCTCCACTTGTACCGAATGGTCCAATACCAGCATTCTTGCAGGCAAGAACAATTGCCAGAATAAGAAGACCAACACCAAGTCCTAAACGAACCATCTTCAGATTCCACTTACATACGATACCAGCTCCGATAAGAGCACCAACGATAGATGCTGCAAGCATAAGTACAAGTGTAAGAGGATCGATATCAACGAAACCGAAGAACAGTAAAGCCTCTAATGTTACAGGGAAAGTATCTCCAACGTTCAGTGTTCCAGGAACTGTAAGGTCTTCACTGGACTTTGTGAACTTGAAACCAGCCTGTGTTGTAGCATAGGAACCGATTCCCCATGTATCAAGCAGGTTGGTGATACATCCGATAAGTGCAAGTGCGATCGGCTTTCCGCCTTTGATGTCTTCTTTATGTGCTAAAAGGTCCTTAATGAAATAAGCACCAGATGCAATAACGAAGATAATCAATGCGATACGTAAAATTGTGATAACATTCATTTTTCATCCCTCCAGATTGTTAAAATGTTTCTTAAAATAAGAATATGAACAGATATTTGTTTTTTTGTTTATATATCAAAATGTAAACACCCCGATATGAATACATCTCGCTATATATAAACTATCTGCGAAACTATCTGTTCTTTTTATAATTTTAACAATTTCTTAAGAAATTGTCAATTGAATATATAAAAATTGCATAAAATGTTTCGCGCAAGATGAATTATCTGCCTTTTCGTGATGCTGAATTATCGGTGTCATCTGCGACTTCCTGCATGCGCATATCCCATGCCTGTTTCATGATGCCAAGTTTCACTTTCCAGGACAGCTTTACCGGTTGTATGATCTTGCCGGTTTTATGCTCAATGAATTCCCTGAATGATTCCGGATCTCCCAGTGTGAAATTGGCAAAAGGAAGCATGTGCAGATCTTCGTTGTTGGCGCTTATATAATAATAGGTAGAATCTGAGTACAAAAATGGAATTTCGCCATATTTGAATCTTTTCTCATCTCCCAGAAGACTGTTTGTTACACGAAATTCTTTCTCACCGAAAACAAAAGAAAGCTCTGCTTTGTTCTGGTAGATTTCGTCTGCTTTGGCGAGTTTGGAGAAAGCCAGAGGTTTACGGATGAGCAGCAAAGTGATAAATAAAACAGCAAGTGAGGAGAAAGTATAAAGAAATCCTTTCATATCCCTTGCCATAAATGCGACTGTCACGCTGCAGACACCCAGCATGAATAAACGGAAGTTTATATGGGCATTCCGTATGTTTTCACGAAATGCGATAAAGTCCTTCAGCATCTGTTCTGTGTGTGTCGTTTGTACTTCATATACCGGAGTCATGATAAGTACCTCCCTTGAATTAGATTATATTCATTATTCTACATGGAAACATGGATTTTCACAAGGAGAACTTTTTTTGAAGGTTGTCGGTATTGTATCTAAAAAAATACAATATTTATTTAAAAATACTTGCAAAAGAGAAATGAATCATATATACTAAGAGAGCTGTGACATGATAGCTGTGAAGCGTGAGGTTGCTACCTATAATATGGTAGGTTTTCCGTGGAGCGAATGTCAAGTTAGGAAACTGGCGACAAGTCACTGTACGAAACTACTATAACGGCCACTGAGATGTGGTAACAACGTGTGAGTTTCTCACGACACACACGGGAGAGTGTACAGTCACCGCTTGTCGTACTGAAGTAAAAAGTACGAAAAGGAGGCGACTTTTTTTATGGCAAGTCAAGTAATGAGAATCACTTTGAAGGCGTATGATCATCAGTTAGTAGATGCATCCGCTAAGAAAATCATCGAAACTGTAAAGAAGAATGGAGCACAGGTGAGCGGACCGGTTCCACTTCCTACGAAAAAGGAAGTTGTAACAATCTTAAGAGCTGTTCACAAATACAAAGACTCCAGAGAGCAGTTTGAACAGAGAACTCATAAGAGACTCATCGATATCATTACACCAACCCAGAAGACAGTAGATGCTCTGTCAAGACTGGAAATGCCAGCTGGTGTTTATATTGATATCAAAATGAAAAACAAATAAGAATGCAGTAATTCCTAACATTTAGGATGAACGCCATTGTGCGTTCCGCTGTAAATCACAGGAGGTATTTATAATGAAGAAAGCTATTTTAGCTACGAAAGTCGGAATGACTCAGATCTTCAATGAAGACGGAACACTGACACCGGTAACTGTACTTCAGGCTGGTCCTTGTGTAGTAACACAGATCAAGACGATTGAAAACGACGGATATGAAGCAGTTCAGGTTGGTTTCGTTGACAAGAAAGACAAGATCGTTAACAAAGACAAGAGTGGTAAGAAAGAAATCGTTCACCGTCACGGTGTAACAAAGGCTGAACAGGGACATTTTGCAAAAGCTGGTGTATCCGGTAAGAGATTTGTAAGAGAGTTCAAGTTCGAGAATGCAAGTGAATATGAACTGGCACAGGAAATCAAAGTAGATATCTTTGAGGCTGGAGATAAGATTGATGCTACTGCAGTTTCTAAAGGTAAAGGATTCCAGGGTGCTATTAAGAGACATAACCAGCACAGAGGACCAATGACACACGGTTCTAAATTCCATCGTCATGCAGGTTCTAACGGCGCTGCTTCTGATCCGAGCAAAGTATTCAAGGGCAAAAAGATGCCTGGACACATGGGAAGCAAGAAGATCACGATCCAGAATCTTGAAGTTGTACGCGTAGATGCAGAGAACAACCTGCTCCTGGTTAAGGGATCTGTACCGGGACCGAAGAAATGTTTAGTAACTATTAAAGAAGCAGTAAAAGCTAACTAGGTTTTGACGAGGAAGGAGGAAGACTTAAGATGGCAAACGTATCTGTTTATAATATCGAAGGTAAAGAAGTTGGAACAATCGATTTAAGCGATGCGGTATTTGGTGTTGAAGTAAATGAACATCTTTTACACATGGCAGTTGTTAACCAGCTTGCAAATAACCGTCAGGGAACACAGAAAGCGAAGACACGTTCTGAAGTTTCCGGAGGCGGAAGAAAACCATGGAGACAAAAAGGAACAGGTCATGCAAGACAGGGTTCTACAAGAGCTCCACAGTGGACAGGCGGCGGAGTTGTATTCGCACCGGTACCGAGAGATTATTCATTCAAGATGAATAAGAAAGAGAAGAGAGCGGCTCTTAAATCAGCGCTTACTTCCAGAGTAGAAGAGAACAAATTCATCGTAGTTGATGAACTTGCATTTAACGAGATCAAGACAAAGAATTTCGCAAATGTATTAAAGAACTTAGATGTAAAGAAAGCATTAGTAGTATTAGAGGATGGTAATGTAAATGCAGAGCTGTCCGCAAAGAACATCGCAGATGTTAAGACGGTTAAGACTAATACGATCAATGTGTACGACATCTTAAAATACAACACAGTAATCGCAACGAAAGCTGCTGTTGCTACTATCGAGGAGGTGTACGCATAATGGCAAACATTCAGTATTATGATGTAATCCTTAAACCAGTTGTAACTGAGAAGAGTATGGAGCTTATGGGAGAAAAGAAATATACTTTCATTGTACACCCGGAAGCAACAAAGTCTCAGGTAAAAGAAGCTGTTGAGAAAATGTTCGACGGAACAAAAGTAAAAAGCGTTAACACAATGAACTGCGAAGGAAAGAAAAGAAGAGTTCGTGGAACATTCAAGTTTGGAAAGACTGCTGCAACAAAGAAAGCAATCGTTCAGTTAACAGAAGACAGCAAAGATATTGAGATCTTCGAGGGTCTGTAAGATTCGCGAACACACATCGCGCGAAGCGCGCAAAATAAACGGATAGAAACCGTGATAACAAACAGTATTTGAAAGGAGAAGCAATCATGGGAATTAAAACATATCGCCCATATACGCCTTCCAGAAGACAGATGACTGGTTCTGATTTCTCAGAAATCACAAAGTCAACACCAGAGAAGTCTTTACTGGCTCCAAAGAGCAGACAGGCAGGACGTAACAATCAGGGAAAAATTACAGTTAGACACCGCGGAGGCGGAGCTAAGAAGAAATATAGAGTTATCGACTTCAAGAGAAATAAAGATGGAATCGCTGCAACAGTACTTGGTATCGAATATGATCCGAACAGAACAGCAAACATCGCACTTATCTGCTATGAAGACGGTGAGAAAGCTTACATCCTTGCACCGGCAGGGCTGCAGGTAGGCTGGAAAGTAATGAATGGACCGGGAGCTGAAGTATTGATCGGTAACTGCCTTCCACTTTCCGAGATTCCGGTAGGTACACAGGTACACAACATTGAGTTATATCCTGGAAAGGGTGGACAGCTTGTTCGTTCTGCAGGAAACAGCGCTCAGTTAATGGCTAAAGAAGGTAAATATGCAACTCTTCGTCTGCCATCAGGAGAGATGAGAATGGTTCCGATCATCTGCAGAGCTTCTGTAGGAGTTGTAGGAAATGGTGACCACAACCTGATCAACATTGGTAAAGCAGGACGTAAGCGTCACATGGGTATCAGACCAACAGTTCGTGGTTCTGTAATGAACCCGAATGACCATCCGCACGGTGGTGGTGAAGGTAAGACAGGAATCGGTCGTCCGGGTCCGTGTACACCTTGGGGTAAGCCAGCACTTGGTCTTAAGACAAGAAAGAAAAATAAGTCTTCTAACAAGATGATTGTAAGAAGAAGAGATGGTAAAGCGATTAAATAATTTTCACAAGGAGGTTAGAACCTATGGCACGTTCAGTTAAAAAAGGACCATTCGCAGACGCAAGCCTGCTTAAGAAGGTTGACGCTATGAACGCTTCCGGTGACAAGTCCGTTATCAAGACATGGTCCCGTCGTTCTACAATCTTCCCAAGCATGGTTGGACATACAATCGCCGTTCATGACGGAAGAAAACATGTACCTGTATATGTAACAGAAGATATGGTTGGACACAAACTTGGTGAGTTCGTAGCAACCAGAACATACAGAGGACATGGAAAAGACGAAAAGAAATCAAGAGTTAGATAATTACATTGTGAAAGGAGGGTTCATCCATGGCAAAAGGACATAGATCCCAAATCAAGAGAGAGAGAAATGCTAACAAAGATACAAGACCTTCTGCTAAGTTATCTTACGCAAGAGTGTCTGTTCAGAAAGCATGCTTCGTATTAGATGCCATCAGAGGTAAGGATGTAACAACAGCACTTGGTATTTTAACTTACAATCCAAGATATGCTTCTAGTTTAATAAAGAAATTATTAGAGTCAGCAATTGCAAATGCTGAGAATAACAACGGTATGAACGCTGAGAATCTTTATATTGCAGAGGCTTATGCAAACAAAGGACCAACAATGAAGAGAATCAGACCGAGAGCACAGGGTAGAGCATACAGAATCGAGAAGAGACTGAGCCACATCACACTGGTGCTTGATGAAAGATAAGAAGGAGGGCAATCATGGGACAGAAAGTTAATCCTCATGGCTTAAGAGTCGGTGTAATTAAAGACTGGGACTCCAAATGGTATGCAGAGAAAGATTTCGCAGACTATCTGGTAGAAGACCATGAAATCAGAACGTATCTTAAGAAGAGATTATACAGCGCTGGTGTTTCTAAGATTGAGATCGAAAGAGCATCTGATCGCGTTAAAATCACAATTTATACAGCAAAACCTGGTGTAGTAATCGGTAAGGGCGGAGCTGAGATCGAAAAAGTAAAAGGTGAGCTTGCACAGTTTACTGATAAGAAATTAGTTGTTGACATCAAAGAAATCAAGAGACCGGATAAAGATGCTCAGTTAGTAGCAGAAAACATCGCATTACAGCTTGAGAACCGTATCTCTTTCAGACGTGCTATGAAATCCTGCATGTCCAGAACAATGAAGTCAGGAGCACTTGGTGTTAAGACTTCCGTATCCGGACGTCTCGGCGGAGCTGATATGGCTCGTACAGAGTTCTACAGCGAGGGAACAATTCCGCTTCAGACACTGAGAGCAGACATTGACTACGGATTCGCTGAAGCTGACACAACTTACGGAAAAGTTGGTGTTAAGGTATGGATTTACAAAGGCGAAGTTCTTCCGGAAAAAGCATCAAAGGAAGGAGATAGATAATCATGTTAATGCCAAAAAGAGTAAAACGTCGTAAACAATTCCGTGGTTCCATGAGAGGAAAAGCTCTCCGTGGAAACAAGATTACAAATGGTGAATATGGTATCGTTGCAATGGAACCATGCTGGATCCGTTCCAACCAGATCGAGGCTGCCCGTGTTGCTATGACTCGTTATATCAAGCGTGGTGGTAAAGTATGGATCAAAATATTCCCGGATAAACCTGTAACTACAAAACCAGCTGAAACACGTATGGGTTCCGGTAAAGGAACTTTAGAATACTGGGTAGCAGTTGTAAAACCAGGCCGCGTTATGTTCGAACTTGCCGGTGTACCGGAAGAAGTAGCTCGCGAAGCTCTGCGTCTTGCAATGCACAAATTACCTTGTAAATGTAAGATCGTTTCACGCGAAGATTTAGAAGGCGGTGATAACAGTGAAAATTAATGCATTTGTAGAAGATTTAAAGACAAAATCAGCTGCAGAGCTGAATGAAGAATTAGTAGCTGCTAAAAAGGAACTCTTTAATTTGAGATTCCAGAACGCAACAAATCAGTTAGATAATACAAGCAGAATCAAAGAAGTAAGAAGAAATATTGCCAGAATCCAGACAGTAATCACTGAGAAGGCTGGCCGATAGTGATTAGCGAGGTTCTTTCGAGCTTAGCACGTAGGTCGTTCTTTGAGATTGGCGAGGTATTATCGAGCCTAGCGAAAAGAACTTCATTATATAGGTGAAAGGAGTATAGACTGTGGAAAGAAATCTTAGAAAAACCCGTGTTGGTAAAGTTATCAGCAATAAAATGGATAAGACCATAGTAGTTGCAGTTGAAGATCATGTAAAACATCCACTTTACGGCAAGATCGTAAAGAGAACTTATAAATTAAAAGCACATGATGAAGCAAATGAGTGCAACATTGGTGACAAGGTAAAAGTTATGGAAACAAGACCACTCTCTAAAGATAAGAGATGGAGACTTGTTGAAGTTATGGAGAAAGTGAAATAGTATAAGGAGGGAAACCTGCATGATACAGCAAGAAAGCAGACTGAAAGTAGCAGACAACACAGGTGCGAAAGAGTTACTGTGTATTCGTGTTATGGGTGGTTCAACAAGAAGATATGCAAATATCGGAGATGTAATCATTGCGACTGTTAAAGATGCAACACCAGGCGGCGTTGTTAAAAAAGGCGATGTAGTAAAAGCTGTAGTTGTTCGTACTGTAAATAGTACTCGTCGTAAAGACGGTTCTTATATCCGTTTCGACGAAAATGCTGCTGTAATTATAAAAGATGACAAGACACCAAGAGGAACCCGTATCTTCGGGCCTGTAGCAAGAGAGCTTCGTGACAAACAGTTCATGAGAATTGTGTCCCTGGCTCCGGAAGTACTGTAAGGAGGTGCGAAGGGATGTCAATGTTAAAGATTAAAAAAGGCGACACTGTTAAAGTTATCGCTGGTAAGGATAAAGATAAAGAAGGCAAAGTCATCGCTGTAAACCAGAAAGACGGTAAGGTAGTTGTAGAGGGCGTTAACATGCTGACAAAGCACACAAAACCAAGCGCAGCTAACCAGAACGGCGGAATCGTTCATCAGGAAGGACCTATTGATGCTTCTAACGTAATGTATATGCACAAAGGAAAAGCTACAAGAGTAGGTATCAAAATGGACGGAGACAAGAAAGTACGTTACGCAAAATCAACAGGCGAAGTGATTGATTAATTTGAGGAAGGAGGTCCAGGGCTTTGAGTAGACTGAAAGAACAGTATCAGAACGAGATCGTTGACGCAATGATCAAAAAGTTCGGATATAAAAATATTATGGAAGTGCCGAAACTCGATAAAGTTGTTATCAACATGGGTATCGGTGAAGCAAAAGACAATGCAAAACTTTTAGATTCAGCAATCGCTGATATGGAAAAGATTACAGGACAGAAAGCTGTTGTATGTAAAGCAAAGAAATCTGTTGCTAACTTCAAGTTAAGAGAAGGAATGGCAATCGGATGCAAGACTACACTGAGAGGCGAGAAGATGTATGAGTTCGTTGATCGTCTTATCAATCTTGCATTACCTCGTGTACGTGACTTCAGAGGTGTAAATCCTAACGCATTCGACGGTAGAGGTAACTACGCTCTTGGTATCAAAGAGCAGCTTATCTTCCCTGAGATTGAGTATGATAAGGTTGACAAAGTAAGAGGTATGGATATCATCTTTGTTACAACTGCTAAAACTGATGAAGAGGCTCGCGAGCTGTTAAAGCAGTTCAACATGCCGTTTACAAAATAAGGAGGTAAATTATGGCTAAGACAGCAATGAAAGTTAAACAGCAGCGCAAGCAGAAATTCTCTACAAGAGAATACAATCGCTGTAAAATTTGCGGACGTCCGCATGCATATTTGAGAAAATATGGCATCTGCCGTGTTTGCTTCCGCGAATTGGCATACAAAGGACAGATTCCAGGTGTTAAGAAGGCAAGTTGGTAAGGAGGTAAAGACAAATGACTATGAGTGATCCAATCGCAGATATGCTTACAAGAATCCGTAATGCAAATACTGCTAAACATGATACAGTAGATGTACCTTCATCAAAGATGAAACTTGCAATTGCTAACATCTTATTGGATGAGGGATATATTGAGAAATACGACATCGTTGAAGATGGCGCATTCAAGACAATTCACATCACATTAAAATATGGTGCAGATAAGAATGAGAAAGTTATCACAGGACTGAAGAGAATTTCCAAACCAGGTCTTCGTGTATACGCAAGCAGTGACAATGTACCGAAGGTATTCGGCGGACTTGGAACAGCTATCATTTCTACAAACCATGGTGTAATTACAGATAAAGAAGCAAGAAAACTTGGCGTAGGCGGAGAGGTTCTTTGCTTCATCTGGTAACAAGTGTAAACTGAAAACAGAGTGGGCAAGTGCTCATTCCGAGAATTTAAGTTAAGGAGGAACAGGCAATGTCACGTATAGGAAGACTGCCAGTTGCAATTCCAGCAGGCGTAACTGTTGAGGTTGCAGAGAATAATGTTGTGACTGTAAAAGGTCCAAAGGGAACTCTTGTAAGAGAGCTTCCGGTTGAAATGGAAATCAAAGTTGAAGGCGAAGAGGTTGTTGTAACAAGACCAAACGATTTAAAGAAAATGAAATCTTTACATGGTCTTACAAGAACTCTGATCAATAACATGGTTATCGGTGTATCCAACGGATACGAGAAGGTGCTCGAAGTAAACGGTGTTGGTTACAGAGCAGCCAAGTCCGGTAACAAGCTGACCTTGAGTCTTGGATATTCTCACCCGGTAGAGATGATCGATCCGGAAGGTGTTGAGACTGTTGTAGAAGGACAGAACAAGATCATCGTTAAAGGTATCAGCAAAGAGAAAGTAGGCCAGTATGCGGCTGAAATCAGAGATAAGAGAAGACCGGAGCCATATAAGGGCAAAGGTATTAAGTATGCTGATGAAGTAATCAGACGTAAAGTCGGTAAGACAGGTAAGAAATAAGAAAGGAGAGTGTAAAAATGGTTAGCAAAAAATCAAGAAGTGTAGTTCGTGTTAACAAACACAGAAAATTACGTAACCGTTTGAGCGGTACTGCTGAGTGCCCACGTTTAGCGGTATTTAGAAGTAACAATCACATGTATGCTCAGATCATTGATGATACAGCTCACAATACTCTGGTTTCCGCATCCACTCTTCAGAAAGATGTGAAAGCAAACTTAGAGAAGACGAACGATGTTGCTGCTGCAGCATACTTGGGAAAAGTGATTGCTGAGAAGGCATTAGAGAAAGGTATTAAAGACGTTGTCTTTGACAGAGGCGGATTTATTTACCAGGGTAAGATTCAGGCATTAGCAGACGCAGCTAGAGAAGCTGGGTTGAATTTCTAGAAGGAGGAGCACACATGAAACAGGAACGTATTGATGCTAGTCAGTTAGAATTAAATGAAAAAGTAGTATCAATTAAACGTGTAACCAAAGTTGTTAAGGGTGGCCGTAATATGAGATTCACAGCTTTAGTAGTTGTTGGCGATGGAAATGGCCATGTTGGTGCAGGTTTAGGAAAAGCTACTGAAATTCCGGAAGCAATTCGTAAAGGAAAAGAAGATGCGGCTAAAAACCTCATCTCTGTAGCATTAGATGAAAATGAAAGTATCACACATGATTTTATCGGTAAATTCGGAGGAGCTTCTGTATTACTTAAGAAGGCTCCGGAAGGTACTGGAGTTATCGCCGGTGGTCCGGCCCGTGCCGTAATCGAGATGGCAGGAATCAAGAACATCCGTACAAAATCTCTTGGTTCCAACAATAAGCAGAACGTTGTTCTTGCTACAATCGAAGGATTACGTCAGGTTAAGACTCCGGAAGAAGTTGCTAAGCTTCGCGGTAAATCTGTTGAAGAAATCTTAGGCTAGGAGGTAGATGAAAATGGCAAACTTAAAAGTTACATTAGTAAAATCTACAATTGGTGCTGTACCGAAGCATAAGAGAACTGTAGAAGCATTAGGCTTAAGAAAGTTAAACAAGACAGTTGAACTGCCGGATAATGCAGCAACAAGAGGTATGATCAAACAGGTAGAATACCTGGTAAAAGTAGAAGAAGCATAATTAATTATTCAGATAAGGAGGTGTCACAATGGATTTATCAAACTTAAGACCTGCTGATGGAGCAAAACAGAGTGATAATTTCAGAAGAGGACGTGGACACGGTTCTGGAAATGGTAAGACAGCCGGTAAGGGACACAAAGGTCAGAAGGCTCGTTCAGGCGGCACAAGACCTGGTTTCGAAGGTGGTCAGATGCCATTATATAGAAGAATACCAAAGAGAGGTTTCACTAACAGAAACTCTAAGACAATCGTTGGTATTAATGTAAGCGCTCTTGAAGTATTCGAAAACGATGCTGTTGTTTCTGTAGAGACATTAATCGAGCAGGGAATCGTAAAGAACCCAAGAGATGGTGTTAAGATTCTTGGAAATGGCGAACTGACAAAGAAGCTTACAGTTCAGGCAAATGCATTCAGCGCAGGTGCTGTTGCAAAGATTGAGGCGTTAGGTGGAAAAGCAGAGGTGATCTAATGTTAGAAACATTCCGAAGAGCATTTCAAATTAAAGATATTCGCAAAAAAATCGGATATACGTTTTTGATGTTAATCGTGATAAGAATTGGATCACAGTTGCCTACACCAGGAGTTGATCCGACATATATTCAAGAATTTTTCGCAAAGAATTCCGGGGAAGCGTTTAACCTGTTTAACGCTTTCACCGGTGGTTCTTTTGAACAGATGTCAATATTCGCACTGAGTATTACACCTTATATTACATCTTCCATTATTATGCAGCTTCTTACAATTGCAATTCCGAAGCTTGAGGAAATGCAGAAAGACGGAGAAGACGGAAGAAAGAAAATTGTTGCAATGACACGTTATCTTACAGTTGGACTTGCACTTATTGAATCTACTGCCATGGCAGTTGGTTTCGGACGTCAGGGACTTCTGGTAGAATACAATTTCGTGAATGCAGCGATTGTAGTTCTTACACTGACAGCAGGTTCAGCTTTTCTTATGTGGATCGGTGAGAGAATTACAGAAAAAGGTGTGGGAAATGGTATTTCCATCGTGTTGGTGATTAACATCGTTTCCCGTATTCCTGGCGACATGACAACACTGTTTGAGCAGTTTGTAAAAGGCAAGAGTATTGCCAAAGGCGGACTTGCAGTTATCATCATCCTTGCTATTATTTTAGTCCTTGTAGTATTCGTTGTAATCCTGCAGGACGGAGAGAGACGTATTGCAGTACAGTATTCTCAGAAAGTAGTAGGAAGAAAGACTTATGGCGGCCAGTCCTCCAATATTCCTCTGAAAGTAAATACGGCAGGTGTTATTCCTGTTATTTTTGCATCATCACTGATGCAGTTCCCGATCGTTATCGCAAGTTTCCTTGGTAAGGGAAACGGAAGCGGTATCGGAAGTGAGATCTTAAGAGGTATGAATCAGGGGAACTGGTGTAATCCACAGATGATCAAATACAGCTGGGGATTACTCGTATACATTGTTCTTACTGTATTTTTTGCATATTTCTATACATCCATTACATTTAACCCATTAGAGATTGCAAATAACATGAAAAAGAATGGTGGATTTATTCCAGGTATCCGTCCTGGAAGACCAACAGTTGAGTACTTAACAAAGATATTAAATTATATTATCTTTATCGGTGCCTGTGGACTTGTTCTGATTCAGATCATTCCAATTATTTTTAATGGCTGGCTTGGTGCAAAAATATCATTCGGTGGTACATCTCTTATCATCATTGTCAGTGTAATACTGGAAACGCTGAAGCAGATTGAATCACAGATGCTTGTACGCAATTACAAGGGATTTTTGAACAGCTAATAAAGAAACATTTTGACTCGCGGAATATTTCGCGGGTTAAAATGCTATAAAGGAGGAACACCTTATGAAGGTAATTATGTTAGGTGCCCCGGGAGCGGGCAAAGGAACTCAGGCAAAGAAAATTGCTGCCAGGTATAACATTCCTCACATTTCAACAGGCGATATTTTCAGAGCAAATATTAAGAACGGTACAGAACTTGGAAAAAAAGCGAAGACTTATATGGATCAGGGACTTCTTGTTCCGGATGAGCTTGTTGTAGACCTTGTTGTAGACCGTGTAAATCAGGAAGACTGCAAAGACGGATATGTGCTGGACGGTTTTCCGAGAACAATCCCACAGGCAGAAGCCCTGGACAAAGCACTTGAAGCATTGTCACAGAAGGTGGACTATGCGATTGACGTAGATGTACCGGACGAGAATATTGTACGTCGTATGGGCGGACGTCGCGCATGTGTTGGCTGCGGAGCTACATATCATCTGGAATATGCACCGACAAAGGTAGAAGGTATCTGTGACACTTGTGGCAAAGAATTGATTCTGAGGGATGACGACAAGCCGGAGACAGTGCAGAAGCGTCTGAACGTATACCACGAACAGACACAGCCGCTGATCGATTATTATGAAAAAGCCGGAATCTTAAAAAGTGTTGATGGTACAGTTGATATTAATGATGTATTCCAGGCAATAACAGAAATATTAGGAGCGTAATCATTATGCCAATTACAATCAAATCGGCGAGAGAAATTGAATTAATGAAAGAAGCCGGACGTATATTAGAGATTGTTCATAATGAGCTTGAGAAAGCTTTACATCCGGGAATGAGTACAAAGGATATCGACAGACTGGGGGAAGAAGTGATCAGAAGCTATGGCTGCATTCCATCTTTCCTTAACTATAATGGTTATCCGGCCTCTATCTGTGTATCTGTAAATGACGAAGTGGTACATGGGATTCCAGATGCAAAGCGAATGATTAAAGAAGGCGATATTGTAAGTCTGGATGCCGGAGTAATCTACAAAGGATATCATTCGGATGCTGCCAGAACTTACGGTGTCGGCAAGATAAGTGAAGAAGCAGAGAAACTGATACAAGTCACGCGGGAATGCTTTTTTGAAGGTATAAAATACGCAAAAGAAGGCAATTATCTATTTGATATTTCAGCAGCGATTGACAGCCATGCAGCAAAATACGGATATGGAGTTGTCCGTGATCTTTGCGGACACGGTATCGGCAGTAACCTGCATGAGGCTCCGGAGATACCGAATTATAAGATGAACAGAAAAGGCGTGAAGCTAAAAGCCGGAATGACACTTGCCATTGAGCCGATGATCAATATGGGCGGATGGGAAGTTGACTGGCTTGACGACGACTGGACAGTAGTGACAAGAGACAGCTCTTTGTCAGCGCATTATGAAAATACAGTGCTCATAACAGACGGAGAACCTGTTCTTCTGACGTTATCAAAGTGAGGTGCCCTATGAACAGATATAAGGCAGGAATGCTTGCGCTGTCCAGGGCAGGACACGACGCAGGTGAAGTGTATGTTATAATGGATGTTGACGAAGCATATGTATATTTAGTGGACGGCAGAATCAGAACTCTGGACAGGCCAAAAAAGAAGAAGAAAAAGCATGTACAGCTGATCTGCCGTGAATACGATATTGCCGGAGCCACAGATGTGAGCATAAAACGGTTGTTGAAGGACTGGAAAAAGGAAGAAGAGAAGTAGGAGGAATCACACATGTCAAAAGCTGACGTAATCGAAATTGAAGGAACTGTAGTTGAAAAATTACCGAATGCAATGTTTCAGGTAGAGCTTGAAAATGGACATCAGGTACTTGCACATATCAGTGGAAAACTGAGAATGAACTTTATCAAAATCTTACCGGGAGATAAGGTAACACTGGAGTTATCTCCTTATGATTTATCCAAAGGAAGAATTATCTGGAGAGACAAATAAATTAAATAAAAAATCTATTGACTTTGCTTGAATCATGGTGATATAATATATAAGCGCGTTTCCGGGCATTTCTATGTGTAAAAGCCTTTGAGTTGCGGTTTTTAGCGGAAAAGCGTGGGAAACATAAGGCATAGCAATGGATGAAAGGAGGATCCCTCATGAAGGTTAGATCATCAGTAAAACCAATTTGCGAAAAATGCAAAGTAATTAAGAGAAAAGGAAGCGTTCGCATTATCTGCGAAAACCCTAAGCACAAACAGAGACAGGGATAGTGAACAAAACTACCTTGGATATGGTTTATGCAAACATTATTTAGGCGGCTGATAGCAGACACGCCAGGATGCGTGTAGGCTATTTGATATACAAGGAACACCTGTAGCCGGTGATATTCCTCGTATATTGCTTCTAATGCCGGCTCGTCATTACCGATCATTCGGTGGCCGGAAAGGGCATGATACCGAACATGCCTGGGTGATGCCGGAAGGCAGATCCCCTATTAAAGACAGTAGAAAATGAATCAAAGAAAATGGAGGAAATTCACATGGCACGTATTGCAGGTGTAGATTTACCAAGAGACAAACGAGTTGAAATCGGATTAACTTATATCTACGGAATCGGTAGAGCAAGTGCAACCCGTATTTTAGCAGATGCAGGAGTTAATCCTGACATTCGCTGCAGAGATCTGACAGACGAAGATGTTAAGAAGATCAGTGCAGTAATCGACGAAACTCAGGTAGTAGAAGGTGACCTTAGAAGAGAAATCGCTCTTAACATTAAGAGATTACAGGAAATCGGATGCTACAGAGGAATCCGTCACAGAAAAGGACTTCCGGTTCGTGGTCAGAAGACAAAGACAAACGCAAGAACAAGAAAAGGTCCTAAGAGAACAGTAGCAAACAAGAAAAAATAAACAATAACAATTAAGAAAGTGTAGGTTAGTTTTATTATGGCAAAGAAAGTTACAAAGAAAGTGACAAAGAAACGTGTCAAGAAAAACGTTGAACACGGACAGGCTCACATCCAGTCATCTTTTAATAACACAATCGTTACTTTAACAGATGCTCAGGGTAATGCTCTTTCATGGGCAAGTGCAGGCGGTCTGGGATTTAGAGGTTCAAGGAAATCTACCCCATATGCAGCTCAGATGGCAGCTGAGACAGCAGCTAAAGCAGCATTAGTACATGGTTTAAAATCAGTTGACGTTATGGTTAAAGGACCAGGTTCAGGTAGAGAAGCAGCAATCCGTGCCCTTCAGGCATGCGGAATCGATGTAACAAGCATCAGAGACGTTACTCCGGTACCACATAACGGATGCCGCCCACCGAAACGCAGAAGAGTCTAATCATAAATTACGTTAACGGATTATATTTATCCGAATTTCAATAGGAGGAAAATAAGACATGGCAGTAAATAGAGTTCCGGTTCTGAAAAGATGCCGTTCCCTTGGAATGGATCCGGTTTATTTAGGAATTGATAAAAAGTCTAACAGACAGTTAAAAAGAGCAAACAGAAAAATGAGCGAGTATGGTCTCCAGTTACGTGAGAAACAGAAAGCAAAATTCATCTATGGCGTATTAGAGAAACCTTTCAGAAACTACTACAAGAAAGCAAAACGCATGAGTGGTATGACAGGTGAAAACCTTATGGTACTTCTTGAGTCCAGACTGGACAACGTAGTATTCCGTATGGGATTTGCAAGAACAAGACGTGAGGCAAGACAGATCGTTGACCACAAGCACGTACTTGTTAATGGTAAGCAGGTAAACATTCCTTCTTATCTGATCAAGGCCGGAGATGTAATTGAAATCAAAGAAGACAAGAAGAGTTCTACAAGATACAAAGAGATTGTAGAGGTTACAGGTGGACGTCTTGTTCCGGAATGGCTGGATGTAGACGCTGAGAACTTAAAGGGAACTGTGAAAGAACTTCCAAATCGTGAGGCAATTGACGTTCCAGTTGACGAGATGTTAATCGTCGAGTTATATTCTAAATAATAACCCGTAACACCACAGGAGGTGGACTTAGTGTTTGATTTTAATAAACCCAATATTGAAATAACAGAGATTTCAGAAGACAAAAAGTATGGAAGATTTGTTGTAGAGCCTCTGGAAAGAGGATATGGTACAACATTAGGTAACTCTCTTAGAAGAATTATGCTCTCATCTTTACCGGGCGCTGCTATCAGCCAGGTGAAGATTGACGGTGTACTGCATGAATTCAGCTCTATTCCGGGAGTGAAAGAAGACGTTACTGAGATTGTCATGAACTTGAAATCATTAGCTATCAAGAATACATCTGAGACAGATGAGCCAAAGACAGCTTACATCGAGTTCGAGGGCGAAGGTGTTGTTACGGCAGCAGATATTCAGGTGGATCAGGATATCGAGATTATGAATCCTGAGACTGTTATCGCTACATTAAATGGCGGGGCAGACAGCAAATTATATATGGAGCTTACCATTACAAAGGGAAGAGGATATGTAAGTGCTGATAAGAATAAGAACGAGGATCTGCCGATCGCAGTTATTCCGATCGATTCTATTTATACCCCGGTAGAACGTGTAAATCTTACCGTAGAGAATACACGTGTTGGTCAGATTACAGATTTTGATAAATTGACATTAGATGTATATACCAACGGAACACTGCTTCCGGATGAAGCAGTCAGCTTAGCTGCAAAAGTATTAAGCGAACATCTGAAACTCTTCATCGACCTTTCAGAGGTGGCTCAGGCTGCAGAGGTTATGATCGAGAAAGAGGATGACGAAAAGGAAAAAGTGCTTGAAATGAGCATTGATGAACTTGAGTTATCTGTTCGTTCTTATAACTGCCTGAAGAGAGCAGGAATTAATACAGTAGAAGAACTGACAAACAGAACACCGGAAGATATGATGAAAGTACGTAATCTTGGACGTAAGTCTCTTGAAGAAGTACTTGCAAAATTAGACGAATTAGGGTTGGCTCTGAGTAAAGGCGAGGAATAGAGCACTTAATGAAAATGTGATTTCCACTGATAAGCCCGATGAGCACAGTGGAGCATTTGGCTAGTAAGCCCGAAGAAGCATAACCAAGTGTAAATATGGAGGATTGAAAAATGGCAAAGTATAGAAAGCTCGGCAGAACATCAAGCCAGAGAAAAGCTTTATTAAGAAACCAGGTTACAGCTCTGATCAACAATGGAAAGATCAGAACAACAGAAGCAAAGGCAAAAGAGATCCGTAAGATCGCTGAAGGACTTATCGCTTTAGCTGTAAAAGAGAAAGACAACTTCGAAGAGGTTACTGTAACTGCTAAAGTTGCCCGCAAGGACAAAGACGGCAAGAGAGTAAAAGAAGTAGTAGACGGTAAGAAAGTTACTGTATACGATGAAGTTGAGAAGAAAGTGAAAAAGGATATGCCAAGCAGACTGCATGCTCGTCGTCAGATGTTGAAGGTTCTGTATCCTGTAAAAGAAGTTCCGGCTGCACAGGCAGGAAGAAAGAAAAACACAAAAGAAGTTGACCTTGTTGCAAAATTATTTGATGAAATCGCACCAAAATATGAAAACCGTAACGGTGGTTACACAAGAATCGTAAAGATTGGCCAGCGTAAAGGTGATGCAGCAATGGAAGTTATCATTGAACTTGTATAATTGAATGATAAAATGATGAAGCGTTCCGGGTAACCGGGACGCTTTTTTTGTCAAAATTATGACTATGCCGTTAAATAATCTACTTATAGAAAATGTGATTACAACTATAGAAAAATCTGATATAATGAACGCAATTGACTGAAAACAATCTCAAAAAGAAGGAGGAGAAGTAGAGATGAGCAGGTTGGAAATTGATTCTCCAAGCAGAGCGGATATAGTCATGGAAGGACTGTATAAGGATCTTGAGAGAAGAATAGAATCAAGCCCGCCGGGACTTTGTCCGGTTGATATGGCCCGTGCATTTCTGGAATTGTGTCATGCACAGACATGCGGTAAATGCGTACCGTGCCGTATCGGCCTTGGCCAGTTGAATCATTTTATTAAGGATGTTCTTGATGGAAATGCTACAATGGAAACATTGGATATTATGGAGGAGACAGCGCTGTCCATCATGGAATCGGCAGACTGCGCGATTGGATATGAGGCGGCAAATATGGTATATAAGGGATTAATTGGATACCGTGATGATTATATTGAGCATATTAAACGTGGACGTTGTACATGTACATATAGTCAGCCGGTTCCTTGTGTATCACTTTGCCCGGCGCATGTAGATATTCCTGGGTATGTCGCACTGGTAGGAGAGGGAAGATATGCGGATGCTATCCGTCTGATTCGCAAAGACAATCCGTTCCCGACAACATGTGGATTTATTTGTGAACATCCATGTGAAGCAAGATGTAGAAGAAATATGGTGGATGATGCTATTAATATTCGCGGCCTTAAGAGAGTTGCAGCTGATTTTGCAGGAGAAGTAGAGCCGCCGGCATGTGCACCGAGTACCGGTAAGAGGATTGCTGTCCTTGGTGGTGGCCCGGGAGGATTAAGTGCAGCATATTATCTGCAGCTTATGGGACATCAGACAACAGTATATGAGATGCTTCCGAAGCTGGGCGGAATGCTTCGTTATGGTATCCCGAATTATCGTCTGCCAAAGGATCGTCTTGAGGATGATGTAAATGCAATTCTGAAGACAGGTGTTGAAGTAAAATATGGATTAAAGATCGGTCAGGATATTACGATTCAGGAACTCCAAAAAGAGTATGATGCAGTACTGATTACAATTGGGGCAAGTACTGATAAGAAACTTGGACTGGAGGGAGAAACAGCGGAAGGAATCTTCTCAGCAGTACAGTTCCTGAGAAATGTTGGTAAGAATATTATCATGGATCTGACCGGCAAAGAAGTTGCTGTTATTGGCGGCGGAAATGTAACAATGGATGCTGTTCGTACAGCGAAACGTCTTGGCGCGAAGAAAGTAAGTGTTGTATATCGTAGAAGAGTAGCAGATATGACAGCACTTCCTTCTGAGATTGAAGGGGCAATTGCAGAAGGAATCGAAGTCCAGACACTGAAGGCGCCGGCATCTCTGGATATTGATGAGAATAACCATATTAAAGGTATCTATGTAACTCCACAGATGATCAGTTCAATAAAGGGTGGTCGTGCAAGCATCAAGCCTACAGGTGAGGATGATATTTACATTCCTTGCGATGTACTTGTAGTTGCAATCGGACAGAACATAGAGACAAAGCATTTTGAGGAAGCAGGTATTCCAGTTGAACGCGGCAAGATCGTGACAAAGAAAAATGGAGCAGTTGAGACTCTCCCGGGCGTATTTGCAGGAGGAGACTGTGCAAGCGGACCAGCGTCCGTTATAAAAGCAATCGCAGCAGCTAAGGTTGCAGCAGCAAATATAGATGAATATCTTGGATATCATCATGAGATTTCCTGCGATGTTGAGATTCCGGAAGCACGTCTGGATGACCGTACACCTTGCGGCAGAGTGAATCTGACAGAACGCGAAGCCAGCGAAAGAGTGAAAGACTGGGATGGATGTGAAAACTGTATGACCGAAAAAGAAGCAAAGCAGGAAGCAAGCCGCTGTCTGAGATGCGATCACTTCGGATATGGAATATTCAAAGGAGGCAGAGAGAAATTATGGTAAATCTTACAATTGATGGAAAACAGATTTCAGTAAAAGAGAACACCACAATTATGGAAGCTGCCGCTCAGTGTGGAATTCCGATTCCGAAGCTTTGCTATCTGAAAGGAATCAATGAAATTGCAGCCTGCCGTGTATGTGTGGTTGAATTAGAAGGAAAAGAGAAGCTGATTACTTCCTGTAATAATGTCGCTGAAGAAGGAATGGTAATCTATACAAACAGTCCAAAGGTGCGCAGACACAGAAGAAAGAATGTAGAACTTATTCTTTCACAGCATGACTGTCAGTGTGTAACATGTGCAAGAAGCGGGAACTGCAGTCTGCAGAAGATTGCAAACGACCTGAATATTCTTGAGATTCCATTTAAAAAGGAAATCGAGCATCAGGCATGGAATAAGAAGTTTCCATTGATCAGAGATTCTGCGAAATGTATTAAGTGTATGCGCTGTGTACAGGTATGCGATAAGGTTCAGGCACTGAATATCTGGGATGTAGAAGGAACAGGTTCCAGAACAACCGTTAATGTTGCCGGACATAAGAATATTGAGGAAGCTGACTGCTCACTGTGTGGACAGTGTATTACACATTGTCCGGTTGGTGCTCTTAGAGAGAGAAATGATACAGAGAAAGTATGGGATGCGATTGCTGATAAGGATAAGATCGTAGTTGCACAGGTTGCACCGGCTGTTCGTGCTGCATGGGGCGAAGAGCTGGGACTGAAACCAGAGGATGCAACCGTAGGAAAGATTCTTGATTCTTTAAAACGTATGGGTGTGGATTATGTATTTGATACAACATTTTCTGCCGATCTTACGATCATGGAAGAAGGAAATGAGTTCGTACAGCGTTTTACGAGTGGAGAACTGAAAGACCGTCCGATGTTCACATCCTGCTGTCCGGGATGGATACGTTTCATTAAGACACAGTATCCGCATCTTGTGAAATATCTGTCCACTGCAAAATCACCACAGCAGATGTTTGGTGCGGCAATGAAGACTTATTTTGCTGATAAGCTGGGGGTTGAGCCAGAAAAAATATTCACGGTATCCGTTATGCCTTGTGTTGCCAAGAAGGCAGAGAGCGAAATGCCACTTTACTACGGCGAGTATGCAGGCCGTGATATTGATGTAGTTATCACAACAAGAGAGCTTGCAAAAATGATTCGTTCTGCACATATCAGCCCGGAGACTCTGGTTGATATTGAAAGCGACCGCCCGATGCAGGAAGGAACCGGTGCAGGTGTAATTTTTGGCGCGACAGGTGGTGTTATGGAAGCGGCGCTTCGTTCCGCATACTTCCTCATTAAGGGAGTAAATCCGCCGGTAGATGCTTTCAAAGCAGTCAGAAGTCAGGGATTCAATGAGAACGACGGTGTGCAGGAAGCGAATTTCCAGATTGATGATATTACAGTAAGAACTGCGGTAGTAAGTGGACTCGGAAATACAAGAGCACTTCTTAAGAAGATTGAGTCTGGCGAAGTGCATTATGACTTTGTGGAAGTTATGGCATGTCCGGGCGGCTGCGTAGGCGGCGGCGGTCAGCCGATTCATGATGGTGAAGAGCTGGCATTCGAACGTGGAAAGAATCTGTATTATCTGGATGAAACTGCAAACTTACGCTTCTCACATGAGAACCCGGATATACTGGCAATGTATGAAGAATATTTTGAGAAACCGGTATCTCATAAGGCACATATGCTGCTTCATACCGAGCATGATCCGGAAGTGGTGAATTACGGAGAAGGATTCTAAAGAAATAATGATGAGGGAGACTGTTATGGCACAGTCTCCTTTTTTTACTTCTAAATGTTAAAAAATTATCAATATAGTATTGACAAATAATTAACAATCATTTATACTCTAACCCATGAATAAAAACAACATTTTATTTACAGGGAGGACATCATTATGGCGAAGAAAAAAGAAGTAGTACCTGAGATTGTTGACAACGTAGAAGCTCTTGAAGCGAAGATGAAAGCTATGCGGGAAGCGCAGAAAGTATTTGCAACTTATACGCAGGAGCAGGTTGATAAAATCTTCTTTGAGGCGGCTATGGCAGCAAACAAAATGCGTATTCCGCTTGCAAAGCAGGCTGTGGAAGAAACAGGTCGTGGTATTGTGGAAGACAAGATTATTAAAAATCATTATGCAGCAGAGTATATTTACAATGCATATAAGAACACAAAGACCTGTGGTGTTATTGAAGAGGATCCTGCATTTGGCATCAAGAAGATTGCAGAGCCGATTGGTCTTGTGGCAGCAGTTATTCCGACAACCAATCCGACTTCAACAGCAATTTTTAAGACATTGATCTGTTTGAAGACAAGAAATGCGATTATCATCAGCCCACATCCGGCAGCAAAATCATGTACGATCGCAGCAGCGAAAGTTGTTCTGGATGCAGCGGTGAAGGCGGGTGCACCAGAAGGTATCATTGGCTGGATCGATGTCCCATCCCTGGAACTTACAAATACGGTTATGAGAGAGGCAGATATTATTCTTGCGACTGGTGGTCCGGGAATGGTAAAGGCGGCTTACTCTTCCGGTAAACCGGCACTCGGTGTCGGCGCCGGTAATACACCGGTTATCATTGATGATACCGCAGATGTGAAGATGGCTGTAAACTCTATCATTCATTCAAAAACATTTGATAATGGTATGATCTGTGCTTCCGAACAGTCAGTGACAGTTCTCGACAGCATTTACGATGAAGTGAAAAAAGAGTTTGCATATCGCGGCTGCTATTTCCTGAAAAAAGGAGAAGAGCTTGATAAAGTACGAAAGACAATTATCATAAACGGAGCATTGAATAATAAGATTCCTGGAAAGTCTGCATATGAGATCGCAAAACTGGCAGGAGTAGATGTTCCTGAAAATACAAAGATTCTGATCGGTGAAGTAGAGTCCGTAGATATTTCTGAAGAATTTGCACACGAAAAATTATCTCCGGTACTTGGTATGTACAGAGCAAAAACATTTGACGAAGCGCTTGCTAAGGCTGCACAGTTAGTTGCTGACGGCGGATATGGACACACGGCTTCTCTGTATGTACATCCGGCTGAAAAAGAAAAAATCGCAAAACATGCAGCGGCTATGAAAACATGCCGTATCCTGATCAATACACCGTCTTCACATGGTGGTATCGGTGATCTGTACAACTTTAAGCTTGCGCCTTCCCTGACGCTTGGATGCGGTTCCTGGGGCGGTAACTCCGTATCTGAAAACGTAGGAGTAAAACATTTGATCAACATCAAGACAGTTGCAGAGAGGAGAGAAAACATGCTGTGGTTCAGAACACCTGAGAAAGTCTACTTTAAGAAAGGCTGTATGCCGGTAGCGCTTGATGAGCTTGGAACAGTGATGCATAAGAAAAAAGCATTTATTGTAACAGATACATTCCTGTACAAAAATGGATACGTAGCTCCGATCGAAGCAAAATTAGATGAAATGGGAATCCAGCACACATGTTTCTATGAAGTTGCACCAGACCCGACACTGCAGTGTGCACAAAAAGGTGTTGATCAGATGCGGGCATTTGAACCAGATACAATCATCGCACTGGGCGGCGGATCTGCAATGGACGCAGCAAAGATCATGTGGGTAATGTACGAGCATCCGGAAGCTGACTTTGAAGATATGGCAATGGATTTCATGGATATTCGTAAGAGAGTATTTACCTTCCCGAAAATGGGTGAGAAAGCATACTTTGTAGCGATTCCGACATCTTCCGGTACAGGTTCAGAGGTTACACCATTTGCCATTATCACAGATGCTGAGACAGGAGTGAAATGGCCAATCGCAGATTATGAACTTCTGCCAAACATGGCAATCGTAGATGTAGATAATATGATGACACAGCCAAAAGGCCTGACAAGCGCATCCGGTATCGATGTTATGACACATGCCATCGAGGCATATGTATCCATTATGGCAACCGATTACACGGACGGTCTTGCATTAAAAGCTGTAAAAGCAGTGTTCGATTACCTGCCGTCTGCATACGAAAATGGAGCAAATGATCCAATCGCAAGAGAAAAGATGGCAAACGCTTCCTGTATGGCCGGTATGGCATTTGCAAATGCCTTCCTTGGACTTAATCATTCCATGGCACATAAGCTTGGTGCATTTCACCATCTGCCACATGGAGTTGCAAATGCAGTTCTCCTGACAGAAGTAATGAGATACAACGCTGCCGAAGTTCCGACAAAGATGGGTACATTCTCACAGTATCAGTATCCACATGCACTGGAAAGATACGCAGAGATTGGACGTTTTGCAGGATGCCAGGGCAGAAACGATCAGGAAGTATTTGAAAATCTCTGCGCGAAGCTGGAAGACTTAAAAGAAAAGATTGGCATCAAGAAATCCATCAAAGAGTACGGCATTGATGAGAAATACTTCCTTGACACACTGGATGACATGGTAGAACAGGCGTTTAACGACCAGTGTACAGGAGCAAATCCAAGATATCCACTCATGAAAGAGATGAAAGAAATATATTTGAAATGCTACTATGGCTAATCAAATAGGGACGTAGACTTTTGCAAAAAGTCTACGTCCCTATTTGCATTTTGTGGTGTCCCAAAATGAAAAATGTGGTGTCCCAAATAATGCGTTAAAACATTAACGATATAAAATGGTATAAAATAATAGTTAAATATTTATCAAAAACTCTTTTCAAGCTGACCATACAGGTGTATAATAGAACTAACATATAACGGAACGGTTTATTATAATGGCAGGAGGTATAGCTTATGAAACTTGAACAGGCCAAACTTATTTTGAAGCGTCCTTATAAGGAAGTTTACAAAAGTGCAGAAGGTATCATTAAAGTGTTTGAAACGACGCATCCCAAATCAGCAGTTTTTAATGAGGCGTTGAATACGGTGCGAGTTGAAGAAACGGGACTTAATATTCCGACGCTTAAGGAAGTTACGCAGGTGGATGGAAAATGGGCGCTTGTTATTGAATATAAGGATGGTAAGACTTTGGAAGAGATGATGAAAGTTGATCCTGAGAATATAGAGAAATATATGTCGGATTTCGTGGATCTGCAGCTTAATATTCATGCGAAGAGCGCACCAATGTTAACCGATCTGAAGGATAAGCTGGCACGTCAGATTGACAGTCTCAAAGAGCTGGATGCAACGCAGCGTTATGAACTTCGTACAAGACTTGAGAGTATGCCGACTCATAAGAAGGTGTGCCATGGAGATTTTAATCCAAGCAATGTTATAGTGGGAAAAAATGGAAAGATGACAGTTGTTGACTGGGCTCATGTGACCCAGGGAAATGCAAGCGCTGATGCAGCTATGACGTATCTGCTCTTTGCATTAAAGGATCAGGAGCAGGCGGATCTGTATATGCGTCTTTTCTGCAAGAAGAGTGATACAGCAAAACAGTATGTACAGCAGTGGCTGCCGATTGTGGCAGCATCCCAGCTGGAGAAGGATAATGAACTGGAAAAAGACTTTCTGATGAAATGGATTGATGTAATGGATTATCAGTAGTCGAGACAATTCAGGAAGAATCTGAAATATATAAAGAGGCGGAGAAATGTACTTGGACATTTCCCCGCCTCTTTGTTATCCTTAGAAGTATCTGCTGCTATTGTTTAAAAGAATATATTTCCTCCCACATTTACACCGTCCACTCCGGTCCATGCTGCACGGAAAGAATAGCAGTTGATCACGGCTGAATGTCTTGCGCCGCCCATTGCTGCCTGTGCCACGGAGTAAGCAGTTGAGGATGGACCCTTGGCGAGCACCCTGTTCAGCGAACCGTTCCACGTTGGGGAGAACTGTCCGCTCTGATAGATGACTCCGCGAATAGAGTTAGGATAACGTGGGCTTGCCACACGGTTCATTACGACTGTTGCAACGGCAAGCATACCATCGTATCCGCTTCCACCGGCTTCACACTGAAGAAGTGCTGCGAATAATACAAGATCAGATGTATCTGCCGGAGTATTCGTATCATTATTACTGGAACCGCCGGAATTTCCAGAATTATTGGAGTTCCCGGAACCGCCGGATGAACTGTTACTGCCGGAAGCAGAAGCATTATTTTGTGCCTGCGCAAGTGCCGCCTCAGCTGCTTTGGCACGTTCCAGTTGTGCACTGTAGTCTGCAAGCTGCCCGGAGGTAGAAGAGATTTTGGAGTTCAGAGCTTTCTCTCTCGAAGTGAGCTCTGTCTTAAGATCAGTCAGTTCCGCCTGCTGTGTTTCCAGATTCTTTTGCTTCGTCTCAACATTCTCACGAGCTTCGATAAGCTCGTCCAACATATCTCTGTCGTAATCACTGATTGTACTTACGTATTCTGCTTTGTTTAAGAAATCTGCCATGCTTTCAGATGAGAATAAAATCTGCAGAAGTGAAGTACTGCCACCCTCATACATAAATTTTATCCGATCCTTCATGGAATCATATTGTACTTCTTCATTTAACTGTGCGGCGGCAAGGTCAAGCTTGGCTTTCTCCACTTCCGCAGCCAGAGTTTCAATATTTGAAGACGTATTTTCCAGTTCTTTGACAAGTGAAGCCAGTTCACTGTTCAGACTGTTCAACTCACCTTGTAAGTCTGAAGTTTTATTTTCCAAATCTTTTTTGGAAGGTGCTGCATATACCGAGGGACTTACAGAAGCAATTGTTACGGTACAGAGTATCGCGCACAATGACCGTAATATACGTTTCTTTTTCATGCTCATAATATACATTTCCTTTCTTTTTCAGCGAGTATTTTATATTATACAACAAATTGCTTTATAAAGCAATTTTTGTTAAAATAGTTTATAGAAAAATTATGGAAATTATGGAAAGGGATATCGGCATGAAAAAATATGAAGAAGAGCATTATCGATATGATAGCATAAAAGAAAATATATATCCGTGGGTCAAGAATGATTTGATCGACTCCCATGCATTAAACGGAAAGAGTTTCTCCGAGAAGGATACGCCGGTGATTGCATTTATCGGTGATCTGAAGATTATTTTTGCGATAAAAAGAGACGGAGACAGCTATGAGATTTTAAAGGATAATATGCTGCCGCCGGACATAAATATAGAAGAGCTGTATCATACCGCATGTGAGAATCTTGTAAGAGATGTGGAGTTTGTAATAGGGAATACATGGTATGGCGCATTTGGGATTCTTGCAGATGGTGTCCATGAGGCGAGTGCCGTTTGCTTTAAACACATCTGGCAGGTGTGTGTTGATAAGTTAAAAGATGATCTCGTTATTATGGTTCCGGCTAAGGATACCGTACTTTTTGCTCCGGCAGGGCAGAAGGAAGTAGTGGACAAAATGATCGAGCATGGGCAGGGGGCATACGACACCGGAACAGATAGAATCAGTATGCAGCTTTTCTATTTTTCTCAGGCAAAGAAGGAATTGAGTATATATGAAGCATAAGATAAAGATGATAGGATTTGATTTGGACGGTACCCTCCTTACGACCCAGAAAACATTGACAGAGCGTACCAGGAGGGCTCTTACGGAAGCGGTTTCGAAAGGGGTAGTCATACTTCCTGCGACGGGCAGACCGATTACCGGTGTACCGGATGAGGTCTTGCATTTCCCGGGAGTAAAGTATGCAGTTACAGCCAATGGCGCGAGAGTTGTGGAAGTTGCAACTGGAAGAGTGATCTATGAGAAACTTCTTCCGGCGGAAAAAGCGAGAAAAATATTGGATATTTTCGAAGAATATGATACACTACGAGAGATATATTATGATGGAAAAGGATATGCTGAGGAGGCTTTGCTGGCGCAGGTGGATCGTTATGTTCCACTTTCATCTATGGCTGCATATGTTGCTTCCACCAGAGTGCCGGTGTCATCAGTCAGAGAGAAGTTTGAAGCGGAAAATCGTGCGCTGGATAAGATTCAGGCATTGTTTGCAGATGAAGCGGATAAGAAGGACGCCTGGCGGCGTGTTGAGCAGATTGAAGGAGTAGAAGTAACAGGAGCATTATCCAATAATATTGAAGTGAATGAGCAGGGGGTTCAGAAGGGCGCAGCACTTTTAAGGCTTGGAGAACAGCTCGGTATATGTAGAGAGGAGATCATGGCTTTTGGCGATGGCGCCAATGATGTTATGATGATAAAGACAGTCGGGACAGGGGTCGCCATGGCAAATGGTATCCCACAGATCATTCAGGCGGCTGACATCTTAGCAGAGTCTAATGATGAAGACGGAGTTGCGAAGGTGATCGAACAGTATGTGTTGGGATAAAAGAAGGAGAAGAAAAAAATGTTAGATGTATTAAAGGTAATCATTCTTGGAATCGTAGAAGGAATTACGGAGTGGCTTCCGGTCAGCAGTACCGGACATCTTATTCTGGTAGGGGATCTGCTTGCGCCGAGTATGAGCGATTCCTTTATGGAGATGTTTAATGTAGTCATTCAGCTGGGTGCGATCATGGCGGTCGTTGTACTGTATTTTCATAAGCTGAATCCATTTTCACCAAGGAAGTCAAGAAAACAGAAGATGCTTACATGGCAGATGTGGATCAAGGTCGTGATCGCTTCCATCCCGGCAGCAGTTGTTGGTCTTTTGTTTGATGATATTCTGGATAAACTGTTTTACAAGCCTCTCCCTGTTGCAATTATGCTGATTGTATACGGTGTTTTATTTATTGTAATCGAGAATCGCAATGCAGGTCGCCGTCCGTCAGTAAATCGTATATCAGAGCTTTCCGTCACTATGCTTCTCTGGATCGGATTTTTCCAGATGCTCGCACTGATTCCTGGAACATCCCGCTCCGGTGCAACGATCATTGGTGCATTGATTATCGGGGTTTCGCGAGAGGTAGCAGCAGAGTTTACATTTTTCCTTGCAATACCGGCAATGTTCGGCGCAAGTCTTCTTAAGCTTATCAAGTTCGGATTCCATTTTACAGGTGCAGAGTTTGGACTCCTTATGCTTGGATGTGTTGTATCTTTCGGATTATCTGTTGTGGCGATCAAGTTCCTGATGGGCTATATTAAGAAGCATGATTTCAAAGTATTTGGTTATTACCGTATTGTTCTGGGCGGTCTGATTGTTATCGTGACATTGATTAAGATGTTGTTTGCATAAAATGCATATTTATTCGTGGCTTTTTCGACGAAAAATGTGGAAAAAGCCACTTGTTTTTTGCGTGAAATGTGATAGAATATGTACTAGCTTGTATTTTTATACATAAAAATTAATAAAAGTATATAAATGGAGGGAATAAGTTATGAAATTCAAAAAATTATTAAGCGTAGTTTTAGTAGCTGCATGTGTTTTTTCATTAGCAGCATGCGGAAGCAAAGAGGAATCCAGTGAAGGAGGAGAAACAGACGGTCCGGTTACTGCAAAAGTAATTGATGTTGATCTGACAAGTGAACAGTATGCGTTTGGTGTTGATAAGACACAGCCGGAGCTTCTGGATGAGGTAAATGCATTTGTTGCACAGATTAAAGAGGATGGAACATTAGAAGAAATCTGTGATAAATACTTTGGAGACGGCGAGCCTGAGGCTGTTGAGTCTGCTGAATTAGATGATTCTAAAGATCAGCTTGTTGTTGCTACGAATGCAGCATTTGAGCCATTTGAGTATACAAAGGGTGACAGCTACTATGGAATTGATATGGAAATCGCAAAATTACTTGCTGATAAGCTTGGTAAAGAGCTTGTTATTCAGAATATGGATTTTGACGCTGTATGTCTGTCTGTAAGCCAGCAGAAATGTGATATCGCTATGGCAGGTCTTACAATCAACGAAGAGAGAGAAGAATATGTAACATTTACAGATTCTTACTATGAAGCTTCACAGAAACTGATCGTTCCAAGCACAGATACAACTTTTGATGACTGCAAGGACGCAGATGCAGTTGCAGAGCTTCTTGGAAAATTAACAGATGCTGATTCTATCGGTGTTCAGGCTGGAACAACAGGACAGTATTATGTAGAGGGTGACGCTGACTGGGGATTTGATGGACTTCCAGCAAAATGTGTTACATATAAGAGTGGATCTCTGGCAGTACAGGATATGCTGAACAGCAATATCAAATATGTAATTATCGATGCTGCACCGGCAGCTGCAATTACAGAAGCTATCAACGAAATGCAGTAAGCAGGAATATTTGATAGAGAAAAGGTAAGTAATGGGTAATTTTGAGCAAAAAGTAAACAAGTTTATAGAGATTTTTATTGAGCAGAATGGTTATGCAAAGGTTCTGGAAGGTCTGCAGAATACACTTCTGATTGCCGTGTCAGGTCTGATCATCGGTATCATCATCGGAACGATCATTGCAACTGTGCGTGTTCTTCCAAAGTATAAGCGTCTGCCGAGAGTACTGAATGCTGTGTGCAGCTTTTATGTTGCCATGTTCCGTGGAACTCCGATCGTTGTCCAGCTGCTGGTATTCTATTATGTTCTTCTGCCGATCATTGGCTGGAAGATCACTGGAGTGCAGGTTGCCATGACTGTATTTGGTCTTAACAGTGGAGCCTATATCTCTGAGATCATGCGAAGCGGAATCCAGTCCGTTGATCCGGGGCAGATGGAAGCAGGTCGTGCAGTCGGACTGAGCTTTGGAACCAGTATGATGAAGATCGTTATTCCGCAGGCAGTGAAAAATATTCTTCCTACACTGGGAAATGAATTTATCACATTGATTAAAGAAACATCCGTTGTCAGCTTTGTAGGAGCAGCAGATCTGTATGTTGCATTCAACTATATCGGAAGCAACAGTTATGAGTTCATGGTTCCATACCTGGTAATGGCGCTCATTTATATCGTGCTCGTACTGGTGATTTCCCTGTTTGTAAAATTGATGGAAAGGAGCCTGAAGAAGAGTGATAGACGTAATTAATCTGAAAAAAAGCTTCGGCGATGTAGAAGTTCTCAAAGGCATTGATATTACCATCAATAAAGGGGATATCGTGGCAGTTATCGGACCGTCAGGTTCTGGAAAGAGTACATTCCTCAGATGCCTGAACTGTATGGAAGATCCGAGTGGCGGAAGTATTATCTTTAATGGTGTTGATATTGCGGATATGAGCGTGGATATTAATGTACATCGTCGCCATATGGGAATGGTATTTCAGCATTTTAACTTGTTTAATAATAAGACGGTGCTTGAGAACATCATGCTTGCACCTGTACATTTAAAATGTCAGGATATGAAGAAGGAAAAACGCAAAAAACTGTTCGGAAAGGGAGATAAGCAGGAAACTTCTGCTGCTCTTAAAACAAAGGAACAGATCAAGGCAGAGGAGAAGGAGAAGGCAATGTCTCTTCTCAGGAGAATCGGGCTTGAGGACAAGGCGGACGTTTATCCATCTACCTTATCTGGAGGTCAGAAGCAGCGTATTGCGATTATCCGTGCACTTGCGATGGATCCGGATGTGATCCTTTTCGATGAGCCGACTTCTGCGCTTGACCCGGAGATGGTTGGAGAAGTTCTTGAGCTTATGCGAGAGCTTGCTCATGATGGTATGACCATGGTAGTGGTAACACACGAGATGGGATTTGCAAAAGAAGTGGCAAACCGTGTTGTATTCATGGATGAAGGCCAGATCAAAGAAGAGGAAGCTCCGGAGGAATTCTTTGGCAATCCGAAGGATGACCGTCTGAAAGAATTTTTGTCAAAAGTATTATAGAAATATGTATGGAAAATCAGACAGAGGTAGCAGAGTGAATCTGGCACCTCTGTTTTTATATCCATTTCATATTACAAAACGTTATGTCAGGATAAAAAAGCGTCATTTCACAAATAAAAATATCTACGGTATACTGTCTACTAGTGAAAAAAATAAGGAGTGTAACATGAAGTATTTGAGTGATGCAAAAAAGAAAGAAGCAGTTGTACAGATTATATATTCTGTTATTGGAAATTTCATATATTGTGCCGGATTTAATCTGCTGATCGTGCCGATGGGATTATATAGCGGTGGATTTATGGGTATTGCACAGCTCAGTGGGCTTTTTCTTACCAGTGGCTTACATATTCCGATACCGGCGACTGTTAATTTGACAGGTATTATTTATTTCCTTTTGAATGTACCGCTTTTCTATATGGGATACCGGGTATTAGGAAAAGAATTTGCAGTAAAAACATTATTACAGACGGGACTTATGAGTGCGGTCCTTGTTGTGATCCCGATTCCTGCAGTGCCACTTGTAGAAGATTATCTTACTTCCTGTATTATAGGAGGTATTGTCTGTGGTATCGGATGTGGAATGATATTGAGAGGACGGGCATCTGCAGGAGGACAGGATATTATCGGGCTTTGTCTCTCTAAGAAATATCCAAACTTCAGTGTAGGTAAAGTGACGATTGTAATAAATATTTTTATATATGGTATTTGTATAATGCTGTTTGATCTTGAAATCGTGATATATTCTCTTATATTCTCTACGGTTTGTTCAATCGCAGTCGATCGTGTACATATTCAGAATATCAACACAAGTGTTATGATATTTACAAAGAAGACGGGTATCTCCAAAGCAATCATGGAGGAAACAGGACGCGGTGTTACAAATTGGGACGGAGAGGGTGCATATACGAACAAGACTTCTTACATTTTGTTCGTTATGATATCCAAGTATGAAGTGGCACAGATCAAGAAAATTGTACACAGCATAGATCCGAATGCATTTATGATATTTACAGAAGGATGTTCTGTGGATGGTAATTTTGAAAAACGATTGTAAATGAATAAAATCCGGTTGATTTCTGACCGATATTCTGCCATTAGAAAGTGTAATGACAAGATAAAAAACCCTCATTTCACAAATGGAAAAAGTCGTTGTATACTAAAGATACAAAGAAGAGGAATTGAGAGAGCAGGAGGTGTCGATATGATCGGATGGGCTATCATTGCGGCAGTTGCAGCATATGGAATGGTAAATATTTACAATAGTGAAAAGCATACTAACTAATCATAACAACATATATATAACAACCGCAGATTATAATGATCTGCGGTTGTTATTTTTATAAAAAGCCGTAAAAAATTTTAATCAAGTAAATAGTTGCGGGCATATTTTATGAAGATTTTCATGGCAGGAGATAACTCCTCAAAAGAAGAAATTGCCATACCGAGTCTTCGATACGCACGCGGAATGAGCGGTCTTGCGGTGAAGTTCCCAGATTTTCCGCGCAAGATCAGGCGTGGGAGGATACTGATACCAAGGTTATGCTCTACCATAGATAAAATGGAAAAGTCGTTGCTCATCGTATATTTAATGTCTGGTTTCACTTTGTGACTCTTCAAGATCCGGTGCACATCATTGATATATGTATATTCTGATACAACAAACGGTACCCCTTCATACCATTCCAGCGGAATTTCTTCATACTGATTCCATGGGTGATCCTTTGGAAAGACAGCCAGCATCGGGTCATCATAAACCGGAATGAACTGATATGATTCATGGTCATGATAGCTGGTAAATCCGATATCAACCTTGTGGTCACTTACCCATTCGGCAAGTTCACTTTCATTTCCCTCAATAATCTCAAAGACAATTCCCGGATATTCCTTCTGAAACTTATTAATAATCTCCGGCAGCCAGTGGATCGTACAGCTTGTATAGGCACCGATCTTAATCGTTCCCTTTTTCGCACCCTTTAAAAAAGAAATCTCCTGATTCAGATTCTCATTGGCCGAGAGAAGATTACGGATGGCAGGCAAAAGAGAAACACCTTCCTCTGTAAGCGTAACGCCGCGATGACGTTTGACAAAAAGCGGGACTCCAACTTCCTGCTCCAATGATTTCATCATCTGCGTGATGCCAGATTGTGTATAGCCAAGCTTTTCGCCGGCTTTTGTAAAATTACCGAGATCCGATACGGTAAGAAATACGTCTAGTTTCTTCAGGTCCATAAGCTCCTCCTGTAGTTGAATAGTGTATATTTAGTATAGCATTTGATAAAATATTTTTACAAGAGATTTGTCATTTGGGTACACCACATTTTGCAATTTGGGACGTAGACTTTTTCAAAAAGTCTACGTCCCAAATTTACGTATATTTAACATTCCTGCGATTTTGGATTTTACATTCCGCACGTATGATATGACTTGTGAAGAAGATAATAAATATGAATCAATTAAAAGGAGAGTAAGAAAATGAAATTGAAAAAGTTTATTGCAGTTCTGGCAATCGTAGGTATGGTAGCAGGTCTTGCTGCAGGATGTGGAAAGTCTGATTCTACAGCAGAAGGCGAGGACACACAGACAGAAGCAGCATCAGAGTGGGATTCTTCCATGGATATTACAATTGTATCCCGTGAGGATGGTTCTGGTACAAGAGGTGCTTTCATCGAGCTGTTTGGTATCGAGGAGAAAGATGAGAACGGTGAAAAGGTTGACTATACAACAGAGGAAGCACAGATCACAAACAGTACATCTGTTATGATGACAACTGTTGCAGGTGATGATTATGCGATTGGTTATGTATCTCTTGGTTCTCTGGATGACAGTGTAAAAGCTCTTAAGATTGACGGTGCAGAGGCTACAGCAGAAAACATCAAGAGCGGTGATTATAAAGTTTCCAGACCGTTTAATATCGCAACTAAGGAAGGCCTTGATAACGAAGTTGCAAAAGATTTCATTAACTTCATTATGAGTGAAGAAGGACAGAAAGTTGTAGCAGAAAATGGATATATCGCCCTGGATGATGTAAAGCCTTTTGAGGGAACAAATCCATCAGGTAAGGCAGTTGTTGGTGGTTCTTCTTCTGTATCACCAGTAATGGAAAAACTGATTGAAGCTTACAAGGCTGTAAATGCAAATGCAGAAATCGAACTTCAGACGACAGATTCTACAACAGGTATGACTTCTACAATCGACGGAAGCTATGATATCGGAATGGCATCTCGTGAACTGAAAGATGAAGAAACATCACAGGGACTTGTAGGTCAGGTAATCGCAACAGATGGTATCGCAGTTATCGTAAACAAGAATAATACAACAGATGAGCTTACAAGTGAACAGGTAAAAGCAATCTACACAGGTGAAGCTCTGACATGGGATGAGGTAGTAAAATAGTATGAAATCAAAAGCATGGACTGAAAAATTCATGCAGGGAGTGTTCTTCATTGCCGCCTGCGCTTCGGTGCTGGCGGTAGCTCTCATTTGTGTGTTTCTGTTTGCAAATGGTATCCCTGCCATGAAGGAAATCGGATTTGGAAAATTTCTAAGCGACGAGTTGTGGAAGCCGAAAAACGAAATATTTGGAATCCTTCCTATGATAGTGGGAAGTTTATATGTAACAGCAGGATCAATTCTGTTCGGTGTGCCGATCGGTATTCTGACAGCTGTATTTATGGCATTTTACTGTCCGAAACACATTTATAAACCGCTGAAGACAGCGACGGAGCTTCTGGCAGGTATTCCGTCTGTAGTCTATGGTTTCTTCGGTCTGGTCGTTCTTGTTCCGGTCATCCGGGAGATGGGGCGTGCCCTTAAGAATGCAGGTGTCTTAAGAAGCGGCGGTAACGGAAGCAGTATTCTGACAGCATCTCTGCTTCTTGGCATGATGATTCTGCCGACAGTGATCGGACTTACCGAGTCCTCTCTTCGGGCTGTACCTGCGCAGTACTATGAAGGCGCGGTAGCGCTTGGCGCCACCCATGAGAGATCCATTTTCCGAGTTGTACTTCCAGCCGCAAAGTCTGGCGTGGTTGCTGCGATCGTGCTCGGTGTAGGACGTGCGATCGGTGAGACGATGGCGGTCATCATGGTAGCGGGAAATCAGGCAAGAATGCCGGCAGGTCTCTTCAAAGGAGTTCGTACACTGACAGCGAATATTGTAATTGAGATGGGATATGCTGCCGGACTTCACAGGGAAGCGCTGATCGCAACAGGAGTTGTACTTTTCGTATTTATTTTGATCATAAACTTCTGCGTAGCATTATTGAACAGGAGGACGGACCATGAATAAACTGAAAACTTATAAAAGGACCCCGGGTTCATTTATTGTAATGCTTCTTGTGATGCTTTCGGCAATACTTACATTTACGGTGCTCATCTTTTTGATTGCCTATATTCTGATTCATGGCGTACCGTATCTGAAGCCGTCGTTATTTTCCTTAACCTATAGTTCGGAAAATGCATCACTTATGCCGGCGCTCATTAATACGATCATTATGACACTTTTGTCTCTTCTGATTGCAGTTCCGTTTGGTATTTTCTCTGCTATCTTCCTGGTAGAGTATGCAAAGAGAGGAAATAAATTCGTAGAGATTATCCGTCTTACGACAGAAACGCTGCAGGGAATTCCTTCCATTGTGTATGGCCTGTTTGGTATGCTGTTCTTTGTAACCACATGTGGATGGGGATTTTCCATCCTCGCGGGTGCATTTACATTATCTATCATGGTACTTCCGCTTATTATGAGAAGCACAGAAGAAGCATTAAAGGCTGTGCCGGATTCTTATAGAGAAGGAAGTTTCGGTCTTGGTGCCGGAAAACTTCGTACCGTGTTCCGTATCGTGCTCCCATCTGCGATTCCGGGTATTCTGGCAGGTGTTATCCTGGCAATCGGAAGAATTGTCGGAGAGACAGCGGCACTGATCTATACGGCAGGAACGGTCGCACAGATTCCGTCTAATGTTATGGGCTCCGGACGTACACTTGCCGTGCATATGTACAATCTGGCAAGTGAAGGTCTGTATATGGATCAGGCGTATGCAACGGCAGTGGTTCTTCTGGTACTGGTCGTAGGTATCAATACGTTATCAGGGGTCGTAGCGAAACGACTGACGAAAGCTTAGAGAAGAGAAAGGGAGAAACATGAGTAAAATAAGTATCAGAAATATGAATCTATATTACAGCGATTTCCATGCACTCAAAGATGTGAATCTGGAAATTGAAGAAAATAAGATTACGGCATTTATCGGGCCATCCGGATGTGGTAAATCTACTCTGTTGAAATCCATCAACCGTATGAATGATCTGGTGGAAGGCTGCCGGATCGAAGGAGACATTCTCCTTGATGGGAAAGACATTTTTAAGGATATAGATGTGAATCTTCTCAGGAAACGTGTAGGAATGGTATTCCAGAAACCAAATCCGTTCCCGATGAGTATTTACGATAATATTGCATTCGGTCCAAGAACACACGGTATTCATTCGAAGGCGAAGCTGGATGAAATTGTGGAAAAATCTTTGAGAGATGCGGCAATCTGGGATGAATGCAAGGATCGTCTGAAGACAAGCGCACTCGGGATGTCCGGAGGACAGCAACAGAGGCTGTGCATAGCGAGAGCGCTGGCGGTGCAGCCGGAGGTTCTTCTTATGGACGAACCGACATCGGCGCTGGATCCGATTTCTACATCAAAAATTGAAGACCTTGCGATGGAATTGAAAAAAGATTATACTATTGTCATGGTAACACATAATATGCAGCAGGCTGTGCGTGTATCCGACAATACTGCATTTTTCCTTCTCGGAGAGGTCGTAGAGTACAACGATACAGAGAAATTATTCTCAATACCGGCAGACAAGCGGACAGAGGATTATATTACAGGGAGGTTCGGTTAGGATATGCGTAATAAGTTTGATATGCAGCTTGAGCTGTTAAATGAACAGTTGATACACATGGGAGAATTATGTGAGGTCGCCATCAACAGAGCGACAGATGCACTTAAGGAAGGCAGCATTGAAAAGGCGCACGCAGTTCGTGTTGCAGACGAGGAGATCGATCAGATGGAAAAAGATATTGAGCGTCTGTGTCTGAAGCTTCTTTTGCAGCAGCAGCCGGTGGCAAGGGATCTGCGGCAGATTTCTGCAGCTCTTAAGATGATCACGGATATGGAACGTATTGGAGATCAGGCAGCCGATATCGCAGAGATCATCATTTCCGAAAAGAAATCAGAATCGACAGATATTCCGAAGATTGGAAAAATGTCGGAAGCTGTGGCAAAAATGGTAAGAGACAGTGTAAGTGCCTATGTAAAAAAGGACCTGGAACTTTCCAGAAATGTCATGGATGCAGATGACGTGGTCGACAATCTGTTTGAGGAAAATAAGCAGGAGCTTATCGAATTCATTGCTGAGAACAAGGGCGATCAGGGCCGGGAGGCCATTGACCTTATCATGGTTGCCAAATATCTGGAACGAATCGGCGACCATGCTACCAACATTGCAGAATGGGTAGAATTCTCCATTACCGGTATCCATAAGGAAAGTCAGGTATAGATAAAGGAGAAAGCGTATGATTTTTTGTGTGGAAGATGACAGTAATATCCGCGAATTAGTTGTATACACTCTTGAAACCACGGGCATGGAAGCGCGTGGTTTTGATGATGGAAAGGAATTTATGAAGGCACTGGAGACGGACATACCCGAGCTTGTGCTTCTTGATATCATGCTTCCGGGAGAGGACGGTATGGAGATTCTAAAAAAGCTTAAGAATTCTGCCAGAACGAAAAACATTCCGGTCATCATGGTAACCGCAAAGGGTGCAGAGTATGATAAGGTAAAAGGTCTTGATTCTGGCGCGGATGACTATGTGACAAAACCATTTGGTATGATGGAACTCATATCCCGGATCAAAGCGGTGCTAAGACGCAGTACATCTGCTTCACAGGCACAGGAGGATGTACTTACACTTGGGGATATTATCATTCATACAAAGAAGCATGAGGTGACCGCCCGGGGAGAAGTCGTCAATCTGACATTGAAAGAATATGAACTTCTGAAACGCCTGATGAAAAATCCCAATATCGTCATGACAAGAGATTGTCTTCTGGAAGATATATGGGGATATGATTTCGACGGAGAAACAAGAACCGTAGACGTTCACGTAAGAACCCTTCGCCAGAAACTTGGAGACTGCGGTGAGAAGATTGAGACAGTGCGGGGTGTAGGCTACCGCATGACAGAATAGAGGGTGTTTCACATGAAGCTTAGAAAAGAGATACAAAAGAGTATGCTTGTAGTGATTGCAGTCACCCTTCTGATCGTTTATGCCATGACGACATTTGTCGTATACCGGCAGACGGTCAGTCTGATGGAAAAGGAGATCCGGCAGGAGGCAGATTATATTCGCCAGGCCGTAGAGATTTCCGGGACATCTTATCTGGAAGAGATGGATGAAGTACAGAAAGATACACGAGTGACACAGATTGATAAAGATGGGCGTGTACTATACGATTCAAATGAAGGAAAGGTAGCGCTGGAAAATCATAAGGACCGTCCGGAGATAAAAGAAGCATTGTCAAAGGGAAGCGGGCAGGATATCAGGCGTTCAGATACGCTGAATGAAGAAATGTTTTACTATGCCGTTCGCCTGACAGACGGTACAGTTCTCCGTGTGTCAAAAACAATGAATACAGCACTGCATACTGCAGTAGGGATACTTCCCGCCATGGGAATCATTGCAGTGTTCATGCTTCTTTTTGCCATAGCTTTGTCCCGGTGGCAGGTAACCAGGTTAATCCGTCCGATTAACGAACTGAATCTGGAACAACCACTGGAAAATGAAATGTACGAAGAACTGACGCCACTTCTCGAAAGCATGGATGCGCAGAATCGGGAAAAAGATGCCATTGCAAATATGCGAAAAGAATTTTCGGCAAATGTATCCCATGAGCTTAAGACACCGCTCACATCCATATCCGGATACGCAGAAATCATGAAAAACGGTCTCGTAAGACCAGAAGATATGCAGAAATTTTCCGAGCGCATTTATAACGAAGCAAGCCGGTTGATCAAGCTTGTAGAGGACATCATCAAGCTGTCCAGACTCGATGAAGGAAAAGTCGAATTAGAAAAAGAAGAGATAGATCTGTACGATCTCACCCGCGAAATCGTAAGCCGTCTGGCACCACAGGCAGCAGCAGCCGGTGTATACATTTCCCTTACCGGCGAGCCGGTAAAAGTACAGGGAATCCGTCAGGTCCTGGACGAGATGATCTATAATATCTGCGAAAATGCGATTAAATATAATAAAAAAGGCGGAAAAGTCACTGTGTGGGTGGGCGGCACATTAAACGGAAAGAAAGTTATTGTTGCCGACACGGGAATCGGTATTCCAAAAGATCAGCAGGAGCGTATCTTTGAACGATTCTACCGGGTAGATAAGAGCCACTCAAAAGAGACCGGCGGCACCGGGCTGGGACTTTCCATCGTGAAGCATGGGGCTATGCTGCATGGCGCACAGATATGTGTAGAGAGCGAAGTGGGAAAAGGAACGAAGATAGAACTACAATTGGGGACGTAGACTTTTTTAAAAAGTCTACGTCCCCAATTGCAAAATGTGGTGTACCAAAATGAAAAATGTCCTGTACCTTTTTAATAAAATACAAATTTCTCCTTGACCTTGACGTTACGTCAAGTGTTATTCTGAATGTACCAGAAGGGAGGATGCAAATGGAATACAGCATTACGCAATTATCAAAGCTTGCAGGTGTGAGTGCACGCACCCTGCGTTATTATGAGGAAATCGGGCTTTTAGAGCCGCTCTATACGAGTGATGCCGGATACCGATATTACGGTAAAGAGGAAGTTGAGCTGTTGCAGCAGATTTTATTTTACCGTGAACGGGGATTTGAGCTGAAACAGATCCGTGATATCATCTACCGGAAAGATTTTGATGTGCTGCAGGCTTTGCAGGAACACCTTTTGGAATTGGGAAGGCGAAAAGACCGGATGGAGCTTTTGATCCATACGGTGGAACAGACAATTTTACAGATGAAAGGAGAATGTGAAATGGCAGATGCAGAGAAATTCAAGGGATTCAAGGAACAGATCGTTAGAGAAAATGAAGAAAAATATGGAGAAGAAATTCGTGAGAGATATGGGGATGAGACGGTGGATGATTCAAATAAAAAGATGATGCATATGTCGGAGAACGAATGGAATGAGTTTAAGACTCTGGAAGAAGAGATTAAGACGCGACTCAAAGATGGTGTGAGAGAAGGAATAAAGCCGGAAAGTGCAGAGGCAAAGGAGATCGCACTCCTTCATAAAAAGTGGATATCTATGACATGGAAGGAGTACAATGCACAGGCACACAAAGGGGTCGCAAGTATGTATCTTTGCGACGAGAGATTTAAGAAATATTATGATGATGAAGTAGAAGGCTGTGCAGAGCTGCTGGTGGAAGCAATCAACCACTGGATGTAAAGCAGCCCGGCAGCAGTTTTATTTCCGGATCAGCATAACCAGCGTTCCGACTACGATAGCGGCAAGCCCGGCAGCGGACTTCCGGGATAGTTTCTCATGGAATACGATGTAGGAAAATGCGACGGTAACAAGGAGACTGAGCTTGTCAATGGGAACGACAACGCTTGCGAGTCCGTCCTGCAGCGCCTTATAGTAACAGAGCCAGGACGCTCCGGTGGCAAGTCCTGACAGGCAGATAAAGCCCAGTTCATTCTTCGGGATATCGCGGATCGTATGTATTTTTTCGGTAACGAATACCATAAGCCATGCCATGGCCAGCACGACAACGGTGCGGATGGCTGTGCCGAGATTGGATTCAACGCCGGAAATACCAATCTTGCCCAGAAGAGCTGTAAGACTTGCGAAGACAGCGGCGCCGACAGCAAATAAGAACCAGCCTTTCTTTTCTGTCTGTCCGGACGCATCGGACTTCTTTTCGATCATCAAAAAGGTTCCAAAAGCGATGAGAACAACACCGATCGCTTTTGGCAGATTGATTTCTTCATGCAGAAAGATAAAAGCCAGAAGTATTGTTAAAATGGTACTGGATTTATCGATGGGAACCACTTTGTTAATATTCCCAAGCTGTAATGCTTTGAAATAGCAGAGCCAGGATGCTCCGGTGGCAAGGCCGGAAAGAACCAGGAATAAAAGTGTTTTGCCATCAATTGTGCCAAGCTGGTCCTGAGATTCTACGATAAACACCATGAGCCATGAAAATAGCAGAACAACAATTGTACGAATAGCTGTCGCTACGGTAGAATCTGTTTTCCGGATTCCACATTTGGCCAAAATAGAAGTCAGGCCCGCGAAAAAAGCAGAGCCGAATGCAAATAAAACCCACATATCAATTACGATCACCTTTCATATCCGATAATGAAAAAGCGCTGTGCAACTGAAAAAATTGTTGCGAAGCGCTTTTTTTCTATGCTTATAATACCACAAAATGGCAAAAATTTCAAGTCTGGTAAGGGATTGATCTGGGGTGTATAATCAATGAACTTACCGTGAAAGGGGCATTTGAAGCATGGAAGAAAAAAATCTGATGGAGTTGTTATCGGCGCAGAATCAACTGGTAAAAATCAGGGAGACAAATGTGTATACAGAGAAGTTCGGACTGGTTCTTTCTGAGGAAGAAGCGAAGCTTCTGGTGCAGGAAAGGACAGACAGTCTGAAAAGACAGAGGCGTGTTGAATTCGGGGAGGGGATTCTTCCGAAGATCATTTATGAATTCTGTGATTCCCGGTATATTTCCCAGAGCCATTATGCGGAGACCATCGCAAGGCTTCATGACATTTTTATGCTCTATAAAAATGAGATGATGGATGAGATTTCGGACGATGAGCTTCTTCATTTTATGAAAGAACAGTATGAGACCGTATGTTTTGGAGATCTGGAATATCTGGAGAGTACCTGTCTGGAAATATTTGCACAGGCAATAAGAGCCGGTTACCGGGGACATGAAAGGACAGATGGTAAGGGTGAATATGCACAGTTTGATGTGGTACCAAGATGGGATAGGGACCTTTATCTGCAGGCATTGGAGGAGATTAGTTAAGTATGGAAAAGAAATATAATGAAAATGAATATACCCTGGAGGAGCTTCTCCCTGTTGTGACAGAGCTTGCAAAGCGGTATACATCTTACGAAAGTACATCGGTAACATATGAGGCGGCACAGAAGTTAATGGAAGCAGTGCAGTTCTGTATTCGGATTTCCAGGGAAACGGTCGAGAATCAGATTGTTTTAAAAAGTGGAAAGCAAATCTCTGCCAGAGAAGCATATGAGGACGGATATCAGAAGGTGATAGAAAAGGTTAAGGCAGCAAAGGAGAAGTATAATCAGATGATCCTGCATTTTCAGGATTACGGAAATGAAAACTATCGTGATACTGTGAGAAAGGCAATTCCGGGATTCTTTCGTTATTACGATGTAAGATTTGCACCGCAGGATGCAATCATTACATTTGATTATCCGACACTCTGGGCTCCTGATGCTTGCCCGGATTTTGCCCGCCCGGCGCATACATGGCAGGGGATTGAGGCGATTGAGCACTATATCGAATGCATTCGTCTGGAACAAAAGTTTCTGGGAAAACTGCCGCAAGGGCGAGTGATTCAGATATTGGATGATTATGACGGTAATTACAGAGAACAGTTTTACAATATCTGCGAAAATGTGGTTTGCCATATCTTAACGCGTATGTCGCAAAACATGTATGAGGACTGCAGGAAAGAGCAGTTATTATGGCATCTGATACAGCAGCAATATGATGCGGATGAAAGATTATATTCATATCTCAAAATAATTTGATTATCAAAATGCTTGACAAACAAATTATTTGCATATATACTTTGAAAGTCAAATATATTTAAAATCAAAATAAACGCAGGGAATATGTGCGTAGATGAGAGGAAGAAAGATGACAGGAATGATCTGTGGAACGGGCGCATATGTACCGCCCTATATACGGGATAACAATGAGATAGCGACCATGGTCGAGACCAGTGATGAGTGGATACAGGAGCGCACTGGTGTGGCAACAAGACATATCATCACAGATGATACAACCGTATCTATGGCAGCTGAAGCTGCGAAACGGGCACTTAAGAATGCAAAAATTGGCGCAGAAGAAATCGATCTGCTGATCGTATCCACTATTTCATCAAATGTGATTTTACCATGTGCGGCATGTGAGGTGCAAAAGGAAATCGGCGCGGTAAATGCCACATGCTTTGACATGAGTGCGGCGTGCAGCGGATTTATTCTGGCGTATAATACAGCGGCTGCGTATCTTTCCGGCGGCGTGTATCAGAAAGCGCTTATCATAGGGAGTGAAAGCCTTTCGAATCTGACAAACTGGAAGGATCGGAGTACCTGTATTTTATTTGGCGACGGTGCCGGTGCAGCGGTCATGTGTGCAGAAGAAGGGAACCGTTACCTTCCGGTCACACATTCAGACGGAGAAAAAGGGAACGCGCTTACCTGCAAGAGCCGTCACACAAAGGCGGATATCATGCATATGGAAGATGATGAGTATTATATGCAGATGGACGGCCAGGCCGTATTTAAATTTGCGGTAAAGAAGGTACCGGAGGTCATTGGAGAGACTTTGGAACGCAACCAGGTCCGACAGGAAGAAATAGACTGGTATGTACTTCATCAGGCGAACAAGAGAATCGTCGAGGCAGTTGCAAAGCGTCTTGGAGAACCCATGACAAAATTTCCGATGAACCTGAAGAAGTATGGAAATACATCTTCCGCCAGTATCGGAATCCTTCTGGATGAGATGAACAGGGATGGAAGACTAAGAAGCGGGCAGAAGATCATGCTTGCCGGATTCGGAGCAGGGCTTACATGGGGATCCTGTATCGTTGAATGGAAATAAACCGGCTGTCACAGGCAGATACGGTTTATAGCTGCCATATAGAAAATGGCAGGATAGATACAAAAAAAGAGTAAAAGTAAAAGGAGAAAATGAAAATGATTGAAGAAATGAAAGAATTAATCGCAGCAGATCTGGGTGTTGATCCAGCTGAAGTTACAGAGACAGCTTCTTTTAAGGAAGATCTCGGAGCTGATTCACTGGACCTTTTTGAACTTGTTATGGCAATGGAAGAAAAGTACGATGTGGAAATCCCTTCTGAGGATTTGGAACAGCTCGTTACAGTTGGAGATGCAATCAAGTATATTGAAGCACACAAATAAGAAAAGAGAGGTTATCAGGATGCAGACAGAAGTAACCAGATTATTGGGAATTGAATATCCGATCATACAGGGAGGTATGGCCTGGGTGGCAGAATATCATCTGGCAGCAGCCGTATCCAATGCCGGAGGTCTCGGACTTATCGGAGCAGCAAGTGCACCGGCTGACTGGGTCAGAGACCAGGTAAGAAAAGCAAAGGAACTGACAGACAAGCCTTTTGGAGTAAATATCATGCTCATGAGTCCATATGCAGACGAAGTGGCAGAAGTGATTGTAGAAGAAGGGGTTAAGGTTGTTACAACCGGAGCGGGAAATCCTGAAAAGTATATGAAAATGTGGAAAGAAGCCGGGGTAAAAGTAATTCCTGTTGTTGCTTCTGTCGCTCTTGCAAAACGTATGGAAAGAAGCGGTGCCGATGCACTTGTGGCAGAAGGCTGCGAGGCAGGCGGACATATTGGTGAAAACACAACAATGGTACTCGTTCCACAGATTGTGGATGCAGTAAATATCCCGGTCATTGCTGCCGGCGGTATTGCAGACGGAAGAGGAATCGCAGCAGCATTTATGCTGGGTGCAAAGGGTGTGCAGATGGGAACGCATTTTGTTGTAACAGATGAATCCCAGGTGCACGATAATTATAAAGAAAGAATCATTAAAGCGAGAGACATTGATTCCAGAGTAACAGGAAGAACAACCGGACATCCGGTACGTGCACTTCGAAATGAGATGACAAAGAAATATTTAGAATTAGAAAATAAGGGCGCAAGCTTTGAGGAACTGGAACATCTGACACTTGGCGGACTCAGAAAAGCCGTGGTAGACGGAGATGTAGTCAATGGTAGTGTCATGGCAGGACAGATCGCCGGGATGGTAAAGGAAAGAATGTCCTGTAAAGAACTGGTAGATAAATTAGTAAATGAAACAGATGCCATTATTGGAGGAAAAGGATTTTATGAGTAAAATTGCATTTCTTTATCCTGGTCAGGGAGCACAGAAAGCCGGAATGGGAGCGGATTTTTATGAAAACAGCAATCTGGCAAAGGGTATCTATGAAGGGGCATCCGAAGCTCTCGGTCTGGATATGAAAGCACTGTGTTTTGAAGAAAATGACAGACTGGATCTGACAGAATACACACAGGCGGCTTTAGTAACGACCTGTCTTGCTATGACAAGAGTAGTAGAAGAAAGAGGACTTAAGCCGGATGTAACCGCAGGATTAAGTCTTGGCGAATATGCTGCGATCGCGGCAGCAGGCGGGATGACCGATATGGATGCCATCCGTCTGGTGCGAAAAAGAGGAATCCTGATGCAGAATACGGTCCCTGCAGGAGAAGGTGCCATGTGTGCGGTCATGGGAATGGATGCCGGTGAGATTGAGACAAATATTGCAGATATAAATGGAGTGACGATTGCCAACTATAACTGCCCGGGGCAGATTGTGATCACAGGGGAGAAAGAAGCAGTGGAACAGGCGTCTGTAAAATTAAAAGAGGCAGGTGCCAAACGTACAGTCATGCTGAACGTCAGCGGTCCATTCCATTCACCTATGCTGATCCCGGCTGGGGAGAAACTTAAGAAAGAACTGGAAAATGTGCAGATGCATCTGCTTGCAGTTCCGTATATTACAAATGTTACGGCAAGAAAGATCGAAGATATTAATGAAACAAGAGCACTTCTTGCGGATCAGGTAAGCTCCTCTGTGCGCTGGATGCAGAGTATGGAATACCTGATCTCTGAAGGCGTGGATACATTTGTAGAGATTGGACCGGGAAAGACACTTGCCGGATTTATGAAGAAAATAAACCGTGATGCGAAGGTGTACAACATCGCAAAATGGGAAGATGTAGATGCTGTTCTTAAACAGCTCGGGGAGGACAGATAGATGTTAACAGAGAAAATAGCAGTAGTTACAGGCGCATCCAGAGGAATCGGGAAAGCGATCGCCAAAAAACTTGCTTCTATGGGTGCTACAGTGGTGATCAATTACAACGGATCTGAAGAAAAGGCAATGGAGACAAAGCGTGAGATCGAAGAAGCCGGTGGAAATGCCTCCGTCTATTGCTGTGATGTTTCGGATTATGAGAAGTGCGAAACCTTCATTTCTGATGTTGTAAAAGAATACGGAAGACTTGATATTCTTGTCAATAATGCAGGCATTACAAGAGACGGACTGCTGATGCGTATGTCAGAGGCGGATTTTGATGACGTTCTGAATACGAACCTGAAGGGAGCATTCCATACGATTCGTTTTGCAAGCCGACAGATGTTAAAGCAGAGAAGCGGAAGAATCATTAACCTGTCATCTGTTGTAGGTGTAAGTGGAAATGCCGGACAGGCGAATTATGCTGCGTCCAAGGCAGGTGTCATCGGACTGACCAAAGCGGCGGCGAGAGAAATGGCTTCCCGCGGCATTACAGTCAATGCAATTGCCCCGGGGTTCATTGAGACAGATATGACCGATGTGCTTCCGGAGAAAGTAAAAGAGGCATCCGTTTCACAGATTCCTCTCGGAAAGTTTGGAAAGCCAGAGGATGTTGCCGGGGCAGCTGCATTTCTTGCGTCGGAGGCAGCAGGATACATTACAGGACAGGTGCTTCATGTTGACGGCGGAATGGTCATGTAGGAGGAGTTAAGAATGAAGAGAAGAGTAGTGGTAACAGGACTTGGTGCGGTAACTCCGATTGGAAATACAGTTGCTTCGTTCTGGGAAGGAATCAAAGAAGGTAAAGTCGGAATCGGAGAGATTACGAAATTCGATACGACAGATTATAAAGTGAAGCTGGCGGCAGAGGTAAAAGGCTTTGTTGCAAAGGAACGTATGGATGTCAAATCTGCAAAGCGAATGGAAACATTTGCGCAGTATGCCGTGGCAGCAGCAAAGGAAGCGTATGAGGACTCTGGTCTGGATATTGCGAAAGAAGATGCATTCCGCGCAGGTGTAATCGTAGGTTCCGGTATCGGAAGCCTGGAGACAGTGGAGAGAGAATATAAAAAAATCGAGGAAAAGGGACCGGGAAGAGTACACCCTCTAATGGTACCGCTCATGATTTCCAATATGGCTGCCGGAAATATTTCTATTCAGCTTGGTTTTCGTGGTAAATGTACAAATGTAGTTACGGCATGTGCATCCGGAACAAACTGTATCGGAGATGCATTCCGTGCGATTCAGTATGGTGATGCAGACATGATGCTTGCAGGTGGAGCAGAGAGCTGTATCTGTCCGACCGGAGTGGCCGGATTTACCGGACTCACTGCACTTTCTGCTTCCACAGATCCGATGCGTGCATCCATTCCGTTTGACAAAGACCGAGATGGCTTTGTACTCGGTGAAGGTGCAGGTGTTGTAATGCTGGAAGAACTGGAACATGCGAAAGCAAGAGGTGCAAAGATTTACGCAGAGCTTGCAGGATATGGAGCAACCGGTGATGCATATCACATTACATCCCCGGCAGAAGATGGAAGCGGTGCGGCCAAAGCAATGACACTTGCTATGGAAGAAGGCGGTGTAAAGCCTTCTCAGATTGATTATATCAATGCACATGGAACAAGCACACATCACAATGATCTGTTTGAAACACGTGCGATCCATGTTGCGATGGGAGAAGCGGCAAAAGATGTAGTTATAAACTCAACAAAGTCAATGATCGGTCATCTCCTTGGAGCAGCAGGCGGAGTTGAATTTATCATCTGTGTAAAATCCATTGAGGAAGGATTTATTCATCAGACAGTTGGAACGAAAGAAGAAGATCCGGAATGTGACCTGAATTATGCGATCGGAGCACCGGTGGAAAAAGAGGTGAATTATGTTCTGACCAATTCACTGGGATTTGGCGGACATAATGCAACACTGCTTCTTAAGAAGTATGAAGCCTAGTCATCGCACAGGTTGATGGAGGAATATAGAAAAATGGAATTTGAGAATCTGTTAAAACTGGTAAATGCGGTATCTGCGTCTATGCTTACCGAATTTTCTTATGAAGAAAATGGTGTGAAGATCAAGTTAAAGAAGGAATCCCAAACGATATCTGTACCTGTCGTTTCACCGGAAGTTCCTGCGCGTGTTATCACAGCTGAGGAAAGCGTTCCTGAGACGGGCACAAAAGTAGTTGTATCCCCGCTTGTCGGTACGTTTTACGCCGCACCTTCTGAGGATGCAGAGCCGTTTGTAAAAGTAGGCGACATTGTGAAAAAAGGACAGACACTGGCCATTGTAGAAGCGATGAAGCTTATGAATGAGATTGAAAGCGATTATGACGGTGTGATTGAAGAAATCCTGGTAGAGAATGGTCAGCCGGTAGAATTTAACCAGCCGTTATTCAGAGTGAAATAAAGGAGACCAGTTATGAAGCATTTGGATATTAATGAAATCAAAGAAATTATTCCGCACAGACATCCGTTTCTTTTGCTGGATTATATTGAGGATTATGAGCCGGGACAGTATGCAGTAGGATATAAATGTGTCTCTTACAGAGAAGAATTTTTTGCGGGACATTTTCCTCAGGAGCCTGTTATGCCGGGTGTACTGACGGTGGAGGCGCTCGCACAGACAGGTGCAGTTGCTATTCTGAGTCAGGAAGAAAATAAAGGGAAGATTGCGTACTTTGGAGGCATTAATAAATGCAAGTTCAAAGGGAAGATCGTTCCCGGTGACAAGGTACGTCTGGAAACAAGGATCATTAAGAGCAAGGGACCGATCGGTGTGGGAGAAGCAACCGCCAGTGTGGACGGAAAAGTTGTTGTCAGTGCAGAACTGACATTTATGATTGGTTAGGTGACCGGCATGATTAAGAAGATATTAATTGCAAACCGGGGAGAGATCGCGGTACGCATCATCCGGGCCTGTAGAGAGATGGGAATTGAAACGGTTGCGGTATATTCAGAAGCGGATAAAGAAGCACTTCACACAAAGCTTGCAGACGAGGCAATCTGTATTGGACCGGCGCCGTCCAGGGAGAGTTATCTCAGTATGGACCGCATTATCAGTGCCACGATCGTAAGTGGTGCAGATGCCATTCATCCGGGTTTTGGATTCTTGTCTGAAAACAGTAAATTTGCCGAGCTGTGTGAACAGTGTAACATTACCTTTATCGGTCCGAATTCGGAGATCATCGCAAAGCTTGGAAATAAGCAGAAAGCAAGAAATACGATGATTGCAGCCGGTGTTCCGGTCATTCCGGGAAGTACAGAGCCCATTTATGATGCAGTAAAAGGGGCACAGATTGCAGCACAGATCGGATATCCGGTCATTGTAAAGGCAGCACTTGGCGGTGGCGGAAAAGGTATGCGTGTTGCGCAGACGCCGGAGGAATTCGAGCAAAGCTTCCAGACGGCGCAGAAAGAAACGCAGATGGCATTTGGCGACAATACCATGTATATCGAGCACTTTGTTGAACATCCGCGGCATATTGAATTTCAGATTCTCGCAGATGCATATGGAAATGTAGTGCATCTGGGAGAGCGTGATTGCTCGATCCAGCGCAACCACCAGAAAATGATCGAAGAGTCACCTTCCATTGCTCTTACAGAAGAGCTGAGAAACAAAATGGGTGAGGCTGCCATTAAAGCGGCAAAGGCAGCCGGTTATGTTAATGCCGGGACGATAGAATTTCTGTTAGAGAAGAACGGAAGCTTCTACTTTATGGAAATGAATACAAGAATACAGGTGGAGCATCCTGTGACAGAGTGGGTAACAGGTATTGATTTGATCAAAGAGCAGATTCGCATTGCTTCAGGAGAAAAATTAGCATTCCGTCAGGAGGATATTCATCTGAGAGGACATGCCATTGAATGTAGAATTAATGCTGAAAATCCGGCAAAAGGATTTCGCCCGTCCCCGGGTACGATTACAGATATGTATCTGCCGGGCGGCAAGGGGATCCGGATTGATTCGGCGATATACAGCGGCTATACGATTCCGCCATATTACGATTCCATGGTGGCAAAGCTGATCGTATGGGCGAAAAACAGAAACGAAGCGATTCAAAAGATGCAGAGCGCTCTTGGTGAAGTAATCATCGAGGGAGTGGATACAAATGTCGACTACCAGTATGAGATATTGCATCATCCGGCGTATCTGTCCGGGGATATTGATATTGAGTTTATTGAGAATCTCAAAGAGATTTAATAAAGGTGAAAGTCTATGAAATTGGATAACATGTTCAAAAAAACAAAATATTCTACGATCAGAAGAAATGAGATTCGCAGCAGAGCCGGACATCCGGAGGTGCCGGAAGGACTTTTGAAAAAATGTAATATGTGCGGTGCAGCCATCATTACGGAAGATGTAAAAAAAGGATTTTACATCTGTCCGCAGTGTGGCGGCTATTTCCGTGTACATGCTTACCGGAGAATCGAAATGGTAACAGATGCGGGTTCTTTCGAAGAGTGGGATACCGGTCTTGCTACCAGAAACCCACTGAAATATAAAGGATATCCGGAGAAACTGGAAGGACTGAAAGAGAAGACAGGACTGGATGAAGCAGTTATTACCGGAAAGGCGAAGATCAAAGGAAGCGAGACAGTCATTGGTGTCTGTGACGGGAGATTCCTGATGGCAAGTATGGGAGAAGTGGTTGGCGAGAAAATTGCCAGAGCAGTAGAACGCGCTACAAAAGAAAAGCTTCCGGTCATTTTATTTGCATGCTCCGGAGGTGCCAGGATGCAGGAAGGTATCACATCCCTGATGCAGATGGCAAAGACTTCAGCTGCTTTAAAACGTCACAGTGAAGCAGGACTTCTCTATATCAGTGTGCTTACGGATCCGACGACCGGCGGAGTGACGGCAAGCTTTGCCATGCTGGGAGATATTATTCTGGCAGAACCGAAAGCGCTGATTGGATTTGCCGGCCCAAGAGTCATTGAACAGACGATCGGGCAGAAGCTTCCGAAAGGATTTCAGCGCTCAGAGTTCCTTCTGGAGCATGGTTTTATCGATGGCATTGTGGAACGAAAGAATCTGAAGGAAACATTGTCCCGTATTCTAAAGCTTCATGAGGAGACAGAAATGCAAGAAGCGAAGGAAGATATTTCGGATGCTGCACCAGTTTGTGGAGAGGCTGTTTCATCCGGAAGACGATTTTCAAAGCTTGCGCCCTGGGACAGAGTTATGCTGTCCCGTATGCAGGATCGCCCGGTAGGAAGCCAGTATATTGACGGATTATTTTCGGACTTTATAGAGCTTCATGGCGACCGGTTATTCGGTGATGATCAGGCGATCATTGGAGGAGTGGCAAGATTTCACGGCATGCCGGTTACTGTTATCACACAGGCAAAAGGAACAAATACAAAAGAAAATATCCGGCGTAACTTCGGAATGCCTTCCCCAGAGGGATACCGAAAGGCACTGCGTCTTATGAAGCAGGCAGAAAAGTTTGGACGTCCGGTTATCTGTTTCGTTGACACACCGGGAGCATTTTGCGGACTGGAAGCAGAAGAGCGTGGCCAGGGAGAGGCAATCGCCAGAAATATTTACGAAATGTCTGCGCTCAAAGTGCCTGTTTTATCGGTCATCATCGGAGAAGGCGGAAGCGGCGGCGCACTTGCTATGGCAACTTCCGATGAAGTATGGATGCTGGAGAATTCTGTTTATTCCATTCTTTCACCGGAAGGATTTGCAAGTATTCTGTGGAAAGACAGCAGCAAGGCAAAAGAAGCGGCAGAAGTAATGCGGCTTACGGCAAAAGATCTGTTCGAAGCGGGTATAGTAGAAAAGGTCTTTGCAGAGCCGGAGGACTTTTCCATATCCACATTGCGTACGGTGTTAAGGCCGATGGAAGAGGAGATATTAAGATTCCTTAAGGAATATACACAGATGTCGGATGAAGAGCTCAGAGAGCATCGTTATACGAGATTCCGAAAATTGTAGTAGGAGAAGATAAGATGAAACCATTGAAGATAGGAGATATGGAAGTAAGAGTTCCGATTATCCAAGGCGGAATGGGAATCGGAATCAGTCTGGGGAACCTTGCAGGAGCGGTTGCAAAAGAAGGCGGGATTGGAATCATTTCTGCTGCTCAGATTGGTTTTCGGGAACCAGATTTTGAAACCAATACAAAAGAGGCGAACCTGCGTGCTATTTACAAAGAATACAAAAAGGCAAGAGAAATCGCACCAGAAGGAGTCATCGGATTCAATCTGATGGTTGCAATGCGCCATTATGAGGAATATGTACGGGCTGCGATTGACGCAGGAGCAGATGTGATCGTATCCGGTGCAGGACTTCCGACGGAACTTCCGGCGATCGCAGGTGATGCAGATGTCAGGCTGGCACCGATTGTGTCTACTGAGAAATCCGCCAAAGTCATATTAAAATACTGGGATAAAAAATACGGATGCATACCAGACCTGCTTGTTATCGAAGGACCAAAGGCAGGCGGACATCTTGGCTTTGATAAAGCACAGCTGGAAGCCTATCAAAGCGAACAGACATATGAAGAAGAAGTAAAACGGATTCTGGCTGTCAAGGCAGCGTATGAAGATAAGTATGGACAAAAGATTCCGACAGTACTGGGAGGCGGAATTGACACTGCCGATAAAGTAAAACATGCGCTGGAGCTGGGAGTGGACGGCGTTCAGGTAGCTTCAAGATTTGTGACGACAGAGGAATGCGATGCAGATATCCGTTATAAACAGGCGTATATGGATGCCAGGGAGGAAGATATCGTTATCGTAAAAAGTCCGGTTGGCATGCCGGGACGTGCCATAAAGAATCAAATGATGCAGAGAGTGATGGACGGAGAGATAATTCTCCGTGACAAATGCTATGGGTGCCTGAGAAAATGCAATCCGTCAGAAATCCCATATTGTATTACCGATGCACTGATTCATGCGGCAAAGGGAGAAGTCGATCAGGCACTTCTGTTCTGTGGAGCCAATGCCTATAAGGCTGAGCGTCTCGAAACAGTAAAAGAAGTAATGAATGATTTGAAAACCCTTGACAAATAGATGCGTTTTATAATTAAATGAAAAAGACAAAGAAGCAATGAAACATAGCGAAACGGAAGGATAGCAGGATGGATAACGCATATAAAAAGATAAATTACGTTTTAGTCAATCTGATCAATGAGATTTGGGGACTGGAAGAAAAGGCAATTATTACAGAAGAATTTAAGGATATCAGTAATAATGATATGCACGTTATCGAAGCAATCGGCCTCGGCGAAGGCAACAACATGTCCTCCGTTGCAAAGAAGCTTAATGTTACAGTCGGAACCCTGACGACTGCTATTAATAACCTTGTGAAGAAAAAGTATGTAGAGCGATACCGCACAGAACAGGACAGAAGAGTTGTATATATCAAGCTTACAGAAAAAGGCGAGAAAGCATATCGCCATCACGAGGATTATCATCATAAAATGACAATGGCAATTAAGGAGAAACTAGACGAAGAAGAATTGCCGGTACTATTTAAAACATTAGACGCACTGACCGAGTTCTTCAAAGGTTACAGCGGGTAGAAATGGGGACGGGGTTTTTTCGAAAAAACCCCGTCCCCATTTCGCGCTGTGAAGTGCTAAATTACAGCTGCTTTCCTGTCAGCATCTCATATGCCTGCAGGTATTTTGCAATTGTTTTCTCTACAATATCTTCTGGAAGTGTCCAGTCATTGTCCGGATTGGCTTTCAGCCAGTCGCGTGCAAACTGCTTGTCAAAGGAAGGCTGTCCGTGTCCTGGCTCATATCCGTCTGCCGGCCAGAAACGTGAGCTGTCTGGTGTGAGCATCTCATCACCGATTACGATATTTCCATTTTCATCCAGACCGAATTCGAATTTTGTATCAGCAATAATGATACCGCGGCTTAATGCGTAGTCTGCACATTTTTTGTAAAGTGCAATTGTGCAGTCGCGAAGTTTTGCTGCGTATTCTTCGCCTTTTCCCGGGAAATATTTTTCCAGGTGTGCGATACTCTGCTCGTAAGAAATGTTTTCATCATGGTCACCGATCTCAGCTTTTGTAGATGGTGTGTAAATTGGCTCAGGCAGCTTGTCAGATTCCTTAAGACCTTCAGGCAGCTTAATACCGCATACAGTTCCGTTTTCTTTATAGCTTGCCCAGCCGCTTCCTGTGATGTATCCACGAACGATACATTCGATCGGAAGCATTTCAAGCTTCTTGCACATCATACTGTTGCCATCGAATTTTGGCTGCTGGAAGAATTCCGGCATATCCTTTACATCTGTAGAAATCATATGATTTGGAAGAATGTCTTCTGTCAGATCAAACCAGAACTTTGACATCTGTGTAAGAACAGTTCCCTTTTTCGTAACCTCATTATTCAGGATTACATCAAAACAGCTGATACGGTCAGTTGCAACCATAATCAGGCTTTCGCCGTTATCGTAGATTTCACGTACTTTTCCTTCTTTGATTGGTTTCATATCCTATACCTCGCTATATTTATTAAAGTTGAATCATGCGTTTTATCGACAGAAGAAAGTGTGTCGATAGAAGTCAAATCCTATATAATAGATAAACAGATTTTGGCATAAAAAGCAATATGATTTTCATATTTTATATACTTTTCCTGGAAGTTTTGGAAAACAGATTTACTCTACTTCAGATTCGTTCTGCCAGTAAGTCTCTCTGTGTTCAACAGAGGTGGAAAAGACGATCAATGTTTTTGTCTTTCCAAAACGCTGTAGTTCACCTATAAAATAATCAAGTTCTATTGTGTTGTGGAACATGACTTCCAGAAGCATAGAAAAATCACCAGTCACACAATTGCATTGCACGACGTTGACACATTTTTCGATGTAGGGATAGAACTCTTTTTTCTGAGCGGGTTCCACTTCTACATTGATAAATGCTTTTGTATAATAACCGAGAGCATGTGGATTAATCTTAATGTCAAATCCGGCGATAACCCCCATTTTTATCATTCGGTCAATTCGTGCTGCAACAGAAGTAGAAGAGAGAAAGACTTTTTTAGAAATATCTTTCGCTGAGATTCTGGAGTTCTCGCGTAAGAGCTCCAGAATCTGATAATCAATGTAATCCATATTGGAGGAATGATCATTGGGAACAAATTTTGTTTTCTTCATTTTACGGGAATAATCCTTTCACTTCATTTGCTGTAATCAGCCGGCGCAGAGCAACAATATATGCGCCCATTCGCCATGTACATTTTGTCCTTTTTACTTCTTCTTTGATTTCTGTAAAGGCCTTTGTCAGAATTTCTATAAGCATATCGTGGATTTGTTCTTTATCCCAGGTCAGCGTCTGGATATTCTGTACCCATTCGAAATATGAAACAATAACACCGCCGCTGTTTGCAAATATATCTGGAATCAGAGTAATGCCTCTTTCTTTGAGTATTTCATCGGCTTCGGCTGTTGTCGGACCATTTGCGGCCTCAACAATATAACGGCATTTTAATTTTCCGGCGTTTTCTTTCGTAATCTGATTTTCCAGTGCAGCAGGAATCAATACATCGCATTCACATTCCAATAGTTCCTCATTTGTTATGTGAAGCACATCTGAAGCCTGGTAGTCAGCCAGCATGTTACCTTCTTCTACAAATCTGCTGATCTCATCTGCATCCAATCCGTTTTTACAATAAATGGCACCGGAAACATCGCTTAATGCCACAAGTACAGCGCCCCTGTGACCGGCAATCCTTGCAGTGTTTGCACCGACATTTCCAAATCCCTGTATTGCGATCCTGCTTCCGGCCAGAGTTTCTCCGTAATTTTCAAGAATCAGTCGAGTACTTGTGACTACACCTCTGCCGGTTGCAGAAGGTCTGCCTTTTGATCCTCCAAGTTCCAGTGGTTTTCCAGTGACAACACCCGGGCATGGTTTGCCGTTTAACATGCTGTATGTATCCAGAACCCATGCCATGGTCTGGGCATTTGTATTCACATCTGGTGCAGGAATGTCTTTGTCAGGACCAATAATGGATTCAATTGCAAACGTATATCTGCGGGTAAGACGCATCAGTTCGTTTTTTGAAAGTTTCGAGGGATCTACAGTGATGCCACCCTTGGCACCGCCATAAGGAATATTTACGACAGCACATTTTAGAGACATCCATGTGGCCAGTGCCTTAACTTCATTTAGGTCTGTGTCCTGGTGAAAACGAATTCCTCCCTTAAAAGGACCACGAATATTAGAGTGTTGCACCCGGTATCCTTCAAATACTTTGATAGAGCCATTATCCATTCGAACAGGAAGATATACTTTTAATTCGCGCTGGGGATTACGGATCATCTCATACATATCGGTTGAAAGATTACCTAATGCAACGGCCTCGTCCATTACTTTCAGTACATTTTCATAAGGGTTGTAATTCGTATTCATTTCACATTTCCTCCGGTAAATAATTTTGTTTGTTAATTTCATAAAACGCATTATAGAAATCTTCAAAAATAATTGCAACTTCACCAGAGGAAAACGAAGAACGATTGCAAAAATCAAGTTTTTTCTTTAAGATACTCTTAAATTATAACTTTCTGCTTGATTTTTTCAAGTAAAATGTGAATTGCGAACGTATTTTTAAGATGGTTTTAAAAAGTCAAAAGTCAGAAAATAATATAAAATTAAAACAATTATAAATTAATATAAAAAAATCAAATAAATATATTGACAAATAAGAGGCGGAGTGATAATATATAACCATAAAATAACAAATCGGAATTGTAAGACAGACGCGAGCTGTAAACATTCGGAGGTTATTTCATCAACATAAAAAATGAATGTTGAGAATCCTGAGAAAATAGAGTATCAGGGGAAAAGTAATTACGAAAGTGAGGTACGGACCACCAAAAGCGTAAAGGAAGAATTATCATATTAAAGAAAGAGGTAAAGTCCAATGGATAACGGATTTAAGTAAGGGCGGATACTAATTAAGAAGATTGGTATCCGTCCTTACATGTTATATAGAGTTTTTTATTGTATCTTCTGGTAAGTATATCGAATCTTACCTTTACTGTTTCTTCCATATTCAATTGCTTCTTTTGGACACCGGCAGATGCAGGACATGCAGTGGGTACAGTTTTTGCCCCAGGAAGGTCTGCCATCTGTCAGAGCAATATTGCCGAGCGGACATGTTTTCTCACATAGTCCACAGGAAATACAAGTGTCTTTCGCATAAAATTTCTTTGATTTAATAATAAAACGATAGAAGAATCGATTGACCGGACCGCTTAATATGCGATCAAGAAGAGAATATTTTTTCTCTTTTATTGTCGATCCATTTTTGATGGTGTCAGCTGTCAGGCGGATCGTCTGGTCTGCGGCATGAACAATGCGTCTGGAAGTATCTGTATCCGGAGCCTGAAAAAGAGCAATGTAATTTTCAGGCATGACAATGGCTGCACAGCCTTTGTAAAGCAGATGTTTTCTTTGGCAGAGCTTGCGCAGGTGGTTTCCGGCGGCACCGATGCCGTCTCCGCATGTCAGTACAAAATATATTTCACGATTTCCTTTTAAACGAGTATGTATAAGCCAGTCTCTTACGATATGAGGAATCTGCCAGCCGTAGGTCGGCGCCACAACGACCCAGGGGCGACTCGAATGCATACTGTGATAGTCACGTCTGCGAATAAATTCAAAGAGATTACACATGTCGTCAGAGATGATTTCAGCAATCTGGTGAGCAACATATGCACTGTTTCCGGTTCCTGTATAATATAAAATCATGATAAAGACCTCCCTGTTAATTTCTCCTAACACATCTTAACAGACTGAAATTGCAATAGCAAACGAAGTAAGTCGATTTAATAAAAAGATAAGAAAAAAGTTGTCTTGACATTGTAACATACTTACTTTATCCTATAGAAGAAAAGTATATGGAAAAAGTTGAGATTGAACAGAGTTCATGAAGGGGTGCACCACCACGGGTGTAGTCTTTTGTGAACTCTTTTTTTGAGAGGAGGGTGGAAAATGGAAATCTGTTTAAATGGTTTATCCAGAAATGTGGAAGAGAATGTAACACTAAAGGAGCTTCTGGAGCAGGAAGGATACCGGATGGAACGGATTGCTGTGGAAATGAATGGTGAGATTATTCCAAAATCCCAATATGCGGAGGTTCTGATCCACAGTGGAGATGTTATAGAAGTAGTAAGTTTTGTAGGAGGCGGCTAGGAAATGAATAGCATATTGACGAAAGAAGCAATCCAGAAGGCATTGTGCGAGAGACATTCGCCGGAAATCCAGCAAAAACTTAACGATGCGAGAGTTGCTGTTGCGGGGCTTGGTGGTCTCGGGTCTAATGTGGTATTTGCGCTTGCGCGTATTGGTGTGGGCCATCTGCATTTGATTGATTTCGATGTGGTGGATATCACGAATCTGAACCGGCAGCAGTATCTTATGAAGCATATCGGTATGTATAAGACGGATGCGCTGAAAAGCCAGCTGCTGGAGTTGAATCCATATCTGGATATTCAGACAGATTGCTTAAAAGTGACGGAACAAAATATAAAAGAGATTTTTGCAAACGACGATATTGTATGTGAAGCATTTGATGTGCCGGAAAATAAAGCAATCCTGGTAAATGGAATGATGGAGCTCTTCCCGGAGAAAACCATCGTGGCGGCCTCCGGAATGGCAGGCTTTGACGACAGTAATAAGATACATACAAGACGTGTCATGCAGAACTTTTATCTGTGCGGTGATGAAGAGAGTGAGCCGGCGTATGCAAAGGGGCTTATGGCGCCTCGCGTCATGATTTGTGCCGGACACCAAGCAAATAAAATTGTACAGTTAATATTAGAAAATGAATAAAAAAGAACAGGGAGAGAGAAATATGAGTACACAGGATAAGTTGATTTTACAGGGACATGAATTCGATTCCAGATTCATTCTGGGCTCCGGGAAATATTCTCCGGAACTTATTAAGGCAGCAATTGAAAATGCAGGAGCGCAGATGATCACACTGGCACTGCGCCGTGCAGGCCAGAATAATGATAATATTCTGGATTATATTCCGGAAGGAATTACACTTCTTCCGAATACTTCCGGATGCAGAACGGCAGAGGAAGCAATCCGTATTGCACGCCTCTCCAGAGAAATCTGCGGCAGCGATTTTGTAAAAGTGGAAGTTATTCCGGATACAAAATATCTGCTCCCGGATAATTATGAAACGTTAAAGGTAGTGGAGACATTGGTAAAAGAAGGATTCGTTGTCATGCCATATATGTATCCGGATCTGAACGCAGCAAAATCAATGCGTGATGCCGGAGCTGCATGCATCATGCCGCTTGGCGCACCAATTGGCACGAACAGAGGTATTGTTACAAAAGAATTCATTCGGATCCTGATTGAAGAAATTGACCTGCCGATCATTGTAGATGCAGGAATCGGACGTCCGTCTCAGGCATGTGAGGCAATGGAAATGGGTGCGGCAGCAGTTATGGCAAATACAGCCATTGCGACTGCAGGCAATATTATTGCTATGGCAGATGCATTTGGAAAGGCGATTGAAGCCGGACGTACTGCGTACCTTGCCGGCATGGGACGTGTCATCGAAAAAGGAGCAAGTGCTTCCTCACCAACAACAGGAATATCAGGGAAATAGAGGTCGATTTTATGGAAAATAAAATCATTGCGGTTACGAACCGGCACCTCTCAATAAGACCATTTCTGGAGCAGATTGAGAGGGTATGTCAGATGCATCCGGAAGCCATTATCCTGAGGGAAAAGGATCTGACAGAAGAGGAATATTTTACATTATCAGTGGATGTGCTGGATATTTGTAAAAAGTATGATGTTGCCTGTATCTTCCATTCTTTTCCGGAGGTGGCAGTAAGATTATCTGTGCCCCGGATTCATCTGCCCTTATGGAAATTAAGAGAGACAAAGAGGGAACTGTTAAAAGAATTTGAGATCGTGGGCAGCTCTGTTCATTCCATAGAGGAAGCGCAGGAGGCAGAACGTCTGGGAGCGACTTATATTACTGCGGGCCATGTATACGCAACGGACTGTAAAAAAGGGCTTCCGCCAAGAGGAACAGAATTTCTGCGTACAGTTTGCCAGAGTGTAGATATTCCAGTGTACGGAATCGGCGGGATCGGTCTGGATGAGATCCAGATTCGGGAAGTGAAAGCATGCGGCGCAGAGGGGGTATGCATTATGTCCGAAATGATGCGGATATGATTGGCAGTGCCAGAGTGGTATGTTACAATATAAGAACAATAATATCTTATATACAAAAGAAGGAGAGGCAACTACTATGATTATTGGAGCAAAATGGATCATCACAGGAGATGGAAAGACTGTGCTTGAGAATGCAGCTGTGAGAATCGATGAAATGGGGAAAATCTCACAGGTAGGCAAGCTGGATGAAATGAAAAAAGCCTGGCCCGAGGATGCAGTAAAGGATTACGGGGAGGCAACCATTCTTCCGGGAATGTGTGATATGCATTGTCACCTGGGCTATTGATACAGCCAGCCAGACGGCTTTAACTACAATGATCAGATGATTATGATGTATGCGCTGCAGCATGCGCAGGCAGCATTTACGAAAGGAATCACAAGTGTGAGAGACTGTTATTCACCACATGGAGTCTGCCGTACGTTGAAGATGGCAGAGGATAAGGGATTTATCACGATTCCAAGAATCACGCATGTGGGAGAAGGCATGTGCATGAGCGGTGGACATTGCTGGGATGAAGTTGTACAGGTTGACGGACCATGGGAAATTCGTAAAGAGATCCGTAAGCAGGTAAGAGATGGCGCAGAATGGGTAAAATTGCTTTCCAGCCATAGATCTCATATTCCGGAATATACACAGGAAGAGCTGGATGCGGCGGCAGATGAATGCCACAGAAGAGGAATTAAATGCGTGGTTCATGCAGGAACGCATCCTACCATTCAGATGTGTATTGATGCCGGATTTGATACGATTGAACACGGAACATTCCTTACCGTAGAGCAGGCACAGCAGATGAAGGAAAAAGGAATTGCATGGACACCGACAATTTTTGCATATACATATTTGTATGAAACATGCAAGAAAAACATTGAAGAAGGAAATGCAGACGTATTCAGCGATCCGGTTGCAGCAAAAGAGCAGAGAGATTTCGCTTTTTATGAGCCGGCATATAAAGCATACAGAGATAATTTCAAAAAGCTTTATGACACAGGAGTTACTGTCTGTACAGGAAGTGATATGGTTATGTATGGTGCACCGGTCCTCCCGGTACAGGAAGAACTGACTTATATGGTCAAATACGGAATCACACCAGTGCAGGCAATTCAGACTGCAACAGCTAATCCGGCAAAGGTTCTTGGAAGAGACGAAGAATTAGGAATGATCAAAGAAGGTCTGCTTGCAGATATCACGGTAGTAGATGGAAATCTGAGTGAGGATATTAACTGCATTTTTAATACGAATACTGTATTCCTCGGAGGAAAGAAAGTTTACGAACAGGGAACACGTTACGTGTAAAATGATTTAAGAACAGCAGATGCTAAGGGTATGTCCCCGATAGGGGATATGCCCTTGTTTTAATTGTGGAGTTTTATCCGCTCTCTATTGGGCAAGACAATGATTTGCAGAAGAAAAGGCGTAGAGGTCATTCCTCCACGCCTTCATACTCAAAGAACTGTGCAGCTGTCATGCACTTTGGATGTTCCATGTCGAGACTTAAAAAGTCTTTATCTCCGGTCAGGATCACATTTACATCGGAGACGATGGCAGCATTCAGTATTGGATGGTCTTTTGCATCACGTATCAGCTTTTCCGCATGGTCAACTGCAGGGATTAGCTCATAAGACATTTCTGCAAGCAGTACTTCCGCATCCGGCAGATATTTGTATCAATCAAAATTCGCATGATTATCTTTCCTTTCCGTATCGTACTTCGTCCACAAGAGCCTGAATATCCTCTTCATTGTAGACATCCATTTCCTCAGCGACACCGGAAAAGGCAGCTTGTGCTTTGCGGATTGCCTGGGCGGAGGCATTGCTGACTACAATTTCACCATTTTGCTTCTGCAAAAACAGGATTTTATCACCAGATTTCAGACCGAGCAGACGGCGGATTTCAACCGGAACTGTGATCTGACCGTTTGAAGAAATTTTTGCAAGGTTCATAAAATCATCCTTTCTATTCTTGAAATCTAAAGAAAACTTGAGATTAATTTTATTATATCCAATTCAAGGTGGAAAGTAAATGAAGTAAAAGAAAAAAGGTAATATTCCTATCATTCTCCACACAGATGTCCGTATTTAGGGACACCCATCCGAAGTAAAATAGGAATATAAAAAAGAATCGGAAGGGAGCAGGGTAAGATGAAAGAGAAGTATATTACAATTGTTGGCTTTAATCATTATTATGGAGTAATACCGTTTAAAGTGGGAAAGAAGATCAAATGTGTCAAGGAGCCGGATAATCCGCATGACGGAGAAGCGATAAAGGCGACGATGAAAAATATCGGTACGGTCGGATATGTGGCAAATTCCCCTTATACAGTTGCCACAGGAACAAAAAGTGCCGGCGGCATCGCACACAAAGTAAAGAAAAAGTTCACAGTGGAAGTTATGTTTATCACAAGCTCAAAGGTTATATGCAGGGTTGTAGATGGACTGAAGGAGAAGAAAAAACCGGAGACCAGTGAGGATATGGCAGAAGTACCGGAAGAAGCATTGGAAATTTAATGAGGGAATGTTATAGTAAAACTAATAAAATCAATGCAGGGGGATATTCGAGTATGGCTGTTCAGATACAAAAGAAGAAAATACTTTGCCTTATGCAGATATTGATGGAGAGAACGGACGAAAATCACATGCTGTCGGCAAGTGAACTGTGTGAAGCATTGCAGGAGTATGGCATATCAGCGGAGAGAAAAAGTATCTATAGCGACATTGAAGCATTGCAGAATTTCGGGCTGGATATTGTACAGCAAAAAGGAAGCAGACCGGGGTATTATCTGGCAAGTCGTGATTTTGAACTTCCGGAGCTTAAGCTTCTTGTTGATGCTGTACAGTCGTCAAAATTTATTACTACCAAAAAGTCGGAAGAACTGATCAACAAACTGGAAAAGCTGACAAGTAAATATGAAGCGAAACAGCTGCAAAGAGAAGTATTTATTTATAATCGCCCAAAGAGCGGAAATGAGACAATCTATTATAACGTCGACCAGATACATGCGGCACTGTCTACAGACCGGATGATTACGTTCCAGTATGCGGAATGGACGCCTCAAAAAGAACTTCGTCTGAAAAGAGAAGGAACATTGTACGATGTCAGTCCGTGGGCGCTCACCTGGGATGATGAGAACTATTATCTCATAGCATACAATGAAAAATGGGATGCAATTCGGCATTACCGGGTGGATAAAATAAAACATCTTGAAGTGCTTGATAAAAAGCGCCTTGGGAAAAAGCAGTTTCAGGATTTTGATCTTGCGGATTTCTCAAAGAAAACATTTGGTATGTATGGCGGAGAGGATGAAGATGTCACCTTTTTATGCCATAACGATGTGGCAGGAGTGATTATCGACCGGTTTGGAAAAGATGTAAAAATGATGCCGGTGGATGAAGAACATTTTCGTGTCAGAACCAGAATAGCTGTCAGCAGTCAGTTCTTTGGCTGGGTGACGGGAGTCGGAGAAAAGATGCAGATTGCAGGGCCACAGTGGGTGAGAGCGGAGTATAAACAGTATCTCAAAAGGATAGTAGAGAATTATTAATTGTTAGAAGATAAGGCGGGAGCTATCCCGCCTTAGAAAAAATCCAATATGGAAATATTAAAATAATGCGATTAAAAACAATTTAATCTTTACATTCCAAAATGTACTTGCATTATATCTTATAATATTAAAAAAAGCAAATTAAAAAAGTAATCCAATTAAATTGTTTTTAAATATTGAAAAGTGGAAGAGAAAATGATATAGTATGAGAAAAGATATTGCGATAGAAAGGAGGGAAAGAAAATGATTCAATTAAAATTGGAATTTTCTTTGGAAAAACCGGAGCTTCCAAGAGAATTGGAAAGATTGACTGTCAGTTTTATTAAAGCATCTTTGCAGAACTACTCACAGGAATTGTATGAGAGCTTATATGATAAGAGCCGGTCGATAATAAAGACCTATACGTTTTCCTATTTTCTTCCTGGAGCTAAATTTAAAAAGGAAAAGATATTGCTTGATGAAAAAAACTTTACGATCTTTTTCTCAGATGCAGATCTGGGGGAGACGATACATTTTTTTAATGCATTTAAGCAGATGAAGTTCCAAGCCTATCCCATGAATCAGAATTCTATGAAGCTGACAGCTGTTGTTTCTCAAAATAGAAAAGAAATTGAGGATTCAGAAATTATCATAAAAATGCTAAGTCCTTTAATTGCGAGAAGACACAATTCAGAAGACAATACAGATGTTTACTATACATATAGTGATGAAGGATTTGGACAGGCATTAAAAGAAAATGTAGAAGTATTTTTGGAAAAACTGAATATACCGTTATCCGCTGAAAGCTTCTGTATTACTCCTGTGAAAGGGAAAAAAGTGGTTGTAGATTCTTTTGGAAGAAAAATAGATGGCAATATAGGTATCTATAAACTGAACGGGCATCCCGAACTTTTGAATCTGCTGTACCAGGCAGGCCTGGGAGTTAGGCGCTCCGAAGGGAAAGGCAAATTCGATATTATCTGGTAGAAAGGAGGGATAGAGGTGGAAAATTTCAAGATTACAATGGGGGACTTCCTGAAAAATGCTGGGATAGTTGGAATGAAGTATATGTTGGATTTATCAGAAGCTAAGGAAGAACGGGATTATGGGATAGACAATGAGCAGCAGGCGTTATGGCTTGCACCGGAGTTTGCCGTAAATGCAGACTGGACGGAGATGTATTTTAAGGCTTTTGTAGAGTGTTTTGGTCCGTCTACTGTTTATCAGGGCGTACTTGACCGGATCCAAAGCATTCTGGACAAGCTTGAAGTGGAAGAGTGGAAGCCGGGAAAAGAAGAAAAAGATTTTCTGAAATATATTAACGATAAATTGCTTTCGAATAGCTATCAGGCAGGATATGAAAATATCAAGGATAAGATAGAACATCCGGAAATTTATCAGGAGTTAAAACAGAATAAGCTTAATGACAAGATGAACAACTCAGAGTTGAGAGACAGATTGACAGAGCTGGAAAGTTTTTTAAGACAGCCCTTGTGTAAAGAAACATTTTCTATGAAAAGTATTGTGTATACGTATATCAATCGGTTCTGGGACGGAAAATGTTTTCTGCTCAGAGCGAATGCAAAAAAAGATATGAGAGAGCTGTTTGAAAAAGAATTCTCCGTTCCTGTGCGTGAATATTGGAAATCAGATCATAAAAAAGCAAAGGAGTTATGTATTGATTGTGGAGAACTGATGGATACAAAGGAAAAAGTATCTATTGCTTTTATGAAAGAAATGGCAGACGATCTTACGAGAAAACGTTCTGCTTTTTGGAATTGTAAGGTGGATGCATTCCTTTGCCCGGTCTGTGCATATGTTTATGCGCTGAGCCCTTTGGGATTTCAGCTTTTTGCCAATAAATTTATGTTTATAAATACGAATGAGTCTCTTACTTCACTGCTCAAGGCAAACAGCAAAACAGGAAAATATGGACATGAGTCAGAAAAACGGGAAGAAGAGAAATACTCCGCCTGGTTTGCCAGAATTATGAATATTATTCTTGGTGAAAAGGTGTTGGAGATGTCCAATATTCAAGTGATTTTGCGGGGAATAAGCGCAGAGGATAAATATTTGCTCAGTATCATTCGAAAAGATACGCTGATGATATTAAAACAGAAAAAGGTACAGGCAAGTTTACAGTGGCTTGGAAAACATCCTTTTGTAAAAATGAACGGAGAATTTGTGAACGTTCATGAACAGGTGGTTATGAATATTTTCCAATACCGAAATCAGTATCAGTTATTGAATCGGCTGTTAAAAGCAGCTCTTGAAAATGAGAGCGTGATGTTTGCCGCTTACTGGGTGTATGTGATTCAATTGTGGACGGGAATTACACAAAGAAAAGAAAAAAATGAAAGGGGAATTGTAATGGGACGGATGGCAATGAGAGACAATGGCTATGAGTTGCGGAAATCTATTTTGGCAAGTAAAGGAGCTTCCAATGATGAGTGTCTGCGAGGAACGGTATATCAGCTTCTGAATGCGCTTTCTGTAAAGAATGAAGAAAAGTTTATTGATATTGTTATCAGGTTGTATAGTTCCAGTAAACTACTGATGCCAGACGGATTTGTATATATGCTGGGAGATAAAGAAAGATTTCAGGAATATGGATATGCGTTTGTTCTGGGATTAAAGGGAAGTTATACAGAAAAAGTGAAGGAGGAAAAAGAGAATGAGTAGAAATGGGTTAACGGTAACAATGATCTTTCTTGCTGAAAGTGCAAATTATGGAGAGGGCATCGGGAATATCACGACTTTAAAAAAGATGACCAGAGGAGATTTTTCACAATATTCCTACATTTCCAGACAGGCAATGCGCTATAACCTTATTCAGCAGATGAACTGGGACGTGACACCGGTTGATGGAAAAAGCGGAGTTGTACAGTTTGCACCATCTGCAACCATTGAAGATTATCCGGAGATTGATCTGTTTGGATATATGAAAACAACATCAAAAGAAGATGATAAGAAGGGCGGAGCAGCTACCAGAAGCGCTGTAGCAAGATTGAGTAATGCGATTGCTCTGGAACCGTATCAGAGTGATCTGGAGTTTTTGACAAATGCAGGTCTGGCAAAAAGACAGAATCTGGAGAATGGAATTGCTCAAAGTGAGATTCACCGTGCTTATTATACTTATACAATGTCTGTTGATCTGGATCGGGTAGGAATTGACGGAGATATTGAGATACCTGCAGATGAAAAAGCGGGACGTGTGAGAGCATTATTAGAGGCGATGCAATACCTGTACAGAGATATTAAGGGAAGACGGGAAAATCTTAGCCCGTTATTCATTATTGGTGGAAGATACAGTCGAAAAAATCCTTTCTTTGAAAATCGTATGAAAGTGGAAGAAAACAAGATCAATGTAAATACAATTGCAGAATTGTTAAATGAAAATAAAGAGATAAAAGAATCCACATATGTTGGTGTTACAACAGGAATTTTTGACAATGACAAAGAAATTAAAGAACGTTTGTCAGCGGAAACAGTTGGTACTGTATTCAATCATTTGAAAGAGGAAGTGGATGCATATTATGGAGAAAGCAATTAGGATACAATGTTTCCAAAATCTGGTGAATTATCGTAAGCCCAGCAGCCTGATCATAAAAGAAACATATCCGTTACCTCCATATTCTACTGTATTGGGAATGATCCATGCAGCGTGCGGGTATGATACTTTTCATCCGATGAAAATTAGCATACAAGGTACCAACCAGGGAACGGTTTCTGAATTGTATACAAGATATTCTTTTTCTTCGGGAGCCAAGTATGAGGAAGGCAGGCATCAATTATGCGTTCATGATAAAGAAGACTATGGTATATTCAGAGGAATCGCTAATGTTGAACTGATATGTGAGAATCATCTGGTAATACATGTCATTCCAAATGAGGAAGATTTCGATACCGTATATAAATCTTTGACAAACCCACCGCGTTATCTTTCTTTAGGAAGGTATGAAGATCTGGTTGATATAGAACGTGTGGATATTGTCAATATCCATATGGATGAACAGGTTGATGTAAAAAGAGATATTTTTATACCGGTAGATTCTGATGTAGAAGTGGGAAATTGCCGGGCAACGATTTACAATTTGACCAAAGAATATGAAATAACCAAGCAGGGATTACGCCGGTGGAAAAAAGACGGAGGAAGAATAAAAGCTTACTATTTTCCGAAGGGAACGATTCTTGATGAAGCGTATGTAGATGATTTTGAGGAAAATGCCGCAATCGTATTTGCGTAATGAAGGCAAGAGATATGAGTGAATAGTTACATTTTGGAAAACGCAGGTGAACACATGGAATACTATGCAAAATCAAAGAAACGACAGTTATCTGAAGATGAAAAGAAGAAAATAGCAGAGACATTAAAGCTCCTAGAACAAGAGTTAGAGACAGAGCTGGAAGCATGGGAAAAGATAACGATCGAAAAGGAAATTAAAAAGTTAAAAGTGGAAAAAGGAGAGCCGGAAACGGCGGTAACTCTGCAGCAACACCAGGAAGAAATTGTGCAGTGTGCAGAACATTTTTTTGAACAGTATGGTTCATATTTTTCGGAAAAGCAGAAACGACTTGTCATAGAAGCGTGCAGAATCCATGATTGGGGAAAAGCAAATCTTGTTTTTCAGTCGAAGGTCAATCCGAAAATAAAAAATATGTATGGCGTGCAGTTAAAAAATGTAGAACAGATTCCTCATGGATTTTTAAGTGCAGCAACGATTTCACGAAAAGCTTTTTGCGAGTTGTCCGAGGATTTTGAGAAAAATGATTTTGAGGCATTTGTTACGGCAGTATTTTATCATCATACCAGAGAAAATGATTATAGTGATACGGAAATAAAGGAATTCGGTCAAAAGTATTATGAAGAACATATAAAACAGTATTTGCATGCAGAAACTAAAAAAATCTGTTACGGTAATTCAAAGTATCTATTATTTCAAGATTCTCAAGGGGTTGTTAATTATCAGAAAGATGCAGAAAAATGGCAACAGTATCTGGTGATAAAAGGACTGTTAAACAAATTTGATTATTCTGTCAGCGCGGGCTATATAGAATCGGAATATCATCCGGATATAGAAAAAAGAGAATTGGCTGGAAATATAGAGAAAAGATTCGACAGTTCACAAATGCGTCCTGCCCAGAAGTATATGAAAGAACATAAAGACGAGAATCTTGTGGTTATTGCGCCAACGGGTTCTGGGAAAACAGAGGCGGCACTGCTTTGGATGAATGGTGAAAAAAGCTTTTATACTTTGCCATTAAAAGTATCCTCTAATGCTATTTATCAGAGAATTAAAGAAAGCTATTCTTATCCGGATGTTACGATTTTGCATTCTGACAGTATGCAAAGATATTTAAGAGAATATGCTTCAACAGACACAGGGGGCTATGAGGTGTATGAAAAGTCAAAAATGTTGTCACAGCCGTTGACAGTATGTACGGTGGATCAGCTGTTCAAGTTTGTGTATAAAGCATTGGGAACAGAAATATTTGCAGCAACTTTAAAGTATTCCAAAGTGGTTTTGGACGAGATACAGGCATATTCGCCAAGAGTGATTGCGACGATTATCTATGGGCTGAAAACGATTAATGAGCTGGGTGGCAGATTTGCGATTATAACAGCAACTTTTCCTCCGGTGCTGCAGCATTTCATGGAAGAATATGGTCTGGTACAGGGAGAACAGTATTTATTTCAGGATTTTTCGGAAGAAGCAAAAGAGATGCGTCATATGGTAGAAATACGAGAAGAGGAAATAGATACGACTGAACTGGTCATCTGTGGAGAAAAGAAAAAGGTGCTGGTGATCTGCAATACAGTAACAAGAGCGCAGGAAGTTTATAGTGAATTGGCTGAATTAACGGATAATGTATATCTTTTACATTCCAGGTATATTCGAAGAGACCGGGAAATATTGGAAGATAAGATCATGGAGTTCTCCGGCGATGAAAATGCCTGTGGAATCTGGGTTACAACGCAGATCGTAGAAGCGAGCCTGGATATTGATTTTGATATATTGTATACGGAAATGTGTACAGCAGATAGTTTGTTACAGAGAATGGGGCGATGCAATAGAAAAAACAGATATACGCCAAAAGAAGCCAATATTATTGTTATTGCAAATAAAAATGGTGTAGGAAAACGTTCTGTTTACGAAGAAGAACTCTATGAGAGATCTTTAAATCTGCTCAGAAAATATGAAAATGTAATACTTTCTGAGAAACAGAAAATTGAATACATTAATCGTGTCTATTGTACAGAGGAAATTTTGAAAACGAATTATTATCAGGAAATAAAAAAATATCTGAAATTATTTGATACAATCAACCCATTGGAGTACAGCAAAAGAGAAGCAGATGAAAAGTTCCGTGATATTAAAAGTATTACTGTTGTACCGGATATCATTTATCGGGAGAACAGGGAGATTTTTGAAAGGGGAATAGAATTATTTCAGACTCCACATGTAAGCAGAGAGATAAAAAGTGTTTTTACTTCAAAGTTAAATTCATTGACATTAAACTTGAATTTATATAGTCACATCAAAGATGTAGACGTAGATACAATAGGGCAAAATGGAAAGAAAAAAATATGTGACATACATAGAGCAAGAATGAAATATGAATTTGATATTAATACGGGGAGAGGAAGAGGGCTTTTATTAAATGAAAAAGAAGAAGAGGATTTCATTTTGTGAGTTTGAGAGGTGTTTCTGATGGAAGAGCGAATAACAGGTGTCATGATCTATTATTATTGCGTCTGTAAAAGAAAGCTGTGGTATTTTTGCCATGAAATTAATATGGAAGCAGAAAATGAGAGTGTTATGCTGGGGAAAATATTGGATGAAAACAGTTATAACAGAGACGATAAACACATTAATATTGACAATGTGATTAATATTGATTTTATCCGGGAGCATCAGGAACTACATGAAGTGAAAAAAAGCAGAGCAATAGAAGAAGCAGGGATATGGCAGCTGAAATACTACCTGTATTATTTGCAGAAAAGAGGGGTGAAAGATATAAAAGGGAAAATTGATTACCCACTTTTAAAGAAATCATTAGTGGTTGAATTGTCGGAGAATGACAGAAAAGTATTGGATCAAATGACAGAGCAAATATGCGAGATCAAGAAGCAAGAGAAACCGCCGGTTTTTGAAGAAACTAAATTATGCAAAAACTGTGCTTATCACGATTTGTGCTTTATTTAAAGCGGAGGAAAAATGAAACAAAGTTTTTATGTCTATAATAACGGCGATTTGAAAAGAAAAGATAATACATTGCAATTTACATCATATGAAGGCGAAAAAAGGGATATTCCTATAGAAAGAATTTCAGATATATATGTAATGTCAGAAATGTCCTTTAATACAGCATTCATAAATTATATTTCTCAATACGGAATACCGATACATTTTTTTAATTATTATAATTTTTATACCGGCAGCTTTTATCCGAAAGAAAGTTTACTGGCAGGGCAATTGCTGGTTGAACAAGTGGATCATTATAGAGATTTTTCAAAGCGTATCGTAATTGCAAAGAAATTTATTGAGGCGGCAGCGGATAATATATATAGAAACTTGCGTTATTATAACGGGAGGGGGAAAGACGTTGCCCAATATATGGAGGAAATAGAAGATCTTAGAGAAGAAATCGCAAAAGCAGAAACGATAGAAGGATTAATGGGAGTTGAAGGCAATATTCGGAAAAGGTATTATGCCGCATGGAACGTTATTATCAACCAGGAAATTAATTTTGAAAAGCGAGTGATGCATCCACCGGATAATATGATTAACTCATTGATTTCCTTTGTGAATTCCTTAATATATGCCAAGGTATTAAGTGAAATATATCATACACAACTAAATCCGACAATTAGTTATCTTCATGAGCCCGGTGTGAGGAGATACTCGTTAAGTCTTGATCTGTCGGAAGTGTTTAAGCCATTGATAGGAGACAGATTAATATTCTCATTATTGAATCGTAACCAGATTACAGAAAAAAGCTTTACAAAAGAACTTAATTTTCTGCATTTGAATAAAGAGGCTTCCAGACTTATTGTTACAGAATTTGAAAAGCGGATGAAAACGACAATTATGCATAAAGAACTTGGAAAACAGGTATCGTATCAATATTTAATACGTTTGGAAGCATACAAGCTCATTAAACATTTGATCGGGGAAAAAGAATATGAAGGGTTCAGGATATGGTGGTAGAAAATGTATGTGGTATTAGTATATGATATTTGCAAAGATGAAAATGGTCAAAAACGATGGTCGCATGTATTTAAAATCTGCAAAAAATATTTATCACACATCCAAAACTCCGTTTTTGAAGGAAAAATATCGAAAGTTCAGCTGGTGAAGTTGCAGCAGGAATTGAAACCATATGTAGATAAAGAGCTGGATTCTGTTATTATATTTAAAAGCCGGCATGAACGTTGGCTTGATAAAGAGTTCTGGGGAAAAGAAGAGGATAAAACAGGTTTTATATTATGATTATAAGATTGTCGACCTATAATAATGTAAAAAAAGGGGTGTGTCGACAAAGGCGTGAAATGGAGCTCGCAGAAGGAAATGGGACTGAATGAGAAAGAAAAATATTGAGTGGAAAAGGTGGGTCGACAGAAGAGAGATTGAAAGCTTAAGAGGGACAAGGGGTTTAAGCGGACGGGATTAATAGATGACATAGTGGAATGTAAAGTCATGTAAAGTGCAATATCTATCAAATTGATAATTGATTAATAGATGACATAGTGGAATGTAAAGGAATCTGGTTGAATGATTTTCTTCATCATCATCCCCGATTAATAGATGACATAGTGGAATGTAAAGGCGCTCAATACAATTGGAATCTTTGCTATCACAGCGATTAATAGATGACATAGTGGAATGTAAAGTAAATTCTTTATTGTCCGAAATGCGCTATCTACTGCGATTAATAGATGACATAGTGGAATGTAAAGACGATGGAACTGATAAATACACAGAATCAAGGAATAGATTAATAGATGACATAGTGGAATGTAAAGTTTAATAACGGCATTAACTCCGTTCCGGATTTTCCGATTAATAGATGACATAGTGGAATGTAAAGGACGATGGAGAATCGGACGAAGGCGGTGACGATGGATTAATAGATGACATAGTGGAATGTAAAGGCAATTCGAATCACTGGACATCTGTATGAATTAAAGATTAATAGATGACATAGTGGAATGTAAAGTAACTTGCAAAAATCATAATATCATCTCCTTAAAGATTAATAGATGACATAGTGGAATGTAAAGTATGAAGACGAGACATTCAAAATGGTTGTGTTTGAGATTAATAGATGACATAGTGGAATGTAAAGTCCAGAAGTGTACAATACCGGTCAAACTGATAGTCGATTAATAGATGACATAGTGGAATGTAAAGAGTGCATCAATCGCCCATAATGTTTGCTGGTATACAGATTAATAGATGACATAGTGGAATGTAAAGATTGGCCCTGATATTTGCATCTTTCCAGCAGAACCTCGATTAATAGATGACATAGTGGAATGTAAAGCTTGAATCAGGAATTACACTGTAAATGCGCATTCTTGATTAATAGATGACATAGTGGAATGTAAAGACGGAATTTCTTTTATTCTTTCCAGCGTTTTTTTTCGATTAATAGATGACATAGTGGAATGTAAAGTCATAAAATCATCCTTTCTCATAAAAAATAGTACTAGGATTAATAGATGACATAGTGGAATGTAAAGTTGTGGATGTTCCTTTTATGACCGTAAATTTTCCGATTAATAGATGACATAGTGGAATGTAAAGAAAAAGCTAACCTTTACTTCTGCTCTTGCACGCGAAGATTAATAGATGACATAGTGGAATGTAAAGGGAATTATTGCAATGATTTATTTTGCGGTAAAAACGATTAATAGATGACATAGTGGAATGTAAAGCTGTTTTTGATACCTGCACTAATTTTGTGATTTCATAGATTAATAGATGACATAGTGGAATGTAAAGTTATTTCATTCGACCACGGCTCCTGAATCCTGTTAAAGATTAATAGATGACATAGTGGAATGTAAAGGGACTTTACTGTGTTAATGGTGACGCCATACTTCTCGATTAATAGATGACATAGTGGAATGTAAAGATGCTTCAGATTCTGGAAGCGTGGGGATGGACGTATGGATTAATAGATGACATAGTGGAATGTAAAGGAGCAGACTGCGACATTTGAGACATTGGCTCCGAATCGATTAATAGATGACATAGTGGAATGTAAAGTTATGTATCCCTTCTCCGTCACTCAACCTGATTGTAGATTAATAGATGACATAGTGGAATGTAAAGACTTCTGCAGGAGCCATCTGTCCGTGTCGATTGGCGATTAATAGATGACATAGTGGAATGTAAAGGAATTTGCATTTGGTGGTAAACCAACAACACTTGGGATTAATAGATGACATAGTGGAATGTAAAGCATAATTATTTTGTGATGCTGTGATACCTGGTCTCCGGATTAATAGATGACATAGTGGAATGTAAAGCATGGAGAGGAATATTAGATCAGCATCCGCTCTATAGTGGAATGTAAAGACTGCAGGAGCAGTAAAAGTTCCGGTTAGAGATACTGATTAATAGATGACATAGTGGAATGTAAAGTGTATTAATCCGGCGATTCGAATCGCCGGACATCTGGATTAATAGATGACATAGTGGAATGTAAAGTGCACAGCAAGAAAAGAAGATGCGTGAAAAGGAAGATTAATAGATGACATAGTGGAATGTAAAGGAGCATATGAAGAAAAAGAAAGTATATCATCTTCACGATTAATAGATGACATAGTGGAATGTAAAGATTTTTGTAACAATCGAAGTGAGCGATCTCTTTGCGATTAATAGATGACATAGTGGAATGTAAAGTAAAAGATGAAGATAAGAAAATACGTCACAGATTAAGATTAATAGATGACATAGTGGAATGTAAAGTCTCATGCAGAGTGGCAGGGAAAGGTCTGGAGCAAGGATTAATAGATGACATAGTGGAATGTAAAGGTTTTCTGCACACGCTTCAACTGTTCATCAAGCGCGATTAATAGATGACATAGTGGAATGTAAAGAATAAAACTAAAGTAATCGCCATAATCTTCGACTTTGATTAATAGATGACATAGTGGAATGTAAAGTTTATTTTGTTCTCTATATATTCTCCGTTGATCTGGATTAATAGATGACATAGTGGAATGTAAAGGATACTAATCGTTGTGCTACCAGTCCCGGAAAACTCGATTAATAGATGACATAGTGGAATGTAAAGATTTTTGCTTTTGCACGAACGGCTGCGTCTGCTGCGATTAATAGATGACATAGTGGAATGTAAAGTACTTGTCGGTGATCTTGCAAAGCTGCTGAAGCAGAGATTAATAGATGACATAGTGGAATGTAAAGGACAATGTTTTTGCACAAGACAGAATCAGAGAAGTCGATTAATAGATGACATAGTGGAATGTAAAGTTGTTCTCGCAACAGCCGGTGCTTGTGACAGTCCTGGATTAATAGATGACATAGTGGAATGTAAAGAATTATATTTTAAACAAAGAAGGAGAATAAATTATGGATTAATAGATGACATAGTGGAATGTAAAGGTTTTCCCATCCTGCTGTCAGCTCTGCAAATTCAGCCGACAAGTTGGAAGAGCATTATATAATAATAATCAAGAGGTTTTGGAAATGATGAAAAGTATATTCCCTAATTCATATACAGAGGTGCTTGAAACATTAGAAAGGATGATAAAATAATGTACTATGGAAAGACAACACCAGAATTAGAAAAACTGAATGAAGAATATCAGAAAATGTTTGGAGGTCCGCCATTTGGTCATATGGAGATTGAATATGGCGTAGATGAATATGACGAATATGTGAGAGATATAAAAAAAGCATTGAAAACAGGAAAAACATTGGTGCAACTTAATGATGAATAGATACCATCCATTCTTGGGAGTAGGTAGTATTTTTGTACCATTTTTTAGTAGGTAATCAGGTTGATATCAATTCAGATAACAGAACATGGTATACAGATGTGCGGGTATGCTGGTAAAAAAGATTTAGATGGTATCGATCGCGTATGTGCTGCAGCATCGGCAATGACCTGCAATCTGATGCATTCTCTTTGGGAGCTTATCGGAGAGAAAATTTGTGCAGATGCAGAAAAAGGAATGGGATTAATTGGTAACATAGTGGAATATAAAATTTTTATTTGTTATATGTGTGATTTTTGAGATGTGTTTTAAGAGAAAATTAAGAGTATACTTCTTGTCAGTGAAACGAATATAATCTATATTATTTCTATCAGGGTAATTCTATAACCCTTATAAAAATTCTGTTTTTTCGGTGATTCGACCTAAAAATCCAGAAAATAAAATGACATAGTAAGAAGGATGTTGTGTAAATTTAGGATTATCAGTATAATTTATATATAAAATTATCGCATCTTTCTTAATGGGAAGGAGTATGCGATGAGAAATGAAACAAACAATGATGAATTTATTATGAAGCCCAAAGTTGACTTTTGTTTCAAGCAGCTGATGGAGGATGAAGAAATCAGGGAAAGCTTTATTTGTGCTGTCCTTGGAGTTCAAGAGGAAAGTATTCAGAAAACAATACTTATGCCAACGCATCTTCATAAAGATTACGCAGATGATAAACTGGGGATTTTGGATGTTTGTGTTGTGTTAGAAAATGGGACACAGATTGATATGGAGATACAATTGACAGCATTTGCTTATTGGGTGGAGCGTTCATTATTTTATATGTGTAAAATGTATGTTGATCAGATTCATGAAGGAGAGGATTATGATGTGCTTAGAAAGTGCATTCACGTAGGGATCTTGGATTTTATCTTGTTTGATGAATATGAGGAATATGCATCTTGTTTTCACATATGGGAAGACCAGAGGAAGCAAAAGTATACGGATAAACTGGAAATCCATGTTTTGGAATTGCCAAAGCTTTCAAAGTATGAATATCCGGAAACGGCACTTCTGAACTGGGTAAAATTCATCAATGCTGAGACGAAGGAGGAGTTGAAAATGTTGGCAAAAAACGATGATTCTCTGGAAAAAGCATATGAAAAACTTGTAAATATTAGCGCAGATAAGGAAAAACGGCTTGAATATGAAGAACGCCAGAAAGCTCTGAGAGATTATAACAGTCAGATGAAGAGCAACTGGAAAACCGGGCACAAAATCGGAAGGGCAGAAGGAGTTATGGAAATGTGCCGGGAATTCGGTTTATCGAAAGAGGAGACTGTTATAAAGATAAAGGAAAAGTTCTCTGTTACGGAAGAAGAAGCAAAGCAATACGTGGAAGACTACTGGGACAGGAACTGATAATGTAGTAACGCAGGAGAGAAAAACACCATGAAGATAATCATTTCACCGGCCAAGAAAATGAATACGAACACGGATATGTTTTCTTGTAAAGGAATGCCGGTTTTTCTAAAAGATACGGAAAAGTTAAAAGAGTGGATCAAGACCTTTACATACGAAGAAGTAAAGGCGCTGTGGGGCTGCAATGACAAGATTGCAGAGCTTAATTTCAGACGTTTTCATGAGATGGATTTGCATCGCAATTTGACACCGGCTCTGATTTCGTATGAAGGAATTCAGTATCAATATATGGCGCCGGAGGTATTTGACCAAAGTGAGTGGGAATATGTGCAGTCCCATCTCAGGATTTTGTCCGGTTTTTATGGAGTGCTTAAGCCGCTGGACGGGGTAACGCCATATCGCCTTGAGATGCAGGCGAAGGCGCAGATAGAGGATAAGAAGAATCTGTATGAATTCTGGGGTAACAGGCTGTACGGGGAAGTAAGAGGCAATGGCGAGACAATTGTAAATCTTGCATCAAAAGAATATTCGAAATGTATAGAAAAATATCTGACTTCCGATGATCATTACATTACTTGTGTATTTGGGGAGCGAAAGGGTGGAAAGATTATCCAGAAAGGAACGCAGGCCAAGATGGCAAGAGGAGAGATGGTGCGGTATATGGCTGCGCATCATGTTGAAGATACAGAAGATTTGAAACAATTTCACGGGCTTGATTATTCTTTTGCAGAAGATGAATCAACGGAGACAGAATACGTATTTCTTGTATAGAAGGATTGAATGATGATATATTTTGTTTTATTTATGAATATTTTGGGATTTGTGCTGATGGGCATTGATAAGCGAAGAGCCATTCGTCACGAATGGCGTATTCCGGAGAAGACCTTTTTCCTTGTGAGTCTTTTGTCGGGAAGTGTTGGAACATTGGCAGGCATGTATACGTTCCGGCATAAGACCAGACATGGAAGTTTTGTGATCGGGATTCCGGTGATTCTTTGTCTGCAGATATTTATCTGGATTGTAAATCATTAGAAGCAGGAGGAAAAGAGAATGGAAGAATTATATAAGTTGATTGAAGAGAAGATCAGACAGGCGGGTTACCCGGGAGAAATAGATGGCAGAGAATTTTATAATGAAGTCAGCGATGAAGCGGACGAGAAAGAAAACGGTACATACATTTTCATGATTAAGAAAAGTGATACGCTGTTTTATCAGGGATGTATGGAGATTATGGACGAGCAGTTTGATCTGCATTATGTGGACATTCATGAGGGTGAGAAGACCTGGCATGTGGATTTTGACGCGTAAAAGGAGAAATCTATGGATACATTATCTGTGAATAAACAAAAAAAACATATATGTATCGGCATCCTTGCCCATGTGGATTCCGGTAAGACCACCTTATCAGAGAGTATTCTCTATGAGACTGGCAGGATAAGAAAGCCGGGCAGGGTGGATCATGGGGATGCGTTCCTTGACACTTATGAGCTGGAACGCAGCAGAGGCATTACGATTTTCTCCAAGCAGGCGGTGTTTCCGCTGGGAGACACCCAGGTGATTTTACTGGATACCCCGGGGCATGTTGATTTTTCTGCGGAGATGGAACGTACCCTTCAGGTATTGGATTATGCGATTCTGGTCATCAGTGGAATGGATGGTGTACAGGGACATACCCGGACACTGTGGAAGCTTCTGGAGCAGTACCGTGTCCCTGTATTTATTTTTGTTAATAAGATGGATCAGGCAGGAACAGATGCGGACGCAGTGTTGGAAGAACTGAAGAAGCGACTGGATAGTTCCTGCATTTCGTTTGCAGATGAAGATAGTGACGATTTTCGGGAAAATGTCGCTATGTGTGACGAGACGGTATTAGAGGAATATCTGGAAACCGGGGAAGTCCCGGCTTGTAAAGTGGCGGATATGATCGCGGAAAGAAAAGTATTTCCGTGCTATTTTGGCTCTGCTCTTAAGATGCAGGGAGTGCAGGATTTTCTGACCGGACTGGAAAAATACATTGGACAAAAGGAAGATGCCGGTTCTCCGAATGGAAGCGAACGGGCTGATTTTGGCGCCAAGGTATACAAGATTTCCAGAGATGGTCAGGGCAATCGCCTGACGCATATGAAGATAACGAGTGGCGTGTTGAAAGTAAAAGACACGCTGGAAGGAAAAGGCAGAGAAAAATGGGCGGAGAAGATCAATCAGATTCGCATCTATTCTGGTGAAAAATATGAAACTGTGACAGAAGTCCCGGCGGGAGTTGTGTGTGCAGTTACTGGTCTGCATCATACATATCCGGGGGAAGGCCTGGGGAGCGAAGTGGCTTCGATGCCGCCGGTACTGGAGCCGGTACTGAATTATCAGGTGCAGCTTCCAGGAGACTGTGATGCGCATAAGATGCTGGAGCATCTGCGGGAGCTTGAAGAAGAGGAGCCGATGCTTCGGGTTGTGTGGAATGAAGAACTCGGTGAACTTCATGTGAAGCTCATGGGGGAAGTGCAGACGGAGATTCTGAAGAGCCTGATAAAGGAAAGATTTGGTGTAGAAGTAGAATTTGGAACAGGTAATATTGTTTACAAAGAGACGATTTGTAATACCGTAGAAGGGGTCGGACATTTTGAGCCTCTGCGCCATTATGCGGAGGTACATCTGATTATGGAGCCGGGTAAGCGTGGCAGTGGTCTTATCCTTGATACGAGCTGCAGTGAAGATATGCTTGATAAGAACTGGCAGAGATTGATTCTTACGCATCTTGCAGAAAAAGAACACCGCGGAGTATTAACTGGAGCGGCAATTACGGATATGAAGATCACACTGGCAGCAGGACGTGCCCATCTGAAGCATACAGAAGGCGGCGATTTCAGACAGTCTACGTACAGAGCGGTCAGACAGGGGCTAATGCAGGCGGAAAGTGTACTTTTGGAGCCGTATTATGATTTCCTGCTGGAGGTCCCGGCAGATATGGTGGGACGTGCGATGACAGATATACAGCGGATGTCCGGCGAGTTCAAACCGCCGGAAACGGATGGTGAGATGTCTGTGATAAGCGGAAGCGCGCCGGTCGCTTCTATGCGTGATTATCCGTCAGAAGTTGTCGCGTATACACGGGGGAGGGGTCGCCTTACCTGTGTTTTAAAAGGATATGATATTTGCCACAATCCAGAAGAAGTGATCGCGGCAAGTGGATATGATGCGGAAAGAGATCTGGATAATCCGACAGGGTCCGTATTTTGTGCACATGGTGCAGGATTCAATGTGCCATGGGACAGGGTCTTTTCACACATGCATATTGAGAGTCAGCTTAAGAAACGGGTGGCATTGCAAAAGGAGGCTTCGCAGAAAAAAGAGTTATCGTCACGAAGTGCCAGACCCACGTGGAATGCGCAGGAGGAAAAGGAACTGGAAGAAATATTTATCCGGACTTATGGAAAAATAGAGCGAAAAGCGCCTGTGTCAACGAAGACGGTACATGCCGGGCAGCGTACAAAAAGTGCTAAGCAAAAAGAAGAAATGCCGGAATACCTTCTGGTAGACGGTTATAATATCATTTTTGCGTGGGATGACTTAAAAGAGCTGGCAAAGGTCAATATAGAGGCTGCCAGAGGAAAGCTTATGGATATTCTCTGTAATTATCAGGGATTTAAGAAATGTATCGTGATACTTGTATTTGACGCTTACAAAGTAGAAGGATATACACTGGAGATTCAGAAATATCACAATATTCATGTTGTATATACGAAAGAGGCAGAGACTGCAGACCAGTATATTGAGAAGGTTGTTCATGAAATCGGGCGTAAATATCATGTGACGGTGGCAACTTCCGATGGCGTGGAGCAGGTCATTACGCTTGGACAGGGTGGCCGGCTCATATCAGCAAGAGAATTCCGTGAGGAAGTGGAGATTGTAAGGAGACAGATTAAGGAAGAGGCTGACAGCCGGAGAGAGCATGATAAGAATTACCTTTTTAATCATATGGATCAGGAGCTTGTAGAGAAGATGGAAGATATCCGACTTGGAAGGAAAGATGACAAGACATGGTAGAGAGAAGATTGGATCATTTTGATATTGTCCAGATATGTGATTCCGGACAGTGCTTTCGGATGCGGAAGCTGGAAAAGGGAAAGTATTGTGTGATTGCTTCGGAGAAATATCTGGAGATAGAACAAAAAGGAGATGTGTGCAGATTCTTCTGTGAAGAAGAGGAGTTTGAAAGCTTCTGGAAAGATTTTTTTGATCTGGATACAGATTACGAGGCATATATTTCGCAGGCGAATCCGAATGATAAATATCTGAATCAGGCGATAGCATTTGGTTCTGGTATTCGTATTCTCCATCAGGATCTGTGGGAGATGATCGTGTCATTTCTGATTTCACAGCAGAATAATATCACGCGTATCAGGAAGTGTATCGCCAATATCTGCGAAAAATATGGAGAAGAACGGGAGAACTTCCGCGGCGAGGTGTATCATATGTTCCCGACACCGGAAGCATTTGCAGGCCTTCCGGAGGATGCGCTAAAGGAGTGCAACCTGGGCTATCGCAGTAAATACGTGGTACGCACAGCGAGAAGTATTGTAAATGGCGAGGTGGATCTTGATGAAATAAAGAAGATGCCGTATAAAAAAGCGAAGGAAGAATTGCTCAGGTTATTTGGAATAGGCGAAAAAGTGGCAGACTGTATCTGTCTGTTTGCCCTCCATCATCTGCAGGCGTTTCCGGTGGATACGCACATACGGCAGGCGCTGGATGCGCATTATAAACGAGGATTCCCGAGAAGGCGGTACAAAGGATTCGAAGGAGTGATGCAGCAGTATATTTTTTACTGGGAACTGGGGAGAAATACAGTGCAGAATACAGATAAAGAAAGTTTTTACCGAATATTAAAAATGAGACTGCAGGGGCTGGTGGACGGTGTGCCGTATCCTCTGGCAAATCTGGCAAATGCATCAGCGCTTCTGTATCAGGAGCTTGAGGGCATCAACTGGGCAGGTTTTTATCTGATGCAGGACGGCGTGCTTATTCTTGGCCCGTTTCAGGGGAAACCGGCATGTGTGAAGATTGCAGTGGGAAAGGGTGTCTGTGGGACAGCAGTAGCAGAAGATGCAAGTATACTGGTAAAGGATGTGCATACATTTCCGGGACATATCGCCTGCGATGCTGCGTCAAGATCGGAGATTGTCATTCCAGTCCATAAGGATGAGCAGATCGTTGGGGTGCTGGATATCGACAGTCCGCATGTTGCACGATTTGATGAGGAAGACAAAGAAGGACTTGAGCAGTTTGTGAAAGTATTAGAGAAATATATTTCGAACATCTGATATATGGAGGCAGAACATGTTATATGTGATTCCAGATTATTATAAAGAGTTTAAATGTGTAGCAGACCAGTGCGAAGATACTTGTTGTGCGGGTTGGCAGATCGTCATTGACCGCAGGTCGATGATTCGTTATGGAAAGGTGAAGGGGCCATTCCGCCGCAGGCTGTTTCGTTCCATTCGGTGGTTAGAGGGTACCATTAAGCAGTCAGAGGGAAAGCGATGTGCTTTCCTGAATGATAATAATCTATGTGATATGTATATGGCACTGGGGGAGGATTCCCTGTGCCGGACATGCCGTTTGTACCCAAGACATATCGAAGAGTTCGAAGGCGTTCGCGAGATTTCACTCTCATTATCCTGTCCGGAAGTGGCCAGGTATTTGATGAAGCGTAAGGAGCCGGTTCATTTTCTGCAATATGAGAAGCCAGGAGAAGAAACATACGAAGACTTTGATCTTCTCCTTTATTCAAAGCTGGCGGATGCAAGAGAGGTAATGCTTGGGATTCTTAAGAACCGTAAGGAAAGTATTGCCACGCGAGCTGCTCTTTTGCTGGGAATTGCTCACGATATGCAGAATCGTATTGACCGCGGTCATTTGTTTGCCTGCGATGAAGTGCTGGAAAAATACCAGACGATGCGAGCGAAGACTTATGTTGCTGAACGTGCCGGAAAATGGCAGGAGTCGCTCGGACAGCGAAGAGAGTATGCGAAAAATGCATTTGCATGTATGCATAAGCTGGAACTTCTGCGGGAGGACTGGTATGGACTTCTCTGCGAGGCAGAAGAAATACTGTATCACTGCCCGGAAGAAGAATATATAAAGATGCATCTTGAATTCGCAGAGTGGAGGAAAAGCAGCAGACCGGAGTGGGAGATACAGACAGAGCAGATTCTTGTATATTTCCTGTTCACTTATTTCTGTGGGGCAGTGTATGACGGTCGAGTATTTGCGAAGGTTAGAATGGCTTTCTTTAGTACATTTGTGCTGGAAGAATTATTGACGGCGATCTGGCATAAAAATGAAGGTACATATGACCAGGAAGATGTGACGAATCTGGTATATCGCTACTCCAGAGAACTGGAGCATTCGGATCAGAATCTGGAAATGCTGGAAACGATGCTGGATCCTAAAAAACAGATATAATATCAATAGAAAAGAAAATCAGCCATCCGTGTCCTTTGGATGGCTGATTTCTTGTTGTTATAGTTATCTAAAAGGAATGAGAGTAAAGCGCGTCATCTTGTCGATGATCGGCTTTTATGAGGGGGAGATAGTTGATGTCCTGTTCAACTATCTGTTATTTATTATAAAGAGGAAATGTGTCCAAAGTATGTTGTTTTCCTAAAAGAAATCGAAAATTTCTTAAGAACCGCTTAAGAACTGATTATGAAAAAATGACAAAGTGTGATATGATAGGAGAAAGCGAGGTAGAACTATGAGAAAAAAAGATTTGGCAATAGAAGTAATCAAAAGACTGAAAGAAGAATACCCGGATGCGGGGTGTACACTCGACTATGATCAGGCATGGAAGCTTCTTGTCAGCGTACGACTTGCAGCGCAGTGTACAGATGCCAGAGTAAACGTGGTTGTAGAGGATCTGTATGCACGCTTTCCGGATGTAAATGCGCTTGCAGAAGCGAATGTGGCAGATATTGAGGAAATCGTAAGACCATGCGGTCTTGGAAAAAGTAAGGCAAGAGACATCAGTGCATGCATGAAAATATTGAGAGATGAATATAATGGAAAGGTGCCGGATGATTTTCAGGCTCTTTTAAAACTACCGGGAGTGGGAAGAAAGAGCGCAAACCTGATTATGGGGGATGTGTTCGGCAAACCCGCAATTGTTACGGATACACATTGTATCCGCCTCTGCAACCGAATCGGGCTTGTAAAAGACATCAAGGAGCCTAAGAAAGTGGAGATGGAGCTGTGGAAGATCATTCCGCCAGAAGAAGGCAGTGATTTCTGCCATCGACTTGTCTATCATGGGCGAGACGTCTGTACAGCGCGGACACAACCATATTGTGACAAGTGTTGTTTAAATGATATTTGTGCAAAACGTGGCATCAATAAAAAGTCTTGATTAAAAAAGTGATATATGCTACAATCTCCGAGTGTAAAGACAGTAGACATTACACATAAGTTTACAGTAAACACTTAAGGAGAGAGAAGATGGAAAGATTAAAAAAGGCGCTGGACCGTATATTTATTGATGGTCTGAGCGCAATGGCACAAGGATTATTTGCAACTTTAATTATTGGAACAATTATTCAGCAGATCGGAACACTGATTGGAGGATCAGTGGGAGATATGATATTTGTTCTTGGAAAAGTAGCAGCATCTCTGACCGGTGCGGGTATTGGTGTGGCTGTTGCATATAAGTTTCAGGAAAGTCCCCTTGTTGTAGTATCGGCAGGTGTGGCAGGTATGGTCGGCGGATTTGCAAGTAAGCTTCTTGCCGGAGCTGTTCTTGTGGATGGTGCTATGGTATATGCAGGGCCGGGAGAGCCGCTTGGTGCGTTTATCGCTGCCTATGTGGCGATTGTATGTGGACATCTTGTGTCCGGACGCACGAAAGTAGATATTCTGGTAACACCGATTGTTACCATAGGAGCGGGCTCTGCAGTGGGTCTTTTGTTTGGACCTCCGATTTCCGGATTTATGGCATGGCTTGGTTCTATCATTAACTGGGGAACGGAACAGCAGCCATTCCTTATGGGAATTGTCGTATCTGTTCTGATGGGTATGATACTGACGCTTCCGATCAGTTCGGCAGCACTGGGAATTATCCTGAATCTGTCCGGACTTGCTGCAGGTGCGGCAACTGTTGGATGCTGCTGTAACATGGTAGGCTTTGCAGTAGCAAGTTATAGAGAAAATAAAATTGGCGGTCTGCTTGCGCAGGGAATCGGAACATCCATGCTGCAGGTACCGAATATTGTAAGAAAACCGATTATCTGGCTTCCTGCCATTATTTCCAGTGCAGTTCTGGGACCTGTGGGAACGATGGTATTACATATGACAAGTAATGCTACAGGTTCAGGTATGGGAACTGCAGGACTGGTCGGTCAGATCATGACATGGCAGACAATGATTCAGACAGAAGCGGCAATGGTCGTTCTGGTTAAGATACTTGTTATCCAGATCATATTGCCGGCAGCAGTAACATTAATTGTATCTGAATTCATGCGTAAGAAGGGCTGGATCAAGTTCGGTGATATGAAACTGGATTTGTAATAGAACAGGAGGAAACGTATGACAGGCACAGGAAGAATTCACATTTATTATGGTTATGGAAAAGGCAAGACGACTGCGGCGGTAGGCCAGGCAGTACGGGCTGCCGGGAGTGGACTTCGTGTGCTTGTTTTTCAGTTTCTGAAAGATAACAGCTCCTCTGAGAGAAAAATACTGGAAGCGATTCCGGAGATCATCTGTCTTCCGGGCAGGGATAAGGTCAAGTTTTTTAATCAGATGAACAGCGACGAGAAGGCGGAGCTTCGTCATTATTATACAAAAGCACTGGACGAGATCGTAAAATTCTGTAGTCCGTTTGATGTGTTGTTTCTGGATGAGATTCTGGATGTGGTGCAGCTTAAGCTCTTGAATGAAGATAAGCTTATGAGCTTTCTTCTGCATAAGCCGAGAGGGCTGGAGATCATTATGACGGGACATGAAGTGTCTGAACGTCTGTTAGATGTGGCGGATTATGCGACGGAGATGAAGAAGATCAAGCATCCATTTGACCAGGGACAGTCGGCGAGAGAAGGCATCGAATATTAAATAATTGTGAAATCCGATACAAAGCATTTCATTATATGGTATACTTATATAAGACACAATGCACTCTTCGGGCAAGAAAGGAGAGGATATATATGGAGAAAGCAATTAAGAGTTATGAAGATGTTGACAGCTGGAAGACAGTTATGTTTCTGTATAATTCCGCGTTGAAAGAAGTGGGGACGAAGCTGGAGATATTGAACGACGAGTTCCAACATGTGCATCAGTATAATCCGATAGAGCATATTAAGACGCGAGTGAAGACGGCGGAGAGTATTGTTAAAAAGCTGAAGCGGTATGGTTATGAGACGTCGATTGAGAATATGGTAAAGTATGTCAATGATATTGCCGGAGTAAGACTGATCTGTTCGTTTACCTCGGATATTTACCGGCTGGCAGAGATGATCGGGAATCAGAGTGATCTGAAGGTTCTTTCTATCAAGGATTATATTAAGAATCCAAAGGAAAGCGGATATAAGAGTTATCATATGCTCGTGTCTGTGCCGATATTTTTATCAGACAGTGTAGTAGATACAAAGGTAGAGATACAGATACGTACGATTGCGATGGATTTCTGGGCAAGCCTGGAGCACAAGATTTATTATAAGTTTGAAGGAAATGCTCCGGATTATATCAGCCGCGATCTGCGGGAATGTGCAGATATGGTATCTACTCTGGATGAAAAGATGTTATCATTGAATGAAGCGATTCAGGCGTGCCTTGCAGAGCAGGGAGAGAGGAGTTGCACAAAGAATGAAGAAGAAGGTCTGAGTTAATCTCAGACCTTTGTTGAATATAGAGGAGAGTTTATGAAGTATGCAGGAATAAAAAAGGCTACATTTCTTAACAGGCCTAACCGATTTGTCGCACGGGCTGTGATCGATGGGAAAGAAGAGACGATACATGTGAAAAATACCGGCAGATGTGCAGAGCTTCTTGTACCGGGGACAGATATTTATATACAGGAAAGTGAGAATCCTGACAGAAAGACTCGGTGGGATCTGATTGCAGTACGGAAGGGAGACCGGATGATCAATATGGATTCGCAGATTCCCAATCGGGTTGTAAAGGAATGGCTGGAGGAAGGGAATCTGATTCCGGGTATTACGAAGATCCGGCCGGAATATACTTATGGACAGTCCAGAATTGACCTTTATGTAGAAGCAGGGGAGAGAAAGATACTCATTGAGATCAAGGGGGTTACTCTGGAGGAAGATGGTGTGGCAAGGTTCCCGGACGCGCCCAGTGAGCGGGCGGTAAAGCATGTACATGAACTTTCGGAAGCGATAAAAGAGGGATACGAGGCATATGTTTTCTTTGTTGTGCAGATGAAGGATGTGCGGTATTTTACACCAAATGTACGGACGCATCCGGAATTTGCGCACGCCCTTTGTGAGGCGGCTTATGCGGGAGTACATGTGATCGCAAGAGACTGTTATGTGACAGAGGACAGTATCTGCGTAGGAGATGAAGTCCCGGTCGTACTGGAGACACCAGAGCTATATGAACTTGTACGTCCGCTGGTCGGATGGTACCGGGAAAATAAAAGAGAGCTGCCGTGGCGTAATACGAAGAATCCTTATCATATATGGGTATCCGAGATCATGCTTCAGCAGACGAGAGTGGAAGCGGTAAAGCCTTATTATGAGCGGTTTTTAAAGGAACTTCCGGATGTCCGCTCTCTTGCACAGGCAGAGGAAGAGAAGCTTCTGAAGCTGTGGGAAGGTCTCGGGTATTATAATCGCGTGCGTAATATGCAAAAAGCAGCACAGCAGATCATGACAGAATATCATGGAGAATTCCCCAATACTTATGAGGAGATACTTTCCCTTAAGGGAATCGGCAACTATACCGCCGGTGCCATCAGTTCCTTTGCCTATGATCTGGCATATCCGGCGGCAGATGGCAATGTCTTGCGTGTAGTGGCGAGAATTACCGGAGATGCCAGTGATATTATGAAACAAAGTACGCGAAAACAGATGGAAGATAAGCTTTCTAAGGTCATTCCTTCTGATGCTTCCAGTGACTTTAACCAGGGCCTTATTGAACTGGGCGCGGTTGTGTGTGTGCCAAATGGCGAACCGCGTTGTGAACAGTGCCCGGCAGCTTCTTTTTGTAAGGCAAGGCTGGAGGGACGTGTGGAGGAACTTCCTGTAAGAAGTAAGGCGAAAGAAAGGAAAGTCCAGAAGAAGACGGTTTTTGTATTTCGTGACAGTGACCGCACAGCCATCGTGAAAAGGCCGGATAAAGGACTGCTTGCAGGTCTTTATGAGCTTCCTAATGTTCCGGGGCATCTGAAACGACAGGAGGCGGAGGATTATTGTAAGAATATCGGGCTTATGCCGGTGCGTATGAAGAAGCTTCCGGCGGCGAAGCATATTTTCAGTCATGTAGAGTGGCATATGATCGGATATGAGATCTGGGTGGATGAGCTGGAAAAGACGAATAAAGAAGAGTATCTGTTTATTCACCCAGATGAAATAATGAATGTTTATCCGGTCCCATCGGCTTTTGATTCTTATATGGAATATATATAAAATATATAGAAAGCATCTATAAATATGACTGTATTATTATATTTTTCAATCACTGAACAGGGCAGATAAGTGCTATGATAATAGCAGGTATTTATGCGAAGGCAAGGAGGAAGAAAAATGGAGATAATAAAAGATTTGCCAGAGGTTTTTGAGGAGTTTGCAGAACAGAGAAAGAATTCCTTTCTGGCAGTAAAGCAATTAAAGGATAAAGGGGTACCGGTTATCGGTTCTTATTGTACCTATTTCCCGCAGGAGCTGCCTATGGCTATGGGAGCTGCAAGTGTAAGTCTGTGTTCTACATCTGACGAGACGATCGCAGAGGCAGAGAAGGATCTGCCAAAGAATCTGTGCCCGCTTATCAAGTCCAGTTATGGATTTGCCAAGACAGATAAATGTCCATTCTTTTATTTTTCTGATGTAGTTGTTGGAGAGACAACATGTGACGGAAAGAAAAAGATGTACGAGTACATGTCAGAATTTAAAGATGTTTTTGTAATGGAGCTTCCCAATACACAGAGCGAAGAAGCGCTGAAGCTCTGGAAAAAAGAGATCATCCGTTTTAAAGAATATCTGGAGGAGAAGTTTGGAGTAACTATTACAGAAGAGGATATCCGTAAAGCGATAAAGACAAATAACGAAGCAAGAGGAGCGCTGAAGCGTCTCTATGAAGTGATGAAGCATGATCCGGCACCGATCAAAGGTCAGGATCTCTTCAAGGTATTATACGGAAGTACATTCAAGTTTGACCGGTCACTGATCGCAGGTGAAGTGGATGCTCTTGTGGAAAAGATTGAAAAAGAATATGCAGAAGGCAAGATGGAAGAGAAGAAACCTCGTATCCTGATTACGGGATGCCCGATCGGCGGCGCAACAGAGAAGGTGATCAGAGCGGTGGAAGATAACGGTGGTATCGTTGTAACATACGAGAGCTGTTCCGGTGCGAAATCCATTGACAAGATGGTAGATGAGGATAATCCGGATGTTTATGATGCAATTGCAAGAAGATATCTGAGTATCGGCTGCTCTGTTATGACACCAAATCCGAACCGTCTGGAGCTTCTTGGCAGGTTGATTGATGAATATAAGGTAGATGGTGTTGTGGAGATGACACTTCAGGCATGTCATACATACAATGTGGAAACGCTGGCTATTCGTCGTTTTGTAAATAATGAAAAGGGAATTCCATATATCAATGTGGAGACAGATTATTCACAGGCAGATGTGGGACAGTTAAATACAAGAATCGCTGCATTTATTGAAATGCTGTAAAAGAAAGTGGTCGGCAATTAGAGCCGGCCACTGTTTTCTTTCATGTTTTTGTATTCAGCTACAGAGCGGTCAAATGTTTCAATGTGGTTGTAGAACCATTTGATGACATTCTCTTCAACCTTGCTTACAAAAGCAGCAGAAGGACCTTCTTCTTCCTGAAGCATCTCATGTAACTCGTCTACAGTCTTTTTGAATCCGTCATGCTGTGCCTTGTGCTGCTCGTAGTGTGGATATTCAATTTCTTTCTGCAGCTCTTCTTCGTCATGGAAATGGAAGTCTGTGTAATCTGCCAGATAATCCAGTGTTGATACGGCTGTTACCTTTCCGCCGTCCACTTCACAGCTGTCAAGAAGCTTATTGATTCTTCCAATCAGCTCTTCATGCTGGGAATCAATCAGCTCATTTCCTGTAATCAGATTTTCACTAAATTCTGCTCTCATAACCTTGTTCCTCCTTTGGTTCATTAATAATCGTCTATGTTAACTGATGGGAAAACTTGGCAGCCTTCCGTGTCTCAGTAGCATATACAAATGGATAAAGTATACCTGCCATCACAAAAGCTGCAATCACATCGGTTATGGAATGCTGCTTTAAGAAGACAGTTGACATAATGATAAGTATTGCCAGTACGTAGGAAGCATACTGTACACCTTTATGCTTTTTCAGAGCATCACTGTGTGAGATTGCAATGATCGCACCAATGGAATTGAATACATGGATGCTTGGCAGTACATTCGTAGAAGTGTCGGTTGCATACAGATATCTGACGAGGTCTACGAATATGTTGTCTCTTGCAAAAACCACAGGTCTTAAATGCAGACCGTTTGGAAAAACGGTACATATGATCAGGAAAATTGTCATTCCTGTAAATAAAAAAGCAGTCAGCCGGTAAAAGCCTTTACGGTCTGTAAAAAAGAAATACAAAACAGTCACTGCGATAAAAGCAAACCATAAAAGGTATGGAACGATGAAATATTCAATAAAAGGAATATAGTCATCTAATGGCGAATGAATAATGTAGTATTGTACATTGGTTCGCCGTTCCAGATAGATAAACCACGGCATATAGATAAAGGCGTATGAAAAAACCCATGCATGTCGGTACTTGTAGATCAGACGCTTTGCTTTTTCCATAGCTTGCATTCATCCTTTCTTTATGAATCGTATCTATATTGTTCTTCACGGATTATAACACGAAAAAATTGAATCAACAAGGATGTTCACTGTTTATTAATAATTTTCACAGGATTTTTCAAAAATCGACATATCATAGTGTGAGATTCCCTCTTTTAGTGCCTCCCTGGTCCGGAGTGTCCATACTGCAAACGGAGTATTCCACAGAAAACGAATGATCCGGCTGCTTATGACCGGCAGGTCGGAAAGTTTATAAGAGATAAAGTCCGGTTTTCCAATAAAGTTTATGAGTAAATGCGTTACCATAAATCGAAATAGAAAGTGTTCTTTCGTCGGAGATTTGATGAAATTGGAAGCAAGCTGTCCACGTAATATACAGGGAGCATGTTTCCTGAACCAGTAAAGACCGGCGGTGTTAAAGGACTGGATCAGAACAGGCCCATCATAGTCCTTAAGCTGTTCATACACCTTTTCGCAGATTACGGTGGAGCGTCCCGGGATTTTCAGTTCGATCAGGAGAGGAACGCGTCCGTTTACAAGTGTCAGGACTTCCTTAAGAGACGGAATGTGTTCATCTGTATCCAGAAGTCTGCATGCAGATAGTTCTTTAGCCGTCAGATGCTCCGGTATGCCGGGACGATTACACATCCGGTTCAGTGTATCGTCGTGAAAAACAACTGTTTTCAGGTCGGCTGTCAGATGCACGTCCAGTTCGATCCCATAGTTTTTATCAATTGCCGCCCGAAAAGCACGCATCGAGTTCTCCGGTATACCCTTTTCTTTGCAGTGATAGCCACGATGGGCAAACATTTTGCCACAGAAGAGGGAGATGCGGTCTTTTCTCGCTGTTTCCGGCCAAATAGCAAATATATATATAAGAATCAACAGTAACACTGTTATTACCAAAATCATCATAAGTATATCTCCTGTCAGGACAGACAGATCTGTCAGGAACAGATCAGGCGTATTTTTTCAGGTTCCAGTGAAAAAGTGACGGCAGATGTTTTTACGATCGGCTCGCCATCGGTATGTACCGGCAGCGTGGGAACACTCTGTATGGATGCAGACCGACAGGAGTAGATGTGTACGCCTTTAAAATGTGTATGCCATCCTTTGTATGCCGTGGGCAAAAGTAGAAGTGCCTTCATCTTTGGCATATCGGCGATTACAATGATATCTATAAGATCATCGCCAGGGTCTGCTTCTGGACAGAATTTAAATCCACCGCCTTCATATCGCTGGTTCATTGCCGTTGCAAAATACACTTTCTGAAAGGTGTGTGTATCTTTTCCGTCCAGTGTAATTGACATGGTACCTGGCTTAAGCGCAAGAAGTCGCTTAAGTGCAACTGCCGTATAAGAGAATTTGCCAATCTTTAAGTGGTTTAAATATTTTTTCAGATGAGATGAGATGTTGTGGAAACAAACATCTGCATCAAAACCAATCCCTGAACTTATGGCAAATCGGCGCACCTTGTTTTCCCAGGTAAGGCGACCTATATTAATATATGCGTATTTCTCTGGATTTAGTATATGGGAAAGGGCGGCTTCGGGGTCTGAGCATAACTGCATAGATCTTGCAAAATCGTTGCCGGAGCCGATGGGAATATACGCCAGAGTGATTTCGGAAAGTCTTGGGATCCCGTTTATGACTTCATTGATCGTGCCATCACCCCCAAGGACTGTAATGACTGGAGAAGGACAGGTAGAAGTAATCTCCCGGGCGAAGTCAGAAGCATGACCCGGATACCGTGTGAGGTATGCCTGATAGGGGATTCCTTTCTCTTTTATAATCGTCTCCAGCTGTCGCCATATTTGTATGCCGAGACCGGAGCGGGCGTTTGGATTGATGATAAAAGCGTACATAATACCTCCATTATAGATTTTATCTATAAATACACACTGTATATTAAAATAAGCAATTGGATTTATTTGAAACATAGCGTTATACTATAGTTACAAGATATTATTGTTTGGTAGTAGTTACCATATTCCCTTCTAAGAAAATCCTTTAAGACCGCTTGCTTGAAGGATTTTTTTGTTGCCTCAAAATGCTCCGTTCAGATAAGTTTCCAGAGAACGTTTCATATTTCCCTCAAAGTCAGCATCGCCATTTTTCAGGCACCATTCAAATACATTCCCGATCACGATCATACGAATATCGGTCGTCATGTCGTCTAATGGGATATGAGGAGCGATAACGCCTGCCTCTATGCATTTCTGCATATAATTGTGAACAGTAACGATAGGATAAGGCCGCTCTGTACGAATCAACGGATTGAGTGACTGATTCTTTGGTGTATAGTAATTGGACATAAATGATACACCAAGATCTTCGCAGTAATGTACATAATTCAGATATACATATATAATGGCATCTTTCGCTTCCTGGGCACTTGTCGGAATCTCCAGAAGGTCAGGGTTGATACTGGGCTGCTCTTCAATGTAATAAGAAAGAAGATCATCCTTTGTCTTGAAATGGTGATAGAAGCTTCCGTTGGAGACGCCGGCTTCTTCACATATATTTTTAATAGAAAGCTCTTCGTAGCCTTTTTTCTGTAAGATGCTTTTCGCGGCACGGAAAATTTTAGCTTTTGTTTCTCTGGATTTCATCTGCTGTCTGGACATGGTTTCTGTTTCTTTCATAGAGTTCATAGCTATCATAGTTCCTTCCTGTATATTTATCATCAGTATACCATATGAAACGAGGTTTTTCAAGAAAACAGAGTGAACTCGGTATCGCTTGAAACATTGCATGGTGCAGTAAATTCGGGTATAATATGACCTGATGTATTAGTTAGATCAGAGAGGGAAATATATGGATATCAATCAAAAAATTACGGAAGAACTTGGTGTAAAGAGATGGCAGACAGACGCAGCGGTAAAGCTGATTGATGAGGGAAATACGATCCCCTTTATTGCCCGTTATCGAAAAGAAGCAACAGGAACTCTTGATGATGAAAAGCTTCGGAAGCTTTTTGAGAGACTGACATATCTGCGAAATCTGGAAGAGAAAAAAGAACAGGTTTTGTCCAGTATAGAGGAACAGGGAAAGCTGACAGATGAATTACGTGCGCAGATCATTGCAGCAGAGACCCTTGTAGTGGTAGAGGATTTGTATCGCCCGTATCGTCCGAAACGGCGGACACGTGCAACCATTGCAAAGGAGAAGGGACTGGAACCGCTAGCTGTTCTTATTACCCTGCAGAAAGCGGACAAGCCGGTACCGGAGCTTGCACAAGCGTACATTGATGAAGAAAAAGAAGTGCATACGGCAGAAGAGGCAATTGCCGGAGCAAAGGATATTATTGCAGAGAGTATTTCTGACGAAGCCGATTACAGAAGCTGGATCAGAAAGGCAACTGTGAAAAAAGGAAAAGTAATATCTGTGGCAAAGGATGAGAAAGCAGAATCTGTGTATGAGATGTACTATGATTTTGAAGAACCGGTGTCACGTCTGGCGGGGCACAGGGTTCTTGCACTGAATCGTGGTGAGAAAGAGAAGTTCCTGACCGTGAAGGTAGAGGCTCCGGAAGAGGATATTATCCGGTATCTGGAAAAGCAGGTCATTACAGTGGACAATCCGTATACTGCACCGATTTTAAAAGAAGCAGTGGAGGATAGTTACAAGAGACTGATCGCACCTGCAATTGAGCGGGAGATTCGAAGTGACCTGACGGAGAAGGCGGAAGACGGGGCAATTGAAGTATTCGGAAAGAATCTGCAGCAGCTTCTGATGCAGCCTCCGATCGTGGGACAGACTGTCCTTGGCTGGGACCCGGCATTTCGTACCGGATGTAAGCTTGCTGTGGTAGACCCGACAGGAAAGGTGATCGGAACGACGGTGATCTATCCGACAGCACCGACGACGCCGCAGAAGATACAGGCTTCTAAGGATTTGCTTAAGAAAATTATCGCGAAGTACAATATTACATTGATTTCACTTGGTAATGGCACGGCTTCCAGAGAGTCGGAGCAGTTTATTGTAGAACTTTTGAAGGAGATTCCGCAGAAGGTACAGTATGTGATCGTAAATGAAGCCGGTGCATCTGTTTATTCGGCAAGTAAGCTGGCATCAGAAGAATTTCCGAAGTTTGATGTGGGACAAAGGAGTGCAACATCCATTGCGAGAAGACTGCAGGATCCGCTGGCAGAGCTTGTGAAGATTGATCCGAAGTCCATAGGCGTCGGCCAGTATCAGCACGATATGAATCAGAAGAAGTTAAGTGAGGCCTTGTCAGGAGTTGTCGAGGGATGTGTAAATAAAGTCGGCGTAGACCTGAATACGGCTTCCGCACCGCTTCTTTCCTATATTTCCGGTATCTCGGCGGCGATTGCAAAAAATATTGTGACCTACCGTGAAGAGAATGGTCGTTTTACAGATCGCAGACAGCTTCTTAAGGTACCGAAACTTGGACCGAAAGCATACGAGCAGTGCGCCGGATTTATGCGTATCCAGAATGGAGAGAATCCGCTGGATGCGACAAGTGTACATCCGGAATCATATGAGGCGGCAGAAAAGCTTCTTAAGAAACAGGGATTTGTACCGTCAGATATCCAGGGAGGAAAGCTTGTCGGTCTGTCACTTACGATCCGGGATTATAAAAAGCTCGCTGAAGAACTGGGGCTTGGCGAGATTACGCTTCGGGATATTGTGAAAGAGCTGGAGAAGCCGGCAAGAGATCCACGTGATGAGATGCCAAGACCGATTCTTCGCACAGATGTGCTGGAGATGAAGGATTTAAAAGAAGGCATGATCTTGAAGGGTACGGTACGAAATGTAATTGATTTTGGTGTGTTTGTAGATATTGGTGTTCATCAGGACGGACTGGTTCATATTTCAGAGATTACAGATAAGAAGTTTATCAAACATCCTCTGGAGGCAGTCAGTGTTGGGGATATCGTAGATGTAAAAGTAATGAGTGTGGATCTGAAAAAGAAGAGAATCCAGCTCACAATGAAAGGAATATAAGAGAAGATGAAACAAAATTGGGGAAAACATTTATATACAGTCATGGGAGTATTGATTGGAAATATCATACTGGCATTTACCGTTGCGGCATTTATGGTTCCGCATGGAATTATCATGGGAGGAGCGACAGGTATCGGTCTTACGATCAGTCATTATGTGCCGATTGCTCTGTCTTCCATTGTGTTTGTAGTAAACGGTGTTCTTTTCCTTCTGGGGGCATTTACGCTGGGAAAGAAGTTTATTGTTACAACGATCATGAGTACTTTTTTGTATCCGGCGTTTTTGTCAGTTATGCAGGCAATACCCGGAATCGAGAATCTGACAGATAATATTATGCTGGCCATGATCTATGGTGGAGGTCTTCTTGGACTGGGCGTCGGTATTATTGTTCGTGTAGGCTCATCCACCGGTGGTACGGATATTCTGGCGCTGGTGTTTAATAAATGGTTCCATGTATCAGTAGCGGTGCTGATGTATATTGTGGATTTTATCGTACTTGGTGCACAGGCAATGTTTTCCGATGCAGAACAGATCATGTATGGTATCCTGACATTGATTCTGGAAACATTCGTTCTGAACCGTGTTATGCTCCTTGGTCAGTCTCAGATTCAGCTTTTTGTTATTTCAGACAGATATGAGGAGATTCGCAAGAAAATGCTCATAGAACTGGATGCGGGTGTGACAATGGTACACATTGAGACGGGATTTGGCAGAGAGGCGCAAAAAGGTGTTCTTTGTATTATTCCGAAGCGTAAGCTGTACTCTGTAAAGGAGCTGATACACAGTGTTGACCCCAAAGCATTTATTACAATTACACAGATTAATGAAGTTCGTGGACGGGGCTTTACGATGGACAGAGTAAAGTATCACGAGATTACGGAAGAAGGTAAGAATAATTAATGATAAAAGTATTTTTAGTAGAAGATGAGGTCGTTATCAGAAACGGAATCAAGAACAGCATCGAATGGGAAAAGGAAGGATATGAGTTTGTCGGAGAGGCGAGTGACGGTGAACTGGCTTATCCGATGATTCTGGAAAAGAAACCGGATATTCTTATTACAGATATTAAGATGCCTTTTATGGATGGTCTGGAGCTTAGCAGACTGGTAAAAGAAGCGATTCCAGATATTCAGATACTTATTCTGAGCGGTTATGATGAATTTGAATATGCGAAACAGGCGATTCGGCTGAAAGTGGCAGAGTATCTTCTGAAGCCGGTATCATCGGTGAAGCTTCTGGAAGTACTGCGTGATGTCAGCGATTCTATTTATCAGGAGCGTGAAGAAAAGGAACTTCTGAAGCAGTATTCTAAAGAAATGCAGGAAAATACGGAACAGGAAAAGCTGAAGTTCTTCGGCCATCTGATTGATGGAAATAAGCTTTCCACAGAAGAAGCTGTAGAGGCGGGGAAAAAGTACGATATGAATCTGTGTGCAGGTGCATTTAACATCCTGCTTTTTAAACTCCTTGCTACGGAGGAAAATTACAAACAGCCGGATGTTGTTCAGCATGTATATGAGGACATTGACCAGGTGGTAGAGGAGATACCGTATGTATGCAGCTTTCAGAGGGGAATTGATGGCTGGGGATTTCTTCTTACGGCAGCAGATGAAGCACAGATGGAAGAAAGAACAGGTGCATTTGCCCGGAAGCTTACAGAGACGATGGGACAATATGAAAGTCTTGCTTATTATGGAGGTATTGGAAAGAGCGTCTCTGATCTTGGAGATCTGCGGGAATCTTTCCGTGAGGCAGATAAAGCATTTGCGGGAAGATTTATGCAGGAGAACAATCGAATCAGTACCGGAAAGGATATGCTGGCGGCGCATGAGGATGATGCTTTCAAATTAAGTGAGTTTGGTGCAACGGAAAAGACGCGTATGCTGATCGAAAAGTTTTTGAATAACGGGATGCTGGAAGAAATTGAAAGCTTTGCCAAGGCATGTGTGGCAGAAGTGACAGAAGATAATTTCCGTTCGCTCCTTATGAGACAATATATCATTATGGATATTTATATTGTTGTCATGTCTTTCTGCGAGAAAATGGGTGTACCCAAGCTAGAACTGGAAGAAAAATCCGATAAGCTTAAGAGCAGGATCGGACTGATACAGACGCTTGATGAGCTGGAAGAGTATCTGATTCCTTTGCTGAGTGAAGCGATTGAATTTCGAAACGAAGTGAGTGGAAGGAGATACTCCGATATCATTGAGTCTGCTAAGGCGAAGATTAATGAAATGTACATGTCGGATGATATTTCTCTTAATGCTGTTGCAGTAAGTGTTGGAATGAGTCCGAGTTATTTCAGTTCTGTATTCAGCCGTGAGGTTGGAAAGACATTTGTGGAGTATCTGACTGAGATTCGTATGGATAAGGCGAAAGAACTCCTTACCTGTTCGCCGATGAAGACTTCGGAGATCGGGTATGAGGTCGGATATAAAGACCCACATTATTTTAGCTACATATTTAAAAAGACACAAGGATGTTCTCCGAAGGAATATCGTGCCCGCAGAAAGGGATAAGATATGAAGAAGTATGCAAAGCAGTCTTTGAATCGAAAACTGGTTATGATCTCATTTGCCGTATTTATTCCTATGTTCGCTGTTGTTGCATATATGCTGGTTTCCATGAGCAACACTGCGAAAGCATATGCGCAGATTACGAAAAGTGTATCCTATGCGAACCAATATTCAAAAGATTTTAAAGAGCGCATGGATTATAGTATGTATCTTGCCGTTATAGGTAATAAAGATATGGAGGAACTGGGAAATGGTGAAACTACAATAAATGGTATTATGACCGTAAATCCTTACACATATATTGGCGAGTTTGAAGATGCATGTGACCGACTGGCTGAACTGGCTACTGTTTCTGGGAACAGCAGGGATATTCTTCGTGTAAAAAATACGCTTGGGACATTGGAAAAGCGTGTGGAAGAATTAGAAGATAGTATTCATGGAAACAGTGTTTATGAAGAACGTGTGGATTTTTATGACAACAATATCAAAGTGCTTACATCTATTATCCAGAAGGGAATTAATGATTATATATATGTTGAAACGATGAATTTTAACAATATTCAGGCAGAGCTGAATGCCCGGATTAAAAATACCATCACGATCTCACTTTTTGCATCTGTCATCGCTATTGTAGCTGCTCTGTGGCTGACGTATCGTGCGACACGCAGTATAACACATCCGATTCGTAACCTCTGTGATCTTACATCCAGGGTTGCGGAAGGAGACTTTACAGTTAAGACGGATGTGGAAAGTGTGGATGAGATTGCCGTGCTGACAGAAAGTTTCAACAACATGACCGAGGAAATCGGAATTCTCGTAGAAGATATCAAGCAGCAGCAGGAAAATCTGCATATTGCAGAGACGAAGCTTCTGCAGGCGCAGATCAACCCACATTTCCTCTATAATACGCTGGATACTATTGTCTGGCTGGCGGAGGAGAAGAAGAGCGAAGAGGTCGTATCCATGGTCACCGCGTTATCGGATTTCTTTCGGACCACACTTAGCAAAGGGCAGGAATTTATTACAGTAAAAGAGGAAAAGCTTCATATAGAAAGTTATCTGAAGATTCAGCAGTTCCGTTATCAGGATATTATGGATTATGAGATTGCGATTGATGAGAACATTTACAATTATGTAGTTCCGAAGCTTACCTTGCAGCCGCTTGTTGAAAATGCGTTATATCATGGAATTAAAAACAAGCGCGGAAAGGGTATGATATGCATTACCGGAGAAGAGAAAGATGGACGTCTTGTATTCCATGTAACAGATAACGGACGTGGTATGACAGAGCAGGAACTGGAAAGACTGCGGCGTAATATTGAAAAGAAGGAGATCGATGATGGAAGCGGCGGCTTTGGTGCAGCGAATGTAAATCAGAGGATCCGACATTATTATGGAGAAGAATACGGGATTTCATTCCAGAGTAAGAGCGGAGAAGGAACAGAAGTTACAGTTTTTTTAGCGGCAAAAAATATCCCACCTTTTTCAAAAGAAATTCTGTTTTCAAATCGTTCATAATTCGTTAACATATGAATAAGCAAGTTGTTCGTGAGACAACGAAAAAATAAGGAGGATATGAAAAAATGAAAAGAAAACTCATTGCAGCGTTACTTATGGTAACAATGGTAGCAACCATGGCAGTAGGTTGTGGAAGCAAAGGCGGAGACTCTTCTGAAGATGCAGGTTCTGATGAGGGCGGAAGCGATGTTATCACAGTAGGTTTCGCACAGGTTGGTGCAGAGTCTGACTGGCGTACAGCTAACTCAGAGTCTATGAAAACTACATTTACAGAGGAGAACGGATACAAGTTAATCTTCGATGATGCTCAGCAGAAGCAGGAAAATCAGATTACAGCAATCCGTAACTTTATCCAGCAGGAAGTTGACTACATCGTACTTGCACCTGTAACAGAGACTGGTTGGGATACAGTTCTTCAGGAAGCAAAAGATGCAGACATTCCGGTTATCACAGTTGACCGTATGGTAGACGTATCTGATGACAGCTTATTCACATGCTACGTCGGTGGTAACTTCAAGCTTGAAGGTCAGAAAGCTGCTGAATGGCTGAACGCTTATGCAACAGCTAAGGGAATAACAGAGCTTAACATCGCTCACATCCAGGGAACAATCGGTGCTTCTGCTCAGATCGGACGTACAGAAGGTCTTGAAGAAGGCGCAGAGAAATATGGATGGAACATCGTTGCACAGCAGACAGGTGAATTTACACAGGCTAAAGGTCAGGAAGTTATGGAGTCTATGCTGAAACAGCATGACAACATCAACGTTGTATACTGCGAGAACGATAACGAAGCATTCGGTGCTATCGATGCTATCAAAGCAGCTGGTAAGACAGTTGGTCCAGATGGTGACATCATCGTTATCTCCTTCGATACAGTTAAAGCAGGTATCGAGATGACATTAACAGGTGACATCATGTGTAACGTAGAGTGTAACCCACTTCACGCACCACGTGTAGAAGAACTCATCAAGAAGCTTGAAGCTGGCGAAGAAGTTGAAAAGATCGCTTATGTTGATGAAGGAATCTTTACTTACGGCTTAGACGTTCCATCAGTTACAGTTGACGGAGAAGAGTACGAAGTAACAGAAGTAACACAGGAAGTTATCGACGGACGTGCTTACTAAAATTACATATGAAATGTAATCCTTAGGGGATAAGAAGGCGCGGTAGAATAAGGAGGCATATAGCCTGAATATGCTGCCGCGCCTGATTTTTTGTTGTGATTGTAATGAGAGAGAAAGCAGGTGAGTTTGAGAATGGAAGAAAATGTTGTATTAACCATGCGGGATATTTCCAAGACTTTCCCGGGAGTAAAGGCATTGCAGCATGTTGACTTTACTCTCCGCAAAGGTGAGATTCACGCACTTATGGGTGAGAATGGTGCCGGAAAGTCTACATTGATCAAAGTACTGACAGGTGTACATGATTTTGAAGCCGGAGAGATCAGACTGGCAGGAAATGATGCTCCGATCGTGAATAAGTCACCACAGGATGCACAGTCAAAGGGTATCAGTACTGTATATCAGGAAGTTAACCTTTGTCCAAATCTTACAGTTGCCGAGAACTTATTTATCGGACGTGAACCAAGAAAAGCAGGCTTTATTGACTGGAAGACGATGAACAAGAAGTCTAATGAGTTATTAAAGAGCCTTGATATAGATGCGAATGCTACAGATAAACTGGAAGAATGTTCACTGGCAAAACAGCAGATGATCGCGATTGCCCGTGCTGTAGATATGAAATGTCAGGTACTGATCCTGGACGAGCCTACATCATCTCTGGATGATGATGAGGTAGAGAAGTTGTTCGTTCTTATGAGAAGACTCCGTAGTGAAGGTGTAGGTATTATCTTCGTAACACACTTCCTGGAACAGGTATATGCAGTCTGTGACAGAATCACTGTTCTTCGTAATGGAGAGCTTGTTGGTGAGTACGAGATCAAGGATCTGCCACGAGTTATGCTTGTTGCTAAGATGATGGGTAAAGATTTCGATGATCTTGCAGATATTAAGGGAGAACATGAAGGACTGAAAGAATACATTCCGCTTATTGAAGCAGAAGGTGTTGGACACAAAGGAACCATCAGACCATTCGACCTTACGATTCATAAAGGAGAGGTTATCGGTCTTACCGGTCTTCTTGGTTCCGGACGTTCTGAGCTGGTTCGTTCTATTTATGGAGCGGACAAGGCTGACAGCGGTAAACTGAAAGTGAATGGTAAAGAAGTGAAGATCAATGCGCCGATCGATGCGATGAAACTCGGTATGGCATATCTTCCGGAAGACCGTAAGAAAGAGGGTATTCTGGCAGATCTGTCTGTTCGTGAGAATATTATTATCGCACTTCAGGCAAAACGCGGTATGTTCCATCCGATGAGCCGTAAAGAGATGGAAGAAGCAGCGGATAAATACATTGAGCTTCTGCAGGTAAAGACAGCAAGCCGTGAGACTCCGATCAAGAGTCTGTCCGGTGGTAACCAGCAGAAGGTAATTATCGGAAGATGGCTTCTTACCAATCCGGAATACCTGATTCTGGATGAGCCTACACGTGGTATTGATATCGGTACCAAGACAGAGATTCAGAAACTGGTTCTTGATCTGGCAGATCAGGGAATGGCAGTAACATTTATTTCTTCAGAGGTAGAAGAGATGCTCAGAACATGTTCCAGAATGGCTGTTCTTCGTGATGGTAAGAAGGTTGGAGAGCTTTCCGGTGATGAACTGTCTCAGGAAGGTATCATGAAAGCAATTGCAGGAGGTGAAGGAGATGAATAAGAAAGGCTTTGACATCAAAAAAGTCACATCCATGCATATGTTCTTCCCTATCGTATGTCTGCTCCTTATGCTTGTCGTGGCAGCAGTTACGATTCCGGGATTTTTCAAAGTCTCCATCACAAATGGAGTTTTGTATGGATATATGGTAGATATTGTAAACCGTTCTTCTGAGCTGATTATTCTGGCGGTTGGTATGACGCTTGTAACAGCAGCTTCCGGAGGACAGGACATCAGTGTTGGTGCAGTTATGGCTGTTGCTGCAGCCGTATGCTGTCAGATTCTCTCCGGTGGAGAAGTATCTGTTAACGAGCTTGCAGCTCCTATTTTCCTGGCAGTGATCGTAGGTATCGCTGTTGCCGGTGTTTGCGGATTATTTAATGGTGTTCTTGTTTCCTATCTGGATATCCAGCCGATGGTTGCAACACTGATTCTCTTTACAGCAGGTCGTGGTATTGCACAGCTTGTTACACAGGGACAGATTACATATATTCGTGTTAGTTCCTATATGGTAGCCGGTGGTTACATTGGAAGCTGCCCGGTTCCTACACCGATATTTATTGCAGCGCTGGTAGTTGTAGTTGCATACCTTGTTCTGAAAAAGACAGCACTTGGTCTTTATATTGAGAGTGTTGGTATTAACGCTAACGCATCTCGTCTGGTGGGTCTTAACTCCAGAAGAATTAAGCTTCTGACATACATTCTCTGTGGAGTTCTGGCAGGTGTTGCAGGTATTGTGGCATCCAGCCGTATCTATTCCGCAGATGCCAACAATATCGGTCTGAACCTTGAAATGGATGCCATCCTTGCAGTTGCTCTTGGCGGTAACGTTCTTGGTGGTGGTAAGTTCAGCCTGATAGGTTCCGTAATCGGTGCCTTTACGATTCAGACACTTTCCACAGCATTATATGCAATGGGTGTATCCGGTGACCAGCTCCCGGTATACAAGGCGGTAGTAGTAGTTATTATCGTAGTATTACAGAGCCCGGTATTCAAGAAATTCATGGCAAATATGAAAGCTAAGAAAGCTTCACAGGCAGTGGAAGGAGGTAACAAATAATGGCAAAATTAAGAAAATCTCCTTCTCAGAAGAGAAAAATAAATGGTAACAGCTTCCTGCTTGTTATTACAATAGCGTTGTTTGTTGCTATGTATGCGGCAGGTATGATGGTATTTGCAGACAAAGGTTTTGCAAAGCCACAGATGTTCTTTAACTTATTTATTACCAATGCAGGGCTTCTGGTAATCAGTATGGGTCTTACCATCGTTATGATTTCCGGTGGTATCGATATTTCTGTAGGTTCCGTAACTGCTCTCGTTTGTATGGCAGCAGCATATTCCATGGAAAACATGGGAATGAGCGCATATGTGGCAGTTGCACTTGCACTTGGTATCGGACTTGCATATGGACTTGTACAGGGATTCCTGATCTCTTATCTGGATATCCAGCCGTTTATCATAACGCTGGCCGGTCTGTTCTTTGGACGAGGTATGACGGCGGTTATCAGTAAAGATATGATTTCCATTAAGAATGAGACATTTCTTGCATGGGCAAACTGCAAGATATATCTGCCGATCGGTTCTTACAGTAAGAGAGGAAAGTTCCTTCCGGCATATATCTATCCGACAGTAGTGATTGCGTTACTGATCGTACTGATTATTATCATCGTTATGAAGTTTACGAAGTTCGGACGCAGCGTATACGCTGTAGGTGGAAATGCGCAGAGTGCTATGATGATGGGTCTTAATGTTAGAAAAACAAAATTAAAAGCATACATTCTCGACGGTCTTCTTGCCGGATGCGGTGGTTTCCTGTTCTGTCTGAACAGTTGTGCCGGATTCGTTGAGCAGGCAAAAGGTCTGGAAATGGATGCGATCTCCTCCGCCGTTATCGGTGGTACACTGTTAAGTGGTGGTGTAGGTACTCCGTTTGGTACCGTATTCGGTGTGCTGATCAAAGGAACGATTTCCAGTTTGATCACAACACAGGGAACACTGTCAAGCTGGTGGGTACGTATCGTACTTTCCGCACTGCTGTGCTTCTTCATCGTGCTTCAGTCTATACTGGGTAACTTAAAGAAGAAAAAATAAGTGATATATTTTGAAAAATGGTGTAATCTCACAAGACGAGGTTACACCATTTTTTTCTGAAACGAATCATTGCACCTGGGAATCCTGAGACATTCTGATTGCGATTTCAGTATAGTTTCGATATACTTAATATTAGAGTTTCCTGAATCGGATTTTCAAAATGGAGGATGTAAAATGGCAGAATTGGAAAACAGCAAGGATTTAATTAGCGTACTGTGGAGTGGTGCAGATATACTTCGTTCTAAAATGGATGCAAATGAATATAAAGATTATTTATTAGGAATTGTCTTTTATAAATATTTATCAGATTCTTTTTTGATCAAGGTTTATGATTTGCTTTATGATGAGAAACCGGAAACATTAAAAGTTGCTCTTGATGCTTATAAGGAAGCATTAGAAGATGAAAGTGCTGAAGAATTAAAAGACCAGATTAAGGCTGAATGTCATTATGTCATTGAGCCGGAATTAACGTATACATGTTTTGCAGATGCGGCAAGAAATAATGCATTTAATCGTGAAAAGTTACAAAAAGCATTCAATAATATTGAACAGAGTGACCCATTGTTTGCAGATTTATTTACAGATATTGATTTGTATTCTAATCGTTTGGGGACTGGAGATCAGAAGCAGAGTGATACGATTTCAAGCCTAATTAAAGAAATTGATAAAGCAGATTTATTGAATTCGGATGCAGACGTACTTGGAAATGCTTATGAGTATTTGATTGGTCAATTTGCTTCTGAAACAGGAAAGAAGGCAGGAGAATTCTATACCCCACAGGCAGTATCAAAAATCTTGACAAAAATTGCTATTGCCGGACAGGAGACAAAGAAAGGATTGTCGGTTTACGATCCATGTATGGGTTCAGGTTCACTTTTGCTGAACGCAAAGAACTATTCAACAGAACCAAATTATATTAAGTATTATGGGCAGGAGTTAATGACTTCGACGTACAATCTTGCAAGAATGAACATGTTTTTGCATGGAATTGTGCCAGAGAATCAACATCTTCATAATGGGGATACTTTAGATGGTGATTGGCCTACAGGAGAAGAGACGGATTTTAATATGGTTCTTATGAATCCACCCTATTCAGCAAAATGGAGTGCTACAGCCGGATTTTTGCAGGATGAACGATTTAGCGATTATGGTGTGCTGGCACCTAAGTCAAAGGCTGATTACGCATTTTTGCTTCATGGTCTGTATCATTTGAAAAGCAATGGTACTATGGCAATTGTATTGCCTCATGGTGTTTTGTTTAGGGGTGCAGCAGAAGGAAAGATTAGAGAAAAACTGCTGCGTTCCGGAAATATTTATGCTGTAATTGGTTTGCCTGCGAATCTGTTTTATAATACCTCTATCCCAACCTGTATCGTTGTGCTGAAGAAACATAGGGAAGGAAGAGATGTATTATTTATAGATGCTTCTCAAAAGTTCGATAAAGGTAAAAAACAAAACACAATGAACGATGAACATATAGATTCAGTCATTGAATTGTATAATAAGAGAGAAACGGTAGAAAAAGAAGCTTTCCTTGCCAGCTTTGAGGATATTGAAAAGAATGATTTCAACTTGAATATTCCGAGATATGTAGATAACTTTGAAGAAGAGGAAGAGATAGATTTGAAGGCTCTTTTGTCAGAGATGAAGAAAACAGATGAAGAGATAAAACAAGCACAAGGAGAATTTTTGTCACTTCTTAAGGAATTGACTTCTGCAGATGATGCAGTTATGTCGTCGTTAAATGACTTGATTAATATGATTGAGGGGTGATTGATATGACAAGTCCGAAGATTAGATTCAAAGGGTACACGGATGATTGGGAACAGCGTAAGGTTTCTGAATTATGTTCTATTTCTACTGGAAAGAGCAATACTCAGGATAAAGTCGAGGATGGAGAATACCCTTTTTATGTTCGTTCTGCAATAATCGAACGAAGCAATAAATATCTGTATGATGAGGAAGCAGTATTGACCGTAGGGGATGGTGTTGGTACAGGAAAAGTCTTTCATTATGTCAGTGGTAAATATGACTTACACCAGCGTTGTTACAGGATGTACGACTTTACAGATGAATTAAACGTACATTATTTTTACCATACTTTTTCAAAACTTTTTTATAAACGCGTGATGGCTATGACGGCTAAAACTTCTGTTGATTCTGTTAGACTTGAAATGATTGCTGATATGGAAATTCCATGTCCTAAAATAAAAGAACAAGAAAAAATAGGACAGTATTTAGATAACCTCGATAACCTTATCACCCTTCATCAGCGTAAGTGTGAAGAAATAAAAACATTAAAAAAATACATGCTTCAAAAAATGTTTCCGAAAAATGGGACGAACGTTCCAGAAATTAGATTTGATGGTTTTACGGACGCTTGGGAACAGCGTAAGTTGGGAGAAGTTGTTGAATTTCTTGATACAATGAGAAAACCATTAGAGGGTGTCAAGCGAATTCGTGGACCGTATCCATATTATGGCGCGTCTGGAATTGTGGATTATGTAGAAGGATATTTATTTGATGAAGAACTTGTTTTATTAAGCGAAGATGGAGCTAATATTACAGATAGAAATTATCCAGTTTGCTTCTTGGCATCAGGAAAATACTGGGTTAACAACCATGCTCATGTGTTAAGAACTAAAGATGGAAATGAAAACAATTTCATTTGTAATTCTCTTGAACGAAAAGATTATAAAAAATATAACTCCGGAATGGCTATGCCAAAATTAAACCAAGAAGTATGCAGAGGTATTCCAATAAGCTGTCCGAGTTTTGATGAACAAAAGAAAATAGGAGACTATTTTAGGAACCTCGACAACCTTATCACCCTTCATCAGCGGAAGTGCGATGAATTACAAAAAATCAAAAAATATATGTTGCAAAATGTGTTTGTGTAGGAGGAACTGAGAAAAATGGGAAAAATAATTTTATATCATGGTACTCCGAATAAGGAGGTTACACCAACATATGGACGAGGTGATAACAAGCACGATTATGGGCGTGGTTTTTATCTGACAGAAAGTATAGAGCTTGCTAAAGAGTGGGCGGTATGCAGACCAAACGATACCAATGGTTGGGTTCATAAGTATGAATTGGATTGTGATGATCTTAAGATATTGGATTTTCAGGAGAAAGATGTTCTGGCATGGCTTGCGGAACTGATGAAGCATCGGGATGCTGCGGACTCAAAGCGATATAGAATGCTGGCTGCAAAATTTATTGAAAAATATGGCATAGACACTAGTGAGTACGATGTGATTAAAGGATGGAGAGCGAATGCCTCTTACTTCTATATTGCGAAGGAATTTGTTCGGGATAATATAGATATAGAAATTCTCGAGGAACTGCTTTTCTTGGGTGGATTGGGCATTCAGTATTGCATTAAATCAGAACTGGCATATTCTAGATTATTTGAGATTAAGGACGAAATGATGGTAGTTGATTATTCAGAATTTAATGCCAAGTATAATCAGAGGGATATTGTGGCTAGAAAGAGTATGCGTGATTTGGTTAATTCCGATGCGAATAAAGTAACTAAGGTGTTTAGTACATTGATTGAAAGGTGATATCTATGAGAGCATATTCAGAAGCATATTTAGAGGATGTAGTAGAAAATCAGGGGAAATTGTTTGATTTTGTGGCACAGTCCTTTCCTGATAAAGATACAGAAGATTTTATTAATACTTATATGGCTAGTAAGACAAGGAAATGTGTTGATGAAGCAATGGCTTATGTAAACACGATGGATGCCAAAGAATTGTGGAAGTACTTTTGTGATACAGAACAATATGAATTGAAATCAGGAAAAGCATTTGAGGGATTTGTGCCGGATTGGATTGGTGAATTTTATGCATATTATCAATGGTATTATAATATGCCGAGTGCAAAAGTGGTTGAAAAAATTCCTGTAGATTTTCTGAAAAAAGCGTATTACGGACTTCATGATTTGGAACTGGATTTGGCAGTACAGAAGGTTGGTGAAGTATAATGAAAGTAATCTGCTTTCATAATCCGAATGAAGAAAATGGATTCTTGAGCAATTGGTATCTTTCTGATTTTTCATCTGATGGTATGAATTTTACATCGATGGAACAATTTATGATGTATAAAAAGGCATTCTATTTTCAGGATAATGTGATAGCAGAACAAATTCTTGCTACGCAAGATGTTGCGCGTATTAAGGAATTGGGTCGATTTGTATCGGGCTATAATGACAGTATTTGGAATGGGATACGTCAGATTATTGTATATGAGGGTTTGCTTGCAAAATTTTCTCAGAATGCTACGCTTCGAAAGGGATTAAGAGATACGCAAGATGCTATTTTGGCTGAATGTGCAGTAAAAGATCGTATATGGGGTATTGGATTATCTATGAATGATCCCGAAAGGTTGCATCCAGAACTGTGGAAAGGACAAAATTTACTTGGTTATACTCTGATGATGGTACGAAATAAAGTGTGATAAATACTTTTCCTTGGGAACAGCGTAAGTTAGGGGATATGGGTTCAACCTTCACGGGACTTTCTGGAAAAACAAAGGAAGATTTTGGACATGGGGATGCAAAATTCATAACATATATGAATGTCTTTTCTAATCCTATAGCTGATTTGCAGATGACAGAAACGGTTGAAATTGACTCAAAACAGAATTGTGTTAAAGCTGGAGATGTATTTTTTACTACCTCATCTGAAACACCAGAAGAGGTAGGAATGTCGTGTGTAATGCCTGAAAATGCTGATAATACCTACCTTAATAGCTTCTGTTTTGGATACAGACCAACTGAGAAATTTGATTTGAATTATCTTGCGTATGTGCTTCGTTCTGAGTCATTCAGAAAAGAAATGACATTCTTAGCACAAGGAATTTCGAGATATAACATTTCAAAGAACAAGGTAATGGAAGTAGAAATTCCAGTACCATCATTGGATGAACAAAGCAAGGTTGGACGGTATTTCTCCAATCTCGACAACCTTATCACCCTTCATCAGCGTAAGTATTTTTTTATAAAAAATGTCTTGAAATACATGCAGAAAAAACTATTAGTAGTAAAGGAGAAATCGAAAATGCCAGAATTAGAGTCAATGATAGAAAAAAAGCTGATTGAACAATTGGTTTATGGAGATTCTCAATGGATTTACAGAGAGGACTTAAAGACAGAAGAGGATTTATGGGCAAATTTTAAATACATTCTTGAGCAGAATAACAAGGATAGATTGAATGGAGAAACCCTTTCAGATACAGAGTTTGAACAGGTGAAGAACCAATTGCAGTTTTCTTCGTTTTATAAGGCTGGTGAGTGGTTGATAGGAGAGAATGGAAAAGTTCAAGTGCATGTTCAGAGAGATACGGAGCGTTTGCATCTGGTAGTAATGAACCATGAGCATATTGCGGGCGGTAGTAGCGTTTATGAAGTGATCAATCAGTATAGTTCGTTGAATACCGATGAAAACAGGAAAGCGCTGGCAAGAGACAGAAGATTTGATGTTACTCTTTTGATAAATGGTCTTCCGATGATTCATATTGAATTGAAAAATAAGCAGCATTCCTATATGGATGGATTTTGGCAAATAAAGAAATATATTGGAGAAGGAAAGTTTACCGGGATTTTCTCTGCTGTTCAGATGTTTGTCATTAGTAATGGGGTAAATACGAAGTATTTTTCTGCGGCAAGTGATACAGAATTGAATCCGAAATTTATCAGTGGATGGCTGGATAAAGAGAATAATCCAGTAACAGATTACCTTGATTTTGCGAAAAGTGTGCTGAGTATACCAGAGGCTCATGAGATGATTGCAAGGTATACTGTGTTAGATGAAGATGCTAAGAGGTTAATTTTATTGCGTCCATATCAGATACACGCAATAGAAGCAATACGAGAAGCCTCAAAAACTGGTAAATCAGGTTATGTATGGCATACAACTGGTTCGGGTAAGACATTGACTTCTTATAAGGCAACAAGGAATCTTTTGATGGATATTCCGGCTCTGGACAAGGCAATCTTTTTGATAGACAGAAAAGATCTGGATACACAGACTACTATGGCATTTCAGGCTTATGCGAATAATGACCTGATAGATGTTGACGAAACAGAAAATGTAAATGATTTAAGGAAAAAATTGAAATCAGACGATCGGCAGGTGATTGTAACTACAATTCAGAAACTGCAACGGCTGATTATTAAGAGACTACAGGAAGATACTCCGGAATATAACAAGATAAAGAATCTAAAGATAGCTTTTGTAGTGGACGAATGCCACCGGGCGGTTAGTCCAGGTACAAAAAGAGAACTGGAAAGATTCTTTGGTAATTCGTTATGGTTTGGATTTACGGGAACTCCGAGATTTGCAGAAAATCCATATCCACAGTTGGGTGATTTGCCACGTACTACGGAAGAACTATATGGTAAGTGTCTGCACAAGTATACGATACAGAATGCGATTCATGACAATGCTGTACTTGGATTTCAGGTAGAGCATAATGGACCTAAAAATATAATTAATGAAACAGATAGCAGTGTATATGAAAATGAAGCACATATGTTAAAAGTACTGGATGTCATTTTGAACAAGTCTTACCATAAATTGGGATTTCAAAATGGAAAAGGACAGACTTATGAGGCATTGCTTACAACAAGCTCAATTCCGCTGGCACAGAAGTATTATGAATTATTGACAAAAGTGAAGCGTGGAGAGACTTCGCTTAAGATTGATGAGAAGATAAGACAGGTACTTCCCGACTTCCCTAAGTTTGCGATTACATATTCTGTAACTGAAAATACAGAAGGGTCACAGGTAAATCAGCAGAAAATGCAGGGTTCACTGGATGACTACAATAAGATGTTTGGTACAAAATACGAACTTTCTCAGATTCAGGGATACAATGGGAATTTAAACAAGAGACTTGCCAGAAAAGATGGGAAATATCAGAGCAGGAGTGAGCAGCTGGATTTGGTGATTGTTGTGGATCGTTTGTTGACTGGCTTTGATGCTCCATGTATGTCTACCATTTTTATTGACAGGCAGCCGATGGGACCACACGATTTGATTCAGGCTTTTTCAAGAACAAATCGAATTTATGACAAAAATAAAACTTATGGACAAATTGTTACATTCCAGGCACCAGTTCTTTTTAAGAAATGTGTTGATGATGCAGTGAAATTGTATTCAGCAGGAGGTACAAAAGAAGCACTGTTAGCTGAGTGGGATGAAGTGGAACCTGCATTTAGAAAAGCGCTTGCAGCCCTCCGGGTTTCTGCACAGACACCTTCAGAAATTCCAAGTATGTCTTTGAAAGAAAAGAAAATATTTGCAAAAATATTCCAGAGTTTTGATAAGCTGTTTGCACAGCTTCAATCATTTACAAATTATGATGACAGTATGCTGGAAGATTATGGAATTACACAGGAAGAGTACGATGATTATGCAGGCCATTATTTGAATGTGCTAGAAGAAATAAAACCAGAAAAACAGGGCGATTCAGGTGATGAGTCAGAAGGTGCTGAGGTGGATTTGGATTATGAACTGATGGCATATAGCAATACGAAAATTGATTATGAGTATATCATTCATCTGATTCAGAATATTGTCACGCCTGCTGATGAGGAGACGGATATAACACCGGAGGAGAGACAGAAGAAGATTGATGAAGTAAAACAATATGTAGAAGACCTTCGTCAGGATAATCCAAAGGTCGCAGATATTATGTCTAATTTGATATGTGAAATTGAATTAGATGAGAATAAATACAAAGGACAGTCTATTCTAAATATCGTCGAGAATATGAAACAGGACTGTATTGATAAAGTAATCACGGATTTTTGTGTCGCATGGTATGCTTCGAAAGAGGATGTAATGTATGCAGCAACACATTATAGAAATGGCGAGATTCCTAATGAAAGTGCGATTAAGGCAACCATTGATTACACCAGTTATAAAGCGGTGCAGGAAAGAGCCTTGCCAAAGTTTAAATATTATGCACAGATGATGGCAGAATTAAGAAAGACTTTAGAGGAAGAAATCAGACCACTGATGACTCATTAAATTTATAATGCTTTGTTCTATTCCATTGTTTATATCAGCGTAAGTAATTTCGAGAAATGGAGGCAACTTATGCTAAATGATATAGACAAGACATTACTCTTCTTTGAGTATTATAAACAATGGGTGGATGTATACAAGAAAGGTGCAATACGAGAAGCAACAATGTCAAAATATCTGATGACACAGAAATGGGTGGAAAAGCTCGCACCGGAATTAATGGTCACAGAGTTGACAAGAACTGCATATCAGCAGCTTTTGAATGATTATGCAATGGAACATGAAAGGCAGACAACACTTGATTTTCATCATCAACTCAAAGGAGCAATTCTTGATGCCGTTGACGAAGGGCTGATTGAAAGAGATCCCACCAGAAAGGCAATCATAAAAGGGAAGACACCAAGTAATAAAAAAATAAAATACCTGAACCAGTTTGAGCTTCATACATTAATAGCACACCTGGATATAAAAGAAGAACCCAATTGGGACTGGTTTATTCTTTTAGTTGCAAAGACTGGAATGCGATTTTCTGAGGCACTTGCCATTACCCCAGGTGACTTTGATTTTGCAAGACAAACATTGTCAATAAGTAAGACTTGGGATTATAAGGGGGAAGGAGGGTTTTTGCCAACGAAAAATGAGTCATCAATAAGAAAAATTCAGATTGACTGGCAGATTGTAGTAAAGTTTTCAGAACTGGTAAAGGGATTGCCAGAAGATAAGCCGATTTTTGTTGGTAAATCGAAAATATATAATTCCACAGTGAATGGTGTTCTGACAAGGCATTGCAAAGAGTGTGGTATATCTGAGATTTCAATTCATGGTCTTCGTCACACACATGCTTCTTTGTTATTATTCGCAGGAGTATCTATTGCAAGTGTTGCCCGCAGATTAGGTCATGCAAGCATGACAACAACGCAGAAGACATATCTACACATTATTCAGGAATTAGAGAATAAAGATGTTGACTTGGTAATGAGGACATTATCAGGGCTGTAAAGCAACAAGATAATAATGGAAGTACTTACGCTGATTATATGAAAGTATTTCATTAAGCGAAAGCGCCTTATGGCATATGAGCCACAGGCGCTTTTGTGTTCTCTTTTCTGTATCTGGAAGGGGTTACTCCGTATTTTCCCTGAAAAATCTTATAGAAATACCCTTTATTATGATATCCTACGATATCTGCGATTTCTTCAACACTTCTGGAAGATGAAGTAAGAAGTTGCTCGGCTTTTTCCAGGCGGAATTGTTGGACATATGCGGAATAGGTCATACCGGTTTTATTTTTAATCAGTCGGTTGAAGTAATCTTCCTGAAAATGAAAAGTATCTACCAGCTCCTGTATCGTGATAGATGCGGAGTGCTGTTTTATGTATTCCGAAATCTCTTCAAACACTGCCCAGTTCATTGTCTTTTTCTGCTCTTTTGAGAGGGAAAATTCATATTGGGTTCCAAGGATGTGAAAGATTCGCATCAAAAGTCCTTTACATATGTAATGGGAACCTGTATTACGGTCATGTAATTCGGTAAAAAGGCTTAAGAGACAATTCTCCATTTCGAGATTAAAGTTACCGTAAGGGCGGAAATGGAGATACTGCTGCAGGTCTTTTTGTTTCAGGAGTGCGGGTTTCAGGAACAGCACAATTTTCTGTGCCGTTATATTTTCCTTCATGATCTCTGCAAACATATCATTGGCAATGCCGAGAAAAAGGATGATTGCAGACTGATTCTGCAGATAATCCTGATGCAGACAGTTCTTATCAATGAGACAGAGTTCTCCTTTGTGAAATACGATATCTTTTCCCATGATTCGCTGACGGAATTCGCCTTCTGCTACATACGCCAGCTCAATATAATCATGTGTATGAAGTTGTGTTTTTTCTTCGGAAGCAAATTGGTAGTGATAACAGAATTCTTCCGGCGCCGGATACATAGTGGCGTAAAGCTCCATACCTGCTTTTAAGTTCCAGCACAGGGCAAATATCTGTTCCTCCTCCAGAAGAGGGTAAGTCTTGACGTCCTGGACAGATTTGGAATATTCCGGGCATACAAGGCGGGGTCCTATCCGGTGGTCGTGCGGGAGGACTCTAACATCTGCTCTGGTCATTTGTCTGCATAATTCGGATACAGTCACGATTATCTCTCCTTTTGTATATTTCTGTCATTATTGTAATTGGTTTTGAGAAGGAATGCAATATTTTGCAAGTCGGAATAGGTAACTTTTTTGCAATATCGGCAGATTTAAGAAATTGCAAAAGAACAGTGGTTGTTCCTATAATAAAATCAGATGTGAAAAATGACACGACAATATGAAAAAGGAGAGATAGTATTATGTTAAAAGCAAAGAATTATCAGTTCTGGTTCTGTACCGGTTCACAGGATTTATATGGAGATGAGTGCCTTGCACACGTAGCAGAGCATTCCAAAAAGATTGTAGAGGCTTTGAATGCTTCCGGAAACCTTCCTTATGAAGTGGTATGGAAACCAACGCTGATTACAAATGAGCTGATCAGAAATACATTAAATGAAGCAAATATGGATGAGAACTGCGCCGGTGTTATCACATGGATGCATACCTTCTCTCCTGCAAAATCATGGATCCTCGGACTTCAGGAGTATAGAAAACCTCTTCTTCACCTGCACACACAGTTCAATCAGGAGATTCCTTACGATACGATCGATATGGATTTCATGAATGAGAACCAGGCAGCTCATGGAGACAGAGAGTATGGCCATATCTTTACACGTCTCGGAATGGAACGTAAGGTTGTAATGGGACACTGGTCAGATGAGAATGTACAGAAAAAGATTGGTTCCTGGATGCGTACAGCAGTTGGTGTGATCGAGAGCAGTCATGTACGTGTAATGCGTATTGCTGATAATATGAGAAACGTTGCCGTTACCGAAGGCGACAAGGTAGAAGCACAGCTGAAGTTCGGGTGGGAAGTAGATGCATATCCGGTAAATGAGATCGTGGAGGCTGTGGATGCTGTATCTCAGGCAGATATCGATACATTAGTAGAAGAATACTATGACAAATATGATATTCTTCTGGAAGGAAGAGACGAGAAAGAATTCCGCGAGCATGTAGCAGTACAGGCTGGTATCGAGATCGGATTCGAAAGATTCCTGGAAGAGAAGAATTATCATGCAATCGTAACACACTTTGGTGACCTTGGTGGATTAAAGCAGCTTCCAGGACTTGCTATTCAGAGACTTATGGAAAAAGGTTACGGATTCGGTGCAGAAGGTGACTGGAAAACAGCTGCAATGGTTCGTATCATGAAGATTATGACACAGGGAATGGAAGGCGCTAAGGGAACATCTTTCATGGAAGATTATACATATAATCTTGTTCCTGGAAAAGAAGGTATCCTTCAGGCACACATGCTGGAAGTTTGTCCGACAATCGCAGATGGCAAGATCAGTATTAAGGAACAGCCGCTTTCCATGGGTAACAGAGAAGATCCTGCAAGACTTGTATTTACTGCGAAAGAAGGACCAGCAATTGCAACATCTCTCATTGACTTAGGTGACAGATTCCGTCTGATCATCAATGATGTAGACTGCAAGAAGACGGAGAAGCCGATGCCGAAGCTTCCGGTAGCAACCGCATTCTGGACACCACAGCCGAACCTGCAGACAGGTGCAGAGGCATGGATCCTTGCAGGCGGAGCACATCATACAGCATTCTCTTACGACCTGACAGCAGAGCAGATGGGTGACTGGGCTGCAAGCATGGGAATTGAAGCTGTTTATATTGATAAGGATACAACGATTCGTCAGTTCAAGAACGAACTGCTGTGGAACAGTGTAGCATTTCGTAAATAATCATCAGGAGGAAAAGCGTGATGAGTAATATTAAAGAAACAATCGAAAATGGAAAAGCGGTACTGGGTATTGAATTTGGTTCTACAAGAATTAAGGCAGTGCTGATAGATGAAGCACACAATCCGATCGCATCCGGTGATCATGTATGGGAGAACCGTCTGGATAATGGAATCTGGACTTATACACTGGACGATATCTGGACAGGACTACGTGACAGCTATCAGAAGATGGCGGCAGATGTGAAGGAAAAATACGGTGTAACATTAAAGAAGATCGGTGCTATCGGATTCAGTGCTATGATGCACGGATATATGGCATTTGATAAAGAAGGAAATCTTCTTGTTCCGTTCCGTACATGGAGAAACAGTATAACAGGTCCGTCAGCAGAGGCACTTACAGAGCTATTTCAGTATAATATTCCGCAGAGATGGAGTATTGCACACCTGTATCAGGCAATCTTAAATGATGAGGAGCATGTGAAAGATATTGCATACTTTACGACTCTTTCTGGATACATTCACTGGAAACTGACTGGAGAAAAGGTGCTTGGAGTAGGTGATGCTTCCGGTATGTTCCCGATTGATCCAGAGACAAAAGATTATGACGCAGCAATGATTCAGAAGTTTGATGAGCTCGTTGCAGATAAAAACTATCCGTGGAAACTGAAAGAAATCCTTCCAAAGGTACTGGTGGCCGGCGAACATGCAGGTACATTAACAGAAGAAGGCGCACGTCTTCTTGATGAAACAGGTACACTGGAAGCTGGTATTCCGCTTTGCCCGCCAGAAGGTGATGCAGGAACCGGTATGGTAGCAACCAATAGTGTTGCAAAGCGTACAGGTAATGTATCCGCCGGAACTTCTGTATTCGCTATGGTAGTTCTGGAAAAAGAACTGAAGAAAGTATATTCGGAGATTGACCTTGTAACAACACCGGACGGAAGCCTGGTAGCAATGGCTCATGCGAACAACTGTACATCAGATCTGAATGCATGGGTAGGACTCTTCAAAGAATTTGCAGAGAGCTTCGGTATTGATGTAGATATGAATAAGCTTTTTGGAACACTGTATAACAAAGCACTGGAAGGTGATGCAGACTGTGGTGGACTTCTTTCCTACGGTTATCTTTCCGGTGAGAATATCACAGGTGTATCAGAGGGAAGACCGATGTTCGTACGTTCTCCGGAGAGCAAGTTCAATCTGGCAAACTTCATGAGAGCACATCTTTTCACTGCCCTTGGTGCATTGAAGGTTGGTATGGATATTCTCCTGAAAGAAGAAAATGTGGCAATTGATTCTATCCTTGGACATGGTGGTCTGTTTAAGACAAAAGGTGTTGGACAGAGTATACTCGCTGCAGCTATTGATGCTCCTGTATCCGTTATGGAGACAGCAGGAGAAGGCGGACCATGGGGTATGGCACTTCTGGCAGCATATATGCTTGACAAAGCAGAAGATGAGACGCTGCAGGCTTATCTTTCTGAAAAAGTATTCGGAGATAACAAAGGAACAAGTATGGATCCTGTCAAAGCAGATGTAGAAGGCTTTGAAGTATTTATCGAAAGATATAAGAAAGGTATCGCGATCGAGCAGGCAGCAGTTGATAACCTGATATAGAAAAGGAGATGCACATAGATGTTAGAGCAGTTAAAAAAAGAAGTATATGAAGCAAATATGCTTCTTCCGAAATATGGACTGGTGACATTTACATGGGGCAATGTAAGTGGAATCGACAGAGAAAAAGGTCTTTTTGTTATTAAGCCAAGCGGTGTGGAATATGACAAACTGACACCGGAAGACATGGTTGTAATGGATCTTGACGGTAATAAAGTAGAAGGACATTATAATCCATCATCCGATACAGCAACACATGTTGTTCTGTACAATCGCTTTTCGGAAATCGGCGGAGTCGTACACACACATTCTTCATGGGCAACAAGCTGGGCACAGGCAGGCAGAGGAATTCCGTGCTACGGAACAACTCATGCAGACTATCTGTACGGTGAAGTGCCATGCGTAAGAAATCTTACAAAGGAAGAAATCGACGAAGCATATGAAAAAAATACAGGCATTCTGATCGCAGATGAATTCGAAGCACGTGGTCTCGAATACGCAGCTACACCAGCCGTTCTGTGTAAGAACCACGGACCATTTACATGGGGAAAAGATGCTCATGAAGCGGTACATAACGCAGTTGTACTCGAAGAAGTGGCTAAAATGGCAGCACGCTGCGAGATGATCAATCCAGAGAATCAGCCGGCTCCACAAGAGCTTCAGGACAAGCACTATTTCAGAAAACACGGTGCAAATGCCTACTACGGACAGCCGGGGAAATAAAGATTTGGTTCAGTGATTTTATCTGAAAGAGGACATCGGCAAGACACAGAAGGACTTATGAATGCGAACCAATCGTTTATAAACTGTAAATAGAAGAAAGCAGTCATAACATTCGTAACCGAGTATATTCGACGTGAACTCTTGATGAGTTCCACGTCTCAGATACTCTTTTGGATTGTATTTGATATACAATCCAAATACGAAGTTTTGACTGCTTTTTCTATAACAGTTTATAGCACTCTTCCACGCATTCATAAGTCTTTCTGTGTCTTGCCGATTGTACATCTTTTAGATATAATACTGGAACCGCATGACTCAAGAGTTTCCACTACTTTGTAGGCATAGTAACATGTTCTTTCACGTGAGAAAATATTATTATGCCAATACAGTATAACATACACTTTTACCCGGAATTTCCAGTACAGTAGTGGTTACAACTATCGGCAGAAGTAAGTGACGAGGTAAGCAGAAGACTTCGAAGAATCCAGTCGCTTACTTCTGCCGATACTGTATACCACTTACTGCACAAAATTCCTACTTCTTTATGTAATCTTAATACTAAAAAAAATATGTTAATCCTTCCTTTATATCTTTCGTGGAATAATGAGAAAAAATAAATGAAAATAAGGAAATACAAATGAAGGATAAACGTGAAAAATTTCAGTTAAGTTCATTCCAGATTATTATAACAGGATTTGCAGGTGCCATTCTTGTGGGCACAGTGCTTCTTATGCTTCCTTTTTCTACTCGTGAGGCGGGGGGAGCTTCTTTTCATGACGCCATTTTTACTGCAACATCGGCGGTATGTGTAACGGGACTTGTAGTACATGATACGGCTACATATTGGACAACTTTCGGACAGGCAGTTATATTGCTTCTTATTCAGATTGGGGGAATGGGTGTCGTTACGATCGCTGTAGCGATTGCAATGATATCTGGCAGACGAATTGGATTGATGCAGCGAAGTACGCTTCAGGAGGCAATCGCAGCTCCTCATGTTGGTGGGATTGTGCGACTCACAGGGTTTATTGTGAAAGCGACGGCTCTCATAGAGCTTACGGGAACGTTGGTTTTGAGTACGGTTTTCTGCAGGGAGATGGGCCCAGGAAAAGGCCTGTGGTATGCGTTTTTTCATTCGGTGTCTGCTTTTTGTAATGCGGGCTTTGATCTTATGGGGCAAAATGCTCCGTTTTCATCGCTGACTGCGTATGCAGATAATCCGGTCATCAACATAACAATTATGATACTGATCATTACGGGCGGTATTGGTTTTCTGACATGGGAAGACTTAAAGACAAAGAAATTCCGTTATCAGGAGTATCGGATGCAGACGAAAGTTATCTTATCTGTAACATCGATTCTCATCTTATTGCCCGCAATTTGCTTTTATTTTGGAGAATTTTCGGATGTTTCAGGGGCAGAAAGAGTGTTTGCATCGCTGTTTCAGTCTGTCACACCAAGAACAGCAGGATTTAATACAGCCAATATAGCAGGTTTTACAGAGTCGGGAATTATGCTGGTTATCATATTAATGCTCATTGGCGGTTCTCCCGGATCTACCGCAGGAGGAATGAAGACAACGACAGCAGCGGTGCTTTTTGCATCGGCATATGCTGTTTTTCGAAGAGATGAGGATGCTCACTTTTTTGGCAGACGTATTTTGAAGGAAACTGTGCAGAGTGCAGCGGCAGTCATGCTTATGTATTTAAGTATGTTTCTTCTGGGAGGAATGGCAATCAGTCGTCTGGAGGGGTTGCCGATGCTGGATTGTCTGTTTGAAACGGCGTCTGCGATCGGTACAGTTGGACTGACGCTTGGAATTACCCCGGGGCTTGGACTGGTTTCACGTACAATTTTGATTTTCTTAATGTTTTTTGGAAGAGTGGGTGGTCTGACACTCGTATTTGCGACAGTTGCAGGCATCAAATATCACCGGGCACGTCTTCCGCAGGAAAAGATTACAGTCGGATAGGAGGAGATAAAAAATGAAAGCGATACTTTTGATTGGTCTTGGGCGATTTGGACGTCATGTAGCGATGAAACTGCATGAACTCGGACATCAGGTCATGGCAGTGGACAGGCAGGAGCAGAGGGTGGATGCAGTTCTTCCTTTTGTTACAAATGCGCAGATTGGCGACAGTACAGACGAGGATTTTTTGTCTTCGCTGGGAGTAAGCAATTTTGATGTATGCATTGTCGGAATCGGAGATGATTTTCAGGGATCACTGGAAACAACGTCTCTTCTTAAAGATCTGGGAGCCAGATATGTAGTGTCGCGTGCAGCCAGAGACAGACATGCCAAATTCCTTCTTAAGAATGGTGCCGACGAAGTCGTTTATCCGGAGAAGATGCTGGCAACATGGACAGCGATCCGGTATACGGCAGACCATATTCTGGATTACATAGAATTGAATGATGAATATGCAATTTTTGAGGTAACTGTGCCGAGAGAATGGAAAGGTAAGACGATAGCAAAACTGGATATCAGGAAGAAATATAACATTAACATCATGGCTGTTAAAGAAGACGGAAAAATGAATATGAATGTTACTCCGGATACCGTTCTGACAGACAGTGATACTATGCTTGTTCTGGGTAAGAATCGGGATATTCAGAAATGCTTTCATCTGTAAGAGATGAGTGAGGTGGGAATATGGGAGATATTTTACTTGCGGGCGGATTCATACTTGCAGGAGTGACAGGTTACTTTTGGATGGGCAAAATCGACCATTTTCTGGAAGAAAATGAGAGTAATGATGAAGATAAAAAAGAAGAAAAAGAGGGGTGGCTCATTGAAAGAACGAGTGGTATAATAGGTGGAACCAATCATGAAGAGGTGACCGGCATGGAGACAGAAAAGCCCAAAAGTGCGCTGGATATCCTGAAGTGTATCGGTGTACTTGCCTGTGCAAGCGCGGTAGGATACTTGTTCCAGAGTCTGGGATTTACGGAGACAAATATTATTACCATATATATTTTAAGTGTATTGATTATTTCGGCGACTACGTCAAGCTGGTTTTATGGCATGATATCTTCGCTTGCCAGCGTGTTTATTTTTAATTTTTTGTTTACAGAGCCAAGATATACGCTTCTTGCATATGATCCGGAGTATCCGGTGACATTTCTTGTTATGTTCGTGGCTGCCATGATCACGGGAACATTAGCGGCAAGACTTAAGGATCTTGCGAGAAGATCGGCACTTGTTGCCTATCGTACGAGAGTGTTGTTTGATACGAATCAGATGTTAAGCGGAGTGAAGGGGAGTGAAGCAATCCTTCATATGACGGCGAATCAGCTTGTGAAGCTTCTGGGGCGTGATATTGTGGCGTATCTGACGATGGATGAGAAGTTGTCGGATCCTTATGTGCTGACGGCTGAGCCGGGAACGGATCCGGAACAGTACCGGACCGCATCTGAGAGGCAGGTTGCTATGTGGGTAAAAATGAATAACCGGCATGCCGGTGCCACAACGGCAGTGATGCCGGAGGCGAGATGTATGTATCTGGCGATCAGAGTTAACAAGAATGTATATGGAGTCGTCGGTATTGCTGTGCAGCAACAGCCGCTGGAAAGCTTTGATATGGGGATACTTCTGTCTATTCTTGGTGAATGTGCGCTGGCTCTTGAAAATGACAAGAATGCAAGAGAGAAAGAAGAGGCAGCTGTTCTGGCAAAGAATGAGCAGTTAAGAGCCAATCTTCTGCGCTCCATATCTCACGATCTGCGTACACCGCTTACTTCAATCTCGGGGAATGCAAGTAATCTGCTGTCCAATGGTGAGAGTTTTGATGAGGCGACTAAGCAGCAGCTGTACTCAGACATATATGACGATTCTATGTGGCTTATCAATCTGGTGGAAAATCTTCTTGCGGTTACACGTATTGAAGAGGGACAGATGAGCCTTCGCATGTCTACAGAGCTTATGGATGAGGTGGTTGTTGAGGCCCTTCGTCATGTGGACAGGAGAGGTGAAGAGCATATGATTACGGTTCACCATGCAAATGAGATATTGCTTGCCAGAATGGATGCAAAGCTGATTGTTCAGGTGATCATCAATCTGGTTGATAATGCAATAAAATATACACCAAAAGGTTCTCATATTGATATCAGTATCGAGAAAAAAGAAAAAGATATTGTTGTGAAGATTGCAGATGATGGCCCGGGCGTTGCAAAAGAAGATAAAGCTCATGTTTTTGAAATGTTTTACAGTGGTGCAAGTAAGGTGGCAGACAGCCGCAGAAGCCTTGGACTTGGATTGTCGTTGTGTAAATCGATCATCACGGCTCATGAGGGAGTGATTACCGTTTCGGATAACTGTCCGCATGGCGCAGTCTTTACATTTACCCTGCCGGTAGAGGAGGTACAGATCCATGAATAAACTTATGATTCTGGTTGTGGAAGACGATGTACCGGTCCGCAACCTGATCGTAACAACTTTGAAAACACATCAATACCAGTATTTGACTGCACCAAATGGAGAGTCTGCTATCTTAGAGGCGTCGTCCCATAATCCGGACGTGATGCTTCTGGATCTGGGTCTTCCGGATATGGACGGTGTGGATGTGATACGACGGATTCGTACGTGGTCGAATCTTCCGATTATTGTGATCAGTGCGAGGAGTGAAGATACAGACAAGATAGAGGCACTGGATGCGGGTGCAGACGATTATCTGACCAAACCATTTTCCGTAGAAGAGCTTCTGGCAAGAGTGCGTGTAGTGCAAAGGAGACTTGCCATGATGGAAAATCAGTCTCAGACGGAGTCTGTATTTACGAATGGCGCATTGAAAATAGATTACGCTGCCGGATGTGCCTATCTGGGTGAGTCAGAGCTCCATCTGACGCCTATCGAATACAAGCTTTTGTGTCTGCTTTCCAAGAATGTAGGAAAGGTGCTGACTCATACCTTTATCACACAAAAGATATGGGGCAGCACCTGGGAAAATGATATTGCTTCTTTGCGGGTGTTCATGGCAACTCTGCGTAAAAAAATCGAAGCAGAGCCAGATTCCCCACAGTATATACAGACGCATATTGGAGTCGGATACCGCATGATGCGTGTAGAGTAAGGAGACAGCTGGTCTCCTTATTATTTTGCTTCGCAGGCAATGCGGCGTACATCCGGAATAGCAATTAATGCCGGGTAGAGAAGGCATGCAATTACAAGGCCGCCGATTCCCTGAATGATGTTAGCAGGGATGCTTGCTGCTGCAGCTGCGACACCATACAAAGGACATTCGCAGAGGAAATATCCACCTGCAACGAGAATAATGTCTGTGATTCCACCCAATATAACGGCTGTGTAGCGACTCTTGGATGTTTTGCCATATTTCTGGTAGATCAGTCCAGAGCTCAGAGCAATCAGTCCTTTGATTACAAATGTAATCGGTACATAGATGAAGTAGCCACCTAACAGATCTGCCATGGCAGAACCGATGCCGGCTGCCAGAAGCCCCCATACAGGTCCTAATACGACACCGGATAAGATAACAATAGCATCACCCGGGTGAATGTATCCGCCGGTACCGGGAGTCGGGATTCGGATTGCCATAGTAGAGACGCAGGCGAGTGCTGCGAATAGAGCTGTCATAATAATTTTCTTTAATTTTGTATCCATAATGATAACCTCTTTCTGTGTTTTTTGTTGTACCCACTTTACAACTGAAGTGGCATGAAATAAAGAGCCAATTGAAATAAAAATAACCAGTCCAGTTTGGATTGATAAATTGGAAAATAAAATGAGGTATTGCATTATAAATCCGTATAGGATATAATAACTCTGAACTGAAAAAGGAAATTCTTCGGGGTCGGGTGAAAGTCCCAACCGGCGGTATAGTCCGCGACCCGTCTGTACATACAGACGGCTGAACTGGTGACATATTTCGGAAGAGGATATCCGATATGTGAATTCCAGTACCGACAGTAAAGTCTGGATGAGAGAAGAATTGTGTGATTATTATAATATGGCTTGACCCCGATGTGTTTGCATCGGGTTTTTGTTTTATTTTGATTGCATAGTTCCGCAGAAGATTTCTTTCTTTGACAGTATTAATTATATTTCAAAAGGAGAGAAAGAAGATGACAACAGATGTAATGTCAAACAACAATGCAAAGACAAAGAACAAAATCAGAGTAATGGTACAGACGGGTATGCTCGCTGCAATCGCAGTAGTACTTATGCTTTTTGAAATCCCGTTACCATTTGCCCCTTCTTTTTATGAGATTGATTTCAGTGAAGTTCCGGTGCTGATCGGATGCTTTACGATGGGTCCATTAGCAGGAGCAGCGATTGAATTCCTTAAGATTATGTTAAACTTTGCAATCAACGGTACTGTTACAGCAGGTGTTGGTGAAATTGCCAATTTCCTGATCGGATGTGCAATGGTTATACCGGCAGGAATTATCTACAAGAAAGTAAGAACAAGAAAAGGTGCAATCATTGGTATGATCACCGGAACACTCATTATGACGTTTGCAGGATGTTTCCTGAACGCATTTGTACTGCTGCCGGCATACGGGAAAGCATTTGGAATGCCGATCGATGCATTGGTGGGAATGGGAACAGCAGTCAACGCACATATTACGAGCCTGACAACATTCGTTGTATTCGCTGTTGCACCATTTAATTTATTAAAAGGTGTACTTGTTTCCATAATTGTTTTTGTGATTTATAAAAAAATCAGCCCAATCTTCAAAATTAGTAGTACAATGTAATATATAATAAAACAGAGTACCAGGAGGAATAGAATATGGGATGCCAGAAAGAAGTATTTGGTGTAACGAAAAAAGGAGAACAGGCATATCTGTATACATTTACAAATGCATCAGGTATGCAGATGAAAGTCAGCGATTTTGGCGCTGTGCTTGTATCTGTAATCGTAAAGGATAAAGAAGGAAAAGAAAAAGACGTTGTACTTGGCTATGACGATGTGACAGGCTACGAGGAAGATACCCTTTTCCTGGGAGCGATTGTAGGACGAAGCGCAAATCGTATCGGAGGAGCAGCATTTGCTTTGAATGGCACGGAATATAAACTGTCTGTAAACGACAACGATAATAATTTACACAGCGGTCCGGATTTTTACAGTAAACGTATGTGGAATACAGAGGAAGTAACGGATGATGCTATTACATTATCACTGTTTAGTCCACATCTGGATCAGGGGTATCCAGGTAATGTGAAAGTGTATGTTACCTATACATTGAAGGATGAGAATGAAGTGGAGATTGCTTATAAAGCATCACCGGATATGGATACCATTTTAAATATGACAAATCACAGTTATTTTAATATGGATGGTCACGATTCCGGAAATGTACTGGATCAGAAAGTGTGGATCGATGCGGATGCGTTTACAGAAATGGACAGGCAATTGATTCCAACTGGCAATATTACACCGGTAGAAGGGACACCACTTGATTTCCGTACAGAGAAAGCAATTGGTGACGAGATTCTGACAGACTGCGAAGCTATTCGCTGTGGTCAGGGATATGATCATAACTTTGTGCTTTGCGGCGAGGGCTTCCGTGAAGTGGCAAGTCTGAAGTCTGAGAAGAGCGGTATTAAGATGCATGTGTATACAGACTGCCCGGGAATGCAGCTTTATACCGGAAATTTCATGGCAGGAGAAAAGGGTAAGAAAGGAGCTTCTTATCCATACAGAAGTGCAGCGTGCTTTGAATCACAGTTCTTTCCGGATGCGATCCATCACGAGAACTTTGTAAGTCCGATCTGCAGAAAAGGTGAGATATATAGTACAAAGACAAGCTATCGGTTTGAAGTGGTTTAAAATCTGGGACGGGGTTTTTTGAAAAAAACCCCGTCCCAGATTGATTATGCCGGGCAGATTTCGATCCAGTATCCGTCAGGATCGTTGATGAAATAGATTCCCATTTCCGGATTCTCGAAGCATACGCAGTCCATTTCCTTGTGGAGAGCGAGAGCAGCGTCCATATCATCTACGCGCATGGCGAGGTGGAACTCATTGTCGCCCAGGTCATAAGGACGATCCATATCGCGCAGCCATGTGAGCTCTAAAAGATGTGGTGTTGTCTCATCTCCGAGAAATACGAGTTTAAAGCTTCCGTCATCAGCAGTTTTTTCTCTGGAAACGGTAAGCCCCAGTGCTTTTTTATAGAAATCTACAGATTTCTCAAGGTCTGCAACATTGATGTTGTTGTGGTAAAATGTGAATTTCATAGTAAAGTTTCCTCCTTGAACTGTGTAGAATGAATGTAAAATAAGTATATCATCAGTGGCAGAAGAAAAAAAGATATGTTATAATAAAAAAAATTGTCAGCAGGGATTTGAGAGGGGAGGAAAGAATATGCCGGTTAAGGTAGAAGTAGTGCGGGACGCACAGTCGATGTCTGATTTTATGCTGTATCATATTTATACGAGCGGAGCAGGAATAATGACGCTGGTTATGGGTGTACTGAATATCGGACTGACGGTTTCTTTTGCATTAAAAGGAAGGTTTACCTATATGGTCATATTCCTTTTGTTTGCGCTTTTGATTCTTGTCGTGTTTCCATATATGATCAAGAGTAAAGTGAGACGACAGATAACAGATTCTTCGAATGAAAGAAATCGCGTGACATATGAGTTCGCGGATGATGGCGTTACGACAACAACGGTGGATGACAGCGGCAAGGCTTCCTGGGGTAAGTTCAAGAAGGCGGTTTCTTATAAGAGTGTCGTGATCTTGTATGACGCTTCAAAGCGTGCGATTATTCTTCCTGTTGAACAGCTGGGAGACAATTATGGCCCGGTCGTGGATCTGATATACAGTCATATGCCTGCACCTTCCGTAAGGATACGCCGGGCAGATGCGAAAAGATAGGATGGTATTTCTATGACAAGGATACAGATAGAAACAAACAGCGAAAGAGAGACGTACGAACTTGGCGTGCGTCTGGGTGAGAAGGCAGAAGGAGGACAGGTATATACACTTGTAGGTGACCTGGGAGTCGGGAAGACTGTATTTACGAAAGGTCTTGCGGCAGGGCTTGGTATTACGGAGCCGGTAAGCAGCCCGACATTTACGATCGTACAGATATATGAGGAAGGGCGTCTGCCCTTCTATCATTTTGATGTCTACCGCATCGGAGATGTGGAAGAAATGGATGAGATCGGTTATGAAGATTATATATATGGTGAGGGAGTATCACTCATCGAATGGGCGAATCTGATTGAAGAGATATTGCCGGAGCATTATACAGAGATTACAATAACAAAAGAACTGGAAAAAGGTTTTGATTATCGGAGGATTGACATATGCGAATATTAGCACTTGACAGTTCCGGGCTTGTAGCCAGTGTGGCTGTTGTAGAGGACAATCTTGCAGAAGAAGTAACAATTGCAGAGTATACGGTGAATTATAAGAAAACACATTCCCAGACACTGCTCCCGATGCTGGATGAGGTGGCAAAGATGACAGAACTTGATCTGGATACCATCGATGCCATTGCCGTTGCAGGCGGCCCGGGATCATTTACGGGACTTCGTATCGGTTCCGCGACGGCAAAGGGACTGGGACTTGCACTTCACAAGCCCCTCATCCATATTCCGACGCTGGAGGGACTTGCCTGCAATCTGTGGGGAGCGACAGGTATTGTATGTCCGATCATGGATGCGAGGCGAGGACAGGTCTATACGGGAATATATGAATTTGAAAATGATAAGCTAAAGGCTCATGAAGGACAGATGGCTGTCAGCATTGAAGAACTGGCAGAGAAGCTTAAGATATATGAGAAAAAGATTACATTCCTGGGGGACGGCGTTCCGGTATTTCGTAAAGTTCTGACAGAGGAGCTTTTGAAGGGATTTGATATTGCATTTGCACCGGCGCATATGAACCGTCAGAGAGCGGCAGCAGTTGGAGCACTGGCTATCCGGTATTATAAGGAAGGTAAGATAGAGACAGCGGCAGAGCATCAGCCGGATTATCTGCGAGTTTCGCAGGCAGAAAGAGAAAGACAGGAGAGAGGTTAAACTTATGATACAGTTTCAATGTGATTATACTGAGGGAGCACATCCTTTGATTTTGGAAAAAATGACAGAGACTAATCTGGAACAGACCGTGGGCTATGGGAATGACCCGTACTGCGCCAGTGCAAGAAAGCGTATTCAGGAAGCGTGCGGCCGTGACGATGTAGATGTACATTTTCTCGTTGGCGGAACGCAGGCTAACTTCACGGTAATAAGCTCCATATTAAGACCCCACCAGGGAGCAGTGGCTGCAGTGAGTGGGCATATCAATGTACACGAGACAGGAGCTGTTGAGGCGACGGGACATAAAGTACTGGCACTTGCGAGTGAAGATGGAAAGATTACGGCATGCCAGGTGAGAGAATACTATGAGAAACACTGGAATGATGCAGATCATGAGCATATTGTTCAGCCGGGTATGGTATATATTTCCCATCCGACAGAAAATGGAACATTGTATACGAAGGAAGAGCTTGAAGCGCTCAGTCAGACATGCCGGGAGCTTGCACTCCCACTTTTCCTTGACGGAGCGAGGCTGGGGTATGGTCTGATGTCTGAAAAATCAGATATGACTCTTTCAGATATTGCGAATCTGACAGATGTGTTTTATATTGGCGGGACAAAGGTGGGAGCTCTGTTCGGCGAGGCAGTTGTAATTGTTAATCCGGCACTTAAGAAAGATTTCAGATATCTGATTAAACAGCATGGTGGTATGCTTGCCAAGGGAAGACTGCTTGGTATTCAGTTCGATACATTATTTACAGATGATCTGTACTTTAAAGTGGCAGAGCATGCAGATAAGCTGGCAATGAAATTGAAAGAGGCATTCGCACGGAAGAGATATACACTTTTGTTTGATTCTTATACGAATCAGCAGTTCCCGATTCTTCCAAACGACCATATCGAAAAACTGAAGGAAAAGTATGTATTTAGTTTCTGGGAAGCAGTGGACGCTTCTCATAGCGCTGTGCGCTTCTGTACGAGCTGGGCAACAAAGGAAGAGGCGGTCGCAGAGCTTATTGCAGATATTGAGGCGTTGTAAGATGCTGCGTGTCGATGAAATACAGGAAGAAGAATTGACATTGATTGCGGATATGGAACAGCAGATTTTCACTGATGCGTGGAGCGAGAACAGTCTGCGGGAAACATGGCTGCAGCCGCAGACGATGATGCTGGGCGTGTGGGCAGGTGAAGTGATTGCCGGATATGTGATATTGTATTATGTGCTGGATGAAGGTGAGATTGCCCGGATTGCTGTGTCGCAGCAGTTTCGTCGGCAAGGGGCGGGATCCGTGCTGTTTCGTGCACTTGTTGAAAAATGTCTGGAAAAAGGGATTGCCCGAATTCTTCTTGATGTAAGGCAGAGTAATCAAAGTGCAATTGCATTTTATCGTTCTCATGGATTTACCGAAGATGGAGTCCGTAAAAACTTTTACGATCATCCGACGGAGAATGCTCTTCTTATGAGCCTGGATATTGGAAAGTGAATGGTATTTCTGACAACAGTTCCCACTAGGAAAGCTGTTCGCACAGACATATAATGTAGGCGTAACACTGAGGCGAAGAAATCAAAGTGCAACAGGAGGAAACGTATGCGTCAATATACTACGGCAGTAAAAGAACAGCGCGAAATAGAAAAGATCATATGCAATAAATGTGGAAGAGAAATCCCGGTATCCAAAGGGGTTCCTGCTGAGGATGTATTGCAGGTGGAAAAAAGATGGGGATACTTTTCGCAGAAGGATAACCGCGTTGACAGGTTTGATCTCTGTGAAACATGCTATGATGAATTTATAAAGAGTTTTCAGATTAAAATAGAGAATTGAGGTAAACTATGTTAGATGTATGTTTGTTAGGAACAGGAGGCATGATGCCGTTGCCGTACCGGTGGCTTACGTCGCTGATGGTAAGATATAACGGAAGCAGTGTTCTGATTGACTGTGGAGAAGGAACACAGATTGCAATCAAGGAAAAAGGCTGGAGCTTTAAGCCGATAGATGTGATCTGCTTTACGCACTATCACGGTGATCATATCAGCGGTCTTCCGGGACTTCTTCTTACAATGGGAAATGCTGACCGGACAGAGCCACTGACACTCATCGGACCGAAGGGGCTGGAAAGAGTCGTAAATGCTCTTCGCGTTATCGCGCCGGAGCTGCCATTTTCTATCAAATATATAGAGATCACACAGCCAGAGCAGACGCTGGAGATGAATGGATATCGGCTGAAGGCCTTTCGTGTGAATCATAATGTTACCTGTTACGGTTATACAATGGAGATTGACCGTGCGGGGAAATTCGATGTGGAGCGTGCCAATGCGGCGCAGATTCCGCAGAAGTTCTGGGGCATTTTACAAAGAGGTGAAAATGTAGAGGACGGCGGACAGATCTATACGCCGGATATGGTACTGGGACCGGCAAGAAAGGGAATTAAGCTCACGTATTGTACGGACACACGTCCGACAGATTCGATCAAAAATAATGCCAGAGGTTCCGATCTCTTTATTTGTGAAGGCATGTACGGAGAAAAGGATAAACAGAAAAAGGCAAAAGAATATAAACACATGACATTTTATGAGGCTGCCCAGATAGCGAAAGAGGCGGAAGTAAAGGAAATGTGGCTCACACACTACAGCCCGTCACTCACGAAACCGGAGGAATATATGGATGAGGTAAGAGAAATATTCCCGGCAGCAATTGCGGCTAAGGACAGACGTTCTGTGGAACTTGTATTTTCAGAGTAGTAGAAAAGGTGAGAGTTATGGAAACAAAGGAGAAAAAAGATATATTGATCCTGGCAATAGAGAGTTCTTGTGATGAAACTGCGGCAGCAGTTGTAAAGAATGGAAGAGAAGTTCTGTCAAATGTAATATCTTCCCAGATTGCTCTTCATACATTGTATGGCGGAGTGGTCCCGGAGATCGCTTCCCGTAAGCATATTGAGAAGATTAATCAGGTGATCGAGGCGGCTCTTTCAGAAGCAGGAGTTACGCTGGAAGAGATAGATGCGATAGGAGTTACCTATGGCCCGGGACTGGTAGGAGCCCTGCTTGTAGGAGTGGCAGCGGCAAAAGCCATCGCTTATGCGGCGAAGAAACCACTGGTAGGGGTACACCATATTGAAGGACACATTGCGGCGAACTTTATTGAGCACAAGGAGCTTACACCTCCGTTCTTCTCACTTGTCGTATCGGGTGGACATACACATCTTGTGAGAGTCAGGGATTACGGAAAGTTCGATATTATTGGAAGAACAAGAGATGATGCCGCCGGAGAGGCATTTGATAAAGTCGCAAGAGCGATTGGGCTTGGCTATCCGGGTGGACCGAAGATCGATAAGGTCTCTAAAGAAGGAAATCCCGAAGCAATATCATTTCCGCGGGCACATGTGGAGGACGCCCCTTATGACTTCAGTTTCAGCGGTGTAAAGTCAGCGGTCCTGAATTATATTAACGGATGTCAGATGAAGGGTGAAACATACAGTCAGGCAGATGTGGCGGCTTCTTTCCAGAAAGCAGTAACAGATGTGCTGGTTGCTAATGCCATGCATGCTGTAGAAGAGTATCAGGTGGACAAGTTTGCGATTGCCGGTGGCGTTGCATCCAACAGTGCCCTCAGGGAAGCTATGAAAAAAGCTTGTGAGGAAAGAGGCGTAAAGTTCTATTATCCGTCACCAATCTATTGTACAGATAATGCGGCAATGATAGGTGTAGCGGCTTACTATGAGTATTTGAATGGTACGAGACATGGCTGGGATCTGAACGCGGTTCCGAACTTAAAGCTTGGAGAACGTTAACAGCTCGCTGGAGTATTCATATGATAAATGGGAGTATGAGATATGTGTATAAAAGATAAGAAAAAATGTACAGCGATCGTCCTGTCAGCCGGACAAGGAAAGAGAATGGGAACTTCCGTGCAGAAACAGTATATCGAACTGGAAGGAAGACCGGTCATTTACTATACGCTTAAGACTTTTCAGGAGTCATCTGTTGTGGATGATATTATTCTTGTTGTGGGAGACGGTCAAGAAGAGTATGTTCGTACGGATATTGTCGACAAATATCAGTTTACAAAAGTATCAGCCATTGTGACCGGCGGAAAAGAGCGTTATGATTCTGTCTGGCAGGGACTTCTTGCGATGAAAGATCCAGAAGACGGATATGTCTTTATCCATGATGGTGCAAGATTATTTGTAGATGAAGAAATCCTGCGCAGAGGTTATGAGACTGTCTGTCGGTATGGTGCATGTGTTGCGGGGATGCCAAGCAAAGATACAATAAAGATTGCGGATGAAGTGGGATTTGCAGCAGATACACCTGACCGTAGTCGGGTATGGGTGGTGCAGACACCGCAGATTTTTGAGACTTCTTTGATAAAAGAAGCATATTCTCGGCTGATGCGGGGAGACTGTACTGGTATAACGGATGATGCGATGGTCGTAGAGCGGATGATGAAGATACCGGTGAAATTATTTGAAGCATCCTATGAAAATATAAAAATTACGACACCCGAAGATCTGGAAATTGCGAAAATGTTTTTATCTAGAAAAAAATGAAAATCTTAGAAATTTAATGTTGACGCTGAAATCTTTGTATGATAGAATAATCAATGTCGCTGATAGCGAATAGCGTCATGAACATTATGGAGAGATATCGAAGTGGTCATAACGAGGCGGTCTTGAAAACCGTTTGTCCGCAAGGGCGCGTGGGTTCGAATCCCACTCTCTCCGTTTAGACTACCAGACATTTGTGTGGTGGTCTTTTATATGAAAAGAATCTTGATTTGTGATTCGTTTGGTTTTGGAGAAATACCCAAGCTGGCCGAAGGGGCTCCCCTGGAAAGGGAGTAGGTCGTTAATAGCGGCGCGAGGGTTCAAATCCCTCTTTCTCCGTTGCTCATGACAAACTGTCTGAAGCGAAAAGCTCAGACAGTTTTTTGTGGGGAAGCCGGAAGAACCAGAGCATATATTGTGTGCGAAAATTCCGGAACAACCATCTGTAGTGTCGGTAAAAAAGATGTAAAAAAAGATGAAAAAATCTCGAAAAAACACTTGACATACCGAGTATATAAATGCTATTATGGTTGAGCTGACTCAATGAAGCAGCAAAACAAAGAACCTTGATAACTGAACAATAGACAACAACCCTGAAGATTCTTTAAGAGAAAATTCAGAGAACAGACATTTAAATGTCAACCTTAAAACAGTAAAGGGATAAGAAAGCTAGTAGTTTTC
>NZ_JAFBIY010000023.1 GCF_021531975.1 Faecalicatena contorta | reverse complement strand
ACGGTACAGTAGGCGCGAATAAAAATTCAATTAAGATTATTGGTGAGGCGACGGATAATAACGCGCAGGCTTACTTTGCCTACGATAGCAAGAAGTCTGGTGGTTTTACTATTTCTCATTTGCGTTTTGGAAAGCAGAAGATCCGTAAGCCCTACCTCATTACGCAGGCGGATTTTGTAGCGTGTCATAAGTTTACGTACCTTGAAACCTTTGACATGCTCAAAACGCTCAAGCGTGGAGGGACCTTTTTGCTGAATGCGCCGTACAGTGAGCATGAGGTGTGGCATCACATACCCATAGAAGTCCAGCGTCAGATCATTGAAAAGGAGGTGAAGTTTTACGTCATCGATGCGATTTCTATCGCTCAGAAGGCGGGGATGGGCACACGTATCAATGTGGTGATGCAAACGGCTTTTTTCAAAATTTTTGGTATCTTGCCGGAAGCTGAGGCGATTGACCTGATTAAGAAATTTATACAGAAGGCCTACGGCAAAAAGGGTGGGGAGGTTGTACAGAGGAACATCACCACTATCGATATGGCGCTCGCTGGGGTGGGATTGGTGGAGTATCCGGGAGTTGCCGGTAGTTTGGTGACGCGTCGTCCTGCGATGAGTTCCGATGCTCCGGAGTTTGTGCAAAGCGTGTTAGGTACTATTGCGCTCAATCAGGGGGGATAGTCTTGGGGTGAGCGCACTACCAGAGGATGGTACCTATCCTACTGGTACCACGCAGTACGAGAAGCGCTGTATAGCCGAGACTATACCCATTTGGGATCCGTCTGTTTGTATCC
>NZ_JAFBIY010000022.1 GCF_021531975.1 Faecalicatena contorta | reverse complement strand
TATATGTCTCCGATGCGTCCGTCCTTACAACTAAGCCACGAATCTATAAGAGCCAGAACAACAGACAGTGAACGAATTGTCTGTTGTTCTGGCTCTAACAGCTTCGGGCTGGATTTTCCAGGACTTCTGCTTACCGTCACCATATAGAAATATATCAACTGCTACCATTTACTGTACTGGCAATTCCGGGTAGATGTGCATGCCCTATCTTGTTGGTATAGTAACATTTTCTAAAGCGAAAGAACATATTTCTTGCCTGCAAAATATATATTTTCATTCCCTGTGAGTCAAAAAGAAAATTTGTAATGACTTTTTTAGGAACCAAATCATTTCCTCAGAGACAAAACTCTAAAATGGAATGAGTTTTCAGCTAATCATTTCATTCAAATATGGATTTTTTCTCTTGGGAGCTGACTTCGACCTCCCAAAATTCATTACAATTCTTTACTTTTACATATAGAAGCTGAAAAGACCAGATACATAACATGTTTTGCCAACAAACTAAGGCGTTCACTTTTACCCGGAATTGCCAGTACAGTAAATGGTAGCGGATGTCGCTCAGATGCTTTGCGAAGGTAAGCGGAAGACTTGGAGAATCCGCTCCGAATCTGTTAGAGCCCAGAAAACAAACCATGATTCCCGTTTGTTTCCTGGGCTCTTATAGATTCGTGAGCTAGTCGTAAAGTCGAACGCGTCGTAGCAAGGTATCTGAGCGACATCCGCATACCACTTACTATACTAAATTCCTACAGTTCCTTCATCCTCTTGAGTATCTCCTGGTAGAATTCTTCGCTTCCGCCTTCGCGTTTTATATCTTCCAGGATGACTCCGTCTTTCAGGAAGATGATTCTTTTGCACTGGCTTGCCACCTGTGGATCGTGGGTTACCATGATGATGGTCTTTTTCATGTTTTCGTTGATGTTAATAAATTCATCTACGACGATTTTGCCGGACTTGGAATCGAGATTGCCGGTAGGCTCATCTGCGACGATGACATCTGGATTATTTATCAGTGCCCGGCAGATTGCGACTCTTTGTTTCTCTCCTCCTGAAAGTTCATAAGGATTCTTGTTCAGAAGATGGGTGAGACCAAACTGTTCTGCAAGCTTTTCTGCCCGGTCTACGCATTTTTCTGCTTCTGCTTTATCCAGAATCATGGGAAGCATGATATTTTCTTTTACAGAGAGGCTGTCCATCAGATAAAAGTCCTGAAATACGAATCCGATTTCCCTTCTGCGGATATCCGCCAGTTCATCTGCCCATAACTTTTCTGTGTCTCGTTCTTTGAAATAAACGGTTCCTTTTGTCGGTTCATCAATGAGTCCAAGCACTTTGATAAGAGTTGTCTTTCCGCATCCGGATTTCCCCATGATCCCGACAAATTCTCCTTCTTCCACCGCAAGATCAATCCCTTTTAATACGCGGATATCATCTGCCTGCTCTCTTCTGCTTCCTGTTTTTGAATAACTTCTATATAATTTATCGGTTCTTATGATCTTTTCCATGAGTAACCTCCACATTTTTTATTATATAATATTCCAGACCTTTCATTGCAAGATATTGTATTAACATATAAATCAGATAAATCAAAACCAGCATTTTCGTATACGCGATACAATCTGCCTCCGTATACATCCTTATCTTCCAGAGTATGACTGTAAACACTGCCACTGAAATCGTGGATATAATAATCGGTATCCAGAAGAAACGCTGTAGTTCTGCGCGAAGCACCTGCTGCCGTTCCTTTCTCTTCATACCAATGCACTGCAGGAACTCCTGCTGCTTTTTCTTCTCTTCCATTTCTGACTCTGCTTTCATGTAGAGAAGTATCATTGTCACAATCGTCATGATTCCTATGATAAACAGGCTGACTGCCATACTCATAAAACGCTCTGTTTTTATCTTTGATAACAACTGGTCTTTGGAATACCAGGAATGTACGACACTGTCAAAATTATCATCAAATGCATGATTTTTTTCGAAAGTCTGCAGGTCATTCTCAACAGATGGCTTGTCCTCTTCTGCCACATTCAGAAGTACCAGCCTGTCCGGCCAGTGATGTATCGTGATATTCTCGATTGCATCTTCTTCAGCAATCGTTTTACCATTCATATAATTTGTCGTCTTCCACAGCTCTTTTACTTTCTCAAAATATGCATCGGAAAATACGATTATATTTTCATGTTCACCCTGGTTAAGATTCCCGATCAGATTACAGATTTCCATTCCTTCTATCTTTCTTGGCGGATAATACTGTTCACGGAACATAAAGTCGTAACTCAGGAGAGGTTGACCGATATGTAAATATGGCTCTTTTCGATCCAGCAGGAAATAATCCAGCGGATGTGCTTTTACACTCTGATCTTCCTGAAAAATAACATACACATTACTTCCATCTTCCAGAAGATTCAGCTCTTTCGGCTTCTTGCCGATGTTCTCACAGAGTGTCCGGTACGTCGATTCCGAAATCCCGATGTGCTGTCCCTGCGGCATGATACATTGCATGGAATTATCCATCGCCACCGAATTATCTACATTCGTCACACGCATCATTGGATAAACGCTGACTTCTGCATCATATTCTTTTTTTATTTCTTCAAAAATCGGCGCATCTTCCCCGGTTGCCATACACACATAATCATAAGGAAACATATTCTCCGGCTTTTCTGCTATCTGAGATGAAATTGCCTCTCTGGAAAATACAAATAACACGCTTATATGTAAAAGTGTAATCAAAAACAAATAACGGAATGCAGTCTTAAAATGATGATAAAAATAATTGTTTTTTACCAGACTGCCAAAATAAATCTGATTTCTTCTTTTTCTCCATTTCAGATACAGGTTCCAGGCATTACGCATGAACAAATAAAGCCCTACGAAAAAGATGACAAGAAGGGGAATCCATTCTGCCTTCTCTCTTTTTGCGAAAGTAATAGTGGCAAAAGCAAGCATCAGAATTCCAAGCGCCAGAAATACAGGACTTAATTTACCCGGCATCCTTTCCTTCATTACATCCTTGTATCTGGAAGTCGATGCTCCCGTATCAATGTAGATGTCATGAGTCGCCATTGCGGAAACAAGATATACCAGAAAACTGACAAGAAGGGTCAGAAGATACGTCTTGACCGTGATGTCAGAAAGCACCACAGTTCCCGCAAATCTGCTCGTTATGAGCGCTCTGCTGGCAAGAAGAATCATATTTCCGCAAATACATCCACCTACCAGAGAAATCAGCATGCAGCTTACAAGCTCTATCCCGACAAAAAGATACAACGTTCTGCTCCGCATTCCCAGATTCAGGAAAAGGGTATAATTCTTTACATGGTTCTTCAGATAGAACATAAGCACCGATACGATCAGAAAAACCGATATTACAAGCGCCACCGCGAGGAAATTAAGCACAATCGTTCCCAGTCCCTGTCCTCTTGCAAGATTATCTGCACCGTGAGCACCAGACATCATCTCTCGCATCCCCATACCGGCAAATATGAAACTGATGGACACTCCGCCGATTAATATAAAGATACGATACATACGCCAGCAGGACTTAAAATTCTTCCAGATAACCCGGTAAAATAACGGCGAAAACTTACCCTCAAATGCAAGTCTTTCCTTTCGTTCCTGCTTTGCAAGCCTGTCCCGTTCTGTAATCTGCCGCATCTCCTCTGTCGCCTCAGCCCACGAATCTGCCAGTCGATAACCAATGAACTGAACCGCCTGCAGAACCAATATAAGCAATAAATACAGCTTTGAGAACCAGCTTTGAAAAAACATCACCGGTCCAACTGGGATCGTAAAAATATTAGCAGCACAAATGACCAGATTCACAACACAAAGAAAACTTCTCTTCTTTTTCCCAAATGCCAGAAAAAGGTTGACAAGTCCCAAAAGCTGCACAGCCAGCAACATGACCATGTGAACCTTCATTATGATCAACATATTCGATATCGGATCCCAAAATTCAATCCCAAGCGATGTAAGCTCCGCGCTCAGGTACACTTCCGAGCTTTTCGCCGCATGCAATGCGGCAAGATAACCATATGACGTAAAACTCTTCCCTCCGATTGACAGCCACGGAAGCGACAGCACAATCTGCAGGAGCAGACCCGTCACAATCAAATATATTCTGTCTTTTCCAAATCTTCTCCTCATCACATTTCCCCCAGCAGTATTCTCTGTACTATTCTAACACTTTATGAATCCAATTACTATCCCTGTCAGATTAAATAGGAATTTAGTAGAGTAAGTGGTACGCGGATGTCGCTAAGATACCTTGCTACGACGCGTTCGACTTTCTGACTAGCTCACGAATCTATAAGAGCCCAGAAAACAAACGGGAATCAAGGTTTGTTTTCTGGGCTCTAACAGATTCGGAGCGGATTCTCCAAGTCTTCCGCTTACCTTCGCAAAGCATCTTAGCGACATCCGCTGCCATTTACTGCACTGGAAATTCCGGGTAAAAGTGCATGCCATAGTTCATTGGCAAAACATGTTATATATCTGGTCTCTTCAGCTTCTACATATAAAAGTAAAGAATTGTAATGAATTTTGGGAGGTCGAAGTCAGCTCCAAAGAGAAAAAATTCATATTTGAATGAAATGATTTGTTGAAAACGCATTCCATTTTAGGATTTTG
>NZ_JAFBIY010000021.1 GCF_021531975.1 Faecalicatena contorta | reverse complement strand
TCAACAGATACACCAGCGGCCAGTCCATCCCGGTCCTCTCGTACTAAGGACAGCTCCTCTCAAATATCCTACGCCCACGCCGGATAGGGACCGAACTGTCTCACGACGTTCTGAACCCAGCTCGCGTACCGCTTTAATGGGCGAACAGCCCAACCCTTGGGACCTACTTCAGCCCCAGGATGCGATGAGCCGACATCGAGGTGCCAAACCACTCCGTCGATGTGAACTCTTGGGAGTGATAAGCCTGTTATCCCCAGGGTAGCTTTTATCCGTTGAGCGATGGCAATCCCACTTTATACCACCGGATCACTAAGTCCTACTTTCGTACCTGCTCCACCCGTCGGTGTCGCAGTCAAGCTCCCTTCTGCCTTTGCACTCTTCGAATGGTTTCCGTCCATTCTGAGGGAACCTTTGAGCGCCTCCGATACCCTTTCGGAGGCGACCGCCCCAGTCAAACTCCCCACCTGACATTGTCCCCCGACCTGATAAAGGCCGCTGGTTAGAAACCCAATACTGCAAGGGTGGTATCCCAACAGCGGCTCCATGGCAACTGGCGTCACCACTTCTTAGCCTCCCACCTATCCTGTACATGCAATACCGAATCCCAGTATCAAGCTGGAGTAAAGCTCCATGGGGTCTTTCCGTCCTGGCGCAGGTAACCAGCATCTTCACTGGTATTTCAATTTCACCGGGTGCATTGTTGAGACAGTGCCCAAATCATTACGCCTTTCGTGCGGGTCGGAACTTACCCGACAAGGAATTTCGCTACCTTAGGACCGTTATAGTTACGGCCGCCGTTTACTGGGGCTTAAGTTCAAAGCTTCGCCTTGCGACTAACCTCTCCCCTTAACCTTCCAGCACCGGGCAGGCGTCAGCCCATATACTTCACCTTTCGGTTTTGCATAGACCTGTGTTTTTGCTAAACAGTTGCTTGGGCCAATTCTCTGCGGCCACTCTCGTGGCACTCCTTCTCCCGAAGTTACGGAGTCATTTTGCCGAGTTCCTTAACAATGCTTCTCCCGTCGGCCTTAGGATTCTCTCCTCATCCACCTGTGTCGGTTTACGGTACGGGCACAATATAAACAATAGCGGCTTTTCTTGACGCATGGCTCATATGCTTCCCTACTTCTGTTCGGTCCGCTTAACGTCTTCGGATTGTCACACGGATTTGCCTATGTGACTCCTACCTCGCTTGCACCGGTCTTTCCATTCCCGGCTCATACTCTCCACACGTGTCCCCACAGTTCTGTTATATTGTGGTACAGGAATCTCAACCTGTTGTCCATCGACTACGTCTTTCGACCTCGCCTTAGGCCCCGACTTACCCAGAGCAGATCAGCTTTACTCTGGAAACCTTAGATATTCGGCCGGAAGGATTCTCACCTTCCTCTCGCTACTCATTCCGGCATTCTCTCTTCCATACGATCCACAGCTCCTTATCGGTACTGCTTCGTCTCGTATGCAATGCTCCTCTACCGATGTACATTCGTACATCCCTGAGCTTCGGTAGTGTGTTTCAGCCCCGGACATTTTCGGCGCAGGACCTCTCGACTAGTGAGCTATTACGCACTCTTTGAATGTATGGCTGCTTCTAAGCCAACATCCTAGTTGTCTTCGAAATCCCACATCCTTTTCCACTTAACACACATTTTGGGACCTTAGCTGCAGGTCTGGGCTCTTTCCCTTTCGACTACCCAACTTATCTCGTGCAGTCTGACTCCCATACACCATCTACGCGGCATTCGGAGTTTGATATTCTTCGGTAAGCTTTGACGCCCCCTAGGAAATTCAGTGCTCTACCTCCGCAAGACTTGTATGAGGCTAGCCCTAAAGCTATTTCGAGGAGAACCAGCTATCTCCGGGTTCGATTGGAATTTCTCCCCTATCCACACCTCATCCCCACCCTTTTCAACGGATGTGGGTTCGGACCTCCATTGCCTTTTACGGCAACTTCATCCTGGACATGGATAGGTCACCCGGTTTCGGGTCTACTCTGACTGACTATACGCCCAGTTAAGACTTGGTTTCCCTTCGGCTCCGGACCTTCAGTCCTTAACCTCGCCAGCCAGCGTAACTCGCCGGACCGTTCTACAAAAAGTACGCGGTTCCACATATAAAGTGGTTCCACAGCTTGTAAACATATGGTTTCAGGTTCTTTTTCACTCCCCTCCCGGGGTCCTTTTCACCTTTCCTTCACAGTACTATGCGCTATCGGTCACTAAGGAGTATTTAGCCTTACGGGGTGGTCCCCGCATCTTCAGTCAAGGTTCCACGTGTCTCGACCTACTCTGGATACCGCCTTGTCCTTCTCATTTTCGCTTACGGGGCTTTCACCCTCTCTGGCTGGCTTTCCCAAAACCATTCTGCTAACGATCTGGAATCAATTACGCGGTCCGAACCCCAGTGTGCACGCACACTGGTTTGGGCTCTTCCGGTTTCGCTCGCCGCTACTTCCGGAATCACTGTTGTTTTCTCTTCCTCCGGCTACTTAGATGTTTCAGTTCACCGGGTTCCCTTCCTTAGCTTATGTATTGGGCTAAGGATGACGGAGGTCTTCTCCGCCGGGTTTCCCCATTCAGATATCTCCGGATCAATGGATATTTGCTCCTCCCCGAAGCTTTTCGCAGCTTATCACGTCTTTCATCGGCTCTTAGTGCCAAGGCATCCACCATACGCTCTTTTCAGCATGACCAACTAGATATAGGAAACGGGTCGTTCCCATATCGACACCAGTATAGCGTTACTGGCGTTGGTTTCTAGGTCAATTTTTTGAATTCGTTTTCTTCGAATTGTGTTGTAAACATTACTCTGTTAATAACATTTACCTCGGATGTCTTGATTAAGATATTTAAAAATCTTATCATTTATTTCTTGTATGCAATTTTCAAGGTACGTATCTGACTGAAATTTTATCAGTCATTAGAACTCTGAAGCACTCTTCAAAATTCTAATCACTGGTAAAACCAGTTTTTCTTTTTTTAAATCTGGCAGCCACCTACTCTCCCACATCGTCTCCAATGCAGTACCATCGGCCGCTCAGGTCTTAACCTTCGTGTTCGGGATGGGAACGGGTGTGCCCCCTGAACGCATCGCCACCAGAAATCATTATTAAGCTTTTGACAGCCTTAATAACTAAACAATAGACACAACCCCTACTTCTCTTCCTTAGAAAGGAGGTGATCCAGCCGCACCTTCCGATACGGCTACCTTGTTACGACTTCACCCCAGTTATCGGCCCCACCTTCGGCAGCTCCCTCCTTGCGGTTGGGTCACTGACTTCGGGCGTTGCAGACTCCCATGGTGTGACGGGCGGTGTGTACAAGACCCGGGAACGTATTCACCGCGACATTCTGATTCGCGATTACTAGCGATTCCAGCTTCATGTAGTCGAGTTGCAGACTACAATCCGAACTGAGACGTTATTTTTGAGATTTGCTCGGCCTCACAGCTCTGCTTCCCTTTGTTTACGCCATTGTAGCACGTGTGTAGCCCTGATCATAAGGGGCATGATGATTTGACGTCATCCCCACCTTCCTCCAGGTTATCCCTGGCAGTCTCTCTAGAGTGCCCATCCGAAATGCTGGCTACTAAAGATAAGGGTTGCGCTCGTTGCGGGACTTAACCCAACATCTCACGACACGAGCTGACGACAACCATGCACCACCTGTCTCCTCTGTCCCGAAGGAAAGCTCCGGTTAAAGAACGGTCAGAGGGATGTCAAGACCAGGTAAGGTTCTTCGCGTTGCTTCGAATTAAACCACATGCTCCACCGCTTGTGCGGGTCCCCGTCAATTCCTTTGAGTTTCATTCTTGCGAACGTACTCCCCAGGTGGACTACTTATTGCGTTTGCTGCGGCACCGAATAGCTTTGCTACCCGACACCTAGTAGTCATCGTTTACGGCGTGGACTACCAGGGTATCTAATCCTGTTTGCTCCCCACGCTTTCGAGCCTCAACGTCAGTTATCGTCCAGCAAGCCGCCTTCGCCACTGGTGTTCCTCCTAATATCTACGCATTTCACCGCTACACTAGGAATTCCACTTGCCTCTCCGACACTCTAGCCTGACAGTTTCCAAAGCAGTCCAAAGGTTGAGCCCTTGCCTTTCACTTCAGACTTGCCATGCCGTCTACGCTCCCTTTACACCCAGTAAATCCGGATAACGCTTGCCCCCTACGTATTACCGCGGCTGCTGGCACGTAGTTAGCCGGGGCTTCTTAGTCAGGTACCGTCATTTTCTTCCCTGCTGATAGAAGTTTACATACCGAAATACTTCATCCTTCACGCGGCGTCGCTGCATCAGGGTTTCCCCCATTGTGCAATATTCCCCACTGCTGCCTCCCGTAGGAGTTTGGGCCGTGTCTCAGTCCCAATGTGGCCGGTCACCCTCTCAGGTCGGCTACTGATCGTCGCCTTGGTAGGCCGTTACCCCACCAACTAGCTAATCAGACGCGGGTCCATCTCATACCACCGGAGTTTTTACCACTGTGCCATGCGGCACCGTGGTCTTATGCGGTATTAGCAGTCATTTCTAACTGTTATCCCCCTGTATGAGGCAGGTTACCCACGCGTTACTCACCCGTCCGCCGCTCAGTCAAATGAATCATCATCCGAAGAATCGAATTCAAGTGCTTCGCTCGACTTGCATGTGTTAAGCACGCCGCCAGCGTTCATCCTGAGCCAGGATCAAACTCTCGTTAAAAAATATCAAATCTGCTGTTACACAGACTCAACAATCAAGTTCGTTCCAGGTCAAGAAAACTACTAGCTTTCTTATCCCTTTACTGTTTTAAGGTTGACATTTAAATGTCTGTTCTCTGAATTTTCTCTTAAAGAATCTTCAGGGTTGTTGTCTATTGTTCAGTTATCAAGGTTCTTTGTTT
>NZ_JAFBIY010000020.1 GCF_021531975.1 Faecalicatena contorta | reverse complement strand
GAAAACTACTAGCTTTCTTATCCCTTTACTGTTTTAAGGTTGACATTTAAATGTCTGTTCTCTGAATTTTCTCTTAAAGAATCTTCAGGGTTGTTGTCTATTGTTCAGTTATCAAGGTTCTTTGTTTCTGTCTTGCGACAGCCATATTAGATTAACACAGTCATCAATGTTTGTCAACAACTTTTTTAATCTTTTTTTTGCTGACCGCGTTCTGATCTTGCCTTGTTTATTATGTCTCACGCGACAGCTTTGATAGAATATCATATCAGATCAGGAATTGTCAACATTATTTTTATTTTTTCTTCATTTTGGACAATTCACACAATTCCCGCTTTTGTTTTCTTTATTTTTACATTCAATTTACCAATACATACTATTATATGAGATTCATTGCCTGATTCACAGATCTGACACCAATGATCTCGATCCCTTCAATTTCTTCAACGGCTTTTACCGATACTTCCGGAATAATACAGGTCTTAAATCCCAGTTTCTTCGCTTCCTGCACTCTTTGCTCCGGCATAGTTACTGCACGCACCTCACCACTTAATCCTACTTCTCCAAATACGATCGTGTCTTCTGCTATCGGCCTGTTTTTATAACTGGAAGCAATCGCCATGACAATGCCAAGATCTGATGCAGGCTCATTCATGCGGATACCGCCTGCTATATTCACATAGGCATCATAACCGGATAATGGTATTCCGACCCTTTTCTCAAGAACTGCCATAAGGAGATTCACTCTGTTATAATCCAGTCCTGCTGCCGTTCTTCTTGGCATACCAAAATTTGTTTTACAAACAAGTGCCTGCACCTCCATAAGCATAGGTCTGGTTCCTTCCATTGCACAGGCAACAACAGAACCTGAAGCATTCTCTGGTTTACCGCTCAGCATAAATTCAGACGGATTCTCCACTTCTGCAAGCCCTGATTTCTGCATTTCGAAAACGCCGATCTCGTTGGTCGAACCGAAACGGTTCTTTACGCCTCGCAGTATTCGATAAGAAGCATGCCTGTCCCCCTCGAAATAAAGCACCGTATCCACCATATGCTCCAACACTCTCGGACCGGCAACAGTACCCTCTTTTGTTACATGTCCGACAATGAATATCGATATATTCATCCCTTTCGCAAGCTGCATCAGTGCATTCGTTGATTCACGAACCTGTGATACGCTTCCTGGCGCTGAACCAACTTCTTCATTATACATTGTCTGAATAGAGTCAATGACTACCATTTCCGGACGCTGTTCTTCAATCACCCCTCTGATAATGTCCAGATTTGTCTCACAGAGAAGAAACAGATCATCTGCAAATTCTCCCATGCGATTGGCACGGAGCTTAATCTGTTTCAGTGATTCCTCTCCGGATATATACAGAATTTTACGCCCAGATCCTGCAAGTCTCTGGCAAACCTGTAGAAGTAATGTAGATTTGCCAATTCCCGGATCACCTCCGACCAGCACGAGTGAACCCGGCACTATTCCTCCGCCAAGCACCCGGTCCAGCTCATCAATACCTGTTAATATACGTTCATCGTCTTCTGTCACAACACTGGACAGGCTGACAACCTTTGCTTCCTTTCTGCTTCGGCCAACACTCACTCCTGTAGTTGTCATCTTTTCTTCCACAAAGGTATTCCATTCCCTGCATGCCGGACATTGTCCGAGCCACTTGCTCTCCTCATGCCCACAGTTCTGACAGAAAAACACGCTCTTTTTTGCTTTTGCCATTCTTCCTTCTCCTTTAGACATAAAAGGAGCCGCAACATATGCGGCTCCCGGTTAATCTGGACGCGTTTACTTCTTAACTACTTTAATCTCTACGCATTTGTCCGGTTCTAACTCTGCACTGACGCTTAACTTTCCGCTTAAATTCGTCTTCATATCTCCAACACTTGCGCCATTCATAAATACAGAATACTCACTGTCAGCTTCCAATTCAAGTGTGAACTGTGCATCCTGTGCTCCCGATACTGCAAATGTTATTTCTTTCTCTGTGGCTTTGAAATTCTCTACTGCCGTTCCGGGTACAGATTCATAAACGAACATACCATTCTTCTCCAGCTTCGTGATCTCAGCAAATGTCTTTACCTTATACACATCTCCCTGGAACTCGAATCCTTCCAGCTTTGTCTTGCTTGCCAATGTGTAATCTCCAAAGCTAAGTGTTCCGTCTGCCTCGGTTCTCATAAGTTCTTTTACCGCCGCCATTTAAATTTCCTCCTAAGTTCATTCGTACCCCTATTATATCTCAAACTGTTCTTATTTTGTAGTCCTGGGGACAAATTTTATTTCTTTTTTAGATATTCCAACAGAAACCTCCTGTCCACGCTGAATTTCACCTGAAAGAATCACTTCTGCAAGCTTATCCTCCAGTTGGTTCTGCACCGCTCTTCGCAGCGGTCTTGCTCCATATTTCTGGTCGGTTCCTGTCTCCACAATATGCTTCTTCACCGAATCACGTATTGTCAGATGAATATCCAGCTGCTCTTTGGCACGCTTCACGACTTCTCTGCACATAAGTCCTGTAATCTTCTTCATCTCTTCGCTTCCAAGCGGATGGAATACAATAATCTCATCGATTCGATTCAGGAATTCAGGCCGGAAAATGAGCTTGATCTCATTCAATACGTTAGACTTCATCCTCTTATAATCACCAGCTTTGTCCTCTTTGGCATTAAATCCAAGCTTTTTCGGATCAATGATCGCCTGCGCGCCTGCATTGGAAGTCATGATGATGACCGTATTACGGAAATCCACCTTCCTGCCCTGGGAATCAGTGATATGCCCATCGTCCAGCACCTGAAGCAGAATGTTAAATACATCCGGATGGGCTTTCTCGATTTCATCAAACAAAATAACGGAATAAGGATGCCTCCTGACCTGTTCACTCAGCTGTCCGCCATCATCGTGTCCGACATATCCCGGCGGAGATCCAATCATCTTCGCAACACTGTGCTTCTCCATATATTCCGACATATCTACACGGATCATCGCATCTTCTTTTCCGAACAAAGCCTCTGACAGGGCCTTAGAAAGCTCCGTCTTACCCACACCCGTAGGTCCAAGGAAGAGGAACGAACCAATCGGGCGATTCGGATCCTTAAGTCCCACTCTTCCGCGACGTACCGCTTTCGCTACTGCAGTGACTGCTTCGTCCTGACCAATCACGCGTTTGTGCAGCGTCTGTTCCAGCTTCTGAAGCCTTGTTCCTTCTGACTCCTGAAGTTTCTGAACCGGAACCTTCGCCCACTCCGATACAACGTCTGCAATATGATCTTCCGTAACTGTTACGTGTTTATTTTCATTTCTTTTCTGGAAACGCTTCTTTGTCTGCTCCAGCTTCTTTTCCGCTTCATCTTTTTCTTTGCGAAGCAGAGAAGCCTCTTTCATATCACCTTTCATGATGGCATTTTCCATATCTTCTGCAAGAGAAAATACAAGCTCTTCCATCTCATATATTTTCTGAGGAACCTTGAAATCCTGAAGACCAATCTTCGCACATGCTTCATCCAGCACATCAATCGCCTTATCCGGAAGGAAACGGTCATTAATATAGCGTTCAGAAAGACGCACGGCTGCCTCTAATGCTTCATCCTTAATCTGCACATGGTGATGCGCTTCATATCTGGATCTCAGCCCCTTCAGGATCTCAAGACACTGTTCTTCTTTTGGCTCCTCCACCGTAATCGGCTGAAATCTTCTCTCTAACGCCGCATCCTTTTCAATGTGCTTCCTGTATTCGGCAATCGTCGTCGCACCAATCAGCTGCAATTCTCCTCTTGCAAGAGAAGGCTTCAGTATATTAGAAGCATCCATTGCCCCTTCCGCTCCTCCTGCACCGATAATTGTATGCACTTCATCCAGGAATAAAATAACATTTCCAGATGCCTTTACCTCCTGGATAAGGCGTTTCATACGCTCTTCAAACTCACCTCTATATTTGGAACCGGCAATCATACTTGCAAGATCCATCGTAAAAATACGCTTATCTCTCATGCTTTCCGGCACGACCCCTGCCGCGATCTGACTTGCAAGGCCTTCTACTACCGCCGTCTTTCCAACTCCCGGCTCACCCACAAGACAGGGATTATTCTTCGTCCTTCTGCTCAGCACCTGCATCAGTCTGTGAATCTCAGCTTCTCTTCCGATTACAGGATCCAGCTTTCCTTCCTCCGCTTTCTGTGTCAGATCTGTTCCATATTGTTCAAGAACAGCGCCACTTCTTCGTGGTCCATCCTGCATCAGCTCTTCCTGATACTCCTTCACATCTACCCCTACAACCGTCAGAATCTCCTGGCATATCTTCTGTAGGTTAATATTCAGTGTGAGAAGAATCCTTGTCGCCACACAATCCACTTCTCGAAGCATAGTAAGCAGTATATGCTCCGTACCGATCTCATCCGAATGAAGTCTCACAGCTTCATCCTTACTTTCTTCTAATATATATTCCATGCGAGGACTCATCTTTGGTCTGTCTGCAAATGTCACTTCTCCTACCGGAGAAATCAGTTCATCAACCACTTTATAGATGCTTTCTTCCTCCACACCATTCGATGCCAGCACCTGCCCCGCAACTCCGGTATATACTTTACGAAGTCCGAGAAGAAGGTGCTCTGTACCAATATATGGATGATCTAATTCTCTGGCGATTGTTTCTGCAATACGCAGAGCTTCCTTAGCCTGTTCTGTATACTTCATGCTGTCTAACCCTTTCTACCATATTCATCAAATAATTCATCTACGATCTCATGTACTTCTTCCCTGCTGATATTCTTACAGCTTCCTTTGGCAAGCGCGATCCGAAGTTCCTGCTTCAGTTCCTCAAATGCTTTCATCTTATTTACATCAATTGCAATAACTGCTCCCCTGCGTCTGTCAAGCTGGATAAATCCTTCCTGCTTTAAAATAGAGTATGCTTTATTGACGGTATGCATATTAATTCCTACCATATCCGCAAGCTGACGTACAGACGGGAGTGTATCTCCCTCCTGAATCATATCTGTTGCGATACCCATAATAATCTGGTTCTGTAATTGTACATAAATCGCTTCATCACTGTTAAAATCAATTTCAATCAGCATATCATCACCTCTCGTTTGTTATATACAGATTAGCACAAATAGAATATTATGGCAAGCAGGACATAATGAAGAAACCCGCAAGCCTTTCGGCACGCGGGTTTCTTCTTGCAACTTTGAAGGAATTAAGTTTGTAAATTTCTAATTTATTTATATTAGCAAAGAGATTTGATATCTACATATTCATAGCAATCAAAGCTGTCTGCAACGTTCTTGCATGTAAGCTTTCCATCATATGTATTGATTGCAGAGTAGATAACTTCATTATCTTTACATGCCTGCTCTAAGCCCTTGTTTGCGATCTGCAGACCATAGCTTAATGTAGCATTCGTAAGAGCAATTGTAGATGTTCTCGGAACTGCTCCCGGCATATTTCCTACACAGTAGTGAACAACACCATCTTCTACGAAAATCGGATCATCATGATATGTAACCTTTGTTGTTTCACCGCATCCACCCTGGTCAACTGCAACGTCAACGAATACAGCGCCTGGTTTCATCTCTTTCAGATATTTCTTCTTGAAGATCTTCGGTGCAGATTTTCCTGGAATCAGTACACAACCGATAACAAGATCTGCTTCTTTAACAGCTTTTTCAATATTAGCATCTGTAGAAACTAATGTCTGAACACGTGCTCCAAAGATATCATCCAGATAAGCAAGTCTTGGAATGCTGATATCCATGATTGTTACGTTAGCACCCATACCAACTGCGATCTTACAAGCATTTGTTCCTACGTTACCACCACCAAGGATAACGATATTAGCCTTTGGAGTTCCCGGAACACCTGCAAGAAGAACACCTTCTCCGCCAAATCTCTTCTCAAGATATTTCGCACCTTCCTGGATACTGAGACGTCCGGCAATCTGGCTCATTGGTGCAAGAAGTGGAAGTCCTCCATTTCTTGGGTCAAATAATGTCTCATAAGCAACACCTTTTACTTTGCCGTTCAGAAGAGCATCTGTCTGTGGCTTGTCAGCTGCAAGGTGAAGATATGTATAAAGGATAAGACCTTCGTGGAATAAAGGATACTCTTCCGGCAATGGCTCTTTAACCTTAACCATCATTTCAGAAATATCCCATACTTCTTTAGCAGTGTCTAATAATTTCGCACCTGCTGCTGCATATTCTTCATCTGTAAAACCAGATCCGATTCCCGCACCTTTTTCAATATAAACTTCATGTCCTGCATTTACATAGCTTTTTGCATTGTCCGGTGTCATACCTACACGGAATTCATTGTTCTTGATTTCCTTAACACAACCTACTCTCATTTGAAAAATACCTCCTGTAATAAATGAATAAATTAATATATTGCCTGCCGACCGCTCCGGCATATGACATACAATGAACAATATTTTTCACAAACCCCAAAACGTGAATAATATTTTTCATTTGTCTCTAAAATTATACTAGCACACCCCTCTAAATTATTCAATAAAAGTTATTTTTTTCACACAACTTTTAATTTTGTTATTTTTATGTCAATTGTGTTTACAATTTCACTTGCATATTTTACGTTTTCATGCTTAAATCTAATTAATAGCTAGTCTATTTAATTATACGATACCGGAGGCAATTTTATGAATGAATTACGAGAACTAATCCATAACGCCAATCTGACAAAGACACAGGAAATGATTGCGAAATTCGTATTAGATAATTCTTCTGATGCATGCTTCATGACTTCAACGGATATTGCTTCCAGACTCGGAGTTAGTGAATCTTCTGTTATCCGTTTCAGCCGTTCTCTCGGTTTTAAAGGATTTATGGATTTTCAGAAAACCCTGAGAAAAGATTATCAGGATAAGGTACTCAGCATCTCCAGTTCAATTACCGTACCTTCCCAGCGCATTGCCAAGCGCGCCAGACTGGACACAAATGCCGAATACATGAACCGGCATTTGAAAAATGCCGCTTCAAATCTGGAAACCGTTTTTTCCAATAATTCCGTGGCAACATTTGAAGAAGCCGCCGACACGATCATCGGAAGCAAAAGAAAATACATCACTGCTACAAGAGGTAATTCCTGCCTTGGAGATTTCTTTCTTCTATATTTAAAGCATATGGTGCCAAATGTTGAAACGACCAGCTCGTCTGCGTTAAGCCCAATCGACCATATCTGTAATATTACAAAAGAAGACTGCCTTATCATGTTCAGTTTTCCACGCTACTCATCCATGGATAAACTAACCGCACAGCTGGCAAAAGAAGCAGGAGCAAAAATCATTGTCATTACCGACAAGCCAAGCTCCATGCTTGCACAATACGCAAACATACTTCTCACAGTACCAGTAGACAGCAACACCTTCTTCAACTGCATGATCGGTCCACAGTTCGTAACCGAAGCACTGTTGGATATCATCAGCCATAAAGTAAAAGGAATTGAAAAACGGCTGAAAAAGATTGATAAATATATCGGAGAACTTGGGACTTATTAAATGGAAATTTAGTGCAGAAGTTTTAAAGTATAAAAGGACGGTTGTAAGAAAGGTAACCTGATGCTTTGTTTCCTGACCAGTCGTTTACAATCCATAACTTTAAAAGGACAAAATATAACAGACACCAGATAGATTCACGGAGAACTCCTCATGAGTTC
>NZ_JAFBIY010000001.1 GCF_021531975.1 Faecalicatena contorta | reverse complement strand
ACAAGGCGAAAGAGTATCTGAGACGCGGAACTCATCAGGAGTTCCGCGTCGAATATACTCGGTTACGAATGTTATATCAGCTTTTGATGTTTACCGTTTGTCAGCGACTGGTTCGTTTTTCAAAGTTCTGCTGTCTCGCGTCACTGTTCTGCCTCAGATAAAATCTCTGAACCAAATTCCTATTCTTTCCCATTAAAGCAATATGTACATACTTTACATGGTTCAATTCCGATTGATGCAAGAAGATCATCCAGTCTGTGATATCTAAGTGATGTAAAGTTCTGCTGTTTTCTGATATCTTCAATCATCTGTGCATACTTGCATGTACATGGATTTGCATATTCATCCAGTACTTCCTGTGAACAGTTTTCGCCTTCTCTTTCCTTAATGACCTTACGGGCAATCAGTTCCATTTCTGATTTGGAACGTGAGAAGTTCAGATATTTACAACCGTACATGATCGGCGGACATGCCGGACGAACGTGTACCTCTTTTGCGCCGCTGTTATACAGGAACTCTGTTGTCTCGCGAAGCTGTGTACCACGGACAATGGAGTCATCGATGAGGAGCAGCTTCTTATTTTCAATCAATGCCTGTACAGGAATCAATTTCATACGGGCAATCAGATTTCTCTGGCTCTGGTTGGTCGGCATAAAGGAACGTGGCCATGTTGGTGTATATTTAATAAATGGTCTCGCATATGGAATACCGGATTCGTTGGCATATCCAATCGCATGCGCGATACCGGAGTCCGGGACACCTGCTACAATGTCCGGATGTACGCTGTCGCCATCACGTTTTGCCAGCATTGATCCACATTTATAACGCATTTCCTCTACATTAACTCCTTCGTAAGAGGAAGTCGGATATCCATAATATACCCACAGGAAAGAACATATCTTCATCTCTTCTCGTGGTGCACTTAGAGTCTCAACACCTTCTGCTGTGATAAAATCAATCTCACATGGACCTAACTCCTTATAATCTGTATATCCGAGATTAATGTAAGCATGGCTTTCAAAAGAAACGCAATATGCGCCGCTCTTATGTCCGATTACCAGAGGAGTTCTTCCATACCGGTCTCTCGCAGCGTAGATTCCGTCCTTTGTCATAACAAGCATAGTCATGGAACCATCTACGATCTCCTGTACATACTGAATTCCTTCCAGTATAGAATCCTTTTCACAAATCAGAGCCGCCATCAATTCCGTCACATTTATCTGCCCGTTTGTCATCTCCTGAAAATGAGAATGTGCATTATCATATAACAGATCTCTCAGCTCATCATAGTTATTTACTTTACCAACAGTTGTAATGGCAAAACTTCCGAGCTTTGAGCTGATCAGAAGCGGCTGTGGCTCAAAATCAGAAATACATCCGATTCCGATCTTTCCTTTCATCTCACCTACATCACGGTCAAATTTCGTACGAAACGGTGAATTTTCAATATTGTGGATCGCACGATTGAATCCGTCTTCCCCATACGTTGCCATTCCGCCTCGTCTTGTACCAAGATGTGAATGATAGTCTACTCCATAAAACAATTCCAGTACGCAGTCTTCTTTTGAAGCTACACCAAAAAATCCTCCCATATGGCATCTCCTTTTCTATGAAAAATTGTATTTTTGCCTTTTCCTTACAAATTGTAACACAAAAAATATTAATCTGTCCACGCATGTTTCTTATTCTATACAATTACATGCACTTGCCAAAACAATTTATTTCAGCATCTCTCGAAGCTTCTGATTGACCATTCCCGGGTTCGCCTTACCCTTCATAGCTTTCATGGTCTGTCCTACAAGTGCTCCGAGCGCTTTTTCTTTACCGCCTTTATAATCAGCAACTGCCTGTGGATTATCCGCAATGACTTTTTCAAGGACTTCTATCAAAGCACCTTCATCATTGACCATCTTAAGTCCATGTGCCTCGATATACTGCTCCGGTTCGATATCTTCTGCAAATATCTTTTCGAATACTTCCTTTGCAACAGAGCTGTTGATCATACCACCTTCTGTCAGTTCAATCAACTTTGCCAGATGCTCCGGTGAAAAACGAATGTCCTCCGGCTCCATATCATTTTCCTTCAAAAGTCTCATTGTTTCCACCATCAGCCAGTTGGACACCTTTTTCGGCTTCTTACAGATTGCAGTTGTCGCCTCAAAGATATCTGCCATATGCTTGGATGCAGTTATGATTTCTGCATCATACTGTGGAATATCAAATTCTTCTTTATATCTGGCGAGTTTTTCATCGCGAAGCTCCGGCTGCTGTGCTTTGATTCTTTCAATCCACGCATCATCAATTACAACAGGCACGAGGTCCGGTTCCGGGAAATAACGATAATCCTGCGCATCTTCCTTGGAACGCATCGCATGGGAGGATTCCTTATTATCATCCCATCTTCTCGTTTCCTGAATAACCTTCTTACCTTCTTCAAGAAACTCGATCTGACGCTCGCGTTCTCCTTCAATTGCTCTTGAAATCGCCTTGAAGGAGTTCAGATTCTTCATCTCTGTTCTGGTACCAAACTCTTTTGCACCCACCTCTCTTACAGACAGGTTGACGTCGGCTCTCATAGAACCTTCCTGTAATTTGCAGTCAGAAGCACCCAGATACTGGATGATCGTACGAAGCTTCTCAAGATATGCAATAACTTCATCTGCAGAACGCATATCCGGTTCCGATACAATTTCTACAAGTGGCACTCCACTTCGATTATAATCCACAAGAGAAGTATCATCCCATTCATCGTGAATCAGCTTTCCGGCATCTTCCTCCATATGCATTTCATGAATACGTACCTTCTTCTTTGTATCGCCGACTTCAATCTCAACATATCCATTTCTTGCTATCGGGAGATACAACTGAGAGATCTGATAATTCTGCGGATTATCCGGATAAAAATAATTCTTTCTGTCAAACTTACATACTCTTGTAATATCACAGTTTGTAGCAAGACCGATTGCCATCGCATATTCCAAGACCTGTTTGTTAAGTACCGGAAGCGAGCCCGGCATACCGGTACACACCGGACAAGTGTGTGTATTCGGTGCTCCACCAAACTCCGTACTGCAGGAGCAGAATATCTTGGTCTTTGTTGCAAGCTCTACATGGACTTCCAGTCCGATCACGGTTTCATATTGCTTTGCCATAATTATCTGCCCTCCTTTACAAGTTCTGGTCTTTCATATGTCTTTGTCTGTTCAAATGCATACGCTGCCCGAATGATTGTCTTTTCCTCAAAACAGTTTCCGATCAACTGCATACCAATCGGAAGTCCTTTTGTATCCGTTCCCACTGGAATACTGATACCCGGAAGTCCTGCCAGGTTGACAGAAATCGTATAAATGTCTCCCAGATACATTTTCAGCGGATCACTCAGACTCTTGCCGAGTTCAGGCGCTGTCGTCGGAGCAGCCGGTGCTACAATTACATCATATTTCTCAAATGCCTTGTCGAATGCAGCTTTGATAAGTGCCTTTGTCTTCAACGCCTTCAGATAATATGCATCATAATATCCGGAGCTCAATACGAAAGAACCCAGCATGATTCTTCTCTTGACTTCTGCACCAAAGCCTTCGGACCGAGTCTTCTTATACATATTGTGAAGTCCTTCATAATCTTGTGTACGATAACCATATTTCACACCATCAAACCGGGACAGGTTAGAACTTGCTTCTGCGGAGGCAATGACATAATATGCCGGAATTGCATATTGTACCAGACTCAGATCAAATTCTTCTATAATAGCACCTTTTTCTTCCAGCACTTTTACCGCATTTAAAATCTGCCCCTTAACTTCTGTATCAAGGCCCTCTCCAAAATAATCCTTTGGAATACCGATTCTCATACCCTTCACATCATCGACTAATGCTTCCGTAAAACGATAATCCTCTCGTTTCATGGAGGTACTGTCTTTTGGATCATGGGACGCAATCGTCTCCAAAATCGTTGCACAGTCTGTTACATCCTTTGCAATCGGTCCGATCTGATCAAGGGAAGAACCGTATGCGATCAGACCATACCGGGAAACAGTTCCATAAGTAGGTTTGATCCCAACCACTCCGCAAAATGAACTTGGCTGGCGGATAGAACCACCGGTATCAGAACCAAGTGCATATGGACATTCTTCTGCCGCTACTGCTGCGCAGGAGCCGCCGGAAGAGCCTCCCGGAACATGATTCAGGTTCCATGGATTTTTCGTTTCACCATAATATGAAGTCTCTGTTGTACTTCCCATGGCAAATTCATCCATATTCGTCTTCCCGATGATCACTGCACCTGCTTCTTCCAGGTTTCGCACTGCTTCCGCAGTAAATGTCGGCTTAAAATTACCAAGAATCTTTGAACTGCAGGTAGTCAGCATATCTTTCGTACACATGTTGTCTTTAATCGCCACCGGCACACCGGCAAGTGGACCTGTAAGTGTACCATCATCAATCAGCTTCTGCACTTCTTCTGCACGGGCAAGTGCACCTTCCCGGTCAATTGTCACAAAGCTGCGTACTTTTTCTTCTACTTTCTCAATCTGATCAAGTGATGCCTTTACAGCCTCAACGACAGATATTTCTTTCGCTTTGATTTTCTTTCCCAGCGCGACGGCTGTCATACTTGTTATATCCATGCTGCCTCTTCCTCCTATCCGATAGTCTTTGGTACCTTGAAGCTGTTGTCTTTCTCAAGTGGCGCATTTGCAAGTGTATCAGCACTTCCGTCTCCATTTGTTACTACATCTTCACGGAACACATTATGAACCGGGAAAACATGAGACATAGGCTCTATCCCCTCTGTATCCAGTTCATTTAGTGTATCAATATAATCCAGCATTTTTTCCATATCTGCTTTTGCTTCTTCCTTCTCCTTACCAGACAGTTCCAGTTTGGCAAGAATACCTACATATTCAATCGTTTCATCCGATATTCTGTTTGCCATTTTTATTTCTCCTTTCGCCTCAATAATATATGTAATAATCCAGATAATCCGTAGAGTTAATGATTTCACTCGGAGTCAGAGTAAGATTCATACCTTCCTCACACGTAATCGTCGCATTTTCCGGCAAAACCAGATTTTTGAACTCCATACCATCGGATTCATCTTCTCCAAAATAGAAATTCTCATACGTGTATTCCGCACCATCTTCATCATAGATCACCATTTCGAATGCACCACATCCTTCGGTAAGACGGATATCATATACACCTGGCGTAATGTCTTTTCCAACCGTTCGCTCTTTCGTGTCCGTAATCATATAAGTATCTGTTACTGGATTTGCCATAGCCGTTCCTGCCGGCTGCTGTGCGTTTTCCGTCGTCAGTTTTACAGATGTCTCTGAGGATATCGTCACAACCGCTCCATCAAACAGCCGCAGATCATTCAGATAGTTTTTCTCATCTTTTCCTTCGTATTCATACAGATATATTCCATTGTCATAATCATTGACCTGCACTACATCAAAATCATATTGCATTACAGCCTTATAATTTCCAGCCGGTATATGCACACCTACAATGTAATACCCCGATGTAAGCTCATACTCTGCATGATCTCCTGATTCCGGAAGTTCCATTTCCAGATACTCATATGGATCCATTTCTTCATAATCGTAGTCGTCATAATCATCGTCCCAGCTGAAGGTTCCGGATCCTGTTGAAAAATCAGAATTCTCCATAACCGTCGTGATCAGGCTGAAAACCGGACCTGCAATTCCACAGACCAGAAATATAATGGAAACAACCAGTGCCAGCTTTTTACCGCTCTTTCCTTTCGGAGCTTTCTGCTCCGCCGACATATGGTACTGCTTCGGAGCCGACTTCTTTTTCTTTTTCTCATTTTCTTCATGCACATGTGTAAGCGGCTCGCGATCACAGCTTGCTGTATTTATCTTATAATTCTTTTCCGATTTACTATTATCCAGTCCACACTCCGTGCAGACATTATTTCCATCTAATTTTCCCCCACATAATGTACATTTCTTCCCAAACATAGGCTACCTCTCTTTTTTATCTTTGTCTTATGGTTCCAGCCTGCTAAGATCCCTTGGGAACAATGTGGTCTCACGCACATTTTCTTCTCCTGCAAGCTTCATGGTAAGACGTTCCAGACCGATTCCGATTCCCCCGTGCGGCGGCATTCCGTGACGGAATGTGTCCAGATACTGCTCCATACCTTTCTGGGACATTCCTCGTGCTTCAATCTTATCAACTAACATCTGATAATCATGAATACGCTGTCCTCCTGTCGTAATCTCCATGCCACGGAAAAGAAGGTCAAAACTTAATGTGTAACGCTTATCTTCCGGATCATCCATCGCATAGAACGGACGCTTCTTTGACGGATAATGTGTAACAAATACGAAATCACTATCCCACTCTTCTTTCGCATATCGACCGATCAGGACCTCTTCTTCCGGCTCCAGATCGAATGGATTACGCATCTTATGTCCATATTTCTCAGCCACCTTTTCCTTGATCTCACTGAAACGGACTGCCGGTATCCGGTCTACTTTCGGAAGGGTAATTCCAAGAATACGAAGCTCTTTTGCATATTCCTTTTCCAATAATGCCATCGCATACTGCAGGTATCCCGTTTCCATTGCCATAATATCCTCGAATCCGTCAATATAGCCCATCTCGAAATCCAGACTTGTATATTCGTTCAGATGTCTCTTGGTGTTATGCTTCTCTGCACGGAATACCGGAGCTGTCTCAAACACTCTGTCAAATACACCTACCATCATTTGTTTGTAAAACTGCGGGCTCTGGGCAAGTACCGCTGGTCTGTGGAAATAATCCAGTTTGAAAATATTTGCTCCACCTTCTGCACCCTTCGCACCGATCTTTGGTGTGTGGATCTCTGTAAATCCCTGGCTGTATAAGAAATCACGAAATGCACGGGTAAGTCCTTCTTGAATCCGGAATTTTGCACGCTCTCTGATGTTCCTAAGTGCAATAGACCGATAATTCAGTTTCGCTTCCAGAGATGTGTTCAGTTTCCATTTGGAAATCGCAAGTGGCATCATCTCATCCTGGGGCATACTTAATATCCGGATGATCTCCATACGAATCTCAATTCCGTTCGGCGCTTTATCACATTCTTCCAGCACACCTTCTACTTCTATTGTGGCCGCTTCCTTTATATCTTGCAAGTCAAATTTTGTATTTCCTTCTTCATAAACACACTGAAGAAGACCTTCCCGTTTTCTCAAAATAACAAATGCAACTGTTCCCATATCCCGGATCGTGTGAACGGCACCATTTACCTTGACCTTCTGTCCTGCTGCTGCCTTTTCAAGCAGCTGACTGATTTCCAACGTATCCTTTTCTTTTACACCTGTTAAATATTCCATATTCTGTAACCTCCTCAATTCTGATTCAAAAAAAATAAAAAGTCCCGGAATACAATATGTATTCCGGGACGGATAAACTTATTCAGATCCGCGGTACCACCCGCATTGAACTCGCCTTTGAATTCATCTCTTGTACTTAACGCGTACCCACGTATCGACCTACTTAAGTTCAACCGATCTGCTCCGGAGTGTTCCCTTATCCTTCTCCCTTAAGCGGCGCTCTCAGCCGGTGACGCCACATTTCTGTCAAGTTCTGAAAAACAGAGTCTCTTTCAACGCTTTAATTCAATAAATTTCCTTTATACTAGCACATGTTTTTTAATATTTCAAGGGGAAAATTTATATTCCTTTCAAAATAACCCAAACTCTTCCAACAATCTCTTCTGATATTCTGGGTCTGATGCAGCCTTTACAATGTCATCTGTGCGCTTTTGCTCCGCAAGCAATCGATTCAACCGGTTCAAACGCTCCATGGCAGAGATTTCGCCTTTCTGTATGCCAATAGCTTCGCCTTTTATCATACCTGCAGCTTCACCTGCTTCATATCCTTCCGCCCGGGTCTGACGCATATGCTTTTCTTCATCATATTCATAAATACTCATTCGCTTCGCCTCCGCCCTGTTCTTTGACAGGAATTCTGTCAAGAAGTTCTTCATTATATCCCCGATTGATATTTAGCATGACTGCTGTCAATTCTAAAGATAGTTCCTCTTCTTTTATCGTATATAAATCTGACAACTTCAAAACCATCTGCTCCGGATAAGGATCAATGCCATTATAGAAAATCAAAAATCTCGGTGGCGGTATATTAACTATCTTTTGACCATACAGATTCTCGTCTTTCGTCATGCCTGCATAAATCTCTGATACATATAAAAGATATCGAAGAGGCAGATTCGGACTATACGTGGACTGATGTTCATATAACGACAGCCGGGAATCAATGATAAATGACACATCATTATGCATCGACATGTAGATTGCATTTTCCAGTGTATTGATCTCCAGGCGTTCCGGATTGTCATAATGGGTCTTATTGACTGCATTGTACAGTGCAAGCAGTTCCTTTTTGTCACTGAACACCATCTCAAAAATCCGGGCTTTATAGATACGGTTGGGAGCTGGGACTACAAGTTTCTTCCGCTTTTTTGCTTTTCTTCTGCTCATAAGAGACCTCCTTTTTCTGAATATGCAGAGGTCTTTCTCACGCAACACATCCTTTTTAGAAATCCTCTGCTGTATTTGGGTAATCAAGCATTGAGATTCCTAATAATTTCTGATTTTCCAGATGATATCAGACGCTTTTCGCATAGACAAATAGAAATAAAATGCTTTGTGTGTATTCTAGCACAGCCCCCTTCAAAAAACAATCTATTCCCGTGTTCTTTTCGTTTATGATGCAGTTCTTCCAAATCGAAATATTAGCGCCTGTCTCGAACAACCCTCCACACACCTGCCGCATCGTATGCACTCTGCAGAATCAGGATTCTCTGCCGGATTTACATCCATTGGGCATACCGCATGACATTTCCCACAGGAAACACAGTTTTCCGTATTGATCTCCATATGATAGAGACTGATTTTATTTAGAATTCCATAGATTGCTCCCAGCGGACACATAACCTTGCAGAAAAATCTGCATATCATAAGGCATCCAATCAGTGTCAGGAGCAAAACACATGCTTTGAAGGAAAATAATGCTCCTATTATCTGTCTCAGTTCCGGATGAGTCGCAAGAAGAGGGATACCGCCTTCTAACGTCCCTGCCGGACATATGTATTCACAAAATGCCGGCGCACCCATTCCCACTGTATTAACACTCACAACAGGAAGCAAGAGGACGAACACAAGCAAAATTACATATTTCACATATGTAAAACCTTTCCACAGTCTTTTCTTAGGAAATGGAATCTTATACAGCAGTTCCTGAATCAGACCGAAAGGACAGATAAAGCCGCAAATAGCTCTTCCAAACAACACTCCCAGTGCCAGCACAAAACCAACTACATAAAAGCTTATCTTAAAGCTGATGGAACCACTGACAGCCTGCATAGCCCCTATCGGACAGGAAAGTCTTGCCGCCGGACAGGAATAGCAATTTATCCCCGGATTACAGAATTGCTTCCATTTTCCTTTATATAGCTGTCCTTTTGCCAAATTGCCAAGATATGTATTGGAATAGCCAAATGCTGCTATCTGAATGATCTTTCTCTTTATTTCCCGACTTATCTTCATATCCTTACCCCAATCCAATACATTCCAGACAAATATTGATTGCTTTATTTAATACAATGGATACCTCCCCACGCCAGACACCATACACAATCATACATACTGCAATAAATAAAATCATCCCCTGAATTACATAGTTTTTATTCCTGTTCATTCAGATATTCCTCAACAAACTTTTTGTAACCACCCACATCTGCTCCAACGATTGGTCTACCGACAATCCTTCCCTCTTTATCCACGAAAATTGTTGTCGGAACGCCAATTAGTTTACTCATTACTTCTTTCATTTCTGCTGTTGGCAATAAATGTTGAAAATTGGCACCCGTCTTCTCTACAATCTGTTTTGCAGTCTGATATTCCGATGAGTCTTCCGACGCCACATCTACAACTATTCCGACTATCTGGACATTGTCTGGCATAGATTCTGACCACTCTGCCAGTTCCGGCATTTCTCCGATACACGGATTACAATATGTTGCCCAAAAATTTACTACCGTAAGGTCAACCTGTGAAAAAATATCACTGGTAACCGTATTTCCCTCGATATCCACCGTAGAAAATGATGGCATAGAATCTTCATCCGAAGACGATGCTGGTGCTTTATCCGTATTCTCCTGCTCATCCTCTTTCGAGCCACAGGCACACATGCACAGACAAAGTACAATAACCAGCAACATTGAAATCATTTTTTTCATTACAAAACTCCTCTCCATATTCTCGTATAACTACGAAGTATGTCTGTCAATAAATTTATTCTCCGTCTTTGAATACATAATCTTCTGTTCTTTATACAGGCTCTGGTAACCGGAAAGCAGATAGCTTACGGATATTACAATACAGAAAAACGGCATGCCTGCAAATCCAAAGAGCTCAAATGCAATCAGAAGCGAACTGATCGGGCTGTTAGTTACTGCGCAAAATACACCCACCATACCGCATGCCGCGCAGATATCCGTCGGAAGTCCCATAAAAACAGATAACGCCGAGCCAAGTGTTGCACCGATAAATAAGGATGGAACAATCTCGCCTCCTTTAAATCCGGCACACAATGTAAGGCACGTAAAAATAATCTTTAAAAGGAACATCTCCATGCCTGCCGGACTGTCAAAGCTTGCAGCTATCACATCTCCACCCAGTCCCAGGTACGCATCCGTCCCTACAATAAGATACAGCACTACAACTGCACATCCACCGGCAGCCACCCGAATATAAGGATTGGCAAACCATTCTTTTAAATGCTCCTCAAACCAGTGCAAAAGAACACAGAACATGGAACCTGCAAATGCAAGGGCAATTGCCAGAAAAAGAATCTTCACCGCTGCCACGCTGTAAAAACCAGGTACATCCTCTACAAGATACGGTGCTGTAAGCGTCCGCACCTTAAATAGAACAGAGATCTGCTGTGCAATAAAGGCAGAGAACATGCAGGGAACAAGCGCAGCATAATACATTACACCAACACTGATGACTTCCATCGGAAATATGGCTGCTGCCATCGGCGTTCCAAAAAGAGCCGCAAAGGCTGCACTCATGCCCGCCAGCATTACTATCTTCTTATCACTTTCTGTCAGATGCATAACACGCGCAAACCATCCCCCGAGGCTCGCACCAAATTGCAGTGCTGCCCCTTCTCGGCCGGAAGAACCACCGAACAAATGCGTGATTGCTGTCGATATTAAAATGAGCGGCGCGATCCTGCCCGGTACCGCTTCCTCACCGGAACGCACCACAAGAAGCACCATATTTGTTCCGGAATTCTTTGCCTGCCCGGTAATCTGGTATAAGAAAACAATCAGAATACCACCAATCGGCAACCCGAAGATCATCCACGGATTCGCCATACGAAATGCAGTTACCCCTGTAATTACATGCGCAAATATACTGGCAATCGTTCCGATTCCTCCACCAATGATTATGGAATAAATAATCCATTTCATAAGCGTTCCAATCAATATCTTCCATGCCCGCAGCATATGATTTATCTTATCTCGTATCTCTTCCATTCGTTCTGTTCCTCTTTACTCTGCTTCCCATATGATATTTTTATTATATCAAATGTTCTTCTCTTTTCAATATATTTTATATAATTTGGTAATTTTATATTTTTATATAGTTTTATCATTGACTTTTTTATATTTTTATATAATAATCAAAGAAAAGGAAAGGAGTATCTACATGAATATCGAAATATTGAAAAAAAGGAAAAAAGAATTGGGCCTGACCAACAAACAATTAGCTGATATTTCCGGTGTCTCTCTTGGTACGATCAACAAGATTTTCAGCGGTGCGACCCGATACCCACAGCTTGATACGATGGATGCCCTGATCTCAGCTCTGGGCGTTGACTCCATGCAATATTCTCCCGACTCACATGCGGACATGTTATGTGACTCATCTTCTGCATATTCTATAGATACTAAGAACGGGCATTATACTTTGGACGATTACTATGCCCTTCCGGACAATGTAAGAGCAGAACTGATCGATGGATATTTCATCTTTACGGATTCACCGTCAGTAAAGCATCAGGCTATTATAGGTGAGCTTTTTTTCCAGATTTATTCTTATATAAAGAACAAAAAAGGGCCGTGTAAAGTATTATTATCCCCTGTTGATGTCTGTCTCGACAATGATGATAAGACAATACTTGAACCCGATCTGGTTATCCTATGTGATTCTGACAAAAACGACGGCAGGCGTATTAATGGTGCCCCTGACTTTGTTGCTGAAATTGTATCTCCTTCCAGCAGAAAGAGAGATTACCTCGTTAAACTGAATAAATATTGGGCAGCCGGTGTCCGCGAATACTGGATTATTGATTCTGAGCAGAAAAAGATTTCTGTATATCTGTTTGAAAATAAAGAAAATGATTTCGAAATGAATACTTACGGATTTAATGATAAAGTCCCCGTAGGAATATACGGAGACCTTATCATTGATTTTCATGAATTTGAACTATAAACATTTATACTTTTATGAGCTTGTCGGTATGTATGGTCTGATTGCCCCTGCCACGTTACTGATCGGCATTGTCTGCAGCCAGATTCTTCCCGGTCCGCTGATGACTGTGTTAAAGATTCCTTCTCCGCCAAACAGCATATTCTTTACACCCGGCACACTCTTAATTTCCATCTGACATCCTGCTGTCATCGCAGCAAGATGACCGGTGTCTACAACAATCTGCTGTCCTGCCTGAAGCTCATATTCTACTACGTGACCGTCAAATTCTGCAAATACGATTCCGTGGCCACTTACCTTCTGCAGGATAAATCCTTCACCGCCGAACAATCCGGAAGACAGTTTCTTATGAAAATGTACGGAAAGCTGTACACCTGCTTCGCTTGCAAGAAATGCGCTTTTCTGGAATATCATCTCATTTCCCGGCGTGATCTCAAATGCCTTTATTGAACCCGGAAAGCTGGATGCAAAAGCAATCATTCCCGTGCCACCCTGTGCTGTATAGATATTCTGGAACATTTTCTCTCCGGAAAATGCTCTCCCGAATGCTTTACCGATTCCTCCATTTGTCGTTGTCTCCATCAGCATGTTCGGAGACATCCATGACATGGCGCCTCCTTCCGTAATCATCTTTTCTCCGCCCTCCAGCTGACAGATAACTACGGGTAACGTTTCTCCCTGAATCTGATACCTCATTTTCATACCTCCTTTAAATATCTTTCATTTTATCAAGCTGTTCAAGATAGCTCTGTATCTTCTCTCTTTCTCCCGATGTGACAGGTTCCCCCGAGAAAAAATATTCTACATTTCCACGGGAATCACCTGACTGCGGCTTCTCCGGCAACATACGCAGAAGCTGTCTTATGGTTCCTGCATTTCCATCCACAAACCTTGTATTCTCCGGAAAGATTTCTTTATAATATTCTTTAAAATAATTAAAATGGGTACATCCGAGTACCAGCGCCTTATACTCATCAATTGGATAATCTTTCAGCGCATCCAGGAGATATTCCCTGATTTCTCCCGTCTCAAAATCACCTGTTTCCGCAAATCTCACAAGCTTCGGAAGCGCAATGAGGTCTACGTCATGCTCCTGGTCCACTTTTTCCAGGAGATTCTGAAGCTTGTCTCCCGCAATCGTAACCGGAGTTGCTGCCGCCAGAATCCTGCCGGGCAGATCCCCATACGCTTCAACTGCCTGTTTCACCGCCGGCTCCATCCCGATGATCGGCACCGGAAACTTGTCTCTGTATTCTTTCGTTGCAACACTTGTTGCCGTATTGCAGGCGATCACGATTGCATCTACCTGCCGCCTCAGCATAAAATCTATAATTTCATCAATATATCCTTTAATCTGTTCTCTCGTCTTCTCCCCATATGGAACATGTGCTTCATCTGCATAATAGATAAAATCCGTCTCCGGCATGACCTGAAGCGCATGATGAAGAACCGACAAACCACCTATTCCCGAGTCAAATATTCCTACCTTCATGCTTCATTACTCCTGTGTTTCATACTAGATTATATTATAATTATTTGCCCAAAAAATATCAATCCCGATTAAAAAATATCAATTGTATACAAGCTATTATTCTTATGCTATTCTGAAAAAAATGGCACGAACAATAGTGCCAAACAGGTACGTCAAGAAAGAGAGGAAAATTTTATGTTGCAAACCATTGAAGCTGTAAACACAGCCGTAAACGACTTTGTCTGGGGTATCCCCGCAATGATTTGTATCATCGGTGTCGGACTTGTACTGACACTACGCACCAATTTCATTCAGTTCCGTAAATTTGGATATGCTCTTAAGAATTCTATCGGACGCATTTTCAAAAAAGAAAAAGCAAAAGAAGGAAGTATCACTCCTTTCCAGGCAGTATGTACTGCTCTGGCAGCTACTGTCGGCACCGGAAATATTGCCGGAGTAGCCGGGGCAATCGCTATCGGAGGACCCGGAGCAGTCTTCTGGATGTGGATATCTGCACTGCTCGGAATGTGTACAAAGTTTTCAGAAGTAACACTGGCTGTACATTTCCGCGAAAAAAACGAGGCCGGCGATTACGTGGGCGGTCCGATGTACTACATCAAAAACGGCCTTGGAAAGAACTGGCGCTGGATGGCAACCCTTTACGCTATCCTCGGAGCATTAACCGTTATGGGGACCGGAAATGCCACACAGGTAAATACCATTACAACCTCCATTAATTCCGCACTTATCAACTACGGCGTGATCAGCGATTCTCAGATTGGAACTGTCAGTCTGATCATCGGTATCGTTATTGCCATTCTGGTAGCTATCGTACTTCTTGGTGGTGTAAAACGTATCGGAGGCGTTACAGAAAAGCTTGTGCCTTTCATGGCTGTATTATACATAATCCTTGCGTTAGGTGTTGTTGTTTTCAATATTGGCTCTGTACCTGCAGTATTCAAATCCATATTTGCAGGCGCATTTAATCCTTCTGCCTTTACCGGCGGTGTCGTAGGAAGCTTCTTCATCTCCATGCGAAGAGGTGTATCCCGCGGTATCTTCTCAAACGAAGCCGGTATCGGTACCGGTTCCATCGCACACGCATGTGCAGATACAGATCAGCCGGTAAAACAGGGCATGTTTGGTATCTTTGAAGTATTCGCAGATACAATTGTGATCTGTACACTGACAGCACTCGTTATCCTCTGCAGCGGCGTTGGTATCAACTATGGCGCAGCAGCCGGAGCAGAGCTTACCATTTCCGGATTCACAGCAACCTATGGAAACTGGATATCCGTTTTCACAGCCGTAGCAATGTGCTGTTTTGCATTCTCTACCATTCTTGGATGGGGACTATACGGTGCACGTTGTATAGAATTTGTATTCTCACACAAGATTGTAAAACCATTCATGGTAGTATACTCTCTGGTAGCGATTCTCGGAGCTACCGTAGACCTCGGACTTGTATGGGGTATCGCAGATACTTGTAACGGACTCATGTCCATTCCAAACTTGATCGCTCTGTTCCTGTTATCCGGAACAGTAGTAAAACTGGTGCGCGAGCACTTTGCTTCTGAAAAAGCATAAATTGATACTGATAAAGTCCCAGAGATCAGATCGAACTCTGGGACTTTATCTTACAACGTTATTATCTTTGCCTTATGCCTGATTTTCACACAGCTCATCCAAAAGTTTCTTCTGATACTCCGGATCTGATGCCGCCCTGATAATATCCTCAGCCCGATTCTGAGACGCAAGCAGACGATTCAAGCGGTTTATACGCTCTATGCCAACGGCTTCACCCTCTGCACGAGTCTGACGCATATGTTTTTCTTCATCATATTCATAAATACTCATTTTCTTCGCCTCCGCCCTGTTCTTCGACAGAAATTCCGCCAGAATTCCCTCTCTTATACACTCCGTAATCGCACGCTCCACCGCATCCTCCAATTCCATTTCTTCCGTATATCTCCTGACTCTATCCGTATATTCTGCATAATCATGCAAGGTTTTACATGCGCTTTTGAGTTCTTCATTATATCCCGGATTAATATTCAACATAATCGCTGTCAGTTCCAAAGATATCTCCTCTTCTTTTACTATATACAAATCTGACAGCTTTAAAATCGTCTGCTCTGGATAGGGAGCACTACCATTATAAAAAATCAAAAATCTCGGTGGCGGTATATTTACCATTTTCTGACCAAACAGATTATCATCCTTTATCATATCTGAATATATATCCGAAACATACATTAAATACCGAAGCGGAAGATTCGGACTGTATGTAGACTGATGCTCATATAATGACAACCGAGAATCAATGATAAATGACACATCATTATGCATCGACATATAAATAGCATTTTCTAATGTGTTAATCTCCAAATTCTCAGAATCATTATAGGAAGTTCCATTTACTGCATTATACAATTTAAGCAATTCCTTTTTGTCACTGAATACCATTTCGAAAACACGAGCTTTGTAGATACGATTCGGAATAGGGTTTGTTACTTTTTTTCTGCTCATAATAGACCTCCTTGTTAAGTTGTACAGAGGTCTTTTCTGTATATCACAATTATATCAGAAATCCTCTGCTATATTCTGGGTAATCAAGCATTGAGATTTCTAATAATTTCCGATTTTTAAGATGATATCAGACGCTTTTCGCACAGACAAATAGAAATAAAATGCTTTGCGTGTATTCTAACATACGTATTAGTTTAATACAATATATCAAATCATAAAAATACCGCTTATCCCTAGATATATACGAGATAAGCGGTATTTGTTTACCAGGTCAGTTCCAGATACAGATCCTTATACTGTTTTGCAGAATTATCCCATGAGAAGTTCTTGTCCATATCGCGTCGAACCATCTCATCCCAGCGCCAGCGATCTGTGAAATACAACGTTTTTGCCCTGTTGATTGCATCTAACAACAGACCGGCATCATATCGATCAAAAGTAAAGCCATTTCCTGTATTATAGAACTTATTGTACGGCTCTACAGTATCTTTTAATCCACCTGTCTCACGAACAATCGGTATTGTACCGTAATGCATCGCAATCAGCTGTGTCAGTCCACATGGCTCAAACTGTGAAGGTACTAAAAATGCGTCTGCACCTGCATAGATCTTATGCGCTCTTGTTTCATCATACATAATATTGGAGCAGACATTTCCCTTATAAGCATTTTCGTAATAACGGAAGGAATCTTCATAAACAGCATCTCCGGTTCCCAGAACAACAACCTGTGTGTGTTCGTCCATCACATGCGGAAGGATGGAATTAACTAGATCCAGTCCCTTCTGATCTGTCAGTCTGGAGATCAGACCGATAACAAACTTATTCTCATCCTGTATAAGGCCAAGCTCTTCCTGTAATTTGCGCTTATTCTCACGCTTTTTATCCAGTACATCGATCCTGTCATAATTCGCATACAGTCTGGCATCTGTACTTGTATTCCAGATATCATAATCAATGCCGTTTACAATACCTCTCAATTTGCCGGAGTGATATCTCAGGTGAGCATCCAGCTGTTCTCCATAATATGGTGTCTGAATCTCTTCCGCATATGTATGGCTGACCGTAGTAATAACATTCGAATAAGTCAATCCGCCTTTTAGCATATTGGCATCTTCATAACCCACCTTCAATGCATCTTTATTAAATACATAAGCCGGCAGACCTGACCAGTATTTTATAGTAGGAATATTATAAATTCCCTGGAAACGCAAGTTATGGATCGTCAGAATCGTTTTCGCAGCAGTCAGCTTCGTATTTTCAAACAGAGTTCTCAAATATACCGGAACAAGTGCTGCCTGCCAGTCATGACAATGAATAATATCCGGGATCCAGTCCAGATAATTCAGGGCTGCTAATGCCGCTTTCGCAAAATAACAATATTTCGGAATATCATCAATCAGATTTGTATATGGATTGCCGCCACTGAAGAATTCTTCATTATCGATAAAATCATATACAACTCCATCACTTTCATATTCCATGATGCCCACATAGAAAGATCTGCCATCGGCACACAGATTCATCTGAAAAGCGCCTTTATAGACCATCTTTTCCTGATATTTCCATGGAATACACTTGTAACGCGGAAGGATTACCTTCACATCGCAATTCTGCTTTACCAGAGCTTTCGGAAGGGCATACATAACATCACCCAATCCGCCGGTCTTTACAAATGGATAACATTCAGAACCTATAAATGCAATGCTCCTTCTTGGAGATGTATACACCTCATATGTTGGTTCTTCTACTTTCTCAGCCTCTACTTTTACAGGCTCCGATTTTGGTTCCCCTTTTTTTGTTGATTTCTTTGTAGTTGTCTTTTTTGCTGCGGCTTTTTTCGTTGCTGTTTTCTTTGTTGTCGTTTTCTTGGCTGTTGTTTCCTTTGCAGCGGTCTTCTTTGCCGTTGTTTTTGCCGGCTTCTTTTCTTCTTTTGTCTCTTCAACTTTCTCTTCATTAACAGTCTCAACCTGTGGTTTTACAGCTTCCACTTCCGCAGTCTTTTTTGTGGTCTTCTTTGCCGGAGCTTTTTTTGTTCCTGCAGTTCTGGTATTTTGTTTACTTGCCATCTCATACCTCCAAAATTAATATTTCAACATTTGTCGTAATTTTCAATCTCAAGTATATAGTTATGAGATAATTATATCACAAATACCCCCACAGGCAAATATAAAAACAGTCTATACTCAACGCTCTGCACTCAATGTGATTCTCCTTACTTTTTTTCCACTTGAAAGTCCGCTTTTCAGCAGTCCTGCTTCAATAAACTTTTCCACGGATGCATAATCGAGTTCTACCATAGAACTATCTTCCAGTTCTACCAGGAAAGTCTGACAACTTTTTCTATTTTGACTGCATAGTTGATAAGAACTGCTTCTTCTTAATGCCCCTGCTTTTTCCAGAGCATCCACAGTACGGTATACTGTAGCCATACCGATTCCAGAATCTTTCTTTGACGCAAGTACGTATACCTCTTTACAACAGCTACAGGTTTCACTCAGAATAATATCAATCAGAAGTTTTCTTTGTTTTGTAATTCGGAATCCCTGTTTCTTAAGTCGTTCAATTACCCTGTCTTTCTCTGTTCCAGGAGCTCGGGATATCCGACTTGTTTTCTCATTGTTCATGGCAATGTCCACTGCAGTGCCTGCAATTTTGTCCACACTGTAAGGATTTTCCAGCTTTTTTATCCTTTACCATGCTCCGTATGATCAATCCTATAACTAAGATTAGTGCAAGAAGTACAATTACTGTTCCCATAATTACCACACCTCCGGACTATGCCCTGACTTTTCCCGCAACACTCTTTGGTACTGTCAGATTTTTACTTTCTTTATATGGTCGGAACAACAGGTATATGAAGCCGATAACAAGTACAACCGCTACGATCGTTCCGATTCCAAATGTTCCGGTCGTCACAAGTGTTCCGATCTGGTATACACAAAGAGAAACTACATATGCAAGCAAGGTCTGATATCCGATTGCAAACCAGAACCATTTTGCGTTATTCATCTCGCGCTTGATCGCTCCCATTGCCGCAAAGCATGGTGCACACAGAAGATTAAATACGAGGAAGGAGTAAGCTGCTACCTGTGTAAATGCTCCGGCAAGAGATCCCCAGATCTGTGCACCGTCTTCTGCCACTTCACCAAAGCCGTACAGGATACCAAATGTACCAACTACATTCTCTTTTGCTACAAGCCCGGTAATCGCAGCAACAGCGGCTTTCCAATTGCCCCATCCAAGTGGCTTGAAGATCCATGCGATCGCTGAACCGATTGCTGCAAGGATACTGTTTTCCATATCCTCTACCATACCAAAGTTCCCACCTTCAAATCCGAATCCCTGTGCAAACCATACAAAAATTGTAGAAAGAAGAATAATCGTTCCTGCTTTTTTAATGAAGGACCATCCACGTTCCCATGTGCTTCTGAGTACATTTCCAACTGTCGGCAAGTGATATGCCGGAAGCTCCATAACAAATGGTGCAGGATCTCCTGCGAACATTTTTGTTTTCTTTAAAATAATACCGGAGCAGATGATCGCCGCAATGCCGACAAAATATGCACTTGGTGCCACCCATGCAGCACCGTCAAACAATGCTCCTGCAATCAGTGCAATGATCGGAAGTTTAGCCCCACAAGGAATAAACGTAGTCGTCATGATCGTCATCTTACGGTCTCTGTCATTCTCAATCGTTCTGGAGGCCATAACACCCGGAACTCCACATCCTGTACCGATCAGCATCGGGATAAAGGATTTGCCGGACAGACCGAATTTACGGAAGATACGATCCATGATAAATGCGATACGTGCCATATATCCACAGCCTTCCAGAAATGCGAGGAAGAGGAACAATACAAGCATCTGCGGAACAAATCCAAGCACTGCACCCACACCGCTGATGATACCGTCAACAAGAAGCCCTGTCAGCCATGCAGCACAGCCTATGGACTCCAATCCACTCTGGGCTGCCGGAATGATCCATTCTCCAAACAGTGTATCGTTCGTCCAGTCCGTCAATATACTTCCAACAGTTGTAACAGATACATAGTATACAATAAACATTACAACTGCAAAGATCGGAAGAGCCAGAAAACGGTTCGTTACGATCCGGTCGATCTTATCAGATAAGGACATCTGTTTTTTCACACGTTTTTTATAGCAATCCTCGATAATACTTCCTATGTAATTATATCGTTCACCGGTAATAATACTTTCCGAATCGTCGTCCATCTCTTTTTCACAGCTTACAATATCCTCTTCGATGTGGGCGATCAATTCTTTATCAAGCTTCAGGCTTTCCTGCACTTTTTCATCACGCTCAAAAAGCTTTACCGCATACCAGCGTTCCATACTTTGCTCCACAAGCCCTGTAACCGCTTCTTCGATATGAGCGAGCGCATGTTCTACACAACCGTCAAAGCTGTGCACCGGCTGGCTGTTCTTTCCACTTTTGGCAATAGCTACTGCGCGCTGTGCAAGCTGGTCGACCCCTTCTCCTCTTAATGCAGAGATCTCCACAACCTTACATCCGGTATCTTTTCCCAGACGTTCCACATCCAGTTCTTCTCCGTTCTTTCTTACAAGATCCATCATATTCACCGCAATGATAACCGGAATTCCGAGCTCAGTAAGCTGTGTTGTCAGATACAGGTTTCTTTCCAGATTTGTGCCGTCAATAATGTTGATGATCGCATCTGGTTTGTCACCAATCAGGAAATTTCTGGATACTACTTCTTCCAGTGTATATGGAGACAGAGAATAAATGCCCGGAAGGTCTACCAGAACTGCTTCTTCTCCTTTTGCTGTATATCCCTTGATTTTTCCTTCTTTCTTTTCTACTGTTACTCCCGGCCAGTTTCCAACGAACTGATTAGAACCGGTCAATGCATTAAACAGTGTTGTCTTTCCACTGTTTGGATTTCCCGCAAGTGCTATCTTTACTTTCATTTCTTTTCTCTCCTTTTAATTATACGCATAAAACATTTTTTAGTTTTAACTAACTCATTATCAAAAAAAATTACTGCACTTCTATCGTTTCTGCATCCGCTTTTCTAAGAGACAGCTCATACCCCCTGACAGTTACTTCTACAGGATCACCGAGCGGCGCTACTTTTCGAATATAGATTTCTGTATTTTTAGTGATTCCCATATCCATGATACGGCGTTTTACTGCTCCTTCACCATGGATTTTCACAACCTTAACGGTCTGTCCGCATTTCGCTTCTTTTAACGTTGCCATTCCTTATTTTCTCCTCATATCATGATTTTATTTGCCATTTCCTTACTAACCGCCACACGTGATTCTTTCACATTTACGATTAGATTGCCGCCTATATCCGAGACAACCGTCACATATCCTCCCACAACAAAACCAAGACTTTCAAGAAAATGTCTGGTTTCTTCTTTCCCACCAATTTTTCTGATCCGGATCTCACGACCACTTTCAGCCATTGTCAAAGGCATCATAATCCACCCGCTTTCATTTTAATAATGGTTCTCATTTATTGCATCAGTTAGTATACGCTTACCAAAGTTATATGTCAATGACTCTAATTGATAATTTTTTTCATTTACTTTTTTCTTCCGCTTGTTTTTTGGAGAAATAATTGTTATAATCTAATAAACTCAAAGTAGTTTAAACTAACCAAAGTTTAAAAGGAGAAATATATGCGACACAACAGATCTTCAGAAGACTATTTAGAAACCATATTCGTACTGAGCAAAAAGCTGCCCGTGGTTCGTTCTATTGATATTGCAACAGAGTTACATTTTTCCAAACCAAGTGTCAGTGTGGCAATGAAACACCTGCGTGAAAATGAATGCATCGAAGTAAGCTCTGCCGGATTTATTACATTAACGAACAAAGGAATGGAGATTGCGACCAGCATATACGAACGACATCAGGTACTTTCGGAATGGCTGATTTCTCTGGGCGTAGACCCTGAAGTGGCCGTCCAGGATGCATGCGAAATGGAACATCAGATCAGCGATGAGAGCTTTCAGGCGATGAAGAAATTTATAAGATCACACAAGGTAGCCACTGATGTGTAGGGTTTCCCTTACAATATCTCTGATACTTTCTGCCATATCTGCATTGATTCCTACTGCTCTTTTTCCAAAGCTTTCCGGAACAATTGCCTGGTCGAGATTCAGTCTTATCATGCTGATATTCTCATGCTCCCGCACTAATCTTTCAAATGGGAGTCTGATAATTGTGGGCGTATTAAACCCTACTCCCAGTTCTAAAAGAACCAGTTTCTTATCCATTGCCTCTGACAGATAATCAGAAAATCGTCCTTCTGCAGCGTACCACTTTTCATCCTGAACAAAATAATTGTCCTTGCGAAGGTTCATATCCATTGATCCACCACAAATGGGGCATTTAGGCACCATATCCGTCGGTATCCTGCAGTCGATTCTCTCCTGATCCATCTGACGGAACAACTCTGTGGCATCGTAAGTTTTGTCATGGCACCCTTTCTTACATTGAATATGAAAATAATCTCCCTAAGTGCAGAATATTTTTTCAACCGGCAGTCCCGCTTTGACAAACTGTCCATCTACGTTTGTGCTTAATACGAATATATTCTTATCAGAAAGTGCGGAAAGTAACAGCTTATGAAGAGGCGTTACATCAAGGTTGATGCCGCCAAGCAATGCCTGCTTCGACCAATAGCCCCAGTAACTTTCTTCATCCGGGAATGGATAGAATCCTGCAAAGTACATATCCTGCATATAGGGTCCTTTACCGTATTTATCCTGAAATTCCCCAAAGTTCTCTTCAAAGAACCTGCCTCCATACTGTGCACCTGCGGCCGTACTCATTCCCGCACCTGCACCGATGAGTACATAATCTGCATCCTGAAGCATTCTGGCAGCATCCTTAACCTGATCCTCATACAAACAATCCTGATAGATATAATCTCGTGCTGCCACTCCGCAAAGGAATGATTCAAATGTTATTTTCTTTTCAGGAAATGGTATCACCTTCATCCTCTCCTTCCGCTATCCTAAAAGTTCCTTATATATCACTTCATCCACATCCTTAAATACATTAAAGATCACCTTGACAGGACTTCCTGTTTTTTCTTTATAATTTCTAACCGTCTTCACTGCAATTTCCGCTGCCCTATCATTGGGAAACATAAATACACCTGTTGAGATACAGCAGAAAGCAATGGATTCCAGTCTGTTTTCATCTGCGATTTCCAGACAGCTTTTATAACAGGACTCCAGCAAACATTCATGTTCCTTCGTTAATCTGCCCTGTACGATCGGACCGACGGTATGAATGACATAGTCACAGGGCAGATTGTATGCAGGTGTGATTTTTGCCTGTCCTGTAGGTTCTTCGTATCCTTGCTCCCGCATAATTTCTGCGCATCTATGCCTTAACTGAATCCCTGCATAAGTATGAATACAGTTATCAATACAGTTGTGACAAGGCTGATAACATCCGGTCATTCCACTGTTTGCGGCGTTCACAATTGCTCCGGCCTTAATCCTTGTGATATCACCTTTCCAGATAAAAATGTCTGGCTCTGACTCCACCATATCATCCAGTGTTACAACACCTTTTTCATCATTCAATTCTAAAAGATATTCATCCTGAATGCTTAGAAATTCGTTATCCATTTCTCCTGGCATACGAATGTTCATAAGCGACCTTAAAAGTGTTCTCTGTTCATGCTCTTCTCCGGGAATCTGTATTTTTTTTAACTTTGGCTGCTCATCTAATAATCTTTCAATCAAATATCTTCGTCTTTCACTCTGTTTCATCTTCTTACCACCGCTTTTACCGGACATTTTTCATAACAGTTTCCGCAGTGCAGGCAATGATTCTGCCTGATTGTATAAGGTGTTCCCTCATCAATACATCTCTGCGGGCAATTCTCCTTACACTTCCCACAGCTGATACATTGATCTGTTATGACATATCCTTTTTCCTTAATCTTAACATCACCAAGATGATATGTCTCTCTAAATATCGGATTCACACCAAGATTAAAATACTCTATCTCAGCCTGATCAATACAAAAGATGATTCCTATACTTCTGGTATCTCCCGGATACACATTGGCAAGATAAGGTTGTTCTTCAAATATCTTATCTCTCCACATTTCCTGCTCATCCTCTGCACCAGGCTTTTAACTCACACTTACTGCATTTTACAAATTTACCATACTCTCTATACTGTTCCATCTGGCAGATCCACACATCTGCCAGTCTGTCTTCAAATACATTTTCCACTTTACTGTTCGTAACTCTTCTGCACGCCATCACATCGCCATTGGAAGAAATGGTGATATGACAGTTTCCACAGTTACATCCTCCATAGATCATACCTTCTTTTGTATCATCAGGCAGCTTAAATTGACCTGTTTCATATTCATACAGAGTCCATAAATGGTCTTTTTTATTAAAATAGGTTTCACATCCTGCCGCTTCATATGCCTTATATTTTGCATCACAGATTGCAAGAAGATCTCTATACTCCTGCGGCGTCATACTGGTATCCACTTCTCCACCAGTCGGCACATAACGGGAAAATGCAAAAACCTTTACTTTCGCTTTTACAACTTCATCAATGATATCCGGTATCTCATTCATATTTGTCTTTGATACGGTACTCATTATAATACTTGTTATCCCGGCACGGTTCAGACATCCAACTTTTTCCAAGGTCAGGTCAAAACTTCCCGGTTTTCTGAACCAGTCATGGGTTTCTCGCATTCCATCCAACGACATCTGATATTTCTCGCATCCGCATACTTTAAGCATTCTGCAGATCTCATCGTCCAGATTGAACGGATTCCCCATAAGCGTAAATGGAATTCCCTTACATTTTAAGAATACCATCAATTTCCAGAAATCCGGATGAAGGATAGGATCCCCACCAGTAATATAGAAATATGGCACCCGATTGTAAACTTTACAAAACTCTTCGCAATTATCGACAACTTCCTGCATCTGCTCCCAGGTCATGCTTTTTAATTCTTTACATCCTTCTCCCGAGAAAATATAACAATGCTTGCATCGCTGATCACATTCATTTGTGATATGCCATCTTAATTACCTCCTGTGCTAGAAATTTTGAGGGCTTTGCCCTGTTGCATCCTTAGAATAACAAGACTCCACAGACAAAAAAAGTACGCACATTTTTATTACATAGACATGAAAATGTAACCCAGGTTACCTTTTTGTAACTCATTGACGGCAATATGAATGTTGCATTATAATTTGATGTAACACCAAAAAATCATCTAATACAAGGAGTTGATATTATGCTGACAAAAGAAGAATTACCGGAATGCCCCGTTGCAACAACGGTAGCCCTGATCGGAAGTAAATGGAAACTACTCATCATAAGAAATCTGTTAGAGCGCCCCTGGCGTTTCAATGAACTCAAGAAGGATCTGGAAGGGATCAGTCAGAAAGTTCTCACTGACAGCCTCCGTTCAATGGAAAATGATGGTCTGATTACAAGAACTGTTTTTCCAGAAGTACCACCAAGAGTTGAATATGCCTTAAGTGATCTGGGAAAATCCTTAAAGCCTATTCTTGATTCTATGGTTGAATGGGGAAATGCATATAAAGAGAGAGGGTAATTATAAAATCGCCCTCTCTCTGTAAAACTTAGAATCCATTTCCCGCATACGCCGATAAAATGTAGATCTGGACAGATTCGTAATTGTAAGCGCCTCTTCTATAGGCATTTCTCCGGCACGAAATCTTCTGACAGCTTCTTCTAAAAAATCCGAATCGACCTCTTTTCTTTTTCTCCCTTTATACTTTCCTTCTTTCCTGGATTTCTCGATTCCAATACTTTGCTGTCTTTTGCGCTTCTTCCTGTCCAAATGATACATCATACTGAATACAGGTAAAAAATCTTTATAATCTTCCACCGATAAATGTATATCTTCTTTCTTTGCCGACAGACAAATACCATAATGCATAAGTCTGTTCAGCATCTTCGTACATTCCTCAGAATTACGTCCCAGAACTTCTAAATTCTCTATCACAATCTCATCACCAAATTGTCCACTTTCAATTGTTTCCCGGAGCGTCTGGTGATCCTTGACATAACTACACCTGACTTCTTCTCTTGCCCTCTCTACGATCAAGTTGTCCGATGCCGCTCTTAATTCTGTTCGGATCAGCCATTCCAGACGGTCATAATAATCCAGTCCCACACTATCTAATAATTCCCACAAGTCCTCTCTGGAAGGTCCGGGGGTTCTCTCCGTAATAAAGACCGGGACATAATTCACTCTATAATAATGCCTTAGTCTTAGTTCCATATCTATCCCTGGTATTCCCTGAAACACGTTTGCCGGAAGTGTATCTATAATCTCCCAGAACGGAGAAATAATATATTGAAATTCTTCATTTTCAAAAGATTCAAACGTAATTTCCCCTATCTGTATCCTCTCACCATCTGAAGTAACCGCTTTGATAATACCACTGTTCCGATATTCTACTCTTCCCTCGAGAGGCCTTGTATACTCATTTCTCGGTATCCATTCCTCACATACATATGTCTTACTCATATTACTCACCTGTCAGCTTCCGATATGGTTCCTTCAACAACTTGTCATATCTTATTCTTAACATTTTCTTATAGAATTCCCGTCGAATATCTGTTATTCCCTCTATTCCATTAACAATTTGTTCCACCTGTGGCATTTCAATTCTATGATATACACGCATGAGAGCTTTGTTACATTCTTCATATTGCAAACTGTTTATCACTTCATGGTAGGAACTTTTTTGCCCATTTAATAAAATCTGTGATGTAGGAAACTGAAAAACTCTTCTCTCTATCTCTGCCTGCGATTCCAGAACCATCATTAACTTTTCATCCGTATTTAATTTAGGAAAAAGAGAAGAACCATTATCATAAACAGGTGCAATACGATACTGATTTTCTTTTTTTACAAATCCCCAGTTTGCTCCATGCCTGTCAAAGTTTCCTATCCATGCATCCACCACATACATATCCCAGAACCTCTCACATGTTTCTTCCACGTTTGTCAGTTTTGTGTTCTCTTTTAGCATTTCAATAATACTTTCATAAGTATAACTATAGCGTTCTCTGTCTCTCTCCAGAGAACTGTCACCGATGTCATTAAAAGGAACAAATGTCTCTCCTTCTGCCAAAAAGTCTTTTATGACCACCACAGGTTTCTGATCACATGTACCCAACATTGTCTGCTGTGTTTCAATTCCCGCATACTCGAACAGATGAGACCCCAGATATTCTGAAACATGACTATATGTCATCCCTTCCGGCGAACCTTTGGCATATTTTACAATATAACGCTCTCCATTAATCAATATCCCTTTCTTACGCTCTGCTCCTGTATAAAACCTTCCACTTGAAGCATACCTGGAAAAGTCCATATCCATTCACCTCACATAGGATTTCTATTTGATATATCGTATCATCCGCCTCCATTTGTGTCAATAGAGTATATATTTAATTTGATATGTACCTTCTCATATTATTTCCTATTAAGCCAATAGGAATAGTAATTTTTTTTGATTTTCCAAGAAATAATTGGGAACAAAAAAATACCACAAAACTTGCTTTTCAAGTTTTGTGGTATTTATTAGTTCCAGTCGGAGTGACAGGATTTGAACCTGCGACCTCTACGTCCCGAACGTAGCGCTCTACCAAGCTGAGCCACACTCCGAGATTATGACCGGATGCCCTGGATGTCAGTAACATCCGGCGCCCCTGCCAAGGAACTACGGATAGAGGACTCGAACCTCTACTAACAGAGTCAGAGTCTGCTGTGCTGCCATTACACCAATCCGCAATGTTTTCAGCGAACATATGTTATTATAACAGAGTTCCGATAAAAATCAACCCCTTTTTTACATTTTTTTCATTTTCTTTTGCCTTTTCCTTTTTCTTTTCTATCTGGATATGATATATTGTTTTCACGGCACTTTATCATGCCGAAACTATTTTAAAGGAGTACTTACTATGAGTATTTTAAATGTAGAGCATCTCTCTCACGGGTTTGGTGACCGTGCCATTTTCCAGGATGTTTCCTTCCGCCTACTGCGCGGAGAGCACATCGGTCTGGTGGGTGCCAATGGTGAAGGAAAATCCACATTTTTTAATATTATTATCGGAAATCTGCGTCCGGACGAAGGGAAGATCGAATGGGCTAAAAATATCCGTATCGGCTATCTGGACCAGCATACCGTACTTGAAAAAGGTATGACGATCCGTGATGTATTAAAATCCGCATTTTCTTATCTTTTTGAATTAGAAGAAAAAATGAATGATATCTGTAATCGGCTTGGAGACGTTGATGAGGATACGATGAACGAAATGCTGGAAGAACTGGGCACGATCCAGGATACTTTGACCATGCATGACTTCTATATTATAGATGCTAAGATTGAAGAGGTGGCACAGGCATTTGGTCTTCTGGAGCTTGACCTTGACAGAGACGTTACGGACTTAAGCGGCGGACAGCGTACCCGCATTCTGCTGGCGAAGCTTTTATTAGAGAAACCTGACATTCTTCTCCTGGACGAGCCAACGAACTACCTGGATGAAGAACACATCGCCTGGCTGAAACGTTATCTTACCGAATACGAGAACGCATTTGTGCTGATCTCACATGATATTCCGTTCTTAAATGACGTAATCAACATCATTTATCATATGGAAAATCAGGAATTGAACCGCTATGTCGGCGATTACGACAATTTTCTTAAAATATATGAAGTAAAAAAAGCACAGCTTGAAGCGGCTTATAAGAAACAGCAGCAGGAAATCAACCAGTTAAAGGATTTCGTTGCTCGTAACAAAGCTCGTGTCTCCACACGAAATATGGCGATGTCCCGCCAGAAAAAGCTGGATAAGATGGATATCATTGAACTGGCCGCCGAAAGACCAAAGCCAGAATTCAACTTTAAGGTCGGCCGCACGCCGGGAAAATATATATTTGAAACAAAAGATTTTGTGATTGGATATGACGAACCTCTTTCCAAACCGCTGAACATAAGCCTCGAAAGAGGACATAAAGTTGCTTTGACCGGCGCAAACGGAATTGGCAAAACTACTTTGATCAAAAGCATTTTGGGCATTGTTCCACCCATTTCAGGAACATGCGAGCTCGGAGAAAACCTGATGACTGGATATTTCGAGCAGGAGGCTGCACCTGACAACCGCACAACCTGTATAGAAGAGATCTGGCAGGAATTCCCGTCATTTACCCAGTACGAGGTGCGTTCTGCCCTTGCAAAATGCGGACTTACCACAAAACATATTGAAAGCCAGGTACGTGTCTTAAGTGGCGGTGAGCAGGCAAAGGTCAGACTCTGTAAAATCATCAACCGCGAGACAAACGTACTGCTTCTGGACGAGCCGACAAACCATCTGGATGTGGATGCAAAAGAAGCTCTGAAGAAAGCATTACAGGAGTACCGCGGCACAATTCTAATCATCTGCCATGAACCAGAGTTTTATCGCGATGTAGTAAGCGAAGTATGGGATTGTTCAAAGTGGACAACCAAAATTGTATAGCATGCAAGCAAGTTGGGGACGGGGGTTTTTTCAAAAAACCCCCGTCCCCAACTTGCCATGTAGCATTTCCAACACCATTTTCAGTTCTTTCACCTGCATTTGTCCCGGTGCAGAGGTTCTGCCTGCCGCACCAAATGTCACTGCCGATCCGAACACTTCACCGCACAATCTGCTGATGACTCCTTCCCCGTTCATAGACATCGTGATAATCGGCCGATCCGCATATTCCCGCACCATCTCTTCTGTTGCCGCAAGAAGCGTCAGCACATCTCTCCTGGACTGTGGCATAACTGCAATCTTCGGAACATCGGCACCAAGCTCCTGCATTTTACAAAGCCTGGATATCAACTCCTCCTTTGGCGGAGTTTTATAAAAATCATGATTTGATACCACCACTTTCACGCCACAGGCATGGGCTGTATCAATGATTTCCCTTACTGCCTCATTTCCAGTAAATGCTTCTACATCTATCATATCCACATAACCACTCTTGGCAAGCATCCGATTGAGCTCCACATACATCTCTGTGGCAATCTCCTGCTCCCCACCTTCCTTCGCTGTGCGGAACGTAAACAGAACCGGAGTATCTCCCAATATATCCCGCAATTCTCCCGCAACTTCTATTACCTTTTCAAGATTGAAAATATCCCGGAACCAGTCCGCCCGCCATTCCACAATATCCGCCGGAACAGCAGACACACATTTCGCCGCCTCAATAATCTCCGCTTTATTCACTCCCATAACCGGAACACAGATCTTAGGCATACCCTCACCAATCTTCACATTCCTCACTACTAATGGATTCATCTGCCCGTTCTCCTCTCACTGATTTGTTACATTATAACATGGGGACACCACATTTTCCATTTAGGTACACCACATTTTGCAATTTGGGACGTAGACTTTTTAAAAAAGTCTACGTCCCAAATTTACATTTTCTTTATTCTTTCTATCGCTGCCACGGTGTTTTCATACGTACCAAATGCTGTCAGTCTGAAGTATCCTTCGCCGCTTGGACCGAAGCCTGAGCCCGGTGTTCCCACTACGTTTGCTTTTTCAAGCAGGTAATCGAAGAATTCCCAGGAGGTCATCTTGTCTGGTGTCTTCAGCCAGATATATGGTGCGTTTACTCCGCCGGAAACGCTGTATCCGGCTTCTTTTAATCCTTCGTAGATCACTTTTGCATTGTTCATATAGTATGCAACCTGTTCTTTAAGCTGTGCTTTTCCAGCTTCTGAGTATACTGCCTCTCCGGCTTTCTGTACGATGTAAGGTGCGCCGTTGTACTTGGTGCCATGGCGTCTTGCCCACAGGGAGTGGAGCATCACATCGCCGCATTTTACGTCTTTCGGGATTACGGTTGCTCCGAGTCTCACACCGGTAAAGCCTGCGTTTTTGGAGAAGCTTCGAAGCTCGATCGCGCATGTTCTTGCACCTTCGCATTCGTAAATGCTGTGTGGTACGTTTTCTTCGGAAATGTATGCTTCGTATGCAGCGTCATAAATGATAACTGCGCCGTTTTTATTTGCATAATCTACCCACACCTGAAGCTGGTCTTTTGTAATTGTGGAACCGGTCGGATTGTTTGGGAAGCACAGATAAATGATATCCGGCACTTCTTTTGGGAGTTCTGGCGCAAAATTGGTTTCTTTTGTGCATGGCATATAGATGACATCGCTCCATGTCTCTGTCGCCGGATTATATGTGCCGGTTCTGCCTGCCATTACGTTTGTATCTACATATACCGGATATACTGGATCGCATACGGCGATTTTGTTATCTTTTGCAAAAATCTCCTGAATATTTCCGGAATCGCATTTTGCACCGTCCGAAATAAAGATCTCGTCTGCCTGAATATCGCAGCCTTTATCCTGATAATCATTTTTTGCCATTGCGCTTCTCAAGAATTCGTAACCAAGGTCAGGCGCATATCCGTGAAATGTCTCTGCATGTGCCATCTCATCTACTGCGCTGTGCAGAGCATCGATGATTGCCGGCGCAAGTGGCTGAGTAACATCACCGATTCCAAGGCGGATAATATTTTTGTCCGGGTTTGCCTCCTGAAACGCTTTTACTTTCTTTCCGATTGTGGAAAAAAGGTAACTCCCCGGCAATTTCAGATAATCTTCATTTACTTTAAACATTGTAATCTCTCCTTTTTGTCTTCTATTTTATATTTGTAACATCAATCTCTCCATCAAATACGACTGTTGCAGGTCCTGTCATGTACACCTTGTTCTCTTCCCTGTTCCATGCAATCTGCAGATCACCGCCTAAAAGCTTGACTGTTACCTGTTCTTCAGTAAGTCCGTTTAATATACTGGAAACAGCTACTGCGCAGGCGCCTGTGCCACACGCCAGCGTCTCACCGGACCCTCTTTCCCACACACGCATCTCTACCGTTTTGCGGTCAATCACATGTGCAAATTCTGTATTGATCCGTTTCGGGAATCTTTCATGATTTTCAAATTGGGGACCAATCTTTTCGATATCCAACCCCTGTACGTCATCTATATAAACAACTGTGTGCGGATTTCCCATGGAAACAGCTGTCATGCGATACTCTGTTCCATCTACAACTATTGGCACATCTACCGCCTTATCACAAGCTTCCGCATTTTCCATAATGACAGGAATCTTCTCCGGGCAAAGGATCGGCTGACCCATATCTACTTTCACAAGTATCACCTTTCCATTTTCCACCGTAAGATCAAGATATTTGATTCCGCCTAATGTCTCCACTGATATGCTTGTTTTATCGCTAAGACCGTAATCGTAAACATATTTTGCCACGCAGCGAATACCATTGCCACACATCTCTCCTCTGGAACCGTCGGCATTATACATCTCCATCTCAAAGTCTGCTACTTTGGAAGGATTGATCATAATCAGCCCATCTGCACCGATTCCGAAGTGTCTGTCACTGACAAATCGTGCCACTGCCGGCGGGTTATCTATTTTTTCTTTCAAACAGTTCACATAGACATAGTCGTTGCCCAGTCCCTGCATTTTCGTAAATTTCATCCTTCTTTCCCCTTCTGACATTATACTTTCTATTCTGACATAATACTCAACACCATCTCTGCTGTCTCAACCATATTCGTTCCACTGTCCATGCTGCTTTTCTGAAGATAACGGTATGCTTCTTCCTCAGACATGTTATTACGCACCATCAAGAGTTCTTTTGCCTCCTTTATAATCGCCTGCTGCTTCGCATCCCGGGTCTTCGGAACGCTTTTGCGCTTCTTCCGGCGCCTGTGCAATGCTTCCATCATCATCTCAACGGTATTCATCAAATCGTATACTTTAATCGGCATCGGCAGACCGACAACCCCCTCTGCCAGCCCATCACTCCACTTTTCTCTTGAAGCAACCAGGAGCATATCAAAATTATCCGGCAGATATTCTCGCAATTCTGTATACATCATGTCTTTTAGTTTGTATCCGCAGACCACAATTCCTTCATCTACAGCATCTGCATAATTCATTGCCTGTGCCCCGGAGGTACATACCCCGGTGACATTCATGCCCCCGCGTACCAGCAGGTTACGGATATTGGCTGCATTATCTTTATTTGGAAATACAACTATAATACCTACCAAACTGACACCTCCTGTTGTCTTACCTGCAATCTGCTGTAGAAATCCCTAGATCACATGCAAATATCTGGAAATCTCCCAATCCGTGATCTGCCTGCGATAATCAGCATACTCTTTCGTCTTTGCCTTAACATATTTCTCGGATAAATCTTCACCAAGAACACCTTTTATAAAATCATCCTCCTCGAAAGCACGAATGGCCTCCAGAAGGCTTCCCGGCAGAGCCTCAATACCTGCTGCCGCACGTTCTTCATCGCCCATCTCAAACAGATTCCGGTCAATTGGTTCCGGAGGCATGATTTTCTCACGGATACCTTCCAGTCCTGCAGCAAGACATACGGCAAGCGCAAGGTACGGATTTGCAGAAGAATCCGGGCTTCTAAGCTCAATCTTCGCAGCATCTCCCTGTATGGTAGGAATTCTGATAAGCGGGGTTCGGTTCTTGGCTGACCACGCAATATAAACTGGCGCCTCATATCCCGGAACCAGTCTCTTGTATGAATTTACAAGCGGATTCGTAATAAAAGTAATTGCCTTAATATGCTTCATCAGTCCACCGATAAAATAATATGCTTCTTTACTCAAGCCATTCTTATCTTCCGGATCTGCAAAAATATTCACGCCATCCCGGCTCAGTGACATATTGGTATGCATACCGGAACCGCTCACATCACACTTCGGTTTTGGCATAAATGTCGCATGCAGCCCATGGCGCTTCGCGATCGTCTTAACGACCATCTTAAAGGTCATGATATTATCTGCAGTTGTCAGTGCATCATCATATTTAAAATCAATCTCATGTTGTGCCGGAGCCGTCTCATGATGCGATTTCTCTATCTCAAATCCCATCTCCTCCAGAGTAAGTACCATATCACGACGGGCATTCTCACCAAGATCCAGCGGGCTTAGATCAAAATATGACGCTTTCTCATGAGATATGGTTGTCGGCAGTCCATCATCATCTGTATGGAAAAGGAAAAACTCACATTCTGGGCCTACATCAAATACATATCCCATTTCCTTCGCCTCAGCGACTACTCTTCTCAGTACATATCTCGGATCACTCTCAAAAGCAGTTCCATCTGCTTTCTTCACATCACAGATCAGACGAGCAACCTTTCCCTGCTGCGGTCTCCATGGAAATATTTCGAAAGTATTCAGATCTGGGCAGAGATACATGTCAGACTCTTCCACTCTTGCAAATCCTTCTATGGAAGAGCCATCAAACATACACTGATTATTTAACGCCTTTTCCAGCTGACCTGTCGTAATCGCCACATTTTTCATTGTGCCAAACATATCCGTAAACTGCAGGCGGATAAATCCCACATCCTCTTCTTCCACCATTCTGATAATATCTTCCCGTGTATAATTATTCACTACTTTACCTCCTTTTTCTGCCGGCGGCAGAGCATTTTTACGAACAAAAAAGCATATTCAGAGAAAAAAGGGCGCTCTCATACAAGGATGAAAACGCCGTTGTCTCATATGCTTAAATTATAGATACAGAATAACACTTTGTCAACGAATAATATGAAACGTCTACTCCTCGTCATCCAGCCAGTATTCATCGTCCAATGAACGATAGGAATTGCCATTATTATTTCCACAGGAAATCCCCTTCTTAATCGGTGCCAGAAGGAATCCTTTCACCACACCAAGTAAAATACAGCATAAAATAACAAGAACTTTTTCTGCCGGTGTCCAGTCTCTCCTGAAAAAATCCTTTATTTCTTCCCAAATCTCACGCATATCCGCTTCCTCCTTATTAATATTTTTTTCATTATACTTTACTTTTGTAAAAAATGAAAGTGCCAAACACCGGAAAATGTGTTATAATACGAAATAATATGCCCGGCATTAAGATGCCGCAGGCACCAAGGAGGATTAACATGGGATTAGCAATTCCAATCGAGACAAGTGCCCGCCACATCCACATGTGTCAGGCAGATTTTGAAATATTATTTGGAGAAGGAAAAACTCTTACATACAAAGCAGATTTAAGCCAGCCAGGACAGTACGTCTGTGAAGAACGTATCACTGTAAAAGGGCCAAAAGGAAGCTTCGAAAATGTCGCTATCCTCGGACCATTCCGTCCGGAGACACAGCTTGAAATCTCCATGACAGATTCAAGAAAACTCGGTATTCCCGGCGTCATCCGCCAGTCCGGTGACACCGAAGGTACCCCGGGGTGTACACTGATCGGACCGGCAGGAACATTAGAGCTCGACCACGGTGTCATCGTTGCCAAGCGCCATATCCATATGACACCATTTCAGGCTGTTCAGTTAAATGTAAGAGATAACGACGAGGTATTCGTTATCACCGAAAGCTACGAACGCTCCCTTATCTTCGCCGACGTAGTTGTTCGTGTCAGCCCAAAATTCGCTCTCGCCATGCACGTGGACACCGACGAAGCAAACGCTTTCGCAAGTGACAGTACACCATCCGGAACCATTCTCAAGCTCTTCGGTGGACAGACCTACAACCTGCAAAAATGGGCAGACGAGATACAAAATGGAATTCACAGGATGTAATTCAGTATTTTTATTTAAAACAGGACAGTGAATGGAATGGCAGGCTTATGGAAAGCGTGCCATCCCATTTCACTTGTTCTTGTTTCAGATAAAACACTGAAGCCTCATAAGTAAGACATTCCACTACTTTCACGGCATAATAACGTACTTCTTCGCGCCAGAACATGTTACTTTGTCGGTAAGATGTGGCATACACTTTCATGAGGAACTTTGCGGTTATTAAGGAAATAGAAACGGTGCCCGTTATGATATGTGAGGTAAGAGGAGCGTTCCGAATATCCTTGCCTGCTATGTTGGTTCGGGAGAGAGGAGTTGCATAAAACGACTCTCTCCCGGACTTACATACCAGTGCAAGAGATGAGGAGAAGCGCATCGTCGTAACATATCATAACGGGCACCGTTTCGTATTCTTTTAATAATCTAAATTCCTATCATCATCTTAATGATCTCTTCATTTGTTTCTCGCATTCCTTCTTTTCCGAGTCGGCCGATATTGCTGATCGTTGCTTCTACGCCTTTTGTTACGATTCCGTCTCCGGCATAGAACTGCTGACCGCGAAGGAACATGTTATAACCAAGGATTCCGGCGTCTACGGATGCTGCGATCTTTGCTGCGCAGGATGCTTTTGCTCCGTCGCATACCATTCCGGAAACAATGGCCAGTGCATTGACTACTGTGTGGATGATTTCTTCATAGCCGCCACCGCACAGATATGCAATTCCTGCTCCTGCTGCCGCTCCTGCGCTTACAGCGCCGCAATAAGCGGAGAGTCTTCCGATCCCGGTCTTCTGATGGATTGCAATAAGGTTGGAAAGCACAAGTGCACGATAAGTCTTGTCCTCTCCCGAATCCAGTTCTTTGGCGTATTCAAGAACCGGCAGTGAACAGGTCATTCCCTGATTTCCGCTTCCTGCATTGATGATAACCGGAAGTTCACAGCCGTTCATACGGGCATCTGAGCCTGCTGCCGCTCTTGCCTTTGCTCTTGTTCTGACATCATCACCATAGGTATCCAGAAGCACGCTTCCGATATTCGCGCCATAGTTACCGCGCATACCTTCATCGGCAATAGCAGTATTATATTCAATCTGGCGGGATATCACTTCTCTGACATCTTCGATATCCACCATCTGCACAAATTCCCATATACTTTCTACATCCAGAAGGCTTCTGTCCGTAAGTCCTTCTTCCTTCTCGCCTTCTACCGGAATATCACACAATTTCTCATGATTCTTTTCAATCAGAACAATATTGGTGTGGTAATTGGCAATACGTACTTTTGCATAGAAATCATCCTTATACACAGTAACGATAATATCAAATGTAATCCCATTATCCACATGTTCTACGGTAATCTCGGTGTTCTTTAAGAACTGTACCATTTCTTCAATCTGTTCCGGTGTTACCTGTGCAATAACTTCCAGTTCTTTCTCCGGTCTGCCGGCTATGATTCCTGCTGTTGCAGCTGCCGGAATTCCCTTCAGATGGTTCGTATTCGGAACAATTACACTTTTCACATTCTTAATAATACTTCCGCTGGCTTCAATTCGCACCTTATCCGGCACTGCCCCAAGTACCTCTCTTGCCTTTGCCGCTGCATACGCCAGCGCAATAGGCTCCGTACATCCCATCGCCGGCACAAGTTCTTCTTTCAATATCTGTACATACGCCTGATATTTTTCATCTGTTTTCTGCATATTTGCATCCCCCTGTCGCAGATTATACTATATTTTCATTATAGAAAACATTTCCGTATACTGCAACCTTATTTCTTCTTGGAGGAGAATGCGCAGAAAAATATAAATCCAAGTAGTGCCACCGCAACTGTCATCCAGCTTGCAAGCATCACAGGACCCTTCGGTGCAAAGTAATCATAGTACCCCTTCAGGTAGATCACAATAATGATCAGTGGCAATACATAACTTATATACCCCTTTAATCCTTTTGGAAATCCGATGCCCGCGCCTGTATTCGCTTCTGCAAGGAAACGCTCCCAGCCCCAGCCATTCTTTCTCGTACAGAAAAGTACATATACGAGACTTCCGAGTGGCAGAAGGTTATTTGATACGATAAAATCTTCAAAATCCAGAATCGTACTTCCCTCACCGAGAAGCTGTACGCCTGACCACAGATTGTAGCCGAGTACACACGGCATACTGAGAATGATAATAAGCACTGCACTTACAAGCACGCTCTTGTTTCTTGTCCATCCCAGCATGTCAATGTTAAAGGAAATGATATTTTCAAATACAGCAACGATTGTTGTACATGCTGCAAATGTAAGGAACAGGAAAAAGAGGGACAGCCAGATCTGTCCACCTGCCATCTGCGCAAAAATATTTGGTATTGTAATAAAGATCAGGCTTGGACCCGCCCCCGGTTCAATTCCAAATGCGAAGCATGCCGGAATAATAATGAAACCAGCCATAAGTGCTACAAATGTGTCAAGTGCAGTAATACTGATCGCCTCTCCGGCAAGCTTCCTCTCTTTTCCGATATAACTTCCGAAGATCAGCATCGCACCAATACCGATAGACAACGTAAAGAACGCCTGACTCATTGCCGCGAAAATAACATTTCCAATGCCAAGTTCCTGCATTCTGACAAAATCCGGAACGAGATAGAACCGGATACCTTCTCCCGCACCTTCCAGAAATATAGAATGTACGGCAAGGACGATCATCAGTGCTAAAAGTGCGGTCATCATAAACTTCGAAACTCTCTCTACACCATTTTGTATACCAAAATAACAGATAACAAAGCCGATAACACAGATCAGAACCGTCCAAAATGTCATTGTCGGTGCACTGGCTAACATATCCACAAATCCCTGTGCGACTTCATCCGCATTTGCTCCGACAAATTCGCCTTTTATGCTGCGATAGCAATAATACATCATCCAGCCGCCCACTGTCGTGTAGAACATCATCAGCAGATAGCATCCAAGGACGCCGATCCACTTCGTAAAGTGGAAACGGCTTTCCTTTACTTCCAGCTTCTCAAATGCAGCTGCAACGCTTAACTGACTCCCCCGGCCGACTGCAAACTCGCATACCATAACCGGGATTCCCAGAGCCAGAAGGAAGATCAGGTATATTAAAATGAACGCTGCTCCTCCATACTGTCCGCACAGGTACGGAAACTTCCATACATTTCCGATTCCTATCGCACATCCGGCTGATACAAGAATAAATCCCAGACGTGACCCAAACTTCTCTCTTTTCATACCATTATATCCCCTATCTTGAACATCTGAACTGAAGATCTTCCCATCTTCTGTCTACTTCTTTCTGGAATTCTTCAAGAAGATATTCGTTTTCTTTCTTGAATAAATGTTTGAATCTTCCCTGTGGTCTTAAGAAATCCTCAATCGGAAGCTTCTTCTTCGGCTCGTAGTTCAGGATCCATTTTCCTTCAACTACTTCAAATAATGGCCAGTAACATGTTTCCACACCAAGCTTACAGATTTCCATGATATCCGGTGTATTGTATCTCCAGCCACGCGGACATGGTGCCATAATATTCAAAAATGCAGCGCCCGGTGTATAGATCGCCTTCTCTGATTTCACATGTAAATCTTTGAAATTCTGTACAAATGTTGTCTGTGCCACATACGGTACGTCATGTGCTGCAATGATAGACGCCAGATCTTTTCTGTTCTGTGGCTTACCATTACTCTTTGTTCCTACCGGTGTCGTTGTTGTATCCGCGTACATCGGTGTTGCTGAAGAGCGCTGGATACCGGTATTCATATAAGCACCGTTATCATAGCATACATATACCATGTCATGATTACGTTCCATTGCTCCTGACAGAGACTGGAAACCGATATCGTATGTACCGCCGTCACCGCCGAAAGTAATGAACTTATATGTCTCATCCAGTTTTCCTTTTCTCTTTAATGCTTTATAGGCACCTTCTACACCACTTAACGTTGCACCTGCATTTTCAAATGCATTGTGGATATAGCTGTCTTCCCATGCTGTATATGGATATGTAAATGTAGATACTTCCAGACATCCTGTCGCATTTCCGATAACCGCTTTGTCACCCTCATGCAGTCCGCGAAGCACATTTCTTACTGCGATCGTTCCGCCGCAGCCTGCGCACATTCTGTGTCCCGGAGCAAGACGCTCTGGTTTGTTCATTGTTTCTTTAAAATTATAAGCCATTTTGTCGTCCTCCCCTATTCTCTGATTCCCATATAACGATACATTTCACCTGCATCGCCTGTTCTGGCAATTTCTTCTAATGTTGCGTATACGTTTTCCATATCTTCTACACGTACGTCACGTCCACCAAGTCCGTAAATATAGTTTACAGCCAGAGCCTGTGAACGTGCACGGAATAATGCAGACATAACATCCGCACCAAGTGGACCGCCATGGTTTGTATAGCCTTCTGCTCTGTCCATGACCGCTACTGCTTTTACATCTTTCAGTGCCTCGGCAAGTTCTTCTGCCGGGAATGGACGGTAAAGACGGATCTTGATAAGACCAACTTTCTTACCTTCTGCACGAAGCTTATCAACAGCATCTTTTGTTGTTCCTGCTGCAGAACCGATCATGACAACTGCAAGCTCGGCATCTTCCATACAATATTCCTCAAAAAGTCCATATTTTCTTCCGGAAATTCCTTCAAATTCCTTCGCAACATCCAGAACAACACGACTTACATTTTTCATGCCTTCTGCCTGATTACGTTTTGCTTCCATATAATAATCTGTAATGGAATAAGGACCTACTGCCATAGGGCACTCCGGATTCAGAAGATAATTCTCCGGTTCATATTCTCCAACAAAATTCTTAACATCTGCATCATCTAATAGTTCAATATTTTCTACTGCATGACTGGTAATGAAACCATCCTGGCAGATCATGATCGGAAGTCTGACATCCTTATGTTCGGAAATACGGAATGCCTGTACCATATTGTCATACGCTTCCTGATTGTTTTCTGCATACATCTGGATCCAGCCTGCATCTCTTGCTCCCATACTGTCTGAGTGGTCACAGTTAATATTGATCGGACCGGACAGGGCACGGTTCACAAGCGCCAGTGCCAGCGGAAGTCTGTTGGATGCCGCAATATATAATTCTTCCCACATATAAGCAAGTCCACAGGAAGAAGTTGCTGTAAGACTTCTTGCTCCTGCTGCTGAAGCACCGATAGCTGCACTCATAGAGCTGTGCTCACTTTCTACCGGAATAAATTCTGTATCCACCTGTCCGTTTGCCACGAATGAAGCAAAATACTGCGGAATCTCTGTAGACGGTGTGATCGGGAATGCCGGGAATACATCCGGATTGATCTGTCTGAGGGCGATCGCTACTGCTTCGTTACCTGATAATCTGTCTCTCTTTGCCATCTTACTTCACCCCTTCCATTGTAATTGCACCGAATGGGCAAGCCTTTACGCAGATGCCGCATCCTTTGCAGTGATCATAATCAAATGCACCTCTCTTCATATCCTTTACCGGGATAGAGCTGTCCGGACATACCGGTACACAGAGAAGGCACTGTTTACATTTATCTTCAATAAACTGTGGTTTGTTGGTAGACCACTCACCTGTATGAAACTCTTTGGAAGTTCCTGCTCCGGCAATTACCATACCTTCTGTCAGGTCTTTCCAGTTTGCTTTCACGCCTAACTTCGTTAAATCTGTCTTCATTAGTGTACCTCCTCAAGTGCCATTTTAAGTGCAGCCATATTTCCGTCAATCACTTCCGGCTTGCTGGCAAATTTGTGAGAAAATGATGCTCTCATTTCTTTCAGGAATGTTTCCTCATCCATAAGACCTGTTACTTTTACGATCGCTGCAAGAAGCGGTGTATTCGGGAAATATTTTCCCATTGTTGCCATAGATACCTTACGTGCGTCGATCACATACACCTCTCCCTCATAGCCCTTCAGATGAGGAATAATCTCTTCTTTCGTACGTTCTGTGTTTATCAGAATTGCTCCGTCTTTCTTAAGACCGCTTGTCACATCTACTGCCTCCAGAAGTGATTCATCAACAACTACCACATACTGCGGGTCATAGATATTGGAATGTGCACGGATCACTGTGTCACTGATTCGATTATAGGCTGTGATCGGTGCACCCATACGCTCCGGACCATACTCCGGAAATCCCTGCACATATTTTCCTGTCTGGAACGCTACATCAGCCAGAAGCAGCGCTGCTGTCTTGGCACCCTGACCGCCACGGCCATGCCATCTGATTTCTGTAAGATTACTCATAGTTTTCCTCTTCCTTTCTTTGGAATTCATGTAGATTGCTAAGGCATTTCTTTCACAAAAAAATCCGTCCCTGAAATAGGGACGGACATATCAAACATCTCCGCAACCACCCTGTTCATGTAAAACAAGTGCAAACACTACGTACCATCATACGCGGCTTCTGTAACGGGAAACGCCCGTGAAAACCTACTGAAATGCTTCTTAACACCTTCCTCTCAGTCTTCCTTCTCAGAGATGATTTTCAAAATAAGATTCCCACTGTCTTTCACCACCGACAGCTCTCTGCGGGTGAACCGTTATTCTTACTCTTTCTCTTCATCGAATTTCACTTATAGAGTGCAATCTATTTTATAGTATGGTGAAATTTTAACCCATTTCCCGGAAAAGGTCAATATCTTCCTGGAAAAAAGTATTTATAATTTTGCAGTCAGCGTCTTTGCACTGACACCCTCAAGCATCCCCAGTTTCCCTGACAAAGCACTGGTTGCTTCACCCGGTGCGTCCAGCACCACACTGATAATGGATATCCCGCGCTCTCGATATGGTATCCCCATACGTCCCACGATATACTGTCTGAACTCATGCAGAAGCTCATTTACTGCTCCTGCTGATTCTTCATCTTTTATAATAATGCTGATTACCGATACACGGTTTTCCATGCGTCTTCCTCCTCTGTCGTAACGTGTGCGCAGTCACACTAATTCTTGATCTGTCTTCCTGTCACATCCATATGATAATCCTTTTTGTATATAAGCTCAGAGACCGGCACGATCTCATATCCCTTTTTCTTCAGTCCGTCAATCAATGCATCCAGGGCATCTGCGGTATATTTCGCACCGTTGTGGCATAGAATGATCGAACCATTCCGAAGGCTCTTATGATTCAGCACTGTATCTATGATACTGTCTACGCCATAATCCTTCCAGTCCAGACTATCCACATCCCATTGAATCGTATAATACCCATTCTCCGTCGCATTCAACACAACCCGGTCATCATAATCGCCATACGGAGGGCGAAACAGATTCATTTTCACTCCTGTCAGTTCTTCCACTTTCTTGTGGGCTTTCATAATCTCGCTTGTTTTTTCTTCATCCGAGAGCTGAGACATGTTTTTATGATTCTCGCTGTGATTTCCAAGATCATGCCCGGCCTCATATATTGCTTTCACATCATCTGGATACTTCTCTACCCAACCGCCGGTCATAAAAAAAGTAACATGTACATCATGCTTCTTCAAAATATCAAGTATACGCTTCGTATCCTCATTTCCCCATGCCGCATCAAATGTAAGTGCTACCTTCTTTTCATTCGTCTCTACCGAATATATGGGAAGTTCTCTTCCGTTCACATTACTGGAAACTGTCACATAGCTGGATATATACTTATAGGAACCCATAAGGGCTACTACAAGGGTCAGAAACAATACTCCATAATTCTTCCATCTACGTTTTCTTTCTTCCTGCATAACTACACACTCCAGACTGTATGTATCCTTTATATCCAGTATATGTTACCAGAGCAGGCGATATTTATCAGATTATCGTATAAAATGGAAATTTAGTGCAGTAAGGGGCAGCATCTGTCCTGTGTCGTAATTTCTCGACGCGATCAGCCTTTCCGACTAACTCACGAATCTATAAGAGCGCAGAAAACAAACAAGAAATGAAGTGTTTGTTTTCTGCGCTCTAACAGATTCGGAGTGGATTCTCCAAGGCCTTTCGCTTACCTCGCCATTACGACACAGGACAGATGCTGCCATTTACTACGCCGTAAATTTCTGGGTAAAGGGTGTATGCCGTAGTTTCTATACAAAACAAGCACTTGATTTGTAGGTTTTCATTACATATTTGCAAAAGCAAAGAATTGTAATGACTTTTCTATTGTTAAAATCATCTCCCGGGAAAGATATTGAGGAATTCGAATGAATTGTTTCTATAACTGAAGTCTGTCGCATGCACTTTACATCTTGAAATTTGCCGTGTAGTAAATGGTAGCAGATATCGGCATGAGAAAGTGAAGAGGTAAGCAGGAGCCCCGGAAAATCCGCCCCGAAGCTGTTAGAGCGCGAAAAACAGGCGTTGATTTATCGTCTGTTTTTCGTGCTCTTATAGATTCGTGGGCTAGTTGCAGGGGCGAATGCGTCGAGGCACTTTCTCCTGCCGATACTGCGTATTACTTACTACACTAAATTTCCATTTCTAATTCCACCGGACAATGGTCGGATCCCATTACATCCGTCAGAATCTTTGCATCCTTAAGTCTGTCTTTCAAGGCCTCTGATACACAGAAATAGTCGATACGCCACCCGGCGTTCTTTTCTCTCGCTTTGAAACGATAAGACCACCAGGAATATATGCCTTCCGCATCTGGATAGAAATACCGGAAAGTATCGATAAATCCGGCTTCTAGAAGCTCGGTGAATTTCTGTCTCTCTTCATCCGTAAAACCGGCATTCTTCCGGTTCGTCTTCGGATTCTTAAGATCTATCTCTTTATGTGCAACATTCAGATCACCACAGAACACAACCGGTTTGTTCTCTTCCAGCCCTTTCAGATAAGTAAGGAAATCCTCCTCCCACTTCATCCGGTATGGCAGTCTTGCAAGCTCGTTCTGAGAGTTCGGTGTATACACAGTTACGAAGAAAAAGTCTTCATATTCCAGTGTGATCACGCGCCCCTCGTGGTCATGCTCCTCTATACCGATCCCGTATGCCACAGACAGTGGTTCCTTTTTCGTAAATATCGCGGTTCCGGAATATCCCTTCTTCTCGGCATAATTCCAGTACTGATAATACCCCGGGGTATCCAGTTCAAGCTGTCCTGCCTGCATCTTTGATTCCTGTATACAGAAAATGTCTGCATCTGCCTCCTGAAAGAACTCCATAAATCCCTTCTGTACGCATGCACGAATTCCATTTACATTCCATGAAATAAACTTCATGTCTATCCTCCAAACCGTCTTTTAATAATAAACTTTTCTCAGGAACAGTCCACGCGCCGGAGCCAGAAAACCGGCAAGACTCCTGTCCTCAGCAGCAATAACAACCGGAAGCTTAGACGCATCCCGCCTGCCTGTCCCGATCTCCAAGAGCGTACCTGTAAGAATCCGGACCATGTGATATAAAAATCCGGTTCCATAATAAGTAATACGCACCTTTTCTCCACTGCTTACGATCTTAATATTCGTAATCCTTCTTACCGGATCTTTGCAGTCTTTATCATCTGTAAAACTGGTAAAATTCTTCGGTCCGATCAGATATGGAACAGCTGCTCTCATTGCCTCAATATCAAGCTTCTCCGGATAATGGTAGCAATACCGCCTTGAAAATACATCCGGCTTCTCCCGGCAGTCAATATAATACTCATATTTCTTTCCCTTTGCGCTCTTCCTTGCATGGAAATTATTCTTTACCAGCTCCACCTTAACGATACGAATATCCTCAGGAAGGTAGCGGTTCAAAGAGTCCTTAAGCTCCTTCACATCATATAATTTTGATAACTTGACACTTGCCACCTGACCTCTGGCATGCACACCTGCATCTGTTCTGCCGGAACCGTCCACATGTACCCGATATCCGACAAGCTTTCCGATGCTGTATTCCAGAATAAACTGTATCGTATTGTCAGTCGTGGCCTGACGCTGCCAGCCCTGATAGCGGCTTCCATCATACGAAATCGTCAACTTGTATGTTCTCATATTCTTCCCTTACTTCAATATCTTCTTCAATTCGTCCATAAAAGTATTCACATCTTTAAACTCTCTGTATACGGACGCAAATCTTACATATGCTACTTCATCTAATGTCTTCAGTTCATCCATAACAATCTCACCTATACGACTGCTTGGAACTTCCTTTTCTTCCAGGCTGAACAGTCGAGTCTCCACATGATTTACAGCCTGCTGGATAGCATCGGCAGAAACTGGTCTCTTATAACAGGCACGCAGGATACCATTCTCAATCTTTCCACGATTATACTGCTCTCTGTTATTATCCTTCTTAATAATGATAAGTGGAATTGTCTCTACTTTTTCATAAGTCGTAAATCTCTTCCCACACACATCACAGGAACGTCTCCTGCGGATAGAATTGCCGTCTTCGGCAGGTCTTGAATCAATTACTCTTGTATCTGGATTACTGCAGTATGGACATCTCATTGTTCCCGCTCCTTTGCTATTCATATATCTATTAGTATATCTTCTGGAGAAACAGAAGTCAATCTTCATGTATCTCTACAAGAACAATATCCGGACCTATCTTCCTGATACATTTAAATGGAATCACATACTCCGAACCATCGCTGAATAATCCACATATTTTCCCGGACTTTGGTATCACAATTGCTTCAATTTTCCCATTACATTCGTCAAAAATAAGATCAATGATACACCCCAGTTTCTTACAGTCACAGGTATTGATCACTTCTTTTTCCTGAAGCTCGCAGAAACGCATTTTTTCTCCCTTCTGCGCAAAAATCCGCATATACTACTTATTCATAGTATATGCGGATCCTCTTTTATTCGTTAATATCAATTACCGATACAGGACATTCATCACGGGCAGTCTTTGCTGAAATCTCATACTCCGGCAAAACATCTGCATATGCCTCCGCCAGCCCATCATCATCAAACCGGAACACTTCCGGACAAGTAGCAACACATGCCCCACACGAAATACATCCTTCCTGCACTTCTGCTGTCATGGCAATTCCTCCTTTATCGCTTTTCCGGTAGTATCCCCATTCATCAGCAGTTCATACATCTAGCGGATATGTGTACCTGTCTTTCCCTTTATCGCGTCTGAAAGCTTATCAAATGAAGTGATAAGTGCACTTCTTCCTTCTCTCTTCTCAATAAAATCTACAGAAGCACTGAACTTTGGAAGCATGTTATAAACACCAAAATGACCGGCATCCATATACTCTTTAGCCTGTTCCACTGTGATTTCTCCCAGATCTTCCTCATCCGGTCTTCCCATATTAAGCTTAACCTTCTCAACACTGGTCAGAATAATAAGTTCATCTGCGTCAATCTCTTCTGCCATCTTACCTGCCGCAAGATCCTTTTCAATAACCGCACTGGCACCTTTCAGATGATTATCCTGCTGCAGAACCGGAATACCGCCTCCACCACACGCAATAACGATCTGGTCTGCATCCAGAAGTGCTTTGATCGCATCAATCTCTACAATACTTACCGGATTCGGCGCAGATACGATTCTTCGAAATCCCTTACCCGGTTCCTCGACGACATAATTGCCCTTCTTGCGTTCTAAATTAGCTTCCTCTGCATTCATATATCTTCCAAGCACCTTTGTTGGGGTATAGAAAGCTTCGTCATATGGATCCACGATTACCTGTGTAAGAACGGTACTGACTGTACGGAAAATACCTCGATCCAGAAGTTCCTCCCGAATACTGTTCTGCAGATCATAACCAATATATCCTTGACTCATGGCTGAACACACTGACATTGGTGCTGCTGTGTAGTCTTCATGCACCTTTGCGAATTCATTCAGTGCCGTATGGATCATGCCGACCTGTGGAGCATTACTGTGTGTAATTGCCACCTGATAGCCTGCTTCAATCAGATTTGCGATTGATTTTGCTGATTTCTTTACTGCTTCCATCTGCTCCGGAAGGGTTGTACCTAATGCCCGATGTCCTAATGCAACTACCACTCTTTTCTTCATGTTCCGAACCTCGCCTTTTCTTAAATTATTATTATTTTAATGAACTGCTTATTACATATAGAAAAATTATAGTATCATTTCGACAAAAAAGCAATGATATGTCGAAGAAAAACCGGAGATTTCAAATGACAAATATGGCATTATCGTTTACAATAAAGATAACCCCTCAATTATTAAAATAAGGAAGGATTGTAGACAGATGAAGAAAAAAATAGCCCGTCGTCTGAGTGCTATTATCCTGGCTACCACGTTTCTCACATTAACGATAAATTTTTGTATTCAGATCGACAATGCAAAAGATAATATAATCCAAAGCTCAAAACTTAAGATCAACCAGATAAAGGAAATCCTGAAGAAAAACGACGAGGATCTCTCGGTACTGACAGATTCTCTGAAAGAGGATTATACGATTCGTGCCAAAGCAGCCGCTTATGTCATACAACATCGTCCGGAAATCATCTCCAGCCAACAGGAGATTGAAAAAATTGCCGCTCTTCTTCAAGTTGATGAGCTCCACATATTTGACAAAGAAGGTCGAATATATGCAGGAACAGAACCACAATATTTCGGATATACTTTCCATTCCGGTGAGCAGATGGAGTTCTTTCTCCCTATGCTTACAGATCATTCCCTTGAGCTCGTACAGGGCATTACTCCAAATACTGCTGAGGGAAAACTGATGCAGTATACAGCAGTATGGCAGGAAGATGAGAAAAACATCATACAGATCGGGATGGAACCCATCCGTCTAATGAAGGCTATGGAGAAAAATGAACTCAGCTACATTTTTTCCATGGTTACCTCTGAGCCCGGCACAACACTTCTTGTGGCTGACAAGAACACCGGTATGATATCGGGATCCACTGACAGCAAGCTGGTTGGTTTCTCTCTGGAAGACGTCGGAATCATCCCACCTTCCAATGTACCTGCTGACATGGGTTTTCCGTTTCAGATAAACAATGTCCCCTGTTTCTGTGTATTTGATACATATAATGACCAGCTGATCGGTGTCCTGGAAACAGAAACAACACTATACGAGGATGTTTTTACCAACATGTTGTCTACCGGTATTTATCTGATTCTTGTTGCACTTGTAACAATTATTGCAATCCTGAGTCATATTGACAAATATGTCATCCGCGGAATCGATAAAATCTCTGTGAATCTTAACGAGATCACAGCCGGTAATCTGGATACACGCGTGGATGTAGATACTTCACCGGAATTTGTTGAACTGAGCCGTCACATCAACCAGATGGTAGAAAGCCAGTTAAATACGACGGAAAAGCTTTCCCACATTTTTGACACTACCGATGTGCCGATCGGAGTCTTTGAATGCACACAGGGCATGAACCGCGTCCTTGTTACCCGAAAGGTTCAGACTCTGCTTATGCTCTCTGACGTAGAAGCAGCAGAACTTTTCGCAGACAAAGACGCGTTTGAACGAAAGCTGGAAACAATATATACGCACATCGTTTCACCTTATACAGATATATATCAGCTTTCAAAGAAACCGGAATGTTATCTCCAGATCATGACATTTTCGGATGGCATGAACATAACCGGAATCATTACAGATGTTACAGGCTCCGTACTGGAACGAAGACAGTTAGAACATGACAGAGACTATGATCTTCTGACACTGCTCCTGAACAGACGGGGATTTACACGCCATATGGATAATCTGTTCAAGACGCCTCAAAAGCTTGACGATGCCGTCCTTCTTATGGTAGATATGGATCATCTGAAATATATAAATGATAATTATGGACATGCATATGGAGATGCCGCACTTCAGAAGATTGCTGCACTTTTAAAGACCTGTCCTTCTACAAACCGCGTCGTCGCCAGACTGAGCGGTGACGAATTTGCTTTATTCCTGTACGGAGAAACAAAAGAAGTGCTTGAAAAACATATTCAGGAGATACATGACAGAATGTTGGATGCTTCTATCACGATATTGGAAGAACAGACTACGGATGTCCGCATGTCCGGTGGTTACATCTTCTATTCTGACTGTCACGAAGGATACAGCAAAATGTTGGGTATGGCAGACGAAGCTATGTACCGCGCAAAGAAACGCAGAAAGTACGAATTTATCTGCTGGAGCAAAGACCAGTAAAATAGAAAAATCGGGGTAACAGGATTCGAACCTGCGACCTCACGGCCCCCAGCCGTGCGCTCTAACCAAACTGAGCCATACCCCGATACGATTATTCTAGCGAATTACATGAGATAATGCAAGCTTTATATTTATCTTAACCAGAAATATGAATAATTGTATTTATTCCTATATTTATTTATGGTAATATATAAATATGCATTTGTATGCATATTATATACACGAAAAGGATGAACTAACATGAAAAACATCATTCATCATAAGACACTGCGAGAACAGGTTGCAGATGCCGTCCGAAAAAAAATATTACATCATGAACTTGAGCCTGGGATGCGGATCACGGAATCTGAGCTTGCCTCTGAATTTGGCGTCAGTCATGGCCCTGTCCGTGAGTCTCTTCGCCAGTTAGAGCAGGAAGGTCTGGTGGAATACACCCGGAACGTAGGCTGTTCTGTACGAAATCTTTCTCTTTCGGATGTCGTTGAGGCACTGTTGATTCGTGGTACATACGAACTTACCGCTGCCCGTGCCTGTGGCGGCAACTTCTCTGACAAAGCTTTTGATGAAATGGCAGAAATACTGGAATCCATGAAACAGATGGACAATTCGGATTATACGGAATCTATCATATTCGATAATGAATTTCACAAAGTATTAATACGTGAATCTCATATGCCATATTTAAGCAGTGCCTGGGATGCGCTTGATTTTGCCACATTTTTTTCTTTCTATCAGCAGGTTGGTGATTGTTCTGCTATAGCTGGAAGACAATACAAAGTACATAAAGATATTTATGACATCTACCTGACCAGAGACTGTCAGGCGATTTGTGATACTATCTATAAGCATTACAAAGGTTCGATTGACAAAATGCTGCAGGACAACCATATGTCAGAAAGTGATTTCTCTTTTTCTTTCGATATCATTAAGCCCAATATAAAATAAAGTGCATAAATATGTATCGGGGTACATCATCGTCTGATGATGCACCCCGATATTTTTAAATCTCTCTTGTATATTTCTTAAGCCATTCTGCTTCCTCATCGTTGAGATAAGGTGAAATAGTATCGTATACTTTCTTATGATAATCATTTAAGAGCTTCTTATCTTCTGCTGTCATGATATCCGGATTAATCGCATCCAGATCCATCGGAATCAGAGTGATAGCGTCAAAATACATGAACTGTCCGTATTCATTCTTCTCACCCTTGCAGCAAAGGATTTCATTCTCCAGACGGATACCATGAGAACCTTCAATATAGATTCCCGGTTCATCTGTAATGATCATACCTTCCTGAAGTACTTCGGTCTCGCCCTTACGATATTTCCAGCGGAAGCCTGCAGGTCCCTCATGAATATTCAGAAGATATCCTACACCATGTCCTGTTCCGTGGTTGAAGTTCAGGTTTCTGTCCCAGAATGGTTTTCTGGAAAGAATATCCAGTACCATACCTGTACATCCCTCTAAGAATTTCGCACTGGCAAGCTGAAGGTTACTGATCGCAACCAGTGTGAAATGATCTTTCATCTCCGGTGTCACTTCGCCGAGTGCATAGGTTCTTGTTACATCTGTAGAACCTTCCCAGAAGCCGGCACCTGTATCTGTCAGGAAGAAGTTGCCTTCCTTCAGTTCAACATCTGTCTCCGGTGAAGATGTATAGTGAACAATTGCTCCATGTTCACCATAAGAAGCGATCGGCTCAAAACTTGGACGGATAAAATTGCCCATCTCTGCACGGAACTCATCCAGTTTGTCCGTAGCGCTCATCTCTGTAATTTTGATTTTTCCAACATTCTCTTTCAGCCACTTCATAAATCTTACATGTGCAACACTGTCTTTAATCTGTGCCTTACGAATGTTTTCAATCTCTACAGAATTCTTTATGGCTTTCATAAGAATAGCCGGATTTCTCTCTTCTACTCTTTTAACATTCTCAGGAATATTATTATAAAGAGCATAATTCAACTTGCCTGGGTCTACCATAACTACTGTACTCTCATCCAACTTACAGATATCTTCATAGATATCATTGTACGGATGAAGGTTAACATGCAGTTCTGCCAGCTGAGCTTTGATATCATCATCCAGTTTACTTTCATCAACATAGAGTTCCATGCAGTCCATCTTAATGATGGCATAAGATAAAAGTAACGGGAAGAATTCAATATCATCGCCACGAAGATTCAGTGTCCAGCAGATATCATCCAATGTTGTGAGCACATGTGCATTTGCTCCGGCTTTCTCCATCTCCTCGCGAGTTCTCTTCAGCTTATCTGCTGCAGACTCGCCTGCATACTCGATTCCAAGAGAAAATGCCGGTGCTTTGGAAAGTTCCGGACGGTCTGTCCAGATCATGTCGATCAGGTCTTCATGATATTCAACTTTAGCTCCCTTTTTTGCCGCAATGTCAGCATACTCCTGTCCTTCTCCGACAGATACGACACGTCCGTCAAATCCAAGTGTTTCCCCGGACTTCAAAATCTTTTCCAGATATTCAGTAAGCTCCGGCACACCCGGTTCTCCCATCTTCATCAGTTCTACAGTCGTGCCCTGAAGCTGCTTTGCTGCCTGAATAAAGTAACGACCATCTGTCCACAGACGAGCTTCATCCTTAGTAATTACAGCAGTACCGGCAGAACCGGAGAATCCTGTAATATACTTTCTTGCTTTAAAATATTCCCCTACATACTCACTCTGATGAAAGTCTGCAGTCGGAACGACATAAACATCAATTCCTTTTTCTGCCATTTTTGCACGTAAATTTGTTAATCTCTCAGGAATACTCATCGTATTACGCCTCCTAAAAATAATATTTCAAAGGGTTTTTCCCCAATAATATTAGGATTGACAGGCGTTCTCTATGTATTCCCGCAATCCTAATACTGTTTATATATCTCTATTCTACATGATTATAATCTAATAATCCACTCTATTTTTCCGCTTTTTCTTCGCCCTTATTCTCTACCAGTGATGTCAGTGGCTTATCCAGAACGATGAGAAGTACAACTGCAATCGCTGAGACTACTACAACGATGAAGCAAGCTGTCGTAAACTTCATAGAACCGCCAAACAATCCATTATAAAGATATCCATATCCTTTTGCTGCAAAGAAGATTGCAAGTCCCCATACAGATTGCATTGTAGAGTAAATACGGCTTGGTGCATATTGTGCAATAAATGCATTTCCCAGTGGAGAGAAGAACATCTCACCAAATGTAATCAGTAATGCAAAGATCAGAAGCCACAAACAGCTAACCTGTCCGTCACCACGCATAACTTCCAGAGCTGCGAAGAACAGATAACTGATACCAAGTGTTCCGATACCAAGTGCACATTTCTTATAGATACTAATATCACCTTTTGGTCTGTTCTGCAGGTAGTTCCAGAGCTTTGGTGTTACGAATGTACCAACAAGTACACAGAATAACGCGTTTGCAGCATCAAACCATGTAAGTGGTACGTTATATCCTGCTACTACCCAGTTTGCATTCTCACCCCAGTGGTAGTATACCGGCAGGTATGCCAGATACCAGAAGATCCAGAAAATAATAGCAAATGCAGATACAAGAACGATTGCTGCAATTCTCTTCTTTTCAAGACCTGTGTAAGGAACAGATTTTGCTTCTTTATTCTTAGCTTTTACTTCTGCCTCATGTGCAAGCTCTTCAGTTGTCTGCTCTTTCTTAAATGGTTTCTTACCTGCATCACCCATGAAACGAGAACCAAGTGCAAACCAGATTGCTCCTAAGAACATCAGAACTGCTGCAACCTTGAAGCAAGGTCTGAATCCAAGAACTTCTCCTTTTGCAAACACATCCTGGTACAGAATACCTACAAGGAAAGGACCTGCAAATGCACCGATATTAACCAGTCCATAACGAATAGAATATGCTGCGTTCAGCTGCTCTCTTGGAACGATACGTCCGATCAATGGACCTGTCTTGTAAAATGCAAGGCCAAGACTAATGCACCAGATCATTGCATACATCATCTTACTATCTGTTGCCATTGATCCAAGCCAATATCCAACACCACAAAGTGCCATACCGACTGGTGTTGTATATCTTGCACCGATCAAACGGTCACAGACAACAGCACATACGATTGGAAGACCATATGAAAATGCGGTCAGGTTAGACTGCATATTAGCAGCTACACCATCTGAAAGACCAAGACCTCCCTGTGCCACAGCAGTAGCAACGAATACCAGCAGAATGGAACGTCCCAGATAATAAGAAAAACGCTCAAAAATCTCTGTCGTCGCACATGCCCAGAACCCAAGCGGGTATTTTTGTTTTTGAGTACTCATTTACTCATCCTCCTTTTCCCTCGTACCTCTCCCATAACTTTTGTTAAAATCTGATACAGGTACTTCTTTAAAAATTTGTGTATTATAGATTATTGATTATTGATAATCCGCAATTAATTATATAACATGCACAGTCTTCTGTCAAGAAAACATCTTTTTGATTCTCTTCATTTGTGCTAAAATAAATACAATCATACAAAGTATGTCGGACAATGAAAGGAGTCACACTATGAAAGTAATTGTAATAGGACCACGGGGAAAGATGGGAAAACTGATCACACAGATCGCAGCCGGAAGAAACGACATGGAACTGGTCGCCGGCGTTGCTCCAAAAGAACGTGATTATATAGGAAGCGATCTGGGAACCGTTGCTATGGTCGGCAAGGAAATCGGTGTCCCTGTTGTGGATGATCTGGAAAGTGTAATCGACAGTTGCGATGTCATCATTGATTTTTCCACAAAAGAAATGGCTATGGAAGTGCTTGACCTTGCTATCGCCCACAAAAAAGGGCTTGTATGTGGAACAACCGGATTCAGTGAAGAAGAAATGCAACGATTCAAAGATGCTGCCGCACATATTCCGATGCTCTATGCTGCCAATACATCAAAACTCGTAAATATAATGAACAAATTACTGGAGCTGGTAACAAAAACTGCCGGTAATAATCTGGATATCGAAATACTGGAAATGCATGATCAGTGGAAGAAAGACGCACCAAGTGGAACCTCCAAAGAAATGGGCGAAGTGATGGCTCATGCTCTTGGCAAAGAGCTTTCTGATATCGCTGTATATGGACGCGAAGGTGCTTCTCCAAGAGTACCCGGCACCATCGGTTATCATTCTCTGCGTGCCGGAAATATTCCAAGCAGCCACACGGTGTTCTTCGGCGGCATGGGCGAGCGTCTGGAGATCACGCATCATTCCTATAACTGGGAATGCTTCGCAAGAGGCGCCTGCGACTGTGCAGCTTATCTGGCAGACAAAGGTCCCGGATTCTATACAATCAAAGATGTATTAAACTTATAAAACAATATATTGCCTTTTTATGATTCCAGTAGTATAATTGTATTAATTAAATAATACAATTACATCTTGAGAGGAGAAAAGATTATGGTATTAGTAAATACGGATTATATCCCAGGGAAAAAATTTGAAGTAATCGGACTTGTAAGAGGAACTATGATCCAGTCCGTGCATCTCGGGAAAGACATTATGAACAGCTTTAAGACTCTGGTAGGCGGAGAGCTTACTTCCTACACAGAGATGATGAATGAAGCAAGAGCAACTGCAACCAAGCGTATGGCAGACGATGCCGCAGCCATGGGCGCAGACGCTGTAGTAAATATCCACTATGCTTCCAGCTCTATCGTACAGGGCGCAGCAGAAGTTCTGGCATACGGAACCGCAGTAAAATTCGTAGATTAAAGGGAGATAGCAGGGGCATATTACACGCCCCTGCTATATTATATTACAGATTTAATCCGCATTGTTTACTTCATTTCTGTATTCCATAAACGCATCATAGGTATCTTCCTCCAGCTCCAGAGATTCCATTACCTGTTTTGCAATATCACTGTCTATCGCGATACAGTACATGGTAACAGACAGATAATTATCTCCTCCATCCACATCCATATAGAACGTAACGCTCGGAAGATCTTTCCAAGAGAATGTCAAAGCTCTCCAGGTATAATCTCCGTAGGTTACTTCTCCCACATCTTCATACCCACTATCTCTTCCCAATTCAAATTCAACTTCTTCGTCTATCGTTCCTCTTTTAATAATGAAACTGATTCGCTGATCATCAGACCCATCAAAGTTTTCCTGGTATTTCTCATCCGCCAGTGTGAATCCATCCGGCACATCAAAGGAATAGTATCCGTCATAGATAGTACCTGATTTTTCTGTCTTCTTATTCTCTTTTTCCTCTTCTTTCGGCTCCTCAGTCTCTTCTTCCGTATACTCACCAAACACGATGCTTTCCAGCATGGTCGTCACATCCTCTGAATCAATATCCAGCACATCACCGCCAACCACACGAATCGCATGCGGCATATCATTTACAAGAGTAATATAATAATAAGATTCCTGAGCGTTAATCGTAACATCCATACGCATATAGTCATAGGATCCCACTGTCACTTCTGTCGGATTGGAGTATACATTCGGACGTTCTTCGATATCTGCGTCAATATCTGCTTTCAAAGCATCTGTCGTATAAGATTCACCCGGCACATAACCAAATGTTTCAGAAAAAAGCGACCCATCATCAGCAGGACCTTCAATTTCAATATAATCATTGCTGCTGTCCTCGGCATCATCCGGTGCGATCGTAATCATTTCCCGACTTTCTGATACCGTTACTGTATACCCATCTAACGGAGTTATCTCGATCACTCCGTGAGCGGATTTTACAGAAGCAGGACCCTTTGCTTCCTCATTCTCCATACCTCCATCATCTTTACCACAAGCTGCAAGACTTAATACCATTGCAAGCACTAAAAGTGCCGCCAGCCATTTTTTCATCATAATTTTCCTCCTTATGCCTTATATAGACTTCTTGTTTTTATTTATTCATCCAGCCAAAGCTGTGCACTGGAACCGCCAAAATTCTCACCCGGTGAGAACCAGCACTCAAACGATGTGTTATAAACCCGGTAGTTTCCGTCGGAATAAAAATATCCATATTCGCAACTTTCAAGATCCTGATCCAGTTCCTGATTCCACTCATCCAGTGTGTAATAAGTTGACTCTGCGAAAAGGTAATCTCCATCGATAAAGATCTTTCCGTTAGTCGCATATTCAGACATCTCTGTCTCCCAGGTACGAAGATTTACTCTGCCCAGATAATAATGCTTAAAATCCTCTGTTGTCTGGAAATACAGGTATTCTCCATTGATCATAGGAGTGTAAGAGCGTATCTCTGTGATCTTCTTCTCAATCTTCTCACCTGCATGGTAGATGTGCAATGTCTCTCCATCTGCATCATCCTGAAATACCATCCAGTCGTCTCCCAACTGATACGGATAATACACTTCCCTGTCCTCAATGATCGGTGTAATATTCTTTCCATCCAGATCCATAGAACAGTAATGAGCATTTTCATCTGTAAAATATAATTTCCCGTCATAGATCTGCATATATTCTACAAACTTATCATAAAGGAACTCCGTCTTGTTGTCCTTCACATTGATCTTAACGATTCCCAGATTCTTCTCTCCATGTACAGCAGCATATACATAGCCATCTTCATACTGGAGAGCCCCCGGTTGGCAGATTTCTCCATCCAGAAGAGCCTGCACGTCTTCTAAGACTACATCCGAGCCATCTTTGCTGATCTTGGCACAGGCAAGCTTTCCATGGGTTTCATAGCCATATGCCATGTCATCTACAATCACATCAAAGCCGCCGTTGGAAAAGATACTCATCTTTCTCACATCTTCCTCGGTAAACTCCGGAGCAAAGCTATAGATGCTGGTTTTCGGCTCGCCCGCATATTCAAACCGATACTCCTCATCACCATCTCCTGCTGCCGATTTCATGGTCAGTACAAGAGTCTCTCCGTCAAAGGCTGCAGCCGCACCACTGTAGGATACTGACGCTTCCGGGTCTTCAAAGGTAAGCGTATAGCTGTCATTCTCCTTTGTCCACAGCATCGCCAGTTCCTTTGTTACCTGTTCTCCTTCTTCATTTTCCTCCATTAAGGAAAACGCACAGTGTCCGCCATCCCACCCCGAGAATGAGATTGTGGCAAGCATGTCATAACCTAATAGTTCTTTACATTCTTCACTGTCCAGTGTTCCTAACTCATCCATCGTTATAGAAGTACATTTCCACTGTCCTACGATATCACCTGCCTGATGTTTTTCTTCTTTCTCTTCTTTTTTCGTCTCCTCTTTGGCAGTTTCTTCTTTTGGCTCCTCTTTCTTACCTCCGCAGGCACAGAGGCTAAGAACCATTGTAAGGATCAGAAGCACTGCCCATAATCTTCTTTTCATAACCTTTTCCTCCTTCCATATATTATTTAAATTTATCTCCCAGAAAACGTAAGAATCATCAGAAACTTCCGCCTGAACCGCCGTGGCTTGTGCCGGAAGAACTGCTGTGTGTACTGCTTCCGCCATCATCATCTCTCACGATCACCCTTGTCGTCACCGTCCGGTTAACAAAACGATCCCAGTTCACTGTCAGCATCATACTGCCCGGCACTGTATAATCCTGAGCTGATGCCTGTTCGATTACAGATTTGAGCTTTCTTTTTTTCTTTGTACCAAGGATATATGCAATCACTGATCCGATAACTATAGAAAGCGGTATCCAGATCGGTGATATTGTGCCCTTGGGAAGATTGCCCTTATCATAAGGCTTTCCTTCTTTTGCCTGCGTAATAAAATCATCACACAGCTCTGCGTATTTTATAAACGCATCACTGTAAAAGCCGTCACTCAGTAATGGAGTGAATTTATCTGCCATGTACTCCATGCCGGCATCTGTAAATGCCGTAATGCCATAGCCGCAGGTACTCATATGCCAGTTACGGTCTTCCATACTGATAAGAAGAAGGATACCGTCTCTTTCCTCACCAAAGCCATAGCCGTTATAATCATAATAATCGTCTGCGTATGCTTCTGCTGTTTTTCCTTCCAGACTGCCGACAGTCACTACGGCAACATCACATTTCTGCCGTTCACTGATCTCATCCAGCTTTGAAAGAAGCTCTGATTCCTCATCATCGCTCAGAAGATCTGCCTCATCCACCAGTCTTGGCTTAAGTCTTTCGTCCGGGATCTCGCCGGATGGGATCTCTGCCTCTGAGGCGATCTCTGTCTCCTGCGACTCTTCTATCTGCTGCTCCATGGCTGCTTCATCCATAACGATTCCGGTCTTTTCCTCCAGAAGCTCATGTGCCTTATCCAGATAATCATTCACTGAATCGTCATAATATCCCCGAAGCGCAAAAGCTTCCCACAGCATATCTTCTTCCTCGACGGTAAAGAGATCTTCCGCTGTTCCTGACTTATATAAATACCATTCCATATCTCCGGTACTTTCGATCAGCATGATACCGTCTTCTTCGCCGAAGCATCCTTTATAGACCTGTTCGCCATACGCTGCTGTGCCCATTCCACCGGTTGATTCCGTCAAAAGGCAGCTTACATTGATTCCATATGTATCTGTGATCGCGGAAGCTTTGGCATTTAATTCCGGTATGAGACCGGTAATACAACTCCTCTGGTCAATGATATATAGCCTATCATCTCTGGCTGATACCGGAAGTATCATGGAGAAAGCCAGAAGAACTGTAAGTATCATCGCATATATTCGTTTTCTCATCTGTCTTACCTCCTAAAACAACAATAATCTAAGCCATAACAGTCCATAGATGATTGCTCCGAAAATGACACCTCTGCTCACAACATATTTCCAGAATGCCCCTTTATCCGCAGGCAGATCACCTACCATTTTCCCGGTCTGTCCGTTCATGGCAAAGGTAAATTTTTCACCTTTCCATGTAGTGTTGAGCATCCATACCGGGTATAACGCATACCAGTACTGTGCATTAAAAATGTTCACCTTACTGTCTACCTGTGTTACGGTAGTATAGCCGTTTACGGTATTTGCAAAGGCAGTCTCAGCACTCTGTTTTACCCTCTCTTTTGCACGTACCATACGTTTTTCCATATCCACATCATAGCGGTCTGCCACATAACCTGCCAGATAAGCGGGCTGGAACGGAACGGCATCCTCAAACTCATATGGTTCTATGGACTCCATCATCGTGTCATCCATCTTCTCCGAACCATCTGCCGGTACATGCTTAAAACTGATACCTCCGGCTCTCTGTGCCTGAAAATATTCGTGCTGCGTATACTCTGTGTCACCGGTCTCCCATACTTCCACACGTTCAGCATCGTATCTAATATCTGCTTCCGCATCTATATCAAATAGCCAGAACGGTACATAGACACCCTTGATCTCGTCAATATGATTTTCACTTTTAAAAACCTTCGGAAGAAACGGCTTCCCTTCCAGGTGCTTCTGATATGCTGCTTTTGCATCCTTTTTGTCCAGCTTGAACGGGATAATATAATCCGGCTTCAGGTCTCCGGAAAACTGTCCCTTCATAACTACACGGTTGCCGCAGAACGGGCAGGTCGTTGCACCTGTAGTCTCATCTGCCACGATCTCACCGCCGCAGGACTCACAGGCATACACACGCATACCGTCTGTCTCGCCTTCCTGCCATTTGCCATCTCCCATGGCTTCCCATTTGCCGCCATCTTCTGTACTTTTTGGCTCTTCCTGTTTTCCCTGCTGCATCTGCTGGAATTCCTCAATAGACATCTCCGAATCACAGAAAGGACATTTCATCTTCTGACTCTTACTGTCGAATTCCATCGCGCCACCACAGAAGGGGCACTTATATTCCATAATATCAGACATATTTTTTCCCTCCATCAGCGCATATCATTCTGGTCAAAAGGATCTCCGCATTCCGGACAAAATCTCGGGATATTATTCGGATCCTCCGGCACCCATCCACACTTATCACAGCGGAAAGATGGTCTCTGTGCCATCCCTGGATTCATCTGCTGTCCGTACATTTGCTGTCCGTACATCTGCTGTCCCTGCATGCCGCCTGCCATAGCCCCTGCCATAGCTCCTACCACGCCTGCCATGCCGTTCATCGGCTGTCCATACATACCACCCTGCATACCGTTCATCGGTTGTCCGTACATACCGCCGCCCTGCATACCATTCATGCTATTCATCGGTTGTCCGTACATGCCACCCTGCATTCCATTCATACCGTTCATCGGCTGTACTCCGCCCATTCCGGTAAGCGCTGCAACGATCTGATTGCCAAGGCTTTCCATCGTCACCATTTTGTTACGATCAGTATCTTCGATAGAGAATGAGTTCAGCTGGAAGTCCATATCATCGAACCATGGTGTGCTGACTGCGATCTTCATATTATAGTCATAAGAATATCTATATCTTGGCGGATTGTAATCACGCATATTTCCTTCGGAATCACGATACTGTTCTTCTCTGCGGTGCTGCTCTACCTCCATCCTGCAGCTTGTGATCTGAGAAAGGTTCACAATATCCGGATTGATATCTGTATTCATACCAGTTGCGATCGCGAACTGCCCTTTCGTATCATCGATAAAAACATGATATCTGTCACTGGCAAAATCTCTTGTGATCTGGAACATCCTGACTTTAGCTTTGTTCTCTTCTCTGTAAGCGAGCTGTTGTCTGATACCCTCTACCGTACTGTGACGGCGTTCTTCAAACCACGGGGACAGTTTCTTCGCACAGTTCTTGCAAAGGTTACCGTCATCCAGCTTACGGTTGCCAAGCATCCCGATCTTTTCTCCGCATATATCACAATTTTTCTTATCAAATAATCCCATATTTATTCCTCCTCTTCCTATTTTCTGTCGTTTTCGTCAAATATGTCTCCGCATTCCGGACAGAATTTCGGAGGATTAGCAGGGTCTTCCGGCTCCCATCCACATTTATCACAGCGGTAAAGAGGAGCGCCTTCCGGCTTCTTTGCTCCACAGTTCTGGCAGAACTTGCCTTTATTTACTGCGCCGCAGGAACAGGTCCATCCTTCGTCAGTCGGCTTTGGAGATCCACATTCCGGGCAGAACTTACCGGTTGCTGTTGCTCCGCACTTACATTTCCATGCGCTCTGCTGTACCGGCTCCGGTTTCTTTGTTCCGCACTCCGGACAGAACTTGCCGGTTGCTGTTGCTCCGCAGGTACACTTCCAGCTTCCCGGTGCCGCCTGCTGCGCCGGCTGTGCAGGCTGCTGCATTGCCTGCTGCTGGGCTGCCTGTTGCTGCTGTCCCATGGCAAATAAGTTCTGTGCGTTCATACCGCCTGCCTGCTGTGCCATATTCATTCCCATAAAGCCCATCATGGCTCCGTTCGGGTTGCTTGCTGCTGCTTTCATCGCCTCGGTCTGTGCACCTACCAGTGATGCTGCTGCCATCGTAGGATCACGCATGATAGCGGCACGCTGTGCCTGCTTAATCATCTCTGCATCTTCCTCCGGAAGTGTGATCGGATTCATGGCAATCGATACAACGGAAAGACCTCTCAGCTCTCCCCATTTCTTTGTCAGAGCCTCATTCATTGCTTCGGAAAGCTCTTCTGCATGACCCGGAAGAGCATTCGGACGGATCTCCAGCTCTGAGATCTTAGCAAATGCCGGCTGTAATGCACTGATAAACTCTGTCTTTAACTGGCTCTCGATCTCTTCACGGTTGTATTCCTGTTCCACATTGCCGCACACATTGGTGTAGAACAGCAGCGGATTCGCAATCTTATAGGAATATACACCGGAGCATCTGACGGATACATCGATATCCAGACCAATATTACGGTCTACCACACGGAACGGAATCGGATTCGGTGTACCGAACTTATTATCGATCAGTTCCTTTGTATTAAAATAATATACTCTCTGGTCTTTTCCGGTATCTCCGCCATAAGTAAAGCGTTTACCGATGGTCTGGAAAGTAGCTTTAATGCTGTTACCAAGATTTCCTGCAAATATACTTGGCTCTGTGGAGGTGTCATATGTATATTCTCCCGGTTCTGCACACACCTCAACAATCTTACCCTGTTCTACGATCATCATGCACTGTCCGTCTGCTACAGCGATTCCCGAACCATTGGAGATGATATTATCATTTCCCTTTGTATTGGAAGAACGTCCGGTGATCCGTTTCTGTCCCTTTACTACCATGACATCCTTATCCAGTGCTTCACAGTAAAAGAATTCCTTCCACTGATCTGCCATTGTACCGCCTAACGCACCGATCCCTGCTTTAATAAGTCCCATATCTGTCTCTCCTTTCAACCTCTACTTTTTCTCAAAATATATGATGACTCCTTCTTCTTCATAAGTCAGTTTTTCTCCGTCTGCGATTAATTCCATCTCACCGTCCAGAGATACACCGTTGTCTGTCTCTTCCCACTTTCCGCTCTCTTCTTCGCCATCCATAGTCCCCTTCGCCGTTCCGTCTGCCTCCAGCGTAATACTGAACTCACCGAACAGTTCCTCTACCGACAGCTCCATACCTTCATATTCTGCGGTCGTTCCCACCCACGTTCCTACGTATTTGCTGTCAGACATATCTTTTCCGCATGCGGTCAAAAGAAACATTGCCGCCATCATACATACTAAAAAAATGCTCACTTTCTTCTTCATTTCTAATCCTCCTTTTTATCCTTCGCTTATCTCTGCTCCTACAATCATCCATCCAAAAGGATTTCTGAGTTTGCTTACCGGTTCCAGATATACCTGTACGCTTTCATCGATCTGCCCCTTTACGATCATCGTAACCACTGCTCTCTCATCCCGAAGCTCCACATTCAGTCTCTCCAGCGATGAATAATCATATAGATAGTTTGCCTGCATTGCATAGTAGTCTCCCCCTTCTCCGGGACCGATCACTTCTTCCCCTTCCCTTACCTCAGGATAAACTGCAGTATCGGGGAATAACGTTTCTACATATGCATCCAGCAGCCACTCATCTATATAGATATAACCATTTTCATCGGTATCTGCCACCAGCAAGGTAAGAAGCGTTATCGCGTTCGTAACGGTTTTCCAGAAGTACTCCGGATGCTGACCGACGTCGTTTCCGGCAGTAACCGTCATTCCGGCATAGACGCCGCACAGTGTAATAATCGGATCTGTCTCCTGCGGCAGTGTGGGCTGTAATTCTTCTCCTGTCACTTCCCATACAGTCCCACCGTTTCCACCATCCTCTTTCAAATACCAGACAGCACTTTTGTTTCCTTTAAATGCTGTGATCCTGTACATCGGATATTCCGGATATAAAACACCGGGAAATTCATATATGGCATCTTTGGTCGTCTCAACAGAAAAGATATAATCCAGCGAATGGAAATAATCTGTCATACCGACCTGAACCCATTCTCCCACTTCCAGGGACAGTACTACATCATCTGCATCACAGACAAACCTTATGTTCTGCTGTTCTCCGGCATCCGCATCACCCGGGAATACCTCCTGCACTTCTCCACATGCCCGGAATTCATCGGATTCCGGATCCGTAAAGAATGTCAGCGTAAACCTATCGTCCTGAGGTTCTACTTTCTTCGCTTCTTTCTTTATCCCCTCTGACTGAGTTGTCTTTTCCTTCGTCTCTTCTTTGTCTCCGTTTTTTGCGCCGCATCCTGCGCATCCTGCCACAAGAACAAGTACAAGCAAAAGACTGGCTATTCGTCTCATCCGTTCACCTCCGTTTTCTACGGTACATTTCTCCTCTCCTTTACAGGCTCTCCATGCTCCTTTAATCTGCTGGCGCAAGCACTGCACATATCCAGATCCTCACAGACCATAAAGCAATGGTCACACACGAGGCGATGGCAGATCGGGCAGCAGCTGAATATCTCTTCTGCCTGTTTTCCCGCATAAATAAGGGCTGCTTCTTTCTCTCTTTTATAAAGAGTATCAAATATGACCTTTTTCCCTTCTGTCGTCGGTCTGACCCCTGCCTTAGAGAAGCGAACAGGTCTGCTCTTCCACACTTCACCACATTCGGCACACCTAAGTGAAAAACAGAACATATCCGGCGTCGAGCAGTCCAGCAACAATTCTTCTGCGATATGGTTCATCTTCTCACCACCTTTTTCTGCATAATAGACCATGCTCGTGTTATCTATATATCTATCAGATATAAGAACGAAAAAATATGGCCCCAGGTGGCATTTTCGAGGCCCATTTTTCAAAATACTACTCAGAAGTAGACAAAATGCACAATTTGCGCGAATCCAAATTGTGCATTTTGACATCTAACTCTGGTATGTAATTTCATCCATTCTTTCGCATCTGCGGAAAAGATCAATGTAAAGGGTAAGTTCTTCCCGTGTCGTAACACCTAATTTTCTGTTGATATTTGTATTGTGCTTTTTCACTGTATTAATACTGATAAAGGCTCTTTCAGCGACCTCTTCAATACTGCATCCTTCAATATAATACTGAAGCACCGTCCGCTCCATAGGAGTCAATGTGGCAACCCGCTCCGAAAAATCGCAAATCAGTTCTTCAACATTGGGCGGCAGTTCTTTTTCGTTCTGCGCCTGCGAAATATTCTGTATATAATCTACCAGCTCATCAATCTCTGAGATACCGCAATGCTCCCCTGCCAAGGGCTCTTTCTGACGGACAGCCGTAGAAAGCCGGGAAAACGGTGTCATAAAATGACGGCTCATAAACCAGGCGATCACCAGCATAACTACAAGAAATACAAGGGAGATCACAATCCAGCTCCTGCGCTCCCCGGACACTGTATTCCGGAAGCTTTCCTCAGGAAGCAGCGTTACTGCGACCAGCTGTTTTCCATCCACAGTGTTTTCCATCAGATATCTGTGAAGCCCTATATAAGTTCCGGAACTGTTCTCATATGTATTGTAATATTTCCCCTCTTTTACCTTCAGCGAACCTTCCGGGTCCAGAAATGTGTCCCCGGATCCTCCAATCATAGCTGTATCAAGAGAGAGAACATTGTCTTCCATAGAAGTAAATGCTACTGTCATATTGCCGTAAATACTGTCAAAAGCAGGATAGGACAGCTGAAAATACAAATCGCTTAATTCTACGCCACAGATTCCCCGGACCATACCATTTCCATCAATAATCGGTACACACAAAAGTGTCACATCTTCCGATGTATCTTTCAGTCCAACTCTTTCCGTCCACAGGCAGTAGTCTGCCAGACTTGTTACAGGAGCATTCATCATCTGCTCATATCCAGGAAGTATTTCCGTATCGAATTCTATATTCCACTGATCATGCAACCGTACATTTCCCTTTCTCGCCACTTCCGGTGTACCACGGAAATATACCACATGACTATTGGTCGTATCGACACTGCTCAGATCTGAATAACGCAAATATACACCCATCCGTGAATCCTCTGCCTGGGTCACTCCGGTATTACAGCTGGCATCCAGTATAAAGAACGCTCCGCTGCACTCCGAAGACTGCAACGTTGTATCCAGCAGTGTGTATATCCTTCTTTCCAGCTCCACGATCAGCTGTTCATCGTCATCCACGTCTTCAAAGCTCTTCCCCTGAAATACCAATGTATCGGCAAGCTCCCCGCTGATCCTCCTGGAAAGCGAAATGCACTTTGCTTCCAGTACATCTATATGATTCTTCAGAGAAGTGACTGTATTTTGCTGTTGCAGACTTAATACTTCATGCAGATTCTTCGCAGGACCGGAAAATATTCCGGCAAGGCATAAAACCAGCAGGAAAACTGCAAATGCTGTCAGGATCATACTCAGCCAGTATATGGTCAGTCTGTGACCCATGCTGACACTCTGTCCATTAGAAGCCCCTGTTTTTTTCTGCTTTTTCTTTGATCTCATGTCCGCTTTTTCTGTCACCACCTTCTCCCCTTTTGTCTATTTGTATAATATATTGTAATAAAATCAGGATATTTTACATGACACGAAAGTACTATATGGAATCACTTTTCAAAGATTTAACATTGGGAAAACAGAACTTAAAAAGGCGGCAACAGTTACCTGTTACCGCCTCATATGAAAGGTCTGGTCTATGGATTATTTCTGATATCTTCTCTTATATACTGTCGTTCCGATCACTGCAAAACATCCTGTAAGCAAAAGCACTGTCCAGATCAGCATATTGCTCATATCACCTGTCTCTGCAGCCAATACTTTCTTCGCACAATAACTGTTTGTGAAAGTCATCTCAGCCTGTGGATCATTAAGCTGAGCTTCACCGTTTACCACTTTGCATAAATCATAACCATCCGTCGCCTGATTATATACTACACACCACACTTCATCCGAATATGTCCATCCGTCCGCAGTGCCCTTTTTTTCACGAACACAGAAGCTGTTGTACTTGTAACTTTCATCTGTGAATGTAAGCTTAAGTGTTCCTTTATAGTTTCCTTTTCCGTTCGTCTCGATCGTATTACCTGTAACAGTTACTGCCCCACTTTCATTCAGGAAATCAAACACCTCAAACTCAAATGTCTGCTTGTCAGGAGTTCTTTCGCCAGTCTGCTCAACAATCTTAGTAAATGGGAGCTCAAACTCTGCTATAGTAGAATCCACTATTTCCTGTGGTGCCTGTTCAGGTACATTAACGAATTGAATCAAATTATTAGGATTATATTCCTTTCCATCTATTGTAACATTTGTAACAGTAGTGTCCGCAGTCGTAGGGTCTTGCGCAATAGTTACTACGAGGGTATCGCCAGATTTTTCGTAACCTGTAGGAGGCACAATTTCCTTCAGTTCATAAGTACCAGGCACATCAACACCACTAAATATAACATAGCCATTGTTATCAGAAATTGCAGAATAGGTCGGCTCAGTCTGTCCTTCCGGTATTAATGCAAATTTAGCACCGCTAAGTGGATTACCCTCCTTATCTACTTTCATAATCCTAAAAGTCTCAGTTGTTGCTGCTGATACCACATTCGGCAACAGCCCCGCCAGCATCACGCAGCAAAGCAGAAGACCGAGTATCTTTCTTATTCTCTTCATATATTCATTTCCTCCTTTTTCTGCCAAAGAAGGACTTATCTTCTTTTCCTCCGAGGCATCATTATCTAACATTATTATATAGACTTCTCGGAATTTTACATGACACGAAAGTACTAGAGGACGTGTTTTTTTCCCATTTTCTGTAAATAAATATGCTTTAATGTGTGAGATGTACGACTACCCCGCTGACTCTTGCTTCGATGGCAAGCGCCGTCCTGCTGGTGCAGCCGGTCTTTTCCATCATATGACGGATATGGTTCTTCACGGTATTCTCTGTGATGCCCAGCTCTTTTGCGATGGCAGCGTTGGATACACCGGTCGTCATGATGCGCAGTACTTCCAGCTCCCGTTCCGTCAGCTCCCCACTGTCAATATGCCCCAGCTTCACCGTTGGTGTACTGTCCGGATAGACGGATTCTCCCGCCATCGTCCGGTCCATCACCTCCAGGATCGTTTCTCTGGAGGACTCTTTATACCAGAAGCTTTCAATCCCAATCCCCCGGGCTTTCTTAAGCCAGGAAGCCTCCGGCATGGAAGTGACAGCTATGATCTTGATATCGGGGCGGTTCTTTTTAATCCGCGCCGCAGCCTCCAGCCCGTTGGAACCGTCATTCATCAGGATATCCATCAGGACAAGGTCAATATTATTCTTCAGGACAAAGGTATCTGCAAACGCCGCCGATTCCACTGCATATACCAGTTCATACCTTTCGGAGGACTTTACATACATTTCAAACAGCTGTCTTGCTACAAACTGGTCGTCTACGATCATTACTTTTGTTTTTGCCATCTCATCTCACCTCCTGCATATAATTCTATCTGTAATACAAACTGTGGTATGCTCTCTATCGTCATGATCCCGCCTTCTTGTTCTGTCATACGGCGGAGATTCTTTAGTCCTCCTGTCTCCCTAATCTCTCCGGCAGGCGGATCTCCATTGTTGGTAAATCTCGCTATAAGCCCTCTGTCGCAGGTTTCTATCGATATGCAGAGCCGATTGCCATTGGCATGCTTGACTGTATTGGTCAGGCACTCATGACATGCTGTGATCAGTATCTCTCTTTCTTTTTCATCTTCCGGCAGCTCTCCCTCCAGCACAAGCACCACATCTACCGCTTCCGCCGCTTTCAGAAGAAGCTCCCACTCATCACTCTGTTCATCCGGCGCCGCTTCCTGCCTTAGTACTTCTACATTGTGCCGCCACATAAGCAGAAGCTCTCCCCGGTCCCGTTTCTCCTCCGGCTGTGCCAGATAAGAACGAAATGCAAGCAGAGAACGCCCCACATCATCGTGTACCCGCACTTTGGCGGTCAGGATCTCTTTTTCCCGTGTGATACGTTCGACCTCCTGACTGTACAGGCGAAGCCTTTCATTGATCTGGCTCAGGCTCTGGTTCCGTTTCTCCAGTTCCTGTCCAAGCCTGTACTGTTCCGTCACATCGTAAGCGACAAGCTCCCGAATACGGTCATGCCCCACTTCCAATGAGCCTCTGTGAAAATCCCAGACTTTTCCATCCTTTGTCCGAACACGAACTGTCGGCTGCGTGCGTATGATCTGCGTATTTTTCTCTGTATCCATACACTCCAGCCTCCGAAAGAACCGTTCTGCATTTAATATCTCCGAACCGAATAGTTCTCCACTGATATACTGCATCTGCATATTGACCAGAAGCGGCTGCCCATCGGCATCATAGAAACAGACACCATCCGGCAATGCATCCAGACTTTCCTTGATCGCCCCCGAGGTCATCCTGTTCTTCTGGCTGCGTCTGATAAACACAAAAAGAATGATTTCCAAAACAGCGATAAAGAGCAATAATCCGGCAAAAAGAACACAGGGAAGCTTTCCGACACTTTCACCAAGGAAAGAAAGCCGAACCTTATCAAAAAGATTATTATTCAAGTCAAAGACTCCCTGTAGGATAAACACTATTACAAGTGTAAGAAATGCAGAAAGAATCCGATACTTGTATTCCATATGCTGTACACAGGCAGCAATGAAAAGGAACATGGCTGCCACCATCAGTATCATTATACATGACCCATAACCTGCACGGGACATAATGGAAAGTTCCTGATAAAGCATCATATACTTTCACCTCCCACCGGCAATTTGAGTGAAATATATGCTGTCTGCTGTTCTATTTCTATGTACAGTGAGTTGACAGATGCAGATGTATGTTTGCAGATATCCTCTGCCTTAAGCAGATTTCCGGGCGCATTGATCTCCATACGAAGCTCCAAAGCCTCCGCCGATTCCTCCAGACAGACAAATACTGCGTCTGTCCCGGGTATGGTCGCCTCCAGCACAGTTTCAAAGATCTCATAGGCCGCCAGAATATCTGACCCCGGATACAGTCTTTCTGCATGACAGATCGCACCAGCATTGATTCCATATAATTTTACATATTCCAGAGATTCTTTGATAGCAAAGCATAACTCTTCACCGGAGATGTCTCTGTTCTGATGAAAGAGAAGCTGCAGATTAGAGTGTCGTTTTATATAGGTATTCAGGATACAGGCGTATTTCATAGTCCGCTCAAATTCGCTCTCATCCTGCGGCAGTGTATCCAGAAGTTCGCTTAGTTTATCCAGCTGAAGGCTGACACTTTTTGCCAGGCTGTCGTACAGCTCATTCTGCTGTTCGATCTGCAGACGACTCTCCGCCAGCTTATTTTCTGCGTCTAACATGGCGTTTTCTTCAGCCATCACATCTCCCATATCGGCAAGCTCCCGGTGAAAAAGCCGGATCTCGGAGATATCCCTTGTCCAATAACCAAATCCACCCTGTATCTCATGGCTTCTGAGACTGATACTGCCATCCTGAAGCAGAATCTCATGATCCCTTGCTTCCCGGATCTGCTCTGGGGAAACAGGAATACTGCATCTGGATCTATAACGGATCTCCCCGCTTAAATCCATAATACCCGCACCAATCGAAGAAGCATCCCAGAAATCTCCGTACCTGTCATTGGACGGGAGAAGATGCGCTACAATCAGGCTTTCCATAAATGCAGCAAAAATAAAGCTTATCATCTCCGGTACTTTAAGCATAAATTTGCTTCCAGATGCCACAAAAAAAAGTACCATATAAAAAAGACCTATCCCCACCGGAATCAGTGGTATCCAGATTTTTTTCCTTCTCCCCGGCACTGCACAGCGAATAAAGGCGACCAGCAGCATTGCAGCAAAAATGATGAGCATCCAGGCTAATGCCACATAATAAACCGGTCCATGTACGTAATCCCCATTATTCCATCTTGCAAGTCCCTCTGGGAAATAAAATGCCAGTTGATGGATATCATTGGTCATTATGCCTGCCACGATGAGAAAAGCAGGAATCCAAAGTAACTTCCAAAAACGGCTGATAGAGCCATTATAAGGCACACCTATATAAAGCACGGACAAAAACATCAAAAGCACGCAAAAGGTCTGAGGGATATAATACATATACCACGCATATCGTGCCGCAATTCCCATATCCGGCAGGAAATCATATTTTAATGACCGTATTACCATCCAGAAAACCAACAGTAATGCTACCATTATCAGATTTCTTCTTACCTCCGGCTGCAAAAGACGCCTTTTCAGCTGAAAAATCCAGATAAAAGCGGCTGCCGTATAAAACGTACATATGATACCATTATAAGACATAGTCTTGATATCGAATAAAATCAGACGGGCAATACCTGAAAGCAATATAAGCGCAACACAGACGCAATTTGAAATTCTTGTTTCTTTACTGCTTCCCATAAAGCTGTACCTCTCATTTTCCTCTTATGATATATATTTCTGCTTCTATTATCGCAGATTTTCATCCAAAAAAATATTAGCCTTAAGGGGGAATTTCTCCCGCTCAAGGCTAATATTCTTGTCCTTACTTTTGATTCAATTTTGCAAATAGCCCTTCTCTGCTCGACACGCCAAGTTTGGCGAATATGTGAGATGTATGTTTTTTCACAGTACTTTCTGTCACACACAACTCTTCTGCTATATCTTTCCGCTTTTTGTTCTTGAGTATCTTCTGAAAAACTTCCTTTTCTCTCACAGTTAATGTACTGATCTGCGGAAATACTGCTGCTATTTCTTCTTCACTATATTCCGGTACAGTAGCTGTTCCCTGATGCCCTTCCACGCAATCCTGTAACTGCTCATAATCCTGCAACATTCCATACAACAAAAGCAATAATAACTCACTTATGATATACGAAACAGAAAGGAATTCAAAGTCCCAGTAAATCAACTGCTCAACAAACCAGATCACAAGGTTCATAAAAGCCACAACTGCAAGGAAAAAAGCATGCTTATGTGATACACTGTTCTTTCTGTTCATAGAAAATAAGATGACTCCTGCCATCATACCAAAATATAAGAACAAATATACAAAATATAAAGAATGCAGTGGTCCATATGTTTTTACCAGCTTGGCCATATCATTCACAAACACAAGCGATACTTCTCTATAATATCCCGTGTAATATCCCGGGCTTGCCGCGATTAGAAACATGACACTACTAATATACAAAAGGATTACCGGAACAATTTTCTTATATTTCATCTTGCAGATATCCATAATCGTCATCAGCATAAAAAACGGCAGAAAAACCGACCCCAGATATGCAAGCCGGTTGGCAAGCAGCGCTCCTTCCAGATCTTTGGATATGGAAAGGGTGAAATATCCCAGATTAACAATAAAAACGGAAACAAACAGCCAGACAAGCCATACTTCCTTCTTACGGGCAAATATAGAATATCCGATTGCAAGCAAAAAAGATATTGCAACAATTATGCCATAGACGACAGACATATTAAACGTTTGCATTTTACTATTTCTCCACAAGTATTATTCTTCTCTATTATATAGGATAACGCTGAAAATGTAAATTCAAAAGGAAGCCCTATAAAGTTCTTGCCATAAATCATACAGACTGTTATACTTTCTTTACATCAAAAAAATCTTTTTTCTGATTTTCATTGCCGTTCGGCAGGAAATTCAACGTTGATGAGTAACAGAAAACCTGAAACAATAGCAGAATATGGGCAAATTTCTTTTGTAACAGCAGCTGAATATGACATTGTCATTTCACAAACTGATTGCTATAATGATATCAACATAATTCTTGAACAAAAGGTGTCATATCAAGAATTTAAAGAACATGCCAAAAGCATATTTTTATAACCTGGAGGAAAATACCGATCAGATCATGCGGAGGGAATTCAACATGTTGTTTGATAGTTTTGAAGCATATGATGTACAGGAAACAAGGAGAATCAGTCGGGAAGAGGAAAGAATCCGGATAATCTGTAAGATGATCCAAAAAGACCAGAGTGCTGCGGAGATAGCAGATCTGTTGGACGAAAGCGAACATGATATACAGAAAATCTGTGGTGCAGCAGCTAAATATGCTCCAGATTACGATACAGATAAGATACTAAAAGAGTTGGAAATTTAGTATAGTAAGGGGCACCAACTGTCCTGTATCGTAATTTTTCGATGCGATCAGCCTTTCCGACTAACTCACGAATCTATAAGAGCGCAGAAAACAAACAAGAAATGAAGTGTTTGTTTTCTGCGCTCTAACAGCTTCGGAGTGGATTCTTCAAGGCTTTTCGCTTACCTCGCCATTACGATACAGGACAGTTGGTGCCATTTAATACGCCGTAAATTTCTGGGTAAAGAGTGTATGCCATAGTCTGTTGGCAAAACAAGTACCTGATTTGTAGGTTTTCATTACATATTGGCGAAAGCAAAGAATTGTAATGACTTTTTTATTGTTAAAATCATCTCCCGGGAAAGATATTGAGGAATTCGAATGAATTTTGAAGAGGAAAGCTCATTCTTATATAGAAAAACTCAGGATTTGAATGAAATAAGAAGTGAAAAAGTCATTCTGTGACAAATAAAGTCATCAATTTGAATGAAATGTTTCTAAAACTGAAGTCTGTCGCCGGCACACTCTACCTTGAAATTTGCCATGTAGTAAATGGTAGCAGATATCGGCAGGAGAAAGTGACGAGGTAAGCAGGAGCTCCGGAAAATCCGCCCCGAAGCTGTTAGAGCGCGAAAAATAGGCGTTGATTTATCGTCTGCTTTTCGCGCTCTTATAGATTCGTGGGTTAGTTGCAGGAGCGAATGCGTCGAGGCACTTTCTCCTGCCGATACTGCGTATCACTTACTATACTAAATTTCCATCTTTTCTTCTATCCGCATCATCTCGAGTCTTTTTATTTTCTTGTCGAGCCCATTCTCCGTGAGGAAACGATAGACGCTTTTCGGCACGAGGTGCGCCCATTCCTGATCTGTTGCGATACAGCTTCGTACCCATGATCCGGTTAGCCCTTTCTCCTCAAGTGTCTTATGCCACAACACGTCAATGTTAAGTCCCAGACTTCTCAGAATTTTGTATTTTTCTTCATCCCACTCATCATACATGCCCATGTAATATACAGCGTCTTTTGGCGCATACTGCAAAATGTATTCCGGACAGCTGATCGGAAACGGTATAATATCATACTCATTTTCCGGAACATTGAACTCTCGCATTGCGCCCCGGATCATTTGATATCGTTCATAATATGACAATGGATTGGCAGACGGTTCACTGCGGTTGATATCATTTACAGATTCTCTTGTGTGCAGTCTGTCTGGATTCGTAAGACCAATATAGAGTTTATTACAACGCATCTTCGCCGCCAGAATATATTCCATATGTTTCAAATGCATGACTTGAAATCTTCCATGTACTACTCCTGTTTCTACCATGTATATCCCCCTCTTTATCTATAGAAATCATCTACAGAGCATGAATTTCTCTGATATTTTTATTGTATCATATTTGTAACGAAACACAATCTGAAAGATAAAATAAATAGAATCAAAAATCCCCATGGCATTTTCAGCAAATACCACAGGGATTATTTTTTCTTATTCTTCTTCCGGATAAGTCATTTTCCAGTCTTTTCTTATCTGTGTCATAATATCCATGACATCTATTGTATAATCGAGATGCATATCATTTTTCACACCAGCCACCGCATTTTCCATATCCATCACTTCGTAGGATAATGCATCTGCTGTAAGCCCGGCATCTATTACTTCTTTTCTCTGGTCCTCTGTATAAGTGATCACCGCCTGCTGCGCTCTCGGGAACTCATAGATCTCAACGTAACCGTTTTCAAAAACTGCCGTTCCTCTCTTTGGCTGTTTTGCGTGTAATGATAAAGCGATCGTTGCCATCTCCTGCTTGTCATTCATAAGAAGAATGCCTGCCTGCTCGTCAACTCCTGTAGGTGCCAGCTTTACCTGCGACAGAATCTGATTCGGCTTCTCAGACATAAACCATCTTACAAAAGAGATTGCATATACACCAATGTCCAAAAGGGAACCTCCTGCGAGATTACGATTAAAGAAACGATTCGTCATGTCATATTCTTTAAAACTTCCGAAATTCATCTGTACCAGGCGCAAATCTCCTAATACTCCGCTGTCAACGATTTCTTTTACTTTGCGGTAGATCGGCATATGGAAAATCGTCATCGCCTCTGCAAGAATAACGTGATTTTTCTCTGCAAGTGCAACCGCTTCTGCAAGTTCATCAGAATTCAGAGTAATGGCTTTTTCACAAAGTACATGTTTACCATTTTCCAGCGCTTTACGAAGATATGGCATATGTGTATTGTGCGGAGTAGAAATATAGATGATATCTACATCATCATCTGTAAATACATCCTCCATATTGTCATACACCTTTGTTACACCGTACTTTTCAGCAAATTCTACTGCCTTATCGTGCGTTCTGTTCGCAATTGCGTATAGGTTCCGCCCCTGCTTCTGCATGGCCGCTGCCAGCTGATTAGCAATAACTCCGCATCCGAATGATGCCCAACGATATTCGTTCATGCCTTCCTCCTCCGTATCTTATGGTTGTTTTATTTCTGTAATATCATTTTACCTGGCACCGACTTTCTGCGTCAACCTTCCATATTTCATATTTTTACACCGGTAGGCTGTCTTTCACACACAACGCTCCATACCCTACCTGGGAATTCGGATACACCGCAAATCCCGGCAGCGGTCTCGCGCCCCGGTGGAAATATGCTTTTACTTTTTCTCCATACAGATACGGATCATTTCCTTTTGTAATTCCCCAGTCCATCAGAAGTGCTGCCCCTCCTGTGACAAATGGTGCAGCAAATGATGTGCCGCTGAAAGCCGCCTGACCGCCACCCACTGCTGTCGTAATTACATTTACCCCGGGGGCTGCAATATCTGGTTTTGCCATCCAACCCCCATCCCCTGCGATGGGCCCGCGCCCGGAGAAATCTGCATAAGTAAAAGTAAGGGCGTCATAAGCACCGACGGATATCGCTCTTGCTGCGGTAGATGGAATGGTAAGTGTCGTCGTATCTGTCGGAAACAGAAATCCTGTGCCTCTGTTTAGTGCCCCTTCACTTGGAAGCCACAACTCATACTCACCGGAGACAACCTCTCTCGGAGAAAGTATGATCCGCCATACACCACTGTCTATATAAGACTCGACCGGCAGCATATCTATAAATATTTCCTGATCCGTGCTGTAGGGACTTGGCTCTCCATAATACAAAAGTATCTCTGTATTACCGGTGCGAAAACGCTGTGGGCCCAGTACTTCCTGTATCGGGCCAATACGGTAACCGGAAGGTGAGACAAGCGAAATATCTATCACATCCGTATAGCTTTTCCATATCTGTATATTCAAGGAGGGCTGTCTTTCCTGCACCGCAAGCTCGATTACCACTGCTTCTTCATCATTTATCCTTCCGGACGTATGTCCTGCACTTGCCGCTTCATTTCCCGTACCGATACAGATTACATTTTTCCATATATTCGAAATATCATCAATAAATCGCTCCAATAACGAAGTCCCATTATGAGAGCCATATGTGTTTCCGAAGCTTAGATTCACCGCAACCGGCATCTGATATTCCAGCGCCTTTCTGATCACATAATCAAGTCCCATCATCAGTTCTGTCGTCCGGGGGAATCCTTCTCTTCCGGGATTACCGAGCTTTACGATCAGAAGCTCACTGGCGGCAGCGATTCCTGCAGCTATCCCGGTAACTGCCGTTCCATGACCGGAAGTATCTCTGGAACGCACAATTCGCATCCGCTCTTCCGGTGAAGCCAACTGTAATGCAGCATCAATTTCCTCCCTCGTATATTCTACCCCGATATCATATCCTTCCGGTGCCCGCTCATTTTCCAGGGGCATAAGAGACTGATCCCACAGATTCCGGATTCTCGTCATTCCGCCAGTCGTACGGAACTCCGGCAAAGTATAATCAATACCGGAATCCAGTATCGCAACAAGAATGCCCTGTCCATATAGAGAAAAACGAGCGCCCTGTACTTCATTTATACAGGACACCCGTTTTCCATTTGCAAGTGCAAAATAAAGACGCTTTGGTTTTTCAATATATTCTATCTGTACAACTCCGGCCAGCTTCTCAATATCCGACTCCCGCACCCTTAATATTGCATATTCATTCATCAGTTCAATCACCCGGACTGCAATCTCACGCACCTTTTCAAGATTTCCTGAATATTTGACAATCAGATCCCATTCCCGGTCTGCAGAATCATATCCCACATCCAGTTCCAGTGATTTCTCTCGTTCCTGCTGCGATGCGTCCAGTGCCAGATTCAAAAGGTTCTCTACTTTCTGACTTGTCATATACCTCTCCTTATTTACCCTTCAGGAAATCACATTCCAGGAATGGTGCCAGTTCCGCAGGTATAAAATATCCTTTATCATGGAGACATGCCGGACAGACTTCAGGCAGTTTCCTTCCACAGAAAATATATCCGCAATTCAGACACATCCAGTTCCGTCCTGTCACACATTCGAAATACTGATTACTTTCTAATAATGATGCAAGCTTGCCAAAACGTTTGGAATGTATCCTTTCTATCTCTGCAATTTCATAGAAAGTAGCAGAAATCTCCGGAAATCCTTCCGCCCTTGCCACATCTCCAAATGCCGGATAAACATCTGTAGCCTCTTCCATTTCATTATGCTGCGCTGCCCTTAATAATTGTACGACGCAGTCATAATGATCAACCGGATATGCACCGTCAATTGCAATCGTCGTTCCGGAAAAGGGTTGGAGCAGATCATAAAAACGCTCTGCATGTGCCCTTTCCTGGTCTGCAGTAAACAAGAATACCTGATTAATCGCAAACATATTTTTTTCTCTTGCTGTCTCTGCCGCGATCGTATACCTGTTTCTCGCCTGACTCTCTCCGGCAAATGCCCGCATCAGATTCTCTTTTGTCTTACTCTTATTAAAATCAACTGCCATGTTACACACTCCTTTCTGTTTTCTATAAGTATGTAACATGGCATCCTTTTTATTCTTATTCTATTAATTAAATCCTATCAGTCTCCTTGCCACGCTGTAAGCAAGGGAAGAGATTTTTCTGCCTGATCTTCCCGGGATATTCATTGTCTGCCCCAGAATACCATAACGTATTTTTATAAATACCCGCAAATCTTTCTTTCTTAAATATTTCCACAATTCTCTTTTCTTCTCCAGATTCTCTTCCTTCTTAGACCGGATCAGAAGAATCGAAGATACTGTCATCATGATTGCAAGATAATTGATCATATAGGAACGAAGTTTTTTGCTTTCTATCTTGCCAAGCTGATACATGTCAATCATAGATTTTGTAACAAATATCTGCTGATCCACACGTGATATCATAACTTTCTCATTGACAGACTGATCTTCTCTTCCAATATAATATCTGTAAAAGTCAACATCTAAGTAATAGATCTTTCTCACATGTGGAAGCGGATAATATACATATATATTATCCACATAGAATGTATGCTTCGGCAGATGCAACTGACTGAGCTTGAGCATATCTGTCCGGTAAATGACCGAATGCATCAGAATATACTGATCCAGACGGAAATGTCCGATATCATCCCATCGGAACACCTCATCCTGCGGAAGCACGTTTCGGTAATGAATACATTTCTTATGTGAAGCGCCCACCTTTTCATATACATAATTAGAGATCAACATATCAATCTCCTGGTCCTCTTCTTCAAAATGTCGAAGAAGCTCCAGAATCTTCTGCAGGGACTCTTCATCTACCCAATCATCACTGTCAACGACCTTGAAATATTTTCCGGTAGCACTGGAAAGCCCCGAATTGACCGCGTCACCATGTCCGCCGTTTTCTTTATCCACAACCTTAATGATATTCGGATATTTTTCTCTGTATGCATGTGCTATTTCGGATGTCTTATCTTTTGAACCGTCATTTACAATAATAATCTCCACATCATCACCGCCCGTCAGCACAGACTCTATCGCGTGTGACATATATTCCTCAGAATTATAACATGGGATTGCAAACGAAATGTATTTCATTATCTTTCCCTCCTGTAATACATTTTTTGGACATCTATGTGTAAGTATATCCCATTCTGTCCTGTTTTCCAACCCGTTTTTCAAATTTGTCGGATTGTAAAATATCGGATTATCCGTTATAGTATAAGTAATTGAAATTGGAGGGATTAACTATGAAGAAAAATGTAATTGTAGGGCAGTCCGGCGGACCTACCGCTGTTATAAACGGAAGTCTGTATGGTGTTGTTTCTGCAGGACTTAAGCAGTCTGACAAAATCGGACATGTCTATGGTATGATCAATGGTATTGAGGGATTTCTTGCAGGTCGCTATATGGATATTGGTGCACTGGATGAGACAAATGAGCTGGAACTTGTACGCACAACTCCCGGTGCATATCTCGGTTCCTGTCGCTATAAGCTTCCGGAAGACTTAAATGATCCGGTATACCCAGAGCTTTTTGACAAACTGGAAGAAAAAAATATCGGTTATTTCTTCTACATCGGTGGAAACGATTCTATGGATACGGTAAGTAAGCTTTCTCGTTATGCTGCCGGTATCGGAAGTGACATCCGTTTTATCGGAGTACCGAAAACAATTGACAATGACCTTGTTGAGACAGACCACACTCCTGGTTACGGAAGTGCAGCAAAATATGTTGCCACTGTTGTACGTGAGATTTCTGCAGACGCAACCGTATATGACAACAAGCAGTCTGTAACAATTGTAGAGATCATGGGACGTCATGCGGGTTGGCTTACTGCCGCAAGTATTCTTGCCCGTAAGTTTGAAGGAGACAATCCTGTACTTGTATATCTTCCTGAGGTTGCATTTGATCCGGATGCATTTATTGTCAAAGTTAAGGAATGTCTGAAAACAACACCGAACCTTGTTGTATGTATCTCTGAAGGTATCAATGATGGGAAGGGAACCTTCATCTGTGAATATGCAAGCAGTGTGGGGGTAGACAATTTTGGTCATAAGATGCTTACCGGTTCTGGAAAATATCTGGAAAATCTTGTTAAAGAAAAAATCGGCGTAAAAGTACGTTCGATCGAACTGAACGTATGCCAGCGCTGTTCCTGTGCACACCTTTCTCGAGTAGACCTTGATGAGGCAGAAAATGCAGGAATCTACGCTGTCCAGGTCGCACTGGAAGGCGAGACTGGAAAGATGATTACTTTCATACGGAACAAGAGTGTACCATATGAGTTATCTTACGGTACCGCAGATGTGAACATTATCTGCAATCAGGAAAAACCTGTTCCTGCAGAATGGATTACAGGCGACGGTTCTGACATCAGTGATGCATTTATTGATTATGCCAGACCACTTACACAGGGATATGTTGAGCTTCCGACGAAAAACGGAATCCCGCTTTTTGCTTATCGCAAATAATTTCCTTGTTCACAATTTGTTCATGTATCTTTTAAAAATCTTTCATTTATTTAACATGATTTCTTCACAGCTATCTCATATACTAAAATCAGCAAATGAGTTAGCAATCAATTATTTTTTGAATAAACTTTTTCATAATACATGCCGGGTGCTGCGAAGAGCGGTTACCCGGCATCCTCCCGTCTACAGGAACTTTTTCTTTATTACCCCTGCTCCTGTTAATAGCCCCGTCAGTACCAGTCCTGCAAATATGCTTTTGTCGTCCTCTCCCTCCTGGTCGTAGTTTCCTTTCGCATCTTTTCCATTTAAGACGAATACCTTTATCGGCTCTACTGCTTTCTGAATCACATTTTTCCTGGGAATCACCTCAAATGCAATACGGGAGACAGACTGATTTCCTGCCTGGTCTGTTGCTTTTACCATCACCTCATAGTTTTTGTGTTCCTGTACGGTATATTCATATATTTTCTGGTTTTCCCCCAGATGCTGTCGTTCCCCGTTGATTCGAATTTCCTGTATCGTATCATCCTTGTCCCTTGTGGAAATCTGAAACTTTTTTTCTTCTTCATATTTCTCTTCTTCCTCCACATCAATAAATATAATCTCCGGTGGTGTTCTGTCGATCACAAATGAAGCTTTTGCCTCTGCCTTATTTCCTGCTGCATCTACCGCTTCCACATATAGAAGATGCTTCCCTTCCTCTGTGATCTCTTTCCCTGTAGGATATATTTCCCTGTCAAGCTGAATCTGGTATATGTATGTGGTAAAATCCTCTATGAACATTTCTCCTGAATAATTCCAACTGAATTTTTTCATAAACTGACCATTTATCTTATCCATATAGCGAATGACCGGATTATGACTGTCAATAATAAACTGTGCTTCAGAAAGTGCCGTATGACCGGCCATATCAGCCGCCTGAACATTTATCTTGTAGATACCATCTTCCGTATACCGGCAGGCGGCAGAATATCCCACCTGATTCTCCTCCCATTCTTCAATAGCAAGTATTTGCTTTTTGCCTTCCGTGTTTTCCCACTCTGCATCTGCCGCTTTTTCTTTTATCTTATTTTCTTCCGTAATCTGATAATGAACATCTACCGGCTGGCTGGTAATCATATAATCTGTCACACCTTCAATCGATGTTCCTGGTGCGTAAGAATCAATATACAGCTTTTTTGTCTGCTCACTTCGATTTCCGGCCCGGTCCATAACGGTTATCGTAACATTTATTCCCTCTCCCTTTTGTGAATCCTGCTGAATCAGGAATTCTCCTGTCTCCCCCTTTTTCGTTCCGACAATTTCATTTCCACAATAACAGGAAATCGTATCCATTCCGCTTCCCCAGACCCCGTCATTTCCTTCTGCACGGATCCATGCTTCCTTTTGATACCACACATCAAATCCATTTTCCGCCTCCATATGAAACTGTGGAGCCGTCAGATCCAACCAGAATTCATGTTCCACATCATACTCCGGGATTCTTATCCCATCTTTGTCTTCCATATAGACTGTCAGCACATTCTTACCGTCAGTAAGCTGTGCTTCGTCAAAACACACTTCTTCATCCGTTGTCTCAAGCCTTCCTTCCTGTACTACTTCATCATTTCGACATAGCTGATAAACAGTCGTACCTGTTTCACTTACATGGCGCAGGCAGACCTTGGGAACAGTCACATAATATCCGTTTTTTCCGTCTGCCTCCGGATAAGAAAGCAAAAATTGCGTGATTTTTTCTTCTTCGGGATCTTCCTCTTCGTCTTTCTCTTCTGTATCTTCACCTTCTTCATCATATTCTATGTTCTGCGCATAAGAAAGCGGTGACTGCTGATAATAGATCAACACCATCAAAAGCACCAGCAATAATATACTTCTTATCTTCCTACCCATACATTTTCTCCTTCCATCGTAATGTCATATTCTTTCACTAGTTTCTGAAATTCCGGTTCCTCTACTATTTCCGGTGTTTCTTTTATATACTCCTGTATCGTACCGGCACATATTTCCCGTTCCAATGACGGAGTCGCGCATTGCATGCGAATATAAATGATTCTAAGCTGGACGGAATCCGTAAGCTCCTCAATACCCTGACGGCATATTTGCTCTGCTTTCTGTGTTTCATCATTTTCTTCATACAGAAGGACCATTTTCTTATAAAGTTCTTCTCTGTCTGCTTCATCTTTTTCGAATTCCATAAGCTCCATGTACCACTTTGCCGCCTGCTCTTTTTCTCCGAGTCTCTCCGCAGAAACTGCCAGCATACCTGTCAGCTCTTTCTTCTCTTCTTCATCTGTCTCTTTTTTCATACAATACCCTGCCAAACGCATGATTGCCTGCGCAGCTCCTCTGGAATCCACTGTTCGATATCCCTCAAGAAAGCACCGATAATACATGTACTTGTCTTCTTCCTCTATCTCCGCCTCAATATCATGCAGCATTGTATCCAGCTCATCCGCATCTGCGCTTCCTCCTTTTTTCATAAAATCAGATAGTTTTGCCATATTTTCAGCCGGCACATCTGGAATCTGGGAGAAATAATCTCTGCTTTTTTCGTATTCTTTTTTATCCAGAAAATAGATAAATCCCAGTTCTCTCATAAGTTTATCTTCTTCCCCTTCCGGGGCAGGCTCCTGCTCCGTCTGATAAGTGTTTATTAATGGATAAATGTAAATACCTGCTATAAGAAACACCAGTACCATAAGCAATAGGCATATTCTCTTTTTCGGAATTTTATTTCGGGGTATCTGATATGCAGGAAGCTGCCTGCGTAGTTCGGACATCTGCGTATATGTCCGTCTGGATTGTCCACAAAGACATCTGGATATGATTTTGTGAAACCGCGCCTCTTCTCTCTTTGTAAGAGCCGGCGACGGTTCAGTTATTGACAAGAGATATTGAAATGTTTTGCCGAGACCATAGATATCAAGCTCCACACTTGCCGCCTGATAATAATCTGCGCCCGGCGGAAGGAAATGCTCCCGCACACTCCTTCTTTGTACTTTTCTTAATGTTGCACCGTTCGATTCTGCATGCATGTCAAGAAAAAATAATTTTTTCTCTTCTGTAATAATCACACTGTAAGGATTCACATACTGATAGCACGGATTCCCTCTGCAGTTGTGAATACACTGCAGCTGCCTTGCCATCTCCTGCATCCATATAAACAGTTGTTCCTTGGAAAGATTAGGATGGTACTTAATCCACCGGATCAGGGGGCTTCCCTTTACATATTCAGAACTTATATAACAGCTCTTACCATGTTCGATCAGGCGCAGTACATCATAACCTTCTTCTTCATTCATCTGCACCACCTCTGTTCTCTTTTCATAATCTGTTGTTTCGGAAAACTCTTCTGATAAAATTCTGATATTGATTTCTGATAAATTAGAAAACCAGATATAATAGAGTGATTTATATATTAATAGATTTTATGAAAAAATGCAAGTAGAAAATTGGGGACGGGGTATTTTTAAAAATACCCCGTCCCCAACTTGCTTATCTCTGGCTTAACTCCTTTGGAGTATAAAGATGTCTTGGAATACCATCTACCATAACCGGTGATACATCACCCTGAATCAACGGTCTTACATATGAGATAAATTCATTTGTTACATAAGTTCCTTCTTCATTAACCCAATTTCTTGGAACGAGTTTTTCGTCATTTGCAATCTTATGTACATCCTTTACCTCTGTTCCGCACTGATACGGATCATCAGACAGTCTCTGAAGAACTACCATCTTTCCGGAATCACCTTCATCAGCTGCTTTTACAGCGGCACCACCTACCTGATATGCTTCCAGAATATCTACTCTGGATGCTGCGTGAGATGCGGAACGCTGCAGTGTGCTGAGCTCGATCGCACGTGTCTTGCATCCGATCTCGCCTGCAATGTAACTTGCAAGATAAGATGCTGTTCCGGATAACTGCTTATGTCCAAATGCATCAACAAAGTCTACACTGTTGCCAAGTTCACATACATATTTTCCATCTGCAGTACAGATACCTTCAGAAATAGCAACTACAACAGATGGTTTTTTCTCAAGAAGAGCTTTTACTCTTGCTCCAAATTTCTCCAGATCAAATGGAAGCTCCGGTAAGTAAATGAGGTCTGGTCCTTCACAGTCCTCGCCCTGAGATAATGCAGCTGCTCCTGTAAGCCATCCTGCATTTCTTCCCATGATCTCAACGATCGTTACAAGACCTTTGCTGTACTCCAGACAGAAACTGTCGCGGATAATCTCTTTCATGGAGGTTCCAATGTATTTTGCTGCACTTCCGTATCCAGGTGTATGATCTGTCAGTGCAAGGTCATTATCAATTGTCTTCGGGCAGCCGATAAATCTTGTCGGATGTCCTGTAATAATTGCATAGTCAGATAACTTCTTAATCGTATCCATGGAATCATTTCCACCAATATAAATAAATGCTTCAATATCAAGCTTATCAAGAATTGCAAAAATTCTGTCGTAGACTTCTCTGTCTTCATGAATCTCAGGCAATTTATAACGACAGGAACCTAAGAATGCTGCCGGTGTTCTCTTTAACAGCTCTGCATCCAGCTCTGTCTTAATGTGATCGGACAGGTCAATATATTTCTCCTCCAGCAGACCCTGTACACCATGAAGCATTCCATATACCTTATTCGCTCCACGATCCTTGGCTGTACGATATACTCCCGCAAGACTTGAATTAATTGCTGCTGTAGGTCCCCCTGACTGTCCTACGATAACATTTCTTTTCATAATAACTAGTACCTTCCTTCCTTAAATTGCATCGATACTACTATATTAGTATATTTTCACAGAAATGTCCACAAAAATGACTATTTTCCAGGCACATTTACCTCTTCTTCCGGATGACTGAGTCGCCTCTGTGCATAGGCCATTCCACGCATACACCCATTCCCTGTCACATCATACAGTTCTCCGTCCTCAACTTCCACTTCCAGAAGGCAACCGTTCCTGCAAATGGTACATCTCATTTCTATCGTTTCCATCTTTTCCTCCTCTAGTCCTCGTCCTTTGCCCAGTCGAACGCATAACGGACCGCTTTATTCCATCCTTTGATTCTCTTCGTTCGCGCTTCCTCGGAAATGACAGGTTCAAACGTACAATCAATTGCCCAGTTCTGAATCACATCTTCCTTATCCTTCCAGTACCCAACTGCAAGCCCGGCCAGATATGCCGCGCCCATAGCAGTTGTTTCTATACACTGTGGTCTCTCAACAGGTGCATTAATAAGGTCTGCCTGTGTCTGCATCAGGAAATTATTGGCACTTGCTCCGCCGTCCACCTTCAGTGCACTCAGCGATATTCCTGAATCTGCTTCCATTGCATGCAATACATCATTTACCTGATATGCCAGTGATTCCAGTGTTGCACGAATGATATGATATTTATTCACACCACGGGTAATTCCTACGATTGTTCCTCTGGCATACTGATCCCAGTGGGGTGCCCCAAGTCCGGTGAAAGCCGGCACAACATAACAACCATTCGTATCCTTTACCTTCTGTGCCATATATTCAGAGTCGACGGCCGAATCAATCAGGCGCATCTCGTCTCTCAGCCACTGGATGGCAGCTCCTGCAACAAATATGGATCCCTCCAGCGCATAGTACACCTTATTATCCAGTCCCCACGCGATCGTAGTTACCAGTCCATGCTCGGAAAATACCGGCTTCTCTCCTGTATTCATAAGAAGGAAACAACCCGTTCCGTATGTATTCTTTGCTTCTCCTGCGCGGAAACAAGTCTGACCAAAAAGTGCTGACTGCTGATCACCGGCCGCACCTCCGATCGGAATACTGCCACCAAAATATGCCGCATCCGCTTCTCCATATACACAGCTTGACGGCTTCGCTTCCGGAAGCATAGATGCCGGAATACCAATCAGATCAAGTATTTCCTCATCCCACTGTAATGTATTGATATTAAATAGCATTGTCCTGGACGCATTCGAATAATCTGTTACATGCACACGACCTTTCGTCAGTTTCCAGATCAGCCAGGTCTCGACCGTACCAAAAAGCAATTCTCCTCTTTCCGCACGTTCTCGTGCGCCTTCTACATGATCAAGAATCCACTTGATCTTCGTTCCAGAAAAGTATGCATCAATAATAAGTCCCGTTTTCTTACGAATGAAATCCGTATATCCCTGCTCTTTTAGTTCATCACAATACTGCGCCGTTCTCCGACACTGCCACACAATGGCATGATAGACCGGTTCCCCTGTTATCTTATCCCAGACAATCGCTGTCTCTCTCTGGTTCGTAATACCAATTGCCGCGATATCCTCTGCCGACGCCCCGATCTTACTCATCGCTTCTACTGCCACACCAAGCTGTGTAGACCATATCTCGTCCGCGTCGTGCTCGACCCAGCCCGGTTTGGGAAAATACTGTGTAAACTCCTTCTGTGCCACACTGCATATTTCGCCCTTTTCATTAAAAAGAATACAGCGGTTACTCGTCGTTCCCGCATCCAGTGCCATCACATATTTCGCCATAAATTCCACCTCTCTCTACTCTCTATTTTTACCCGAATTCTTTTTATTTGTCATTTCAGAATTATTATAACACAGACAGTGCATTTGTCTTCTTATTTTTATCCAAAATAACCAGTGCTTTTTACTTTTGTAAGATATATACTATAAAGTACGGACAAAGATAAAAGGAGATGTTTTAAAATGAATGAAGTATTAAATAACATTTACACAAGAAGAAGTATTCGTAAATTTACAGACAAAGCCGTATCCAAAGAGCTGATCGACGAAGTTGTAAAAGCCGGAACATATGCTCCAAGCGGAAAGAACATGCAGACATTCCGTTTCTTCGTTATGCAGAATGCTGATTCCATCCTTGCTCTTCAGGAAGTAGTCGGAAAAGGTATGGAGAATCCCGCATACACATTCTACGGACCAAATGCCATCGTTATCGTTGCATGTGACAAAGATGCTGTAAACGGTGTTGAAGACGGTTCCTGTGCGCTGGAAAACATGATGCTTGCTGCACATTCTCTCGGACTTGGAAGCTGCTGGATCAATCAGTTGAAATACTGCGGTGACAAGCCGGAAGTAGCTGCTTACCTGGATAAGATTGGTCTCCCGGAGAACCGCCGTGTTGTTGGTATTCTTGCACTTGGATATGCTGCAGAGGATGGAACTGAACATGCAAGACAGGAAGGTCTTGTAACATACCTTGATTAATTAATATTTAGCATAAATGAAAATGCCTGTCCTGCGATTCACAACAGGACAGGCATTTTATAATGACACACTAAAAAAGCACTTCGATTTCTCGAAGTGCTTTTTATACGTGGGCGAGAAGATTCGAACTCCCGACCTTTTGGTCCGTAGCCAAACGCTCTATCCAGCTGAGCTACGCCCACATTCACTGCAAATCACCTTCACAGCGAAATTTATTATATCTCACATTTTTATCAATGTCAACACAAAATATAAAAAAATTTTGCATTCACGCTTCTTATTAACTATTAGTTAATTATTTGTCTCGCAAATTAATATCCGGTCAATTGTCCCGTTCTTCAACTGCTGATATAATGACAGCAAGGAGATGATCTTATGACTATGAACCATATCATTCAAGAAAGGCGAAAAGCGTTGGGCTTTACTCAGGAACAGGTCGCAGAATACCTCGGGGTATCTACTCCAGCCGTAAACAAATGGGAGCGCGGAATCACCTGCCCGGATATCAGCCTTCTTGCGCCCCTCGCCCGACTGCTCAAAATCGACCTGAATACACTGTTCAGCTTTAATCAGAGCCTGACAGACGAGGAAATCATCCGTATTCAGGAAGAAATCTTACACGTGGTTAACGATTCCGGTATAGAATCCGGTTTTCAGGCGGCAAGAAAAAAGATTCAGGAATATCCGGACTGTTGCTCTCTTATCCATAATCTTGCACTTATACTGGAAGGCTCACTTGTCATGTCGGGGCTTACTTCTGACGAAAAAACAATTTATGATGAATGCTTAACTGACTGGTATACTCGTGCTTCACAAAGCAAAGATATGCAGATTCGAAACAGTTCTTTATTCATGCTGACCAGCAGAGCTCTTCGCAAAGAGGATTACGAAAAAGCGCAGGAATTGCTGGATCAATTACCGGAACGCACTGCAATCAATAAGCTGACACTCCAGATTGAGCTTCTTCTCGGAAAAGGACAGACGACAGAGGCATGCGAACTCGCTGAACGACTCGTTCTGCAAGCTGTCAGCGATATGCAAAATACTCTTCTAAAGCTCCTGGAATGCGAACTTGCAGACGGTCAAAAGGAAACTGCCGCCCAGATTGCAGACATATCCAGTAAAACAAGTCCGTTGTTCGGGCTGTGGGATTACAATGCTCCTCTCGCTCCAATGATCCTGGCCGTAGAAAACAAAGACGTCGAAAGCAGTATCCTGCTTCTGAAGAAACTACTGAAAGCAGCATCTTCCCCGTGGAATACCGAAGATTCCCCTCTGTTTCACAGAATACTCAAAAAAACAGGAACCGGTCTCACATATGAGAAACTGCTGCCACCACTTCTTGCCGACCTTAAATCAAATCCCAAATATGATTTCTTAAGGCAGAAAAAAGAATTTCTGGAATTGATAAAGGAATAAAATCCACATACTCTTTCATCTTCTGTGCATACTATCCGTGAAAGGGGTGTATACACATGAAAGAAAATTCATCATTTACGACAGAAAAACCGATTGATTATACACAGACTAAGGATGCTTACGAAGGAAACCGTGAATCCGCAATCTATCGCGACTCACCACTTCCTCCGACAAAGAAGCCAGGCAACAAGAGAAACGTTTATGACGATGACAATATTCCGGACATTGATCTTCCGAAAACCACAGACTTGATACCAGACGAGGTACCACGGCGTGATGGCCCCGGAGGCGAATAATGAATATCAGACAAAAAGCACCAGCGGAACCATCCGTTGGTGCTTTCATTAGAAAATTCTTTGGATTACTTCTGTTCTGCAAAAAGGAATCCCATAAATCTGATAAAAGTATAAGCTACAAATATGACTGCAATAACCGTCTCAATGAGTACTGCATACTGAAGTACCGGCATCGGCTGTCCCATATTTGCAAGGCATGCCATTGTCTGTTTCGTCGCAATTGCACTGATTACAAACGGGAATGTAAATGCCGCATAGCTTGGATAGAATTTCAACTTTAAATATCCAATCGCTTTCACAAGTGAGAAGATGTAAAGTACTGTTGCCACCACAAGCATTGCAAGAAGAAAGCTCTTTGATTTCGGTGTCACTGACTGTACATATCCTGCAATACAAAGGCTTGTAGGTGCAGCATAAATACAGATCAATGGCTGCGCAGGTTCCGGAACCTGTGGGCACTTTACATAGCGCACCGTTACAAGAACGAGTAGCGCAATCAGTGTCACAAATCCAAACCAGAAAGCCACAGTGCCAATTCCAGGCTGCTCATATGCCGGTGCGGTAACTGCTGCCACAGCAATTCCTACATATACAATGTAATAGCTTGCAAATACTTTCGGCAGCTGAAGCTTTAAGATAAACTTCACTGTAAAATAAATAATAAGTATAATATGTAATGCGATAGCAAAGAGCCAGATATACATTGCTGCCGGTCCGATAAACGGCTTAACATATGTACTGAGGAGCATTAATGCCATCGGAAATGTTCCGGATACACTCGCCATAATCGGATTTTGCATATCTTCTTTGATCATCTTTGGAAACATGATCAGTTTCAGAAGCACCAGAACTAAAATAATTGCTGCTACGATCCCACATACGGAACGAATACTCTCCCCATAGCTCTGAAGTAAATTTCCAAGTGCCGCAAGACCAAGCATAACACCGCAGATCGGCACAGGAACTTTTTTAATTATATTCATGTCCTTCCATTCCTTTCTGTTATGACAAAGCTGTCATATTCCTGTTTAAATCTCGTCCAATGTACGTCTTGGTGCCGGCTCGTCAATCTCGTCCAGATTCTTGATACCTAACTCACGGCAGATAATCTGAGCAACCTTCCATGTACACAGACCGGTAAAGAAGATACACTGCTCTTTATGCTCTCCACGACCCTTATCAAATTCTTTTGTAAGAACTCTACAGCAGATTGCATTCTTCTGATTTGCGACCTTAAACCAGTCATGAAGCTCTTTGGTAAGTTCCATACATTTTACACTCTTCGGGTTGGTAGGGCCGTCCTGCTCTGTACGTCCGAAAAACAGTCCCAGTGCAAGAATACCTCCATTAAATGCTCCACAAACACAGCCTGATTTTCCTGCTCCTACTGCCATACCGGATGCCATAGCGATTACTTCTTCCGGCACATCCAGTTTAAATTCATCACGGATCGCACTGATCAGTGCCTCACAACAATAATATCCACCTTTAAATTTCTTCTCTGCCACCTGCTGTACCGCTCTTGGGCTGATTTCTGTTACTCCAATATTCATTACTGTTCCTCCTTGTATTTGTATATATTGTATTATTATTGTAGCATGCCTTTTTATGAGCCAATTATTTGTGTTTTTTATATACTTATTTTCATTTTCTATATATGGGGATTTTTCAAAAAAACACTCCGGAAATCTCATCCTTTTTTGTGTAAAAGGTAAAATTTTCGGAGTGTAATCAACTTTTTGTTACTTATGTTCAACTATCTTGTGATACTTCCAATCTTAATTTTATCCATCCATTCCTTCACATGACGCTGAAAAATATCCACGCCATTTCCAATCGCTTCATTCTTCCGTGTAAGCATACAGATTTTCCATTCATAAACCCCATCTGAAAATGGAATCAGAACCATATCCTCATGTCCCATATCATCTGAAACGAAATCTACCGTAACCGATATCCCTTTATTTTCTCTGACCATTTTGTGACACAGACTAAATCCACTTGTCTCAAACACAATATTCGGCTCAAATCCTGCCTCATGACATTTATTTACAATCATATCATGGATCTTAAACTCTCTGCTTTCTATATAAAGAGGTTCACCTTTAAGATCCAGTATGGTTACAGAGCTCTTCCTACTGAGAGGATGACTTTTATTTACCAGAAGCTTTACAGGAAATGAAGCCAGTTCTAATACATCATATAACTCTTCATCGCACGGCGCCAGAGAAAAAGTAACATTTCCCTCTCCGGACAGAAACCAGCGTTCCACCTGCTTATCCGGACATTCTCTGTGATGGAATTCAATTTCCGGATATTTGCGTTTAAAGTCCTGAATACATTCAGGTGTTACCAGACGCAGAATACCAAATGCAGAGAGCAGATCCACCACGCCATGCTCCTTCTGCTTTATTCGTAAGATCTCATTTCTCATACTATGATAGTCTGATTTTGCTTTTTTCGCATATTCCAGAAAGCATTTTCCACATTCTGACAGTTCCATCCCACTGCCGGTACGAAGAAAAAGCTCACAATCACATTCATTTTCCAGATTCTTAATCACTTTACTGATACCCTGCGGCGTCATATAAAGAAGCTTTGACGCTTTCGTAAGATGTTTCGTCTCAGCTACTGCAAAAAACACATTCAAGTCCCTGATATTCATAACAGCACTCCTCTTACCTCTATATAAACAAGTCACCGTTTTGCATAAACTCTGGAATATTTCTGTGTATAATTCCATTGCGGTTCTGAATAATATCGTTTCGTGTAAGTACATATTGGGGATAATTGTCAGAAATCGATTCTATTTTCTAAGGCTGGCCCGTAATTAATTCTATTATCAGTATTGGTAGCAAAGTAAAATCCCAAGTCTGATAAATAGTACTTTTGTTCTCCATTAATAGATTTCTTTGATTTCAAATCAAATCGTTTACACTCATATAAAATCTTTGCATCAATAAGAATCTGAATGTATCGATTTGAAGTTTCTCTTTTTATATCCATTCCAGCTTTATGAAGCTCTTTCAGCATATTCGTCAAACTTGTTGTTGCTCCGAAATTATTAATCAGGTATGTCTGTATTTTTTTCAAAGACCGACACATTTCGAATTTTTACTCTTCGTTTAATATCTTTTTCAAAAATTTCATTTATGACATTCTTTATATATGTTCTTTTATCATCAGGATTATCATAAAAGACAGTCTTTGGAAAACCTCCTTCGATCATACACTTATTATACTAGAAAATATAAAATTATTCCATTTAAAGGGGTATAATTTTATATTTATATGAATTATACCCCTTTAACTGCCTTTTTATCCCAATCATTCATTTTAACGGAAACCAAATATCAATTCACATTTCTAATCTATGCAACACGAAATGCAACACAACAAACAAAAACGCCGTAATGGGGCGGTGACTTAAGAAAACATTGAAGCAAAAGACGGTTTAGCTTGACGGCTATGCCGTCTTTTGCTGTTTTTGAGTTGTATTGTGGGCTTCTTCGATAGCCCGTGTGAAATCAAATGCACCGATGAAGTTATAGACTATAGTGATCTCCCTTGTCTTGGATTTCTTGTCTGCGTGGGACACTTCGATGCGGTCAATATACTCTCGGAGAACTGCCGCGTCAAGCTCCTGCATATCCGTGTACTTCTTCACCGCTGTGACAAATGCCTTGGCATTAGTTTTCTGCTGCTCCTGCTGTTTCAACTCCTTGCGCAAAACCTCTGCCATAGATTTAAGGTTACTCTGTTCCAGCTCATAGTCGTGGGACATTTTGATAAATCTGTCATCGGACAGTTTACCCATTACATTGTCCTCATACAGTCTGGAAATGATGCGGTCAAGCTCTGCAATGCGTTTATCAGCTTTTGCCAGCGTATCACGTTTCCGCGCAAATTCCGCGTCACGATCACGCATACTGATGTCTGCGGCTTCCTGCATAAACTCGGCTTCGTGCTGGCTTACATACTGTATGGCTTCGCGCAGATTTCTCAACACGATTTCATGCAGTACCACATTCTTGATGGAATGTGTTGTGCATAGGTCTTTTCCCTTGCGGTAGGTAGAACAGATAAAGTATTTCTGTTCCTCCGTAAAATTGGTGGCACGGCATTGATACATCTTGCCGCCGCACTCTGCACAGTAGAGCAGCCCGGAGAAGATACCCATATCACCCATCTTGGTAGGACGGCGGCGGGATTTGCGGATATTTTGGGCAATGATAAATACGCTTTCTTCAATGATCGCGGGCTGGGTGTTCTCAAAGATTACCCAATCCGCAGGATCGTTCCGGAGCTTCTTTTTGCTCTTGTAGGATTGCTTCGTTGTCTTAAAGTTTACCGTGTGTCCCAGATAGTCTACGCGCTCCAAAATGCGGGATACGGTCTCATTTGTCCACTTGTACGGATCAGCCGTAGGCTTGTTGCTGGCTGGCAGCCCTTTGGAATGAGCATAAGCAGTAGGATTCAAAATCTGATGCTGTTTCAGCCACTTGGCAATTTGAGTAGGTCCCAAACCGTCAACACAGAGGGAGAAAATCTTTTGCACAACCGCTGCGGCTTCTTCATCCACAATCCATTTCTTTCTGTCCTCCGGGTCTTTGATATACCTGTATGGGGGAATGGTAGTCAGATGTTCGCCGGATTTTCCTTTACTCTGCCATGTGGCGCGGATCTTCTTGGAAGTATCGCGGGCGTACATTTCGTTGAAAACATTGCGGATAGCGGTAAACTCATTTTCGCCCCGGTACTGTCAACACCGTCATTGACGGCGATAAAGTGTACGCCAAACTCCGGGAAAAGCACATCCGTATACATACCCACTTGCAGATAGTCGCGTCCGAATCGGCTCATATCCTTTACAATGACGCGCTTGATCTTCCCTGCCTTAATATCGGCAAGCATACGCTGGAAACCTGGACAGTTGAAGTTTGTCCCGGAATAACCGTCGTCCTCGTCATAGTGCCGGATAGCGGTATACCCGTGATCTTTGCAGTAGCGTTCCAGAATCTTTTTCTGATTAGCAATACTGTTGCTCTCACCGTCTAATTTATCTTCCTGCGACAAGCGTTCATACAGGGCGGTTATGCCTTCTTCCTGCACATCCATTCCGTTGCCCTGCACATAGAATTGCAGAACATTGTCACGGATCACGCTGCGGAGTTCGCTGCTTAAAGCGTTAGGCGTCTACACACTCTGAAACTGGATTCCGTTCATCATTTGCAGTCACCGCCTTTCGCAGCAAGGGACACACCGTTTATCATTGCATGGTGGAGAAGTCGGTACATTTCTTTGCAGGAAAGAGTGAAGCGGAGATACAGAAGTACATTTCCCTCTGCCAGCAGGCAGATGCATTTAAGACTGACAAGTAAAAGGCGACTGTTCGGAATAATCCGGCAGCCGCCTTTTACTTGCAAAGAATGTGCTTTTACCTTTGGCGGGCAACCACTACGAATCGTCCATGTTCTTCGTGATAGGAACAGGTAACAAGGGTAATGAGCTTATCGCCGTACTCGGCAGTCACCCCTGTATCGTACAAACTTTTTTCTTTATAATTCTGAATGGCGTTGTCATAGTCTGCTTTGTCGGCAGCCTTGATAAAGCGGTAAAACTTAAAACAGTTCTCGTCTGCGTAATATACCCGGTCGTAAAAAGCTGGCAGAACTTCATATTCGCCCTGCTCATAGAGCGTATCAAATCTGATCATGGGATGCTCCTGCCAATAGCTTTTGTTGGCGTATTGCAGGATTTCACGGAACATAGTGCCGTTTTTCATGTTGTGCCCGTAGATGATATAGTTATCACTGTCAATTCCACATTTTGCGTCCATAAAAGGCGTACCGGCAGTGCTGGTTTCGCCCTCAAAGGACAGACGCAGGTATTTTTCCGGATCGTCCGGGGTATGCATCACCGGGTAGTCCAAAACGGTGTTCTCAATACAGATCCAGCCGAACAGGTCGGGGTTCTGCTCATACACAGAAGCGTACTGCGTCAGGATTTCAGGCTCTGTTTCTATTTCCGCAGGCTCGCGTGTGGTGTCGGCAGGGATAACAGGAATAGCTGGAATATAATCCGCAGTGCTGCTTTCCTCTACATGAACACTTCCTGATATAAGATCATATTCCTCCTGTCTGTTTTGATCTCTCAGAATACCTCGGACTGCCGCAAGAGCCCCTACAGAGGACGCTGCCAGCAAAATGAGAATGGGGATCCAGTTGCGGAGCGGCCTATGTTTCCTTTGATACTTTCCTTTGGTGCTGATCCATTTCATTGACGGTTCACCCGGCTATTCCTCCTGTCTGTGCAGCTCATAGGTTCCACCGATGGTTCCTTCTCCGCCTGTCAGGGTGAGCGTGTTGTCATTTACAGAAAATGTATAGGTGCAATCCTGTGCTGCTTCATTTGAAAAGTCGATAAAGAGCTGATCGCCCTTCACTTGATAGGAAAAATCATAAGTTGCGGAGGTAAGGAGCATTTCACCGCTTCCTTTGCCGTCAAACTGATAGGTCGTGTTGCTGTCATAGTCCCATGTGCCGGTTAACGGGTCGCTGCCGGAGCACCTTTTAACAAGCAATACAATAAGCAGGACCAATACAAGCAACGCAGCAGCGCAAAGAATCAACCTGCGTTGCTTTCTTCTCTGCCGCCTTTTCCTTGCGATATATCTCCTGTAATCCTCTTTACCGGAGGCTGCACTCGGCGTCTGCCGGGATGTTGGTCGGGCTTGTTCGTTGTTCATCGTGGTTTCTCCGATCCAAGAGAAAGGGCGGCAGCGGGACTATGCCCGTCGCCGCCCATCCTTATAAGATTATCTTATTGGGTTATTTTACGTATTTTTTTCTTTTGCTGTACACTACGGTGCCAGTTACACCAAGGCCAGAAGCAAGTAGCAGGACGATCCAGAGGATCATGTTGCTGTTGTCGCCGGTCTGCGGAGAATCGGGATTCTCAGGCTTTGTCGGATCGGTCGGCTTGGTTGTGGAACCGGTAGCCTTCTTCGCCTGACGCACTTTGTCCGCCAACTTCTTTTCGGTGTTCTCGTCCACAACCAGTACATATCATCTTCCGGCTACCATCCCCTTACAAGCGGGAATGATAAACAATATGTAATCAGCAGAGCCAAGCAGAAATACATAAAAATGAATCTGTGAGCTCGCTCACAAGAGACATTTTTTGTAGTTCTATTTGGCGAAGCCACACACCGAGGAAAACCGCAGGTTTTTTCTAGGTTGGCTCTGCATTGCAGTGTTGCCTATTTAACTTACAATAAACAAATGACTATCGAAGCTCATCTCCATTATTCATTGGCAAAATGATGGAGATAAAACTCTGTGATAATAATTATTTTCCACTAAAATTACACTATTTTTTCACTATTTTTCACTTCATCGTCTTCGCCAATGATGCAAGTAATGCCGCCATCTTCGGATTGGAAAGAACCTTTGCAAGTTCCCTATATAATATTTCCTGCTTTTACGCGAGCAGGGAACAATTACTTTGCTCCCTGCTCTCTGCCTCTATCAGAATCCTGTCAGTCTGAAAAACATAAGTTCATCCGCTGACTCATCATCACGTTCCTGTGTCAGTAAAACCAAAATGGAACCATCGTCCAAAAGCTGCATATCCTCCAGCCATGGGTAGCTGACACCAAATATTTCATCCGTACTAATAGCACCTAAATGTGTTCCATCTTTCGCCCAAAATTGTATTTGACGCATATTCCCGTCTATCGCTACAAAACCATTCTCTGTTTCAGCCATACCCGTAATAGCACCAAGTTTATCCAGATCATTCAAATCTGTTCCACCCAGTTCTAAAAGCTGGTTTCCATCGTAATCATAAACAATGATTTCGGTATTTCCGTCTTCAGCAGCTATTTTCCCAGCGACCATGATATGGCTGTTCGTAACCTCAACATCATCTATCATGGAAAATGGCCCTTTACGGGAAGCATCGTCATTCAACCCGGTCAATATCCACGGTTCGGATATCAGGTTTCCACCCTGATTCGTAATTTTCTGAGTATCGCTGTTTACCCAAAAGCTGATTCCCCAATCCCCGGAAGAGTGCATATTCAAATCTCCGGTTACTGTTGTCTGTAATGCCTTCTGCCCGTCTTTTACTCCGATTACTGTTTGGATGCCCGGTGAAAGATACAACATACCACTGCTGTCTGAAGACAGATATTCATACTCATCCTCCAGTTCCACCGAAGAAACAAATTTAAGTCCGCTATCCGAATATTCATATGTATCAAGCTTGTTTCCCAGTAAATGGAATACCTGATTACCATTCTTTACAAACTGATGATCCATAATCTGCAGGACTCCCTGGGGGTTTTCAAATGGGATATATTCCGGTACAATTGTATATTGTCCCACCATTTGCTGTGTCAGCTCAGGCTGAATCGGAGTGCCATCCCATGGCCATGGCGCATCTGTAAGACCTTCATCCTTCTGCTCTAATATAATACCTTCTAACAGCTCCTTCACAGCATCATTGTCTACTTCGCCCTGGATTTGAATTGTATAGGATGTTGCGGACGCCTCATAACGATATTTGTAAGTATTACTATCGGAATTATTCTCCGGCATTACCGTGTATTCCGCATTACCCATAGATATCGTTTCCATTTTCCCTTCCGCATAATCCTCTAATTCCACACCCATATCTACAAGTGCTTTTCGGAAACTGTAAGAGTCTTCCTTTGATGCTGCGATATAGACAACATTTTCGGAACTATCCCTTGTTTCTCCATCGAAAAATCTAACATTAGAAAACTGTTCTTCATTTTGCATATTTTCTTTATCATAGTTCCAATTTTCAGGATAGTACACCTTAAAAAAGTCCATATCGAGACTTTCCCGATCTTTGAATTCAGCTTCCGCTTGTTCAACGCTTTCCGACTGCTCTTTTTCTCCTTCTGTGCCTTCCTTTTTCTGTCCGCATGACATCAGCATCACCACGCACAAAATCAAGCAAAACAGATACCATATTTTTTTTCTCATGCTATCTCTTCCCATCTGTTATTTCTTTATTCACTTTTGCTTTTTACACATTGAAACGTGTAATAATCCACATCATCACTATAATCTATTTCCAGTGTACCATCATCATTAATTGTCACCATAAGAGATGGATTATCCGAATCAATCGTACAATATCCCAATGCTACACTCCATGGAAATGCACCAATCTCCTGTCCTTTATAAACGACTGTAACAGTACGGTCACTTTTGAAATTAAGACGCAATGCATCATTAATATTTTCAACACCTTCCATGGTAGTCTGCGGTCCATCCCCTAAAAGTTCTTCTACACTTTCAGATACCCATTCACCCAACACTACACTTTCTTCTTCTGTCAGATATAAGTCCGGATTCATAGCATCTGTTCCGTCTTTTGCAAAGATTACTTTTATTCCCATTCCAAGCATATCATCAAAGGAAATAGTATCTTCTCCTATCGTTCCAACCATTTCTTCCCCTTCGATTGTCAATGTAAATTGGTCTTCCTCTACAGACCATTTTCCTGTTCCAGTCTCATCTCCTACCGTAAAAGAAATCTTTCCGCCATTTTCTACTTCAAATTCAAAAGCACCACCGAAAGCTTCATCCACACTGACGGACACTCCCATCATCTGACCTGAAACAGCTATCCACTTTCCTTCATACGGACTCTTTTCTCCCGTTTTTCCGGAGCCACCGCCACATCCGGTCATAGACAGCACACTAATAATAAAAGTAACAATTACTAACAATCTAATCTTTTTCATAATCTCATATCCTTTCTGTTATTTTTTATCGGTAAAAAACGGGGTCAGTAACTCTGCCACATTACTGATTGGCATGGTCTGTAAAATTACCTTTCCCGGTCCTCTGACAACAGTATTAAAAATACCTTCTCCTCCCAGCAGGATATTTTTTGCTCCTTTTACAGCGGCAATATCCATCGTGCAGCTTTCTTCCATTGCTACCAGATAACCTGTACTAATCAATAGCTCCTGTCCGGCAGTCAAATCATACTCTACCGCATGCCCGTCAATTTCAATAAATGCAGTTCCGCTTCCACTTAATTTCTGCATAATGAAGCCCTCTCCGCCAAACACACCTTTTCCTAACTTCTTCTGAAAGTGCATGGACAACTCCACTCCTTCTTCTGACGCAAGAAATGCACTTTTTTGTACGATCATAGATCTTCCTGCATGAATATCAATTGCCTTAATTGCCCCAGGAAAACTTGAAGCGAATGCAACCATTCCATCTGTACCTTCCGCAGTAAACTTGTTTTGAAAAATAGAATCCCCTGACACAAGTCTGCCAAGCATCTTCTTAACTCCACCCCCTGAAATTGTTTCCATTTTCATATTTGGACTCATCCAGCTCATGCTTCCACTTTCTGTAATCATGGATTCTCCTGCGGATAATTCGCATACAACTACTGGTAAATTCCCGCCTAAAATTTCATATTTTTTCATAATAATCTCTCCTTTTTCTATAATTGCTTGGTCGTTCACCTCTTGCGGAACAAGCTATGTAAAATCCATGGCAAGGAATTCCTTAAAATTTCCCGCCACCGCCTCCATAGCTTGTACCGGAGGATGATTCATGAGTACTGCTTTCCGAACTGTTATTTTTTGACTTTTCTGTACGGTCAATTTTATGATAGAGGAACAGATCCCTGCTTTCTTTCCCTCTGTGACAGGATGGACACGGGCTTTTGAAAAACAATGGCCTTGCTTTTCCATATCTTTCCGCATTCCTCGCAGACGATGGAAAACTCAAATTTATCCTCTGTCGAGCAATCTGTCAGTATATCCTGTAAAACCCTCTGCACCGTATAAAATCCAGGGTTTTCGTTTCCTCAGCGTCCCTCCCTTCCCTTACAATGCATCAATAACCGCCGACAGATTCATATCATTCCATCACCACCGTCCTCCTTACAATGCATCGATAACCGCCGAAAGATAGGTGGAAGAAACAGAGCCGTAGATGAAATTGTCAACAAGGCCGTCCTTCTTTGCCTGACGCACCTTGTCCGCCAGCTTCTTTTCGGTGTTCTCGTCCACGACCAGTACAATTTTGCAGTTCGGATTCTGTGCTTTCACTTCACCCCGAATTTTCATGCGTTCCTCCAGATTCCACGGTGTGTAGGCTGCGACCTCCATGATCAGAATATTCGCCTCGGTAAAAATGCATAGATCCGCGGTTTTGGCAGGGCTATCACTTTGACACACATCAAAGTCCGAATCAAATTTTTGCAGAGCCGTTGCAATGGCATCGGCAAATAAAGCATTCTGCATATCAACAACAACTCTCCGCATTTGCATCACCTCCCGGATTTCTTTTTGCGTCCGTCAAAGCTTCCGGAGCATAAAAAGACGCAGTAACCCTATGTTTACCTATATTATACCGAACCGGTTTTTTATTTTCCCTACCCATGTGGGTAAACTTTTTGCATTCTTTGCAAAAAAAGACCCGGTTTCAAATCTGAAACCGGGTTGTACAGTCAAATGAAATTATAAAACGATGGGGTTTCCCTCTGAACCGTCCTGCTCATCGAAGAGCTTGGGAATGATGAATCGTTTGCCTGTCACGGCAATGGCAAGCTGGGTTTTGTTTGCATAGCCTGTCTTTTGCAGAATATTGCGGATGTGATACTTCACATTATCTTTGGTATAGTGCAGCTCCTCGGCAATCTCGTTGTATTCCAGCCCCTCACAAACCATACGCAGAACCTTGATCTCCGTTTCCGAAAAATCGGTGCTGGTGGTAACGCCCAGCTTGACAATGGGCGATTCGCCGGGCCACATATGCTTGCCCTGCATGGTGGCATCCATCACGGTGATCAGTTCCTCGGGGCTTACTTCCTTGTGCCAGAAGCTGTCCGCTCCCACCTCTTTTGCCCGCTTGATAAAGCTTTCCTCCGGCATGGAGGTGACGATAATGATTTTGAGCTCCGGGAACCGTTCTCTCAGCTCGGCGGCGGCTTCGATGCCGTCCATTCTGCCGTGGGTGCAGACATCCATCAGTACCAGTTCCACTGCGCTTCGGCGACAGACGGTAGCGGCCATATCCGCTTTTGTGAGACTGCCCACCAGTTCGTAGCCTTTGCTGCCGCGCACAACATTCTCCATATATTCCCGTGCGATACGCTGATCGTCAACCACAAGCACCCTTGTCATACCTGCACCTCCTGTTCCTGTTTTTCTGCGCCAACCGGCAAAGTAACCGTCAGCAAAAATTCCGGCTGCGACTGTATCTCCATCCTGCCTCCTGCTCTCGTGATCTGTTTTTCCAGATACACAAGCCCGCCCCGGGGGGTGATGTCTCCCTCCGGCTGTCTGCCGTTGTTGGTGATATGTAAGGTGACGGCAGCTTCTGTCTGCTCCGATACCACGTACATAGCCGTTGCATCCGCATGACGGGCGGCGTTGATACAGGCTTCCCGCATGACCGCAAGAAGGACTTTGAGCAGCTTCACCTCCGTCGGGAGCTCGCCGTTTATTTCCACACGGACGCCGGAAACCTCTGCATCCCGGATAAACTCCGACACATCGTCCCGGGGATAGACGTTTTCCTCGCGCAATACCTGAATGGCACAGCGAAACTGCCTGACAGCGGCGGCGTTTTCTTCGGAAGTGGTGTTTTGCCGCAAAATCTGCCGTATGGCGGCAACTCCCATATTCATCTGATCGTGCAGCCGCGTTTTCAGGTTCAGGATTTCCTGTTCTCTTGTCATTTCCAGTACATTTTCCGACAGGACTTTCAGCTCACGGTACATCTTTTTCAGTTCCCGTGACTGGCACTTCAGTTCCTGCTGTTTTTCGTACAGTTCGGTCACATCATCGAATATGACTTCGGTATAAACCTCGCCTTGCGCGGTCGTGATCTTCTCTGCGGAATATTGCCATGCGTGTCCGTCAGGGAAAAGGAATACATTTCCTTCCCGGATGACGCCGGTGGTGTTATCACAGCCCTCCAGCGCTTCGTTCAGTTCGGTAAGACTTTGCAGGTCGCTTTGCATGATTTTACGGTAAAGCTCATACATCGCCGTATTGCACAGCTTGATGGTGCCTGCGGGAGTGAAGTAACAGACGGCTGAGGGCAGGGTGTCCAACGCTTCTTTTACCGCACTGCGCAGATCGTGTTTTGCTTTGATTTTTTCGATAGCTTTGCGTGCTTTCATGCGCCCTCACCGCCTTTCTGCAATTGGAAGGTAAAGCGGCAGGTTCCGTCCTCGCAGGAATACAAATCTGCGTCTGCCTTATGGCCGGATAAATCGGTATCGCAGACAAAGTCAATGGACACAAGAAACTGTCCCTTTCTTTCACGGGCATTGACCCACACACTGTGAAGGTCGAACAGACAGTCCTCCAATACCGTTTCAAAGGTGCGGTATATGCGAAGCATATCCTTTGTCGCCAGGATAACATCCGCAGGGAGCGTACAAAGGCATTTCACATCCAGCAGTTCCAGATTCACAAAAGAATCCTCAAAGCATCTTGACAGGTCGCGAATATCCGCCGTTTCTTCCCGATGGCTGACAAGCAGAAGATTGCCGTAGCGCTTTATGTATGCACCCAAAACCGCTGCACCTGCAAGAAGTTTTTCTCGTTTTTTCGCATCATTTTCCGTATCATACTGTGTCAGCAGATGTTCAATCATGCTGATCTGTCCAGCCGTTTCCCGGTTGAGCACATCGGCTGCCCGGTTCTTTTCCTGCAAGGAAAGGATTTTCTTTTCCGTTTCCAGATTATCCTGACGGATGCGGTTACGCTCCGAAAGATCCCGGCAGTTTTCTTCGATCTGCTCAATGGCTTCGGTAAGCTCTGAAACGTCCTCCTGCCACAGCACATGACCGAAACGAATCGGTTTGATTTTGATCAGTGTCGTTTTATCCGCCAAAACAGGATGCGTTTTGGCACTCATTCTCTGCTCATCGGTCAGCCCCCCGGCATTGAAGCTGGCAAGGCAGACCGTGTTTCCCTGATCCGTAATCTGTGCGCCGAGCCTGCTGACCATAAACAGTTCTTCATAGCCGGTGTTGGTTTGGATCAGCCCGCACTGAATACAGCTTTCCAATATTCCGGTGAACATCAGGCACTGCGCTGCAGCGATGTCTCCGCCGATAAGCTGCATCCATTCCACGCCGCTGACATATATAAAGGCATATACGATAGAACATGCCAGCAGCAAAAACGGCAGATATTTTTTCCTATATGAGAGCCGACACTTGATTATCATGATAACAAATGCCGCTAAAGCGCAAAGGATCTCCCACCCGATCACGAAAAAATATCCGAATGAATAACTCATGTTATCGTCCGTCCATACCTCTCCTTCGGGGAAGGAAAAGACAAGCTGATGGAGATCATTTGTAAGCACCAGCAGCAGACAAAGAACCGTGGGAATAGATAATAACAGCAGCGCCGTTTTCGATAGCCTTGCGTTCTCAGGCTTGCCCAGTGAGATGGCCACAAACAAAGAAAACAGCGGGATAAACAGCATTGGCAGGTAGTACAGGTACCATAGTTGCCGTGCTATTCCGATATCGGTTATAAAAAAGTATCTCATTGAACGGATCACAAACCAAAAAACCATTAAGCCGGAAACGGCAATCAGATAATGGCGCACCTGTACCTGAATGATCCGTTTGCTGACGGAAATTCCCCATCCGATATACAGGGCGATATAGATCAGCGAGCGGGCGATCCCTCCGGGAACGATCAAGATATCAAACTTTCCCAAAACCCGTAAGGCAATCGCAGAGAAAACCATTGCGGCTACAAGAAAGCCTGTTTTGTAATTCTGTTTCGTCATGCGGGACCTCCTTTCAAAAATGTTTCATTTTGTTTTACTGTTTGTGCCGGGTATCGGCGGCGTTTGTTTACGGGGGTCTGTGGGCTTTACGGCATCATCAGGGATCGCCCATGAACGCCCGAAACACTCTGCACCGGGGATGCGTCCCTGTGCCACATACTGCTTGACACGTCGCTCTGATATACCCCATTTGTAGGAAGTTTCCCGTATGGAGAGATAACCTTTCATACGCCGCCCCTTTCCGACCGACATAATCATTCAAAATACATTATATACGAATTGCCGTAGTTTTTTCAAGAATCCGGCGTGAATTGTTCTTGAACTTTTTCTTATAGGTTTGGAAAAATGCAGGGTGTTCACCGTAGTAGTAGTGAGAAAAGAGATACCGCAGCAAGCTGTACCGCTTCGGACGCGGGATCTATTCTATGGAAACAGCTCTTTACCTGCACGGATATTCAGACCGTGCCCCGGCGCAGTACACCATGACCTTTCCAAAGGGCTATAACATCCCTTCACTGAAACAGGAAAATGTAACGATCAAATGGGTACAGCAATTAAACTATCCTCTCGGTATTATTCTTAGTACCGATAAGACAAATGTGGAAGCGGAATATGCTCTCGGCGGGCTTTCCAACAACATCTTTACCTCGCGCTATACCTATGTAATCCCGAATAAGGACGAGCTGATCGCACAGGTGGAAGCGGTCTTGAGAGAATGGCATGAGCCGGAATCGGACGGCGACAAAGAGGATTAAAGTCACTGTTTAGGGGCATAAAAAGCGGCTTGCAGCAAGGCTTTCTGGCACAGAAACCAAGCTGCCCGTATGTTTTCCTTTCCACAAGAGAAAACAGTCTTTGAAACCGTGACAAAATGGCAAAAAGAAAATGCGGGACGCAGCAGCCGAAGATGGCCGCCGCGTCCCGCGTCGTTTTTATTCCGTATCGGAAAGCGTCATAGAAAACTTCGCTTCCTCAAATGCTGCGTCGGTCATATTATGCAGCTTTTGGATTGTCTGCTCAGCAAGCAGCTCTCTCTTTCGGCTCTCGTCGTGCAGCAGCTCCCGCACGGCTTCGCGGATTGCGTCGATCTTTTCCCGGTTGATAAGGGACAGACCTTTCAGCGTATAGTCCCAGTTCTCCGGCAGGGACAGCATTTGCGACAACAACCCCTTGGCTTTCAAGGTCAGCTCCTTGTTGCGTAGATGGTGATTCGACATGACGGTGTACCCGTTGTTTCTTTCCACCCGAAATACTGCCATAGTTCATCAGCTCCTTTCGCTCACTCTGTCTTGCCGCGCCGGATTGCGGTCAGTCTACCCGGTTCATACGGACACTCGGCATATACACAAAACCGATATTTCCAGTGCGGACGGTAGAAGTGGCAGGTGTTACAATCCTCATGCTCGGTGCAGCCGTTCTCGTACCGGCCAAATCCGGGCTTTCCCTGCATGAGCGTTTCAAATGCGCGGCTTTTACCGCTCATAAAGTACAATCCGGCTGCGCCTCCTTTCTGGATTTGGGCAGAAAAAAACGCCGCAGACTTCTTTCAAAATCTGCGGCGTTGGGGTATGCGAAAAGGGATGCTGCCTTGCGGTAACATCCCTTTTGTCGCTTGGTTATTCAATTTTTGAGCTAACCTGTTTGCCCACTGCCCTTAAAAGCGTTGATTTTACTGGATTCTTGCTTGTTTTCTTATGTCAACGCTCTTAAAACGGCGTTTTTATAGTGGACCTGGCGGGAGTTGAACCCGCGTCCGAAAGCCCATCCACCAGAGCATCTCCCATCACAGTCATTATATTAACATTCCCTCCATCAGTCACCTAATGACGGGTTACTGACTTTAGTAGCTTCATAGATTCTTCCATCTCCTCAAAGCTTTGGAAACGAAGTGCTCCGCCTCGTTGAAGCCGGTGACTTAAGCAGCGGATGACCTAAGGCCGACTGCTGCCAATATTAGGCAGCGTACGCTAATTCTCTATTGTCTGCGTTTATATTTAATTGGAACTTTTAACGTAGTGTCCCGCTACGGATGGCTTCTCCAACTTCCAGACCCCCGTCGAAACCAGTACAAGCCCTGAAAATATATTCATTCTGGTTCGCAGACGTTCTTTCTATTAGGTATACCCTATTATAGGAACGGATATTCTAAAAGTCAAGAGCATTTCTTTTCCATTTTCTTTGTTGACGCATATTATTATGTGTGTTATATTACAACTAGAACATGGAGGTGACAATTATGAGTAAAAAACGCGATTATTACGAAGTACTTGGCATCAACAAAACTGCTGATGACGGCGCGATCAAAAGAGCATACCGTAAACTGGCCAAAAAGTATCATCCAGATACGAATCCCGGAAATATAGAAGCAGAAAAGCTGTTTAAAGAAGTCACAGAAGCATATAATGTCTTAAGCGATCCGGAGAAAAAGAAAATATATGACAGATTTGGTCACGATGGACTGGAGGGAAATACAACCGGCGGTTATAGCTCAGGATTTGCTTCTGGAGTCCATTTTGAAGATGAGAATATGAATGATATTTTCGGAGACATTTTTGAAGATATATTCCAGCATTCCAGTTACCAAAACAGTTATTCATATAATAATGGTTTTCGAAACGGCAACTTTTACAAACGGGATTACTCCCAGAAAGGCGATGACCTCCACGCTGATATTTCTGTCAGCTTTGACGAAGCCGCATTTGGATGCGAAAAAGTCATCACCTTATCCAACCCTGGCAATCCCAATCCCCAATCTCTGAAAGTAATCATTCCTGCCGGTATTGATGACGGCAAAAGTATCCGTCTGCGTGGAAAAGGGATGCCAGGCACAGGAGGCGGAGAACCCGGAGATTTACTGCTGAAAGTTTCTGTTAATAAAAAAGTTGGATTTGAGCGTAAGGGAATGGATATTTACACAACTGCAAATATTCCTTTTACAACTGCAGTTCTTGGAGGGGAAGCTCTCATCCCAACCCTGAACGGAAATGTAGTGTGTAAGATTCAGGAAGGTACGCAGTCTGGAACAAAGATAAGACTTCGCGGCAAAGGCATTGTCTCTATGAATAATCCTTCCAGACACGGAGACCAGTATGTGACGATACAGATTCAGGTTCCTAAGAATCTATCTTCCGAAGCAAAGCAGAAGCTCAGAGAATTCCAGAATGTATAAATGCTCATAGATTTACTATTCACACTTTTTTCACAATTTTATTAGCACTCACCTGTTGACATTGCTAATAATGCATGTTATATTACACATAGAACAAAAAGAAAGGGGATATGACTTATGTTACTTGCAAACAGAGGATTTAATAATTTATTTGATGATATGTTTTCAGACCCGTTTTTCACACGCTCTTATGACCGCACATCTACACAGATCATGAAGACAGATATTCATGAGAAAGACGGAAACTACAGTGTTGAGATGGAACTGCCTGGATATAAGAAAGAAGATATCAAGGCCGACTTAAAAGATGGTTATCTTACCATTACAGCTCACAAAAATGAGACAAAAGAAGAAAAAGATGCCAGAGGCAACTGTGTTCATAAAGAGCGTTATACAGGAACCTGCAACAGAAGTTTCTATGTTGGTGAGGATCTGACACAGGAAGATATCAAAGCAGCATTTACAGATGGTGTCCTGAAACTGACCTTCCCGAAAGAAATTCAGAAACAGGAAGAACAGCCAAAGCTGATCACGATTGAGTAATATGATAGGCGGCCCAAAAAGTGGCCGCCTTACTTTATCTCTTATTTTAATATCTTTATCTTTCCGATAATCGGTAATTCTCTCTTTTCTCCTTTGCATGCCGTTACAATACCCACGATCATAAGGATAAAGCATCCAAAGCTCAAAATATCAAACGCCCATGACAGACTACTTCCGCCAAGATTAATCCAGGAATGCAGACCAAATACCCAGTCCCCTTCCAGCAGATCCAGAATAACTGAGACAAGGAACAGTACCAGTCCCTGATTAGAATGGAAACGAACATATGGTGAATTCTTATCACCGGCAAGCAGTGGAATCAATACCAGGATACCGAAATAAGACAGAACTCCCATTCCTTTATGTTTTTTTACATCTTCCTGCTGAAAATATTCCTGCCGTGCATTATCCTGATTCTGTCCATATGTATACTGCTGTGCACTGTCCACATTTCCCGGAATTTCCGCTCCGCACTGTGGGCAAAATCGCGCTCCTTCATCCACCTTCGTTCCACATTTTACACAATATCCCATTGCTTTTCCTCCTACTCATCCTCAAGCCCAAGTATCTCTGCCAGGACTTCGATCATAATCTCATTTGTGCAGGACTTTACATAACCTAACATATGTAATGTAATCTCGTCCTGTTTCTGCTGCTCAGTAAGAGAAGCATCACGCTTTGTCTCGTCAATCAGCTTCACAAGCTGAGGTGTCAGTTCCTCGTACATCTCTATTGTTGTCTGTGTCACCATTTTTCTCAGATCTTCTTTTTTTGTTGGTACCATGTTCTCTCCTATCCCAGATTGCGGACTTTAAAGTCTCTCTCTGCCTCTCTTTTCTGATCTTTCTTTGCAATATCCTGTCTCTTATCGTACAGCTTCTTTCCTTTTGCAAGACCGATTTCTACTTTCACAAGACTCCCCTTGAAATAAACCTTCAAAGGTACGATTGCCATACCTTTTTCTTTTGTCTTGCCAAGCAGCTTGTTGATCTCCGACTTATGAAGAAGGAGCTTGCGGACCCTGAGCGGGTCCTTATTGAATATATTCCCCTTCTCATATGGGCTTATATGCATGCCGTAAATGAATACCTCTCCGTTTTCTATACGGATAAAGGATTCCTTAATACTGCATTTTCCCATACGCAGCGACTTTACCTCTGTTCCGTGAAGTTCAATCCCTGTCTCATATGTCTCCAGTATAAAATAATCGTGATAGGCTTTTTTGTTATTGGCTATCATCTTGCCATTCGTTTTCGCCATCTTTCCATTCTCCCTCTTTTACTATTTCAAAATCTATCGTCCGCATCAGCTTATCTGCCGCTGCCACGCGGACCAATATCTTCTGTCCAAGCTTATATACTTTTCCTCTTCGAGCACCAACCATCTCGTAACGGCTCTCATAATAATCATAATGGTCATCCGTCATATTTGCAACATGAACAAGACCTTCGATTGTATTTTCCAGTTCCACATACATACCCCATTTGGTAATACTGGAAATCACACCTTCAAACACCTCTCCCAGATGTTGCTGCATATACTCCACTTTCTTGAGTTTGATCGTCTCTCTCTCCGCTTCGTCTGCGCGGCGTTCCATCTCACTTGCATGTTTGGTCACATCCGGCAAAATAGAATGATAGTGCGCCATTTTATCTTCATTCATACGTCCTCTTAAATTATCCTTGATGATACGATGAATCTGCAGATCCGGATAACGACGGATCGGAGAAGTGAAATGTGTATAATAATTCGCCGCAAGCCCGAAATGTCCGGTATTCTCCGGGGTATATCTTGCCTGCTTCATGGAACGAAGTGCCAGACGGCTGATCAGGGCTTCTTCCGGTGTTCCTTCCACCTTGCCAAGGAGCTTTTGTATTTCCTTCGGACGCAGTTCATTTGCCCCGATATGCATGGAATAGCCAAAATTGTTGATAAATGTAGCAAGTGCGCGTATCTTTTCTTCATCCGGCGCTTCGTGTGTACGATATACAAACGGAAGCTCCTGCCAGAAATAATCTTCTGCTACTGTTTCATTCGCAAGCAGCATAAAATCTTCAATAATCTTAGTCGCTACATTACGGTCATAAGGCCGGATCTCCAGCGGTTTCCCATTTTCATCCAGAACCATCTTTGTTTCCGGAAAGTCAAAATCAATAGAGCCTCTCTTTTTTCTTCGCTCCCGCAGGATCCCGGACAGTTCTCTCATCCGTTCGAACATTGGAACAAGCTCTTTGTATTCCCGGATTTCCTCTTCGTCCCGGTCTGCCAGAATCTTTTTTACACTTGTATAGCTCATGCGCCTGTCTACATGTATCACTGTCTCGGCAATCTCATGGTCGATAACGACACCTTTCTCGTTGACCTTCATAATACAACTCAGCGCCAGACGATCTTCTCCAGCGTTCAGAGAACAGATCCCATTTGACAAGGTATGCGGCAGCATCGGAATCACACGGTCAACAAGATAAACACTTGTCCCGCGCTCCAGTGCTTCTCTGTCCAGCGCACTGTTTTCCTGCACATAATTGGTCACATCCGCGATGTGAACACCCAGAATATAGTTTTCACCTTCTTTTGTCAGAGATACCGCATCATCCAGATCCTTGGCATCTTCGCCATCGATCGTTACCATCTGCCAGTCTCTTATATCTTTTCTTCCTGCCATATCCGCTGCACTCACAGGCTTTGCTACCCGCTCCGCCTGATTCAGAACCTTCTCAGGGAATTCTACCGGAAGATTATATCCCTTCACAATTGACATAATGTCTGTTCCCGGGTCATTCACATGACCGATAATCTCTACGATCTTCCCTTCCGGCTTTCTGCCGTCACCGCCATAAGACGTAAGTTCTACGACGACTTTATGTCCGTTCACGGCTCCCCTGGATTTCTCTGCCGGTACAAATACATCCTTCAGAATCTTCTGATTGTCCGGAATCACAAATCCATAATACTTATCTGCCCGTTTTTCATACAGACCTACAATTCTCGTAATGCCGCGCGCAACGATTCGGACGATCTTTCCTTCACGGCTTGGCCCCTTTGCTTCTCTGGTAATAACAACCTCTACTTCATCACCATCGAATGCACCATTCACCTCTTCCTCCGGAATATAGATATCCGGACTCTCCGGTGACACTACAACAAACCCGAAGCCCTTCGCATTGGCACGGTATGTTCCGGTCATACGTTTCGCCGCGCCTTTGCAGTATTTCCCCTTCTTCGAGAGACATATCTTCCCCTCTTCTTCCAATGCCTCCAGAACTCTTCTCAGTTCATCTCTTTGTTCCTTCGGAACCTGCAGAAGCATAGCAAGTTCTTTAAATTTCATAGGCACATAAAAATCATCGCACATCAGATCATAAATGACCTTTTTTCTCTTTTCAAATGTCTGATCCATTTCCTGCATATCCTCCCGGAATGTTTCTAACATCGTAAAAGGACACTCCTTTACAGGAGTGTCCCACCGTTTTCTCAAAAAATACTTCTCTTAAGCAAATACTTTTAAATTCAACACTGCTGCCAGTACAATAAACAGAACCGCCAGAAACTTTGTAGATTTCACTAACGCACCTTCCATAGAACGTCCCTTGTTCTGTCCCCAGTAAGTATCTGCCATACCACTGATTGTTCCAAGTCCTGCTGACTTTCCTTCCTGAAGTAATACGATTGCAGATAATGCGATACAGTCTATTGCGAATATAATCATTAATATTGTTTTCAAAATCTCCACTTTTTACACCTCCTGCGGAATAAACCATACTCATTCTAACACATGCCCTCGAATCTGACAAGTAAATCTTTATATTGTCCGCCAAATATACTGTTCTTACGCCATACAAACGTAAAATCATGATAAACAGGGAACCCTTCCACATCCAGTTTCGCAAGACTTCCTTCTTCTATTTCTTTTTCGACAGCTGTTTCATACAGAAAACTGATACCGCATCCGCCTACGACCATCATCTTGATTGCGCTCATATTACTGATTTCTATAAGATGCCGGAAATCCCGTATTCCATATCCAGATTCACTTAATCTTCGTTCCAGGATTTCCCGTGTTCCGGAGCCATGCTCACGGCTGATCAGTGTTTCTTCCAGAAGTTCTTCCCATTTCAGGTTCTTTTTGCCCGCAAGTGAATGATATGGCGCACACACGCCGATATAGCGTTCTTTACGAAATGTCTGGAAATCATACTTGCTTTTATCAAAGAAACCTTCCACCAGAGCAAAATCAATTTCTCCGTCGTCCACTTTTTCCAGCAGCTCCTCTGTATTGGCAATGGTAATACGGATATCCGTATCCGGATAATCCTTCATATAAGAAGCAAGATATTTCCCTATGACATACTCACCGATGGTCAGTGTAACTCCAAAAGTCAGTGTATGCTTCTGTTCTTCTTTAAACATCCGCTTAAGTGCCAGGTCATCATGCTTCAGTGTCGTCGCCGCATTCAGAAGTCTCTCGCCCTCTTCTGTCAGCATCATCTTTTTTCCCTGGAACTGAAAAAGTGTTACTCCGTACTCCTGTTCCATATAACGGATGTGCTGCGAAACTGCCGGCTGCGTAATATGCAGTGCCTTTGCCGCCTTCGTATAATTCATATATTTACAGACCTGGATAAAAGTTTCCACACGGAAATCGATCATCTGTAATCCCCCTTGTGCGTAATTCATCATAAATTTATATTATTATATCATAATTAACTATAATTTTACATTATTATTAATATATGATAAATTTTACTAAGAAAACAAAAAGAAAAGAAAGAGGTACGTTATGGAATTTGTAAAGAAAAATTATAAAGGGCTTCTGCTCTGTCTTATCATCTCTGTTCCTTCCTGGTTCTTAGGAAAAGCATTTCCTATCATCGGAGGACCTGTTATCGCTATTATTCTTGGAATGATCATCACCCTGTTCATCAAGGATAAGACAAGCTTTCAGGCAGGTATTAATTATTCTGCCAAGAAAATATTACAATATGCAGTAATCCTGCTTGGTTTTGGTCTGAATCTTTCTGTTATCCTGGAGACCGGAAAACAGTCCCTGCCAATCATCATCTGCACAATCGGTACTTCCCTTATTCTTTCTTATGTATTAAGTAAAGCAATGCACATCCCTGCAAAGATTTCCACACTGGTAGGTGTCGGTTCTTCGATCTGCGGCGGTTCTGCAATTGCTGCAACAGCACCGGTCATTGACGCAGACGATGAAGAAGTTGCGCAGGCAATCTCCGTTATCTTCTTCTTCAATGTACTGGCAGCTATCATTTTTCCCCATTTTGGAAATCTGCTGGGATTCAGCCAGACAAGCGGTGATGCATTCGGAATCTTTGCCGGAACTGCTATTAATGATACTTCTTCCGTTACTGCAGCTGCGTCCACATGGGACAATATGTTCGGTCTCGGAAGTGCAACTCTGGATAAAGCTGTTACAGTTAAGCTTACACGAACACTTGCAATCATCCCGATCACTCTCGTTCTTGCTTTCTGGCGCACAAAAAAGGAAAGAGATTCTTCCGGAAGCAATGTAAGCCTGAAGAAAATCTTCCCATTTTTCATTCTTTATTTTGTACTGGCATCTGTTATTACAACGGTAGCAACAAATATGCTTGGTGTACCTGCTGATTTCTTTGCACCATTCAAGGAACTGAGTAAATTCTTCATTGTCCTTGCCATGTCAGCCATCGGCTTAAATACGAATATCGTCAAACTTGTTAAGACCGGCGGCAAGCCAATTATCCTTGGACTTTGCTGCTGGACAGGGATCACAGCGGTGAGCCTGATTCTGCAGCATGTGTTAGGATTGTGGTAAAGTAATTATAGTAAAATCTCCCGGCTCAACCGAGTCGGGAGATTTCTCTTCTACATCAGTTTTCTAAATAAATCTTTCAGATCCTCAACACAAGTATCTTTCGGATTACCTGGTGCACATGCATCTGCGAAAGCAGACTCTGCAAGGAACTGTAAATCTTCTTCCTTCAGAGCTTCAAGCTTTGTCGGGATTCCTACATCTACAGACAATTTCTGCACTGCATCTACTGCTGCCTTTCTGTATTCTTCTACAGACATTTCATCTACACCTTTTACACCCATTGCTCTTGCAATCTCACGGTATTTTTCTCCTGTATACTCTGCGTTATATTCCATAACAATCGGAAGCATCATCGCGCATGCCACACCATGTGGTGTATCATATACTGCACCCAGTGTATGCGCCATAGAATGTGCGATACCAAGACCTACATTGGAGAATCCCATTCCTGCGATATACTGTCCAAGTGCCATTCCTTCGCGCCCTTCCTTTTCATTGGCAACAGCACTTCTTAAAGACTTTCCAATGATTTCGATGGCTTTGATGTGGAACATATCTGTCATTTCCCATGCACCTTTTGTCGTATATCCTTCAATAGCATGTGTCAACGCATCCATACCTGTAGAAGCTGTCAGTCCCTTTGGCATAGAAGACATCATATCCGGATCAACAACTGCGATTACCGGCATGTCATGTGGATCAACACATACGAACTTTCTCTTCTTCTCAACATCTGTGATTACATAGTTGATTGTAACCTCAGCCGCCGTTCCTGCTGTTGTCGGTACAGCAATGATCGGTACACATGGTTTCTTTGTCGGTGCAACACCTTCCAGGCTTCTTACATCTTCAAATTCCGGATTCGCAATAATGATTCCGACCGCTTTTGATGTATCCATGGAAGAACCACCGCCAATCGCAATGATATAATCTGCTCCGGCCTTCTTAAATGCTGCCACTCCGTTCTGCACATTCTGAATCGTAGGATTTGCCTTAATATCAGAATAAATCTCGTATGCAAGGCCTGCCTCATCAAGGACATCTGTAACCTTTCCTGTTACACCGAATTTGATGAGGTCCGGATCAGAACATACAAAAGCTTTGGAAAATCCTCTTGCCTTTGCCTCTGTCGCAATTTCCTTAATTGCACCGGCTCCATGATAAGACGTTTCATTTAACATGATTCTGTTTGCCATTTTTCCACTTCTCCTTTTCTGGATTTTCTGTATTTTATGTCTATATTTTAACAATCTTTTCCAGTATTAGAAAGTTACAAAACAGCAAATGTGTCACTTATTTCTCAATTATTTTAAATCAACTTCAGCTGTTGAAAAACAACTGCAAGTTCCAACGGCATTGCTTCCGTCAGCATCTTTGCCAGTTCCTGCGGCGTTGCTTTCTTTCTGCCAAGCACCCACTGTACAGTCATATAAATGGAACCCTGGCAGTACATTTCTAACAGAAACCGAAGTTCTTCCGAAAGCTTCTTCCCGGATTTTTCTTCTATTTTATTTGTATAAAACTCCATAATCAGCTGAAAGTCATGCTCTTTGAGGCAATTCTGTTCATCCGATTTAAATGCAGCGCGGAAAAAAAGTTTTTCTTCTGAAATAAATTCAAACTTTTTAACCAGACCTTCATAAACAGTCTTCCCCTCACCCATATGCTCAAAAGATTCCAGCAGGATCTTATCAAAATACCAGTTGATCAGATCATATTTATCCTGAAAATTCCGGTAAAATGTCTGTCGTGTCGTTCCACATGTTTCCACGATCTCCCGTACAGTGATCTTCTCAACAGACGAATCTTTCATACATTTTTTCATAGCTTCCGCGAGTCTGTATTTCATTTGTTCCTGCTTTCCTGCAACTACGGTCATCTTTTGTCTCCTTTTTCCTATGCCTCAAAGGGATTTCTATACTCCGCTATATCCCCCAGCCTCTCTTCAATCCGAAGGAGCTGGTTGTATTTCTCCACTCTTTCAGAGCGGCAGGGCGCACCGGCCTTAATCTGCCCTGCACCTGCCGCAACGGCAATGTCTGCAATCATCGAATCCACCGTCTCTCCGGAACGATGCGAAATAATTGTCCGATATCCGGCTTTTTGTGCCATCTCGATCGCATCAAACGCCTCCGTCAGTGTCCCGATCTGATTGACCTTGATAAGGATTGCATTTCCTACTTCTCTTTCAATTCCAATCCGCAGACGCTTGGTATTTGTCACAAACAGATCATCCCCCACAAGCTGCGTGTTCAGCCCAAGACGTGTCGTGAGGAGCTCCCAGCCGTCCCAGTCTTCTTCGTCTAACGGGTCTTCAATTGACACGATCGGGAATTTTTCTATGAGTTCTTCATAATAATCAATCAGTTCTTCCGAAGAGCGAATGACTTTGCCGTCCTCTCCCCGTGCCTTACCTTCTCCCTCAAATACATATTTTTTAAATTCCCGGTTATATAACTCAGATGCTGCCACATCCATAGCAAGACAGACATCCTTTCCCGGCTCATATCCTGCCCCACGGATCGCATTCATGATAAATTCCAGAACTTCCTCTGCCCCGGCAAGATTCGGGGCAAAACCTCCCTCATCGCCAACGGAAGTATGGTATCCCGCCTCATGAAGAAGCTTCTTGAGTGTATGATACACTTCCGCACACATCCGAAGTCCCTCGCGGAAGCAGCAGGCTCCTGTAGGCATAATCATAAACTCCTGGATATCAATTGTATTGTCTGCATGACGCCCGCCATTCATAATGTTCATCATCGGCACCGGCATCTGTTTTGCATTTGTCCCGCCAAAATAAGAATAAAGGGGCATCCCCAGAGCCACGGAAGCAGACCTTGCCACAGCCATGGATACGCCCAGCATCGCATTTGCTCCCAGATGTGACTTATTCTCTGTCCCATCCAGCTGGCGAAGCACTGTATCCACAGCCACCTGATCAAACACATTCATGCCAATGATCGCCGGTGCGATCCTTGCATTTACATGATCTGCGGCTCGCTCTACACCGAGTCCCCCGTATCTTGCATCTTTATCTCTAAGCTCAACTGCCTCAAACTGTCCGGTGGAAGCTCCTGACGGTACGCCTGCACGACCGCAGAACTCATCACCTGCCAGAACTTCTACCTCTATCGTAGGATTCCCGCGGGAATCTAATATTTCTCTTGCGTACACATCTGTAATCGGTAAATACTTATACATAATCCTACTTCCTCCTTATGAGACGTATTATGCGCCGATTACAATGTAATAATGCAGTTTCTTCTTAATACAGCTTTCTGTATATTTCTGCCATCTGCTGCCAGGAAAGCCTGACATAACTCTGATTCAGAAGTCTTTGCTGGGATTCCTCCACACTCTTTGCAAACAATTCTATTTCCTCTTCCTTCATGCCATATTCCCGCAGATGCTTTCTGGAAATGATTTTGTCCAGAAGCTTTTCCAGTTCAATATAGACTCTGTCTGTCTCACAATCCAGAAGTGAACCAAGGAAACGATTAAGCTTTCGTATCTTTCCTTCCGGGGCAAGCATCTGATACGCAGTAAACACAACCGTAAGGAACTGATAATTTGCCTCGCCATGTGTCACATGATAGACCCCACTTAACGGATAGGACATGGCATGTACCGCGCCGGTACCTGCATTTCCGAATGCGACCCCCGCAAGATTGCTGGCTGTCAGAAATTCATCCAGCAAATTGAATCGATAATCCTTTCCATATGCCGCAATCTGGCGGAATCCTTCAATTATCATTTCCATGGCTTTCATACTGAACATTTCTGTATATAGAGTCGCTCTTGGAGACACATAGGATTCAATTGCATGAATAAATGCATCAATCGCACTTGTAGCAAAGAAATCATAAGGAAGTCCGCTCAAAAGCTCCGGTATCAATATCGCATCATCTGCATAGATTTCATCTACTGCAAGGCCAAGCTTGGTATGTAAGTTTGTAAGCTCTGTAATGGATACATTAGACACTTCCGATCCGGCACCACATGTAGTCGGGACCGCGATCAGCGTCCGCACTTTTCTAAGTGGTGTTTTCCGAAGGAAAATATCCTCTGTCCTGTAGTCCCCATCCAGTACAAGTATTTTTGCCATATCAATCACCGCACCGCCGCCGATTGCTACAATACGTGTACAGTCTGTCTTACGGAAATCCGTAAGCAGCGCATCAATCATCGTGTCTGTCGGTTCACCCGTGCCATAACTGTTCTTATACACTACATGCGCCTTAAGACCAAGAGGCTCAAAGTACGTTTGATAAATACTTTTGCTCGCCAGAATAAAATCGTTTTCGCCGATTTCATATTCCTTTACAAATTCCTCTGCATGTGCATATTTCTGTATTTTTGACTTTTGCTGAAATACCTTCATTGTTTCGGTCTCCTTACTATTCATTATGTAAATTCCTGCTTTTAATATACCACTAATCCGTTGACATTTAAAGGAGTGAGCGTTACAATCTGTGAGGAAGAAATTAACATTTATACGTTGGGGAATGTATTATGAAATCACAATTGAAAAAATTCTTTTTATTAACCGGGAGTACACTCATCATGGCTGTTGGTATTTATTTCTTCAAATTTGCCAACAACTTTACCTTCGGAGGCATCACGGGTCTTTCCGTTCTGGTCGCAAAATCCGGCGTCATCTCCGCCAGTGATTTTACGTTCATTGCGAATATGCTTCTTCTTCTCGTCGGGCTCTTCGTTCTCGGCAAGAAGTTTGCTGCCCAGACTGCTTATTCCAGTATACTTCTATCTGTCACTCTGTCTCTCTTGGAACGTCTCTGTCCGATGAGCCATCCTCTGACAGATCAGCCGGTGCTGGAACTTGCCTTTGCGATCGCACTCCCATCTCTCGGATCTGCGATTTTGTTTAACATTGGTGCATCCAGTGGCGGTACCGATGTGATCGCTATGATCATGAAGAAATATACGAGCTTTGATATCGGCAAGGCGTTGCTCGTTACCGATTTTGTCATCACACTTGCCGGCTGCTTCGTCTTTGATATTGAAACAGGTCTCTATTCCTTCCTCGGTCTTGCCGTCCGTTCTTTCATGATCGACGGATTTATCGAAAGTCTGAACCTGTCAAAATATTTTAACGTTGTATGTTCAAATCCACAGCCCATCTGTGATTTTATCAAAGATAAGCTGCACCGGGGTGCTACGATTGTTCTGGCCCAGGGCGCCTTTTCCGGTGAGGATAAGTATCTGATCCTTACTGTCTTAAACCGTATGGAGGCAGTGAAGCTTCGAAACTTTATTAATGAAAATGCTCCGGATGCATTTTTACTGATATCCAATACAAGTGAGATAATAGGAAAAGGGTTCCACTCGATTTAGAGTGAAACCCTTTTTATGTGTTCTTCCTTTTTTATTTTGTGACTGCCAGTCCTTCTGCCTTCATCACATCAACAACCTGTGCCACATATTTTGCACAGAGCTCATCAGTAGCAGCCTCAACCATAACACGGATCACCGGCTCTGTACCACTTTCTCTGACAAGAATACGTCCGTCATCACCCAGCGCTTCTGTTACAGCAGCTACAGCCTTAACAACCTCCGGATTCTCACGCGCGGTCTTCTTATCTGCCACACGAACATTCTGAAGAAGCTGTGGATAGATTTTTACCGGCTCAGCAAGCTTTGCAAGACTCAGCTTCTTCTCCAGCATAACTTCCATTACCATAAGAGAGGTCAGAATACCATCTCCTGTAGTAGCATGTTTGCTGAAAATAATATGTCCGGACTGCTCACCACCAAGTGAGAAATTATTCTTTACCATATTTTCATATACATATTTGTCACCAACAGCCGTCTTCTCATACTTAAGACCTGCTTTGTCACATGCCTTGTACAAACCAAGATTAGACATAATTGTTGTTACAATTGTATCACCATTCAGACGTCCGTTTTCTTTTAAGTACTTACCACAAATATAAAGAATCAGGTCACCGTCAACCACATTACCATTCTCATCAACAGCAATACAGCGGTCTGCATCACCGTCAAATGCAAATCCTACATCCAGCTTCTTCTCCTTTACATACTGCTGCAGAACTTCAATATGCGTAGATCCGCAGTTTGTATTGATATTCGTTCCATCCGGTTCACAGTTGATCGCATAGGTTTTCGCACCCAATGCATCATATACACTCTTCGCGATCGCAAATGCACTTCCGTTTGAACAGTCAAGTCCGACTCTCATGTCCTCAAAGGAACGAGTAGCAAGGGAAATCAGATAACCTATGTAGCGGTTTCTTCCTGCAGCATAGTCAACCGTACGTCCGATATCTTCTTTCTTAGCAAGCGGCAGTTCGCCAATCTCACCATCGATGTATGCCTCAATCTTTTCTTCAACCTCAGCCTCCATCTTATGACCTTTACCATTGATGATCTTAATACCATTATCATAAAATGGATTATGACTTGCAGAAATCATGATTCCACAGTCAAAATCATCTGTTCTTGTCACATAAGACACACTCGGTGTTGTCGTAACATGAAGAAGATATGCATTCGCACCAGAAGCAGTCAGACCTGCTACAAGGGCATATTCAAACATATAACTGCTTCTTCTTGTATCCTTACCGATTACAACTTTCGCTTTATGATCCTGTCCGTAGTACCAGCCAAGATATCTTCCAACCTTAAACGCATGCTCTACAGTCAATACTTCATTGGCTTCGCCTCGGAAACCATCCGTTCCAAAATATTTACCCATATAATTAGCTCTCCTTATTATTTATTTGGTCAATTAGCCACTTTTTTTGCACAATTGATTAAATCACCTTATATATTATATAGCGTTTTTACAAGATATACAATATTATTTTCATTTGGGTACAGGACATTTTGCAAATTGGGACGTAGACTTTTTGAAAAAGTCTACGTCCCAATTTGATTAGTGGTGGAATAATCTTAATCCTGTGAAGGACATTACCATTCCATATTTATTACATGTCTCGATTACGTTATCATCTCTTACGGATCCACCTGGCTGTGCTACGTATTTCACGCCACTCTTATGTGCGCGCTCGATATTGTCGCCGAATGGGAAGAATGCGTCGGAGCCCAGTGCTACGTCTGTCAGCTTGTCAAGCCATTCTCTTTTTGCTTCTCTTGTGAATACTTCTGGTTTCTCCTTGAAGATCTTCTCCCATGCTCCGTCTGCGAGTACGTCCATATACTCATCTCCGATATAGAGATCTATAGCGTTGTCTCTGTCTGCACGACGGATACCGTCTACAAATGGAAGATTCATTACCTGCGGTGACTGTCTTAACCACCAGTTATCTGCCTTTTGTCCGGCGAGACGTGTACAGTGGATTCTGGACTGCTGTCCGGCACCGATTCCGATTGCCTGTCCGTCTTTTACAAAGCAGACGGAATTGGACTGTGTATATTTTAAGGTAATCATGGAAATAGCAAGATCAATCTTTGCCTGTTCTGTCAGTTCTTTATTTTCTGTTACGATGTTTGCGAAGAAATCATCATCAATCTTTAATTCATTTCTTCCCTGCTCAAATGTAATACCGAATACGTCTTTGTGCTCCAGTGGCTCCGGTACATAATCCGGATCGATCTGGATGACGTTGTAATTACCATTCTTTTTCTGCTTCAGGATCTCGAGTGCTTCCTCTGTATATCCTGGTGCGATCACACCGTCAGATACTTCTCTTTTGATCAGTCTTGCTGTGTCAGCATCGCAGACATCTGATAAGGAGATGAAATCTCCGAAAGATGACATACGGTCTGCACCTCTTGCTCTTGCGTATGCGCATGCAAGTGGTGACAGTTCGCCAAGATCGTCTACCCAGTAAATCTTTGCAAGTGTCTCACTGAGCGGAAGTCCTACAGCTGCTCCTGCGGGTGATACATGCTTAAATGATGTTGCAGCCGGAAGTCCGGTTGCTTTCTTCAGCTCACTTACAAGCTGCCATCCATTAAATGCATCAAGGAAGTTGATATATCCCGGTCTGCCGCACAGTACCTGAATCGGCAGTTCCTGGCCATTTGCCATATAGATTCTGGATGGTTTCTGATTTGGATTACATCCATATTTTAATTCTAATTCTTTCATCGTTTGTCTCCTTACTGATTCTTATTTACAATCTTTGTCTCATATTTTCCTGTTGCGATATCAATATATCTCACAAATAGAGAAACCTTATTGTCCTCGTTCAGGCTGTTCCATAATGTATCTGTAAATGCATTCATGTCATCTGGAATTGCAATAAGCTTCGGTTCTCCTTCAAAACTCGGAAGCGGATTACCGTCACATTTATAGGTATGAATAAAATGTCCTTCCCCCGCTGCCGGATTCTCATAAGCAAATGTATAGCGGTTGCAGCTGTCCGGGCATCCATTGTTGCTCTTCAGAATAGACATTGCATAATTATATGTTCCATTTTCAATGTGCATGATCCCGGAAATTCTTGGTGTATAATTCGGTCCGTCCGGTTCGAACTCTCTGCTTCTTAATGACTGTTCAAATGTAAGCTGTCTGTCCATTCCTTCGTAGATAGTATCCGTCTGATCACCGTTCGTTACGATTGTCTTGTTGCCAAGTACACGAACCGGAGCATAAATAATAAGACTTGGGTCTGTAAGCTTAGATGGGTCAAATGCCTGTGTACGGATACCCTCTCCTTCTTCTACAAAAACTCGATTACGGCTGTTCTCGCTTCTTCCCATAATAAAATATGCTGTTACCGCCTTTGTACCATCAGCACTCTTTCCGATAATAATGCCGCGGCCAGGATAAGAATTCTCACGAAGTTCTTTTTCAATATTTAACATTTCCATGAATACATCTCCTTTTTTCGTTAGTTTAATGCTATTTTATTATATATAAAATACACGTGTTTTTCCAGTAGTATTTATGCTAAAATGGTTCTAAGCACAAGAAATTCCTTACATGGAGGTATGTTTATGAAAAAAATCCGACTCATTTTAATGACGCTGCTGGTTTTTGCGCTTCTTGCCGGATGCGGCAGTAAAAATACTGCAGAAAAATATGTAGGATCCCAGATTACGGATATAAAAGAAGGAAATGTAGACCTGCTTTCTTCTGTCCTTGATGCGGGTATTGAAGAGAGTGATTCTCTTTATACTCTCTCCTTCCCGGAGGAACTGAAAGAGACTTATCTTTCTTTTCTGAAGGAAGCCTTTAAGTCTATCGAGTTTGAAGTAAGCTCTGCGAAAGAAAATGGAGAGAACACCTACTCCGTTCGCGTTTCTTTTTCGCCGCTTGATATTGGCACGACAACGGAGGATGTATGTAATGACTATGTAAATAACATGACTTCTTCCGATCTGACAGCTGAGGTAAGCACACTTCTTGAAAATGCACAAAAGGCCATCGCAGACAAGCCTGTGTATGGTGAGGAAACCTATATTACACTTACTGTCAAAAAAGACGGAGATGCATTTTCTATCGCAGACGAAGATATGCATACTTTCCTGATGCAGGTATTTCTAAAATATATGCAGCCTTATGACTCTGTATGTGAAATTCTCAATGAACAGGATTATCTGACTGCTTATCTGGATGCTACATTCAAGGGGGAAGTTGCTCAGTTTGCCAGACATACCAACCAGACGGAAGATGAAGTATACGCCTGGTATGAAGAAGACGTATTTACTCCTCCGGCAGAACTGTCTGCCGCATACGCTGACAGATATGAGACGGCACTGAAAGAAATCTTCAGACAATGTAAATATACCGTCGGTATTCCAAAAAAGGAATCTGGCGGGTACAATTATACTGTTGATGTTACGGTAATTCCAAACAGAAGCCTCGCGAATGCCACGGCTGAACTAGCGAACAATACTTACTATTCCGTAGACGCATTATCCAAAGGCTTTGTGGAGATTCTGGAGAAATATGCTGCTTCACCTGTATACGGAGAAGAAACCGTTGTAACGATTTCGGTAGACTATCAGACACTGTCCAGTGCCGGAGAAGCAGACGCCGAAATGACCAGATTAGGGGACACTATTATCCCCGGCGAATAATAAGAGGGCAAAATGTTACAAAACTATTAAATAATTTTGAATTTTTTCTACATTTTTCATCTTGCCCACCCTCTCCTTTAAGAGTACAATATAAAACGTTTGAAAAATTGTAATTATTCAGGAGAGGGTATTTATGTCAACAAATCAAAAAACTCGTGATTACCTGTTTGATAATTATAAGGCATTCCTTATTGCACTTGTCGTGATTGGCCATTTCATTGAGCCCAACTATACAAATAACCAGTTTTTGTACACATTAAAATGGCTGATTGTATCTTTTCACATGCCGGCGTTTATCTTTATCTCCGGCTATTTTTCCAAAAGACATCTGCCACTGAATGTTCTGGTACAAAAACTGGCGATTCCTTATATCGCATATGAAATCATCTACTACCTGTTCTATACTTTTATTACACATAAGGAAACGGGATTGTATCTGTTACATCCCAAATTTTCTCTGTGGTATATTCTGGCACTTTTTATCTGGCGTTTTGCGACACCCTATGTGGAAAAGCTGCCACACCATATGATTTTATCCATTGTTGCAGGACTTTTGATCGGCGCATCTGACATGTCCGACAACTTTCTGAGTATTCCAAGGATCCTGGTCTTTTATCCATTCTTCCTGGCGGGAATACATTTTGAGCGCAGTCAGCTGACCAAAATACAGCATTCTCTGCCACGCTCCCTGGCAGCAGCAGGAGTGATTGGTTTTACGATTATTACTGCCTGTGTCATTCCGTACATAAACTGTTCGCCAAAAATCTTCTACGGAAGATATAACTACCATTTTCTCGGCCAGGGAATACTGGAAGGAATGGCATGTCGTCTGATCTGCTATGCCATTGGATTTGGAATGACCTTTGCAGTCATGCTTCTCATCGAGAACGGCAAGACCTTCTACTCCTACATTGGGCAGCGAACGATGGCTATTTATCTGTTCCACGGATTAACGTATTCTTATTTAAAAGACTGCACAGATCTTCTAAAGAATGTAACAACAGCACAGGAAACTGTACTTTTACTTCTTTTCTGCCTGTGCCTTACCGGAATATTTTCCGCTTTACCACTTACAGCATTTACAAATGTTGTCGCCGGAGTAAAGCTTCCAAAATATTTCATACCGGAAAATACATATCTCAGAAACATTGCCCGTTATCAATATATGGGACTGGCGTAGCAGAAACTGCTGCGCCTTTATTCTATCTGCTCGCCCGGATGTACAATTTTATGTACCCATTCCTTTTTAATCTCCCACAGATTTCCACAGACATTGAAAATCGTCCAGTTATCGATCTCAAAGCAGCGGAGCCAGCTCTCTCGGATTCTTCGTTCTTCCTCCGGATATTTCCCTTTATATCTTCCCTCAATAAATTCAAAACCATTTGCCACGCCGATGTCTTTCAGGTGCTGTCTGTATTCTGCTGCATCCTTTTCGTCTTTCGGGAGATAGATGCGATTCAGCACATAATCCCATTTCACATCATCAAAGTACATAACCTGTTCCTCCGGCACATCCAGCACATAAACGACCGTCCCGGGGATTGGTTTCAGACAGTTTTCCACACTGATCGAACACCAGATGGGCGCATGTACATCGTCCGGCTTCGGCACTCTTTTCGCTGCCTCTTTCGTAAACCAGTCATAGCTTTCCATAAAAAGCGGTGCAATATCCCCAAAATGCATTTCTACATAAATACGTCGATTGATAATTCGTCCATCTCTTTCCAGCTGATACAACGTCTTATCATTCTGTCTCGTATATAATCTTACCGTCTTTTCTCCCATACGATAACTCCTTCCCCTTCTTCGCTTTCGCTGTTTAAGATGCGCTAACGAATGAAATTTGTAAAGGTCGGCTTTCCTGTATCCGGCGGAGTCAGGCCATCCTCTTTCCCATGCTCCAGAAGCTTGAGAAGCCACGCCATATTCTTTCCGATCGTTCGCATAATATACATGCCTTCCTCATCCTGACGCACTTCCTCCGGACCGTTACCATGTACCATATTCCAATACGGAGCCGGCACCATGATCATATTGTTGATGCCAATATATTTATTCAGCTGATCGTATGCAGCTGTTGTTCCCGCGCGTCTTGCACACACCACACTTGCCGCCGGCTTGTAGGCAAACGCACGCTTACCGGCATAAAACATCCTGTCCATCGCACATGTCATCGTGCCGCTGGCTGCCGCATAATATACCGGCGAACCAAAGACAAATCCATCTGCCTCTTCTGCCATATCAATCCAGGTGTTCACCTTATCATCACTGAACACACAACGTCCTTTGCACGCTTTCTCACCTTTGCCTTTACAGCTTCCGCATCCAACACAGCCACGTATAAGCTCTGAGCCAACCTGTACGATCTCCGTTTCAATCCCTGCTTTCTCAAGTTCGCCGGCCACTTCCTTAAGGGCTGTATATGTACTTCCTTCTTTGTGCGCACTTCCGTTAAATAATAAAACCTTCATGTCTAAAACACCATCCTTTTCCACTTATTATACTGTACCCCGGGGTATATTTGCAATATACCCCGGGGTACAGTATAATTACCTACAGGAGGTAAACGATTATGAATCCTTACATATATGTCGGTCTCGGCGGTGCTCTCGGAGCCATGCTTCGTTACGCACTCAGCACTGTTACCGTCAGAACCGATTTCCCATTTATGACATTTCTTACGAACTTAATCGGTGCATTTCTGATTGGATGTATTGTCGGAATCGCTGAATCCCACGAAAACATCCCTTCCGGGCTCATCCTGTTTCTAAAGACAGGTTTTTGTGGCGGATTTACTACATTTTCCACCTTTTCTCTGGAAACCTTCACTCTTTTTGAACAGAAAAACTACAGTACCGGATCCATCTATGCAGTACTCAGCCTTTTGCTCTGCCTAATGGGTGTATGGGCAGGACGAACATTGGGCGCCAGAAACTAACATAAAACAAAATCTCTTAATCCCGCTGCACAGCCTTATTTACCACCAGACACAGCACGATTGTTATCAACATATCCGGCAGCGTATTTCCTACCGGTATATCAACATTCATGAGGATACGATATACAACAAATCCAATCAGCCACACGATCATATTTGCTGCATTTACCGCAGCTGCGCTGTTATCTGCTTTCAGGATAAAGAAGTCTGCAATCTGAATGGCAATCATCGGTGCAAATACCGAACCAATGAGATACAGGAAATCTGTGATATTATCCATCGGGTAAACAATTGCTGCAATCGTTCCGATTACAGTCACTCCGATTGCCATGTATTTTCCATTTAACTTTGATACGATCGACTCACTGGATATACCTGCTGAATAAGCATCCAGAAATGTTGTCGTAACTGTTGAAAATACGATAATCAGAAGGCCTGCAATTCCAAGTCCTGCTTTTACCATGATCTGCGCAATATCATATTCTCCGGTATAGATCGCAGCACCCATACCGATGATATACATCCAGCTGCTGACAATACCATATACAACAGCACTGACTGCTGTTGCTTTGACCGGTTCTTTTGCCTCTCTTGTATAATCACTGATCAGCGGGAGCCAGGATAATGGCATTGCAACGGAAAGCTCTACTGCCGCTCCAAATGTCATACTGTCATCTGCTGCCATTCCAACTGCACCACTATCAAAGAAAATAACTTTGCACAAAATAACTGTCAGAATGAATAAGGCTGTCATGGCAATGACATTTACTTTTCCAAGATTCGTAATGCCAATCAGAATCCACAGAACAATCAGTCCACCGATCACGAGACACCATACCCATCTGCCCGTACTTACGATGCCATCTGCTGCCAGAGCCCCGTCATAGATCATAATGGCTGTCCATCCCACAAGCTGCAGCACATTTAACACAGAAAAGAGCAGACTCCCCTTTTGTCCGAAACTCATTTTTACGGTTTCCATGGCGCTCTTTCTTACTTTTCCGCCAATCACACCGGCAAGAAAAAGCATGAAACAGCCAATGATATGACCGACTATAATAGCCGTCAGTCCTTTGGAGAATCCGAGCGGAGCAAGATATGTTCCTGTCAGGATTTCTGCGATAGACACACCTGCGCCGAACCAGATCAGTCCATTTTCAAAAATTGAAGTACGTTTTTCTTCCATATAATTATGCCTCCTGTTCTGCCAGCTTTGTATATTCACCTGTAATCGCAAAGCCATGATTCATTGGTCCGCTTCCTTTTCCAAGATCCAGCATATCTGCCAGTGCCCCGGAAATGTATGCTTTGGCACGCTCTACAGAAGTATCCAGGTCGAAACCTTTCGCCAGATTAGATGCAATCGCACTGGACAAGGTACAGCCCGTTCCATGGGTATTCGGATTGTCAATTCTTTTTCCATAAAACCATTTATAAGAACCGTCACGATACAGAAGGTCATTGGCATCATTTAACTGATGTCCGCCTTTGCATAATACTGCACAGTGATAGGTCTCACTGATTATTTTTGCTGCAGTGATCATATCCTCTTCTGTTTTCACCTCCATGCCGGAGAGTACTTCTGCCTCTGGAATGTTCGGAGTCAATACCGCAGCGATCGGAAGCAGTTCCTTTTTCAGTGTAGCGATCGCTTCGTCACTGATCAGTTTAGAACCGCTGGTTGCAACCATGACCGGATCGACCACTATATTTTCCGCCTTATATTCTTTGAGTTTTTCAGCAATTTTCACAATAATCGGGCTTGCTGATACCATCCCAATTTTTACTGCATTCGGGCGAATATCTGTAAAAATATTATCCAACTGTTCTCCCAAAAATTCCGGAGTCACCTCCATAATCCCTGTTACACCGGTCGTATTCTGTGCAGTTAAGGCTGTGATCGCGCTCATGGCATATACGCCATTTGCCATCATTGTCTTGATATCTGCCTGAATGCCGGCGCCTCCGCTGGAATCGCTTCCAGCAATTGTTAATGCTGTTCTCATTTGTTCTACTTCCTTTCTTCTGATTAATTACGCATTAATTTTCTATAGCGACAGAAAGTGGTGCCCCCGACCTGCCGCATTTTATATCCTACTTTTATATTTCAGATATAATTTCCCACAATTTTTCAAAATCCCGAAGGTCAGACAGAAAAATATCTGCCTTTTCCTGCATAGTTTGCTTATCTGCCTCACTGAACCTGTCGTATACACCGACCGTGACAAACCCCGCATCTTTCGCAGTTATCGCAGCATAAAGAGCATCCTCAAAAACAAGAGTTTCCGCAGGATTTGTTTCCAGAGCCTGTGCTGCCTTTTCATATACCAGGGGCTTCGTTTTCCCTGCACCCACCTCCGTACATGTAAAAATTTGCCGGAAATAGTGCAAAATCCCCAGACGTTCAAATGCTTTTTCAATATGCTCCCGCTCACTGGATGTAGCAACAGTCATACCAATCCCTTTTTCCGAAAGAAGCTCCAGAAGTTCTTTCGCACCGGGTTTCAACTGCGCTTCATTATAATAGAAGTCTTTCACTATATCCATGACTCCCCGTGCGATATCAGCTGTGCTTTCCGGCAAATGATAACGCTCCTTTACATAAGCAGCGCCCTCGCCTACCGTCATAGCAGCAAGAGCATCGCTAAGCCCCGGCTCCGGTATTATGCCTCTGTTCTTAAGATACCGGTCTCCGACATGATTCCAGATCTCCATGGAATCAAGGAGCGTTCCATCCACATCAAAAATTGCTCCCTTCATATTTTCCAACTTTATCATGCGTTCACCATTTTCTCTGTCAGACTCTTCAGTTCTTCCGTAGCCGCCTTAATATCCGGCTGTGCAAAAATAGCGCTGATAACAGCGATTCCGCAAAGACCTTTACCTGCAAGTTCCATCACATTTCCTTTGCCGATTCCACCAATAGCGATGACCGGAATATCCACAGCTTCACAGATTGCCTTTAGTGTATCATGACTGACATCCTGCGCATCTGCCTTAGAACCCGTATGGAAAACAGCGCCCACGCCCAGATAGTCTGCCCCTCTTTCCTGTGCCAGAAGTGCCTGCTCTACCGTCTGGGCAGAAACACCGATGATCTTGTCCGGACCAAGCTTTGCCCGCACATCTCCTGCTTCCATATCACTTTGTCCCACATGTACACCATCCGCATCCATGGCAAGTGCAATATCTACATTATCATTAATCACAAACGGCACATGGTATTTTTTGCAAAGTTCTTTTATTTCCCTGGCTTCCTCAAGGAAATGTTCCTCATCAAGCTCCTTTTCGCGAAGCTGAATAAATGTTGCTCCGCCTTCCAGCGTCTGCTCCACCTGATGATACAACGTGTCACCATTCAGCCAGCTTCTGTCTGTTACTGCATAAAGCAGCAGATCTTTCTTATCGCACTTCATATTTTGCTCCTTTATCTAATGTTTCTTTATCCATGTTATAGATTGCATCAATAATACGGTTACGGTAAGTGGAATTGCCATCTCCCTCCTGCATGCGGCTCCATCCGATCTCGCCGGCAAGACCCATTGTACACACTGCGGCTGCCGCTGCTTCAAGCTTCTGTTCTGGATTAGCTACAACAAATGCAGTCATCATACCCGAAAGCTGACATCCGGTTCCGGTAATCTTTCCCATCTCCGGACGACCGTTTCGAATAACAAAACATCTGTCTCCATCACTTACAAGATCAATAGCTCCCGTAATGGCAACAATACAGCCTGCCTTCTTCGCAAAATCCTTCGCAAATGCAACCGCATCATCCAGATTCTCTTCTGTTACTGCATCTGCCACATCTGCATCTACCCCTTTTGTTGTGCCACTTCCTAAAGCAAGCGTTTTGATTTCAGAGATATTTCCACGAACCACATCCAGTTTAAGCTCATCCATAATCTTAACCGCTGTATTCGTACGAAGGGTACTGGCTCCGGCTCCTACCGGATCAAGAAGAATCGGATGTCCAAGCTCATTCGCTCTCTTTCCTGCCACAAACATCCCTTCAATACTTCTCTGGTTCAATGTTCCAATATTAATATTCAAGCCACCACAAATTGATGTAATTTCCGCCACATCCTCCGGTTCATCCGACATGATCGGGCTGCCGCCACAGGCAAGAAGCACATTCGCCACATCATTCACCGTAACATAATTCGTGATGTTGTGTACAAGCGGCACAGAATTCCTTACATTTTCAATACACGTTCCTAACATTTTTCGTCCTCCTTCTCAGTTGGGGACGGGGTTTTTTTCATTTTACTCCGTCCCAGATTAAATTAACCGTGTCCCTTTTTGAATTTTGCATTAATAAAGCGGATATACCACGTATCGGTACATCCGCTTTCTTTACGAATATTCATTCCTACGTTGGCATTATCCAAATCAGGTTCCCGGGTCAAGGCGGTATCAGCCTACTCTCAGCCTGCTCCTGACAAGCTCCCCGTTTTTTATTTTACGGCTTTTATTATACTACATCACAAAAATATTGCAATGGGGACACCCCTTTTTTAATTGGGGACGGGGTTTTTTTCAAAAAACCCCGTCCCCAATTAATATTTCCGCAATGTATCGTTCGTATCATCGCTTGTTTTGTCTATATTGCGAATAACAACGTAGTATCCGCCGGCTCCTGCCTCTACCCAAACGCGCTCGCCTTCTTTTCGTCCGAGAAGCGCCTTCCCAAGCGGTGACTCAATACTGATCAGTCCTTGCAGTGAATTTCCCCTCACGCTTGTGACCAGACGATATGTTTCTACCTCATCGTCTCCTTCAAAGTATACGTCTACCGTATTGTTGATACCCACTTCATCATCTCTGGAATCGTCGGAAACGATTGTGGCATTTTTCAGCATTCTTTCCAGATAACGAATCCTGCTTTCGTTACGGTTCTTATCCTGCTTTGCCGCCTTATATTCGAAGTTCTCACTCAAATCTCCCTGTGCTCTTGCTTCTTTTACTGCTTCCAGTTCTTTTTTTCGCACAACAAGCTTACGATATTCGATTTCTTCTTTTATCTTCTTCACATCACTTCTGGTTAATTGTTCGCCCATATTTTTCTCCCCTTTCTGTCTGCCATATATTCTATCGCTGTTTTCTTATATTTGTCCAGTTTTTTCCCTATATCCCGCAAAAAACCGCAAAAAAACAGGTACAAAACAACGAAGATGTTTTGTGCCTGCTTTTTTCACATTCATTCTGGAGAGAGATGATTGTGCTTATTTATTCGGGGTTTTATGTCATAGCAACTAGAAATTTGCTTTTATATAGAGGTCTTCCGCTGGAATTTTGTCTACAACCTCTTCATTCCATTTCTCTTTTTCTACTTCTTCTACGGATACAGAAAAGTATTTTGCATCCATACCCATTTCTTTCATTAAGAAATCTCTTGTTTTTTCTGCAAGATCTTTTTTCACTTCTTCCGTTCTTCCCGGATACATTTTAATTAAAATATGTGGCATATTGTTCCTCCTTTGTCTGAAAGAGCTCTTTCGTATTTTTAATCCCAGTTCATTCCTACGCCTGCTGCTACTGCCTTATCATAGATTTCTCTTGCAGCAACCAGATCCTGTGTAGCAACGCCTACTGTTTCAAATACGATAATCTCATCATCATTTTCACGACCAACCAGCTCACCTTTGATTACATTTCCCAGATCTCCGGTGAAATCTTCTTTTGTAATGATTCCTTCCTCTAATGGGATTAAAATATCACCGGATTCGGATAATACAGCGTCCTCAGAATCAAAGTAAATCTTAGAGGCGCGAGGCAGGATTGCCGGGTCCATCTCCTGCATATGATGCTGATATGCACCAACACAGCTGATCGTACATCCTTTTTTAATCTTTGTTCCGTCAAATACTGGTTTGGATGAAGGTGTTACTGTGATTAATAAGTCAGCATCATCAATTGCTTCATCAGAAGACTTCACTGCAACGATCTTCGTACCATATTCTTTCAGTTCTTCCTGCATACGTGCTGCGAAATCTACCGTACGATCATAATTCAGATCATATACTCTGACTTCATCAAGTTTTCTTGCTGCTATCATAGCTTCAAGCTGAGTTGCTGCCTGTCCGCCGGTACCGATAAGAGCACCGATTCTGCAGTCTTTCTTTGCCAGAACATCAAATGCTGCTCCTGATGCTGCTCCTGTACGAAGCTGTGTAACATAAGTACCATCCAAAACAGCTGTCACAACACCTGTCTTCCCATCAATCAATAATACCTGTGCCGGAGATGATGGGATTCCATTATCAATATTGTGTGGGAAAATATTAATGATCTTCAGAGATGCTGTATCCATCTCTTCTACATATGCCGGCATAAATAAGAAACAACCATCATATTTCTCTGCCTGAATGTTTGTACGAAGCGGTGCGTTACATTTTCCTTCTACAACCAGCTGAAATGCTTTTTTATCAGCTTCAATTGCGTCTTTAATCGTAAATACTTTTTTAATATCCTCTCTTGATAATAATAACATATCCTTTACCTCCAATTTCTCTTATCTATGAAATTTTGCATCCAGATCCCATGGCTGCATTGCTCCGCCTTCTTCTGCCGGACGACACATCTTTGCAAAAATATTCAGGCATCCTTTTTCTTCTTTTAATGGCGGACATACCCAGTTTGCTCTTCTTCTCTCAAGTTCTTCATCTGATACAAGCATGGATACTTCTCCATTTGGAATATCAATAACAATCTCATCCCCATTTTCTACAAGAGCAATGTTTCCTCCATCATAAGCTTCCGGTGACACATGTCCGATAATTGCTCCATAATTGAAACCGGAGAATCTTGCGTCTGAAATAAGGCCCACACTCTTATGAAGTCCAAGACCGATCAGTTCATCTGTGCAGAGGAAAACCGTATCTCACAGATTGCCTCCAATCTCACAAGCCTTGACAGCGGATACATTCGTATCGGTGCAATTCAAAGTGTTTCCTACCATTGGCTTCCAGATATCCTGAAACTTTTTTCTGAAGAGTATCCAAATATCAACTTTGAGCTGACTGTCGATGGATTCAATCCGCTAAAAGAAAAAATTCAGGAAAATAAGCTGGACTGCATTTTTGTTTCTCACTATTCTGTTCCAGATCTGCCTTTCATCTCCCTGGGAAAAGATGAGCTGATGCTGGTAACACCTCAAAATCATCCTCTGGCAGACAAGGTCGCTGTATCTCTGTCTGATGTCAATCACGAGAATTTTGTCCTGTCTTCAGATGGACTGGACTATGAGACAGGGCAGATTTTTGAACTGAATAACATTACCCCGAAGATTCGCTATCGATTAAACGAGGATTTTGCAACACTCAAGATGGTGGAAAAAGGATTTGGAATCACTATCCTGCCCAAACTACTTTTATACAATGCCCCTTTTGACGTCTGTATCCGTTCTTTTACCGAGCATTATTCACGTACACTTGGTGTGGCTTATACAAAGACGCCTCCTACTCTTGCAACGATAAAATTTTTAGATTATGTCAAAGAATGGAGTAAAAACCATTCCTTTTGTGCACCTTCGATAAATTTGTAGTTTTTTTTAATTATTTATTGACAATTTTGATACTAGTTGCTATTTTATTCCATAGACCAAGGTTTAAACCATAGTACAAATAATTTAGGAGGCTATATACAAGTATTATGATGAAACGATTATTGAATATTTTAGCGGAACAAAATCTTGATGGTATCTATATTACCAAAGAATCAAATGTAAAATATATTTCCGGTTACCCGGATGAACTTGCGTATGCTGTCATATGTCCACAGGGAAATTATCTGATTACGGACAGCCGTTTTACAGAACTTGCTCAGAAGAGCTGCCCGGAATTTGAAATCGTGAACTGGCATTTATTTGATCGAAGCATTCCAAAAGCATTGGAAAGTATCTGTGTAAAAGCGGGCATAAAGCGCCTTGGATTTGAAGAATGCTTCACTACTTACGACAAATATTCAAATATTGAAACAAGGTTGAATTCTCACGGAATCGAATTTGTCCCAACCCAGAATATTGTGGAAGAACTGCGTTACACAAAAACACCGGAAGAGATTGCAAACACACGTATTGCCTGTGAGATTGCAGATAAAGCTTTAGAAGAACTGGTTCCATTTATCAAACCAGGGGTTACTGAACGTGAATTATGTGCCCGTCTGGAATTTAACATGAAAATGCATGGCGCACATGACATTGGATTTGAGACTATCCTGATTTCCGGTGCAAAAACTTCTCTGCTGCACGGAAAACCAAGTGATAAAAAGATTGAAAATGGTGACCTTGTCCTCGTTGATTATGGGGCAATGTACAATGGTTATATTTCTGATACAACACGTACCTTTATTGTCGGTACTCCTGACGAAAAGCAACTGGAAATCTATAATCTGGTAAAAGAAGGACAGGAAACCGGACTTAAGTTCATGGGACCTGGTGTACACGCCACTAAACCAGACGAAGAGATCAGAAAAAAAGTTGCAAAATACGAAGAATACTATTATGCAGGAATCGGACACGGTGTTGGTCTGGATCTGCACGAAGAACCTTTCCTCGGAAATTATGGAACAAAAACAATGGAAAAAGGCTGCATCATTACTATGGAACCTGGTATCTATATCCCGGGATGGGGCGGAATCCGTATTGAAGACACTGTTCTCATTACGGAAAATGGAACGGAAATCTTAACGCATTTCCCAAAAGAACTCATGGTTTTAAACTAATGAACCATTCTCCATATCTTGAAAAATGTGCATGAAAAACGAGAACGAAGACAGATCCGTCTTCGTTCTCGTTTTTCTTATAACATCAGTCTGTAAATCTCTGCCACATCCTTTTCGCCAAGCTTTACAAATCCACCAATGGTTCCTTTTCTTCCGTCACCATAACATGCGGTATGTGCCATCTTTTCGATATCTTCTTCTCTGGCACCAAGCTCTGCAAAGTTTGCCGGCATTCCGATTCCTTTGAGGAATGCCTTAAGCGCTTCAATGCCTGCCTTCGCTGTTACTTCCGGATGTGCAAAATCCATAGAACAGCCCCATACACGGGATGCAAGCTGCGCAAAACGATTGACATCATGCTGCATGGTGTAAGTCATCCATGCCGGGAACACAACTGCAAGTCCAGCACCATGTGCGCAGTCATAAATTGCAGACAATTCATGCTCAATATCATGGCTGGACCAGTCCTGTTCGCGTCCGACACCACAGGAATTATTATGAGCCATCATGCCGGCCCACATAATATTGGCACGTGCATCATAATTATCCGGGTCTTCGATCACACGCGGTGCCTCATGAATCATTGTCATAAGCAGCCCTTCAATCATGCGGTCTGTCACTTCTACTTCTTTTGTATTGGTAAAATAACGTTCAAACAGATGTGCCATAATATCTGTAACGCCGCATGCCGTCTGATAAGCCGGCAATGTCTGTGTAAGAGCCGGATTTAAAATGGAAAATGCCGGGCGCAGTGCTTCTCCTGTCGCACCTCTTTTATACATTCCATTTTCATTCGTAATCACAGAATCTGGCGATCCTTCACTTCCAGCAGCCGCAATGGTAAGAACGGTTCCAACAGGCAGTGCATTTGTCACTAATCTACCCTGGTAAAAGTCCCAGAAATCTCCATCGTAAACAGCTCCTGCTGCAATAGCCTTAGCAGAATCAATGGTGCTTCCGCCTCCTACTGCCAGAACAAAATCAATGCTTTCTTTCCGACACAGCTCGATTCCCTCATAAACAAGACCACTTCTTGGATTCGGTCTGACTCCGCCAAGCTCAACGTATTCGATTCCTTCTGCTTTCAGCGAAGCCTCCACTCTATCCAGAAGCCCGCTTCTTTTCACAGAGCCTCCACCAAAATGAATCAGCACCTTGCTTCCCCCAAAACGCTTTACATAATGTCCTGCATTATTTTCTTCATCTTTTCCGAACACAAAATATGTAGGACTATAAAATGTGAAATTATTCATAAAAAATACCTCCTGCTTTCTCTTTTTATATTGTAAAATACGAGATCATGTTTGTAAAGACTGCCGGAGCATTATGATCCAATTAATCCATAATGCAGAAGCGCCTTATAAATCCCATCATTTTCGACTGTATCAGTCACATACTCCGTATATGGATCCAGCATCGGATCATGTACTTTCATGGCAACCGCATGGTCTGCATACTCGAACATCGCCAGATCATTCCCGCTGTCACCAAACACATAGACCTGGTCTTTCTCAAATCCAAGATAATGCTGCATATAAGCAATCGCAGTCGCTTTTGAATATTGCTTTTGAATACACTCATACGCTCCATTTCTTCGGTCGATTACTGCAAAATCTTCTGAAATCACCTGAAAAAACCGTTCTTTATCGCTCTTTTCGTCCGTACAAACCAACATCTTTCTATATTCAAAGTTCTTCTTCTCAATTGTCGTCTCTCTTCCCAGTCCAAGACTTTCCGCATATCGTCTCTCAGCCTCCAGCTGTTCAAATCGATATACCCGTTCCGAAAAATAAGTGTCTTCTTCCCCCTCAAGGAGTCCTTCCACATTACACTTCTTCATCTCATCAATATAACGGTATCCTCTTTCCATAGGAAATGACGCAGAAAGTAACACCTCATCATGATAGACCAGGTAACTGCCGCAACCACACAAAAATCCATCAAACGGCAGACATTTAATATTCGCAGGGAGAGCACACACTGTTCTTCCAGTATTGATAAATATCTCGTGTCCTTTCGCCCTCGCAAGCTTAAGCGCCTTTATTGTACTCTCCGGGACAGTAAGTGTTGATATGCTAAGAATCGTTCCATCTATATCAAAAAATAATGCTGCTTTCTTTCCTGTCATCGTTTTCTCCCGCCTTCTCTCTGGTATCTTTGTATTTTATCATAACACACCTCTGTCTTATTGACAAATCGGTTCTCACCTGTTATATTCAATTTGATTCAAGAAGTTGATTAATCAACTTCTTGTGAAAGTGAGGCTATTATGATACAGAGATTTGAACAACTGACAAACGGTGTCGCCCGCATTTATAAATCCATTCAGAAAATCAAGAAAATGGAAATGCGTTCCTGGGGGCTTAAGGGAAATCATGTCATGTGCCTTTATTATCTGAATCAGCATCCTGAGGGCCTGACCGCCGCGGATCTGTGCAGCATGTGTAACGAGGATAAGGCCGGGATCTCGCGCACCCTTGCTGATCTGGAAGAAAAGCAGTATATTACGTATTCACTCCCACAAGGAGATAAAAAGTATCGGGCAAAAGCTACCCTGACCCAAATTGGCAAAGAGTGCTCTATAGAGGTCAATGAACGGATCCTCCATGCCGTCTGTGCCGGAGGCAAAGGCATCTCAGAAGAAGAACGCCGCATTTTCTATCATGTTCTCTTTCTGATCGCTGATAATCTGGAAGAGAGCTGTCAGGAATTATATGAGAAAGATGAGGATAAAAGAATATGAATCCATTAAAGAAAGCTTACTGCAGAACATTTCAAACTATTTTTAAAATCGCACTTCCCTTCCTCCCTTACCGGAAACCGAAAATCGTAGGAAGTGTAAAGACCGTTCCTGATTTTATCCGGAAGAAAAAATGTGACAATGTGCTGGTTATTACCGATGCAGGTATTATGTCACTTGGACTTACCAAACGACTGGAACGCGCACTTACGGATAACAAAATTGCCTTCTCCATTTATGATAAAACAGTTGCCAACCCGACAACAACAAACGTTGCAGAGGCATTGGAAATGTATGAAGCAAATGACTGTAATGCAATTATAGGCTTCGGCGGGGGTTCAAGTATGGACTGTGCCAAAGCGGTCGGCGCACGCATTGCAAAACCAAATCAGCCACTGTCAAAGATGAAGGGAATTTTGAAGGTTCACAAAAAACTGCCGCTTCTCATCGCAATTCCGACGACAGCCGGAACCGGAAGCGAAACAACGCTTGCTGCAGTCATCACTGATGCACAGACCAGACACAAATATGCCATCAATGACTTCCCGCTCATCCCACGTTACGCTGTACTAGACCCGAAGGTGACTTTAAGCCTTCCACCTTTTATCACCGCAACAACCGGAATGGATGCGCTGACACATGCTGTGGAAGCGTATATTGGTAATTCTACGACCTATGGCACAAGAAAAGATGCCCTCTTAGCTGTAAAGCTTATCTTTGAAAACATTGATACTGTATATCATGACGGAAGTAATGTAGACGCCAGAAGAAATATGCTCCATGCTTCTTTCTATGCAGGCTGTGCATTTACAAAATCCTATGTCGGATATGTTCATGCAGTAGCCCATTCTCTGGGCGGTGAGTACAATGTCCCGCACGGTCTTGCGAATACCATTATTCTGCCTTTTGTACTGGAAGCCTATGGGGCATCCATACACAAAAAGCTCCACCAGCTGGCCATTGCAGCAGGAATCGCAGATAAAGAAACGCCACATGACGAAGCAGCACAGCGATTCATTCAGGCGATCAAAGATATGAAGACCCGTTTCCATATCGGAGACCGTGTAAAGGAAATCAAAGAAGAGGATATTCCAAAGCTGGCTCACTATGCCGACAAGGAAGCGAATCCACTCTATCCGGTACCGGTGCTTATGGATGCGCATGAGCTGGAAGCATTCTACTATATGTTAATGGAATGGGACGAAGAAAAGGAGGATAACAGTAATGACAGAAACTGATATCAGGAAAATCGTAAGCGAGCAGCGCACCTTTTTCTACACAGGAGTAACATTAAATGCAGAATATCGCCTAAAAGCTCTGCAGAAACTGAAATCTTGCATTATACATTATGAAAATGAAATAAACGAAGCAATTAAAAAGGACCTTGGCAAAAGCGCCTTTGAAACTTACATGTGCGAAACAGGAATGGTACTCAGCGAAATTTCCTATATGCTAAAGCATATACGCTCTTTCGCCAAAGAGAAAACTGTCCATACTCCACTGGCACAATTTCACTCCAGAAGCTATAAAAAGCCATCTCCGTACGGCGTCACTCTGATCATGAGCCCCTGGAACTATCCATTCCTTCTGACGATCGAACCACTGGTAGATGCACTGGCCGCCGGAAATACTGCGGTCATCAAGCCAAGTGCTTATTCGCCATGTACGAGCGAAATCATGAAAAAAATCATTGAAAAATGCTTCGATCCAAAATATGTTGCTGTTATTACAGGTGGACGAGCAGAGAATACTTGTCTTCTGAGAGAGCATTTTGACTATATTTTCTTTACCGGAAGTCAGGGGGTCGGGAAAGAAGTCATGCGTCAGGCATCTGCCCATCTGACTCCTGTTACTCTGGAGCTGGGTGGCAAAAGCCCTTGTATCGTTGAAAAATCAGCTAATCTTCGTCTTGCCGCCAGACGAATCGTCTTCGGAAAATTCCTGAACTGCGGTCAGACATGTGTTGCTCCAGATTACATCTACTGCGACCGTGCTGTAAAAGATAAGCTGTTAAAGGAAATCAAACGGCAGATTCAAAAGCAATTTGGAAAACAGCCTCTGACAAAAGAAGATTACGGTAAAATTATCAACGAAAAACATTTCGACCGTATTCTTGGTCTGATTGACAACGAAAAAGTCGTACACGGCGGACAAAGCAACAGGAATACTCTTCAGATTGAACCAACTGTCATGGACAATGTAACATTTGCCGATGCCGTAATGCAGGAAGAAATTTTCGGACCTCTTATGCCAATATTGACTTACGATTCCATTGACGAAGTGATCCGTAATGTGAATTCCATGCCACACCCGCTGGCATTATATATCTTTACCGGAAGTCGGACCGTTGCAGACGTTATTACGGAACGCTGCGGATTTGGCGGTGGCTGTGTCAATGATACCATTATTCATCTGGCAACCAGCGAAATGGGATTCGGAGGATTTGGAGCAAGCGGCATGGGCTCCTATCACGGAAAAGACGGATTCGATACCTTCTCACATTACAAGAGTATTGTCGACAAAAAGACATGGCTGGATCTCCCGATGCGCTACAAACCATATAAGAAAATCAATGAAAAACTGATCCGTATGTTTTTAAAATAGTATAAATTTATACGAAAAACAGCAGCCCTGACTGTCAAGGCTGCTGTTTCTATATGTAGTACATTACCTGATATTCTTTTTTATTACCATGTACGTGAACTTAACTCTTTAAACTGTGCAACTGTTGATACATGAGAATTCAGACCACCATCTACTGTAACAACCTGACCTGTGAAATATTCACTTTCGTCAGATGCAAGATATACACACATATGTCCGATATCTTCTGGAGCACCATAGCGGTTTACACAGATATTGCTTGTAAAGATATCCTTCAGTGCCTGTGGTACATGAGCTTCATTCTGTGGTGTAACGATAAGACCTGGACGAACACAGTTGCAGCGGATGTTCTGTTTACCATACTGCAGAGCTGTATATTTTGTCAGCATATCAACACCTGCTTTTGCACATGCATAAGCTGTAGATCCAAGGTCACCGCCACAGGAAGCCATAGAACCAATGTTGATGATGGATCCACCCTTCTCATTCTTCTGCATATACGGAATAACACTCTTAACAGCATAGAATGTACCACGCATATCACTTTCAAAAATAGCATCCCACATTTCAAGAGTCAGCTCGTCTACACGTCCGTCTTTCAGTGCAACGTTAGCAGCGTTATTTACCAGAATATCAATCTTTCCGTATTTCTCTGCAGTATCAGCAATCAGCTTCTCTGTTGTAGCAACATCTGTGATATCCATAAAGTGGTAAGAAGCTTCTCCTCCTGCTGCCACGATCTCGTCCACAACAGCCTGTCCTTTTGCTTCTCTACGTCCGCAGATAACAACCTTTGCTCCTTCTGCTGCAAATAATTTTGCGATTCCAATTCCGATTCCACTTGTAGAACCAGTAACGATAGCTACTTTTCCTTTTAATCTGTCCATTGTTAAAATCCTCCTGTCTCTATACATTTTCCTTCTTGCAAATCAAATCAACTGCAAGCCACCAATAATATTAATATAGCTTATCCAGAAGAATAAATCAATATTTTGCACATAAATATTCTTATTTTTTTGAACATAATCGTATAATTTTGCTAAATTTTTCACATTTTTCTATCTAGTTTCGATAAGTGCTTTCCCGGAAGAGTTTCCTTTTCTGTTAGTGACTGTTTCTCCATCATCATCCGAATCAGGCGAGGAATGTCCGGTAAATTGATTTCTTTGTCAATTTATTTTTTGAACCCATATTCTTTTTTCAGCCTTTCATAGATTTCAAAAGCTACCGGGCAGACGGCTACCGTATCCAACACACTATATAAGCTCCTCAGACGTTCTGGTTGATTCGTATATGGATATTTTTTACAGCTTTCAGGCTTGCAATCACCCAACTTACAACTCCCATCTACTTGTATAAAGTCACATGGCTTATGTTTAGTCTGATAATTCCCATCACTATCTTTTCCATCTAAGTATAATTCAATAAATTCATTCACTGTAGTTTCCAGATGTAATGCACCTTTTTCAACAACTGCAACTGGAATACTTCCATGAAACATCTTGCAGCAATTTCGGCATCTATTACAGTCATAATTTGCAAACAACTCTTCATGTAACTTTGAAAACTGCTCATCCAATTCTTTTTCATCGGCATTGCATTTTAAAAATGAACGAAATTCCAGATTCTCTCTTTCTTTTTTCTGAGCTTCAAATTTCACTTTTCTTGGAGGAAGCATATTTTTCATATCCTTTCTGCTTTCTAAACTCACACCATTGATACTAGTTTGTTTCTCACCACTTATAGAAGCGAGAGTCATCTCACATCCCATATAAATAATTTTACCACAAACCTCTCCCCAAAGAAATAACAAACCTCCCAAGACAAATGTCCTGTAGCGTTCTGAGTAGTATAAAATTGCGTAGCCTCGAACGAATGATTAACGTTCGCGAAACTGTGGAAGCCCATAAAATATGACTTTGCGGATATCTAGCTTTTTGTATTATGCAACAAGAAACTCCCCTCAACCAATGCGGAGCCCTTCAATCAACAAATCTTTCGTTACATTGCAATTTTGCTTCCACTCCAATATCTGCAATTCCAAACACAATACTCGGGTCGAATTCACAATGAAATGATTCTGGGACCACTTCGTCTTGTGGTGTGGGATATAAAATACTATTATAAAAATTATGCGATAGTATTCATTTGATATTTAACCGCATAGTTGCAGTATTTTTTTGCATAGACGTTGCAAACCCACAGTACTCCTCTTCATAGCCAGGTATCGGTGAGGGGCGGCCTTTTTATATATAAGGATTTATGCATACTATCTTTCCCTTCAATGCTCCAAATACTTCTTTACCAATCCCTCTATGTTGTTTGAATTCAATACATTCTGCTCCGTTTCAAATGTTAATATCAAACGTTCTCCCGGATAAATCCCATTTTTTTGATAAGATCCTATTTTTCGCACTGCCGTCCTGGCATATTCTGGTTTATCCATCATCCCCTCATGTTCCCAATAGATTTCTTGTCCAAGCTTCTTTGACAAAAATGTAAAATCCGGATATACCGTCCCATATCCTTTCAAATACAAAGGCTTTTCATATTTGTAAAGTATGTTTCTTTTATAAAAGAAATCTGCAAGAATTTTCTCTGACTTCGATCTTACACGTTCGCCTTTTTCTGTAAGAATCCCTACTGTTCCTTCTTGAAATTCTTTTCCTTGATATTCTTCTTCATACCACCTGGTAACTATCTGATTCCATGTTGGCTCTACAGGCGTAACAAGAGCTTGCCTGTCTACATGCAAAGATGTGAAAAGCTCCTCAATCTCATCATCTAAATAATCCTTTGTAATTTTCTTAATTTGATTTAGCCTTTTCTCTGCCCTTTTTGCTACTTCCATGTAATATGTTTTTTGTGCCAACTGTTTCGGCAATTGCTCATCTGCCTTTGATATGTATGTACCATAGCGATCATTCACACAATGGTAATAACGTACTTTACTTTTATCCTTTGAGATTCTAAGATGTCCCTCCGGCACTATGGACAAACCTTCTTTCGTTTTTATAATCAGGTCCTCCAAATATTTTTGCTCTTGTAAAAGCATTTGCTTTAAACCATACATGACGATTCTCCTTTTCTAATTGACTTGTTTGGAATTTTTTGAGATTGCGGTCATCCTTTTCGTTCAGATAAGGTGACTTCTTTGAAACTTTTGTGATTTGCGGTCATCCTTTAACCTTGAATTGGGTGACTTGATGGAGGATTTCTGAGATTGCGGTCATCCTTTTCGTTCAGATAAGGTGACTTCTTTGAAACTTTTGTGATTTGCGGTCATCCTTTAACCTTGAATTGGGTGACTTGATGGAGGATTTCTGAGATTGCGGTCATCCTTTGACCTCGAATTGGATGACTTGCTTGGAATTTTTGTGATTTGTGGTCACTCTTTGACCAAGGATGAAGAAATCCCGGAAGCCTGAACTTCCGGGACATAATTCTTTTTGATAGTTTTGAAATAAACTCGAGAAAACTTCGTTTTCTCTCGTTGTCGCTCCGCTCCAAATTAACGTTTGCTGAACTGTGGTGCTCTACGAGCTGCTTTGAGACCGTATTTCTTACGTTCTTTCATACGTGGATCACGAGTTAAGAATCCAGCTTTCTTAAGAACTGGTCTGTACTCTGGATCTGCCTGAAGGAGTGCTCTTGCGATACCATGACGGATTGCTCCGGCCTGTCCTGTGTATCCTCCACCTTTTACGTTAACGATTACATCGAATTTTCCTTCTGTATCTGTTGCTGCTAACGGCTGACGTACAACAACTTTTAATGTTTCAAGTCCAAGATACTCATCGATATCTCTTTTGTTGATAGTGATGTTACCTGTACCTGGTACTAAATATACTCTTGCTACTGATTTTTTTCTTCTTCCTGTTCCGTAGAATTTTGTCTTAGCCACTGTAATGTCCTCCTTTCAACCTTTCCTTAAAATTTCAGTTCTACCGGCTTCTGAGCCTGCTGCTCATGATCTGGTCCGGCATATACATGAAGTTTCTTAATCATTGATCTTCCTAAAGGTCCTTTTGGAAGCATTCCCTTTACAGCAAGTTCGATAACTCTCTCTGGTTTCTTGTCCATCATCTCTGCTAATGTAGTCTCTTTCATTCCTCCTACATAATCTGAGTGATGATAGTAAACTTTCTGGTTCATCTTCTTACCAGTTACTTTAATCTTCTCAGCATTTACAACGATTACATAATCACCAGTGTCAACATGTGGTGTGAACTCTGGCTTGTTCTTTCCTCTTAAAACCTTAGCTACTTCTGATGCAAGGCGTCCTAATGTATATCCCGCAGCGTCAACTACATACCATTTTCTTTCAATCTTATCTGGATTAGCCATATAAGTCTTCATTGGTTTACCTCCTGTGAATCATTAACATTTTCATGATAATTATATCGAAATCAGCAAGTCTCCGGGGCTTTGGTTACGTGCTGTTTCTCCTTTTGTCATATTGCTATATTATATTATATGCATTTCTTCATGTCAACTGTTTTTTCGCGTTTTTAAGCCTTATTTTTACTGAAAAATGTGCTATAATATCTTCGATTTGGTTTGTTTATTGACAGGAGTCTTATTAATATGAAAAAAAACATTGATTTATTAAACGGTCCTGTAATGTCTTCTCTTACGAGACTTGCCATCCCTATTATGGCAACATCTCTCATACAGATGGCTTACAATCTGACCGACATGATCTGGATCGGGCGCATAGGAAGCGATGCTGTAGCGTCTGTCGGCGCTGCCGGAATGTATATGTGGCTCTCTAACGGGCTTGCCGCTCTTGCTAAAATGGGCGGACAGGTAAACGTAGGACATGCTCTTGGTTCCGGACAGTCACAAAAGGCATCCGCCCACGCTGCAAATGCTCTTAAGCTTACTGCGTTTCTCGGAATCATATATGGTCTTATTTGTGTCGTTTTCAAAGGACCACTTATTTATTTTTTCAAACTGAACAGCCCTGCTGTCATACGCGACGCCATGATCTACCTGCAGATTGCCTGCGGGTTTGTTGTGTTTTCTTTTCTAAATCAGACATTTACCGGCATTTTTACTGCAATGGGAAATAGCCGGAATGCTTTTCTGGCAACCACAGTAGGTCTTGTAATAAATATCATTCTTGATCCTTTACTGATCTTTGGCATAGGTCCGTTTCCACGGCTTCATGTCATGGGAGCAGCAATCGCCACTGTCGGTGCACAGTTTATCGTTACTTTAATGTTTATTTATTTTGCATCAAAAGATACTCTCGTGCTCCGGAATATGTCTCTTCGGAGCATTCCCTGCATTTCCGAACTTCGGGCAATCATTGCGATCGGACTTCCGACATCTGTGCAGAATATGTTGTTTACCGGAATATCCATGGTCATCGCCCGTATGGTTGCAGGATATGGAGATGCTGCTATTGCCGTGCAGAAAGTAGGTTCACAGATCGAATCCATTTCATGGATGACAGCAGACGGTTTTGCCGCTGCCGTAAATTCATTTGTCGCGCAGAACCATGGGGCAGGCAACCGCCAGAGAGCCTGCCGCGGTTACTTTTCCGCAATGGGGATCGTACTGATATGGGGAGTTTTCTGCACTGCTCTCCTCATTTTCTGTCCGGCTCCTATCTTTCGTATTTTCATTACGGAAAAAAATGTCATTCCACTGGGCGTTGATTATCTGATGATTTTGGGTGTTTCACAGCTTTTTATGAGCGTGGAGATTACTACTTCCGGTGCATTTTCCGGATGCGGACATACCATTCCTCCTTCCATTACCGGTACCGTCTTTACTGCCATGCGGATACCGCTTGCACTTTTTCTGACACAGACTACATTAGGGCTGAATGGTATCTGGTGGAGCATCACCATTTCCAGTATTTTTAAGGGCATTATTCTTCTGGTGTGGTTTTTGCATTTCCTGAAGAAACACTATATAATGAAGGTATAAAGAAAGAGAGGACATGATATGTGGGCTTATAACAGTGTTTTTTATCAGATTTATCCAATCGGATTCTGCGGTGCACCCGTTCATAATGACGGGGTCTGTATCCCTCGGATCCGCAAGCTCATAGATTGGGCAGATTATTTAAAAGAGCTGGGGGTAAATTCCATCCTTCTCAATCCGATTTTTGAATCTGACAACCATGGTTACGATACCAGAGACTTCAAAAAAATCGATTGCAGGCTTGGAACCAATGCCGATTTTACCGAAGTAAGCAAAGTTCTTCACGAGCATGATGTAAAGGTTGTCCTGGATGGCGTTTTCAACCATGTAGGGCGCGGATTCTGGGCTTTTCAGGATGTGCAGGAAAAGAAATGGGATTCCCCGTACAAAGACTGGTTCCACATCAGTTTTGACGGAAACAGCTGCTATGATGACGGATTCTGGTATGAAGGCTGGGAAGGGCACTATGAACTGGTAAAGCTGAACCTTAAGAATCCTGCTGTTGTGGACTATCTCCTGGAATGTATCAGGTTCTGGGTTGATGAATTCGATATCGATGGTCTGCGTCTGGATGTTGCATATTGTCTGGAACCTGATTTCATGCGCAGGCTGCGTTCATATGTACAGGAACTGAAACCGGATTTTGCGCTGATCGGCGAAGTACTGTTCGGCGATTACAACCGAATCGTGAATGATGAAATGCTACACAGCTGCACAAATTACGAATGCTACAAGGGCATTTTCTCAAGTTTTAATTCTATGAATCTTTTTGAGATTGCCCACTCCCTGCATCGACAGTTTGGCGCCGACCCATGGTGCATCTATCGGGGAAAACATCTGATGACCTTTGTGGACAATCATGATGTCACAAGACTGGCGAGTATCTTAACAAATAAAAGCCACATCCCTCTGGCTTACGGGCTTCTCCTTGGCATGCCGGGCGTACCTTGTCTTTACTATGGAAGTGAATGGGGGGAAGAAGGCGTAAAAGCACCAGACAATGACTATGCACTCAGACCCTGTTTTGAAGAGCCAAAGCCAAACGAACTGACTGATTATATCAAACGCCTGATTTATATTCGCCAGAACAGTGATGCTCTGTGCAATGGTTCCTACCGAAATGTCTTAATCCAGAATCATCAGCTTGTCCTTGAAAGATGCACAGACAAAGAACGTGTACTGGTAGCAGTCAACGCTTCTGACCAGACATATACCGCATGGCATCAAGATCTGCATGGAGAAGCAGAAGAACTGATTACCAGAGCATCGGTACAGATGAATGGCAGTCTGGAGCTTCCGCCATACAGTGTGCAATATCTGAAGATATAGGAACCTCCTGGTAAAGATAATTCGTATTGATTCAAGAATAAAACAACGGGGGATTAATTATGTTGAAAGTCATATTGGGAGATATTACAAAAGCACATGTAGATGCTATCGTAAATGCGGCAAATACCAGCCTTCTCGGCGGAGGCGGCGTAGACGGAGCAATTCACAGAGCCGCCGGTCCGGAGCTTCTGGCTGAATGCCGGACGCTTAACGGCTGTAAAACCGGCGAGGCAAAAATAACAAAAGGCTATCATCTGCCGGCAAAATATGTGATCCATACACCTGGACCGATATGGCGAGGCGGAGAACATGATGAAGAAACACTACTTAAGAACTGCTATGAGAACTGCCTCAGACTGGCTGCAGAATATAACTGCCAATCGGTAGCATTCCCGTCAATCAGCACAGGAATCTATCATTTTCCGTTAGAAAAGGCTTCTGTTATCGCTGTTCAGACAATCCAACATTTCTTATCTACACATACGGATATGGACGTACAGATTGTCTGTTTTGATACGATAACAAAGTCCTTTTATGATACAGCATTAAAATGCTAAATTCTGCACAAATATATGCCGTATTTCCCTTTTTCTTTGTTAATTTTTTATCTTTACAGATATAACTTTTAGTGATACTGTTTTTACGGATAAAAAGGAACGAAAGAAGGGACATATAATGCGGAAGTTTTTATCAGCTCTGAAAGAGTACTTTACATCAGAAACCGCTTTGACCGTATTTATAGAGAAACTTTAATATAAAGCTTTGATATGCAGTCACGAGAGGAAAAAGAGCCACACCTTCACAGGCGTGGCTCTTTTATTGGTTTAAATATAATACATGGAATCTGCATTTTCTGCCAGATCTGCCAGCGTAACACTGTCTACATACTCATCAATTACCTTTGATAATCCTTCCCAGAATTTCAGCGTACGGCACTGATCCTGTCTTTCACATCGGTTCGGAACATCCTCAAGGCATGGTATCGGAGCAAGGCTTCCCTCTGTCGTCCGAAGGATATCACCTGCTGTATAGAATTCCGGCTCATGTGCCAGCATATATCCTCCATTATTTCCCCGATAACTTCTGACATATCCTGCTTTTGTAAGCATGGGCATAATCTGCTCCATATATTTGAGAGTGATTCCCTGCCTTTCCGAAATATCTTTCAGACGGATGTACTCTCCCTTTCCATGCTCTGCAAGATCAATCATGATCCGCAGTGCATACCGGCCTTTTGTTGATATCTTCATATTATTTCACCAACACCTTTACAATCTCAGCAATATACATTGTATGATAATCTGCCTGTGGATACCACTTCGTATCACATTCTGTTTCAATGAAGCATTCTGGATACATTTCCTGCGCATACAGCTTCTTACATACAAGCACCATTTCTGCTTCTTCCACAGCTGTCGTTCCGTCAACATAATATGGATGAAGTCCTGCTTCAGCCCACTTATCTTCTACATCTCGTCCGGATACTCTGCCACAGATATTTAATGCTTCTCTTTTCTCTTCCGGAAGGAAAGACAATGTAAACATATCATTATTATCTACAAATTCTTTCGTATAACGCTGCGGACGAATATAAGCAGTCGCAACATTTTTGCCCCACATAATTCCGAGGCCGCCCCAGCTCGCTGTCATTGTATTACTTTCCAGCTCATCCCCTGCCGTAATCAGCATCCACTGCCTGGAAATCTTCTGAAACGGGTTCAGCTGTAAATCCTCGATTGCTATTTCTTTAAATGCCATGATCAATCTCCTCCTTTTGGCATTTTGCCCTATTTACACTATAAAGTTCTTGTCCCGATGTGTCAAGACTGCCGCAGAAAAAGACCGCAGAGCCAGATGGTCTGCGGTCAAAAATTATTATTTTACTACAACCTTGCGGAAGTTTTTCTTGCCTTTCTTTAAGACAACGCCCTCTCCCTGCAGATCTTCTCCGGCAAATGTTGCATAGATGTCTGTTACTTTATCTCCGTTTACGGCTACTCCGCCCTGCTGTACAGCGCGGCGCGCTTCAGACTTGGACGGAACAAGCCCGCTTTTTACAAGCATAGTCAGGATGTCAATGTTTCCATCTGTAAGATCCTCATCTGTCAGTTCTGTTGTCGGCATATCTGCCGCCGCACCCTGGCTGAACAATGCTCTTGCTGCTTCCTTTGCTTTCTCAGCCTCTTCTTCTCCATGAACTAACTTAGTCAATTCATAAGCGAGAATCTCTTTTGCTGTGTTAAGCTGTGCACCTTCCCATGCATCCATCTTATCAATTTCCTCTAATGGAAGGAACGTCAGCATACGGATACATTTTAATACATCCGCATCCGCCACATTTCTCCAGTACTGATAGAACTCAAATGGAGAAGTCTTATTCGGATCCAGCCATACGGCACCACTCTGTGTCTTACCCATCTTCTTACCTTCCGAATTCAGAAGAAGTGTAATTGTCATTGCAGATGCATTCTTGCCAAGTTTACGACGAATCAGCTCTGTTCCACCAAGCATATTACTCCATTGGTCATCGCCGCCAAACTGTAAGTTACATCCGTATTTCTGGTATAATGCATAGAAATCATAACTCTGCATGATCATGTAGTTGAATTCAAGGAAGCTTAATCCCTTTTCCATTCTCTGCTTATAGCACTCTGCTGTCAGCATACGGTTTACGGAAAAATGCGCTCCAACTTCACGAAGCACATCTACATAATTCAGATCCAGCAGCCAGTCCGCATTATTTACCATAAGCGCTTTCCCATCTGAAAAATCAATGAACTTACTCATCTGCTTTTTAAAGCAGTCACAGTTGTGCTGAATTGTCTCCTTTGTCATCATCTGACGCATATCCGTTCTTCCGGACGGATCACCGATCATGGCCGTACCGCCGCCAATCAGAGCAATCGGCTTGTTGCCGGCTTCCTGCAGACGCTTCATCAGACAAAGCGCCATAAAATGTCCAACATGCAGACTGTCCGCAGTCGGGTCAAACCCAATATAGAATGTAGCCTTCCCGTTATTCACAAGCTCTCTGATCTCATCTTCATCTGTTACCTGCGCAATCAAGCCACGCGCCTGTAATTCTTCATAAATTCCCATTTCATTATCTCCTTTTCTTATGATATTCTCTCTTTTGCCATAAAAAAACCTCATCCATATCAACAGATAAGGACGAGGGACTTCCCGTGGTACCACCTTTATTTTCCGACAGCTCACACTGTCAGACTCATCAGGCTGCTCACACAGCCTTGGCAAATATAACGTATGCCACCACGTCACAGTCTACTTACATAATACTCTTACTTATATATGCGTTTGGTGTGCAGCTCCAAGATGTATTCACAATCTCTTCCTTCATGCGCCTCTCACCAGCCGGCAACTCTCTGTATGGGTGTAGGGACTGCTACTTATTCTTTTCAAAGCCTTTCACAATGTCTCGTTTGCTTGCTATGCTAACTGATTTGCCGGGATTTGTCAAGTGGGGACGGGGTTTTTTCGAAAAAACCCCGTCCCCACTTGACTTTACCCTGTCCCTTTTTCAATTTATCCTGTCCCCTATTACCTGAATCCACAATTCTGCCACTATTTCCGCCCCAATTCTCGTCAAGTGTATTCCATCCACGGTTACTGTATCATAACCATATTTTTCTGCCGCCTCTTGTAATTCATCATGCAATGCAAGGAATGACAGTTTATAAATATCTGCAATATCTCTTACAGTTTCTTCTGTCTCTCTTATTGCCGGAATCCAATTCGCATACTTTGCGGGATAAGGAAAAATAAATGGAGCCATACATATAATCTCCGCATCCGTCTGCCATCGTATCTCTCGAATCACTTTTTCATAATTTTCTCTGAACCCTTGCTGTTCCAACGCTCTTCCGGTATTCATCATCACCCCCACATCGTTGCAGCCAATCAAAATACTAACTACATCCGGCTTCTGCAAAATGCAATCTTGAAACAGACATCTCTTCAATCCCTGTATAGTAAAACCATCATGTCCCTTGTTCAGAATCTTTACTTTTTCTTCTATTTTATTCAATTTTCTATCAATGCATCCCACATATCCATCGCCAAGTCCCTTGTCATCTATACCAAAATTGTGATATGCATCTGTAATACTATCACCTAAAAATACTATTTTTTTCATATATTTATTATATTAAATATTCTCTATTTTTTCTACAATTATATTAGGGACGGGGCAAATCGAAAAAGGGACAGGGGGATTGCAGTTGGGGACGGGGTTTTTCTAAAAAAACCCCGTCCCCAACTGGCGCGTCAGCGCTTCATCTTCCAGCAATTCTTCTACCGTCCCGTCCCCCAGTTCAGCCAGTATTTTCAAAACATATGGATTTTCCAATGGCGTATGAAACAGGGAATTTTCTGCATAAACATCCACACGCCTTGTTCCTTCACCTGTATCAATGATAGCTTTCGGACCTCCCACGCATCCTCCGACGCATCCCATTCCCTCAAAAAAGTTTGCTTTTGTCTTTCTTTTCTTTATCCGCTCAATCATCTGCATACATTCCTTTGTTCCATTTGCCTGTTCTGCTACAACTCCTATCCCTCTATACGGATCCAACTGTTCCACCATCTCCTTTACCGCCCGGCTGACTCCGCCTGTTCTTGCATACATTCTTCCTGCTGCCGAAGCATGTTCTCTTTTATCATCTGCAAGTTTTTCCGGATGAATATCTGCTGCAGCAAATATATCCTTCACTTCCTGAAATGTCAGCACATAATCTACTGCATCTGCGATATCCGGTTCCCTTGCCTCTTTTTTCTTTGCCAGACAAGGACCGGCAAATACCGTAACCGCATCTGGATGCAGTCGTTTCAGCATACGTCCGCATGCGATCATCGGAGACACTGCGCCTGGGACATGGGGAATTAACTCATGATAAATTTTCCGGATCATGGCAATCCATACCGGACAGCAACAGCTGGTCAACTGATAATCTCCGATTTCCTGCACATTTTTATCGAATTCCAGTGCTTCTTTCAGCGTTAATATATCTGCAAACAGCGCTACCTCTACCATCCCGGTAAATCCCAGTGCCTTAAAAGCACTTCTTAACTGTCCGGGTGTTATCTCTGCGCCCAGCTGTCCGAGAAATGCGGGAGCTATCATCATATACACCGGTCCTTTTGCCTCTCGCACTGCCTTCATAGCCGGAAGCACATCCCTTCCTGCCGTAAGGTTTCCGCTCTTACACGCCCGAATACATGCTTCACAGCCGCTGCAGCGTTCCGGATCAATATACAGGCTCCCATCTTCCCGTTTTTCTATCGCATCGAAAATGCAGCTGTTCCGGCATGCCTCGTCGTAGGCACATTTTTCGCATTCATTTATATGCAGCACCGGCGCATATTGCTCCGGATAAAGCAGACAATCCAAATGTTCTTTCCGGTATTCCTCCGGCAATGGTTCCTGCAGTGATATTTTTCTTCTTAACAAATCCTGATAAAGCTCTTCAAACGTCTTCATATCGCTTCCTCCCGACCTTTTAATTATTGTAACAAGCTTCTTTTATACATTATGGACAGGAAGCGATATTTTATGTTATAATACCCTCATGCAGCGGTGGTCGAGTTGGCTTATGGCATCTGCCTCGAAAGCAGAAGAGCCGCAAGGCTCCGGGGGTTCAAATCCCTCCCGCTGCGCTTTTTTATTTTTTAATATTTATCCTCAGTTTTTCTTAAGAAATTTTATAAACATTTCTGGTTTCTGACATATCCGATTCATAATTATCCCATATACTATACTTAACAATTAAAGAAGACGGTAATTGTACTTATTATTTTATTTGTATAGTTACTGGGCTTCGCCTAACAATTCATAGAATTTACATAGATGAGATTTTACCCTCCACGAGAAGAGCCGGTGCTTAATTGCATCGGCTCTCTCTTATATCCAATATATCTGCAAATGGAATCTTCGTATTTACAATGCGCAGTATCCCTGCCGTCTTATCTATCCTTGCCACCATTCCGGTCTTCCGTATATATTCCTGATGATAATAATAAACAACCGTAATCATATCCCCCTGCCGGATATTCTTAAGCTTCCGGTCCAGTTCCTCGGCATAATCCTCGCAGATCTCCACCCTGGGAACGATTATTTTTTCCTTCTTCCTTAACGCCTCCGGGTACCCCTTTAATGCAGCGAATGGCATGAACTGCTTTGCCCGGTCCTCACGGCTCATCTTAGTTCTGACACCCACTCTTATGCCCTCCGATCTGCAGATTGCGCTCTTTGGTCGTACCTGCCTGTTCCAGATTCATCCCCTTCAGGATCGCATTCTTTCCAAATCTTTCCTTAATATCCAACACCGCCTTCTGGACCTTATAATCTCTCTCCTGTAATACCGGATCCGTAAACAGATCATACTGCCTGAAAGCTTCATCCGAAACATGATTAAATGAAATGGTTACTCTGTGTATATACAGATATGGATTTACAATCTTCTCATACAGACTCTCTGTATAAGATAATATCTGCCGCGATGAGCACGTCGCAAATGCCATGGTAGTCGTTCCGTGAGCCGGCTTCTGCTCTGTTCTCCCTCCATATCTTATATGAAGGGTAATGGAATCGGTCACAAGCCCCTTATCTGTAAGCTCAAGACAAAGAAGATCTGCCATCTCCTTTACGATCAGCTTCCCTTCCTCATAACTATAATCACGACTGAGTACCTGTCCGCTGGAAATAGAATTCTCCTTCGGCCTGTAATTCTTAATATCCGCTATAGTAACAGTTTCCCGCCCTTTCGCATGATCGATCAAGAGCTCCGCATCTATTCCGAACAAACGATACAAAAGATTCTCATCCGCTTCAGCAATCTCTTCCATTGTAGTGATTCCCGCACTCTCCAGGCGCTTTACCGTTCCCTTCCCGACTCTCCAGAAATCCGTCAAAGGCCTGTGTCTGCCAAGCCGGGCGCAATACGTCTCCTCATCCAGTTCACCAATCCGGTCTCTGGCATGCTTCGCCGTAATATCAAGTGCGATCTTAGCCAGATACAGATTCGTTCCGATTCCACAGCTTGCCGGAATTCCCGTTGTATCCAGAATATCCTGCATAATACGTATCCCCAGTTCCTTTGGTGTCATCTGATATAACGCCAGATAATCGGTTACATCCATAAACACTTCATCGATACTGTACACATGAATATCCTCTTTCGCAATATACTTCAGATAAACGGCATAAATCTCCGCGGAATAATCGATATACAGCTGCATCCTTGGCTGTGCCATAATATATGATATGTGATCCGGTATCTCAAATACTCTGCATCTTCCCGGTACTCCCAGGGCCTTCATAGGCGGTGACACAGCAAGGCAAATGGTCTTCTGTGTACGCTCCGGATCTGCCACTACAAGATTCGTCGTCATGGGATCCAGCCCTCTCTCCTGGCACTCTACCGAGGCATAGAAGGACTTAAGATCAATACATACATATTTTCTGCTCTTTTCCATTCCCGCATCTCTCCCCGTCATTAAATCGAACTTATGTTCGATTTAATTATACGCGAAAGATTTTATATTTGCAAGACATTTACAATTTTTCAGCAATCCGATTTGCTACATATACACCACTCGCCGAAGCATGAGACAGTGAATGCGTAACTCCGCTTCCATCTCCGATGACGTATAGTCCCTCATGCTTCGTCTCCAGATTATGGTTAAGCTCTACTTCCATATTGTAAAATTTCACTTCCACGCCATAAAGCAGCGTATCATCATTTGCCACTCCCGGTGCGATCTTATCCAGCGCATAGATCATTTCGATAATGCCATCCAGGATCCGCTTCGGCAGAACCAGACTCAGATCACCCGGTGTTGCTGACAAAGTAGGTCTTACCGTACTTTCCTCAATCCGCGCTTTATTACTTCTTCTACCCCGTTCCAGATCACCGAAACGCTGCACGATCACACCACCGCCCAGCATATTGGATAGTTTTGCTATACTTTCCGCATATCCATTACTATCCTTAAATGGTTCTGAAAAATGCTTCGATACCAGCAAAGCAAAATTTGTATTTTCTGTTTTTCTCTCCGGATCCTCAAAACTATGTCCGTTCACCGTCACGATTCCATTTGTATTTTCATTTACAACAATTCCGTTCGGATTCATACAAAATGTGCGCACATTATCCTCGAATTTCTCCGTCCGATAAACAATCTTACTCTCATATAATTCATCCGTAATATGTGAAAAAATAACCGCCGGCAGTTCCACCCGTACACCAATATCTACACGATTCGATTTTGTTGGAATCTCCAATGCTTTACATACAGACTCCATCCATTTACTTCCGCTTCTTCCGACAGATACGATACAGTTATCACAGGTAACCTCCTGCTTATCTGTAAAAATACGGTATTCCTCTCCCTCTTTACGGATCTCTCTGACCGGCGTACGGAAATAAAAGTCCACTTTATCTTTCAGAAAAGCATACAGATTCTCCAGAACAATATAGTTAATATCCGTTCCCAGATGTCTGACAGATGCTTCCAGAAGAGTAAGCCTGTTCTGCATACAGATTTTCTTAAATTCCGTTCCGGCGGTGGAATACATCTTCGTCTTCTCGCCGCCATATTTTACATTGATCTGATCTACATAATGCATTAACTCTGTTGCTGTATCTCTTCCAATATACTCATATAGGGTGCCTCCAAAGTCATTGGTAATATTATATTTTCCATCTGAAAATGCACCGGCACCTCCAAATCCATTCATGATCGCGCACGTATCACACTTGATACAGGACTTCACCTTTTTCCCGTCAATCGGACAATGCCGGTTCTCCAGTTTGTTACCCGCCTCAAAAACTGCCACCTTTAAATCCGGCCTCTTCCCGGCCAGCTCATATGCCGAAAAAATACCACCCGGACCGGCTCCAATAATTACTACATCATACTTCATTACATTTCCTCTCTGCTTTATTACCATTATTGCCTGAATCGCGAAAAAAAACTACCGAATTCAGTCATACTATAAAAATAAAATGTTATAGCTGACTGTTTACGGTAGTCTGTAGAAACGCTTGCCCAATCACAAGTATATATAACACCAAAAGGATATTAACACATTCACAGGAAATAATCAATCATTCCTTCTAACTCATTCAATTGTTAACTTGTTTCGCTTTAAGGTTGACATTATATCCATTTCCATTTATAATCATTCGTTGTCAGAGGAAAATTGTTTACTTTTGAAGGAGGACATCATGCAAACATCAAAAATTTCAGTTCAGGACATTTGTTCTATTGCTTTATGTACCGCAGTAATTGCTATCATGGCACAGATTTCTATTCCTATGCCACTTGGCGTACCAATGACTATGCAGACTTTTGCCATTACACTTGCAGCAGTGGTTCTTGGTTCTAAAAAAGGTGGCATTTCTACTCTCATTTATGTACTTATGGGTGCAGTCGGTATCCCTGTATATGCCGGATTTGCCGGAGGCTTTCAGCATATCGCAGGACCGACCGGCGGGTTTATTATATCTTTTCCTGTCATGGCCTTTATCATCGGTCTCGGCGTTGATAAGTTCCGCAATGTAAAAGGTGGCTTTCTCATCTGCCTGATTCTGGGAACGCTTATAAATTATGTCATTGGCGTCCTCATGTTCTGTCTGTTGACACAGAGTCCGGTAGGCGTCGGTATCAGTGCCTGCGTACTTCCGTTCATTCCAACAGCGATCATCAAGGCAGCGCTTGCTTCTATTCTGGGGCTTAAGATTCGCGAAAGGCTGGTATCTGTTGTATGCGCATAACATTACGCCCGCATCATCTTCTCTGTACGCAGAGTTACAGCGGCAAAGGCTATGATGATACATTTGTCGAAAATATGAATCGCATTACGCAAAAACTCCGGACCGAAGAGCAGACTCCTGTGGATATTGTATTTTCCACAGATTCTCTCTGCTTATGCTGTCCGAATAAAATAAAAGAAGGACAATGCAAAGACGATGGCAAAGTCCTTCTTTATGACGCAAAGGTCGTTCAATATTTTCATTTAGAAGAAAAAACATATATCTATCAGGATATTACCCGGGAAATCCGCGAGAACATGACCTCGGAAATGTTACATGATATTTGTGGAAACTGCAACTGGTATCCGGTCAGCGCCTGCCGCAGGGTGCTCACCGGGGAACCATAGCGGTTTCTTTTCTTTATCCGAAATTCTTCTCAATGAGCCTGCAATATTCTTCATATGCCGGGATATCTCCCAGGCTCTCTTTCAAAGCATCTCTTACACCTTTATAATACCAGCCGATAATATTCTTATCCTTCATGCGGAAGCGATTCCACAGTTCTTCTCCTGCCACCGGATAATCCCGGTCAATATCCCGCATATTTGACAATTTATCTGCAAGTGTTATCATCTGCACATCCCGGGGAGCAGTACGCACATGCTCGATGGTCGCACTTTTTCTCTCCATCCAGGTCTTGGACTTATCCTCACTTTCCTGCGCAACCATATTGGCTACTCTCTCCGAGAACTCCTGCGCAAGAATTCTCTGGGTGATCCCCTCACAGTCTTCAATCGTGTCATGAAGAACCGCTGCACTGATAACCTCCTCATCACGAGTCATGGTAGACACAATGTCGCCGACTTCCACCGGATGAACAATGTAAGGTCTTTTCGTACCTTTTCTGAACTGCCCTTCATGTGCTTTCGTTGCAAATTCGATTGCTTTGTTAATCATAAGATACCTCTCTACTCTTCTTCCTCTGCCGCCTCCAGAAGCTTTGCCCGTTCCCTCCGGTGAAACAGATCAAAAATACATGGAACAACAACAAGGGTTAATATAGTTCCGTATATCAATCCTCCGATTGTAACTACGGCCATCGGCTGTGCCATATCGGCACCCATACCAACTCCGATTGCCATGGTGGACAGACCGAGAATTGTTGTAAGCGCAGTCATTACAATTGGACGAAGTCTCGTCATTCCCGCTGTAACAAGCGCTTCTTTCTGAGGTATTCCTTCTTTTATCAGCTGATTTGTATAATCAATAAATACAATACCATTATTTACAATAATACCTGACAGCATTACAAATCCTATCATGGCAATGACACTTACCGGCATTCCGGCGATCCAGAGCGCCAGAAGACCACCTGTAAATGCAAGCGGAACCGTGAACATAATGATAAACGGTGACCGAAGTGACTGGAACTGGGCAACCATGATCAGATACATGAACACAAGTGCAAGTGCAAGCATCTTAAACAGCTCGATCATCGCTTCATTGATCGTCTCATCCTCACCAGTCATCTCCACTTCATATCCTTCCGGTGCGTCATAAGATTTCAGAGCTTTTTTGATCCGGTTGCTGACAAGTCCGATATTATCTCCTTCTTTAATCTCTGCTGTAACTGACATATATCTTGTCTGGTTCTTGCGATTAATAGAAGGAAGTGCAGAAGTATCTTCAAAAGAAGCGATATCTGACAGCTTCACTTCCTCGGTTGTTCCATCCTGCTTTGTTACCGTAAGTGTCATATTGCGGATATCATCCCGAGTCAGATTCTCATTGGCCTCATCTACTACATATACATCATAATCCTTTGTATCGGTTCCAAGTGTCATGGCTGAAGTCGGGGTCGCCAGCTTTCCATACAGCTCCTGATAAACCTGTGCAACAGTAAGACCATGCGCAGTTGCTTTCGCTTTATCTACTACAACACGAAGCTCTTCGTTGTTTTCCTCTGTTCCATCAGAAACGTTCTGTGTACCTTTCGTCTTCTCTACAATCTCTTTTACATCCTTTGCGACCGCCTGGAGTTTATCCAGATCCTTTCCTTTAATCTGAATATTTACACCGCTGCTGCCAAGTGCACTCATATCCATTTCAGACATATTGATTGTCAGCTCACCATCAATATCTTTCGTCCTCTTCTCAATCTCCTTCTTAAGCTTCTGATTACTCATAGAAGGATTTTCTTTTGTGATCGCATAGAATTCTATCTTATTTTCTTCCTGCTGTGTACCCAGCATATCAGAAGAAGAGACAAGCGCACCAATGTCTTCCACATCCTCCAGTCCACCAACAATGTCCATTACCTTGTCTGCTTCCTTCGCTGTATCCTGAAGAGAGGTTCCTTCCTCTGTTTCCAGCGTCATACTGATCTGCGTACTCTCCATTTCCGGCATAAATGCGGTTCCCCGGGAAACCGCCAGCGCTATACTTACCACAAATAACGCAAATGCTCCAAGAAGAACTATCAACTTATGACGTAATGCTTTTGCAATGATTTTTCCATAAATCTCTTTTACTTTTCTAAAGAATGACGATTCCTTCTGCTCCGTTTTCTTCAAAAGTCCAGAAGACATCATCGGCACAACAGTAAGCGCCACAAGGAGACTCGCCAGCAGGGAATAGGCAATCGTCAGTCCCATATCAACAAAGAGCTGCCTTGAGATTCCTTTTGTAAATACAATCGGAAGGAATACACACACTGTCGTAAGTGTAGATGCAAGAATTGCACCACTTACCTGCCTTGCGCCCTGGATTGCCGCCTCTTTTGCAGAAGCACCTTCTTCATTTCGCATTCGATAGATATTTTCAATAACAACAATAGAGTTATCTACCAGCATACCTACGCCAAGCGCAAGTCCTGACAGAGAAATAATGTTCAGCGTGACTCCGGAGAAGTACATGGCCACAATTGCTGCCATAATACTGATCGGAATCGAGCACGCAATCACAAACGTGGAACGCAAACTCTTCAGGAATACAAGTAATATGATAATTGCAAGCACCGCACCGTAAATCAGATTTTTCAATACGGAATTGACGATCATATCAATATAGATTCCCTGATCCATAAGTGTTACTGCCTGAATCTCCGGATTCTCTTTTTCTATCTTTGCAAGCTTTTCAAGAACACGGTCGCTTACATCTCCGGTAGAATACCCTGTCTGCTTCTGGATACTGAACATCACTCCCGGCTTACCGTTAATCTTTGCATATGTCTCATCTGCATTATCGGTAAATTCTACGCTTGCAACATCCGATAATCTGACCGGATCTATTCCTTCCATATCAATCAGAACCAGATCTCGAATCTCTTCGATATTTGCAAATTTATCTCCCACACGCACAAGATAATCCAGACCGTCTTCTGTCACATAACCGGCTGGCATACGGAAATTCTGCGCCGAAAGGATGGTCTTTATCGTATCTACGGATAACATATTACCGATATTCGTCGAAGCCCCGGCGCTTTCTCCTGCCGCTTCCATCTGGGCCTCCTGCATCTGGATCGCGCTTTCTCCTGCTGCGAGCTGCGCAGCACCTTCACCAAGCCCTACCGCTGCTTCAAGCTGGGCAGATGCAAGTTCACCTCTCGCCTGTGCCAGTGTCATTGCGCCATTATTCACCTGCGTCTGCATAGATTCCAGCTGCTTCTTACCGGCATCCAGCTGGCTCTTAGCTTCCGTAAGCTGGGCTTCCTGAGCGGCAAGCTGCTGAATCTGGCTCTTCAATGTCTCAATCTGTTTCCCCAATTCATCTTTATCCGTGCCATCCGGAAGGCTATTATACAAATTTTCTAATTCCGTCAACTGCGCCTCTGCTGCCTGTCTTCCCGCCTGCACAGCCGCAAGTGACTGGTCAATCTGTGTTGCAGACACATTCAGCTCAGCCATCTTCTCTGTAATCTCAAGCTGTGCCTGCTTTAACTCTTCGCCCTTCACAGCCATCTGCTTCTCTGCTTCCGAAAGCCCGGCCGCTGCCTGCGTCTTACCGGAGGCAAGCGCATTTTTCCCGCTCTTGACCTGAGCCTTCGCTTCATTTAACGCAGACTTCGCCTCTTCCATCTGCGCTTCCATCTCCGCCTTAATATCATCACTTAATTCATTTATCTTCTGTTCATTTAATGTAATCTCGACCGTTTCTTCAATGCTTCCTGTCGTTATAACAGAAGCCACGCCCTCTACGCTTTCCACTTCCGGAATAACTTCATTTTCAATCAGATCACTGACGTCTGCTGCAGCTCCATCTGCACTGACAGCCGCAACAAGAACCGGCATCATGTCCGGATTCAGTTTCATAATGATGGGATTCATCACACCATCCGGCCAAAAACCACTGATCTGATCCAGGTTCTCTCTCATTTCAATCGTAACCGAATCCATATTTGTCGTCTGATCAAATTCCAGAATGACTGTAGATGCATTATCACTGGATATGGACTGAATATTATTGATATTACTGACCGTTGCCATCGTCTGTTCTACAGGCTTTGTGACAACCTCCTCTATCTCTTCCGGACTGGCTCCCGGATATGTAGTCATAACAAGTGCATACGGAAGATTCATACTTGGCAGAAGATCTACCGTCATATTTGTAAAAGACACGACTCCCAGAATAATAATGAGTACAATGCCTACAATTACTGTATATGGTTTTTTTACGCTAAATTTGGATAACATATCTGCCTCTTTCTTGTTTTTTGCTATGTAAATAATAGCACCTGACACTTTAAATAGCAACGATTCCGAGATATAATAATCTCATCCGAACACAGATTTTAGATTTTGTTTATAAATCAGATAATAGATCAGGAGGAAATTGTATGCATAGAAAAAAAGTCCTTATTACCGGTGCTTCCAGAGGAATCGGGAAAGCCACTGCTCTTACTTTTGCAAAAGCCGGATATCATGTTTTCCTGAACTGTCGCACCTCTATAGCAGAGCTCACACAGGTAAAGGCACAGATCGAGTCCGAAGGAGGGTCCTGTACACTTGTACCCGCAGATGTAGGGAAACCTGACGAAGTAAGAGATATGTTCGAGAAAATCTACAGCGAATGCCAATACTTAGATGTCGTCGTCAATAATGCCGGTGTTGCTCACATTGGACTGTTAAGCGACATGACAGACGAAGAATGGAATCACGTCATACAGACAAATCTGTCCTCCGTATTTTACTGCTGCCGTGCTGCCATTCCGGCGATGCTCTCTGTAAAACAGGGACGCATCATCAACATCTCCTCTATCTGGGGAGTAACCGGAGCATCCTGCGAAGCAGCATATTCTGCCTCAAAGTCAGGAGTCAACGGGCTGACACGGGCACTTGCAAAAGAGCTTGCCCCAAGCAATATTCAGGTCAACGCCATTTCCTGCGGCGTCATAGATACAGAAATGAACGGGCAGCTTAATGAAGAAGAACGAAAAGAACTGGAATATGCAATCCCCGCCGGAAGATTCGGAACTACAGAAGAAGTTGCCAGAATCATTCTCCAAACCGCAGAATCACCTGCATACATGACTGGTCAGGTGATCGGGATCGACGGGGGATTTTAGAATCCATTATTTTGAATTAATATTTAATATAAACATCGTTGATAATACCAGCACAAATCCTACCACATCAATTGGCTGGAAGCTTGTGCCAAGGAACATTGCTGCAAGAATCGTAGCTGCCACCGGCTCAACACTGGATAATAGTCCTGCGTAGACTGACCCGATGCTTTTCAGTGAAGCAAGGTAGAAGCAGAACGGAAGAATCGTTCCCATGATCACGATCGCAAAGAAGCCGACTACTACTATCCAGTCAATATGTACTTCGAATCTCCACGGTCTTGTGACAAGCATCAGTACCGCGCCACCAACCATCATTGCCCATGCACAGACAATCTCTGCCGGATATTTCTTAAGAAGCGGCCCCGGTATGACACCATAGCAGCAAGTTGTGATTGCCAGTATCATGCCAAGTATGATTCCTTTTGGTGAAACAGACAATTCATGAAAGTTTCCATGAGTCGCTACCAGAAAAATACCTGTTACAGAGCAAAGCACAGCAATAATCTCTTTTGCTTTCGGGGTTACTCGATATATAACTGCAAAGTATACAATCAGTATTGCGGGATTCAAATACTGAAAAATCGTTGCTGTACCGGCATTTGTCTCCTGCACTGCTGCAAAAAAGGAATACTGCATTCCCATCATGCCAAACACCGCAAAAGCAGTCTGTCGTATACCATCGTTTTTATCTTTCCACACCTCAAAGGGCCTTTGTTTTTTTATCAAAGCCGCATACACAAAAAGAAGGATTCCTGCCGTCACCAGCCGGTAAGGCACCAGCCAGGTGGAAGTAATCCCTTTATGCTGAAACAAAAATTGTGCTATGGGGCTTGTTCCACCCCATAGCAGTCCCGCCATAAATGCGGCTATAAATCCTTTTTTACGTTCCATCTCTTTTGTTACCTGTTATATAATCTTAGTCGTTCTTATTCAGCCATTCTTTCATAAGCTCAACATATCTGTCATTGTCTTCTACGAAGCACATGTGACGGCATGTACGGAACAGTTCCCATTCGGAATTCGGAATTCTGTCATACATATATTTTGCTATGTACGGCGTACACAAGTCATTTCCACCGTTGATGACAAGCGTTGGCTCCTTAATATCCTTAAGCTGCTCAGTTACATCATAGTCTTTCAGCGTTCCCATTGGTGTATATTCATTTGGTCCCCAACCAACAACGTAAGACTCTCCGCCTTTCTGTACCGGACGTCTTAAGCACTCCGGTGAGTCTTCTGTAACTGCGCCTGCTGCATGACGAAGCATATATTCTGTCTCTGCTGCCATATATTCCGGTGAGCTGTAATCATTTGTAGAAGTTGCCTTCTCAATCGCATCCTGCATCTCCTGCGGAAGCTCTTTGATCATACGATGTTGCTCAATTCCCCACATCCAGGATGCCGGAAGTGTACTGGAAAGAATCAGGCTCTTAAGTCCTTCTGGTTTGTGATTACATACATAATCAAGAAGAAGCATTCCGCCCCATGACTGTCCGAGAAGATGCATCTCATCCAGTCCAAGATGCTCTCTTAATGCTTTCAGCTCATTGATCCATGTCTCTGCAGTCCACAGATCCGGACGATTCTCTACATAAGATTCCCCACATCCGATCTGGTCATACATAACGATCTGTCGACCGTCTTCTTCTGCCAGTCTGTCCAGCACCTCAAAGTAGTTGTGTGTAGAACCCGGTCCACCGTGCAATAACACTAACGGTTTCTTATTTCCCGTGCTCTTTCCCACAATACGATAATACGTCTTGTACTCTAAAAATGGCATATAGCCCTCTCTGATTTCCATATCTCCAAATCCTCCTAATTATTCTTTCCTTATTATAACACCATTTCGACAATTAGCAATCTGTACTTGTAATTATTGCCATTATTTCAGAAGTTCCATAAGCTCGTGTTTTGGCTTTGCTCCCATATCTCTTTTTACAACCTGTCCATCCTTAAATACAAGGAATGTCGGAATAGACATTACTCTGTATTCTCTTGCAAGCTCTGGCTGCTCGTCCACATCGACTTTGCAGATTTTAGCATCCGTTACTTCAGAAGCCATTTCCTCAACAATTGGTCCTACCATCTGACATGGTCCACACCATGTTGCCCAGAAATCAACCAGAACCGGAACTTTAGATTCTAACACTTCTTCTTTAAAATTTTCTTTTGTCAAATGAATTACTGCCATATGTTTTTACCTCTCTTTATGATTTATATTTTTACTGCCAGCTAAAAATCTGGCGGCTTGTTCACTACATTTACTATTATAACCTATTTTTTCATAAAGTCTGTAACAATATTACATTTTCTTTTATAATCTTTGTAAAGTGGTTGCTCTATAGAACAACCACTTTGTATTCTGCGTAAATTCACAATCTCCCATCAGAGCATATGCTCTTTCAGATATTCTCCTACCATCCGGAATTCATCTTCATAAATGCAGTTTGGAAGGCTTCCGTCTGCCACCTTCTGTCTGCATTCTTCATAATCCATCCATATTACTTCTTCTACTTCCGATTCCTGCAATGTCAGATCATCTATTTCTACAGGCTCTGTATATACATAGACGGAACTCAATTCATTATCTTTAAAAAGTCTGTCATAAAAAACGGCTTCAAATGCGCCATGATGCATACCTACGTAATGCAGCTGATCCTGTGTCGTGTGAATACCAAGTTCTTCTTCCATTTCGCGCACAGCCGCGCAAAGAGGTATATCTCCGGCTCCCACATGTCCGGCTGATGAGATGTCATAACAGCCCGGATTGGAATCCTTATTGGCGCTTCGTTTCTGCAATAATACATCATAACCGCTTTTTTCATTCCTTTGCACTACCCACATATGAACCGTGGCATGCAGACTTCCCTCACGATGTGCAACGCCTCGTTCTCTTACGATCCCGGTCTTGCTTCCGTCCATATTCAGGATATCAAAAAGCTCCATTTCCTGCCCGTTTAATACGGCTGATACGAGCTTGTCCTGCCCGTTATACACCAGTTTCAAAGAGAAGAAATCATAATCTTCATCTATCAGGCGGAAAAAAATCTTATCCCCTTCCCAGATATTCAGATTCCACACTTCTTCAATATCCACCCATTCCAGCACACCTTCATCGCATGCAATGGGTTCTCCCTCGAATCCATCTGCGGTAAACAGTGACATATATTCTGTTACACCATTTCCAGAAACGAAGGTCACAATTCCGCGATAGCGATAAGAAGTCAGGGTATATCCGGTTTCTTCCTTTACCTCTCGCAAAAGACATTCCTCCGGGCTCTCGTCCGGTTCAAAATGTCCGCCCACACCAATCCATTTATCTTTATTTACATCATTCTTTTTCACCGTCCTGTGGAGCATCAGATATTTGCCGTCACGCTCGATATAACATAATGTACTTAAACTAACCATCTTTCTTTATCCTCGATTCTATTTTTCACGAAAACATGTTATAATCACTAATACTATCTTATCGAATTAATGAGGAAAATGCAATGAATCGAACCATCGAATATTATATAGATGAAAACGATGCCGGGCTCAGAGTGGAGCAGTTCCTTCGCCGAAAAGGATATTCCCTGCAAAATCTGGCAGAGATCAAACGAATGCCCAAAAGTGTTATCGTAAATGGCATTCATTATTATATGAATCAGTATCTGAAAACAGGCGACCACCTCTCCATCCATATCTGCGAGGAGAAATGCTCTGAAAAGATTCCGCCGGTGCAGATGCCGCTGGATATCATATATGAAGACGAAGACATCATCGTGATCAATAAGCCCGCCGGCATGCCAATCCATCCTTCCATGAATAATTATACGAACTCCATGGCAAATGCACTCGCCTGGTATTATCAGGAGCAGGATAAACCCTTTATTTTCCGATGTTGTAACCGACTGGACCGTGACACCTCCGGGCTGACCGTCGTAGCAAAACATCTGGTCAGCGGCAGTATCATTTCCACCATGGTAAAAGAGCGGAAGTTCCACCGGGAATATCTGGCTATTGTAAGGGGACATATCAATCCGCCCTCCGGTACGATAGATGCACCACTTGCCAGAAAGCCCGGCACCATCATCGAACGGACAGTGGACCGGGAAAACGGGGAACGAGCAGTTACACATTATCAGTTTGTAAAAGAAGCTAATGGGCATAGTCTTATTTCTCTACAACTGGAAACAGGACGTACGCACCAGATACGCATTCATATGAAGCATCTGGGCTATCCCCTGATCGGGGATTACCTGTACAATCCGGATATGGAATATATCCACAGACAGGCACTCCATTCTCACCACATCGCTTTTACACATCCCATTACCGGCGAAGCAATGGAATTTGCCGCACCACTCCCGGAGGATATGAGACGAATCTTGTACCCAGGGGAAATTAAAAAATAAAAAATAACATGAAAACAGGTCTTGTGGCAACTGACCACAAGACCTGCTTCATATTATTTCCAACTGATATTTATTCAAATACTGTCTGTCCGTCAACCGGAGTTTCTAATGCTTTCAGTGCATTTCCCACATAGGCGCCTCGCTTTTCTTATACTTCTGCTACGATAAACTCATATCCTCGCAGGAACAAACTTGTTTCATCTGCATTTTGTTCTACCTGCACAGTATCTGTTCCATAGTTTGCCACTACCAGCTTCTTCACTGCATCGGTAATTGATATCTTCCGCTCTCCACTCTGATAATTGGCAATAACCAGGAGCGTTTTCTTTTCACCCTTACGGTAAAATGCCATGAGATTTTTCTCATTTTCTATAAGTGGAATCTGCTTACCATACACAATACATTCGCTGTATTCTGGATCTTTTCTTAAATGTGTTAACTGCTGATAAAATGACAGAACTGAATCTTCCCTTGTGCTCTGCTCCCGGACATTGATCTTACAGTAATTCGGATTCTCCTTAAGCCACGGCGTTCCACTTGTAAATCCGGCATGTATCTCATCACTCCACTGCATTGGCGTTCTTGCATTATCACGGCTTATATCTGAAATGACCTGAAGTGCCTCTGCCTCACACAGTCCATTTTTCAGCGCAACCCGGTATTCATCAATGGTGTTAATATCGTCCACCTCATCAATACTTTCGAACCTCTTATTCTCCATACCGATTTCCTGTCCCTGATACAAAAACGGAAGACCATGCGTCATCATCATCACACCAGCCAGCATTTTTTTGCTGATTTCATTTACGTCCCCTTCTGGGATATATCGACTTACTCCCCGCGGTTCATCATGGTTCTCAATAATATTCGCCATAAGTGCCGTATCCTGTGTCAGCCGCTTGCTCTCATACACCGTGTCCCGATAAGCATCCGGTGTTACCTTCTGAAAATCATACCAGCCCTTACCGCTTGTTCCGATCATATGAGTAGAAAAATCAAAAATAGACTCAAAACATCCCTCTTCTCCAATATACCGCTCCAGTTCCTCTCGCCGGAAATCAAACAGTTCCCCAATTGTAAAAGCTTCATATGGCGCAAAGGCTTCTCTCTTCATCTCCTGCAGGAATTCATGGATTCCCTGCGCATGCTGCAGCATAACCCCTGCGGAGCAAGTGCCGTCTTCTCTGTCTGCCGGAAAATCCTGGAACCTGAGGTCTTTTTTGATATTGATGATTGCATCGATACGGAAGCCGGCAATTCCTTTTTCCAGCCACCACCGGATCATTTTGTATATTTCCTCTCGTACCTCCGGGTTTTCCCAGTTCAGATCCGGCTGCTCTTTCGCAAACATATGCAGATAAAACAGATTGTCATATCCCGGCAGCTTTTCCCACACACTGCCGCCAAAATATGCACGCCAGTTACATGGTGGATTGCCATTCTTTCCTTCTTTGATATAAAAATATTTTCCATATTTCCCAAACGGATCTGCAACGGCTTTCTGGAACCACTCGTGTTTGTCCGAACAGTGATTGACAACAAGATCCATAATAATATACATGTCTCTTTTCTTTGCTTCGGCAACCAGTTCCTCCATATCTTCCATTGTTCCAAATGACGGATCGATTGCGTAATAATCAGAAATATCATATCCCTGATCCACAAAAGGAGACTGATACACCGGAGACAGCCAGATAATATCAATTCCAAGCTCCTTTAAATAATCCAGCTTCTCTATAATTCCCCGGAGATCACCGATGCCATCTCCGTTACTGTCCTTAAAGCTCTTTGGGTAAATCTGATATGCTACTTTTCCGTGCCACCATTTTCTCTGCATTTTTCTCTCTCCTTATGTTTATTCGCTTTTCTTGTACTCCCGCGGCGTACATTTCATATACCTCTTAAAAATCTGTCCATAATATGCCGGACTGGAGAAACCAACCCTTCCTGCTACTTCCGTCACACTTTCTCCGGACTTAAGAAGTGGAAGGCTCTTCTGTATCCGCAAAAAAAGGATATAATCAAATATCGTCATATTCATATGCTTTTTGAAGAACCGGCAGCATTCACTTTTACAGATATTCACCTGCTCTGCCACTTCCTCCAGACTGATTTCCTCTGCATAATGTTCCTGTATATAAGAAACAATATCCCTGAGTCTCTGCAAATGCAACTGCGGTTTCTTTTCTCTCTCTGGAAGAGAAGCAAAATACTGATATAACTTCTGCCATATCTGTAAAAGCTGCATATGCACCTGCAATTCGAAATCGACAGGGGGCTCCTGAGACATCTCATAAATCTTTTTTACCCAGTATAAAATCTCCTGATGCCAGATAATATTTTTTTCCAGATGAAGCGAAGCCCACTCTTCATTTTCTGTTATGTAATCCACATATTTTGTCTGCAAAATACTATTCTCATATCCATACAGGAATCTTGGGTGAAATGTAACAGACAAATAAGTACACTCCTTCCCATCCTTCATATATCCGGAATGCAGCGTATTACTGTTTCCGAACAGGCCTTCCCCTTCCTTCAGAATATATTGTCGGTCGTTGACGTGATACTCCATTTCACCTGACACGATCCATGTAAGCTCTATCTCCGGATGCCAGTGCCAGAGAAAAGAACTCTGCTCGTATGACTGAATATTCTCAATACTTACATTTACCGGGAAGGCAAAACTCCCATGCTCTTTGATCTCTTTTTGATTTTTCTCAATGTGAATCTGCATTTCCTCAATATCCTTATAATTATCTTCAAAATTATTATTGTTTTCTTACGATATTCTCATTATGATTTAATCATAAAGCAAATTACATATCCCTGCAAGGGAAAGAGAACGAGAATAAAAGAATGGAGAAAGAAATATGTTAGAAAAATTAGTGCAGGAATTCAAAAAATTATATGGGGAAAATGGAGAAATCCGTACATATTTCGCACCGGGCCGCGTGAATCTCATCGGAGAACATACAGATTATAATGGTGGACATGTGTTTCCGTGTGCTCTGACTCTTGGTACATATGCAGCCGTAAGAGCACGCGAAGATCGAACCCTTCGTTTTTACTCTATGAACTTCGACTCAATCGGGGTGATCAAGACTTCCCTGAATGACCTTGTACCGTCAAAAAAAGCTTCCTGGACAAATTATCCGAAGGGAGTTATGTGGGCATTTGAGAAGCGCGGGTATAAGCTCACACACGGACTGGATATCGCCATTTACGGTGACATCCCGAATGGCTCCGGTCTCTCCTCTTCCGCCTCCTTAGAGGTACTGACAGGAATCATCTTAAAAGACATATACGGATTTGATACGGTAAGTATGACAGAAATCGCCCTGATCGGACAGGATTCCGAAAACAACTTCAATGGCTGTAATGTTGGTATCATGGATCAGTTTGCCAGCGCAATGGGTAAGAAGGATAACGCAATTTTCCTTGACACAAATACCTTGAATTATGAGTATGCACCGATTAAGCTTGCAAATGCCAGGATCGTCATTACAAACAGCAAGGTAAAGCACAGCCTTGTAAATTCTGCCTACAATGACCGACGAAATGAATGCGAGACAGCATTGAAAGAACTGCAGTCTGTTGTAAATATTCAGGCACTGGGCGAATTGACAGAAGAAGAATTTGAAGCACACAAGGATGCCATCCAGTCTCCGGTAAGACAGAGACGTGCAAAACACGCTGTTTACGAAAATCAACGTACCATCCGTGCTGTGAATGCTCTTAAGAATAACGAGCTGGATGTATTTGGACAGCTTATGAATGCATCTCATGAATCTTTAAGATATGATTACGAGGTTTCCTGTGAAGAGATTGATATTCTTGTCGATCTGGCACAGGCAATGCCGGGCGTCATCGGCTCCAGAATCACAGGTGGAGGATTCGGCGGCTGTACGGTAAGTATCGTAAAAAGTGATGCAGTTGATACATTTATTGCAGAAATCGGAAAAGCCTACAAGGAAAAAGTAGGACATGAAGCCGAGTTTTATGTGGTGGAAATCGGCGACGGCGCCAGAGTTCTGAAATAAGCAGTGAGGTGATAATGCAATGTTATACGAAAATATCAAAAAATTAGTAGAATATGGTATAAAGACCGGAATCACACCGGAATGCGAACGAATCTATACGACCAATCTTCTGTTAGATGTCATGCAGGAGGATGGGTATGAAGATGTCGAGACAAACACAACCAATATCATTCTGGAAGATGTGCTTAAGAATCTTCTGGATGAAGCTGTAAAACGAGGAATTATTGAGGACAGCATCGCTTACCGTGATCTTTTTGACACAAAGCTTATGAACTGCCTCATGCCAAGACCGGCACAGGTACAGCAGACATTTCAGGAGAAATATGCTCTTTCCCCGGAAACAGCAACTGAATATTATTACAAGTTCAGTCAGGACAGCGATTACATCCGCCGCTATCGTGTGAAAAAGGATATGAAGTGGAAGGTAGATTCTCCTTACGGTGAAATCGATATTACTGTCAATTTGTCAAAACCGGAGAAAGACCCGAAGGCAATCGCCGCTGCAAAAAATGCAAAGAACAGCGCTTACCCAAAATGTCAGCTATGCATGGAAAATGAAGGCTATGCCGGACGCTTAAATCACCCGGCAAGGGAGAATCATAGAATCATCCCAATTACAATCAATGACAGTAACTGGGGATTCCAGTACTCACCTTATGTATACTACAACGAGCACTGCATCGTGTTTAACGGCGAACATGTGCCGATGAAGATTGAAAAAACGACCTTTGTGAAATTATTTGATTTTATCAAATTATTCCCACACTATTTTCTCGGTTCTAATGCCGACCTCCCGATCGTTGGCGGCTCCATCTTAAGCCACGACCATTTCCAGGGCGGACATTACACCTTTGCCATGGCAAAAGCACCGATTGAAAAGTACGTAACCATACCGGGATATGAAGATGTCGAAGCCGGCATCGTAAAATGGCCACTTTCCGTACTTCGAATCCGCAGCAGGGATACAGACCGGCTGGTGGATCTCGCAGATCACATATTAAAATGCTGGAGAGGATACACTGACGAATCCGCATTCATCTATGCAGAAACAAATGGGGAACCGCATAACACAATCACACCGATTGCGCGTAAAGTCGGCGATATCTACGAGCTGGATCTTACGCTTCGCAACAACATCACAACCGAAGAGCATCCGCTCGGTGTGTACCATCCACATGCACAGTATCACAATATTAAGAAGGAAAACATCGGACTCATCGAAGTCATGGGACTCGCTGTCCTGCCTTCCAGATTAAAAGAAGAGCTGGAAATCCTGGCAGAATATATTCTTGCCGGAAAAGACATAACAAGCTGCGGTAAAATCGAGAAACACGCTGAATGGGTAACTTCTTTCCTTCCAAAATACAAAGAAATCACAGAAGCAAATATAATGGATATCCTGAAAGAAGAAGTGGGAATCGTATTCACACATGTACTGGAAGACGCCGGTGTATTCAAATGCACAAAGGAAGGACGAGAAGCATTTATGCGGTTTGTAGCAATTCTGTAACAAGTTGGGGACGGAGGTTTTTATGGTGAATATTATAGAAATTACAGATTTTCAGGCACCGGAGCTGGATGCTTACGCACGACTTACCGAGCGACAGCTTCTGAACCGTGATGAACCAGAAAAAGGACTCTTCATTGCTGAGAGTCCGAAAGTAATTGAACGCGCTCTTGACAGCGGATGTGTACCTGTCTCACTTCTTCTGGAGAAAAAACACATTACCGGAGAGGCGAAACATATCGTTGACCGCTGCAGTGACATTCCTGTATATACTGCATCTTTTGATGTGCTGACACAACTGACCGGATTTAATCTTACCCGGGGTGCGCTGTGCCTGATGCGCCGCCCAAAGCATCCGACTGTATCATCTGTCTGTAAAAATGCCCGCCGGATCGTTATTTTGGAAAATGTAATGAATCCGACCAATATTGGAGCTATCTTTCGCTCCGCGGCAGCGCTGAATATTGATGCCGTTCTTCTCACACCGGCATGCAGCGACCCGCTTTACCGACGGTCTATTCGCGTGAGTATGGGAACAGTTTTTCAGATTCCATGGACATTTCTCGGAGAAAATGAAGCTGACTGGCCGCAGCCTGCAATACAGACACTTCAAAGTACCGGATTTAAGACTGCTGCTCTGGCATTAAGCAATGACTCTGTCTCTATTGATGACACGAATCTTATGGCAGAAGAAAAGCTGGCCATCATCCTTGGAACTGAAGGCGACGGTCTCGCAGATACGACCATTGCAGATTGTGATTACACCGTAAAGATTCCGATGTCTCATAATGTAGACTCATTAAATGTAGCAGCTGCCAGCGCGGTTGCGTTCTGGCAGCTTGGAATACGATAATATGAAATTCTTATTATGAAGTATAATTATCAAAATAACCCTGTACCAATATCACAGGTGTACCTTTGTCTCCGGAGCCACTGGTCAGATCACAAAGGGATCCAATCAGATCAGTGATTCTTCTCGGTGTTGTTCCCTGAGAAACCATATCTCCCACCAGATTATCCTTCTTCTCCTGGATACGTCTGGAAATGGCATCTCTTAAAGCCTCACCGGACAGATCTTTAAAATCATTATCTGCCAGATACTTAAGCTTCAGCTCATTCGGTGTTCCTTCAAGCCCCGGGGTATGTGCCACAGATACACATGGATCTGCAAGCTCCCATATCTTTCCGACAGGATCTTTGAAGGCGCCGTCACCGTATACCATAACTTCTACATGCTTTCCTGTTTTCTCAAGAATCTTTGCCTGCACATCTTCAACAAGATTCTGGCAGTCTCTTGGGAACAGCTTTACCGTTTCCTCCGTTGCTTTATTGGAACCAAGAAGTCCGAAACGCTCATTACATCCACTTCCGTCTACCGGACTTGTAAGGATATCATCCATACCGCAGACAACCTCTGCTCCGGCTGCTTTCAGGATACGTTTCGTTCTTTCACGGGTATGTATATCACAGGTCAGGACATTCTTCGTATAATTCAGGATTTCTCTCGGATTATTTGCGAAGATCACTTCTGCCTCCGCACCCTGCTCACGAATCAGTTCACTGTAATAGGAAACATAATCAACACCGGTAAATGTGTGCTTATTTTCACCAAACAATTCACGATAACGATCCTCATCAAGAACATCACTATACGGATTGATCCCGGCTTCATCAAGCTGATCTAAAGACACAAGCTCATTTCCCACCTCATCACTTGGATAGCTTAACATCAGTACAACTTTCTTTGCACCTCTTGCCATTCCTTTTAAACAGATGGAAAAACGATTTCTTGAGAGAATCGGGAAAATGATTCCGATTGTTTCTCCACCTAACTTCTCCTTCACATCTTTTGCAATGGCATCAACAGATGCATAATTTCCCTGTGCTCGTGCCACAATAGATTCTGTCGCTGCGATCACATCTCGGTCACGGATATCGAATCCTTCACTTTCTGCTGCCCCTAGCACACTTTCTACAATAATATCTGACAGGTGATCTCCTTCCCGGATGATCGGACAGCGAATTCCTCTTGATACAGTACCTACTCTTCTTTCCATAGTATGATTCCCCTTGCTTCTTGAAATTTTCTTTAACTTCACTTTAGCATACGAGCATACCTTTTTCCAGTGTTTTTATTTCCTTAATTTCTCGATAAATCTTTCTACTCTTCCTAGTGCCTCTTTCAGATCATCCAATGAGTAGGCATAAGAAATACGGATAAATCCTTCACCACTTTCTCCAAACGCACTTCCCGGCACGACCGCCACTTTTTCTTCTTTCAGAAGCTCTGTGGCAAATTCTTCCGAAGTCATTCCAAACTCCTGAATATTCGGAAATACATAGAACGCACCAAATGGCTCAAAACAGCAGATTCCCATACGCTTAAACTCGTGCATGAGAAAACGGCGCCTCTCATTGTAAGCGGTACGCATCATTTGTACTTCATCATCACAATTTCTAAGGCCTTCGATTGCTGCATACTGGCTATTGGTCGGCGCACACAAAATAGCATACTGATGAATCTTCACCATCTGCTCAACAATAAATGCCGGACCACAAATATAGCCAAGTCGCCATCCTGTCATGGCAAATCCCTTGGAAAATCCATTGACCACCAGTGTCCGCTCCTTCATTCCCGGGAAAGATGCAATGGAAACATGCTCTGTCCCATATGTAAGCTCTGAATAAATCTCATCTGACAGCACATACAGGTCATGCTTTTTTACAACTTCTGCAATCGTCTCCAGATCTTCTCTCGTCATGACCGCTCCGGTCGGATTATTCGGAAATGGCAGAACAAGAATCTTTGTCTTCGGCGTGATTGCTGCCTCCAGCTCTTCTGCTGTCAATTTGAACTGGTTCTTTTCCTGAAGTGGTATGGTTACCGGCACTCCATCCGCAAGCACCGTACATGGAAGGTAAGATACATAACACGGCTGTGGAATCAGCACTTCATCCCCGGGGTTCAGCATGGCACGCATCGCAACGTCAATCCCTTCGCTTCCTCCTACCGTTACCATCACTTCCGTATTATCATCATATCTTACCTGTATCTTTCTCTCCAGGTACAGGCTGATTTCTTTTTTCAGATCCTTCAGACCGGCATTCGAGGTGTAAAATGTCCTTCCGCGTTCCAGAGAATATATTCCCTCTTCACGGATACGCCAGGGAGTATCAAAATCCGGTTCTCCTACACCGAGGGAGATCGCGTCAGGCATCTCGCTGACAATATCGAAGAATTTACGGATTCCGGAAGGCTCGATGCCGATGATCTTCTTAGATAATGGGTCTCTCATTATGGCATCACCGCAATCCTTTCTTCTTTTTTCTCATGAATCAGACATGCTCCATGCTCTTTATATTTCTTTAAGATGAAATGTGTCGTTGTTCCTACTACTTCTTCTAATGTTGACAGCTTCTCAGACACAAATCTGGACACTTCCATCAATGTCTTTCCATCCAGTGTCACCAGATAATCATACCCACCGGAAATCAGATAAACAGCATTGACTTCCGGATAATTCGCAATCCTTGCCGCTGTCTTATCAAATCCTCTTTCCCGCTGCGGTGTCACCCGCACTTCAATCAGCGCATTCACATAACCTCTGCCGGCTTTATCCCAGTCAATCAGTGTATGATATCCGCAGATAATCCCCTCTTTTTCCATATCTGCAATCTCGTTTGCTATGGTTATTTCATCTGTTCCCAGAAGAACCGCAAGCTCTCCCAAATTCGCTTTACTGTTCTTTTCCAAATGTTTTAAAATTTCTCTTCTGATCTCGCTCATCGTAACCTCCGTCATATACATTCTAAACATTCTCTCAATCAACACCAATTAAAGAATTATTATATCACTGATATCAGAATATGACTACTGTTATTTTGTAATTCAGCCGCATCACTGATGATTAACTGATGATTATTTTTTACTCCTTATCATTGCCGCCACCATAAAAACTAATGTAATAAGCTCAGCTGCCGGAAACGCCATCCAGACACCAGTCATTCCGAGAAAATGAGCTAATACAAAAGCACATATGGTGATTGCAATGATTCCGCGCAAAATAGAAGTGACAAAAGCCCACACTGCTGACTCTGTCGCACTTAGGTATCCCGCACCGACGATATTGAATCCTGCAAACAGAAATCCAACAAAATACAGGCGCACACCTTCCATGGCGTAGGCTGCCATCTGCGCATTATTCTCACTGTTAAATATATCTACGATAGCACCCGCAAAAATACGAGTCACTACTATTACCAGAAGGGCAAGCATCAGTGCTGTTCCCAGCGCCAGTTTCAAAAGCTTTCTGACCGACCTTTTCTCCCCTCTTCCATAAAAATTACTGATCAGAGGCTGCGTTCCCTGGGCCACGCCATTAAAGACAGAAGTTGCAACAATTGAGGTATTGGCAACAATTCCGAAAGCTGCAACTCCATCGTTTCCTGCCAGTCCAAGGATCAGGAAATTGAATACTGCCGTAGTCACTCCAGATGAGATCTCTCCCACAAATGCTGCCATTCCCAGCTTGCAGGATTCCAGCAGTCTCTTTACAGACGGGCGTTTCCGCAAAAACCTGACAGAATTCTTGTCTGAGAAAAAGTGCCTGCAGCAAATAAGAATACCAACAACCGGAGAAAAAGCCGTTGCCAGTGCAGCACCAGCCATCCCCAGTCCAAGCGGAAACATCAGCACATAATCCATAACAATATTAAACAGGCTGCTGAACAGCGTCGCCTGCATAGCAAGCGATGGATTCCCATCATTTCTGACAAAAGCATTACATATATGATTTCCAATAAAAAATGGCGTAAACAAAAGGAAAATACGCGTATACGGCGCGCCTGTGGCAACAATCACTGCATCACCGCCAAGCGCCGCAACAATCTTCTCCGGCATCAACAACCCCGGCACCATAAAAATAATTCCAAAAATAACCGCAAATAAGAGAGCATTGGAAAAATAATCATCTGCCCTCTCATCTTTTCTCGCCCGCAGAATACTGAAGCGAATCGCCGAGCCAACACCAAGCATGGCGCCAATACCGAATATAAAACTGTAAATGGGTAGCACGAGATTAAGAGCCGTGATTCCCACGGCTCCTTCTGCAATCGAAATAAAGAATGTATCTGCCAGTACATATGCAGAAATTCCTATCATTCCTAATATATTTTGAGAGACATATTTTACAAATTGTCTTTCAACTGTATTAGTCATCGTCCTTCTCCTCACAAGAGCGCATTGCATAGATGGTCTTTTGAATCAATTCGTCGAGTTCCCATCCAAGCATATCCGCTCCCTTCTGTATTACTTCTCTGGAACATCCGGCAGCAAAATTGCTGCTTTTGTATTTCTTCTTTACAGATTTCACTTCCATATCCTGCACACTTTTAGACGGACGCATAAGAGCGACCGCACCGATCAGACCCGTCAGCTCATCCACCGCATACAGAACTTTTTCCATCTCATGCTCCGGCTTTACATCCACCGTCAATCCATATCCGTGACTGCACACTGCATGGATGATATCTTCCCCGACTCCGGCATCTCTTAACAATTCGGGCGCCTTAATGCAATGTTCTTCCGGATACTGTTCAAAATCAATATCATGAAGCAACCCAACAATGCCCCAGTATTCAGCATCATCTCCATATCCCAGTTCATTGGCAAACCATTTCATTACGCCTTCAACCGTTAATGCATGATGGATATGGAAGCGATCCTGATTATATTTTCTTAATAACGTAAATGCATCTTCTCTTGAAATATATTCTCCCATAATAAGCTTTCTCCTTCTGGTATCCGTTACCTGTTCATATTCTATCACAATATCCTGCAATTCAATACCCTGAAATCTCCATATTTACCTCCGCACTTTGAAAAGCATCGGAGCCAGGTTTCCCTGACTCCGACAAATTTATACGTATAATATCGCGTCTACTTTACTCCACCGCCTTAAATGCCTCTTCCAGATCCTGGATGATATCGTCAATATTTTCTGTTCCGATGGAGAGGCGGATTGTATTTGGCTTAATTCCCTGATCCAGAAGCTCTTCCTCTGTGCACTGGCTGTGTGTTGTAGTAGCCGGATGGATAACAAGAGATTTTACGTCCGCTACGTTTGCCAGCAATGAGAACAGCTCAAGGTTATCAATAAAATCTTTTGCCTTCTGGGCATCTCCCTTAATTTCAAATGTAAAGATAGAACCGCCACCGTTCGGAAAATACTTCTGGTACAATGCTTTCTGGCTTTCATCCGCGGTTACAGACGGATGATGTACGGCTTCTACCTGCGGGTGGCTATTTAAGTATTCTATTACCTTCAGTGCATTCTCCACATGACGTTCTACTCGAAGGGAAAGAGTCTCCAGTCCCTGCAGGAAGAAGAATGCATGGAATGGTGAAAGTGTTGCTCCTGTATCTCTGAGAAGGATAGCACGGATCTTTGTAACAAACGCTGCCGGACCTACGGCCTTTGTAAAGCTTACACCATGATAGCTCGGGTTCGGGTCTGTCAGAGATGCAAACTTTCCAGATGCCTCCCAGTCAAATTTTCCACTGTCCACAATGACACCACCGATTGTCGTTCCGTGTCCTCCAATAAACTTTGTTGCAGAGTGAACCACGATATCTGCGCCATATTCGATCGGGCGCACCAGATAAGGGGTTGCAAATGTATTATCTACTACAAGTGGAATCTTATGCGCATGAGCAATGTTAGCTAATGTTTCAATATCTACTACGTCGGAGTTCGGATTTCCAAGTGTCTCAATATATACTGCCTTGGTATTCTCCTGAATCGCAGCTTCCACTTCTTCATAATTGAAGATATCTACAAATGTTGTCTGAATGCCATACTGCGGGAGTGTATGTGCCAGAAGATTATAGGAACCACCGTAAATATTCTTGGCAGACACAATATGATCACCATTCTGTGCAAGATTTTCAATGGTATATGCGATCGCTGCTGCTCCGGATGCTACTGCAAGAGCTGCGACACCACCTTCAAGAGCTGCAATTCTCTTCTCAAATACGTCCTCTGTAGGATTGGTAAGACGTCCGTATATATTGCCGGCATCAGAGAGTCCGAAACGTGCTGCTGCATGGTCGCTGTTACGGAATACATAGGATGATGTCTGGTAAATCGGGACTGCTCTGGCATCCGTAACCGGATCCGGTGTTTCCTGTCCTACATGTAACTGTAATGTCTCAAATTTAAATTTTCTGTTTTCTCTTGTAATCTTTTCTCCCATAGTCTCGATCTCCTTGTCTGTTATTTTATTCTGTAAATAACGGTGTGGAATAATATCTGTCTCCTGTATCCGGAAGCAGAGCAACGATTGTTTTTCCTTTATTTTCCGGACGTTTTGCCAGTTCAATCGCTGCATGCAATGCTGCGCCGGAGGAAATACCTACCAATACGCCTTCCTTCTTGGCAAGAAGCTTTGCTTCTTCAAATGCATCATCATTTTCTACTTTGATGATCTCGTCATAAATCTTTGTATTCAATACATCCGGTACGAATCCTGCGCCGATACCCTGGATCTTATGCGGTCCACCCTTCCCTTCGGAAAGTACCGGAGAACCTGCAGGCTCTACTGCTATGACCTTAACATCCGGATTCTGTGATTTCAGGTATTCACCAGTTCCTGTTAATGTTCCACCGGTTCCAACTCCGGCTACGAAGATATCTACCGCACCATCTGTATCATTCCAGATCTCAGGTCCTGTAGTTGCTTTATGTATTGCCGGATTTGCTGGATTTACAAACTGTCCTGGTATAAAACTTCCTTCTATTTCCTTTGCCAGCTCTTCCGCTTTTTCAATGGCACCTTTCATACCCTTTGTTCCGTCTGTCAGTACAAGCTCAGCACCATAAGCCTTTAAGATATTTCTTCTTTCAACACTCATGGTCTCCGGCATCGTAAGGATGATGCGATATCCTTTTGCTGCTGCGATAGATGCAAGACCGATTCCCGTATTTCCAGATGTTGGTTCAATGATCACAGATCCCTCTTTTAAGATTCCTTTTTCTTCTGCATCTTCGATCATTGCCTTTGCAATTCTGTCTTTTACACTTCCGGCCGGATTGAAGTACTCAAGCTTTACTAAAACCGTCGCCTCTAATCCCAGTTTCTTTTCAACATTTGTTACCTCTACTAATGGTGTGTTTCCTATAAGTCCAAGAGTTCCTTTATATATATTTGACATGTCGTTCTCCTTTCCTACTATTTTGATATGTTTTATGTGTTTTTCTAGATTATATTCCTGATATCGTAATATGTCAACCATTTTTTGGAAAAAATTTAAACTACAAAAAACAGTTATATAATTACTGACTTGTATTTTGTAAATAATGTAGTATACTATAGCTACCATCACATATTGGTGCTCTCAAATCCCTATTATTGCTCTGTTCATTCAATTTTTTAAATTCTGCTCTTAGGAGCCGACTTTTTTACCCTTCAAATCATTCAATACTTTAGTTTGTACTCTTAGGAGCTGACTTTTTTATTCCTCAATTCATTCAAATTTATGATTTCTATTTTAGGAAATGATTTTATCTTTAAAAAAGTCATTCAAATTCTATTTTTTGTTTCTCAGGGAATGAAAACATCACCTTGTATTCATTTCTTATCATCTATCACAAGGAGGAAAGCCATGACAAATACTATTATCAAGGAATTGCAGTCACAGGAACTTTACCTAAAGGATTTACAGAAAAAAATTCAGGAGCATTTACAACAAGCACCCGAAGGGACTCTGAGAGTTACTCATAAAAAAGGAAATCCCTCCTATTATCATCGGGTAAAATTCCACAAAACAGATTCAAACTATTGCGGAAATTACATCAAGAAAAAAGATATGGAACTGGTGCATAGACTGGCACAAAAAGAATATGAAACTGCTTTATTGAAAACCATAAACGATCAGTTAAGTACCATACAAAAGTTTTTGCGGAAATATCATCCAAATGCATTAGAAAATGTATATGAGCTTATGCCAAACGGTAAAAAGCCTCTGATAAATGCCTATGTTTTATCTGACAATTCTTATGCAAAAACATGGCAAAACGAGCCTTTTGTACCAAAAGGCTTTGCTTCAAACGAACCGGAAATATATACAGAAAGAAACGAGCGAGTTCGCTCCAAATCCGAAAAAATCCTGGCAGACAAATTTTTTGCATGTGGAATCCCATACAAATATGAATGCCCAATTACGTTAAAAGGATTTGGAACGATTTACCCTGATTTCACAGTGCTCAACAAAAAGACCCGGCAGGTCTTCTACTGGGAGCATTTGGGAATGATGGATGATCCAGTTTATACCGAGAAAGCTCTACTAAAAATCGAAACCTATATAAAAAACGGCATCTATCCTGGCAAGCAACTGCTTTTATCTCACGAAACCCGATTACGTCCCTTAAATATTAAAAATATAGAAGAACTGATAACGGAATATCTTACTCCGTTTCCCTAGAATTCTTTCTTATCTTCCAGAATCCGCTCATTCAAATCATTCAGATAAACCCATCTGTCCATCTTCTCTTCCAGCATCTGCTCTGCCTCTTCTTTCGCCTTCATCAATTCACTGAGCTTTGCCGAATTCGTGGCATTTTCTGCCATCTCCTGATCTATAATCTCAATCTTCTCCTCTAAAGCCGCAATATCATCATCAATCGTTTCAAACTCTTTCTGCTCTTTGAAGGAAAACTTAAGCTTTTTCTCCCGCTGCTTCCATGTAGCCTTAGATGCATCCGACTTTTCTTTCTTCACAGTCTCCGGTATGTCTTCCGCATCCTTTTCCAGTTCCCTGCGGATGAGATAATCGGAATAGCCACCTTCAAACTGGCGAATCCGTCCCTCTCCCTCAAACGAGAAAATACGGTTCACCATACGATCCAGAAAATATCTGTCATGGGACACTACGATGATAATTCCGTCAAACCTGTCCAGATAATCCTCCAGAATGGTAAGTGTCTGTATATCAAGGTCATTCGTCGGCTCATCCAGAATGAGAACATTCGGCGAACTCATCAGCACGCGAAGCAGATAGAGCCGCCTCTTCTCTCCACCAGACAGTTTCTCAATCCTGGACCACTGAAGCGCTCCTTCGAACAGGAAGTTCTCCAGCATCTGAGACGCAGTGATCCTTCCGTCAGAAGTTGCAACATATTCTCCTACTTCTTTTATATAGTCAATGACCTTCATGGAAGCATCCATGTACTCATTTTCCTGTGAGAAATACCCGATCCGTATAGTCTGGCCGATTTCCACGCTTCCGCTGTCTGGTTTTACAATACCGTTTATGATCTTAAGAAGTGTCGTCTTACCGCAGCCATTCGGTCCGATAATGCCGATACGATCATTTTTCAGAAAGATATAATTATAATCCTTTATCAGACAACGAGTGCCATAGGATTTGGAAATATCGGTCAGTTCTATCGTCTTATTTCCCATTCGGGATGCGACCGAATCCATAATGACCCGTTTCTCCGCCTGAATATCCTTCATTTCCTGCATCGCTCTTATACGGTCTATATGAGCCTTCTGCTTCGTGCTTCTTGCTCTTGCTCCACGATGCAGCCACTCAAGCTCCGTCCGAAGCAGACTTTTTCGTTTTCTTTCTGTTGCAAGTGCCATATTCTGCCGTTCTTCTTTCAGACGCACAAATTCAGAATAATTTCCCGGATAATTATAAAGTTTTCCTCCATCGACTTCGACAATACGATTTGCCACGCGGTCCAGGAAATATCTGTCATGGGTTACCATTAAGATCACTCCGCGGTATTGAATCAGGTATTCTTCCAGCCATTCGGACATGGCATTATCCAGATGGTTCGTAGGCTCATCCAATATAAGGATATCTGCAGAAGTCAGAAGAGCATTGACAAGTGCGATTCTCTTCTTCTGTCCGCCCGACATATGTTCCACTTTTTCCTCATAATCTGTAAAGCCGAGCTTATTTAGCATCGATCTGGCATCTGCTTCAATCGTCCAGCGATTCAGCTCGTCAACATTCCCCTTTACCACAGCGCCAAGTACTGTGATTCCCTCTTCAAACACCGGAGTCTGTGGAAGGAAACTCATTTTGAGCTGACTTCTCATACTGATCTTTCCCTGCTCACAGGGCTCGATCCCCGCCACTACTTTAAGAAGGGTAGATTTACCCATTCCATTAATTCCAATCACACCTATTTTTTCATTCTCATTCATGCTGAAATCCACATCATCCAGAAGTATCCTGTCCGTGTAAGATTTCGTAACATGCTCCATTGTAAACAAATTCATTGTATTCTACCCTTCTCGTTGATTTTATCTGCAATTATTATATACACTCAAAGGGGTAAACTCAAGATATTGTCTTGATTGAATATCTATGAATTCTGATGTATACTAAACCCAACAAATTTTTTACCAGGAGTGAAATTATGCATAATGAATTTTTAATGGGAAATGCAGCCATCGCACTGGGCGCAATTGCAGCGGGCGTAAATGTTGTTGCCGGATACCCCGGCACTCCTTCTACCGAAGTTCTGGAGACAGTTGCAAAGAATCGCCCGGAAGATGTATATGTGGAATGGTCCGTAAATGAAAAAGCAGCTCTGGAGCTTGCTGCCGGTGCCGCATATGCCGGTGCCCGTTCATTAGTTACTATGAAGCAGGTGGGACTCAATGTTGCTTCCGACCCGCTTATGAGTCTGGAATATGTCGGTATCAAAGGTGGCATGGTCGTACTCGTAGCAGATGATCCTGGTCCGGTTTCCTCACAGACCGAACAGGACACCAGACATTTCGCAGCATTCTCAAAGCTCCCCTGCTTTGACCCTTCTTCCGCCCAGGAAGCATACGAAATGATACAGGAAGCATTTGCCTGCTCTGAAAAATACGGAACTCCGGTGTTCCTTCGTCCTACAACAAGAGTCTGCCATGGTTATGCTTCTATTGTTGTAAAAGATCCGGACGAATACACCGTACATAAGCCAGAAGGCTTCATCAAAGACTCCAGGCGCTGGGTCATTTTCCCGAAGCTTTCCTATATGAATCACAAGAAAATAGAAGAACGAAACATCCAGATGGCGGAAGATTTTTCTTCTTATGAAAGGAATCAGGTATTCCAGGCTTCTTCTGAACACGCGGAGTGCAAAAAAGGAATCGCTGCCGGCGGCATCAGTTTTACTTATGCCATGGAAACATTAAAGGAAACCGGTATGATTTCTCTTCTGAAAGTCGCTACTCCGCATCCATTCCCAGAGAAACTGGCTGTTGAGTTCCTTTCCGGACTTGACGAAGTTCTCTGCCTGGAAGAACTGGATCCTGTAATCGAACGGGAACTTACTTATTTATGTGGAAAATATCATCTTTCTACCAGAATTCTCGGAAAACTGAGTGGACACACCGCCAATGCCGGAGAAAATAACCGTGACCTGGTCACTTCCTATATCCGCAGTTTCCTCGGACTTACGCCTGTCATGAAGGCAGAACTTCCGCAGATGCCGGAACTTCCGGTACGCCCTCCTGTCCTGTGTGCAGGATGCCCGCACAGAGCTTCCTTCTATGCGGTAAAACAGGCAATGAAAGGGAAAAAGACCATTTTCTGTGGCGATATCGGATGCTATACACTGGGAAATGCCATGCCTCTTGATATGGTAGACACCTGCCTGTGTATGGGAGCAGGTCTTAATATTGCACAGGGCGTAGAGAAAATCGAACCGGATACTACCTGTTTCGCATTTGTCGGAGATTCCACTTTCTTCGCCTCAGCCATTACCGGTGTGGTCAATGCCGTTTACAATCAGGCAAATATGGTCCTGATCATCCTGGACAACTCTACTACAGCCATGACAGGACACCAGCCTCATCCAGGCACCGGACATACCATGATGGGCGAAATCGTTCAGAAAATAAGCATCGAAGCCGTTCTTCGCGGAATCGGTGTGACTGACATCGAGACCATTGATCCGCTGGAGCATTCTGCTGCCGTTTCCTGTGTAAAGCGTATGGCAGAAAAATCAGGTGTAAAGGCGATCATCTTCAAATCTCCGTGTATTGCCATTACGAAACCAAAAGCTTCTGTACATATTCAGGAAGAGCAATGCATTGGATGCAAGAAATGTATCCGCGAACTGGGCTGTCCTGCCATTTTCTTAAACAATGAAACCGTATGTATCGACACTTCTTTGTGCACCGGCTGTACACTCTGCAGTCAGGTCTGTCCGGTACACGCAATTACAGGAGGTGACGACCATGAATAAAAATATCGTATTATGCGGTGTCGGCGGGCAGGGAACTGTCCTCGCCTCCAAGTTGATCGCAGCAGCAGCAATGCACAAAAACATTCCTGTTATGAGCGCAGAAACCATCGGCATGGCACAGCGCGGCGGCAGTGTCTTCAGTCACCTTCGTATGGGAGATGACTTATACTCTCCGATGATCGAGACCGGAACCGCTGATCTCATCATCGGATTCGAACCCGGAGAAGCTGTCCGTATGCTTCCTTACCTGAAAGAAGGCGGACATGTCGTCGTAAGCAGCCATACCATTGCGCCTGTCACAGCAACTTTAGGAGGTTCTTTCTACGACGGTCAGGAAATGCTTAACTATCTGCAGTCTGTCGTTCCAGATCTGACCATTGTAGACGGCGAAACTGCATGCCGGGAAATCGGTTCTCCAAAAGTCCTGAACATGGTGCTTCTCGGTGCTGCTACCCGCACCGGAATGCTTGGTCTTACCGAAGAGGACATTAAGGACGCTATCGTGCGAACATTGCCTGAGAAATTCCATGCACTCAATTTTCAGGCTCTTACATATACTTCTAAATAAACAGCATAAGACAAAACAGAAAGGATGGAACAAACATGAGAATATCCGAAACACAAATCCAGCAAGTTAATCAGCAGATCAATGCTCTCATTTCCGCCGGCAGTTTCTATGGCAGGAAACTCGAAGAGGCCGGAGTTTCCAGTATTCATACTGCAGAAGATTTTGAGAAGCTTCCTTTTTCCGAGAAAAATGACTTGCGTGAGGCATATCCCCTGGGACTTATGACCGCTCCGGAAGAAAAAATCGTCCGGATACACTCTTCTTCCGGAACAACCGGACTCCCGGTCATCATTCCTTATACTGCAAAAGATGTAGATGACTGGGCGATCATGTTCAAACGTTGCTATGAGATGGCAGGAATCACAAACACAGATCGCATCCAGATCACACCGGGATACGGTCTCTGGACAGCCGGTATCGGTTTCCAGAACGGCGCAGAAAAACTGGGCGCAATGGTCATTCCTATGGGACCGGGTAACACCGACAAACAGTTACAGATGATGATGGACATGAAATCCTCGGTTCTGTGTTCCACTTCTTCTTATGCACTTCTTCTTGCAGAAGAAATTGAAAAACGCGGAATAAAAGATAAGATTCATTTAAAGAAAGGCGTCATTGGTTCCGAACGGTGGGGTGAAAAGATGCGCCAGCGCATTTCCACAGAACTGGGAATCGAACTTTATGATATTTATGGCCTGACAGAGATCTACGGACCTGGTATCGGTATCAGCTGCCACGAAGATTGCGGTATGCATTACTGGGATGATTATATTTATATCGAAATCATCGATCCGGTAACATTAAAACCGCTGCCTGACGGAGAACTTGGCGAAGTTGTAATCACCACCCTTGTCAAAGAAGGGGCACCTCTCATTCGTTACCGCACCCATGATCTGTCCCGCATTATCCCGGGAACCTGCCCTTGCGGAAGTCCATTCCCACGTCTTGATACGATTATGGGCAGAACCGATGACATGATGAAGATCAAAGGTGTCAACGTATTCCCGAGCCAGATTGAAGAGATACTCAAAGAATTCCCGGAAGTATCCAGCGAATATCAGATTCGTATCTCTCACCTGGACGGCAAAGATACCCTGCGTATCTATGTTGAAACAACCGGAAACATCGACTTCCTGGATCTGAGCCGCCGCATCGCTTCTACAGTAAAGAGCCGCATCGGCTTCACACCACTTGTCAAAGTCGTAGAAGTCGGCGTCCTTCCACGAAGCGAGAAAAAGACAAAACGCGTGATAGATGAGCGGTATGAGTAGGAATTTAGTATAGTAAGTGGTATACAGTATCGGCAGAAGTAAGTGCCTCGATGCATCCGACTCCTCTGACTAAGCCACGAATCTATAAGAGCCAGAACAACAGGCAGTGAACGAAGTGTCTGTTGTTCTGGCTCTAACAGCTTCGGGCTGGATTCTGCGGAGTCTTCTGCTTACCTCGTCTCTTACTTCTGCCGATAGCTGTTACCACTACTGTACTGGTAATTCCGGGTAAAAATGCATGCCATAGTTCGTTGGCAAACATCATTTATTTTTATTGACTTAAGTTTTTTCTGTTATCTATGATATAATATCACCAACGAAAGGCGGTGATTTCATGGGAGAGGATTCAATGACAAAGGAAGAAATGCAACGTTTTTTAATCAAAGAAGCCCAAAGAGGCAGTACCGAAATTGAAGCTTACAGAAACCTTATGGAAATATTAGGTATCGAATATCCGAAAGATAAAGAATAAAACGAAAAAGAGGAACTATTACATATCAATATCTAAGGTGTAAAGTCTTTATTGAATTATGCAAAGACTTTACACCATTTTCTTATCTTTCAATATCCACGATTCTCCCCAGATGGTCTCTTCACCATCAATGCTCATCAGATAACTGCCATCTGGAAGGATCAGAAATTCTCTGCCTGCGCTATCCGGATAAGTTATATCTTCGTACAATCTTTTTCCATCCAGCCAGCTGTCCTTCACCATCTGATAATGTGGCAGGATCATCGTTTTCGTAAGATTCAGGCCCTGAAGGAAACGCTGATAATCTTCATCCACCGATTCTCCCGGAAGCTCCGGCTGTGCATACACGACATCTGCACTGTTCATGCTGCCTGCACTGATTCCAATTATGATTCCCTCAAAATTCTGTATGTTTTCCCGGAGGTTTATCCGATGGAAGAAAGCATTCTGAGTCGGAACATGTCCGCCGCCGAGGAAGATCACATCATAAGAATGGAGAGTCTCCCTGGAAAAATCTGTGATTCGGTCATCCCACAGGTCAAAGCATTCTGTCGAAAGTCCTGATCTTTCTACTGCACCGGCAAAAAATGAAGTCATCTCATCATTCTGCGCAAAGGAGTCCGGAGCTGCCGTAATCATCAGGCACCGGGAAGCATCCTTCCAATACTTTTTGAGATTCACCACAAAATCATTCATTTCATCCAGTCCTTCAACCGGCCGTCTGCCATCCAGTGGTCCTGTCGGACTGCTGGTAAGAAATACTGCTGTCATAAGTCTCCCTCCGTATCAATATCACACAGTTCGCGCCTGTCCTCGACTTCCACATACACGCACTTATGATTCCGGAGCACTTTACGTCCTCCTTCGTCTTCCCGAAGCGCAAGCAACTCTGGGATCAGACGTGCGGAAAACATGGTCGGGTTCCCGGGCACTCCTTCACATACCACAGAGGCCGTCTCAACATCGGCGTCTGCCTGCTCCACCAGAAGCTCCAGCGTACGTTCCGTCAGATAAGGCTGATCTGCCACGGCAAAAATAAGGAAGTCCTCCGCCGGAACATCTCCCAGTGCCTGCAGTGCCGCTTTTATGGTAAAAGATATTCCTTTGCTGCTGTCCGGACTGTACACAGCGGGAATCTCTCTCTGCCTGACCTGCCGCAGTATTTCTTCATACTGGGATACCACCAGAAGGGAACAGTCCTGCCGCTTCTGACAGAAACTGCTCATCACATCCAGACCATACTCATAGAGCGGTTTCCCGTGATATTCATATAATAGTTTATTCGTGCCAAAACGGCGGCTGTTTCCAGCCGCCAAATATAGGATATGCTTATTCATCTTCTATCCCCATAAGAATCTTCTCCGGTGTCATCGGCAGTGTACGATGCCATACTCCGGTTGCACGATGGATGGCATGTGCCAATGCCGGTGCCGGTGTGTTAATTACAATTTCTCCGATTGATTTCGCTCCGAACGGTCCGGTCGGCTCATAGCTGGATTCAAACTCAACTTGCAGATGTCCCATATCCAGACGCGTCGGAATCTTATACTGCATGAAGGAGTTCTCCAGGATTCTGCCGGAAGCAGAATAGGTCACATTCTCGCTGAGTGCCATACCGATACCCTGCACCAGCCCGCCTTCTACCTGAATCCGGGCAAGATTCGGGTTGATCGGTGTTCCACAGTCAACGACCGCAACATAATCCAGTATATCCACTTTACCGGTCTCTTTATCCAGCTCAATCTCGACCATACCTGCCATATAAGGCGGCGGAGACACTGGTGAGCTGTGGGTCGCTGTCGTCTGTGCAGCAATCTCATTATTCAACATGGATTTTGTTGCTATATCAAATCTGGATACAAATCCGGTTCCGTCTAATCTGCGGACACCTTCTCCGGTAAATTCTACTTCATCTTCCCCACAGTCTAACATGCCTGCCGCGATCTTACACATGTTGCCTTTCAGTTCTTCGCACGCCATCTCTACTGCTTTTCCAGTCAGATAAGTGGTCGATGACGCATAGGAACCGGAATCATACGGGGAAGAGTCTGTGTCTGCTCCATAGACTTCAATCTCATCCACCGGGCAGCCCATGCACTCAGCAGCCATCTGTGCAAGAATGGTATCACAACCGGTACCCATATCCGCAGCTCCGATGAGCAGATTGTAAAATCCTTCATCTCCCAGCTTCATCGTTGCCGATCCCACATCTAGATTGGAAATACTGGAGCCCTGCATGGCAAGCGCAACACCTGCTGTCCGTACTTTTCCATTTCCCATATCACGAACCGGGTACTTTTCCTCCCAGTGAAAGATTTCCTTACATCTTTCAATACAACGATCCAGCGCACAGGCATTTGCCTTCTCACCGTAATAAGCCGGCATTACCATGCCTTCCCGGACAATATTCTTCATACGCAGTTCAATCGGATCCATATGCAGACGGTCTGCCAGTTCATTTACCGCACTTTCCACTGCAAAAATCCCCTGTGTCGCTCCATATCCACGATATGCTCCTGCTGCCTGCACATTTGTATATACAACATCATAGACAAATCTGTGCGCTTCCAGTCCTCCTGTATAAAGCGGAATAGATTTGTGCCCGGACAGACCTACGGTTGTCGGACCATGCTCACCAAAGGCTCCCGTGTTCGATAACGTATAGACATCCAGAGCGCGGATTTTTCCTTCTTTGGATGCACCAAGCTTTACTCTTACTTCCATCTCATGGCGCGGAGTCGCAGCTGTCTGACATTCCTCTCTCGTATAAATCATCTTCGCCGGACGCTTCGTCTTCCATGTGACAAATGCCGGATAAACTTCCGCCACTACGGTTTGTTTTGCACCAAATCCACCGCCGATACGCGGTTTCTCCACACGCACCTTGGACTTTGGAATGTCCAGCGCATTGGCAATAATACGGCGGCAATGGAATACGATCTGTGTAGAACTGATGACATGGAGTCTTCCGTAACGATCAATCTCCGTGTATGTGCGGAAAGTCTCCATCATTGCCTGCTGACAGGCTTTTACATGATACGTGTGCTCCACGATCTCATCACAGGTTGCAAATACAGCATCTACATCTCCGTCCGCATTTTCCTCACTGGCACAGAGATTTCTCTTATTGTCCGCACCCACCGGGCACAGAGATTCCCAGTTGTCCTCCGGATGCACCAGGATCTCGTTATCCTTGGCTATCCGAAAATCCAAAAGAGGCTCCAGTACCTGATAAGTAACTTTTATCATCTTAAGCGCCCGGTTCACTGCTTTTTCTGTCTCACCGGCCACAATAGCAACCGTATCTCCTACAAAGCGGACACGTCTGTCCAGAAGCAGGCGGTCATACGGCGACGGCTCCGGATAAGTCTGTCCTGCCATCGTAAAACGCTTCTGCGGGACATCCTTGTATGTGTAGATTGCCACAATACCGGGCACTTTCATGGCAATATCTGTCTTAATCTCTTCAATCAGCGCATGTGCATGGGGACTTCTTAACACCTTTACAACAAGTGCATCTGCAGGTGTCACATCATCCACATAAGCCGGCTTACCCAAAAGGAGCTGCATGGCATCTTTCTTACGGACAGGCTGTCCTACTGTTTTTAAGTTCTGTTCCATGCTCTTACACCCCTTTCTTCCAGTTCAGATATGCGCGGATTCCGCGAAGCTGCCCTTCATACCCGGAACAACGGCAGAGATTTCCTGCAAGAAATGCACGAATCTCATCATCTGTCGGGTCTGGATTCTCACGAAGCAGTGCAATCGTATTCATCACAAAACCCGGATTACAGAAGCCGCACTGCTCTGCTCCCTGGTCTGCGATAAATCCAACGAATTCCTCTGCTTCTTCCTGCAACCCTTCCAGCGTCTGAATCTGATGTCCGGCTGCACGGGCTGCCAGTACACTGCAGGACAGTACCGGAACATCATCCATCATAACCGTACAAAGTCCACAATTGGCTGTCTCACATCCGCGTTTTACGGAAAAGCAGCCCTTTGCTCTCACAAAATCAATAAGCAGCATATCCGGTTCAATATCTGCAGAAACTTTTTTCCCATTGAGAGTCAGTTCAATATTCATTATGACACCTCCTCAAGTGCAAGTACCGAACGCCTTACCAGCACCTCGCATATTTTTCTGCGATAGGCAGCGCTGCCTCGCATATTTCCCGAAAAATCTGCCCTGGAAGCAATATCTTTCGCAAATGCTTCCGCTGATTCCAAAGTGATACCATCGGCAAGAAGTCCTTTTTCATCTTCATAGACAGCTGCTTTCATCGGGCGGGCACCGATCACACAAGTATATTTTCCTTCCATCTCAGACAGTGCACAGTTAAGAACCGGAAAATCTGTTTCCGTATTTCTCATAGACATATAAACGGTCTTTCCAGATGCCTTCGGTACAATCACACGTACAAGAACATCTCTCGTCTGCCGCGGAAAATCGGCAAATTCCTTTACACTCATCACACCTGCGTGATACAGTTCTACCTTTGCATCCAGCGCCATAAAAAGTGTCAGGACATCGGAGAAACCGTATCGACCATAGATACTGCCTCCGATTGTGGCAACATTACGGAACTGTACCCCTACGATATGTTTGAGTGCCTCTTCCATCGCTCCGTCTGTCTGCTTATTTAATCCGTCATGCTTTTCCAGCGCACGAAGAGAGACCATCGCTCCGATCCGGTATTCATCTGGTGTCTCTTCAATCTGATCCAGTCCCAGATCACACAGATCGATTGCTGTCCCCTTATTACTGTTCTGCATCTTCAGCCACAGCATGCCGCCGAGGATGACATTATTTTTCTTTTGATAAAGCGTATATGCCTCTTCCAGGCTTGTCGCCCGCACATATTGTTGAAAAGAAATCATTTTATTCCTCCTTTGGAAGAAGTATGTTCAAAATAATTGCTACAAATGCAGCCGGAACAATTCCGGAACCTCCAAATATCAACTTCACCGTGTCCGGAAGTGCTGCAAGTACTGCACTGTTTGCACCGATACCATAACCAAGTCCAAGTGCAACCGATACGATAGTCATATTACGTGCTGTCAGTGGTTCTTTTGTGATCAGCTGAATACCACTCATAACGATGGAGGAGAACATAATAACAGCTGCTCCACCAAGTACGCTCTGCGGCATGATAGATACAAGAGCCGCAAGCTTCGGGAGAAGACCACACAGGATCAGGAAGATCGCACCACATCCAAGTGCAAAACGGTTCACGATCTTTGTCATGGCAACAAGACCTACGTTCTGGCTGAAGGAAGTGTTCGGAAGCACACCAAAAAGTGCTGCAAAAGAAGAACCAACACCGTCACACATAACACCACCTGCAAGTTCGCTGTCTGTTGCTTCTCTTCCCATACCACCTTCGATACAGCCGGAAATATCACCAACTGTTTCTACCGCTGTTACAACAAACATAATCATAACCGGAAGGATCGCACGCAGATCAAAGACCGGTTTCACCGGCATAAACTGTGGAACCGCAAACCATTTTGCCTGTGCTACTTTATCCCAGTTCAACACCCATGCCTTTGTATACTCTACACCTTCTGCGTTCACTGCTGTAGTAGAAAGGAATAACGGCAGTATTGCACAGATAATATATCCGATAATAATACCAAACAGGATACAGGAAGAACTGGTCAGCCCTTTCGTTCCATGCTTCAGTACAAGAATGATGATCATAACAACAAGTCCGATCAGGAGATTTTCTGCAGAACCATAATCATTTGCTGCAGAACCGCCTCCAAAAGAACCAACGCCGACGCTGATCAGTGACAGACCAATGGCAAGTACGACTGTACCGGTTACAACTGCCGGAAAAAACTTTCTGAGAGGCTTTAAGAAAGCTCCAAGAACCGTTTCAAAAAGACCACCGATCATACTGGCACCCATGATCGCGCCATAGGCAGCCACGCCTCCGCCCATGATATTTACGACACTCTGGAATACACCGATAAATCCGGAACTGGTACCCATAATGATCGGAACCTTTCCACCTACCGGGCCAACTGCATACAGCTGGACTAATGTAACGATACCCGCGATCAGCATCGCATTCTGTAATAAGGACACCTGAATAGATGCAAAATCTCCGGCACCACAGGCTGCAGTAATAATCAGAATCGGGGTCAGATTTCCGACGAACATGGCAAGAACATGCTGCAGGCCAAGAGGAATCGCCTGCTTAAGCGGAATCCTCCCCTCAAATTGATAGGGACTGCTCATCACCGTATTTTCATTTGTATTGCTTTTTTCCATAATTTTTCTATTTCCTCCTTCGGATTTCTCTCATTCTGTTTTACAGTTCACAGTATATCAGAAAACGCCCGGTTTTACCAATCATAATGTGGGATTATGACTTCCAGAACACTCCCTGCGATACATCTGGCCTTGTCAGAAATGGTAAAGCAATTCTCCTGTTCTTCTTGGCGCGGATCAATATCCGCTATCTTTAACCCCTCTGTAACCAGATAGCCTTCCTTTATAATTCCACGAAGGATACCCGGAATCGCCGCACATACCGGACAGATACTGCCGTCCTCTCTTTCAATGTGTGCGATTTCCTGTCCTGCCTCTACAAGATCACCGATCTTACAGATATGATGAAACTTTCCTGCTGTCTCTGCATGAATAACGCGCTCTTTCGTATAGCCACCGACCATTCCCGGTATTCCGGTATCCGGCAGAGCACTTCCGGCTCGGATCACTCTTCCCAGATCATGCCCCCGCATTGTCTCGATCACAACGTCCACATCCCTGCCCGCTTCAAATCCCGGACCGAGTGCGATTGTAAGAGGTGCCATATCCTTCTTTGTGCCAAGATTTTTCTTGGCAAGAATGGCATCAATGACTACAGATGGACGAAGCTTTTCTATCGAGTCGCCCTGGGGATCAACAAGAACAGGTACCTTTCCCTGGGCGATGATTTCTTTCGCCTCAGAACAATGCCGAATCCAAACGCCCTGCATACCATCTACCACTGTCTTCCCGTCATAGACCGCCTCACATATCGACACCTTCCGTCGGATTGCCGCAGGATGCTGCGTCTCCAGCACCAGCACCGGGAGACCTGCGGACCACAGTCGATGGATCGTTCCGGTTGCAAGATCACCCCCGCCACGAACAACAATGAGTTTCTCCGTACAGTCTGTAAGAACAACTCTGTGTATTCCCTGTTCTTTCAAAAGAGCTGCGACCTGCTCTCCTGCCTGCATGCGTTCTCTGGTATCACATTTGTTAAGGACAACATAATACTCTCTGCCATCTACAAGCTTTCTCGTCCCCTCCGGCGACGAAAGAATACGGGCCATATGCTCCGGACGCAAATGCTCTGCAGACGAAATGTGCAGAAGCTCTTCTGCTTCCTCTTTACGGAAACAGACCTCTTTAAGGGGTTTTCCCAGTGCGTCCATACCCATGACTCCAATGACAATATCACATTCTGGAGGAATCACCGGTTCATGTACCGCAGGTACCTTGCACGGTTTCCTTTTGGCTCCGTCAGCTTCCACAAGGACAATATCGGCCATTTGCATATAGGAAGACAACTTCTCTTCCGGAACTGCTTTTAACTTTCCATTTTCGCAGGGCTCTCCTACAACTGCATATATGCCCTGCTGCCACAGCTTCTTCACTTCCTCTTCATTTTCCGCCCCATATCTTTGCTCTGGTCTTAAGATATGGGTTGTGGTTGTAACAAGCACGTTCATGCCATTTCCGGCAAAAGCCTCTGCAAGCGCATACATAAGCGTTGTTTTCCCGCCGGCACCCACAAGAGCAATCACATGTCCCCGCTCTTTTAAAAATGGAAAATCTCCTTTTATCACTTTCATCTTCCAGATTCCTCTCTGTTTTCATGCACACAAATACAGGCGGACATCTCCTGCCCACCTGTAAAATAATCTCTATTCCAAAAAATATGCTTAACTTTCGCGGAATGTAATACTCTGTGTATCAGCATCCATATCATCAACGATCGCCAGAGATTCTACACGAAGTCCCTGCTCTCTGAGCATTGCGCCTCCCTGCTGGAAGCCCTTCTCAATTACGATACCGACACCGACAACATTTGCATGGGCAGATTTGATCAGATCGATAAGTCCAAGCGCAGCACATCCATTTGCCATAAAATCATCAATTACAAGAACATTCTCTCCCGGATTTATAAAACGGCTGGCAACGATTACTTCATATGTTCGCTTATGTGTAAATGACTCGATCTGTGTAGACAACATCGTTCCATCCAGATTAATGGACTGTGTCTTCTTGGCAAATACAACCGGACAGTCAAAATACTGTGCCACAATGGCTGCGATTCCGATACCGGATGCCTCAATTGTAAGGATCCTGTCTACCTTCACATCTGCAAAACGCCGTTTAAATTCCTTTCCAATCTCATTAAACAACTGAATATCCATCTGATGATTGAGAAAGCTGTCTACCTTCAGTACATTCCCCGGCTTAATGATGCCATCTTTTCGAATTCGTTCTTTTAAAAGTTCCATGGTATTTTGTTCTTCCTTTTATACTTATTTGAACAAAATTATAACAGCTTACAGTTTTCTTGTAAACAATCATCTGACAAGAACAGCAAATGTTCTTCAGGAAATTGCAGGTACTGCGGCATGCCTTTTTCCTCCAGTATGCCCCATTTATCCTTCTGCAAAAACCAGCAGATATTCTCTGCATTCTGATTTCCCGTCTCCGGTTTCAGGTAATAATTCTTTTCAAAGGGCAACTGCGCACATCCGGCAACCTGCACTCTGATACAGTTTTCCTTTCGTCCGCCCCAGACCGGCACAAATTCATGCGCCCGAAAGCCAACGTCAGTAATATTTTCCGGTATCTCTCTCTTTGTCTTAAGCAATATCCCCCAGTCCAGTGCTTTTAATGTATGTGCATTCAGTCTCTCTGCCCGTGAGAAATTCTTGCACCCCGTCAGTCTCGCGGCCGCCCGGCTTCCCGGCGACCTGAATATTTCCTTTGTTTTTCCGCTCGTTACAACCTTTCCCTGATCCATCACGAGGAGTTCTGCGCTGAACCGGTAGATCTCGTCACGGTCATGAGATACCAGGATAACCGTTCCCGGATAATCCCGCAACATTTCCTCAAGTTCCTGCTGAAGCTTCTCTTTCAAAAACATGTCCATAGCAGAGAATGGCTCGTCCAAGAGAATCACTTCCGGCTCATACGCCATGATTCTCGCAAGCGCAGCTCTCTGCTGCTGTCCACCGGACAGTTCTCCCGGCAGACGGTCCTCCAGACCTGTAAGTCGGAAGGTCCGGATCATCTCCTGCACTCTTTCCTTCTTTTCCTGCTTCGTACCCTTTAGTCCTGCTTCGATATTTTTTGCCACACTCATGGTCGGAAAAAGTGCATAATTCTGGAACAGATATCCGATATTTCTCTGCTGTGGCCGGATATGAATTTTCTGTCCGGAGGAGTAGACTACCCTGTCCCGGATAACGATTTCGCCTTCATCTGGCATCTCAATACCTGCAATACATTTGAGCGTCATACTCTTTCCACATCCGGATGCCCCGAGAATACCAATGCGTGAGGCAGAACTCTGATACCGGACGTCCAGATGAAAATCTCCGATCCTCTTCTTAATATCAATCGTTATTCCCACTGCGTACACTCCTTTTCTACCACCGCTTTACGTGCTTCATTTTCTTTGCAGAAAATAAATTCATCAGCACAATAATCACAAGGGCAATAATGATCACGATCAGGGCCCAGATTCCTGCCGTCACATAATCTCCATCCTGCATGACCATCGCGATCTTCTGCGAAATCGTTCCCGTTTTACCCGGGATATTTCCTGCAAGCATGGATGTGGCGCCATATTCTCCCAATGCTCTCGCAAAAGTAAGGATCGTTCCGGATGCAATACCCGGACCGGCAGCCGGGACGACTACCTTCCAGAATATCTTCATTTCCGACATCCCAAGTGTTCTTCCTGCATAGACCAGGTTCGCGTCAACCTGCTCAAAAGCCGCTCTTGCATTCCGGTACATCAGCGGAAATGCTATCACTGTCGCCGCGATGATACAGCCAAGCCAGGTCTGCACGACCTTAATATCAAAATTCTCATACAGGAAAATGCCAACCGGCCTTCTCCTGCTGAATATCAGAAGCAGGAAAAAACCTGCAACCGTAGGCGGAAGAACCATGGGAAGCGTCAGTATTCCATCTATGAATGCTTTCCTGCCGGCGGGCATCTTTATCACCTTTCTGGCAGCAAAGATACCCAGAAAAAACGAAATAACCGTCGCTACGATTCCTGTTTTTAATGAAATAATCAGTGGACTCCAGTCCAGATTCTGCATGATCTCTGCCATCTCTTTCCTTCCTGCTTACCTTTCCCTGCTCTTACTCTACATTTGTGTCAAAATAATATGCTTCAAATACTGCTTTTGCCTCGTCGGATAAAATGAACCTAAGGAAATCCTCTGCCGCTTTAGTCTGTGCATCATCCGCTTCTTCATTTACGACTCTTGCAACCGGATAGATAACATTACCAGTGAGATCATAGCCTACCGTTTCCAGAATCTGTATATCATCTTCATATCCATATGTATCTGAGTAGTAAGTTGTTCCCACTTCACAAGATCCTTCTACTACTGCTGCCAGCACTTTACTCACATTGTCCTGCTCACTGATCTCCACGCTGCCAAGTGCCTCGGACACCTGCTCTGTCGTAATGGCTGACACATCCTCTGTCTCTTCCAGCATGCCAAGATTCACAAGTGCCTGTCTCGTATATTTTCCAACCGGTACACTTCCGCCTGCAAGGGCAATGCTTTCTGCATCTTTCATATTCTCAAGTCCTGTTACCTTTGTCTGGCTGTCTTTCAGTGTAATAACGACCACCTGATTATTAACAACATTCGCTCTGGTACCATCTACGACAAGTCCGTCTGCTTCCAGCTGATCCATCTGCTTCTGTGCTGCTGAGAAAAAGATATCACACTCGTATCCTTCTTCAATCTGTGTCAGCAATGTGCCGGAACTATTTGCGTTAAATGTAATCTTAACTTCCGGATGTTCTTCTTTATACATTTCTGCAAGTTCTGTCATAACGGTATTTAAGCTGGCTGCAATAAATACCTGAATCTCTGTTTCTGTCCCTGCTTCTGTTCCTTCCTCTTCCTTCGGCTCTTGCGTGTTTCCGGAACAGCCGTTAAGCAAAACAAACAGCATAACCACCACTAACAAACTACTGATCCATTTTTTCATTCTTTTCATACTTTTTTCTCCGTCTCTTTTTCAATTACTTCTAACAATACATCTATGACCCCACCACAGACCATGCCTTTCTCTTCCGCATCAGCCGCTGTCATATCCACACGGCACAGTGAAGGAGCAGTCTTACCACTGCGGCTCATATACAGTGCTTTATGAAAGATCTCTGCCTCTGCACATCCACCGCCGATTGTGCCGATACATTTCCCTTCCGGCAGAACCAGCATCTTTGTCCCGGCCTTCCTGGGAGCAGAGCCTTTTCGTCCGACAATGGTAGCCAGGATTATATTTCCTGGGTTATCGTACTTTTCTTTCCCTATCTCCTGCAGGATTTCTCTGGAATAACCACCGTCCCGCTTCTTCTGATTCTTCACTCCGATTATTTCCGCCATAATGGCAACTGCGATCTCTTCCGGTGTCTCTGCACCAATATCCAGACCAATCGGAGAGTAGATGCGATTAACCACTTCTGGGTCTATACCTTTTTCAATCACAGATTCCCTGACCAGTTTCACCCGCTTTCTGCTTCCCAACATCCCGATATAAGCATGCTTTTTTCCCGCAATGCTTTCCAGACACACCTGGTCAAAGCGATGCCCTCTCGTCACAATAACGAAGAATGTATCTTCGTCTCCCCCTATTTTCTTCAGGCCTTCTAAAAAAGGCTCACAAATAACTTCCACGGCACCTGCTCGTCTGGCATTGTCTGCAAACTGCGGCCGGTCTTCCAGTACGGTAACACGGAAACCGCACATTTTCCCCATCTGAATGATTGGTATCGAGACATGCCCGCCTCCACAAATGACCAGTTTCTTCTCCTGTCCGATGATTTCACAGAACACTTCCTGTTCCCCGATCACCAGACGTCCCCCGTCAGAGATCTTTTCAATTTCTTCTCTGTGTAGGGTGAAAAAACCATTCTCTGCAGATTCCCATACAATCTTATGATCAGACATAAGTGCTTTCTCACCAAAATGCTCTCCCGGCAGTACCGTCAGTGCCATATTTTGCTGATTGGGATTCAATTGTTCTATTGCATGATAAAATCCTGTCATCCGCTCCCCCCTACTTTCCAAATCCACAGTTTGGGAACGTACAGACCGGGCAGGACAGGCAAAGACCACCTTCGCCCAGGACATTCAGATCCGTCTTATCAAGGACTTCGCCCGCCATTACTCTTGGCAGTACCAGATCAAATATCGTCCTCTTTGCGTACATCACACAGCCCGGCAGTCCCATGATCGGTATCTTGCGCTCTCCATAATAAGCCAGAAGAAACATGGCTCCCGGCAGTACCGGCGCTCCATAGCTCACAATATTTGCTCCCGTATTACGAATTGCAAGGGGTGTACGGTCATCCGGATCCACACTCATCCCTCCGGTACAGATAATCATATCTGCACCCTGGGCCAACATTTTCTCTATACACCGCGTAATATGCTCATGGTTATCATCACTGATTTCATGCCCGATAATTTCCACATCATATTCCGCTAATTTTTCTTCTATGACCGGTGTAAAAGTATCCTGAATCCTTCCATAGAACACTTCGTTTCCCGTTGTTACGATCCCGACCTTCTTCTTCTCAAAAGGCCTGATCTCAAATATCGGTATTCCTCCTCCAATCTCTTTTGCCCGTTCCATTTTCTCTTTTTCTATGACCAGTGGGATAATTCTCGTCCCCGCGATCTTGTCTCCCGCCTTTACCGGAAAATTTCCATGACGACTGGCGATCATCATCTCTCCTAGCGCATTAACCTTATTTAACTTCTCTGTGTCCACCTTCAAAAGCCCGTCACATTCGGCAATCAGTTCAATCTTGCCCTCCTTGATCTCTGACGGACGCATATATTGATTCTTACAAATATCATAAAGAATCAACGCTGCATCATTTTCATGCAGCATATTCTCATCCTTCTCCCAGATATAAAGATGATCCTTTCCCATTGACAGAAGAACCGGTATATCCTCTTCCGTCACTACATGTCCCTTCCGGAACACAGCATCCTTCGTAACACCCTTTATGATCTGCGTGATATCATGGCATAACACCTGACCGACAGCATCCTGCGTTTTCATCAGCTTCATTTGCAATCCTTCCCTTCTATGCTCTATAGAGTATAACAGGAATATTATATATTATAAGTTGTCTGGGCAACTTTCTTTTACATTCTTCTTTGAATTATTATTGTAGAATTTGCTTCATTAGAAGAACAGGTTGTGAAAGGAAGTGTGAATGTTTCTATTTCCGTGGAAGAGCGCTACAATCCGTTACTACAAAAAGGACAAAGCATACAGACCGAGGCTTGTACTTCGAGTACAAGGCGAGAAGATAGCTGAGGGGATGAACTCATAAAGAGTTCTCCCCGAATCTATCTGTTGTCTGCTCTGCTTTGTCCTTTTTGCAGTTATGGATTGTCAGCGATTGGTCAGGAATAGAATAAAATGATTCTTCCTTACTTTCAACAGCCCTTCCTTCTCCATCTTTTTTAACTCATGGGACAGTACGCTCCGGTTCAGTCCGAGATAACTGGCGAGTTGTTCCCGGTTAAATTCGATGTCGAATTCATCGCTCTGATAGCGGATTTTTTGTATCTTCAGGTATTTCTCTATCTTTTCCCGTACACTTCTGGATGATAATATCTCTATCTTACGATACTTTCGGATATCTTCATTGGCGAGGAAATGGCCAATCCGTTGATAGAGAAAGATTCTTTCGGATTCTTCAAGTACGCCTGATTCCTCGATATATTTTACTGGGAACCAGTAAACAGTAGATGGCTGGGAAGCATACATACTGTACGGGCTTGTCTTTTTTAAGCTGACTGCTATCTCCAGACCTACCATGTAAGACTTCTGAAGCTTCTGCACCATCTGTTCTGTTCCATCCGGGAAATACTGTACCTTGCATATCTCACCGGAAAGAAGAATACCAATTTCATGAACCGGGTCTTCCTCGCAGATCACGATTTCTTTTTTCTGGTAATTTCTTATTCTGCCATCCAAACGCCGAACGACAGAATCGACTTTTTCTTTTTCCATATCACGGAACAAAAAGCAATCATATAACTCTCTATACTGATCCATATTTTATCCCTCATAGCTCCAGCCACAATCATCATGGTAGATCATCTGCTTTGTCATGCCACCGTCGATGCAGATGTTTTCACCTGTTATGAAGCCTGCTTTTTCCGAACACAGATACAGTACCATGTTAGCGATATCCATGGGATTTCCTACTCTGTGCACCGGCTGCTGAGTGGCATCTGGGCCTTCGTATACGGTGTATGCCGTGTCGATCCAGCCCGGTGAAACAGAATTTACCCGTACTCTGCCGGCAAGGCTTACGGCCAGCGCATGTGTAAGTGCCGCAATCCCGCCCTTTGCGGCCGTGTAGCTCTCTGTCTGCGGCTGGCTCATGCGGTCTCTGGAGGAAGAAATATTAACGATCACCGCACCCTTCGCAAAATGTGGTGCAAATAACTTGGACAGATAAAATGGAGCTGTCACTCCGACCTTAAGTGCATACTCAAATTCCTCATATGTACATGTAGAAATGCCCCGCATGATCGGAAGTGCATTGTTGATCAGATAATCGATATGTCCGTAATCATTAAGCACCTTTTCTGCAAATGCTTCCAGCGTTTCCTTAGAAGAAATATCGCCGGTAAAATAATCATTTTCCTCTTTATCTATCACGCAGACAACTGCGCCATTTTTTCGAAACTCCTCCGCAATCACTTTCCCAATCCCATTTGCTCCTCCGGTCACTGCCACAACTTTATCTTTGAACATTACGGTTCCTCCCTGCCATCACTTAATTTTACTGTAATATAATCATGGTCAACAGCCTTCAATACTTTATCAATCATGTCTTTCGTTCGGAATCGGATACTGGAAGTATTCACACATGGATGACATCCAAAATATTCCTCTTTCAGTATCTCTTCATCAATGAGAAGACGAACCTTATGCTCCGGATCAAAGAGCAGCCCCATGACTGTAGCTGAGCCCGGAGAAACATTAAGATATTTCTCCATATCTTCTCCGGAAGCAAATGACAGCCGGGAAGTCGGGATCTGTTTTGACAGCTCCTTTGTCTTAAGAGCCTTATCTCCCGGAATCAGGAGAAGATAATATGCCGTCTTCTGGCGGTTACATAAGAAAAGATTCTTACAGATCCGTATTCCCAGTATCCGGTCTACCTCCTGACAGTCTTCAATTGTGGCTACCGCTTTATGATCCGTACGCTGATAAGAAATACCCAGCGAATCCAGCAGATCATATACCTTTATTTCCTTTTCCTGTCGTCCTTCCAAAGACTTGGGACGCCCCTCATACAGTATCATAAATATTCTCCTTACAGTTTTCTGACCGGAATCTGTATCTCTGAGAGCCAGTCTTCCTGGCAATCCTTATTCCAGATTCCGTCAATATAATTTTCACGGATATTTCCACAGATTTCATATCCATTTTCTTCGATAAACCGAAGAATGACTTCATATGTCTGCGGAAAATCATCATACGATCCTTTGTGATAGATACAGGCGGCCTGTATCTCCGGAAACTCCTGAAACCGAAGCAGTTCCGTGTCTTTTTTTCGCTCCGTCACTGCTTCACATGTTTCGATCAGAATATGTTCATCCTTATAGCCCGGTTCCAGATAGTGAGTAAAGCAATACTCTGGAAGGGCACATTCACAGCCAAGCCGTTCCATTTCTGCTCCCATAGCCGGCATCATTTCAAATAATTCATCATAGGATGCAATCCTTTTTCTTGCCGTTGCTACAATAACCGGCGAAATCTTCTTAATCAGAACAGGCGTATCCAGTCTCTTATCCTTTGCAAACATATAGCTGTCAATCATGGCAATCTGCTTTGTCAGCTCCGCGATCCTGGAAAGGAGCTCTGATTTCTTCTTTGCCAGAAATGTAGCTTCATCTGCTCCATGGTTAATATTTTTAATGTCATCCAATGTAAAGCCTGCCTGCTTTAATGCCGTGATCTGATGAATGACCGCCATCTGATCCATCGTGTAGTACCGATATCCATTCTGCACATCCACATACGCAGGGGCAAGAAGCCCCTGTTCCTCATAGTAATGCAGTGTCTTTACCGTGATATGATTCATCTGCGCAAACATGCCGATCTTGTAAAGATGGCTTTCTGTCTTTTCTGCGCAGGGTTTATGTTCCTGATTCATCCTCATAATCATCACTCCCATCGGAACTTTCTTACGGCTATGGTACTGCAAATGACAGTGATTGCCACAAGAATGATGATTCCGCCTTTCATTCCATCAATATCTGCTCCTACAGATGCTGCCTTCATAAGCTTAATCCCGACTCCCAGAGGCATGATATCTGCGAATACCCGAAGTGCCTTCGGGAAAAGCTCATAAGGAATCGTCGCGCCAGAAAAGAACAGCATCGGAAAATACAAAAGACTGGTTACAATATTCATACTTTTTACAGTTCTGCAAAGACCGGCAACCATAAGTCCTATCGAAAACATAGATACCAGAGTCACAAGCCATGTGCCGGCAAAAAGCAACTTATTTCCTTCCATACGATATCCAAAGAACAGACCGGCTGCCACTGCAACAAGTATTGCCGATAACACTGACATAACTGCACTGCACATCGTATCAGCCGCAAGTATCCATACCGGACTGCAAGGGCTGCAATAGAGGCGCTTCAATATCTTCTTATCTCTGTAATCAACAATAACAATGGGAATACTCATAAATGCACTGCAGCAGATTCCTACTGCTGTCAGTGAAGCAAACGCACTCTGCAGATATGTCATCCCACTTTCTCCGGACACTTTGTCCCCGGCGATCATTCCGATGACTCCAAGTACTACCACCGGCATACACAGATTAAATATAAAAACGTCCGGCGATCTGAAAAATAACTTCTGTTCAATCTGATATAATTTTAAAAATCTTTTCACAGTTCTACCTCCTCACCCATATACCAAAGATATGCTTCTTCAAGATTTTCATAAGGAGAAGCATCAATGACTTCCTTCACCGTTCCTTCCGAAACTTTTCTGCCATTCTTTATGAGACAAATTCTGTCACAAAGATTTTCTGCTTCTTCCATATAGTGAGTGGTAAGAAAAATAGTCATTCCTTTCTCTTTTAAGTGTTTCAAAGTACGCCAGACTTCTCTTCTGGCTGCAACATCAAGACCGGTTGTCAATTCGTCCAGAAAGACGATCTTGGGGTTACCGATAAGGGCAAGCACTACAGAAAGCTTCTGCCGTTCTCCACCGGACAGCTTCATAACAGGAGACCCGGTAAGCTTCGCCAGACCAAACTGTTCCAGCAAGACTTCATAATCAGAAGAATTCTGATATAACATCGCATATTCTTCGCATACTTCCTTTACCCGAATTGCTTCCTGATAAGCAGAGGACTGGAGCTGCACTCCAACCTTCTCAAAAACTTCTTTTCTGTGTTTTGCCGCTTCCATTCCCAGAATCTCAGCAGTTCCATTATCCGGTCTTTTTATACCTAAGATCATTTCAATGGTTGTACTTTTCCCTGCACCATTGTGCCCCAGAAGTCCGAACACCTGCCCTTTTTCCACTGAAAAAGACAGATCATCCACGACTTTCCGTCCGTGAAATGATTTCGTCAGATTACGGACTTCTATACATTTTTTGCTCATGTTATCTCCTCCTTATTATCTTTGAGGAGATATTACATCCTCCTCTAAAGGAGAGAGTCAAGTAATTTTTTCAAAATAGAATGTCCGATCGTTCCTTCCGGCATATCGACACCGAAATTTTCTGCCACTGACGCACCGATCACTGCAAATGTATCTTCATTCTCCAGCGCTCCGCCCTTTTGCATGTTCTTTGCATATGCAATAAACGGTACATATTCTCTCGTATGATCCGTACCTGTATAGGTAGGGTCATTACCGTGGTCTGCCGTCAGGATCAGCAAGTCATCTTCACGAAGTTCTTCCAGAAGTACGCCCAGGTTCCGATCAAACTTTTCGATTTCTCTGGCATATCCTTCTACATCCCTGCGGTGTCCCCATAACGCATCAAAATCAACAAGATTCACAAAGCAAAGCCCGTGAAAGTCTTTTTTACATATCTCGATCGTCTGCTCCATACCATGAACAGAACTGTCGGAATGATGTGTCTCTGTGATTCCCTCACCACAGAAAATGTCATTGATCTTTCCTACGCCAATTACATCATATCCGGCATCTTTTAGTGCATTAAGTGTTGTAGGACCAGTCGGTTTCAGTGCATAGTCATGGCGGTTGCTCGTCCGCTTAAACTCGCCCTTTTTCTTTCCTACATATGGTCTTGCGATAACACGTCCCACACGCCATTCATCCTTCATCGTAATTTCTCTTGCGATTTCACAACAGCGATACAGATTAGCCAGATCAAATGTCTCTTCATTTCCACAGATCTGGAGCACGGAATCCGCAGATGTATAGACGATCATCGCCCCTGTCTGAATCTCTTCTTCACCGAGCTCATCGATAATCTGTGTCCCACTGGCGCTCTTATTTCCGATCACTCTTTTCCCACACCGTTTTTCCAGTTCAGCGATCAATTCCGGTGGAAATCCCGTATCGGTAAAAGTCTGAAACGGTTTCTCCGTTTTTATTCCCATCATTTCCCAGTGGCCAGTCATCGTATCCTTTCCGGCACTGGCTTCCTGAATACGCATATAGCGTCCGAGGGGAGCAGAAACCCCCTCCATCTTTCCCGCCGGATGCAGATTCAAAAGTCCCAGTTTTCTCAGATTCGGAATGTCCAGAGTTCCCATTTTCTCCAGAATGTGTCCAAAGGTGTCCACACCAGCATCACCAAAATCAGGAGAATCCGGCATAGCTCCTATTCCAAGTGAATCCAGAACAATTACAAATACTCTTTTATATGCATTCATTTTCTATCACCTCACTCAAATTACCCGGTCCAAAGCCTCGGGGAAGAAGTTCCTTCAATGTAAATATATCATACTGCTCTTTGCTGGTTGCCAGTATGATCTGAAAAGTATCCGGGTCACAGAACTCCATCATAACCTGCCTGCATACCCCGCAGGGCGCTGTATATTCCGTCAGGACACCGTCCTTTCCTCCGACAATACAAATTGCCTTAAACTCTCTCTCGCCTTCACTGACAGCCTTAAAAAATGCTGTCCGCTCCGCGCAATTTGACGGCGTATAGGCTGCATTTTCAATATTACAGCCTGTGTATATCTTTTCATTGCCCGTAAGAAGTGCTGCCCCGACCTTAAAATGGGAATACGGTGCATACGAATATTTAAGCTGCTCTGTTGCAAGCTCAATCATCTGCTTGACATTCATTCTTTTTGTCCTCCTTGATCAGGGTGCGAATTGCTTCCACTGCCACCTGAATGGCCATATCGGTATCGTGCACGACCGGATTCGAAAGTCCAAGCTTTTCCCGTTCCTGATTCGCAACCACCAGGAAACAAGAGCCTGCACGTACATGCAGATAGCTTGCCACGACAAAAATCGCCGCCGACTCCATTTCTGATGCCAGACAGCCAAGCCTCTTCCATGCTTCCCATTTATTCATCAGCTCATAGCTCACCGGCTTTGTCTCCGGCTCATGCTGTCCATAAAATGCATCCTTACACTGCACCACGCCCGTGTGGAAAGGATAGCCCTTTTTCCCGGCCGCAGACACCAGTGCATTTGTCACAGCAAGATCAGGCACTGCCGGGAATTCAATCGGCGCATATTCTCTGGTTGTTCCTTCCATACGAATCGCTCCAGTAGCAACTACGACATCGCCACTCTTAACCTCCGGCTGCATGCCGCCGCAAGTACCGATCCGAATAAATGTATCTGCTCCGCAGCGGTATAATTCCTCCATTGCAATGGATGCGGAAGGTCCTCCGATTCCCGTAGAGGTCACACTTACCTTAACCCCATCTAAAGTACCGGTGTATGTTACATATTCTCTGTTATCAGCAATAAGAACCGGATCATCAAAATACTGTGCGATCTTGGCACATCTTTTCGGATCTCCCGGCATAATGACATACCGTCCCACTTCTCCTTGTGCCACCTGAATATGATATTGTCTGCTTGCGTCCTCTGAATAATTCTTCATACCGATGTCCTCCTTTCACTTTAACATATAATTATACCACAAAATCACGCCGATATTGTGATGGTGTGATACCTTCGTTCTTTTTAAATACTTTGGTAAATACCCGATAGTCTCCATATCCCGACTGTTCGGACACCTCCGCAATAGATAATGATGTAGACACCAGAAGCTTTTTCGCCTTCTCCATGCGGATGTTTGTAAGATAAGCAAGGAAATTAACACCAATCTCGTTTTTAAAAAGCTGGCTTATATACTGAGCGCTGAGATGAAATTCCTCTGCCAGAACGGACAGACTGACTTCCTCTGCCAGATGCTCCTGCATATAACGGGTAATGCCATTGATGGCACGCTCCTCCTGCTGGTCTTCGTGCCTGGAAGAATTTCGCTGGAACAGCGCAATCTTCAGATTATCAATACATGCACCGAATTCTTCGTAATTTACAGGCTTGAGGATGTAGTCCGTGATCTGCAGGCGAAGTGCCTCCCTGCAATAGGAAAAATCATCATACCCTGACACAATGACAAACGCGGTATCCGGATGCTTGATACGGCTGAGCTGAATGACCTTAAGCCCATTCATGATCGGGATATTGATGTCCATGATAGCAATATCCGGATTCAGCGTATCGATCTTTGCCAGCGCCTCCATACCATCTGCGGCTTCGCCTACCACTTCACAGTCATGAGCCTCCCAGTCAAAAAGTCGTTTGAAGCCCTCGCGGATCATAATCTCATCATCTACTAACAATACACGTAATTTTTTCATTTTTCTTCCTCCTGAAGCGGCAGCAGAATATGCGCCGTCACACCGCCTTCTTCATTTTCCGTATACCAAAGTCCGAATTCACGACCACATAAAAGCTTGATTCGTTTCTGCACATTCAGGACACCAATACTGTTTCCCGTTAGTTTTGGGGCCTGTTTCGCGTAATCCTTCAGCATTTCATCGATTGCCGCCTTTTTCCCTTCAGCAAATCCGCTGCCCGTATCCCGGACACAGATCTCCATATATCCATTTGGCGTTTCGTGAGCAGAAATAACCACTTTACCCCGATACCCTTTATTCTTCAGTCCGTGAAGCAGACTGTTCTCCACGATTGGCTGCAATATGAAATTCGGCACCTGCGCCCCACCCAGATCCGGATCAACATCATATTCGCACTCCAGTTCCGGATAACGATAGCACATCAGATCCATATAAGCTTCCAGAAGCTCCATCTCATCATCCAAAGAAACCATGGAACGGTCTACCTTCACACTGAGCCGGAAGAAATCTACCAGCTTCATGAGAAGATCCGACACCTCTTTATCTCCATTCAGCTGTGCCTGAATACGGATGGTGTCCAACGTGTTATATAGAAAATGCGGATTCACCTGACTCTTTAAATACAACATAGACATCTTCTGTTCCACCAGTTCCGCACGCAGGATATCCGGATTCTCCAGGATCAGATAAAAAGCAAGTGTAATGAGGGTTATCCCCATCCCGCTGATAAGCAGTGTATGTTCTATTCCCTGCAGCGAGGTCACGACCAGTTCCACCAGCGAGACAATGCCAATTGCCATTTTTTTCTTTTTTTCAAGATGCTTCCAGTTCCCAATGAGAAGCCCCGTTCCAAGGAGAAAATAAAATGCAACACTGATGTAACAGAATACCACATGTATCCCATCCGAATAATTGCCCTTCGATGTAACAGCATAATGAACAGGAAGGAGCAAGTCTCCCAGCTCCGCGATGACCAGATATATTCTCGCAAATATATCCAGACGCCGGAGGGACTTCCCTTTCTCCTCCTCAACCAGAATCGCAATATACTGATAAAACAAAAAGGATACGAAAATCATCGTTCCGATAAAGAACCGATGAAAGATGTCATTCAAAAACCTGGGAACTGTTTCCAGATGATTCACGGTATAAACTGTAATTCCGTCAAAAACCAGATGAATCAGCACCACCACAAGCATAACAGAAAAAGTCCGGTGCAGCTTAGAATACTTCTTTTCCGCGGAAAAATACACATACGCCACAAAGGCAAGAATCAAAAACAGTGCAATCTCCATTCGTAACATATAGTCCACCTCCTTCAGTGATATTGTACAATTTTTTTCCACTAAAAGATAGGAAAAGAATCATGTGAAATGTGTCAATTTTATAGTTATATCAGTAATTATTTGAAACTTTGGAAAAGTGGACGTAGAAGAAAGAAAGCGGAGCCTTGATTCGTATCAAAATGCTCCGCTTTCTTCATTTATTCACCCTGTCTCTATCTCTGTTTTCCACTAAATTCGCTTTCTACCAGTTTTATTCTTCCGCTTTGCAGGCATTCCACAAATACCGGAACCAGTTCCGGGTCAAACTGTGTTCCTGCGCCATCCAGAAGATTCTGTACAGCAAGCTCAAGTGAATATGCTTTTTTGTAACATCGCTTGGATGTCATTGCATCAAAGGAATCTGCAATACATAAGATACGTGCTGTAGAAGGAATATCTTCCCCGGCAATTCTGCGAGGATAGCCTCTTCCGTCATATCTCTCATGATGACCAATGACCGCAGGGATTACATAATCCAGAGAAGGCAAATGACGAATAATGTCAATCGAAGCCTCCACATGTCCCTTGATTACTTCATATTCTTCATCTGTCAGACGTCCCGGCTTATTCAGGATTGCTTCTGGTATGCCGATCTTTCCCACGTCATGGAGAAGGGCTGCCTGACGGATAATCTCTACAACATCCGCATTCATTCCGACATATGTCGCAAGCTCTGTTGCATAATATGCCACATTATTGGAATGACTGAATGTATAATGATCCTTTGCATCAATGGCTGCTGTAAGTGCATATATGGTTGATTCGTATTCCTGGTATATATGTGCATGATCTGTTTTGTTCTGGTTTCTACCGGTATACTGGAACAAGTTATCAAACACCTGAACGCCATTTTTCCCGCTATGCTTTACATGATATACCGCCAGATCTACCGTTTCCACAAGCTCTTTTACATTTCTGGCAGCATATGGAAGCGCACTGATTCCAGCGCTGACTGTCACCGCTTTTAACTTTACATCCGAATGTCTGTTATTCATCTCATAAATCTGTTTTGCGATAGATTCAATCAGATTTTTAGCTGAAAAAATATCATATTTCGGAAGCAGTACTGCAAATTCTTTTCCACTGTAACGTGCAGTGTATCCACTGTCACCCACACTCCTGCGGATAATATCCGCGATCCGTACAAGACAGCGGTCTCCTTCTTTCAGTCCATAGAGCTGATTATATAATTTAAAATCATCCACATTAATGATGGCCAGAGCAAGTGAACCATCTTTATTCTTTTCAAACTCCATATTCAGGACTTCATAAAAATATTTCCGGTTCAAAAGACCTGTCATTTCATCCGTTCTTGCCTCCATATATGCCCGCTCATACAATCTGGCATTCTTGATGGCGATAGATGCCACAGAGGAAATGGATGACAACATCTGCACATCATTATACAGCAGTGTTTTTCTGGGATTTGTAGATGCTATGAGAATCACGCCGGTCAGATACTGGTCATCCTTCAGAGCAACACAACACTTCAATCCCATCTTTTCAAGCTCATATTTTTCACTTTCCCACATGGATTTGTATTCTACCGTATATTTGAACTCTCGATAGATCAGTGGTTCGTCATTCTGAAGCATCCATTGAATCATCGGATTCTGGTACTCCAGAGTGACAGACAGATCATTTAACGGCTTATCACTGTAAAGTCCGCGATACGCACCTTCTGCACATTCCTGCATACATATATAGATACTGTCCACATCCATAGTCTCTTTAATGATGTGAATCGTCTCACTCATAATCTCTTGCAGATCCAGCGTTTTCGAAACAGCCAGACTGAATTCTTTCAGCTTCTCTGCCTGATGAAGTTCCTCTTTTACAAACACATTATTTACAAGCAGTCTCCACAAGGAAGTAAACGCTGTATATATCACCAAAAACAATATCGCATAAAACACCGGATAGTATCTTGCGGTCACCGGAACATACTGCTGCACAATCACCTGGAGGTACGGAGACAGATTGAAAAACAAAAGCATGGAGAACATAAGGCCGACTGCATAACAAAGTCCGGGCGATGCCAGCATCTGCAAACGAAACAGCCTTCTTCTTACCAGTGCATATAACAGTAAAAATGCATTAATGAGACCACCCAAAAGGTCAATCGGAAAACCGGTAAATATCGGCACTGCAATCAGCATATTGCCTACGAACAACGTTACAATTCCAGCTATGATCGGCTCATACTGCCTCTTCATGTTTGGATTCTTTCTGCATAACCGGAATAAAACCCGGAACATATGAAGCAGCAATACTGCAGCCACCAGGAAGAAAATACCCACATTTAGATTTAAATCATATACAAAAGATCTGATGTCATCCCTTTTCACCACTTCCGGACTCTTCAGCAAAATACCCCGGGGTATATTTATGAGGAAACATAACAGCATAATGATCAAATATATTTTCCCCACACCCCGGTCCCGGATACCACCAAATGCAAGCGTAAAGCGATAGTACGCATATGGTAGAAGCAAAATACCCAAAAGAGACACCTGGAACCAGAACTTATAGGAAGGCCATAATTCTGCACGCATGAAAACAGAGCCGCCTGTCCAGAAAATCAGTCCAACCAGCACAATCAAAAAGCTATTTACCAGTTTATTTCTTTTTGCTGCCAGAAAAGTTAACAGCATAAAGCCATAGCAGATCATGGCAATCATTGAAATATAGCCATATGTACCCATAGTTCCCTCTTATCTCCGAAACGCATTTACCTCATCCTGCGCTTCCAGTAACTCCTTTAACTCATAATAGGATGGACTCATCTGATGCATCTTCTTTCCTGTCTTCTCCTCATATTTTTGAAAAGTACCACAGCGAAGAATCGTCACTACCAGCGGATCCATACCTAATATTTTCTTCAGGTCCCGGTAATCCTGATCAATATATTTAAAATATGTACTGAGCAGTTCCTTTAAAATATCAGCACTCATTGCCTGTTTTACCAGTGCATCCTCCTCAAGCTCTACATACATATGCAGATATGGACGGTTCTTGTCATTGTATTCCTTTGCAGCCGCCCAGTTGCTGATAGGAAGACCCGATAATTTGATGACGCTTCGGATTCCATTTTCCGAAATCCTCGTAAATCCGGCAATATCTATAATCCACGGGACACGATCCACATATTCAAATCTCGGAATCCTTGTCTCATCCTCTCTGTTCTCAAGTCCGACGCAGCGATACATATCACCGCACCGATACCGGGCAAACGCTCCGCCCTTCAAAATCGTAAACACGAGTTCATATTTCTCTCCCGGCTGCACCTCATCCATAAGATAAGTACGCGGGATAAAGGACGGATCCTCATAATTCTTTAACATGTCTGCTTCCGTAATAAATTCATAGAAAGCCGTATCCGGGAAAAAGTACATTCCTTTCCTCGTCCATGTCTCTGTTCCGATGATCGAAGGCTCAGTTCCTGCAAAAAGCTCCATCGGCCGGATTCCCCAGAGGCGTTCCAGATCATCCTTATAACATTGATTATCCGTTCCGGCTACCATGAACCCTTTTAACTGGAATAAATCCTTAGGCATCAGTTCACGATTTTCCTGCCGGCACTGATGCTTCGCCTTAATCAGTCTCGTGATCATATGCGGTTTGCATTTCAACAGACTCGAAAGATGCACTCCTCCGCCGGAACCTGCCATAGCAGAGAGACTTAAGCTCACCGCATAAGCCACACTTCCAAGGCCGAAGAAAAATCCCAGGTCTTTCTTCATCGCCAGCTTAAACCCTGCTTTATTCCTCTCACTGAAACTCATATTCACGGCATCCTTCACTGCCGGAAGGAATTCAATATCTATATCCTCTCCCAGTGCAAGCGGGAAAAGACCTGTTGCATACGGCAACGGTGCCAGACCATAGAGGAACGTGTCCGTGGCCTCCACATCAAACTTTCCTTTTTCTTTACTTGTAGATAAGATCAGACATGCCACAACATTATTGCGATAGGTATCCAGCATACTTCTCGTATAAGGTGCTACCTTTATCGGATGCTTTCCACCCTCCCAGGTCGTCTGGATCCAGATGATCGGATTGCCCGGGAGCATATCCGGCTGCTTTGACAAAAGAATATCTGCATAATCCTCATATTCTGTCAGCGGCACCATCTGGCGGAATTCATCCAGATTTTTCGGATGTTTTCCTTTTAAAATGGACTGACCAAGACCACTATTACTCCACAGTTGAATCTGTTCCTCCATCAGACGTTTCTGAATCTTCATATAACCGTCCATGGACAAATCCAAAAAACCGCAATACTGTTGCCATATTTCTTTATATTGATGTTTTTTCAACTTCTCCTTCAGATTCATATCTCATTCACCCTTAGCCTCTTTACGCTCTGCATTCCATAACAAATATGCGTTTATACTCTTCCTGTCTGGTAACAAAAATGGCGTTTTCTTCTTATACTCCTCATAATTTATAAATGTTGCAGGGAATATCCAATAATCCTGTACTATGATGTACATATAATTCCAGAAAATCATAGAAATGAAATAGATTCCCTTATCTAACTCTCCTGATATCCCCCAAAAACACAAATAAGCCCCGGCAAACCATAAAACTCCCGGATGGCGGCATAAGCTATACACCCCTTCGGTATACGCCATGCGTTCTTTACTTTCCTTCACATAAGTCTCATCGAACGGCAGTGCAAAAAACAGCGTATAGATTAACAGCCCCAGAAAGATAAGACTGCCTGCTCCAAGAATAACACAGACTGCCGGATGAACAATTTTCCTGCTTAAACTCTCCACCAGCACCCATGCGGTGGAACCTGCCACACAAATACTCCCAATCGCAAAGAATTTCTGCAATACAGAATTCTTCCACTTGATACTGTTTATATCATACAGAAAGTACAGCAGAAATCCTACTGTTCCTATAATTATAGCCTCTACCGTTTTCATTTTATCCTTATCTGTGAAAAACACGTCCTAAAATAATAATCCACTTTAAGTATACCTATTTTACGTTTTAATAGCAAGTATTACCGCGAAAAAAAGCCTCGGAAAAGCACCAAATGGCTCTTCCGAGGAATATTATTCTTCTATATACTATTTTATCGTAATATAATCCGTAGGCTCGGCAAACTGTCCCTTTTCTTCCACAAGACGCTTCTTAATTAATTCGTATGCTCTTGGAACCGTTTCAATCGGCATTACCTCAAATCCAACCTTTTCCTGTACAGCCGGCAGATACCAGTCACGCTCACCATAGATTACAACAGAATAGGTTGCGGAACGGTCGAGGTCTTTCCCATTCTGCGTCAATTTATTCAAAGTATAACCATCCTCTGTTCTGGCGATGTCCATCTCAAAACCACTGGATACATACAGCGTACTGTCGTTGCAGACAGCACCACGATTTGATTTGAGTGCAAAGGTTTCCTCCACCAACTGATAAAGCTGCTCACCGGTCAGATCTGTTCTTACCAGCCATCCTGCATCATTCTTTGCCAGATATTCCACGTCTTTTTCTACATAATCACCTTCATAAATATCCGATGCAATATAACATGACTGTCCAAACAGCACATCAACTCCTATTTCCTCTCTCAAGGTATTGCAGATAGCAGAAGCCGCCTGATTTCCATGTTCGGCTGTAAACTCATTGGAATAACCTGTATCAATATGTGCTGCCACCTGATTCTCCTGGTTCTCACCTTCAAGTTCAGAATTGAATGCATCAAAAGCCTCCTCCGGCGTCTGAAGCTCACCTTTCAGGATCTGCTGAACTATACTCTGTGAGACACTGAACATGTCATTAGAAGCAAGACGTATATACATCTTATTTTCGTCAATGTAAGGTTTCAGGTTTTCTAACTCTGGCAGTAACTCTAATGTCACGTTCTTATTATACGGAATCATGTTCTTACCATAAGAGATTTTCTCCTGTCCATCCTGATTCAGCATGGCAGTCATAATGTCTAAAATCAGTTTTTCTCTTTCCGGATCATCCATTCCGTTTTTGCTGGCTGCCACCTGGAAGGCAGGATAAGTCAGATACCAGTTGTCACTTTCCGAATCCCCGAAATAAGGATAAAGCGAAACTTTATCTTCTCCCCGACCCGGGAATGTGATGACATCTGCACCGGTACCACGATACATTGCAGCCTTTCCCTCTGTAAACATTTCTTTCGGCTCTCTGTTCATCATTTCTGCTTCTTCACTCAGTCCTGCTTTCTCTGCGAAATCGAAAAATTTTTCAAACACAGGCATCCAGACTTCTTCTGAAAGCTGATTGGTACTGCCACTTTCATACTGCTGACGCCATTCTCTTCCCTCCATAGACAGAAGGTTGGCAGTTGACATTCCCTGCAATACTTCCATACAGGTAAAGTCTGAAGAAAAGTCTGACACATAACCTTTAATGCCAACTTTTTCAAAGGCTTCACATGCAGCAATGAAACTGTCATAATCCGTCGGAAGCGGTATATCGTATTCCTCAAACAGAGATTCATTAATGATGAAACTGTCTACTTCTGCACAGGCAGGAAGCCAGTTCACGGTTCCGTCATCATATGTATAATTATCAAGATATGTTCCATAATAAGTAGATGCTAATTCCGTATCTCCCAGATCATACAGATAATCTTTTAACAGTACTGCATCTTTCAGAGAAAAACGTCGTACGGTCAAGATGTCAGGCATATCTTCATGATCCTGACGAAATCTATAATAGTCCGTTGAATTCGTTACCAACTCAAATTTAAAATCAACATCCGGAAATTTCTCGCAAAGATATTGCGTATATCCATCCAGCATCTGATTTCCCCAAAGTCCAACTACCACCTCTTCTTTCCCGTCTGCTTCTTGTGTGCTCTTATCTCCACATCCAGCCAGCAAAGATAAGCCCATTACCAGTACAAGCAGGGAACTTACAAATTTTTTCATTTTCATCTCTCTCTTCTCCTTCTACATTTTTGCAAAGTTAATTTATCTGGTCTTTTATCTTCTTACCACAATACTAAAAAGGGCACATTATCTCGTAACAATGTGCCTTCATTTTCGATCATGCAACTGGCTACCATACTTAGATTCAGGTCCTATAGCTTTGCGTCATATTCTTTCGAATACTTTGCCAATATTATATACCAAAATATTAACTTGTTTTAGTAATTTATTATACCATAGCTATCCCTACAAAAACAACCAATATTTATTATCCGCGTTTTCTCTTGAGACTAATCAGTGCTCCCATTGCAACTACTGAAACTACAAACAGCATAAGCCATATATTAAGATCAGCTGTATCAGCGGACTTTACAGCATCTTTATCAGGATTGTCCGGATTATCCGGTTCTGCCGGTTCCTCTTCCTTTACTTCTTCCCACTGAGCATAAAGCATATCTTCTTCATCCGTTAACAGGTATTTGTCTCCCGCCTTATATGCAGTGCCGGAACCGTCTGCCTCGGTATTCCACCCCTTGAATACATATCCCAAACGACTGAACATGTCAGGCAATACATCTATATCCTCATGGGTCAAGCCGGAAGCGATGTACTCATCACCTGTTCCACCATTCGGCATATACTTCAGTGTATCCATATCGCGGGTATAGTAAAGCTTCAGAACAAGACTTCCGTCTCCTGCAATATTTCCGGAAACAACGCTCTTATTATCTCCTGTCTGATTTACGAAAGTATAGCCTTCATAAGTCTTCTGAGAAGCATAAGCAGTTGTATCTGTTGTCCCTTCAAGGTTTTCAATATCTGCCACTTCCGCAACGCCGTACTTATCCACTTTGTAATGTACTACCGTGTACGGTGTATCATCATTCGGCGTATAGTAGAGATTAAGGACAAGACTACCGTTTCCTAAAATATTTCCCGAAGCAACCGTCTGCATGCCATTCTTATTATATGACGGCTGATATGTATATCCGGAATATTCGTTCACAGTCGCTGTTGCCAATGTATCCGTTGTTCCGGTCATTTCATCGGAATCCACTTCCCTTGCAGCAGTTTCATCAGAATTCACTTTATAGTGCTTTACTACATATCCGGTATCAGTGTCAGGTATGTAATACAGCTTCAGAACAAGGATACCTGTAGCAGGTATTGTACCGTTTGCAACAGTCTTCATGCCATTCTTATTAAAATCAGCTTGATATGTATATCCGGGTATTGTCTTTACCGTCGCCGAAACAGAGTCCCCTGTAAATCCATGAACGGTCTCATCCATACCATCATCTTTCACTGCAGTTGTCTCATCAGCTGATACTTTATAATATTCCACGTTATATGTTGTACTCTTTGGTTCATATTTCGCATAATATACATTTGGTCCGTTTACTTCCCGGGTTATAGTTGCATTTGTTGTAACTATCTCTCCTTTACTATCGTACCATCCCAGAAAATTGTATCCCGCTTTTACATATGCTTTACAGGTGACTGCATCACCGTTTGCCGCAGATACATCATATTCACTCAGCAAACCAAAGTTTTGTTCTCTATCGTAAACAGTTTCTGAGCCGTCATGTACATACTGCATTCTGAATGAGATGCTCTGAGCTTCCTCATATCTTGCATAATATGTTTTTTCTTCTGTTATACTGTAGCGAATAGTCTTTCCGTTACTTGAAAGTAGACTACTATCTACTTTATTTGCCGAATCACCCTCTCCATCGTACCATCCTACAAAAGCATATTGCGAATTATTGGATGCCGTAGAGCTTACAGTCGTATTGATCTTTTCACTAATATCCGAACGATCCAGAAGAGGAACTGTTTTATCATTAATTTCCAACGTTGTCCAGACGCCATCTGTCCTAATCTGTCTTCTGAAATGCTGTGGTATCGTAGCTGAAAATCTTGCATAGTATTTGTTTAATGCGCCTTTACTCTCAATATATGAAAATTCGGCATTTGCGCTGACCTGTTTTCCTTGCTTATCGTACCATCCCTCAAAAATATATCCGGCATTTGCTGATGCAATGACTGAAACTCTTTCATTTAATTCAGCGTAATACGAATTGGATGCACCGGACACTTCATAATTCTCATCGTATGAAGGAACGTCTTTAATTACGATACTTCCGCAGTCACTGGAATCCGTATATCCACTTCCTGTGTTTACCTGAGATGTAAAAGTCTGCTTCCATCTCCATTGCGCCACAAGAGTCAGACCTGTTGCATCCTTATCATATAATCTGACTGTTTCTGCTGGACTGACAGTCCAGCTAATTCCGTTAGTATTTTGTCCCTCATCACCAGTCGCCTGCATAAAAATTCCATCTTTTCCGATTACGACAAATTTCTGAGTAGGCTTAAGATTGGCGTCTTCATCCCTCTGCTGATAGTTGCAGGCAATTTTATGAACTCCCGGAAGAAGACCGTCAACTGCTCCTGTATCATCAAAAAGTTGCCATCCCATAAACTTCCACCCAGCATTCTGTCCTACCGGAGCATGAGAAGTGTATGGATCAATATATTGTATTCCGTCTTCACCTGATATCGGCTTAAAGCTATAAACATTGGAGGCTTCACCAGCGCTGTTTGATCCAGAAGGTGTACAGTAATACTGATTACTGTCTGTGGCAGGGTCTTTACCTCCGTTAACATCATAGGTAACCATCGGACTTTTAATAAATACAAAGTGAAGATTAACAGCACTGTTAACATTACCGAGTGTGTATGTGTACAGGACATATTCACCGGAATCTATTACTTCCCAATCATCGTTATTCTGAATAAACCGTGTTACACTTCCTGCTCCATCCGGGACTGTGTAATATACGCCTGCAAAAGAAACATCCTTTATATCAGCTTTAGGGATTCTTCCTTCAATTTTCAGGTTCTCTCCGTCTGCAACATATGTGGTAAGATTATGATCAATGGTTATCTCATGCCCTTCAACTGCTCCCTCTCCGGATGTTGTCCCATCGCTTGTACCTACAACTGCACTTCCATGAAGCGTAGTGCTTCCTGAAAGTTTACGATAAAGATTGAATTGTATGTTATCGATAAAGTTTCCATATGTCGGATCAGGTTGATTCTTACCGGGAGGAGTTGAAGTCTCTACCGATGTAAAAGCAAAAAGAGTCCTGGTCTGTCCGGAAGGGACCGTGTAAAGATAATATTCAGAAAGATCCACTTCACCTTCTGATGACTGTTCAGATTTGCTTTGTGCATTAAGACCATACTTTCCCCATACTAGCTTGTTGTCATCGTCTACTTTTTTATTATGGTCTGTTATCAGCCATATACACCATTTCTCTGTATATATCGAGCTTGGCACCATGCTGAAAGGCTCATTGTCCTGGTTATTCTCAAATCCACCGCGTGCAGCAAATTTCTTGCTGTAAACGATTATCGCCTGACCCTCATTTGCAATCCCTGTATTCTCCAGGGTTGAGTCGATATTACCTGTCTCTTTCAGCCAATCAATCATCTGCATGGTCTGATCACGTCCGCTTTTGTATGTAGGTCCTGAACCATTTCCTTCCCCCAGATTCTTGCTTGGGTCAACAGGCTGTTCCGGGCCAATAATAACGGCCATCGTCTCGCTTTCTGTTCTTGCGCCGTGATCAAGTCCCCATTCATAAAGGCTTGATGGTTCAGTATCAACAATCTGATAAAGTGAGCTCTCTTCATCTGCATTAAGCTCGGCAGCATAAGTGCCGTCAGAAGGCTCAAGTGTTACGCCGGCAATATATGTGCCTGTGTTCTTTTTAAAAAGCTCAACTTTCTTTTCCTCTGCAGTAGTTTTCCAGTAGAATTCATCATCGGGGATGAACTGATAATATGAACTGGAGAACTTGTCTTTAGCAAAACCATCCTCAAAGCTTCCGTTAAGCAGCTTCCCTGCGCCTGTCTCCTCTTCTGCAAAAGAGGCACTCGAAAAGGCTGCTGATATCAGCAGTACCGATAAAATCACCAGTATGAATTTCTTTGGTCTTCTTGCATTCATTATATTTATCTCCCGAATTAAAAATCTTTTCTACATCAAAAAAGCATTGTCCTTTCGACAATGTATTATTAAAATGCAGCTGACTGCTGTATTACTTTATATTATACTCGCCCGTTTTCACAAAAGTGTCACACATAAAAAGACCTGAATCATATATTTTCAGGTCTTGCTTTATTTATATGAATTTATCTCTGAATTTGTTAATTCCGCCCAGCTGTACTGCGCCATATATTCTCCTCTGTACCTGTTTAAAGCTGCAGGTTTACCTGCTTTCCAGTCGTAATAGTCGCAGTCAACCTTTTCAGGGACAATTCTCAATTTGTTCCATCCACTCTCAAGTGCATCACTGCATCCTGCTTCACTGAAACGGTCATGCAGATCCTTCTTAAGGTTGCTCAGATAGCTTGGATGTCTGCTGTCCCCCCAGAGTACTGCCATGATTTCTCCGTTTGAGCAGAATGCCCCACTTCTGTCAACAAGATAGGCAAGAAGTTCCTTGGCTTTATCATATCTGAACATCATCGGTTCTCCGCCTGCAAACACTTCAAAGTTTCCGAATGTCTGAAATCTCACTCTGTTTTCGCATGTCTCATCTACAGGATAGCGAAGATCTGTCAGCTCCTTTTTTATCTTCTCAGGCGTTACAGGTTTCATCACATATCCGCTTGCGTGAAGATCAAATGCCGCTCTCATGTAGTCATCATACCCTGTGGCAAACACGATGTTCATGTCAGGCCTTGATATCTTCATCTGTTTTGCAAGTTCTATTCCGTTCATATCCCATACCTGAATATCAAGCACTGCCACGTCGCAGGGATTTTCCCTTGCAAATTCAAGGGCTTCCTTTGCCTTCCGGAAACAGTGAACCTCCGCATCAGGCTCTGCCCTCTTTATCGCTTCCTCAAGCGCTTCAAGTGCTATCCTTTCATCGTCAAGTGCGATTATCTTCATTTCCTCTCCTTCGGGACGATTACAGTAACCTGCGTCCCTTTACCTTCTTCACTTTGTATATCAAGGCTTCCTCCGCACATTACCTCAAGCCTTTTCTTCACGTTTTCTATCCCTATATGCACCCTGCCATCAGAAATCTCCTGTCCCGGGGTATAACCGACACCGTTATCGGTAATTTTCACCTCAAAACGATCCGTATATTCCCTGGAGGCTATCGTCACAGTGCCTCCGTCCTCTGTGGGACACAAGCCGTGCTTCACTGCATTTTCAACAAGAGGCTGCACGGAAAGCGCAGGTAAAAAGAACGCTGTCGTCTCGATGTCGTATTCCACGTTAAGTCTTTCATCAAACCTGAGCTTTTCAAGTTTAAGATAGCCTTTCACATGCTCAAGTTCCTCACTGAAAATGACAGGAACACTGCCTCTGACTGCCTTAAGGTTCCACCTCAGATAGTCAGAAAAATCACTGACAGCCTGCTTGGCAGTCTTAACATCTCTGTCGCACAGATGATAAATTGTATTGAGAGAGTTATACAGAAAATGAGGCTGTATCTGACTTACCATAATCGCTACCTTGTTTTCTGTAAGCTCTTTTTCCTGCTCTGAGATCTTCATCAGAAGCCTGTTTCTGAACAGCGTATTAACAGATATGAGGGCGAGGGTGATAGCCAGGTATTCGGGTACCGGATACCACACGTTCACCATCAACATTGTTGCAACAGGAAGCACGCATATGCTCATGAGCGAAAGCCTTCCCCATATTGATAAAACGCTGCGGTGACAAAAGATCAGAAACAGTTCTGTGATATAGCAGGTGAAATCAAACCAGTTTACCATCCAGCCAAGCGGACCGTCCGTAAATACTCCGTTTTCATCCACTGCGAATATGCATCCGTTAAATAATGATATGACCATCATCAGGAACATGACAGAACATATACATGTTATAATATGTGCAGGAAGTAGAGAAACAGGCTTTGCTTCCCTGCAGAATTCAAGTATGCAGTAGATGTACAGAGAAATCATGACAACTCCTCCTCCAAATGACATCAGGCATGAAAGCTTTACAAGGAACGGGCCCTCGAATATCCATATCCCTGCTTCTCCAAGCTGCATCACAATGTCAACTGTGAGAAGTGCAATATAGTGCTTCATAAAAAGATGCTTTTTCGCACCTCCTGCACATGTACCTATGAGAAGACACAGTACGACAGATGCCGAAAACAAAAGCAAAGCTATATTCACTTCTGGACTTGCATTCAGTTCTCTCCACATACCTTTACCTCTGTGATCCACCCAACACACTATTCAGAACACAAATAAGTTCTTTCAGGTCTATTGGTTTCGAGATGAACCCATTCATGCCGCACTCTGATGCTGTTTTACGATCTTCATCAAAAGCATTCGCTGTCATAGCAATAATTGGAATCAAAGAAAGTTCAGGATTATCCAGCAGTCGAATACGTCTGGTAGCTTCGTATCCATCCATGACAGGCATCTGAATATCCATAAGAACCAGATCGTAATCTCCTGATGTAGAAGCAGATACCTTTTCAAGAGCCTCTGCACCATTTTCCGCTGTATCTATGCAGAACCCATACTCGTTCAGAATCTCCATGGCAATCTCACGGTTCAGTTCATTGTCCTCAACCAACAGCAGATGTTTGTTCTTAAATTCAAGAATATCATTCGTACGCAGAAGAATGTCTCTGCTTTCGGCTTCCTGCTGCCCGATGGCAGTCATCAGTGTTTCGCGCAGGTCAGACATGAACATAGGTTTCGAGCAGAAAGCAGTCACACCTGCGTTTCTTGCCTCTTCCTCAATATCAGACCAGTCATAAGCAGTGAGTATAATGATAGGTGTATCGTCTCCCAGACGGCGGATCTGCCTTGTAACCTCAATGCCATTCATGTCCGGAAGACGCCAGTCAATGATATAGGCATGGAACGCATCATTCATGCCAAGAGACTGCTTTGCCTTTAATACTGCTTCCTTACCGGAAAGCGTCCATTCTGAACGCATACCTACCTGCATCAACATTTTACATACACTGTCACAAGTATTGAAATCATCATCTACTACGAGGGCTTTCAGTCCCATTAATTCTGTGATTTTCTCAATCTTTCGACGTTCCGGCTGCAAACACATTTCCAGACGAATGACAAATTCTGTTCCTTTACCTTGTTCTGTATGAACCTCAATGGTTCCTCCCATCATATCTATAATATTTTTCGTGATAGCCATACCAAGACCTGTACCCTGAATCTGGCTTACTGTTGAGGTGCGTTCCCGTTCAAATGGATCAAATATCTTCTTTGCAAACTCTGGACTCATACCAATGCCGGTATCTTTCACACGGATTTCATACAAGCCTTTATCTTTTTTAGAGGATGGAAGCTGAGCTACCCGGATGGATATCGTTCCGCCAGCCGGGGTGAACTTAATCGCATTGGATATCAGATTCATAAGCACCTGATTAATGCGAGTCTTATCACAGAACACATCCTCATCTGTCACATCCATAACATCCATGTAGAGTTCCAGCTGCTTTGCATGAATCTGTCCGCTCACAATTGTTTTTATATCATGCAGGATATCTGACAGATTCGCTTCTCTCTCTTCCAGATGAATCTTCCCACTTTCAATCCGACTCATATCCAGCACATCATTAATAAGAGAAAGCAGATGATTGCTGGAAGAAAGAATCTTTCTAAGATAATCCGCAATCTTTTCTTCGTTTCCGATATTCGCACTTGCAAGAGTTGTAAATCCAATGATAGCGTTCATAGGCGTACGAATATCGTGAGACATATTACTCAGGAAAGTACTTTTTGCTCTATTGGCACTTTCTGCGGAATGAACAGCTTCTTCAAGAGCCAGACTGGCCTTCTTATCAGCTGTACGATCAGACATAACAAGAATGTATTTCTTGTCGCCTTGTACATCACTGCAAAGGCCAACTGTATGGAACCAGCGCCGCTCTCCGGTCTGCTGGTGTATATAATCCATATTCCATTCACGCTGCTCTCCGGGGAGAATATCAGAAAGGTAATCCCATCGCTGAGGTTTAATGTCTTCTGCAAGTAATTTTTTCATGATCCGAACATCACGCCTGATCTGTTCGGGAGAAAAACCTAATAGTCTCTCAACATTCGGACTGACGTAATCCACCTGCCAGGTTGCTGCATCCAGCATAAGGAAAGCATCATCCACGTTAATAGACAATTTTGAAAACAATTCATCTCTGAAACGGATTTCCTTGTCTTTTCGCCTCAATCTGACCTGGGTACTGCGGAAAATCCATATCAGCAAAAATACAGCAAGACAGAGAGAAATGCCACCAACAATTAAACTCGTCGTTGTCTGAAGTCTGTTCATGTTGACGTTGACCACATCAGCAGGAACAATACCAAGCATAGTCCAATCCTGAATGCCTGTGGGTTCGTAAATCAGATAGTACTTATTTTTCCCCATTTTAACGATCGTGGCACCGGATTGTTTCTGTTTGAAATCCTGTTGCATATCAGAAATCTTTTCGGTGCTCAGATCAGAATATTTTCTTAACATCGCCAGGAAATTATAGACTTCCTGCTGCTTGTTTGCAGCGTTATCTATGATGGTACGACCATCTGCATGAACGATATAGCTGCTGGCATTTCCGTCAAATGCAGCAATATCAAGCACATTAACAATATCGGAATTATTATAACTTGTGGCAATCACATCATATTTGAACCCCTGATAAGTCCCGTTGTCAACAGCTACGGCAAACACCAGAAGCTGAGGCTGCCCCGGCACCACCGTGTTCATCACAATATCCTGACCTTGAACAACCTGATCCTGCAGGCTTTCCTTCAAATCAAGATAGCCTGTTTTGCCATCTACAGTCATGTAGTCTCCACTACCGGAAGAAATAAAATAAAAATCGGTAAATCCAGTCTTTGTCTTTTGAGCAGCGACATAATCCCGTATATGCCTTTCATCAGAAATATCCCTCAGATACTCTTCCCACATATGCAGATTAATCCAGTTCTGCTTTACCGTGTCCGTGAGCGAGCTATTGGTCTGACGAAAGATTTCAGTCAAATGAGACACGCTTTCCGTATAGATTGTCTGAGACACGAATGTATAATACCGAACTCCAGCTGTGATGATTCCCACGAGTAATACAAACGCAGTTATGATAAGCTTTAGCCGTTTTCTCATGACAGATCACTCCTCCTTCCGTAAAATACTTCGTGTCATTTCATTCTAACCAATTATCTATTTCAATGTAAGATAAGATTCCGGCTGGGCAAGTACAACTCCACCTGCTTTGACAGCGTTCGTCCAGGTATCCTTTACATTTGCTTCGCCTTCTATGAATGCACAACTCTCATCTTCAAGGAAAGGAGCAAAATGTAAAGAAGTCGCAAGACAGGTTACTGAGAAAGTCTCTTCGTCCTTGATCTCCTTGCCGTCTTTTTTCACCTTTGCCAGGGTATAAGTGCCCTCATTTTCTTCAACTTCAATAGTGATGCCACTGACAACCGGAAGCGAACCTCGATTGAACGGTCTGAATCCTCCTTCGACACCTTCCACATAAGCCTTAACAATCCCCTTCAGTTCCGCACCTGTCATATCGCACTGGTAAGAAGACAGGCCATTGGGCATAACCATGCTGCCTGCCAGCTTTTCAGTGTAATCTGCCTGAAATACAGAGCCTGTGAAACTGTTGCCCGTTGCAATGAGTACATCGCTTTCGTACACTTCACGAAGAGAATTGGCCATAACAGAGAAAGCTTCGTTACCACCATCGCTGTGGAAAATATTGGAATATGATTTCTCAGAAGTCAGGACAATCTCCGCCGAATCTTCCTCCGGCTTCTGAAGCCCTGCATCAAAAGCTTCACAGGCCTGCTGTGCATTGTATTCGCCCGTGATCATCTTTGAAACCACATCCTTCGACATAGCAAAGAAATCATTGGAGGCAATGCGAATATACATATGATTCTGCTCGATCAGCGGCTTCAGATTTTCCAGCGAATCCGTAAGATGAATGCCGACATCCTGACTGTAACTTAAGACATCCTGACCGGTAGGAAGTAACGTCTGTCCTTCCTCAGAGATCATCACATCCAGAACTTTCATCGCCTTTTCACGGCGGGCTTCATCCTTTTCCAGGTCACGGTTCAGTGCCACCTGGAGATAAGGAGTAGTCATCAGCCACTGCCCTCCGTCCTGATCAAAGTATGGCAGGATCACAGTATCAATCCCCTGATCTCTAAACTCCATTACTCTTGCTGAGCTACCACTGATCATAGCTGCCTCGCCATTCGTAAACATCTTAATTACCGGCTCATAGTCCAGTTCCAGTACATCGGGGGTCAGGTTCACATCTTTGATAAACTGTTCCATCTGCTCGAAGACAACCGGCCAAACTGTATCATCCAGTCCGACACGCTCCGTACTTGCAGGATCTGAATATGCTGTACGCCATTTACGCCCTGCCTCAGAGGTAAGTTCCGGAATGGAAAGCCCCTGCAGAGCTTCCATACAGGTATAGTCATAGGCATAATCGCCAACATACCCCCTGATGCCCACTTTCTCAAAGGCCTGACATGCGGATACAAAGCTTTCGTAATCCGCAGGCAGAGGAATATTATACTTGTCAAACAGTGTCTTATTGGTAATAAATCCATGCACATCGGCACACATTGGCAACCAGTTGACGCTGCCGTCCTCATTCGTAAAGCTGGTAAGATAGGAATCATAGATGGCACCGGCTTCAGAGGTAGTGGACAGATCCATCAGGTTGTCCTTCAACGGTGCAGCATCATGCAGTGAAAAACGGCAACAGGTGATGATATCCGGCAATTCTCCATTCTCATTCATAAATTTATAGAAATCAAGGTCATTGTTGCCCACCACAAACTGGATATTTATATCTGGAAGCTGAGACTGAATGTAGGGTGCGTATTTTTCATACATTGCAGTGGTCCACAAATACACAGTGATTGTGTCCTCATCTTCTTTTGCAGTGCTATCTGTACCACAACCTGCAAACATTGTCATAACCATGATGAGAACCAGCAGTAAACAAATTCTTTTCTTTTTCATTCTGTCCGCTCCTTATCTTTCCGTATCATATTTCCCGGCTATCGCAGGAAAACCATGTGCAATAATCCAAGATATATTATATCACCTCCAACCACAAAAAGACAAGATATGGCATTACATCTTCCTTTTAGGGGTGGAATTCACTAACTCTTACCAAGATCACGTGAATAAAACTTCCGCCCTGTCACGCAGGCGGTTGGTTTCTGGCCGCATCCATTATAGGGTATCCTCCAAGCGCAGCGCGTCGATCATATCGGCAAACCACTTCAGCTCGTCGAGAAACTTTTGATGTAGCGTGTCATAATCCGCCTTCGTATCGCCCAACTCGAAGATGTCGCGATCGGTATTGACCGCAATGTGTATCTTTCCACTGCGCAAGAAAGCCATATACACCCAGCCATTGGCCTTGTCCGCCATTTCGAGAATATGTTCCATCATATGCGGTGTAAGGATGTAGAAGGCTTCCTCAGGAACCTTTGTTTTGACGCAAAAACGGTCATTGAACTCTTCGTTATCCATCGTAACATCTCTTTCCAAACTTGGTTTGCCCTTTTTCGGATTTGCAGAGATGAATACCTCGCCGGGAAACTCTTTTCCAAGGTCACAGATGAGCCACTGTCCCCTAAAAAATGTAAAACAGTTAATCTCGCCTTCATCGTTCATTTCCTCATTCTTCAGCACCATGTCACTTAGTTCAATGTTCAGTCCATTGTAGACGGCTTTGATATGATCTTCTCCATACACTTTGTTATATGGAAAGAATCTGCTGGCAGAACCCATGATTGCAGAATCTACCCTTGGACGCAGAAAAACGGCGTGACCTCTACGGTCACACCGTTCTCTGCCCTAACCGCAATATGCCCAATTTTGATTTCTATTACTTAATTTCCATTGGCTTTCTGATGAACTGTTGCCGGAATGTTGCCATGGCTAAGTATATCATCTTGTCCAATGATTCTGAATTTTTCAGAACCAGAGTAGCATCACAGACCACCTATAGAACTCACGATTTTAGTAGTTGGTTCTATAATTCTGAAATGACAGAATCTTCTGTTTCAAGAATTTCAAACTGTGCCATACAGTATTTTTCTGTCAACAGTATAAATTCGTCAGCTACAGCGACCTGCCTTTCAACTTGCTATTACATCTTTATGACGCTTGTAAGCTTTTCCACCTACTGCATGAACTGCATTTATAGCATGGAAAATAGCATATTAAGCTCGATTATTAGCTCCCTTATATTCCTCTGCCGCTAATAGTATTTTTTCAGATTTCAAGTCAGATCTGTCAGTCTGAAGCCGATAAAGCACAAGGTCTTTTTTCGTTCCAATATTCTCTTTAGGCTGCTCCATACAAAACTACTCCTTCTTTATTTACATTCGCATAAAATGGATAATTAACAAGCCATTTATTAAAATGCTCCTCGCTTTTGGCAATTGGCTTTATATCAATGTCATTGTCCATATTAAAATCATATGTCATATAAGAAAGCTGTTGGCTATATGTCTTTAAATCCAAGTCAGACATATCAAGCAATATCATAATATCTATATCTGAATCCGGTCCGACATCTCCTCTGGAATAAGAGCCATACAAAATTATCTTGCGTAAATGCGTGCCATAAATCTTTTTAATTTCGGCAATATACTGTTCTATCAAGTTTTGTATTGTTTGCGGCATAGCCATACCTCCTTCCCAACGCAATCCCTTGCTATAATATTATATTTCATCAATATCATTATATTTTCTCGCCGATGTTTTCTCAACCAGATTTTCATCAGAAAGATTTAGGCTTTGCCACTTTACTATCACATTCTGCAGGGTCTTCTAACTTTTTTGGATTATTTGTGTTGCCCAAACGTTAATTCCATAAGTTCCGAAGCAATTTGTTTCCCTTTTACCCGCATCATACTGTCTTCCAGCTTTCCTTTCGCCAGCAGATTCATATTTCCATACCACACAAGTTCCTGATCAATAATTGCAAAATGCTCACATGCTTCTTCTACTGTTTTTATATAGAATCCTGCCTGTCTCATTTCCTCATGCAAACTCATCCAAAACGCAGAATCCCCATATCCATAGGAATCCGGTTCCCAGGTGACAATCGTAACTCTCACCCCTGAAGTCTGTTTCTCTTTTAGAAAATTTATTAGTTCATATACTTTTGAACTGCTGATAGCCGGACTGGATATCAAAATCTCTTTCTCAGCTTCCAACAAATCTCTTTTGTATACTTCCTGATAATTATCACTGTCAAAAATAGCATTTGCCGTCTGTTTTTCATGCTCCAGACCGCCACACACTTCATATCCAATCTGCTTATACGCTTTCAATCGTTTCGCGTACATTTTATCAAACATCGGGATATGACTGTCAACGTAATCATAGACTATCACATTTGTTTTTCCATCATAATCACAATTTAATCTTCCTGCATATTGTTCTACAACACTTCGAAAAGAAACCGGAGTTGCCATAATCAGTGTATCCAGTCTTGGAAAATCAAATCATTCACCAATCAGACTTCCGGTAGCCACTAGGATCAATGTTTCTTTTGAATCTACCAATTGTAACTGCTCACGAATTTTTTTATGCTCTTTTTTCGAATTATTGCCAGTCATAAGAAATACTTTATCCGCGCATTCTTTCAATCGTTCATATAATCTTTCAGAGTGATCCTTATATTTTGACAATACTACCGGCGTTCTTCCTCCAAGGATACATTCCTTTACATCTGAAATAATCTGTTCATCTCGCACTTCATTATTTCTGACCAGCTCATAAGCTTCATTTGGATGCATATTATCTGATGTGCCTCCGGGAACCACAGTTCTTGTAAATCTTGGATATACAAAATGCTCTATCCCCTGGGCTTTGGCTTTTTCTTTTGCAGTATAGCTATACCGAATCGGACCAAGCAGCATATAATTAATTTTTTCCAAGCCATCTGCACGTTTCGGAGTCGCTGTAACACCATATAAATATCTTGCTTTTACTTCTTTCAAGACATTCGCAATCGTCTCCGAAGCCGCATGATGACACTCATCTACAATGACCATTCCATACTGCTCGAGCATCGGATGCCATTCTCCCTTTTTACACAAAGATCCCGCCATTGCAATATCCACAATTCCAGTCATGGAATCATGAGCGCCCTGCAGTTTTCCTATCAGACTTTTTCTTATCTTAACACGACCGGTTCTGGTTTTATACTCCGGCAACGCCTCAATTATTTCCAGAAACTTCTCCAAAGCATCTTTCCACTGTTCAATCAACGCAGATGATTCAAGAATAATCAAAGTATTTACCTTCTTTTGTGCAATGATAGCACTGCACACGACCGTTTTCCCAAATGCCGTTGCCGCATGCAAAATCCCATTATCATACTTAATCATTTCTTCCAGTGCCGGTTTCTGTTCATCTCTAAGTTCGCCTCTGAAAGAAACATCTATATATTTTCCCTTCTGCCTTTCGTCAGTTACTTCATAATCAATTCCAGCACACTGAGCATGATCCAAAAGTTCTTCATACAGTCCTCTAGGTATTTCGATATAACCACTCAAATGATCCTTTCCCAGATAAATCCACTGAGATGTATCAAAATTTGTTGTTCCAATTGCCTGATTTTTATAATAAATTGGATTTCCGAATGCGGCCATTCTTCTGATTGTATTCTGAATCGCCGGTTTCAGATTCAGAACATCCACATATATCCCGTTGGAAAGAGTAATATTAAGCTTCCCGTCCACATCAGCTTTATTGAATTGGTTCTTCTTGTCCCATGGCTTTTCACGATTTGCTTCGTCCCCATAAGTGATATCCCTTATATCTGACTCAGCCCACTCTTTCATCTTGGTTTCTATAAATTCAACCGACAAACGCGGCTTACTCCACAGGATTTCCCACTGATTCAGATAGGCATTCCAGTTACTGTCTACAAAAGCACTATTACCATCTTGCAACGCTTTTCCCTGCAAAGGTAAAGCAATTAAATTTCCCACTCCACCTTCCGGAAGGAAATCCTGTGCAGGTAGCATTCGATCATAATATTTAAAAGATTTTAGGTTAACCTGTTCCGCTCCTTTTTCCAACAATGCATATCCAAACCGACGTATAATGGTAGCCGATATCGGCTTATCAAAAAAAATCCATATATGAGCCCCTCTGCCTGACCTGGATCTTTCCACTAATGGATTAATTCCATTCAGCGTGCAGATTGTACGCATAGCTTCCACTTCTTCTATCCATGCATCATCAAGATTAGCAAAATCACGCTTCTCTGCACCTTTCTCGTGATTATCAAAATCAAACACAAGAAAGCGGCATGTCCCATTGGGTAATAAAGGATATACTCCGATAACATCTGATGCATTATAGGATCTGCCTCGCAAGTGAGACAGAATATCTTCTCTTGTCAACTGTTTATAGGCTTGATATGCACAATCCTTACAGTTTATTTTCTGTTTGTGTTTTTTGGGACATTGCTCCGTCCAGAAATTGCAACATTGAGTAAAATAACTGGCTTCGCCTATATCCTTTTTCTCACTTCTCTTTGCATATACATCCTGTCGTCCCCAAAATCTGGCATAAAATAGATTAGCCATTATTCTCCTCAGCCATTTCCAATTCTTTTTTCAACCACTTTGCATACCCTTCCGCTACAATTTGTCTGTTATAAGGCTCAAGTTCTTCAAATAAACAGGATTGAAAACCATATTGACTGGAAATTTCTTTTAGAAATACCATTGCACCGTATGATTTCATTTCTCCCCTGATAAATGTGTAGATTTTTCCTTTCTCAAGATTATCTTCACAAAAAACTGTTCCATCGTCCAAATAATCAAGTTCATTTTCTACACATCTTATTTTTCGGACATTAGGATTGAATACATTAACTGCTGTTATTTCTTCTGCTGATTTCATAATTAAATCCCCTCGTATCTTTTCTGATGAAATGATAATTCTTCTTTGGTGCAAAACGTCATATAAAAATGTCCCTTCTCTGCGGTTTTTGCCTTGGACATAACCGCAAGATGATCGCTCCAACTAATTTGTGTCAGCAGTGCTGACACAAATTCATCATCGCAGTAAGTCCCATAAAATTTCTTCGGACTATATAAGCCACGTCTGTTAAATTCCTGTTGGGTTACCATCCAAACATAAAACCATTTAAATCTTCAAAGGCCTTCTTTAACTGAGCATCTTCTTCCTGAGCAATAACCTTCTCTATAAAAAGTCCATCACCTTCAGTAAATTCGGCATTAATGTCATATGACTTTTGCACCAGTTTGTACAAGCGTTTGCTCTTTGCCGAATTATGGTTCATACAGTATTCTTCAATTAAAATTCTTGAATATTCGTCCATTTTATCTCTTCTACCTTCCTTCACTTATACACATAGATTCCTGTATACATATCTTAATACATCTCAATAAAGCATTTTCCTCTATATCTTTCAAATATCAAAAAAGGAATTTCTGCTTTTGCTAATACACTATTACTTACTGGGACAAATCGGTATTCTTGCAGTGCAGGTATATATTCCAAAACACGCTTTTTATCAAGGTAGCAATACACATCGTCACTATTCCACAAGCATTCCATTTTTACCGCCATACACTCCGTTTGAATAATCCTCTGATAAAAATTCAAATCATCAAACTTAATCTGTTTTACCTGTTCTCCATCCGTATATTCCATTGTGTATCCATCACTGCTTTTTATATGAACTTGTTTTTCCGATACTGTCTTTTCATTAAAGCCCATTTCCCTGAATAGCTCTTCATAATCTGTAACTTCTTGTGGAAGTACAATACCTTGTACAAATTTACTGTTTATGAGATTCGCAGTTTCTCCATCTGTGCTTCGGAATAGCCTTATACGCTCATTCGTCTGCTCTCCATTCGAATCATAAATTGGGAACGAATCATATTCTGAAAAATAATCTATACCCGCCAATTCATGCTTTGTCGGTTTTGCAAAACGATAAATACTATATGATGTGCTCATATTTCAATCCACCTCCCAAGTATCAAGAATCGTAGAAAACCAGATCCGTTATTATGTCCAAAGCCTAGCCTTCTTAACATTGTCTGCATATGTGAATTTCTCGACTTCGCATTACCACCAACCCTTATATTTTTTATCATATCAAAAACCCCACAAGTTCACAATGAACTTGTGGGATAATCATAGTACTCGTAAGCCACCGCCTACTATTCAAACTCGGCTCTGTCGCGCCTAAACTTAACGGAATTAATTAAGGTTTTGCTTGCAATAAGCCTTATTTTTACTTCTATTACATAATTTCCACTGGCTTTCTGATGAACTGTTGCCAGAATGTTGCCATGAAATTATTATAACAAAGGATCATCCAAAAGCAAAGGACTCTTTTTGCAACAAATTTATCTTGTCATCTAATCCGTTACAACAAATTACACTAATATGATGAGAGCCTCTATCAAGATTTAATCTTCTCTGAACAAAAACACGTAATTTAATGTTTTCTATATCTATCAGTACTGTGAAGTATCTTGTTTCTAAATCCTAACCTATTCCACATCATCACCAAGCAACTCTATCAATTGGTCAATAACTGTTTTAAGGTTTCTAAAAACAATTTTGAGCTTTTCAGAATCAAGATTGCAAATATCCTCGCAACACTTCATTTTCTGAAAATCCGGAATTAACTTTTCTATTCCATATCCATCAACTTCTTTTCGTTGCTTTCTATATGGTTCTACATCTATACCATCCAAAACAAGAGCATTTTCAATACCTATACTAATACCTGCAGCATTATTGAATTTTTGAATACTCAAGGTAATAACATTATTGAATTCTTTTAATGGTTTGTTGGTATCGCAGTCATATAAACAAACACTTTTTACTGCAGAATTTCTGGCTGTCAAAAATGATACAGCCTTGTTCAATGCATCTTTACCAGTGTTGGCCTCCTGGCCTTTTTCATCTATGTATCCAATCCACTTAAATTGAAACCCTACATCATACCCATAAACTTCAAGTGCTTTTTTAAAATACTTTTCATCCGTCCGGCCTTCCAGATAAACAACAGGCTGTTCATCAGCCGGTATGTTAATTTGGAAAGCATCTTGAACTACTTCGATCGAATTACACTTAACGTATTCAGGTTTATCTTTTACAATGATATCTCCATTATCATCACGTGAAAGAATTATTACTTTATCATTTCTTCGTGTTTCATTATGAATTATAAACGGCGAATGTGTAACAGCAAAAATTTGAGAAGTCTGTTCACCACAATTTGTAAATATTCCTTTGTAATAATCCATTACCTTTGCTTGCCAATTTGGATGAAGACTTATTTCTGGTTCATCAATAAACACAAAAGCCCCATTTGTTGCATTAACATCCTTGAGTAAAAAACAACCACGATAAACTACTTGTTTTTCACCAGAGCTCAAATTATTAATCGAAATATCTACACCATTCTTTTTAAAAAGAATGGATTTTTTACCTTTCACGTTTTCTATTCGACTATATGTTAAACCTTCAAACATCTTATTAAATGCAGTTGTAAATCGAGGCATACGTTCTTGATAAACAATGTCATCAACAGATTTTTTTAATTCTTTTGCAGTTCTATACGCACGAGCCAGCTCCCCATCATCCGTTGACTGTATATCAACAAGTAGTTGATTAATTTGCGTCGGCAGTTTTTCTGTTGAACGTCTACTATCCTTTATCGAATCAAGTGTTAAACTCGTCACAGTTGAAACATCATCTGCATGAAAATTTATATCAACGTCAGAAAAAATACCACTAAACGGGTATCTGTTCTTTACATTATCAGACGCAATATATGCATTCATTCCTTGTCCATCATTAGCATACATAATAGTATTACCATTTGTTTGTTCTTTTAAATAATAACTAATACTAAAAACTTTTCCATTATGCTCAAACTCAACTAACACAGGATATTTAACCGTATGAGACGCGACTTCATACAGTACATTTATAATTGTGCTTTTTCCCGTCCCGTTTTCGCCAGCAAAAATTATTGTATCAAGTGCTTTTCCATCTTTTCCGCAAAAATCCAGTTCCAGATTCTTTAAAATAGGATGCTCTTGAAATTTAATTTTTCTAATTTTATACATAATATTTTCTCCATGTTCTTAACTCTAATACCTCAAACAAATGACCTACATTCTGAATCATATCATTTGTTCGTATCTTCAATCAGCCCCTGATTCTGTTTCCTATTCCATGTTTAATGAACTATGTCCCCTTAACCAATCAACTTAGTCAACCTTTTTATCTCCGGGAATTTTCCTGGCTCAATATTTTCCGAAGCTTGAATCCTTCCTTTTAAACTATTTATCTTTTTCTGTTCTTCTGAAGTTACTTTTCTTCCTTCAAAACTTTTTATTTCTTGAAAATCATCATATACTCTCTTTTGCAGTCTATTCGGAACTTTCAACTCGTGATTTCCAGTAACAATCGTTCCTGTTATTGGAACATACTGTCCATGAGAATAATACTTCACCTTTCTATATTTCGGCTTATGTCCATATTTCCTTAGTTTTTGATCAATCTCACTTCTCATTTTCTTCACATCGAAAGCAACCTCTGAAGAAAAGGTCATATCATCAACATATACCGAATATATGCAACCATACTTATACGCCACTTCAGATATTTCATTAAACATATTTTCATACGCATAAAATGCCAATAACTGACTTGTAGGACATCCAGTAGGAATACCACCTTCATATGTCACAATATCCGTACATAATCCAGCCAAATCTCCCGCCATTAACAATCTATCCCTAAAAAAGCGAAAAACATATTCTCTTTCGCAATTATCATAAAACTTTTTAATATCCATTGTTAAAAAGTAATTCGAATGAATATGTTTCTTTCCATTATCAATATAGCATTTTCCTTTTTCACCAGAAATAAGCCATTCTGGTCTTTCAACTTTTTGGAGAAGCTGTAGAATTCTTGTTTGGATTTCCTTTATTCTTCTGTCAGGTGCAGTAATATTTCTTTTTTCCACTCCGTCTTTTTTATCAATCTGAAATGTATGATACCTTACAATTTTAACAATATCTTTGTATTCCTCATCTGTTATCTTTAATACCCTTTTCAAATTGTAGGGACTAATACATTTATATAAAGCACACTGTGTAATATCATATCTCTTATATTGCTTTGCCATTACTCCTCCAAATCCGGTGTCATCTTCTCAATAAGTTTTATCATCATATTTCTGATAAATTTATCACCTTTATTGCTGTTATTGGCTTCCTCATAATTTTCAGATAATAAAATTAATGAAGATAATTTCATCCCATAGATTTCCGAGTATTTTTCTAATAATTCTAACGAAGGCTGTTTTTTATTGTTTTCAATCTCGGAAAGGTAGCTTTTAGATATCTGTAATAATTCACTCATTTCAGATGCTTTATATCCATATATCATTCTTGTTCGTTTCAATGTATCCCCAATCACAAATTTTCCGCCTTTCCTTAAGTCTATATATAAAGTCTTACGACTAATAATCAAAAATTAGATAGGTTTTCCTATAGCAATCCTCTTACTTAAAAATCTGTAACAAATACTGAACAATCTGTAACAGCATCCATAAAGCTTCAATCCCTCGAAACATCATCTTAAAAACTTTGCTTCTCAGTTTTTTACGCTTTTTCTCAGATTTTTTGTCAGGTTTTCGAGGTGCTACCTGAGTATTCTGTACATACAGCATTTTTTTCATTAAATTCACTCCTTTAGAAGCTACCTGTATAGTTTATAGCTTCCATCCCGAAAGAAGTGTGGTGCATACAGAATAACCTATCTAATCCGTTGAGCTCTGCCGAGCTTCCCGAGCGAGGCAGAGCGTGCGGTGCTTGCAGCGTGCTACGGGTCTTTGCGTAACATGCCGGCCCCTAACAGTAGAGCATGCAAAGATGCTCCTCAAGTGCTATTGCACTCCACTTTATGGGATTAGACCACAATATGAAAAATCATATTGTTATGCTGTACGATTATAATATAATATGTTTTTTCACTTGTCAATATCTTTTTTCGCTATTTACGAACTTATTTTTCTAAAAACTCTCTGTTTGAATGGGGGAGATATTATGACTACTGGTGAACGTATTCACTTTTGCCATCCCCTTTTTGGTATGACCAGAAATATCTCAACACTTCTATTGGCTTTATCGAAAGCTAGGCAGATGTCCGTATTATACATATTAAACTGACAAACTTAATCCGAAAAAAATTTATCTGAATACTCTTGCAGATACGCCCAGGGTAGCATTTAAAGCTTTTCACATATCATACATATTATTTAATAATCTTGTATCCTTTTCTTCATTCTTATATAATCACCACATGGTGCTACCATTCACGGTAGGCGGTTAGTCCTTCTCCAGAGGGACTGTGACCCTCTGTTTACATAGAAATCTCCAGACTATCTGCGGAAATCTTGCTAAAGGAGGGGATGCTAATGTTGACTCTCGAAGGTCTGATTGCTGTTATCAGCTTATGCTTAACAGCCTTTGGACTTGGTTACGCAATAGGATGCAATCACGTAAAAAAATAACCGCCCCAGCCTCGCAAACTGAACGGTTATTTTCTTAACTAATCATTATGTGGGCTAACCGTCTATCGGTAGCACCTTTTCTATGATTATATTAACATCAAATTTTCAATATGTCAAAATCTTTATTTCCATTCCTCGTCACTCAAAGATAATTCACCTTCGGCGGTCATCCTTGCTATGATAGCAAGTAATCTGCTTTCATCTTGCGTAAGCGAATTCTTTTCGGCAATGCTCGCCTTCGTATCATAATATAGGCAGAAACGATGAGAAATCACATACACAAAATCAAACAACTTTGCAGACTCGTCAAAAGTTTCAGAAATCCATTCAAAAAAATGGCTTTCTGCATAAGAGGTTGGAATTTCAGGAAGAAGTATGGCGAGTCCCATCCTCTTAAAATTTGGCTGGTACTGCTCAATCTTTTCTGTCTTTCTTCGTATGCTCTCTTGAAAAATGAGCTTTTCTCCATCTGATGTACCCGAAGTAGATATTGCAACCATATCTTCTTTAATAGGTATAGGCAAAATGGAATAACCACTTGAAACAATGGCTCTTTTACGTTTTTCAGTATTACCGTTTTTTTGCTGAAGATCAGCAAATTCACGAGAAGCTCTCATATCTCTAAAATCCACAGCGGCGGTCACTTCGATTCCAATACCATTTTCATTGTCTTGCAGATCAGGTGATTCCCCCGTAACCATATTTTCAAATCTGTTTGGATATAAATACCGCAATGTAGCAAGAACTCTATATTCCTGCGAATGCTTTAATGGTTCAGATTTGATTGGTTCTGTAAATTTTTTATTCTTAATTTTATCCGTGTCTATTCTCATAATTACACCACAGGTGGAACAGGAGGCATTACAGCAAATAACCCTTTGAGTTCATCAACTGTACCTGCTTTTGCCCACTCTGCCATACCATTTTTCCAAACCAAGCTATTTACCGTGAGTTGACCACCAGAAACCATCTGCTGTAGTGCTTGCAGATTGTAAGGCCCAGTAGCTTGACCATTGACAGCAACGTGATATGCAACTACAGGAATTGGAGGCGGTGTCATTCCCGGATGGCCTGCTTGGTTCATACCCGACATAGCATTTCCCATAACGCCAGCAATGTTTTGACCAACAACGCCGCCGACAGCCATACTTGCCATCATTGCTGCTGGATTAAATCCCATTCCGTTACCTCCTTCTCCACCCATATCAATCGTTCCTGCTCCGTTAACGCCCATTTGACCAAGTGCTTCTGCACCTGCAACACCTACTTCAGCCTGTTTTTCAACTTGGTAAGCCCCAATATTGGCTGTTCGGGTATGCATATGCTGTGCATACGCACCTTCTTCACGTGCAATGCGGAGACGTTCTTCATAGTCAGCAGCTTCAATACGTTGTTTCTGCTCAATATCTCGGATTTTCGCTTCAGCTTCGGCTCTTGTTGTTGCACTCGCAATATCCTTGGTAACATTCATCAACTGACGATAACCCTCGCTGGATTTGTCAATCTCAATAGTACCAATATCAACGCCCGAAACTACAACACCGAAAGTTTCTTTCAAACGCTCGGAAATATCGTATTCTACTGCGTCATTAATGATTGCGGTCTTGGTTTCGATTTGTACCAACGGAATGTTATGAGCGGCAGGTGCGTTTGCAACTGCATCTTTCACATAACGGCTGACCGCATCGCGAATTTGGCGCTGAAAGTCATCAAGGTTGAAGTTGCTGAGTCTATGTAACTTGATGAACTCACGATAGTCAGAGATACCAAAGCTGACAGTACCTCTAACAGCTACGGGAACACCAAAGTCTGCAAATCTTGGATCATATACATCAAAGAACGGCACACCAAACTTAACCTGAATAATTCGAGCAATGTTTATGAAATAAACCTCTGCCTGGAACGGAGTACCACCTTCATAGGCAAGACCAATAATGCTTGCAAGAACCGGGAAGTTGGCGGTTTTTATCGTTTGATCATAGGGGCCAACAATAAAGTCTTGCATAGTGCCGTCCTTCTGCTTATAAACAAAGACAGCAACCTCGCCATCCTTAACTCTAAGAGAGGAGCCCCAACGAATGGAGTTTTCGCGCACGATCTGCCCGGATTGTACTCCAGAAGGATGCCATTTCCAAATTAGATACGAAGGTTCATCACAACGTATCTCGTCCATCAAACCGCCTTTGCGGTTGTTTTTATCAAATAATCCCATTTTCTATACCTCGTTTTTCTAATTAATCATCAACTCTAATAAAGACGGTGTTAAATCCGCGATATTCAACCTGCACGTGATATCCATCCTTATTATCAGCGTGATAGTGTTCGTCTGTTTGCGACATTTTTTGGTCAAAGCCTTTTTTGATGCACTCATTGACATATTTCGTATAGTCGTCAATGGTCATATTGCCAATGTAAATAATAAGGCAGGTGTCACTTGAAGATGAGATATTGCCATAATCTGAATCGGGTACAGGAATCAACTCCGCAATCTTTGAACTTGGCCAAACGATGGTTCTCATTTCTAAATTATCTGTAACAGTTATATTCATCTTTGAGTCATAATATGTAATTCTAATATTATAGCCATCCTCATTGTATGCATCAAAGAGAGAGCCTGTGTTCTCACAATCGATGGTAAATCCTTTGTCCATACACTCTTTCTTATAAGCCTCAAATTCCGAACTGGAAATTCCGACATAGTTAACAGAGAAATACTCGGAGTTGTTGGTTACAAGCTCACCCTTACCGCCTTCAATTTGTGGCATCAAAACACTTAACTCAGTTTCTGGAATCTCAACTACCTTATTCGCAACTCCAATGTCACCAAACGTGCCGTTGCGTACAAAGAAAAACATTATAGCAGCAATCAAAAGAACAAGTCCAACAATCGCCTTAACTTTAATTACTTTGTTCACACGATTCTCGTCGGCAGTAATCTCATTGTAGCTATCCCGGACAATTGGGTCATTGGGGAATAGCAAATCTGCCTTTTGTTTTAACTGCTCTGCTTTCGCACACCACAACCGCATCCAATATGCTGTTTTTCGATTTATGGTTTCTTTAGATATAAAATCGATTTTTTCTTTTGTAAAAACCAATGCACTCAAAATGGACTCACGGTCATTTGGGAACGAGAAGTTCTCAATTAACGAAGCCATTCGCTTTTCTTCCGTGGTCAACTTTGGTGTCGATTTCATAGTTACCAACGGTAGTGCCAAGTAAAATACTAAAGGAATACCGAGGAAGAAGATGTTTAATACAACCCACCCAAACCTCTTTCCTTTACTCCATGATGACCATCCACTCTTACCTGAAGTTGGACTGTTAGCAATGATCTTTTCACATTCGTTTATTTCTCTTATAAAGTCCTGCAGTGCAGAACTGACTTTTTTGCTGTTCAGTTCAAATCCGCAAGCTGGACATTTTGCCGTAAAGGCATCAATCACTTCACCGCAATTGGGACATTTACGGATTTCTCCTTCGTATACAGTTTTACGCTTGTTTTCGTTTGCTGTCTGCTGATCGAGTCTTGCTGTACCACAGGCAGAACAGAACTTAGCTTTGTCATCAAGTTGCTGACCACAATTAGAACAAAAAGCCATATTGGATACCTCCATAGAATTTTTTCAAGTAAAATTTATTTATTTTTTCAAATGAGGACATTCTGGACAAATCGGAATGTTTTCATCCCACAAGCTGCATTTTCCTCCTGATTCTATGGGACTCAATTGAATATCAGTTTTGCACATTTGCACAGAACGATAAAAAACTGTTATTGTAGCATCTTTATTATACTTTGAACATTTCACATTATATTGTTCTTTATGTTGATAATAATCTGAATTGTGTGCTATTTTCATTGTGGCTACTCCTTGTTAAAAATCTAATTTTACAGCATCACAAATATCACCGATATTACAATCAAGATATTCGCATATTCGCAAGAGAACAGACAAAGCCACTTCTTCATTGCGGCGCAGTTTTGTCATTGTACCAGTTGCGATATTAAGGTCTTTACGCATCGTAGCAGGAGAGATTTCTTTTTCAACAAGCATAAGCCAAAGTTTTTTATAACTCATTCTCATACTACGCACCTCCAAAATAGTTATACAATCGTATTATATACTTTTTTGTCAGTTTTATCAATGTTATTAGCCAAACAAAGAAGCAAACTTCGCAAGAACTTGCGATTATTCAAAAAGAAAATGCGGTAAACTGGTGTCAGAGCCCAAAGAATAACGAATGAAAAATGAATTCTTAGATTCTACTTTCCCATCTGGAAGTTCTATTCAATCACTTCTCCATCCACATGTAATTCAAACTCCTCCGGGTTATTACATATATCATATTTCTCATTATACTCCCTCTGAACATAATCAATTTCCATCACTACATTTGCATCTTCAATATCTTCTTCACATAAATATACTTGCATATGAATGCCGGTCGCATATCCTCTATCTGTAGAAAACTTAATTGTATGAAATGAATTGTCCCTACACATCTTCACCAGTAATTTTGCGAATTCTTCTTTATCTTCGATCCTATTCCGATTTGCAACTACTGTAAGATACTGATCCCGATTCATACTGATACTGCTCACCACATCCGGCTCCATTGATATTTCTTTTTCAGATTTCTTTTTAAAAAAATATCCCGTCATGATAACAAATATTATTATTACGCACACTATACATATACGTTTCTTATTCATACTTCTTATCCCTCTTATTTGCAATCTATGCATTGCAATTATATGAAATTTTTCAAGTAAAATCAATACAAGAACAGTGATGCATATGAAAGGTATGGATTATTTATGGAGCAAAAGTTACGACAAATCAATGATGTTTCCATTGGAAATAATTTACGAAATTTAAGAACTTCCGCTAATCTCACACAAGAGCAGGTTGTTGCTCAATTACAGCTTCGAAATCTTTCAACCACCCGCAGCATTTACTCGCAGATTGAAGCAGGTACCTACAACATCAAGATTAGTGAACTCATTGCCTTGACTGAAATATTTCATACCGATTTCAACACAATATTTAATGGACTATCCTACAATAAATAACCCTGGATCAACAGTTTTCATTCTGCCATCCAGGGTTTTGCTTATCAGTCTTATTCGCCAAATATATACGAGTTATAGTTCCATTCCACTTCTCTGCTTCCTCTTTGTTTGTTGCTCCACGATCTGTTTTTTCTCCTCCAACCGTTCATGAATACTTCTTTTCTGTCCGGTACTTTTCTGCATTACCCGTTTCTCCACATTCTGTACATTCGCAGGAATCCTCAGGTACATTTTCTCCGGTTCTGGTTCCGGTGCATCCCATACTTTCTGAGCCTGTTGAACTTTCTTTAATTCTGCTTTCGCAAGCTTCATTGCCTTTGTAACTTCCAGTGTATTTTGATATCCATACTGAGCCGGAAGCAAATCCAGTGCAGCCTTCGCTTTTTCCAACTGAACATTTTTCGCATCAATCTTTCCTTCCAGTTCTTTCTGCTCTTTTCGATGAAACCATTTCTTTTTCACTTTCTTCAGATCTTTTTCCAGTTTCACGATGGCTTTCTCAATGGCATATATCTTCTGTTCCTGTTTTTTCATCTTGTTCAGGATTTGCTGTAATCTCATAACCTCAGCTTCCTGTTTTTCGGAAGAAGGTCTTTCTCCTTTCGGTTTTGCTGGCAATGGTTCTGGCGTAATGTCAATTCTCACATCATTATCAAGCAATGGATTCCCTTCCGAATCTCTGTCGCAATATTTTGTTTCCCTCAGAAATTCTACAAATCCTCTTAAATATCCGATTGCTTTCTGAAGAATCCCGGTAAATAATTTGGGATCCGATCCATGTTCTCGAAGCGATTCTGCCACCGGTTCATCAATCTGCGATTGCTTTGCTGCCATCACTTCTGTTTCGGAAGCTCCTGTAAGCAATGCTCGGTCCACGTTCCGGTTCCATTCCTGACGGAGATAATTATCTGCCTTGATCTCTGCTTCCTTCGGATTGTTCTTTCCTATCTTTTTGGTGGCAAGATAAGGACCTCCTTTCTGAAATACCTGCAGCTTCTCATTTTCATCTTTCACAATCTCATTGATGACATCCGTCATGACCTGCTTCATATTTTCAAGAAATGCATTGGACTTAAATTCTTCCTTCTTGGTCTGAAAAAAATTTGTCTCATACACTTCCCCTTTTTTGATGATCTTACATCCGGGTCGGAGATTTCCGTCCTCATCGAGGATTTCCTTTTTCGTCCGCACATGCTTTCCCTTTTCATTATAGAACATATTTCTGCTGGCAATTTTCCGCTCCACTTCCTGCCGAATCTCCCGCTCGGAAAAAATTAGGTGAATATGCAGATTGGTTTTGCTCTTATTGTGGTGCAATGCTGCGCAGCATCCCACATCATATTTCTCTAAGAAAACCGAAATTATATACTTCAGCAACAGTTCATGGTCATACTCGATCAGGCTCGGCGGTAACATGATAATCAATTCCCTGGCTTCAATACATGTTCCCTCCGTTCCACTTTTTGCAAAGTCCCGCTGATTCTGATCCGAAAGCAGATCCCAGTAATGATCTTCTACATTGGAAAAAACTGCATACAAGTTCTCCTGTCGCTTGGGGCTGCTGATATAATCCACTCTGCCTTTCACATCATGCAGCTTGCTTTCCATCACAAAGCTATGATTTCGTCTGTTCACAATACCTCCTTTCCGCCCGGATACGCTACCAAAGAAAATCGTCATCAGAATGAACCTTCATGGCATTCTCAAGTCATTCAAAAACGCCCCTGCGAGGCCTTCCGGGAGGACGAAAGACACAGAGTATAAGCTTTAGCTTGTGCGATGGGTGTATTTCGCTCTCAATCGCCGAGGGCTCTATTTGTCATACCCGGATGATTCTATCTCTTCTGATGACAGGTTATTTCTAATCGGCGTATCCGCCATTTTCATGTATGCCCGTATCCGGGCTGTATATTGTTTCTGCTTTATTTTCAAAGTTTTTCCGCTCCTGTTCACACTTTCCTGTTCACATTCCACCCAGATATTTGTGAACAGAAACCTGTGAACAGAGCTCAAAACATTTTAAAAGTAATCCTTAATCAAATGGGAGTTCCATGTTTTCATCCACTTTCATGAATCCTTCCTCATCTTTTTTCGGCTGAATCCGTTTCCATGATCTCTGCGTTCCGATTGCCCCACCAAATCTGTGATTGCCATGTTTCGTCCAGCCCACGATTTCATTGTCCATCAAATCGCCGATTTCCTTGGATTGCCATTTGGGTACGATTCCTTCCTGATGAAATACCTGCTGATAGATAATGGTGGAACACACATAATCTTCTTCGTATGCATCAAGGAATGCCTGGATCATACCTGTCTGGGTATCTTCCGGCATGAATTCCCTCTGGAGAAGTTTGACGTGATCCTCCATTTCAGGCGAAAAGGTCATTGGATAGTCTCCGCTTCGATAGATCTCCATTGCCTCTGCCCATGCCTGGATAATGTATGCTCTGGATTCTGCTTCATTTTCATAAATGGTGGTTTCTGCTTTTTCCGGAAATACCCTGACCGGGGCAAACCTCCGGTTCCCGGTACGGTCAAAAGGGAGAAAATTTAGGTCGTTGGAAGTACCGCAAAAGACACACTGTCGATATCTGTCCTCTGCCCGCCTTTCATATGGAATGCGATAAATATCCTTCTGCCGGCTCAGGAACGATTTTGTCTCTTCGATACTCTTGGCATTTGCCACTGCGTTCATTTCCGACATTTCCACGATCCAGTGCCCCTGCAGATATTCATAAACCTTCTTATCATCGATTCGTTTCATATCGTCCGTAAACCATTCATCTTTGATTGCCAGATAGCGAAAGAACGTGGATTTTCCGGTTCCCTGCCCTCCGACCAGACAGAGCATGATGTCATATTTGGCTCCCGGCTCATACAGCCTGCGGATAGCACCCATCATATGCATCTTCATGACCTCGCCGGTATATGCAATATCTTCTGCTCCAAAGAAATGTGTCAGCATATGTTGAATCCTCGGAATGCCATCCCATTTCAGGCTTTCCAGATATTGAAGTATCGGATGAAAACTGTTTTCATTCGCTACGATATCTATCGCTTTTGCAATTACCCGGTCACTGGTCAGTCCATAATTCTTCTCCAGATATAAAGCCAGATTGTTCATATCGGTGTCCGTCATATGGACACCACGCCTTTTCCAGGGCATTTTCTTCATGATGTCAATCTGACAGGTCATTTCATTTCTGCAGATAGCCCCTTTCAGACAGGGATCATGCTCCAACGCATATTTGCAGTTCTGAATGGACTGCCGGATTTTTCCCTTTTCTGTAACATCCAGACGATTTCTGATATCCTCCACTGTCAGAAGCTCCGTTTCCACAATCTTCTCTAAGTTCTGCAAGGACTCCTCGCTCATATTCTGCAATTCTCTGTTCATACCGCTTCACCTCCTCCCGTCCGTTCTGGAAAAATCCAGAATCTCTTCGTCCGTTCCAAACATCAGTATGTCCACCAGAAAACTGATCTTGCTTTCATTCTGTAAAGCTTCGGCAAATAACGGATGCCATTCCGCTTCCATAGATTCCGGTTTGTAAAACTCATTCCAGAATTCCATCCACCGCAGATACCGCAGCAATACATTGGCAGCATCCCTTGTCCATTTATCAATCTTCTTCTGGACGAATTGCATCCGTTCTTCTTTCGTCGAAGCCTTCTCTTTTTTCTTAACTTCCGATTTTCGTTTTCTTTTAGCCCCAGGCGTCCCGATTGGAAGATCCATAGAAAAATCATCGTTGATCTTCTTCGCTGCTTCGAATTGGGATAATCCAAACTGCACCGCCACATAGTTGACTGCATCGCCTTTTGCTCCACAGGCGAAGCAATAATAATTCCGGTCAATCTTCATACTTGGGTGTTTATCATTATGAAACGGACAGCGCGCCATCCCGTTCCAGCTCACTTTTAATCCATATCTTTCTGCCACCTGCCTTGCGGTGACACGTTCTTTCATTTCCTGAAAAATGTTCATGTACGTCCTCCTGTATCCTTTGTTATCAAATTCCGTAATTTTCCCTCTTTCCGTCACAGGAGAACTTTGCTATACTACACATAAAGCTATATGCGTATAGGCAGACTTCTCCCGTAAGGATTGAATTTTGTCTATGAGGCTTTACCAGAGCCTGCATAAGTTTTTAAGCGTGTGAGAAATGTCCTTGTTACCAGCAGGGGCATTTTCCTTTTTTAGGGATGTTCCGGGGATTCCACATGCTGCGGTTCCTCCTTCATCCCATTTAGCGTCACAGCAACCATCTGGATAGTCTGAAGAAGTTCTTCATTTTCTTCACTGCACACTTCCAACCGTTTCAGTTCCCCGTAAATCTGCTGCATCTGATTTTTCAGAGCTTTGTACACTCTCGGATTTCCCTGCACAGTCACTTCCCAGTCCATCAATTTTCTCAGGATGTACTCCTGTTTGGTAAGCCCAGATAATGCCACCATACAGCCAATCATTTTCGCTTCTTCCTCGGATACCCGGAATCCCACCGTCCGGTTTCTCCATCGTCCTTTTGCGTCTAACGTTCTCTCCATCAGATTTCATCCTCCTTCTCCATCCGTTCTACATCCAGCTTATTCGCCATCTCTGTCTGTACCGTGGGGAACAAATGTGCATACCGGTACGTGATTTTTTCTGCTTCATGTCCAACCCTGTTTCCAATGGCAAGTGCAGTAAATCCCATGTGGATCAGCAGGGAAACATGGCTGTGGCGAAGATCGTGGATTCGAATAACCGGAACTCCTGTCTTTTTGCATCCCCGTTCCATTTCATGTTTCAGATAAGATTTGGAAAATGGGAAGATCCTCTGATCCGGTGCCAGCGAATAATACATCTGAAAATAATCCTGTATCTCTTCACAGAGAAACTCCGGCATCACAACGATCCGGTTACTTTTCGCTGTCTTTGGCGAAGTAATAATGTCCTTCTTTTTCATCCGGTGATACGTTTTATTGATCCGCACCGTCTGTTTTTCAAAATCAAAATCTGCCGGTGTGAGTGCAAGCAGCTCCCCTTCCCGGATTCCGGTCCAGTACAGCATCTCAAAGGCATAATAGGATCTGGGCTTGTCCATCATTGCCTCGGCAAATTTCAGATACTGTTCTTTTGTCCAGAACTTCATTTCCTTCGGAACCTCTTTTCCCATACTTCCTGCCTGTCTTGCCGGATTGCAGGGCAGATTGTAATAGTTGACTGCATGATTGAAAATTGCTGTAAGCTGTGCCTGAATCGTTTTCAGATAATCCACGGAATAGGGTTTACCCTTTTCATCCCGGTATGCCATCATCTCATTCTGCCAGGCAATCACATCTGCCACGGTAATCTCATTGATCTTCCGCTTTCCAAAGTAAGGAAGGATTTTTGTGCGCACAATGTGGCATTTCGTCTCAAATGTACTTTCCTTCACCCTCTGGCGTTTATACTCGGAATAAATCTCATAAAAACTCTCAAACGTCATATCCAGCTTATTTCCTTTTCGGAGCATCATCTCATGCTCCCATGCAGTCGCTTCCCGTTTGGTCTTGAAGCCACGTTTCTGCGTCTGTTTTCTTTCCCCGGTAAAATCGGTGTACCGGAACACCACTCTCCATGTACCTTTGTCTTTTTCCTGATAGACAGCCATCTTAAGTACCTCCTATTTTTCTTCGTAAAACAACTTTTTCTTGAAATAATTGGCATCCACACGCCCCGGCACTGTAATCAACCCCATTCCGCTGAGCTCTTTATTCAGCTGGCGAATAATCTGGTATGCCTTTGACTGCTTGACCTGTAAAATATCCATTACTTCTTCTGCAGTCAGAAATCCATTCTTTAATTCAGACATTCCATTCACCTCCTTCCGCATCATCTTCGAGGAAAAACCCCTCTACTTATCCAAATTTTCAAGGCACCTTATACAACCTCTCTTTCAAATTTTCTTTAACTTAACGTTATTTAGTTAGGTTTCAATTGTATTATATTAACTATTTTCCGTTAAGTCAAGTGGTTCAATCGTCGGTAATTAAATTTTTTTGTTTAAGTTTCTCTTGCGTCTAATTTTTCCATATGCTATACTGATTTAAGCAAATATCGTTAACCACCAGTTCCTATTCATTGCACCACGGTAGGAACTTATATTCAAAAACGAATAAAAGATTTCAAAAAAAGGAGAGATCCCTATGGCATTTGGAAAACGTATTAAATTTTTCAGAAACAGAAAAGGTATGAAACAGAAGGAGCTTGGCGAACTTCTTGGATTCCTTGGAAAGACTTCGGATGTCCGTGTGGCGCAGTACGAGACAGAAGCCAGAACCCCTAAAGCTGATCTGGTCAAAGAAATGTCACAGATCTTCGGTGTAAGCACCAGAGCCATCAATGTTCCGAATATTGACTCTTATCTTGGTCTCATGCACACCCTTTTTGCATTAGAAGATATGTATGGTATCAAGATTGGAGAAATTGACAGAGAACTCTGCCTCCGACTTGACCGGGAGCACAAAGAATATCAGCACCTGTTCACACCTTTTCATGCATGGCAGCAAATGGCTGCAAAATTGGAAGCCGGAGAAATCAGCCAGGAAGAATACGATAACTGGCGATATAATTATCCGAAATTGGACACCTCCGAGATTCGGGCAAAGGTTCCGTCTCAGGAACTCTCTGACGAACTCATAAAGGCACTGAAAAAAGAAAATCAATAAAGAAATGCAAAAAAACCTTACTGACTACTCTTTCCAATTTTGGAAACAGTTCATCAGTAAGGTTTTTATGTTATAGAAATATAATTTTATTCAACGGATATTGCAAGAACGTTGCCATTCCGTTGCCAAAAAATAACGGAATTTGCTTGGAACCCGCATAAATACTGGGTCTATTTTTGCAAAATCCTATTCAAACTCTATCGTTCCAGGTGGTTTGCTCGTCAGGTCATAGAATACTCTGTTCACGCCTTTCACTTCATTTATAATTCTGTTCATGACTTTATTCAGCACCTCATACGGTATCTCTGCCGCTTCGGCAGTCATAAAGTCAATTGTCTTCACTGCTCTTAATGCCACTGCATAGTCATAGGTTCTGAAGTCTCCCATAACTCCTACACTTCGCATATTCGTAAGTGCTGCGAAATACTGGTTGATTTCTCTGTCCAGGCCAGCTTTTGCAATCTCTTCTCTGTAGATAGCATCTGCATCCTGCACGATTTTAACCTTTTCTGCAGTTACTTCGCCGATGATACGGATACCAAGTCCCGGTCCAGGGAATGGCTGACGGAAGACAAGTTTCTCTGGAATGCCAAGTTCCAGTCCGGCTTTTCTTACCTCATCCTTGAACAGATCACGAAGTGGCTCGATGATTTCTTTGAAATCGACATAATCCGGTAATCCCCCTACATTATGGTGAGATTTGATAACTGCAGATTCGCCTCCCAGTCCGCTTTCTACTACGTCTGGATAAATGGTTCCCTGTGCAAGGAAGTCTACTGCCCCAATCTTCTTTGCTTCTTCTTCAAAGATGCGGATGAATTCTTCTCCGATGATCTTTCTCTTTGCTTCCGGCTCTGTTACTCCGGCAAGCTTGTCATAGTATCTCTGCTGCGCGTTGACACGGATAAAGTTCAGATCAAACTGTCCTTCCGGTCCGAATACGCTCTCTACTTCATCTCCTTCATTTTTACGAAGAAGCCCGTGATCTACGAATACACAGGTCAGCTGCTTTCCGATTGCTCTGGATAAAAGTCCTGCTGCCACAGAGGAATCTACACCACCGGACAAAGCAAGGAGTACTCTTCCGTCTCCGACTTTTTCACGGATTTCCTTAATTGTATTTTCAACAAATGCATCCATTTTCCAGTCACCGACACATCCGCAGACACCCAGTACGAAGTTAGACAACATTGTCTTTCCCTCTTCTGTGTGCAACACTTCCGGATGATACTGAATTGCATACAGCCCTTCTTCTGCATTTTCTGCTGCTGCTACCGGACAGTCTGCTGTATGTGCAGAAATCTCAAATCCCGGTGCCACTTTGGAAATGTAATCCGTATGGCTCATCCAGCAGATGGTTTTCTCAGATACATTCTCGAATATTTTGGAATCCTTCTTATCGACCAGAACCTCTGTCTTACCATATTCGCTGACATTTGCCTTCTCTACTTTTCCTCCCAGCACATGCATCATAAGTTGTGCGCCGTAGCAGAGTCCAAGAACCGGAATGCCAAGTTCAAATAACTCTCTTCTGTAAGTCGGAGAATCCGCCTCATAACAGCTGTTTGGTCCTCCTGTCAGAATGATTCCTTTCGGATTCATCTCTTTAATCTTCTCAAGGTCTGTCTTATAAGAGTAGATTTCACAATATACGTTACATTCTCTGACACGTCTTGCAACCAGCTGATTGTACTGGCCGCCAAAATCAATGACAATAACTAACTCTCTTTTCACCAGTTTTCCTCCCATTTTCATCATTTACCGATGCATTATATTATAAATTAGCATGGGCATATTTACAATGCCTGTTTATGAAATTTTTGTTTTCTCCTTTAATATCTCATATGCCGCGGCAGGGTCTTTTTCATCCCACACTGCTGATTCCATTGGACATCTGCCGGTTCCCGCCCGGTTGATAATGTAAGGTACTTCTTTCTCATACTCACATTTTATGCCCGCTTCTTTGAATACTTCCTTTGCCGCACTGCTTATAATCTTGGCATAAACAGCAGCTGCCCCTCCGTATACTGCAAGAAATGCTGCTGCTTTTCCTATGACCTTATCTGCAATATATGCTTTTTCAAATGTCTCTCCCTTTGCCAGTAATTCCATCAGAGGACGAATCCCTTTCTCCTCAGATATGTATGGATTGCCGTCTCTTTCTTCCCACAGGACGACGCATGTAGCATTTTCTCTTTGCAGGAGCATCTCCTTCGCCGTCTGCATATATTTATTTTCCATCTGTCATTTCCCCTTCTGCCAGCAGATTTCCCCGGATCAGCCTTTTATACAGAACCGGCAATGTGCACATCTGAATTACCATCCCCGGAATCCCCATCACGATTCCGGACACAAATGCTGTCTTACTCATAAACGGAGCCTGTACGCCAAGGACAGCCGCACCAACGACAAGTGAGATACCATAAAGAACTCTTCCTGCTGCCATCGCTACAACAAGATTCAGATAAACCGGACGTTTCTTTCGTAGGCATCCTGTTACGATACCATATGTTGCCAGCTCAAAAATCATAAAATATACTTTCGGAACCGGAGGCATTGCCGTCAGCATACAACTGCATATCGGAACAATCACGCCGACCAGTCCGCCATACACCGGTCCGAGCAAAAGTCCTGCCAGGAAAACCGGAAACTGTATCGGCAGGAATATCATGCCTGTATTCTGCCCGAAAATGTGGAATACCTGCGGGAGCAAAATCCCCAGCGCGATCAAAAGTCCTCCGTATGCCAGTTTTGCCGGACGCGAATATCCATCTGTTTTCGTCCCTGCATTTACTCCTGAATTTCTGCTCTGCATTCTTTAATCTCCTTCATTCGCTCAATAATCGGAAGATGCTGTGTACATTGACGCTCACATTTTCCACAGGCAATACATTCTGCCGTTCTGCTTTGTGCCAGATCCCAGTGGTGGTCCAGACGATCCAGGATTGCCTCATCCTTTCCTGTCAGTATCTTCTGGTTATATGCATCCATGAATTTCGGTATCTCAATTCCCTTTGGGCATCCCTTACAATAGCCACATCCGGTACATAGATTATTAAGCGCCATCCCTTTTTGGTTATACTTCTCTGCAACTACTTCTGCCGGTTCTTCTGTCAGATTCTCTACTGCCTTTACCGCATCATCTACATGTTCTTTTGTCGTGCAGCCTGCCAGTGTTACCGTAATCTCCTTCTGCGAAGCCACAAAACGAAGAGCCGCCTGCGCCACTGTCAGATCTGTTCCTTCTGTCAGATACGAAAATGCTTCCGGATTCTGCGGAATGAGACCACCGCCCAGCGGATTCATTACCACGACACCCATTCCGTTTTCATAGGCTTTTCTGATACCGCTCTGACGGAAGCGGTAATTCAAAGCATTGTATCCGATGAGCATACCTTTGAATTTACCGGTTTCCACAACTTTCTCAATATCATTTCCCTGCATATGCGAAGAAAATACAATATTACGGATCAGCCCTTCTGCCTTCGCCTCTTCAAAGAATCCATACAGTGCCTCCATATGCTTCTCCCAGGATTCCAGACTCAGCATACACCACATATGGTAGAAATCAATATAATCTGTCTTCAACCGGTCCAGTGACATTTCCAGACGGCGGCGGAAAATATCCTTATCCGGCTTCTCCGTCTCTAATGTATTTAAGTTCGTCTTTGAAGTAACGTATACCTTCTTACGATCAACCTGAGAGAGCGCGATTCCGGTCACAATCTCGCTCTTATCGTCACAATAAAACGGTGCTGTGTCCCAGTAATTGATTCCCTTCTCAAACGCATACAGAGGAATCTCTGCACATTTTTCCAGACGCCCCGCCTGAATATCTTCTTCATCGTACCGCATCGTTCCCAGGCCAACCGCGGATACCTTCATATCTGTATTTCCATACTGTTTATAATACATATCAAAACCTCCTTTTTATTCTTATACAATTGCTTTTTTCTTCCAGCCGCCCTGAAAATACCGGATACCAAAACAAATGGATCTGAATACCCAGTCAATAATCATTGCTACCCATACACCGAATACTCCAAGCCCCATATATTTTCCAAGCATATAGCTGAAACCAACCCGGAAAACCCACATGGAAACCGTGGATACAATCATACACAGCTTTGCATCTCCTGCTGCACGGAACGTGTACGGAACAGTAAAAGACGGCGGCCACAGAAAGATAGAGCAAATTCCGTGGAACCAGACGATCTGCCTTGTTACTTCAGCCGTCCTGTCTGACAGATGATACACTTTCAAAATAAACGGAAGAAGCGCCAATACTGCGGCAACCATAACGGCCATACTTATATGTGTAAGAATGAGGAGCTTTTTATTATAATATTTTACCTGTTCATAATCTCCTGCACCTACACATCGTGCAATAACAGTAGTTACTGCCAGACAGATTGCCATTCCCGGAAGAATCGCAAACAAAGAAATCGTATTGCTGATCGCATTTGCAGCAATTGCATATGTGCCAAACGTAGATACAAGACTCAGCACAAGTATTTTTCCAAGCTGAAACATACTGTTTTCCAGGCCGTTTGGAATACCCACACTCAGAATCTTCCTGATCATCGTCCAGTCCGGATGAAAACGAAAACTCTTTTTCACATAAATCGTCTGTGTTTCATCACACAGGAACCACAGAATCACAAATGATGCAACCATACGAGATACAAGCGTCGGAATCGCAACGCCTTCTACACCCCGGTGAAATCCATAGATCAGAATCGCATTTCCACTTACATTGATTACATTCATAATCAGTGACACACGCATGGACATTTTGGAATTTCCCATTGTACGAAAGATTGCTGCGCCGCCATTATACAGTGCAATAAATGGAATAGATGCCGTCACGATCATCAGATAAGTATCTGCATGTTGCATAACATCCGGCTCTATCTGTCCAAATACACCATGCAGAATCACATATTTTCCGGCATACACAATCGCCATAATGCCTAGTGCCAGGACTGTAACAGACCATATAAGCTGTGTTGCTGAACGACATGCCTGCACTTTATTTTTTTGTCCAAGGTACTGACCGGCTACAACCGCTCCTCCTGTTGCCAGGGCAGAGAATATATTCATAATAAGTACCATGATCTGGTCTACCAGTGACACTCCGGATACTGCCGCTTCCCCCACACTTGCAATCATAATGGAATCTGCCATGCCAACAAGTACCGCAAGAAACTGCTCAATAATGAGTGGAATAATCAAAACAGTCAGTGCCCTGTTGTCAAACAGATAATCTTTTCTTATCCCCATTTTTCTTTACTCCTTATATAGATATCTTATCACTCCAGAGCTCCTTCGGCAACTGTCCAAAAGGGCAGAAAAAAACTCCCTACCGCTAATAAAAGCAATAAGGAGTCTTTCATGCAAACAGGAAATACTAAGCTGCAACATATTGTTTGATTGCATCAAAAAGATCGCTACAGTCTTCTTCATATACATCCAGTTCAATATCTTTATTCAGTCCTAAATTCATCAGTCCAAGAAGCGACTTGGCATCAACAATATATCTACCTCTTTTCATATCCATACTGTATGGATACTTTTCTACTGTTTTTACAAAGTTTTTTACATCATCAGGATTCTTAAAATTTACTTTTGTTTTATTCATAATCATCTCTCCTTTTTGATTACACACATATTAGCACAGTTTTTTTTCGAAAAAAAGAGAGAGATTACACAAAATTATTTTCCAATTTTATCCATTTCTATACAACTTTATCAAAGTAGCGTGGCAAAATATACTAAACGAGTAGTTCTTGTTCCACTTCCATGTCCCGTTCCAGTATACAACATTTCAGTTTCTCCAGAAGACCTGCATCCATTTGCGCCATTTTCTCACGTTTTTTCTTGTCTATATGCACGCCTGCTCCTGCTTCAATTGCCTGCTCATAATCCGCAGCAGACATCTTATATGGCAACAGCTTTGGAAAAACATTTTTCTTATTATACTGGAATATCCGGATACCGCCATAGTCCAGATCTCCCCAGTGATAGAATGCTACCTCAGGATCTGCAATTTCATTTATCTTTTTTAAAAATCTGATTTCTTTTGGAGAGAAAAAACCGTGACAATAGATATACAGGTCGCTCTCGCTGAAACTCATCTTTTCATAGTTCGCCTTATTCTCGATCAGCATAACTTTTTTTACTCCAAAAAGCGCCTTGGGAACTGCATGTTCCAGCGTCTGCGCACCTATTATTGTTCCATAATGATTCCGTGAAGTATCAACCATAATATGCCCGTCCAACAGATAGGCAAGCGGCCCTTTCCACTCCAGCGTCTGCGCATAAGACAAGATTCCATGCGCTTTCAGAAGTTCATCTGCACTCATTCCTTCCACATACTCCGGAGAGTAATTAACCAGAATGCTGTTTACCTTCCCCTCATACTTTTTCTCAAATACTTTCGAAGGTGTGATATTTTCCTCTGGTATGATTACATTTTTAAATACTCTGGCACTGAAAATCCTTTTTTCAACCGGTTCCGCGAGATGAATGATTTCGTTAAGGCAGGCATATAATCTCTCTGTCTCCATTTCACGCTGAATGGCTGATGAGCAGTTTCCTTTTTCCAGACCTGATATCTCATCTTCGTAATAGGATTCCAGCCATGTATCTTTCGCTTTTTCCTTCCACATAGACAAAACATCTATATAACGAAGCTGCCTGGCTCTGGGATCCTCGATTCCTTCTCTTCTGCATAATTCCGGCATTATATCCACGGAATAGTGAATCTTATCGATATCCGCATTCATATCACGCCACTGGAACCGAATCTTTCCTGAGCCTCCCAATACGCTGTCTCTTTCGAACTCTTTTGCCTGATCCAGAAGACTTGTCCTGCCGCCAAGCGCTTCAAGAAGTTCCTTATTTACTGAAGGATGCTTCTCTCCGGACAATTTTCCTGCCCGGTAATCTTTTGTATCTATTTTCTCGATCAACCACTGTATCAAAGTCTTTGCCATGGCTACTCTCCCTCGATCATCTCCAGATAATTCCCTTTATCGATATGCATCATGGAAATCTGATTCTGATATCTGCGGAAACCATATACACTGTCCACGTTACGGATCAGAGACTGCAGACGTTCATCCGGTACACATACAATCAACTGTAATTCCAGCTCTCTCGCATAGCGCAGGCATACCTCGCTTCGCTCCTTATCCATTTTGGAAAATGCTTCATCCAGAAGCACAAGACGAATACGGGAATCCCGGTTACTCTGCTGCATGTAGAGCATGGCAAAACCGGCCAGGAGTGCCACGTATTTCGGATTCTGTCCTTCTCCTCCGGAATCGCGTCCTGCCATTTCATCTACTGCATTCTTCTTTACATTGCCCTGCTCGTCCTCTACTCTTTCATACATGCTGAAGGTCAGATAATTACGGTAATCTGCATATTTTTCCATCTCCTGTTTATGCAGAGAACGTTTCTGTCCATCTTCCTCTCTCGGAGGCATGAATTTCTCCGTCAGCCGCTGGATCTGCTTTTCGTATTTCTGATAAAATTCATCTTCCCCAAGGCTCAGCTGTCCTTCAAAGCCACCGTCGTCCATCACCTTACTGTCCAGCTCCGGTGCCATCAGCATCTCATAGAACTGCCCATTCTCATTTTCCGCCGGCAGAATATCGATCTGATATGTACTGTCGGAGAAGCGAATCTTTGAAAGCATCCGGTTGATTTCTCTCTTGTGCCGGTATGCCGCCTTAATCTCGCCGTGAATGGTGGCAATCACATTTTCGCGAAGACTGCGGTAAACCGTCCGATACTGATTTTCGAATTCCACCTTATACTTCGGTTCAAAGTCTTTCTTAAGCTGATCAAGCACTTTATCGTACCTGTCGTTTTCGTGCTCCACCCCGGTAAATCCGTATGCCGGATACTCACGGTTGAACTGGTTGCGGGCGATGGCGCGCTGCTCGGTCTCCGTCTCTTCTGCTTTTATAAGCACCTCCAGATGCTTATTCTGTTCTCTTCGATAAACCGTCTCCGACCGAACTTCCAGATTCTCTCTTACTTCTGCCAGAAGTTCTTCATTCACTATGAATCCTTCTTCCAGATTCGCAAGCTTCTCTTTGAAATCATCCCATTCCTTTGTTACAGACCCCTGATCTCGTTCACAGTTGATACGTTCCTTATTGACAGAATCCAGGATGCGATCAAGCTCTGCAATCTCCTGATCCAGTTTCTCTTTGTGGTCTTTGAGCTGCGCTGTCAGAGTACCGTCTTCCAGTTTTCGAAGCTCGCGTCTTAACTGTTCTTGTTTTTCCAGATAATTCTGAAGCTCATCTGGCGCATAGGAAAGCTGCAGAAGCTGCTCTGGATTCTGATTGAGCTGTTCAAAGCTCTGCGCCTGCTTCAACGTGTCGCGCATCTGCATATCGGCAAGCTGGCTCTTCTGAAGCTCGTATACCTCATCTTCCAGTTCCCGGAGCTTCTCTTTGGATACTTTTGTTCCGATGCAGGCATAGCGAGTATAATCCGCCTCTCGCAAATGGCGGAAAATGTAATTGCTGTAGGAATAGCAGTCCGGTGTCACCCCATCACGAACCTCGTGCAGTTCTTCCACTGTCTCGCACTTGTAAATACGTCCCAGGTATCGTTTCAGACACATGTCCACATACGGTTCGGAAGCCGAAACAGCATCGTACAAAGTTCCTTCCTCTGCCTGCGGCTCGTCCCGTTTGATCGCCGCTGTATTTATAAGATCAATTTCCTCATATTCCTTTTTCTTCATTCTACGGAATATTTTTGCCGCATCCAGTGCATACTGCGGTGCTGTCACAAGGCTGTGTTTGATGCGTCCCAGTCTTCCTTCGATCGCGTTTTTCCATTTTTCATCTGTAATATCAAACAGATCTGCAAAGATCTCCACATGAATCGTACGTCCATACTGACTGCTGAGTTCACTCTGCAGCTGGGCTCTCGCACTTTTCAGCTCTTTCCGGTATGGCTTGCGGTCATTTTTCAGATCCTCCACCATTTCCTTCTTCTCATTCAGCTCTCTCGTTGCCAGACGAATACTTTCATTTAAGTGTTCCAGTTCTTCGCCGATCAGCTCCAGCGCATTCTGAAGCCCTTGTTTTAATTTCTCAAGAATCGGAACAGACACCTCGCCGTCCAGCACGTCATCCAGACTCTGCAGTGTCGGGTTGCTTACATAGCTGCTGATGTCTTCATCCTCTTCCCATGCACGCAGGCCATTTAATATCTCTCTCCACTGTCTGGAATTACCTGCAAGCAGCTGAATGGTCGTCTCCAGATCATCCAGTTCTTTCTTCTTTACACCATAATCACTTGCCTGCAGATCTGCCTGCACATGAATCAGTTCTTCCGTCTTCTCCTTCTTCTGTGCATCCAGTGAATCTCTCTTTTCCTCCAGCTCGGAAATACGCGCAAGGATTCCCCTTAAGTCCTCCTCCTTCGCCTCTATCCTTGTCTTACAGTTCTCGATATCCATGAGCCGTAAGATACTTTCCGTCCGCACCTTATCCGCTTTCGCCTGAAGCAGCTTAAGATCATGTGTATGTATCTCATCCAGAAGCGCAATGCGGTGCTCCAGGTCATCCACACGTTCCTTGATCTCCCGGTATGCCCCGAGCTGTTCACTGATCGTGGAAACCGTATCCTCCTTGCTCTTCGGGAACATATAATCCTTGATAAACTGACCCGTTCCGTTCGTCATACGAAGTGCAATCGCACTTTTCTCCATCGTCATCAGCCGTCCCGGATCAATATAGCCGAAAATCGTATCGTACACGGTATTCAGATAAGCTTCTTTGGACGGATAGATGCGATTCACATCCACGCGTCCCCGGTTATCCTCGGACTTACTTCTTGCATCTATAAGTTTTTTCAACTGATCCACGGTATACGGCGTGCCTTTTTCCGTCAGATATTCATCCTCAGGCATCCGCCCGCAGTGACTGAAAAAACAATATTTCTTCAGATCCAGATCATTTTTCCCAACTTCAAATGCAGCGCCGATACAAGTCGTCATCCGGCTTCCGGTATCCACAATTTCCAGCACGATCTGGGAACAGAAATCCACATTTTCCCGATTCGATGTTCCATCCTTTTGTGCGCCCCGTAAGTAGCTCAGCACACTTCTTTTGTTTTTCGAATCATCTGCCGCTTTATTTAAAAATGTAGAAGCTACACTTCCGTATAGCACCACCTGAATTGCATCCATGACCGTCGATTTTCCGGAGCCGCTCTTACCACTGAAGAGATTCACATACTCATGAAACTCCATCATCTTATGGCTGATACCACCCCAGTTGTTAATCAGCATCCGGGAAAATATCTTCTTTGATTGTTTCATTCTCTGCGGCCTCCTCTCTGTACTCTTCGATCAGCTCCCCGATATCCGAAGCGCTGACATAAAGATTAATCGTACTGTATAAATAAATCGGTGTGTGATCCTCCACATCACGCACTGCTCCCGGCAGCTCGATCATCTGGTGTTTACTCATAAGATACAGTGCTTCCCGCCACTCAGCTACCGTAAGTTTGCGGTTCAGAAGATTCGTATTCTTTCCATATTCACGGATCTCTGTCAATGTTGTCACTGTGGCATTGAGCCCATCACCGAGAATCTTATCACGATAGATCATTTTCACAAGTAAAATAATAATTGTAGTCGCAGGACTTATCCGTTCCGTCTCTACACCTTCTCCCTCCAGCCGGAAAATATGCTCCTGCGGATCATGCACAAGCTCACATCCAAGAACAGACAGGTAATCCTCAATAAATCCTTTGTGTCTGATACACATCTCATAATCCAGATTATCTCTCGGTGTGAGCGTCACCGGATCATACCGCATCTGGAGAATGCAAGTCTGCCTGAATAATTTTGATATTGTCTTTTTCAGATTTTCTGCTTCGGTTACAGATAATTCTTCTATATATGAAACCATTCTTTCGTTCCTTTCCTCGCACTTTGCGCACTATTCTCTCATGGTAAGAGAAGAGAAACGGTATCCCTCTTTGCTCTCCAGTTCTTCTCCCACGGTAATCTCCCTGTCACTTTCCGCAATCTCTGTTGCTTCCTGCCAGACGAAGAATAACTTTTCCAGATCCTCGATCGACTGCACGGTCTCCTCTGTCACCGTAAATCTTCCGTCTTTCACATTCTTTCTTCTGAACTCGGCAATCTCCTTACCGGTATAAAGAGGCTTCAATACAAATGTATCCAGTTCCCCGCTTTGTTCCTCTTCTCGGATAACTGCCTGCGGTTCAAAGCTTCCCTTCTCTGATTCTCTCCTGCGGAACAGGCTTCTCTCTGTCACAACATGATAACGTTCCGTAAGATGCATCCGCTCTGCCAGCTTTTCCAGAATCTCTTCCTGCCTGTCACTCTGATTCAGAATATTGACAAGGGTAATCGTCTGGTCTTCTTCCACTGCCCCTTCCGCAAGAATATAGCGGATGCGTGCCGCCGCACGATTGGCAAATACTGTCTTTTGCTCGATCAGCTTATTATATCTTCTCTCGATCGCGTCAAATTCCCGCTCGATCCGGTAAATCATATCCATCGCTTCATCACAGAGGGCAACCGCACGCTCTGTGCGCCTTCTCACGATCTCGGATTCTTCACGTTGTTCCTGCTGCTTATCCAGAAGTTCCTGCTTTCTCACTTCATTTTCACTTAAGTTCTGATCGATCAGCTCCTTCACCGCCTCCTTGTAACGATAGAAGCTGTCCGTCGTCGTAAGGATCGCATACTTCTTACTGTCGCTGTTATTGATCTCCTTTACAAGCACTTCCTGAATCCCGAGAAAGCTCCTCTGTTTCGATAATTCATCAAAATATCCCCGCATGCCCTCCTGCATATTCGAAAGCATCTGCAGAAGCGACCGGGATGTCTGCAGCGCACTTTTTAAGATCTCATTATTCTTTTCCTTATCTGCCCGATATGTGTACAGATAACTGTAGACCGCCAGCACACTCTCGCGCTCCTTCGTGCTGTCCTCACTGTACAGCCGTTTAAAAAGCTCCACAAACTGCTGACTGTATTCCGGAAATGATACCACATAGCTGTTCAGTGCTTCATCATAATCCTTCCGGAGCCATCCCCATTCCTCCAGATGCCTAAGGCAGACAAATGCCATATTTGACCGGGTCAGAAGCTCCCCTTCCTCATCAAACTGCTCCGCACTCCAGTCCAGTGTCTCCGCGGCGATCCACTCATTCATAATCGCGCGGCACTCCCGCTCTGTAAGCCCGAGAAGCGAATAGGATCTCCCTGATTCCTCGTAGATCTCTACAAGAAACCGCATATAATATTCCATATATTTACTTGCAAAAAGCTTATAAAACTCTCTTGGAATCTTACTCATCAAATTCATCGATCTTTCTCCCTGGATATCTTCTTCACACATATAAAACACATCGGCACAATATAAAGACATGCTGTCACCCATGCCGTCTGATCTGCAAAACAGATTGCTGTATATCCATAATATCGCACAAAACCAAGGCTTACAATAATTCTTGCAAACATTTCTGTTACTCCGGAGAAAATTGCCCGTCCGGAGAATCCCAGTCCCTGTGTACTCATTCTGCAGATATTCAAAATCGCAAGACTCCAGAAGAAATATCCCATACACCGCAGATATTTCGCAGAAGCATCTAATACCTCTCCCGCTTCTTCACTGACAAAGATTAGAGAAAGTGGTCTTCCGAACAGAATCATAACGACTCCGATCACCAGTCCATAAATAATCGCAATCACAAGTCCGGTCCGTATACCCGAACGAATCCTCTGTATCTTCCCTGCGCCCAGATTCTGCCCGCAGAAAACAGACACCGCCGAGCCAATGGCATCAAACGGACACATCAGGAACTGCTTCAGGCGCATACCCGCTGTAAATCCAGATACATAGACACTTCCGAGACTGTTATTTGCCGACTGCATGACCATGCTTCCAATAGCCGTAATCGAAAACTGCAGTCCCATCGGCAAGCCCATAACAAGCAGGTTCTTCGACACCTTTGCTCTGCACACACACTCCCTGCGCGAAGGCTTGATGACCGGTACCTTTTTCCAGATAAATACCGCACACATAATACCGCTCAGCGCCTGCGCAGCAATCGTTGCAATGGCAGCTCCTGCGCATCCCCATTTCAACACGACAATACAAAAAGCATCCAGCCCGATATTTAATATGGTTGAAATAGCCAGGAAGACAAACGGCGTCCTGCTGTCTCCGACGGATCTTAAGATACTGGACAAAAGATTATATAAAATTGTAAAAGGAATTCCAAGGAAGATCACCAGCTGATACCGATATGCATCCGCATATATTTCATCCGGGACCGAAAGAATATGTAATATCCACGGGCAAAGAAGCGCACAGGATACCGTCATAACCAGAGCTACTCCTGCCGCTATCACCATCGAATTAAAGATATAATTCCGCATATCTTCCATCTTACCCGCGCCAAAACATTTCGCGATCGGTACACCGAATCCCGCGCAGGAACCAATACAAAATCCCAGTACCAGAAACTGCACGCTGCTCGTCGAGCCAACAGCCGCCAACGCCTGCGTACCGAGCACCCTTCCTACAATCGCAGCATCAATGATATTGTATGTTTGCTGTAATAGATTTCCCATAAGAAGTGGGACCGCAAACTGAAGAATCAAACGGAGCGGTCTGCCTTCTGTCATATTTTTTGCCATAGCACTCACCTTCTGTTTTTCTTATAAGCAAAAATACTATAGCATCAATATTTTTACAGGTCAAATCTAAGACTCTTCCCTAACGATGTTCCATATGCAAATATTTCTCTCTGGTAGCCAGTCCACCACGGATATGACGCTCGGACTTATTCACATCCAGGACCTTACGTGCTTCCGCAGCAAGAGATGGATTGATCTGAGAAAGACGCTCTGTGACGTCTTTATGTATAGTACTCTTACTTATCCCGAACCGTTTCGCTGTCTGCCTTACAGTCGCCTTATGCTCGATAATATAATACCCTATCTCTACCGCCCGTTCCTCAATATAATCTTTCATACAAAACCCCTGCATTCATTGTTTTTACAATGTATGCAGGGAGTGAATATCATTATGCTGTAATTTCTTCTTACGCGTTAGTATTTTACTGATTTCTTTCGATTCGTTTTAGCACAAAGTATCTTGGCCTGGTTTTTCATCCGAAGAATATTGAACAAGCAATGTTTCTTATGCTTATGGTCAAACTCTTCTATTTTTGCTACTTCAAAGTCGATATCCTCTTTGTTTTTTCTTGGTGAAATTGCCCAAAAATCATACACAAAATATGTTGAATATATACAATTCGCAGCTTGTGCTAATGAAAAAAGGTGCTATAATATAGCTTATCAAAAGCGAAGGAACCATAAAAAAAGTTCCAAAAAATGCGATGAGAGGGATACATCACAGGAAGATACCGGAGCACAGAGAGTCGTTAGCTGGTGAGAGATGACAGAAAGCCTTCCTGAGACATCACCCTGGAGCATCCTGCCAAAAGCATAAACAATCAAGTTGATACGTTGAAAGGTGCAAGTAAGTAAGGACGTTTTCTCTACGTTACAGGAGAGACTGTTTCATATGACAGATTCATGAAGAGGGGTCGTTGATTGATTACGGCAAGCAGAGTGGTACCACGGAAAATTCCGCCTTTGCAGTCCAGTGTGGACTGTGAGGGCGTTTTTTTTATAGATACATATAAAAATGCAGGCTCATAACAGAATCTGAGCCTGACAAAAGAGAAAAGAGGTATTAGGTAATGAGTGGAATCTTAATGATGGTTATCGCCATTGTAGTACTTGGAGGTGCATATCTTCTGTACGGGAGATATCTCCAGAAAAAATGGGGAATAGACCCAAACGCAAAAACACCGGCTTATGAACTTCAGGACGGTGTGGATTATGTACCGGCAGATACCAATGTGGTATTTGGTCATCAATTTGCATCCATTGCAGGTGCAGGACCAATCAATGGACCAATTCAGGCTGCTATCTTTGGATGGCTTCCGGTATTACTCTGGATATTGATTGGTGGCGTATTTTTCGGAGCTGTACAGGATTTTGCAGCAATGTATGCTTCTGTAAAAAATAAAGGACGTACAATTGGATATATTATTGAAGAATATATCGGAAAACTTGGTAAGAAACTGTTCCTGCTGTTCACTTGGCTGTTCTGCATTTTGGTTGTTGCAGCATTTGCAGATGTGGTAGCCGGTACATTTAACGGCTTCGTGGCAGATGAGTCTGGAGTTGTTTCTAAAGTAGCTGCAAACGGTGCCGTTGCCACAACATCCGTACTGTTTATTATAGAGGCTGTTGTATTGGGCATGATTTTGAAATATGCAAAATTAAATAAATGGGTAAATACAGCAATTGCAATTGTAATGCTTGTCGCAGCAGTAGTACTTGGATTGCAGTTCCCGATTTATCTAAGCCGTGATGTATGGCATCTGATTATATTTGCTTATGTTTTAATTGCGTGTGTTGCGCCGGTATGGGCATTGCTGCAGCCAAGAGATTATCTGAACAGTTATCTGCTGATCTTTATGATCGCCGGAGCCGTGATCGGAGTATTTGTATCCAATCCATCCTGTAACCTGAAAGCATTTACCGGATTCAATGTAGATGGACAGTATCTGTTCCCGATTTTGTTTGTTACTATTGCCTGTGGTGCGGTATCAGGATTCCATTCTCTGGTTTCTTCCGGTACTGCTTCCAAACAGATAAAAAATGAAAAAAATATGCTGCCGGTATCTTTCGGTGCAATGCTGATGGAAAGTATGCTTGCTATTATCGCACTGATTGCAGTTGCTTCTTTTGCAAAGGGTGAAGCTGCATCCCAGGGTCTGACAACACAGCCTCAGATATTTGCTGGTGCAATTGCCAATTTCCTGTCAGTCATTGGTCTCCCGCATTCATTGGTATATACATTGATTACTCTTGCGGTATCTGCATTTGCACTGACTTCATTGGACTCTGTAGCCAGAGTTGGACGATTGTCCTTCCAGGAATTCTTCATAGATGAAGATGTTGATGATGACAATATGAGTCCATTTTTGAAAGTTGTAACCAATAAGTATTTTGCAACCATTTTAACACTGGTATTGGCATACCTTCTTGCCAAAGTCGGCTACGCAGAAATCTGGCCTCTGTTCGGTTCTGCAAACCAGTTGTTATCTGTACTGGCACTGGTTGCCTGTGCAGTATTCCTGAAAAAGACAAAAAGACAGGGTGTAATGCTTTGGATTCCTATGGTATTCATGATGGCCGTTACATTCACAGCATTGGGATTGACAATCGTAAAATTATCAAAAGCATTTGTAACAACAGGGCTGAGCCTTGGAAATACAATGCAGCTGATATTTGCAGCATTGCTTTTGGTTCTTGGCATCATTGTAGCAATACAGGGTGTTAAGAAACTTATGGAAAAGGAAAACATATCATAATAGTTATCATGGGAAAGCTGATAGATAGACCTCAGCTTTCCCATTCATTTTATCGTAAAAATCCAACTCATGTTCAGCTCTTTATTATCACTACCACATATATGGTAGTTTTCCAAACTGTTTCGCTGTCTGCCCTATTACTCACTTTCTATTTCCATATCTTTTGGCAGCACCCAACTCAAAACAAGTGCAATTACGAAAACACCGGCAACCATGTTGGATCCGAATATGTCCCCGAAAATCGATGGCAACCCGGAAAAGAAACCTTCTACCTGTGTTACGCCAACACCTACACACAGAGACGTGGCAACAATGATCATATTTCTATGATTGAATCCTACTTTTGCAATCATTTCGAATCCGGCAACAACAATAGAGCCAAACATAATAACGGTACATCCGCCAAGAACACAATCCGGCAGAGTCGATAGAAATGCTCCAATTGGCGGGAATAAACCACCAAAGATCAACAATAATGCACCAAACATGATAGTAAAACGATTGACAACTTTTGTCATTTTTAAAAGGCCAACATTCTGGCTAAATGACGTAATGGGTGATACGCCGAATACACCTCCGGCAATCGCTGACATAAATCCGTCCACAGCCAAAGAACCACTGACTTCCTCATCGGTAATATCTCTTCCAAGAGCACCTGTACATGCAGCTGTGGTATCTCCGATTGTTTCCACTGCAGAAACTAAAAAAACAATAACAAATGAAATAATAATACCAATGTTAAATTTGGGTGCGTAAGCAAATAATGAAGGAAATGAAAATACCCCCAGTTGTGAAATCGTGGTGCCCATTGCCGAGAAATCTACCATTCCAAAACAAATAGCAACAATATATCCAACAATCAGGCCGAATAATACATTCAACTGCTTAAGAACGCCTTTTGCAAATACATGAAATGACAGACAGGCAATTAATGTAACAGTAGCAACCAGAAGATTTTGCCATGCCCCAGTTTCATATTTTGCAGAATTTGCATAAGAAGAAACACCTACATTTAAAATACTAAGACCAATCGATGTAACTACACATCCGGCTACAATAGGCTGGATCAGCTTCCTCCAGTATTTTGCAGTAAGACCTAAGACCCCTTCAATACATCCACCAACGATGATGCCACCTATCATGTATCCGTAATCCTGAGAAGCCGATGCAAGACATGCAGCTAAAAAAGTAAAGCTTAACCCCATAACGATCGGAAGTCCGGATCCTATTTTCCAGATAGGATAAAGCTGAATCAATGTACCAAGACCTGCCACAAGCATACAATTCTGAATCAATTGCGCCGTCTCTATTTGCGTAAATGCCTGTCCATTATATACTGCAACACCTGCAATAATAATTAACGGAGTTACATTTGCTACGAACATTGCTAATACATGTTGGAAACCGAATGGAATTGCCTTCGCAACAGGAACCCGACCTTCCAACCGGTAAATATTACTGATACTTGTTACATTTTTTTCTTTTGCCATTATTGTTCCCCTTTTTATTTTATAATTATCAGGTATTTGTGAAACGCCAAAATCCTACGATCACTTCTTCCAAACAAAGTATAGCATCTACCTGTACACAATTCAATCAAATCATTATCCACTACCTTTTCCCTTCACCATACTGTATAATGAAGCTATCGTCCATACTACGAATGGCACAGGTAATCTGGTATGAATGACAGAGAGAGGAAATCATATGACCGAAAAAATCAACCGTCTTTGCAACAAAGTTCAATTTCTTTCAGGGGCATGGCTAAAGCTGATCGCAATTATTTCCATGCTTATCGACCACGTAAACAAGGCACTGATTTATCCTAATCTGGTTTCAAATGACGGAGCCCTTACCGCCGTGAGCAATCTGTTTGATATAATCGGCAGAATTGCATTCCCACTATTTTGTTTTCTTCTGGTTGAAGGATATTTCAAAACACGAAGCCGCAAGAAATATTTGATGAACTTACTGATATTTGGTGTTATATCAGAAGTGCCTTTTGATATGTTTACAACAGCAAGTTTCTTTAATATGAACTGGAATAATGTCATGTTCACTCTGGCGTTCGTCCTGATTACAATCTGGTGTATAGATGCATTAAAAGAAAAAATGCAAAAGCTGCCTAAAGTGCTCTGGTATCTGGTATCATGGCTAATTATTTTAGTCATGTGTATTGCGGCCATGTATTTAAGTCTTGATTATGAGCACCACGCTATTTTAATTGGTTATTTCTTCTACCTGTTCCACGATGTGCCCCTCCTGGCGATCCCGTTCGGTTATGCCTCCATGTTTACCCAACCCTGGGCACTTTTAGGTTTTGGGCTGACACTTACATATAACGGCGAGCGTGGCAGACAAAATAAAATGCTGAATTATTGGTTTTATCCTGCGCATTTACTCATTCTTGGAATACTGCGCCTTTACCTCGGCATTTAACATATCATAATATTTTTTCTTATCAAGATACATTTCATAATCTGCTTTTCTCAACAATTGGAGCATAGTAAGCCCAGGATAATCAGACGAAAAAACATATCCTGCTGCATAACTCAGTTTGCGTGGAGAGTCTGCCAGATGATAATTATCTGCCGCATCGGAAATGCCTTGCATGATCTTTAAAATCTCATCTCTGCTGCTCTCTTTGATTACTGCGAGAAATTCATCGCCTCCATAACGCCCTATAAAAGCAGACGCCGGAATGTTTTTCTTGAGGACATCTGCGAAGGAATAGATCAACTCATCTCCTGCCTGATGTCCCAGAGTATCATTTACTTCTTTCAACTGATTCAGATCAAACATAATCAGGCAGGTTCCTTCTTCAACGATTGCATTATTATTTATTAATTCATTGCATCTGCTCCTGTTAAAAAGACCCGTGCTGAAATCAATGTTTGCCTGATGGTTGAGCTTCAAAATTTCCATTACTCCCATTGTCAGAATATACGCCACAAAAATTGCAATGGTTATACGGAGCCCGGAGGATGTTCCGTTCACATAATAGTAAATCATATCTCCGGCGGCACCCACAGCAAAAAGCACAAAGCACAACAGAGTGAGACCCGCTTTTTTATTCCTCTTTGTTTCTCTCCATTCGCTGATGACTGCCTGTGTTACAAATACCGCTGTAGCAACAATCATTAAATGTGTAAGAGCCAACGTTTCTCTTAAGTCCCGGACTCCCGTAATTTGCAAAAGAATCTGCAGCATCATGACAACCACGCAACTTGCACAGACAAGATTCAAATATTTCCATCGTTTTTTATCGATCTGTCTCTCTATAAACAGGATAAAATTAACTACCGACAATATCAGCATTCCCAGAGGAAGCACGGATAGAACCAAAGTATAATCTGGAAAAGCCAGCGCACTGAATCTGGTATCTGCTGCCTTCCACATGCCCAGACACAACGCAAACAACCCCAGATAAACCAGACTGTCCTCACTCTTTTTCTTCAGCACACAAAAAGCGCCTATCAATGTAAATGCAATACCTGCCAGAATTGCAAATATACTTAAGATGATTTCCGGCAGATCATTTTTTAATGTAGCTGCAAAAATAGCGTATCTGGAACCCTCCAGAAACTCTGTTCTTCTGCCGGAAACACTTCCATATACAGGAAATGTTTCTACCCTCATTGTCTTTCCTTCATCCTCCGGATACACAGGAATGAGTACCCACCTGCAGCCTGCCGTTTCACTGAGTGTTCTTTTTTCCCCCGGCATTAAGCTATACACCAGCTCATCATCTACATATACCTGAGCATAGTGATAAACGAGATAAAAGGCAATACAACTATTATTATCTTCCGTGCTGCCTAACTCCAGCAAATACTCTTTTCTAATTCCAGGAGATACTGTATCATCTTCAATCTCTCTGTATTTTACATTGTTCACAACCTCATAACCCTGTAATTTTCTCTTTTGGAGTTTTCCATCATCTTGACAACACCCAATATATACTAACAGTATAAGCATACAAAGCCCAACTAAATAGAAAGACCAGGTAATAATTTTGTGAAACTTATTTTTATTTTTCAAAACCAGATCCTCCTTCATGTACTCAAACTCTGATACTTTACTTAAGAATTTTTATTATTATATCATATCTATTTTCAAAACAAAAGACTTCACTCGAGTGTATAAAAGTCAAATAAAATTCATAAAATCGCTTTTTATTCCTCAAACCGAATCTCTAATTCTCTGTCACCTATACTGTCTTCAAACAGGCTTTTTAACAATACTTCTATCTGCGTTTTTGCCGTTTTTTTCAGTTCCTGAACTTCCACTTTCTCCTGTACATCCTTTTTGATTTCCTTTCTCGCTGCGATCACATCTTCTTTGGCATCGCCACTGAATAACGCGAATTTCTTGTCATAGAACTGAATGGAATCATCATCAATGTTTATATCCTGGATCTCCACCTCAGGAACTTTAATAATCACTTTCGAATGTGTGACCTTCACATCAAGCTTGTCCATGTCTATTCCTGCCCGTACGGTAGCACTATATGTCATAGAAAATGCTTCTTCTGTCAAAAATGGAATTTTACCATCCGAATAATGCTTTAATCCGGTGCAGATCATTTTTGCTGAAGTCAGCTCACTCGCATTTTCTATTTTCCCCATAATGACATCAGTTGTGACATTCTCCTTTTTAGTGCTCACCACTGTCACGCTGACTGCTACTGCGATAACAGCTACCAAAGCAAGATAAATGACAGGTCTTATCGATTTTTTCTTTTTTTCGTTCATACTCTTATCCTCTCTTCACACTATTCCTTGCAAAACAAGGAAACAACTCCTATTACGAGCAGTACCGGCAATGCAATATAGAGCAATCCGCCTAATACAAGTCCTATTAAGACAAGTGGCAACAGAACAATTGTAAATAACACTCTCGTAATTCCCCATGCCGCCTTCATGGCAACGATCAACAGTTTTCCAAATACAATAATCATTAAAATTGCAAACAACATACTTAACATTTATAAAACTTCTCCTTTCTTTTCTTTCACTTTCTTTTCCCGAAAACGGGATACATTTTCAAGTCCTAATCGGATGCTGTACGTCTCTTGTCTGTTCATTTTCTCAATCAGACGACAGATTCTCATTCTTTGCTCAACATCCATTCTTCGTCATCCTTTCTACTTTTTTATCTCAAAAATATTTTGCTTTCGTATAGTTGTAGTTTATACTGAAAGTACGCTATAATAAATCTACGCTTTACCAATATAGAAATGCCTATTCAGGTAAAAAAACCGAAATAAAACTTCAGGAGAGTATTATGGGAAGAAAATCAGTTAAGGAGAATAAAAACATTTATCATTTAAGCCGCGAAGCTCTCGGATATTCCAGAGCTATCGCTGCCGAGAAAATGAAATACATATCTGCAGATCGTATCGAGAAGATTGAAAACGAAAAATCGCTGCCACACCCGGAAGAAGTGCTTGCCATGGCAGACTGCTATCACAATCCATCCTTATGTAATCACTTCTGCTCCCATGAATGTCCGATCGGGCAGGAATATGTACCGGAAGTCCAGGCAAAAGAACTGTCTCAGATAACATTAGAGATGCTGTCCACTTTAAATATACTTTCAAACGAAAAAGACCGTCTGATTGAAATCGCTGTTGACGGAGAAATCAGCGAAGATGAAATCCCGGATTTTGTCGCCATCCAGAAAAATCTTGAGAAAATGTCCATGATTATTGATTCATTGAATTTGTGGGTAAATAATACGATAGCTTCCGGGAAAATCGACAGGCAGTTAATTGAAAAATAATGAAGAAACAGAAGTTTCTTTTTTATTCATTTATCAAATAATCAGGAGAAAATATCAATGAGTAACACAAAAGACATTATTTACCGTGAGCCGGTACCAGAGGACGCAGAGAAGATTGTAGATTTCTACAATTATGTAGGCGGGGAAACTACATATCTGAGTTTCGAGAAAGCCGAATATCCAATGGATGCTGCCGGTCAGCGCGAAGACATTCTGGCAACAAATGCACATCCTGCAAGCATCATGCTTCTTGCCATGGATGGAGACGAGATTGCCGGTATTGGAACGATTCATTCCGGAAACAAAATCAAAGCCCGCCATCAGGGCGAGCTCGGTATCGTGGTTGCGAAAAAATATCAGGCACAGGGAATCGGAAGCGAGATCATTCGCCGTCTCATCGATTTCTGCAAAGGCAATGGCATTACGACAAGAATCCAGTTAGACACTCGCTGTGACAACGAGGTCGCTGTCAAGCTCTACGAACGTTTCGGTTTTGAGATTGAAGGTCGTCTGAAAAATACTACGTTGCTTAATGGTGTTTACTACGATTTGTATGTCATGGGACTGATGCTGTAAATGCAAAACTAAACTAAAGAAATAGCCGTTCCTGGATTTTGACGAGAGAAGGACGGCTATTTTTTGTGGACACAATTCAGAATTGCAACAACTAACAATCCGAATTCCTGCGCATCCTCGCGGAGCGTATTTCAGATGGTCATATAGATGCTTTCTATAACTTTTTCATACTATAAACCTTACTTCACGGCCCCCTTCATCATGCCCGAAATCAGGTATTTCCTAAAGAACAGCGCAGCCAGTACCGGCGGCACTAACGCCAGCATTCCTGCGGTCGCGATCAGACCATATTGAATCGTATCTTTCGTCATGAACTCAGACACAACTATCGCCATCGGCTTTGTCTCCATAGAGGATGCTAATATCAATGGAATCTGAAATTGACTCCATGTATGTAAAAACATTATTAAAGTAACCGACACCAGTACCGGGTAAGACAATGGCAGCATCACCCGGAAAAATGCAGACATTTTCCGGCATCCATCAATCAGGGCTGCCTCTTCCAGTTCTTTTGGAACGGTCGCAAAATAATTTGATATCATCCATGTTGCCATCGGCAGATATGATGTCACATACACCATACTGAGCCAGAAAATATCATCCAACATTTTCCCAAGTGCAAACATCCGATATAAAGGAATGATCGTGGCCATTACAGGGATTACCATTGTAATCAAGAGAAGATTCTTAATGAGAATTCTCCCCTTGAATTCCATACGGCTCAGTACATATGCACTGACCATGGCGATTGGGATTCCGATGCATAATGTGATTCCTACAGCCCGCAGGGAATTATACATACCTGTAAAAAAAGTATTTCCTCTTCGCCCGCCCGAAAATAGTTCCGCATAATTTGCAAACGTAATGCTTTCCGGCAACAGATTACTCGTTGGAGCAAACATTGTAGACTCCGGTGTCACAGAAATCACAAAGGTCCATATAAATGGTCCTGCCGTCACGATTAAAAAACAAATCGTTGCCAGAACATATCCGACTTTCTTCATTTTTTTCATCAATATTCCACCTCCTTGTTAAGGCTTCGAAGGTAGAATATTCCAAGAAGCATCGCAAACGCCATTACAATGTATGTCATGGCACTTCCTTTTCCAAAATTCAGGAACGAAAATGTCGTCAGATAACTTTCCATTAAAATATTTTTTCCCATATCGCTGTATCCCGAAAGCGCAACGATCTCGTCAAACACATTGATTGCCGTTACAGATGTAGAAGTAAGACCAACTGCAACAAACGGCTTCATCAGAGGTAATGTGATCGAACCAAATATTGTTCCCGGAGAACCGCCATCCACCTTTGCCGCCTCATATATCTCAACAGGAATGGATTGCCGCCCGGCCAGACATACCAGCGCCATAAACGGTATACTTCTCCAGACAACTACGATTGATATAACGATCAAAAGCGACCATCTCGAATTTAGAAATTCAATTGGTGTGCCTGTAATTCCCAGACCAATCAGTAATTTATTTAAAAAACCATATCCAGAAAAGAATACAAACTTCCACAAAATTCCATTTACGAATGGCGGCAGTGCCCACGGAAGAATCGATAACGCCAACAGGATTCCTGACCATTTCACATCCACATTCAGGAACGCTGCAACAAGCCATCCAAATATTGTTGTAAATACTACAACCAATATGAGGATAACAACTGTATTCTGCATACTGTACCAGAAGGAATCTGATTGTATAATATCAAGATAATTTTTACCACCTATAAAATGAATGTCTCCCGGCGATGTCAGTTTCCATTTTTTCAGACTATATGAAAATGTTAAAATAATCGGGCAAAATACCAGTGCACCCATGATAAAAATCATGGGTGCCAGTAAAAGATAAGGTAATATCTTTTTTCTCATTATTATTATTTCCTGAACTTATTCGTTAATTAATGCATTTAAAGCTGTTTCCATCTCTGTATAAGCTTCTTCCGCTGTCAGTTCGCCACGTGCCATTTTATTGATTGCATTGTACATGGCACTGCTCATTTCAGCATAGTAAGAAGGTATTCCATTCGGGAATGGAGATGCAACTAATTTAGCTTCATCTAACATTGCTCCTGCATTCTGAATCGTTCCATCATTGATGAGTTCTTCCAAAACAGAGTTACGTGTAGGAATTGCGCTTAAGTTTGCATTAAATTCTTTCTGCATTTCAGCAGATGTATACCATTCTACGAATTTCTTTGCTGCTTCTTTATTTTCTGATGCTTTCATTACACCAAGAGCTTCTGGAAGCGGCATTGTCTGTGTTGCTTTTGCATCTTTACCCGGAACGAGAATTGCTTCAATATCTCCAACGACATTACAGATTTCTTCGTTCTGGCTTCTGGATACGAAAGATGTCGGTCCTGTAAGGAAACTTGCTGTTCCGCCACAGATACGCATATATGCATCCATTCCGGAAGATGTCTTATCTTCTGGAGCCACTAACTCTTCATTTACTAATGTCTCCATATACTTTAATGCTTCTAATACGGATTCCTTATTGAATGTTCCATCTTCATTCCATACAACACCATTCATTGTATATGCCAGCCACATTAAGCATGTGGAAGTTTTCTCTTCCGCATTCAGAGCAATTGCAAATGGATAATCAACAGTTCCTGTTGATTTTAATGTTCTACAGTCTTCCAAAACGTCATTCCATGTCTGTGGCTCTTCTGTAATGCCGGCTGCCGCGAACTGTTCCTTATTGTAATATGCAAGACGGTAATCATTTGCATAAGGAATTGCCAGAACGTTGCCGTCAATAGAGAATGTTGCCAATGTCGGCATATCTGCCTTGTCTTCTTCAGAAATCTCCATTGGCTCTAACCAATCTGCTGCATAGAATTCTCCGACCCATGACCAGTCAACTTCAACTACGTCTGCTGCACATTTTCCTGCTGATGAAGCAGTTGCTATTTTTTCGCGGATATCATCCCGGCCTACTTCAGCTATTTCAACTTCAATTCCTGTGTCATCTGTAAATGCTGCAAGCTGTTCATCTGACGGGATTGCCCAGTCAGGTGCCATAAATGTGATTTTTCCGCCTTCGGATCCTTCCGATGTACTCTTGCTGCTTTCACTGCTTCCACCGCAGCCTGCAAGCATAGCGATAGACATCGATGCGATTAATAATACACTAATCAATCTCTTTTTCATAATTTATTTTTTCCTTTCTCATTGGTCTTTACAAGCATATTTTATCATGTGTTTTTCTGCCTAGTATTTCATATATGTTATGTGTTTTTCACATATGTTATATTTCCAAACCCGAGACCGATTGATTTTTATAATATATAATCGCCATTTATTTATGTATTCTATTAGTGTGTCTTCTCACTCATAATTTTCATTTGTTTTCGGTATAATAATGGAGTTTCTCCAGTCATTTTCTTGAAAACTGTCTGGAAATGGCTCTGTGAAGAAAAACTCAGGAGACTTGCTATCTCACTCAGATTTCGATCACTGAACTGAAGTAACCGTTTTGCCTCTTCTACTTTTTCCTGTTGAATATATTGATTCAACGTTACACCCATCTCTTTTGTAAAATGACTACACATATAGGATCTGTTATACCCCAGTTCTTTCGCCATGTTTTCGATCCGAATAGAAGAAAAAATATTCTGAGAGATATACTGCACACACAACCGGCAAAACTGACTTCCATTACCTGCCAAAAGACGTAATTTCTCCACCTGTTCGGCAAAATCAAGTATCATCTCCTGAACGAGCCGTTCCACCGTCGAAATATCCTGCATAAGTTCCATTTTTTGTATATACAGATTTGTCATAAGGAAAGCATGTTGCGGATCAAGCCCTCCTTGAATCGCAGCTCTTGATACACAAGATGACATGCCGATCCCCCAGTTCTTCATCTGGCATAGTCCATCACCGGCAACTGTTCCCAGCTGAGGCTCTGCCTTATCGCCTGGGAAATCCCCATATCTTCCATATTATTCATCCGATTTCCAATTGCTTCCGTCTGAACTTCCTTTCGGCTGCTTTTCGGTGGTCTCTCCATCCACACATCCTCAATGGATAGAGGACGCCCCTGCAGTACTGTTACCAGAGACATCAGAAGCCATGCCAGTCTCTCAATATTAATCAGCGGCGCACTACACAGCCATCTTACATAATTCTCCTTTTCCTCCTGACCAATCCGCAGGATTGCCAACAGTTCATCCATCTCTTTTCCTGTATCTGTAAGCGCCCGCGTTGGTCCAATAATCAGGCGAAGGCCTGGTTTTAAAGTCATAAACGCATAGAACTGGTACAAAGAAGTAGTTATAATTCCAACTTCATGCTCCGAATGGATGATCTGGTGCAAAAAAGGAGCCACTGGATCCGGCTCCATATTATAAGGAGAGTAATAATATAAAGGGAGTTCGTTCTTGTACAGACGAACTCCTGTAGTATATGCTTTTGCCAGACTGTAACACATGGATTTGTACACTTCCATGTTCATCACATCCTTCTCCTTCCTTACTCAAATGCCATAAACTGATACTTGTAAGGCACTTCCTCTTCTTCCTCCGAAATGGCATCATGCAGCTTCTTCCAAAGCTCTCCCAGAGATTCCTCGCCTTCACGGATATCATCCAGTACCAGTCCTCCATTTTCTTCCAGAAGTGCATATGCCTCTTTCTGCTTTCCTGTCTCACCAAGCGCTTTGATATAATAAAATCGCAGTCGACTGTCAACCTGCAGTTTTTCGCTTAGTTTCTCATAATCAGAACATACTTCTTCATATGCTTCGCAGCGTAGCAATATTTTGAATCCTTCTTTTTGATAGGATCTTCTGTTTTTCTGTAATTTCATTCCTCTTAAAATACTTCGAACCGCCTGTCTTCTGTCTCCCTTTTGCACGTACAGGCAAGCCAGTCCGTGAAGAGCCCAGGCATTTTCTTCCAGATCGATTGATGCCTGAAACTCCCGCTCTGCCTTTTTCAATCTTCCGGCAATAGAATAACGAATCCCCAGGTGGTAATGTGCATACCAGTTGTTTCGCTCTTCGCCCTTGACAGCTTCCTTCAATCTGTCAAAGCTTTCTGCATCGCTTAAAAATACACCTGGTCTTTTCTCTGGTTTTGGACAGTGCAGTCTGCCTCCTTCTATAAATGCTTTCCAGCGGCTGTAATCTCCTTTTTCATCCACGAATTCCAGATGACTGGTGCGATTACCGTGAACACCGAGCACTCCATATCCACTTCCTGCCTTTATCAGTTCTGCTTCCTTTAATGCTGTAGTTTTTGATTCCTTCAGCTTTTCTTCCAATTGCTTATGATATCCTTTTTGCAGCAACATTTCTGTCACTTGCGCGCTTCGTTCTTCATGCGTAACCTGAAGCTGATCTGGTTCGATCTGAATTGCTCCGTATTGCTCCATCCACTCCCACGCTGTATTTGGTGCCATAGGGATACATCCATACTGCGTCTTGGCAAGTCCCGCCTGGATTTCAATATATCTTCCGGCATTTTCCGTCAGGAATTCCTGCCAATGGTCAGAAGCCTTCTGGCTTCCCCAGGAAAACAGCTTCCGACTTTTAAGCCTTCCTGTTGACATCTGCAGAAGCCCGTATCCTCTCTCATTCACATTAGCAATGTACTTTGGCATATCCTCGTTGATCTCAAAGAAATAATCTACAGATTTCGGAATCTTTTTATAATCCGTAACATCCACACCTCTTACCATAGGAATGTCAACCTTCTGCACTTCCTTATTCACTGTTGTATACGCAGCTTTCGCCGGAACAATAATCCTGCCGCCTTCAAACTCAGGAACTGCCATGTTGCTCCACCAGTACATAGGAACGACTTCTGAATTCTCATTCACAATTCGCATACGGCAGTTCAGAAAACGGGAATCTTCCTCAAGCCAGAAATCCATCTGATATGTTACATTACGGATTCTTTCATACTCATACATACGAAGTACCGCATTCCCCTTTTCATCTCTGGTCTGTGCCACATACATCTGCTCTGTGGTAAACGGAGTATGCCCGATCACACCAATGTTCCATTCCACACCGCCGCTGAACCAGGCATTTCTCACGGCAAGATTGCTAAAACGTATAACATCATTCGTATACAGCAGATTTTCCCCTTTTTCCTTATCCCAAAGCTCCCAAAGTCTGCCGCCATATTCTGGAAGAAACACTGCTTTCAGATATTGATTTTCCAGAACAGCCGTCTGCACCTCATTCTCCTTAAGGGTTCTGTTGTATCCATTCCTCTGTCGGTAAGGATATGCGTTCTTCACTCTTCCGTATCCCTCATATAATTCTGCATCTTCCGGTAACTGAAACCGAAGCTGATTCTGCAGAATACTTTCTCCCTCCAAGTCCGGCACACAAGCCTCTTTTCCTAACGAAGCTGTACGGATTTTGCGCATTTCCATTCTTAATTCTTTTCCCATATTGTACCCCTCTTCTGGCATATGATACCACTTTACTCATATTTCTTATTCAACGAGAATCCTCGTCCTCTTACTTCACTCACACGGCTTACCACAAGAAAACACTCCGGATCTATACTGTGAACAATACGCTCTACTTTTGGCAGTTCCCGATTAGAAACGACGCTGAACACCATCTGCATTTTATTGTGCATATATCCGCTCTCACCATCCAGCAGCGTCACACCACGATCAATCTCTCCCAGGATTGCATTGCAGATTTCTCTTGACCTGTCACTGACAATCCGCACTTCTGTCCGTGTTGTTCCCATCAATAGCATCTTATCAAGAACAATAGTATAAATCAATACAAGTACGATTCCGTAAAGAATATTTTCTGCTTTTCGGAAGAATGCCTGTGACAGCAAAATGCACACATCAAATGCATACATGCTGACAGACACCGGAATACGAAAATACTTCTTAAGCACAAGCGGTGGAATATCCATGCCGCCGGTAGATGCGCCGGAGCGAATGACGATTCCAAGGGATATGCCGATGCCCAGACCAGAGAACAATGTGCACAGTAACAGATCCTCGGTCAATACCATCCCGGGTAGTAATCGTTGGAAAAGCTCAAGAGCGAACGGGTAAAGAAATGTACTTGCAAGTGTTGTAGATGCAAATGTCTTTCCCAGCACCTTATACCCCAGAAGCAGCATAAGCACATTGAAAACAAGCACAAAACCGGATATCGGAATCCCCGTCAGATAGTGCACCGTAAGCGCCATTCCCGTCGTCCCGCCGGTCACCAGATTCGCCGGCAGCAGAAATAATGTAACTGTCAGTGCATACAGAAAGTTCCCCACTACCACTGCCAGCACTGACATTAACGTATGATATACATTTTTGTTATTCCCCATAATAACCTCCAATAATCATATATTCAAGTCGAACGCGCGTGAGACTTGGCGCGCGATTCTGGTCAGCTTCAGCTGACATCTTTCTCCTCAGAATCGCTGCGCATCCTCGCGGAGCGTTTATCTCAGTCGGAGATTGAACTCCCACTGAGACAAATTTCTTATTGCTCACCACTTATAGAAGTAGGAGTCTTCTTCGACTGAGATAAAAAAACCACGTTTGTCAGGAATTTTCCCTAACAAACGTGGATCAAGGCTTCGCCTAATACAAAGATATTATACAAAACTGCTTCTGTTTCGTCAATATTATTCTGATGCCACCTGAACACAATGTTCAACAAGCCACTCTTTTACCAGGTTATTCAGAATGATATTCTTAAGATCTTCCTCTTCTGCTGCTTCCTTAAGAGCATCTACATCCTCATATCCATACATATCTGCCAGTTCTTTTAACTCACTTTCGTATGTCTTGTCGTCCAGAGTAATCTTTTCCTTATCTGCAATTGCCTTTGTGACCATGATCTGTTTATTATTTGCTTTTGCAGCCTCTTCTACCTGCTTTTCAAACTCTTCCACACTATATCCCATGTTCTGCTCGATGAACTCTTCGTACTCCATACCGCTGTACTCTGCTGCTGATTTATACTGGGAAATGAGGGAATCACTTAACTCCTTGATCTCATCTTCCGGATATTTGTTAACTGTAGTATTATCCAGTACCTTCTCCCATACTTCTGCACTTAATGAATCATTGTATGTGGTCTCGGCATCCTCTTCCAGCTGTTTCTTAATCTCTTTTTTGTACTCTTTTACTGTCTTTGACTCTTCGGAAACACTCTTTACAAATTCATCGTTAAGCTCCGGAAGCTTCTGCTCTGTAATACTCTTTACCGTAATTGTAAATGTAACATCCTTTCCTGCATAATCGGCTGCCGCATAGTCATCCGGGAACTTGCCTTCCCAGTCATACGTATCGCCGATATTGTGACCGATCACACTGTCCTCAAATCCCTCAATAAATGTACCGGAACCGATCGTCAGCGGATAATCTGTAGAAGAACCACCGTCAAATTCTTCTCCGCCGATTTTTCCCGCAAAATCAATATTAACTGTATCTCCATTCTCTACGGCTCTGTCTGTAATCTCAGCAGTCTCCGCATGAGACTCCAGGATAGACTGAATCGTACTTTCTACTTCTTCATCTGTAACTTCTTCCGGCTTATCTACCTGATCTACTTCTACACCCTTATACTGCGTAATCGTCAGTTCATCTGTCTCAAGGCCCTTACTTGCCTCACATCCCGTCATAAGCATTGCCAATGACATTACGCCGACAACTGCTGCCGCTAATCTCTTCTTCATACTGCACCTCGTTCATTTCTTATTATTATATACATATATGTGATTTCTCAATATACCATTATGTTATATCACATTCCAGACTTCTTGAAAACACTTTTCACACATATTTCACTCTTTCAGCATCTGCACGGTGTGAAAATACTTGCACTTCCCTACAAACAATGATACAATGAGATTTGCGAATAATAAGAAACAGAAGAAAACAGGAGGATTTTCCGTGAGCACATTTACTATTGTTTTATTAGTTATATTGATCGTATTAATTGTTGCGTGCGTTGCATTATATTTCCTTGGAAAAAGAGCAGAAAAGAAGCAGGCTGAACAGCAGGAACAGCTCGACGCTGTTGCACAGACCGTATCTATGCTGATTATCGATAAGGGCAAGTTAAGAATGAAAGACGCAGGACTCCCGGCCATCGTACTGGAGAACACACCGAAGTATCTTCGTCGTTCAAAAGTGCCGGTAGTAAAGGCAAAGGTTGGTCCTAAGGTAATGACTCTTATGTGCGATGCACAGATTTATCCACTCATTCCGGTGAAGAAGGAAGTTAAGGCAACTGTAAGTGGTATTTACATTACAGCAGTCAAAGGATTAAGAGGACCTTTAGAGACACCTCAGAAGAAGAAAGGCTTCTTTGCAAGATTAAAAGGCGAATAAGGACACAAAAAGGACGTAGTATTTTGAAAATTTACTACGTCCCTTTTATTTTGCTCTGATATTCATACGGATGTCACATTCGGCAAGCTTCTCACGCTCTACATCCAGTGAATAACTCACATAGACGTCTATGTTGTCTTCACTGACGTCTACACGTAAGTCTCTTGTATAAGTGCCTACCGTTATCTCCCCATAGGGAGTTGCATACTGTGTGACATTGATCTTATCCTTCTCAAAAACCATCTGTGAATTCGTGATGCCACTCTTTGTGATCTCAAGCATCTTTCCTTCCTGAATCTTGATCCGGTTCTTGATCGTTCCCGGTATTCCCTCCACGACCTCATCATAGAGAACATAATGTTTTCCATTCTTAAAATAATATGTCGCAGGAGTAATTACCTCTATTGCTTCATTTTCTTCTGCGGACTCCATTATGTTGTCGTCGTAATGGAGTCCGGATATTGTTACTAATACATCTTTTGTCATATCGTCTGCTTATAATGCAAGCTGTTTTGCAATCTCATACTGATATGCAGGAATACCCTTCTGCATACCAAGCGCCTCATTGATATCAAAGTCTACATATTCACCATGCTTATATCCAACAACACGGTTTGTCTTTCCTTCCAGCAAAAGATCCACTGCCATCGCACCCATAATGGAAGCATATACTCTGTCCTTACATGTCGGACTTCCACCGCGCTGCATATGACCGATGATGGTTGCTCTTGTCTCCATACCGGTTGCTTCTTCAATTCTCTTCGCCATATTGATAGAATCTCCAATACCTTCTGCATTGATGATAATGTAATTCTTCTTACCACGCTTTCTGCTTTCCTGGATATCTGCAATAATAGCCTCTTCATTATAATCATGCTCTTCCGGCATCAGGATACGTTCTGCACCGTTTGCGATACCACACCATAATGCAAGATAACCGGCATCTCTTCCCATAACCTCGATAATGGAACATCTCTCATGAGATGTGGATGTGTCACGCACCTTATCAATTGCTTCCATTGCTGTATTAACAGCAGTATCAAACCCAATCGTATACTCTGTGCATGCAATATCCAGATCGATCGTACCTGGAATACCAATTGTATTTATTCCTAAATTAGCAAGTTTCTGTGCGCCGGCAAAAGAACCATCTCCACCGATAACAACCAGTCCGTCAATACCATATTTTTTACAAATAGCTGCTGCCTTTTGCTGACCTTCTTCTGTACGCATCTCAGCACAGCGTGCTGTCTGAAGAATAGTACCACCTCTCTGAATTGTGTCAGACACATCTCTTGCAGATAAATCAATAATCTCTTCATCTAAAAGTCCCTGATATCCCTTACGAATACCTCTGACCTTCAGTCCTTTCCCCAAAGCAGTTCTTACAACTGAACGAATTGCTGCATTCATCCCCGGAGCATCTCCTCCACTTGTCAGAACACCAATTGTACGAATCTCTTTTCCTGCCATGATTTTTCTCCTCCATAAAATCTGATTATACAATTTCTCCCTTGTCATGCCACATTTTACATGAATTAGCCAATGTTTTCAATGGGTTTTTCTATCACTTTTACACAAGATTCTCCAAGATAATTCGTCAATCTGCTCAATAATGCGGCATCAACGTGAATATTTCGGTTCGCAGGAAGCCTTTTTATGGCACGTTCTGCCTTACAATAGATGACCACCTGATCCTCTCCGTCAGAACTTCCAATCATATCATAGAGTATCTTTTCCTCTCTTATAAACGTTTCCTTATCCGTATACTGAAGCCACAATTCCTTCTTCGTCTGCTCAAAAGGAATCACCTTTTCACAGATCAGCTTACTGGACGCATCATCTTCCTCAGATACCCTTCCCCGGACAAATATCTTGCTTTCCTCATTCAGATACTGCGCATATTTTTCGTAATCTCTCGGGAATACAACAATCTCCACTGTTCCCACAAGATCCTCCAGCGTAAGGAAGCACATCGTCTTGTTGTTCTTTGTATACTTGATCGTCTTTGCCGCGATAATACCACCGACAATTTCCATTGCACCATCATGTACCTTTGTTCTACCGGTTTCTTCATCCAGCTGGAAATCCATGGTTGTCCGTGAGATACTCTTTCGCCATTTCTCTTCATACTCTTCCATTGGATGACCACTTAAATATATACCAAGTACCTCTTTTTCAAATGCAAGCCTGACTTCTTTTTCATATTCGCCTACAGGCGGCAGAGAAATGTCAAACTCTGCCTTCTGGTCATCACTTACCATGTCAAACAGTGACATCTGACCTGCCATGGAATACTTGCGCTCCTGATTGACCTGATCGAGAATCTGTATATAGATCATCATGAACTGTTTCCTCGTACCGCCCAGGCTGTCAAATGCTCCTGACTTGATAAAGTTCTCGATCGTCCGCTTATTCACTTCCTTGCTCGTCATACGCTCGATGAAGTCCTTAAGCGTTTTGAACTCACCTCTTGCATTTCGCTCTTCCAGAATGGATTCAATGACCGGTCGTCCGATACTCTTAATTGCCGCAAGACCATAGCGGATATTTCCGTCATCTACGGAGAAATTACCTACACCTTTGTTGATATCCGGTGGAAGAATACGAATTCCCATCTGCCGGCAGCTGTAAATGTATTCTGCCACCTTTCCGGGATTATCGATAACGGAAGTCATAAGCGCCGCCATGAACTCAACCGGATAATAGTATTTTAACCAGGCTGTCTGATATGATACTACCGCATAAGCAGCTGCATGTGATTTATTAAAAGCATATTTTGCAAAATCAATCATTTCATCATAGATCTTATTCGCAGTCTTTTCATCAATGCCATTTGCCAGACATCCAGGCACGCCTTCTTCCGGATTACCATAGACGAAGTTCTGTCTTTCTTTCTGCATGACATCGCCCTTTTTCTTAGACATGGCGCGCCTGAGAAGATCACTTCGTCCCAGTGTATACCCGGCAAGATCGCGGACGATCTGCATAACCTGCTCCTGATATACGATACAGCCGTAAGTCGGTGCCAGTATCGGTTCCAGCTGCGGGCAGTCATAAGTAATCGTTTCCGGATGGTTCTTACCTCGTATATACTGCGGGATAAAATCCATCGGTCCCGGCCGGTACAAAGAAATACCGGCGATAATATCTTCCAGGCTCTGCGGTTTTAGCTCCTTCATAAAGCTCTTCATTCCGGCACTTTCCAACTGGAAAATACCATCTGTCTTTCCGCTTCCGATGGAATCCAGAACAGCCTTATCATTGTAATCGATTGCATTAATATCTATCTTCTTCCCGGAGCTTTCACCTGCCAGCTGCACAGCATCCTGAATAACTGTAAGTGTACGAAGCCCGAGAAAATCCATTTTCAGAAGTCCCAGCTCTTCCAGCGTCGTCATCGTAAACTGTGTCGTAACGGAGCCATCTGCCCCAAGTGAGAGCGGTACATATTCATCCACCGCCTTCTGACTGATCACGACACCTGCCGCATGCATAGAAGTATGCCTCGGCAGACCTTCCAGACGTCTGGACATATCAATCAGCTCTTTAACCTGCGGATCCTCCTCATAAGCTTTCTTAAGTTCCGGACTCTTAAGCGCACGTTCCAGAGTAATATTCAGTTCTTTCGGTACCATCTTGGCAATCGAATCGACAAATGCATACGGAAGATCCATGACACGTCCTACGTCACGGATGACACCTCTGGCCGCCAGCGTACCAAAAGTAACAATCTGCACCACCCGGTCGGAACCATATTTTTCTACTACATAATCGATCACTTCCTGCCTTCTTTCAAAGCAGAAGTCCACGTCTATATCCGGCATGGACACACGTTCCGGATTCAGGAAACGTTCAAAAAGCAGCTGGTAGCGGATCGGGTCGATACTTGTAATTTCCAGGCAATAGGAAACAATACTTCCGGCTGCTGAACCACGACCCGGGCCGACCATGATCTGATGATCCTTGGCATATTTGATAAAGTCCCACACGATCAGGAAGTAATCTACATACCCCATGGAACGAATAACAGAAAGCTCATAAGACAACCTGTCACGAAGCTCCTGGGACGGATTCGGATAACGCTTTTCCAGCCCTTCATAACAGAGCTTATTCAGATATTCCCATGAAGTATATCCTTCCGGCACATCATATTTCGGAAGCTTTGTCTCACCAAAAACAATCTCTACCTGACAGCGGTCTGCGATCTTCTGAGTATTTTCCAGTGCTTCCAGTGCGTACGGGAACAACGTCCGCATCTCTTCTTCTGATTTGATGTAATACTGCCCACCTTCGTAGCGCATGCGATCTTCGTCTGCCAGCTTCTTTCCCGTCTGGATACACAGCAGAATGTCATGGGGCTTCTCATCCTCGGCATAAGTATAATGCACATCATTCGTCGCCACGAGCGGGATACCTGTCTCCTGTGACATACGGAAAAGTGACTGGTTAACCATCCGCTGTTCCGGTATGCCATGATCCTGAAGTTCCAGGTAGAAATTTCCTTTTCCGAATACGGCCTCATAGCGAAGAGCCGCTGCCTTTCCCTCACTGTACATGCCACGGGCAATATTCCTCTGCACTTCACCCGCAAGGCAGGCGCTCAGTGCAATAATGCCCTCGTGGAACTCTTCCAGAATCTCCATATCTACACGAGGCTTGTAATAATACCCTTCTGTATATCCTCTGGAAACGATTTTCATAAGATTATGGTAGCCCTGATCATTTTCCGCAAGAAGAACAAGGTGATAATATCTGTCATCACCACTTCCGAATGCCTCTTTATCAAATCTGGAGCCCGGAGCCACATATACCTCACAGCCAAGAATCGGCCTTATCCCGGCTGCTTTCGCCGCCTTATAAAAATCAATCACTCCGAACATACAACCATGATCTGTGATCGCGACGCTATTCATGCCCAGTTCCTTTACCCTGGCCACACACTCCTTAATCTTATTGGAACCGTCCAGAAGACTGTACTCTGTATGGACGTGCAAGTGTACAAAACTCATAATTATCCCTCTTAAAAAGTTTCCTATAAGTCAAATAACGCCAGCAAGCTCTATGCCCGCTGACGCCGTCTTTTCTATCTGTTAGCCGCAAATCATAAACTTTACTAATTTATCAATATCTTCCGGCTCATGTGCTACAATCTCAAGCTCCGGAATCTCTCCGTTAGAGAAAATATTTGCCATTGATACATACTGTGATAATTTGGACTTCAGATTCAGTCTGTCGCCCTCTCCTGTTACTAATTCAACTTTTCCTTTGCAGGAATCCACTACCTTAAAAAATCCATCAATATCTGTAATATTCTGTACTTTCATCTTTATCTCTCCTTTTCTTCTATACGTTCATAATTATAACTTATTTGCCGAGGATTTCAATAGATTTCCCCGTAATTTGTATCTTATGCTCTTTTAAAAGACGTCCAACCGCCCGTTTAAATGCATTTTTACTAAGACCAAGCTCTTTTTTGATAAGCTCCGGATCTGCCTTATCGGTAAATGGCATACTGCCGCCGCGTTTTTCCATATATTCCATGATCATCTGTGCGTCAGCGTCCATCTGAATAAACGCTTTCTCACGTATGCTCAGATCCATTTTGCCGTCCTCATGCACCCTGGAAACCCGTGCATGCACCACATCTCCTACCTTCAGGCTGCCACTTGGTTCTCTCTTAGGTATCAGCGCACTGTAACAATTATCTACTGCCACAAAAGCACCAAAATTATCACTGATCTCATATACGATTCCTTCCACATGGTCATCCTTCTTATACGGAGAATCTTTGACAAGCTTTTCATATACCTTCATTGTTGCACAAAGTCTTCCTGTCTTGTCCACATAAAGAGAGACGAGTACCTGATCCCCCTTTTTCACCTTTGCGGTCTGTTCACGGAAGGGAAGCAGCAGGTCTTTTTCCAGCCCCCAGTCCAGAAATGCGCCGATTCTTGCCGTGTCTTTCACCGTAAGCACCGCCAGCTCTCCAATCGTAATCTTCGGCATCGCCGTTGTCGCGATCAGACGGTCACTGGAATCTTTGTAAAGAAATACTTCTATCGGATCCCCCAGCTCGATTCCCGCCGGAACCTGTTTCTTCGGAAGGAGTACCCTCTCTTCCTTTGTTCCCAGATACACACCGAAATCCACTTTTTTTACAACCGTAAGCATCCTTCTTTTTCCCAATTCATCCATCAATCTCATTTTCATCTGTCTCCTGTTTTCTCTTTTACTTACTCTTCACAAATTCTGCGATTGCGAAAGGACTCCCTGCCTCATCACACAGCTCTACGACTGTCCGTTCATCTGTAACAGCAATCTTCGGAACAATCCTGTCTCCATAAACTGCCGACTTCTTATATTCCACACGCACCTGCCGGATATCAGCTTCGTCCGGAAGCACTTCCATTGCCATCTGCACGTACTGGCAGTTGTTTACATGTTCATTTGTATCAATATGGTACTTTCTTACCGGGAATTTTGCAAGTATTTCTGCATTTTCCGGAAGCGCGATCTTTCTGGACGCATAATCCATGGAAAGAGCCTCTCCGATGCCATATGCGTCTGTTTCTTCCTGATCTGGTCTTACCGGCCGTCCCTTTTCCGTATCCATATATACCCACAGAGAATTGGCATAAGCTACTTTCCTGCCCTCTTTATCCTCCATGCAGAAATTTCTCTGTCCCAGCATTCCTTTGAATCCGGTCGCCCATGTACTGACGGTTATCTCTTCCCCGATCTTCGGATAGCGTTCTACAACGACCTGCCAGGAAGACAATATCCACGCACGTTTTTTTGCTGTCAGAAAATCAAATCCGTATCCGATATCTTCCGACTGAAATGTACTGCAATCCTGAAAATAATTAATGACCGCCGGAAGGGTGATCCGTTTTGTATGATCCACTTCACTGAACCGTACCCGGCTTTGGAAACTGTATTTATTACTCTTTTGCATCTGCCACAAAACTCCTCTCTAATGTGATCACGCACTGATATCTCTTATCTGCCACATGCAGAAGTTTCACAAGTGTCGTTCTGAGTTCCTTCTGCTTCTTGTCATCATAAGAAAATGGCACTACCATATCAAAAATCAGATTAATCTGTTCTTTTCCGTCTACCAGACGAAAATCATGTATGCTGACTGCCGGATCGAGTGCTTCCAGTATGTCGACCACCTGCTTCTTTACCTGCAGCACCTGCTCATCCTTTGTCTCTACCGGATCCATATGGATGACCAGAAAAATACCAAGCTTTTTAATTGCGTCTCTTTCAATCCTGTCAATGATCTCATGCGATACTTCAATGTCAACATCGTTCGGAACCTCTGCATGTATGGATGCCATACTTCTGCCAGGTCCGTAATTATGTACGATCAGGTCATGACTTCCTTCTATTCCGTCATACCCTTCTACAAATGCCTTTATCTTTTCATATACTTCCGGATCCACTGCCTCACCAATGAGCGGCTCCAGCGTATCCCTTGCAATTCCGATGCCGGCCCACATTACGACCAGTGATACACCAAGACCTACGATCCCGTCAATATTGATGCCCGTCACACGCCAGAACACCAGAGAAGCGATTGTCGCAGATGTTGTGACAACATCACCCATGGCATCTGTTGCTGTTGCCAGCATGACCTTGGAATCTATCCTTTTGCCCAGTCTCCGGTTAAAAACGCTCATCCACAGCTTCACGCCGATGGAAAGAAGCAGGACCACTATGGACACAATCTGGAACTTCAGCTGTTCCGGCTCTCTTATCTTCCCGATCGAATCTTTGAAAAAAGTAAATCCCACCTGCAGCACAAGGAAGGCTACTACAAGTGCTGCTATGTATTCAATCCTTCCGTGACCGAAAGGGTGATCTTCATCTGCCGGTTTTTCCGCCATCTTCACTCCCACAAGCCCTACGATCGAGGAAGCTGCATCCGACAGGTTGTTAAATGCATCCGCCTGAACAGATATACTATGAAGCACAAATCCCACGATCCACTTTACAATAAACAGAATCACATTACAAAAGATGCCTACCATACTTGCCAGCACTCCATATGCTGTACGGACAGACACCTTTTCTGTTTCGTTATAATCTTTTACAAAATGTCTTACTAAAAATTCAGTCATCATTTCCTCCAAAGAAAAACCATCGTATCTTAAAGTCAGCAGAAGTGGTAACAAGTTCATATTCCTCCTCGGTAAACACACCTCTGAGCTCTTCTTTTCCTTCTTCACTTACTGCCGTACAGGCAGTATCAATAAAACAGAGATTCGGGTAAAGCACACACCACCAGTTATGCCCATCTGCCTTACCCAGACGGATACGAAGTGCCTCGTACTTACCCGCCGGAAATGTGACATCTCCGTATCTCTTTTCCGGGAAATCACAGACCGTTACTTCTGCCTGTGCCCGATAATCACAATTTTCTTCTTCCAGGATCCGGTCTGCCTCCGCTTCCAGCTCATCCAGATGCGACCGCACCCATTCCTTTGTCTCTTCCTGCGAATCTACGTGTCCTAAATTCTCTTTCATATAAGCAAGAACAGCGTCCCGGACATTCAGTTTCACCCTCTGATCTTCTTCACTGTCACTATTTGCCAGTACATGAAAACGGAACACCTCTTTCGCCATTTTCTTCTGCAGTTTTGACGTCTCTGCCGCCACAGCCTCTGCCCGGTGGAAAAAGACGGCTCCCGTTATCACTGCCGCCATACAGATTCCCAGTATTACACAGACTCTCTGTCTGAAGCTTTCGTTTTTCATGATATGTACCTCCCCACACTTTCTGATGTAAGGAGTATGCACACAGAATCCTTTGTTTATTCCATTTTTAATTATGTTTTGTACGAATTACATCACTGACAGCATCTACCTGATTGTCAATATGGCAGCATACGATCTGTACCGCTTCCTCTTTGTTGCGTTCCCGTATGTGCTTTACGATTTCTTCGTGCTCTCTAAGAAGTTGCTTATGAGCCGTCTGATCCTTCAGATATTCCACACGATAACGATACATATGCTCTCTTAAATTACTCAGAAGAGTGATGAGCTTCTGATTATCTGTAGCCATATAGATGATATCATGGAAACGTACATCTGCCTCTGCAACCTCTGTAATATCATTGCTTTTCAGTATTTTCTTGAAATCTACGGCACATTTTTCCAGTTCTTTTATCTCTTCTTCTGTAATCTTATCGCAGGCAAGGCGCACAGCTAACTCTTCCAGTGCCTTGCGTACTTCCAAGACATCTCTTAAAGACTTCTCAGAAATCTCAGCGACCTCTGCTCCTTTTCTCGGGATCATGAGCACAAGTCCTTCCAGCTCAAGCTTACGGATCGCCTCTCGGATCGGGGTACGGCTGACCCCAAGCTTATTCGCCAGCTGAATCTCCATAAGTCTCTCTCCCGGTTTTAATTCTCCGCGCAGGATCGCCTGTCTCAGTGTATTAAATACAACATCTCGAAGCGGCAGATATTCATTCATGTTGACTTTAAAGTTCAGTTCCATCATTTATTTCCTCCTTGCATAATGTATGGTCGTTACATACACCTGCTTCGCCAGTTGCTTTGCTCTTATCTTAGAAGCAGCACGCTCCGCTGTCTTTCTCTCTTCAAACAGACCAAAGACTGTGGGACCGCTGCCGCTCATCATCGCATTCATTGCTCCATTTTCCTTCATCACATTCTTGAGTTCCTGGATGACCGGATACTCTCCGATCGTAACTCTTTCAAGAACATTTCCCATACAGGAGGCAACCTCATAGATATCCTGGTTCTCAAGACCAGAAAGGATACCGTCAATGTCCGGATGATCTGTGATCTCATGTGCATCCAGACGTTCATATACAAGCTTCGTTGATACATTTACCGGCGGTTTGGCAAGTAATACATAACACTTCGGGCATGGTGCAAGAGGTGTCAGGATCTCTCCGATTCCTTCCGCCAGAACAGTTCCGCGCATTACACAGTACGGCACATCCGCGCCAAGCTTTACGCCCCGCTCCATAAGATCTTTCTGGGAAAGTCCCAGATCAAACATACGGTTCATGCCAAAAAGAACTGCTGCACCGTCCGTGCTGCCTCCTGCCATGCCGGCAGACACCGGAATATGCTTATCCAGCGAAATCCGCACACCTTCACGAATACCAAACTCTTCCGTCAGCATCTGCGCTGCTCTATAAGCCAGATTGGTCTGATCTGTCGGCAGGAAAAACAGATTAGAAGTCAGTGAGATGCCCGGTTTCTTCGTCTTCTCCATGTGAATATGGTCATAAAGGTACACGGTCTGCATGACCATACGGACGTCATGGTATCCATTTTCTCTTCTTCCCAGTACATCGAGTCCCAGATTAATTTTTCCCAACGCTTTCAAATCCATTTTATCCATCGTTCTTCTCCTTGCATTTCACACTATGCATTCTGTATCTTGTATACAATATGCTTACAGTATACTTAAATTCTCTTTAAAAATCAATATCTTATCCCCCTCGCGGACCGCATCTGTCTCCATTTCGTTTACTTTCATAATTCCTTCAACTGTAGTGTTATAGTTTTTGGCAAGGCTCCACAAATCATCCCCCGCCTTCACAATATATCCTACGATTCCCGGACGTTTTTCCATTTCTTCCATATCAAGCGGTTCGCATTCTACAGATTCGATATTGTGTATGTATACCGGCTTACGAAGAAATGTATGAAATGCCAGCACTGCTTTTACTTCGATCTCATCATTTCCCATAAGCCCCACCGCCAGCTGTTCAACCGCACTGGAAATGTCATAATTCATCTCTTCTGCCATTTCATTGCTTTCCAGAAGATAGGAAAACGGCACCATTCCCTGCCATACATCAAACGGTCTTGCGTCATCTGTTTTCACATACAAAAACCATATATGGAGTACGCCTTCAATGCGGATTCCTTCTGCCTGTGCCTCTGTATGCTCAACCTGTATCCTGGCGCTGCTGTGACAGATCTGCAGAATATCATCTTTGATCTCCGGAAGAGAAAGCCGTTCTGTAACCTTGCATTTGGAATGGTTCTGCATCAGGAGACGCTCCGCCCTCTCCTCTTTCAAGTCAGGAATACACCGGCAGTTCAAAGAATAAATATCCTCCAGCACCTCCAGTTTTTCTTCCTCACAGACAAGGATTCTTGCTTCCAGTGTCGCCTCTACTCCCAGAAGACGCATTTCTCCGTCTTCGTCCATCCGGACATCCACATTGACATCACAAAGGGATGCATAGATCTGATGATACATATCCTCCCCGGCACCGTAACATTCCATACGTCCTTCATAAGGAATCGTCTGCTCGATCCAGTCCAGCTTCCCTTCTAATGACTCATAAAAGCAGAATAACAGCAGCTCACCCTGTAAAATAAGCGCATCCGTGTCAAGTCTTGTATCCAGCCTGCGGCTTACAGCCTCACTCCATAAAAGGGTACCCACACTTTCCTTTGTTCCGCCAAGTGTGATTTCTTCCTTAATGCGATAGGTATCTTTTTTCAAAAGAACCATTTTCAGAAGATTTTCCTGACGGTGTTTCTTATAGACTGGAAAATCGGCACGCATATCTGTCGTTATCTCAATCCCCGCTTTTCCTTCCGAGCAGATCTGGAGCTCGGCCAGTGTCTTGATATTCAGTTTTCGCGAATGTATCATCGTAACTGTAAGTTCCGCTTCTGCCTGTTTCACAAATAAATTTTCTTCCTGTGCTTCTTCCATATATATCATCTCTTCAAACGGGAAATGTCCTTCTAACGAAGCGAGTCTCGTTTCACTTCCTTCTGCCACATAAAGCACCCGAAAATACATTTTCCCGGAAACCCGTATATAATTTTCCACTGCCTTCATATCCTCAATGTCAATTGTTCCCTTTCCGAGTATGACATCTTTCACATCACTTTTAGCATCCGGCACGTTATAATCATCATCGATATAAAACTGATCTGTAATCACTCTTCCCTGCCGATATACACCAATCTCTCTTTTTTCACACTCCACTTTTACTGCCTCCTACTGAAATATCACATTTTTGTCTGTATATTCTATCTTTACCACCACATAGGGGTACGTGTCCTCTTCTATGATCTCTTCTTTTCTGTCCGGTCCCATAAGACTGGTCTCAATGCATACCGCATCCTCAGTCTCATAACACGCTTCTACTGAGACGCTGTAACCGCTGGTCTCTTTTTTCCCATATCCCTGCGCTATATAAAGATACCCCTGATCCGCATATGTGAGACGGCACGGCTCCTCCTTTTCTTCCTCATATTTTACTTTAAGCTCTTCTGGCACCTCATCTGCTGCCACAACGGTATAATCGATGTCCCTTATTTTTTTCAGATTTTCCTTTCCTGCCGAACATGCAGCAAGCAGAAAGAATGCCAGCATGACCGGTATGTACACAATCCATTTTTTCATAGAATCCCCATGTCTGTATTCTCATTAACATCATACACACCAACCCTTTGAAAAATTCCATTTTTATTGTATACTGTAATAAGAATTGAAACTGGAGGTCAACGAAAAATGATAAGATTTATATGCGTTGCAATATTTTTGGGACTTTACCTGTTGCTTGGCATCCCGGTCCTTTTTGTAGAATGGATCATTGGACATTTTAATAAAGAAGCCTCGGATTACCAATGCCTTCGCATGGTGCAGTGGGCATTTAAGAAAATTCTTGCCATTTCTGGTGTTGAAGTAACCGTCATTGGCGAAGAGCTTGTGCCGGATGAGCCGGTTCTCTTTATCGGAAACCACAGAAGCTATTTTGACATTCTTCTTACGTATTCCAGATGTAAACGGCTGACTGGATATGTCGCAAAAAAGGAAATGCTGAAATATCCGCTTCTTCGCGACTGGATGAAGCGGCTCTACTGCCTGTTTCTGGACCGCGAGAATCCAAGAGAAGGTCTTAAGACTATTTTGCAGGCCATTGATTATATGAAAAAAGGTATTTCTATCTGTATCTTCCCGGAAGGAACAAGAAACAGTGGAGAAGAAGGCAGTATGCTTCCTTTCCATAATGGTTCTTTCAAGATTGCCGAGAAAAGCGGATGCCCTGTCGTTCCGATCAGCATGAACAACACAGCGGAGATGTTTGAGAATCATCTCCCACGCATCAAAAAAACACATGTAATCATTGAATATGGAAAACCATTTTACATCAGTGACTTGGACAAAGAGACAAAGAAGCATATCGGAGAATACTGTCAGAATATCATTCAGGAAACGATAAACAAAAATCAGACGCTCGTTTAGTGGCGTCTGTTTTTTTCTTGTACTTTTCCACATTCTGGTGCTATAATAATACAGATTATATTATTCGATAGTACAAAGGAGTTTTCGGAAATGAACAAACAAGATTTAACTCTATTGACAGACTTGTACGAACTTACCATGATGCAGGGCTATTATAAGCAGAAGCAGAATGAAATCGTTGTCTTCGATGTATTCTTCCGCCAGAATCCTTGCAATAATGGTTATTCCGTTTGCGCGGGCCTTGCTCAGGTTATTGATTACGTAAAAAATCTGAACTTTACTTATGAAGATGTAGATTATCTGAGAAGCCTTAAGATTTTTGATGAAGACTTTCTTCATTATCTGAGCGGCTTTCATTTCAGCGGCGATATTTACGCCATCCCGGAAGGAACCGTTGTCTTTCCAAAAGAGCCACTTTTAAAGGTAATCGCACCGATTATGGAAGCACAGCTTGTAGAGACTGCGATTCTGAATATCATCAACCACCAGTCTCTCATTGCCACCAAGACTTCCCGAATCGTATTCGCTGCAGATGGCGGCGGTATTATGGAATTCGGACTGCGCCGCGCACAGGGACCGGATGCCGGTCTTTATGGTGCACGTGCTGCCATGATCGGCGGCTGTGTGGGAACATCGAATGTTCTTGCCGGACAGCTCTTTGATGTACCGGTCATGGGAACACACGCCCACAGCTGGATCATGAGTTTCCCGGATGAATATACTGCATTTAAATATTATGCCGAGTTATATCCGGACAACTGCACTCTTCTTGTTGATACCTATGACACCTTGAAATCTGGTGTTCCAAATGCGATCCGCGTATTCCAGGAATTTAAAGATGCCGGAAAGGAATTTAAAAAATACGGTATCCGTCTGGACAGCGGAGACCTTGCTTATCTGTCCAAAAAGGCAAGAAAGATGCTGGATGACGCCGGATTTACAGATGCTACGATCTGTGCCTCCAATGATCTGGACGAGTATTTGCTTCACGATCTTAAGATGCAGGGCGCAGCCATCGATTCCTGGGGTGTCGGCACAAACCTGATCACTTCCAAGGACTGTCCGTCCTTCGGTGGTGTATATAAGCTCGCTGCTATTCAGAATGAAGACGGTGAATTTGTTCCGAAGATCAAAGTATCAGAAAATACAGAAAAGATTACAAATCCCGGCAACAAGACAATCTATCGTATCTATGATAAAGAAACAGGGAAAATACGTGCAGACCTCATCTGCTTTGCCGGAGAAGAATATGACACAAACGAGGATCTTATGCTCTTTGATCCGGTCGACACATGGAAGAAGACAAAGCTTCCGGGTGGTTCTTACACCATGCGAGAGATTCTTGTTCCTGTATTTAAAAATGGAGAATGTGTATACAAGTCTCCTTCCGTTATGGAAATCGCCGCATACTGCCGCCAGGAAAAAGACACTCTGTGGGAAGAAACAAAACGTCTCTTCTACCCACACCGTGTATATGTAGACTTGTCACAAAAATTATATGATGTAAAGAAATCTCTGTTGGACCACGTGAATATTGCTGATTAAAAGGAGGATTCATAATGAAAATTATTGTATTAGCCGGAGGACTTAGTCCGGAACGTGATGTATCACTTACTTCAGGTGCCGGCATCTGCAGAACGCTGCGGGAAAGAGGACATCAGGCTTATCTGCTGGATGTATTCTTCGGGCTTCCATACGATTCTGATAAACTGGAGGAAGTCTTTGATCTTCCGGACGGAGGACTTGGAATCGCAGACAACATTAAGATCACTACACCGGATCTGGATGCCCTTCGTGCATCACGCCCGGATCAGTCTGACTGCTATCTGGGACCAAATGTCATCGAACTGTGCCGCATGGCTGATATTACATTTATGGCACTGCACGGTTCCGTTGGTGAGGACGGAAAATTACAGTCCACGTTCGATATCCTTGGAATCAAGTACACAGGCCCGAACTCTCTCGGCTGTGCGCTGTCCATGAATAAACTGGTAGCCAAACAGGTATTTAAGATGAGTGATGTTCCGACACCGCGCGGCACTTCTCTTACTGCAAAGACGAAAGATACACCGCTTAAGGACTTAGGATATTATCTTCCGCTTGTCATTAAACCTTGCTCCGGCGGTTCCAGTATCGGTGTATATATTGTTCATACGGAAGAGGAGTATAATGAAGCGATTCGCGCTTCTTTTGCAGAAGAACCAGATGGAGAGGTTGTTATTGAGCCTTATATCAAAGGACGGGAATTTGCATGTGGTATCATTGCCGGAAAAGCACTGCCGCTTGTAGAGATCATTCCAAAGGACGGACTTTTCAATTATGAAAACAAATACCAGACCGGTGGTGCTCAGGAGATCTGTCCGCCGGTATCACTGGATGAAGATACACAGGCAGCAATTCAGCGCGCCGGTGAAAGGGCTTTTGAGGCACTTCGCCTGGATGTGTACTCTCGTGCTGATTTCATTGTTGACGATGCAGACGGCAAATTCTATTGTCTGGAAGTCAATGCTCTGCCGGGTATGACACCTGCCAGCCTGATTCCAAAAGCCACAAAAGCCGCCGGTATTGAATATGGTGAACTCTGTGAGCTTATTATTGAAGAATCTATCAAAGCACGTTATTAAGAGGAGGAAACTCTATGAAAAACCTTACCTTGGAGAACATTACTGCCGCCTGCCGTGGTACCTACCACGGCGACAAAAGTAAGCTTTCACAGGAAGTTGCAGGCGTTGTCATCGACAGCCGCAAGGTAGAAAAGGATTATCTGTTCGTTGCCATCGACGGTGAGAGATTCAACGCCCACCAGTTCATCCCGGATACGATTGAAAAGGGAGCTCTGTGTGTCGTATCACATGAAGATCTCGGAGAAACAGATTTTCCTTATATTCTGGTGGAATCAACCGGACAGGCTCTTCTCGACATTGCAAAGCTGTACCGCGATTCCTTCGATGTCAAAGTCGTAGGTATTACCGGAAGTGTCGGTAAGACAAGCACAAAAGAAATGATCGCATCTGTCCTTGCACAAAAATATTGTGTACACAAAACACTGGGAAACTTCAATAATGAATGGGGACTTCCTATCACAATATTCGAGATGAATGAATCCCATCAGATTGCCATTCTGGAAATGGGTGTCAATCATTTCGGTGAAATGCGCCGCCTGTCTTCTGTTGCCAGTCCGGATATCTGCGTCATTACAAATATTGGTGTTGCACACCTGGAGTTTTTCAAAACAAGAGAAGGTATCCTTCAGGAAAAATCACAGATGATACAAGATATGAAACATGGCGGGACCATTATTTTAAATGGTGATGATAACCTCTTAAGAGATATGGGACCGGTCAAAGGCGTTGAACCTGTTTTCTTCGGAACCGATGATGAATGTCAGTTCTATGCAACCGATATCCGGCCACTCGGATTAAAAGGAAGCGCCTGCACGATCCATCTTCCATCCGGCGATACATTTGACTGTGTTGTACCACTTCCGGGTGCACATATGATCTCCAATGCACTTGCAGGTGCATCCGTCGGATATACACTGGGACTTACTCCGGACGAGATCAAAGCCGGAATCGAAGGACTGCCTTCCATACCGGGACGCGGAAATATCATCTCCACCGATAAACTGATCATCCTGGATGACTGCTACAATGCCAACCCCATCTCCATGAAAGCATCCATCGATGTGCTGGATATGGCTATCGGCAGAAAGGTTGCTGTTCTTGGTGACATGGGAGAACTTGGCGAAAATGAAAAACAGCTGCACTACGAAATCGGTGTTTACGCGGCTGAACATGATATAGATCTGGTATGCGGTATCGGCCCTCTGTCAGAGGAGATCGTCCGCGGAGCAAATACCGGCAGCCACACAAAAGGTATATGGTTCGCTGAAAAAGCGGATTTCCTTGCACAGATGAAGGACCTGCTTAAGGAAGGGGACAATGTGCTTGTCAAGGCTTCCCACGGCATGCACTTCCCGGAAATCGTAGATGCATTGAAAGGGGTGTAGGGAGATTTCTCCCCGACAGAACATATGAGTTATGAAATACTCGCCCTCGATCTGGACGGAACTCTTACGAATTCAAAGAAAGAGATATCCCGCCCTACCTTAGAGGCATTAATTGATATACAGGAACATGGCAAAAAAGTCGTTCTGGCAAGCGGAAGACCCACACAGGGGGTGATGCCTCTTGCCGAAGAGCTTCATCTTTCAGATTACGGAAGCTACATTCTGTCTTTCAACGGCGGCAGAATCACAGACTGTCGCAGCAATGAAGTCATCTATAACAAAGTACTTCCGGATGACGTCGCACATCCACTTTTTACAATTGCGAAGAAATACACCGGCGTTGATATCGTGACTTATGCAAAAGACCACATCATATCCGGTATCCGCCCAAACCAGTATACAGAATTAGAATCCCGCATCAACAATATGCCGATCATCGAAGTTGACGATTTCCCGGAACAGATAACAGAACCAGTCAACAAGTTCCTCATAACCGGGGAACCGGACATCGTAGACCGGGTACGTCTGGAAATTGCGGACTATTTCCGTTCTTATCTGTACGTATATTGTTCCGATCCGTTCTTTCTGGAAATCATGCCGCCGCACATCGACAAAGCACAGTCGCTCCTTCGTCTCCTGACGAGTATCGGACTGACAACTGATGAAATGATCTGCTGCGGAGACGGTTACAACGATCTGACTATGATCGAAACTGCCGGGCTAGGCGTAGCTATGGCAAATGCCCAGCCGCTTGTACGGGAAAAAGCGGACTACATTACAAAATCAAATGATGAAGATGGTGTGTTGCACGTCATTAATGAGTTTATGAGATAATAATGGGGACGCGGTAAAATGTAAAAATACCCCGGGGTATTTTTACATTTTACCGCGTCCCTTTTTTATACCGGGAAACAGTCCAGCAACAACTTGACCGCTTCATAATCCTTATCTTTCTCCTCCTTAGGAAGTTCCTCATAAGGAATCAGACATTTATGAATCTTGTGGGCAGCATCTTTATTCTTTCCATTTTCAGGGATGCCATAAGTCCAGTAATTCAGATAATGAAATCTGGACCAGCGGATATGCTCAGCTTCACTCAGTTCATCTTCTGTAAATGTCTTCCCGCTCTTTTCCAGACTTTGTAACAGAAGCACCCGGATTCCGTGATAATCTGAGGAAGCAATATTGGAAGCTTTCGTAAATCCATCCAGCTTCTCCCACTCTTCTTCCATTGCCTTTTCTCTATCCGATGTCTCTACACCGCCATACATGCACGCATACTTGTAATTCAATTCCTTGGCCAGACGATAAAGCGCATCCTTCTTAATATTATCATCTGTATATATTTCTTCCAGATAACCAAAGGAACACAACATATCTGTCTTAAAAATACTCTCCAGAATCGGTCCTTCTTTGCTGTAATAGTCAATTTCCACATCGGGACACGCTGAGATCAGACTCTGCAGGAGTCCAAGCTGTCCTTCTTCTGTCACAATGATACGATGCATGGTTCGCAGAATATCCATACTATTTTCCCATGTATTTCCATGATATATGATACTATCTTCATTCATCAGTGGAAGATCCTTATGTAAATTCTCATATAATGCACTGTCACCAAAGATATGATATGTAATCTTCTGAGGCTTAATATAAATATTATTCATAAGCCCATAAGTCAAAAGCTTCTGCCCAAGCGCATCAAATCCGATGATCGCGATCCGGACTTCCATATGATCGTCCTGCAGATACTGCAGAAGATTGTGATTCTTCCAATAATTTCGGCAGATAATCTCATTTACATTAAAGAAACGCAAATGATTTTCCTTAAGCAGTGAAGAATCAATCTGCTCCAGTTTCATGTAGACTCTGTCTGACGCAAATGCAGATTCATGATCCTGATAGAAATCCAGGTTTTTCACGTCATCTTCAAACATCAGCACATGATTTCTCGCCCTCGGAAGCAACCGGTCAGAGGCAAATGTCCCATGAGACAGAAGCCTTGCTGCCAGCTCTGCTGCCTCACTGTCTCCGTATACAGCCGTAGAATCTTCCCGAAAACACAAAAGGTAATCCCGGATATGCTTTACGACTCCGCGAAGAGCGAGTAAAATTCCACTGGCTGTCATAATCGGTGCCGTCCATCTGGCAATTTCTGCCCATATATTTTCCGGATTATATAATAAATTCAGAAAATAAAGTTCAACACCGGCATAAGCTGCATCCACTACAGGTACACCGGACAACATATATCCGACGGTTGCCATGATAAACGGTAAAACAAACAGACATGCCAAAATCTTCTTTTTCATACTCTCTGCCTCCTATTTCAGAATCTCAGCCAGATAAGATAATAGTTCTTCAACATTGATCGGCTTCGCAATATGCCCATTCATGCCTGCCCTGTATGCATCCTTTAACTGATCGACCGTATCATAATAAACCGGCGTATAAGAAAAGCCCTTATCCTTTGCAAAATCCCTCAGATTATCATTCTGGCTGCTGCCTCTTAACAGCCCCATTATCATACCGTCATATGTTTCATAATCACCCGAAATAATGCGCTGATTATCTTTGTGTACCGTGATGATTGTATAACTGGAACCAATGGGCTTTGAAAAAGCAAATTTTTCTGTTCTTTCCGGCGTTTTCTTCGCAGATGTGACCAGATCGATCTCGCCTGTTTCCAGCATCTCTAACGTCTCTTCCCAACTCTTATCGTAACCCACATACTCAAAACGCAGATTACTGTAACGAGAAAGGAGGTTTAAAAACTCATACCCATAACCACTTTTCTGCCCATTTTCATCGATCATATGATAACCGTCAAATGAAAAAAATCCCACTCTGACAGTTTGTATCGGTTCTGCATCATGCGCACATACCAGACGACTCTGAAACTGTATCGTTACCATCAGGAGCGCCATGCACAACAACAGCTTCTTTTTCATTCTCTTGTTCCTTTCCCAAAAATCAGTATTTATTGTCGCCCGTTCTCTGTTTTCCGGACATTCAGCTCTGTTCGTAAATCCCTCAGCGATTTCTTATGAAATTCTACTGCTTTTTTCGTTGCTTCCAGTTCCGTTTCAAGAAGATCCATTCTTTCAAGAAACATCTCATGGTTCACCTGTGAGCTTTGTACATTGCCGTCCGGGTATCTGAGATCAAACTCTATCGCGACCTCCAGCACATCCAGACATTTCTGTAATTCTTCAAATGTCATGTTTTCTCTTGCAAGCTTACTATATATAAAGAAGACGGAAGCATCCCCATCCTCTTAGCAAGTTCTGCTTTCGTGATTCCAAGCTCAGAACAAACTATTATCGGTTGAAATGTCCGTCTGACTTTTTGTGGGTCAAAAGAACTACCACTCTGTTGCATGTTACAATACTATTTCGGCTATAACAAGTTGTATTTATTTTTCCTTTTTATAAACAAAATTCCATTTTACGCATAAACGAAAACAGATTTTCACATTTCACACCTAAATCTCCGCCGACATTAGGAATCTTTGGTTTATTACATACCGTAGTAATCTTCCCCGCCGAAGCTTCAAGTGTAATAATAGTATAACTGTACGCTTTCGCAGCCGCAATCAACCATGGATCTGCGATTCCCGCTTGTGACCATGCTCTCAGTGCCTTGTCACTATATAACGGACTGTCTTGCAAATATATAAGAACTTTTGAATATTCCTTTATAATATTTGCATCTCTTCTATCATTTTACACCACCAATCTCATTGACAAGCCTTGAAAAAGTTTTTCGATTGGTATTGGTCAAACGATAGATTTCCGTGTATTGTGTCCTGCCCGCCTTTGCACTTTGTTCCAATGCTTTCACAAATCGATGATCCAGTTTACTTGCCAATGTTCGATAATAATCGCCATCAGAACTATTACTATCCTTCTGTTCTTCTCTCCATTTATGATAGTTCTTTACCAACAGACTTACTATCTCATTATATTTGTCTTTGTCTATATTTCCGTTATCACAAGCTCTTCTTGTCACAACATATTTACTACATTTAAAAAACTTAGCTAAAGCTTCTATTTTTTCCAAATCAGTTCCAGATACTTCAATCCATTTTTCTATGAAAACCATATTAGGAACCAAAATTTCTGCTGCAACAGCATTGCAAATCTGCTCCAGTTGACTGACACTAACACTGCTTCCATACTGTTCATTATAGAAACTATCTTCACCCAGCCAAACATGAGCGATTTCATGTAATAAAGAAAATAATTTCCCATTTTCAGAATCACACGTATTAATAAATATTAATGGTGCATATTCGTTCACAATGGTAAAAGCACGGAATTCATCTACATCGAGTTTTCGACGAGTATTACTTCCAACTATACCACTCATCATTATCATTATACCTTTATTCTCAAAACAACTTCTTAAATACCTAAAAGAATCCGTTGTATTCTTACTACTTTCATACCAATTTACGTTTAATCCTAATTCTTTTCGAATATCATGAGCAATTTCACTAGCACTCAATATTCTCTTTCCACGTCCAACAAACTCTAATGGTTCATATCCATTATCTTTCAAATAATCAACCATCCACTCCTGAGCCTCAGACATCATATCCAAAACATCTATCAAGTTTCTACTTGGTTCTTGTAGACTAATACTATCCACTGTACGGTATTCAACAACTTTACATTCTTCAACAGGTGGTTTATCCAAAAAGAAATAACCAAATGGAATATTGGTTTTCTTGCTCATATCTTCAACTTGATTGAAAGTCGGTTCCTTTTCGCCAGATAACCATTTATTCAACAATTCATATACAGAACTATTTACATTTTGAAATTGTACTTTTTGTATAATCCAATTCAGTATTTCAGGTGCAATGGACACAGTTACTCCTGGCATATCGGTTCCTCCTTCCTACTACAATATAGTTAGTTTTATTATATTATGCTTTGCCAATTCATTCAATATTTTTATCCAAAGCAACTCATTTCACCCTACTCAGCAAACACACCGTCTCCACATGCCCCGTCCACGGGAACATATCCACCGGCTGTATTTTTTTTACCGCATAGCCTTTCCTCACGAGATACTTAAGATCTCTTGCCAGCGTCTCCGGATTACAGGAAATATATACAACCTTTTCCGGCTTTAGTGTTACGAGCGAGGAGAGAAACTTCTCGTCGCTTCCTGCCCGGGGCGGATCCATGAAAACGACTTCTGTTTTCTGACCTTTTTTCGCCATATCAACCATGAATTCCCCGGCATCTCCCTGCCGGAATTCAATATTTCCTATCTGGTTTGCTTTTGCATTTATGCGGGCATCACGTACAGCATCTTTACTTAGCTCTACGCCGATCACCTTTTTGGCGTGTCTGGCTGCCACCATACCGATGGTTCCTATTCCACAGTAGGCATCTATGACCTCTTCCTTCCCTGTCAGACCGGCAAATGCAACAGCAGTCTCATACAGTATCTCCGTCTGTACCGGATTCACCTGATAAAAGGACTTCGGAGAGATCCGGAAAGTGCAGCCGCAAAGTCTGTCCTGAATATATCCTTTTCCATAGACGGGAATCTCCCTCTCACCTAATACCATACTGGTACGTTTGTCATTCACATTGATCACAACTGTTGTTATCTCCGGATGTTCCTTTCTCAAAGCTTTGACAAAATTATTTTTTGACGGAAGAATCGGCGAACCCAGAACAAGGACCACCATGATCTCCCCGGTCTCAAATCCACGGCGCACCAGCACATGACGAAGCAGGCCATAACCCGTATCTTCATCATACGTTTTTATCTTAAATGATTTTAAAAGCCCCCGGATCGTCCGGATGATTTCCTGGCATTTCCGGTCTTCAAGCAAGCAGTCTTCGGTCTGCACAATATAATGAGTTCCTGCCTGATAGGTACCGGAAATAATATTTCCCCTGCGGTCCCGCCCGAAGACGCTATGCACTTTGTTCCGGTAATAACAGGGCACTTTCATTCCAATAATGGGCTGAACTTTTCCGAATTTCTTAAGAAGTGACTCTGTCTGCTTCTGTTTCTTCTGTAGTTGCTCATCATAGGAAATACCCTGATACTCGCACCCTCCGCACTTCTTTGCCACAGGACACTTTGCTTTTATCTGCTGCATAGATCATACTACCCTTTCTATTATATCTCGGCACGAATCGCCCAGCGCATTTTCGTGGACTTTGCCCGACTATTTCTTGCGCACTCCTGTGCAGAAGGGCGGATAACATCTTTGGAAATCTCACTGTACAACCCCGCCCGATGGAATTCCTTAAATGTCTTCTTTACCAGCCGGTCCTCACCCGAATGGAACGTAAGAATCGCTACCCGTCCGCCTGGTGCCAGCACATCCGGAAGCTTCTCCAAAAATGCGTACAATACTTCAAACTCACTGTTAATATCAATACGAAGAGCCTGGAATGTTCTCTGGCAGGATTTCTTTACAGCCTCTTTTCGTTCTTTTTCCGGCAGAAACAAAAGGGCTTCCTCAATGACTTCCTTAAGCTGTGTCGTTGTCTCAATTGCATGCCCTTTATTTCTCCATTTCAAAACTGTCTCGGCAATCTCGAAAGCATACGGTTCATCTGCATTTTCCTCAAGCATTCCCTGCAGTTCTTCTCCAGAGACTTCCTTTAACCTCTCTGCCGCACTGATTCCCTTCTGTGGATTCATACGCAGGTCCAGTGGGCCATCTACTTTATAGGAAAATCCGCGGTCCGGATTATCAATCTGCATGGAAGACACACCAAGATCCGCAAGAATAAAGTCGAATTTCTTTCCTGTATCTCTGGAAACCTGATCAATATCTGCAAAATTCTGCAGTCGTACCGTCAGGATATCCTCTCCAAATCCCTGCTTTTCAAGACGTTCTTTCGTCCTGGCAGACTCAATCGGATCCACATCCAATCCATAGATATGCCCCTGCCCCTGCAGGCATTTCAGCATTTCCTTCGTATGTCCGCCATATCCCAGCGTCGCATCCAGCCCAATCTGACCCGGCTGAATCTGAAGGAAATCCAGGATCTCTTTTACCATAATAGAAATATGCATACCGGCCGGTGTACTGCCTTTACGAATCACCTTTTCTATCGTATCCGCATATTTCTCCGGATTCAGTTCCTTATATTTTTCTTTATAATTTCTCGGATGTGTACCCGAATAACGCACACGCCGCTTATGCTGTTTTTCCTGATTTTCCATGGTTTCTTTCCTCACCTTGTTTTCCTCTTATTTACCATAAACAGTATAACCATTTCTTCCATTTCGTTTCGTCTCATAGAGAGCCTCATCCGCATGATTATACAAGTCCAGATACTCCTCCCCATAATCGGGTGCATACGAAATACCTATACTGGCAGACAGCATCTTACCTTCCAGTTCCGGAATCTGGATTTTAGAAATCCCCTCTGCAACTTCTTTTGCTTTTGCCTTAAGATGTTCTACGGTATCTACATTCTTCATAAATATTACAAACTCATCTCCACCGATACGCCCCAGAATATCTCCATCCCGGAACTGATTCTGAAGAAAGCTTCCGATCTTTTGCAGTACCTGATCCCCGGCTACATGTCCATATGTATCATTCACTCCTTTGAAAAAATCTATATCCATGATGATAAACGCCTGTATTCCACTATGTTCATCTACTTTATTAAGCCACTGCTCAATATCATTCTTTGTTTTCTCCTTATTACACAGACCCGTCAGCGCATCTGTAGTTGCATACTCAATCAGCATATTCTGACGTCTCTTTACACTTCTCATAAGTACAAATATAAGAACCATAACCGCCAGGGCAAGTGACAGACATAAAACAGTCTCATATTGATTAATAAACTGATACGCACTACGCGCACTCTTAGAAGGAATCGAATAACAGACCATCCAGCCATTATAGGAAAGCGGTGCATACGCCATATACCACTTATTTGTTCCGGTATTAAGTTCCGCACATCCAATTTTCCCTTTTTCAAAATCGGCTATCACATTCGCCGCAATCGGATTATTCTCCATCTCCGCTTCATATTTTCCAAACAGATTGTTACCTATACTCTCCAGGGCACTGCCACCTTCAGAATCACCTGCATCGTAAGAAATAACCTCTCCATCTCTGGTTAAAATCATGGAAAAGCCTTCTCCACCATAGATATCTTCAAACATCATCCTGCTCAGTGCAGTCATATCATAAGACGCGGCCAGAATTCCTATCACTTCCTTATCTCTGTCTCCATCTGCATAGATCGGCACGCCGATCACCACCCGCGTCTGACCGTCAATACTACTTTCCAGCGGATCACTTAGTGTACGATTACCATCTATTGCTTCCTTAAAATATCTTCTATGGGACACATTTTTTACGGTACCCTCGTCATAATGGGAATTTCCCTCTGCATCTATAATCGAAACACGTTCAAAATCACTGTTCTTCTGCAGGACACGAATCGTGCACATATTCTCCTCTGCTGTCAGTTCACTACCATGCGCTATGCTTTCTGCCACGCTTTCCAGATGCTGAAACTGCAGATCCAGGATTGTCTGCAGATGATGGTTCTGCCGTTCCACATTATCTTTCAAAGTTGTTTCAACATTTTTATTCACATCTTTCTGCACAAAATAAAAAAATGTGAACAATGCAATTACCATAAACAAAAGGAACGCCACGCCACCTTTGATATAAAGTTTCAAATCTTTATCTTTCTGAATTCTCATATTTTTATCCACCCATTCTTTTGCAATACAAATATCAACCATATATTTCTTTCTATTCTATCATATAGTTTGACTTAGCGCCTCTAAAACTTTTTATGAATTGATTTTTAAAAGCGACTTTTATATACTATAAATATAAACAGGTACTTCAATTCCTGAAGAAAGGAAAACGACCACATGGATAAACTGTTCTTAAATTGCTATATTATTGTTTCTATCCTGATTGCATTGATAGATATTGTTTTGTTCATAAAATCTATTCAGAAAAATAAGACCACCGGAAAATATTTAGGATATGCCTGTGCAGGTGCTGCTATCGTAGATATCAGCTACCTTATCAGTATCCTGAATGATAGTTATCTGTGTATGTCAGTCATGTCCAGTATCTATTTCGTCAGTATCGATATTATGCTGGTCTGTCTTCTTATATTTACCGTATTTTTTACAAAACATAAATTTACAAAAAAAGCAAGAACAGCCTTCCGATTGATCATGCTGTATACATTGTTTGAGATTGTCGTCTTTACTATCAATCCGTTCTGTGAAATAGCGATTCGTTATGTGCCGAGAAGTACTCTCATTGCAAAATACACCTATCAGATGCTGCCACTTTACTGGATGCATCTGATCTTCACGTATTCTCTGGTAGCTGTCATTCTGACCCTTTTGATGTGGAAAATGTACCGGATTCCCAGAGAATACCGGGCACAATACCGCCATGTCATTTCTGGTATTCTGACGATTGTATCTGTAAATGCAGTATTTTTGTTCTGGCCGGTGGAAAATGTGTATAGCCTTCTGGACTATTCTATCTGCGGATACAGTCTCACAGCATTCCTGCTGTACTGGAGCTGCTTTAACTACTCCACTCATGGAATGCTAAATCGCCTAAAAACCAGTATTTTTGAAAACATAGACCAGGGAATCGTCTTATTTGATTACAATGATACCCTGATTCTTCATAATGCGCGTGCCGATCATCTTCTGGGCAAAATCCAGCCGGAAGAATGTATGTATCTGGAAGATTTCCTGAGCTGTTACAATCTTTCTCTGAATACAAAATCCGAGAATGATAGCTTTTCTCTGCAATGTTACGTGAAAAACGGGGAAGATCAAAAGCCTCTGAGATGCGATATCCGAAGGCTGAAAAACGAAAAAGACCAGATTCTGGGGCAGCTTTTTGTATTTTCTGATGCAGCTCTGGAAACGGACCTGCTGACAGGATTTCAGAACTGGGAAAGTTTCCAGCGTTTTGCCCGGGAAGGAAAAGAACATTTTTTACTGCCCGCTGCGGTGGCAATCTGTGACATTAACAGCTTATCTGTAATAAACAGTACAATGGGAAGTAATATTGGAAACCAGAAGATCAAAAGTCTTGCGGATACAATGCGAGAGTATTTCCCGAAACAGACCTATTACGTCCGCGGTCTGGAAGCAAATCTCATTGCACTATGCAACCACAGCAGCGAAGAAGAGATGCAGAAATATCTGGAAAAAGTAAAAGAAAACTTCGATGGCAATATACAATATGCTGTCAGTGTTGCCACAGAAGAAAAGCCGGATATTCTCCAGGCAATACATGTGGCGACAATGGCAATGCGTGCCAAGAAACTTCTGGACCAGGAGTCCATTCATTCTGAAATGCTTACATCTCTGATCCGGGCTCTTCAGGAATGTGACAGTGATACAGAGCATCACGTGCGTCGCACACAGCTTATGGGCGCAGAACTTGGAAAAAGAATAGCACTTACGGATATCCAGCAAAGTCAGCTGTCGTTGCTTTGTCTTTTACATGATATAGGTAAAATCGGAATTCCGCTGGAAATATTAAACAAACCCGGCAAATTGTCCGATGAAGAATGGAAGATTCTAAAATCCCATACGGAAAAGGGTTATGAAATTGCCAACAGCAACAATGAACTGAAAGCAATTGCAGATGAAATCCGTCATCACCATGAACGCTGGGACGGCAAAGGGTACCCGGATGGCTTAAGCTGCGAAAGCATCCCTCTTTTATCGCGTGTAATTGCCGTAGTAGACGCCTATGATGCCATGACCAATGACCGTTCTTACAGAACAGCCAAGTCTCCTTCGAGCGCAATCGAAGAATTAAAACGTTGTGCAGGCAGTCAATTCGATCCGTTTATCGTGTCAGAATTCCTCCAGATGTTAAAGGAAAATCCGACATATACAACAGATCATGCAAACAATCACCCAAAAACTACAAATGAATTTACCACATATTCAATCCATACTTTCGACGCTAAAACCGAAAAAAGCCACAGCGTTCATCCAATCTCATATAGCAGATATATATTGGACGAAGCCATGCGAATCATATCTGCAGATGAAAATTTTGAAAAACTGACAGGTTATACTCTGGATGACATCCGGCAGAATCCTATGTTCCAGATAGATCTGATTCCGGAAGAAGAACAAACAGAATATCTATGTCTGACCAACGCCAGCCTTGCAAAGAATTCTCTTGCATTTCAGGAGCATAAGCTGCTCCGTAAAGACGGGTCTGTAATCTATGTATTTTGCTTTGGCAGAATGTATTACGATTCAGCAGCCCGCGCAGAGCGGTCAGAGATTATTATTTCTGACATTACCAACACCTATGCCATGAAGATGTTGACAGACGAAGAGCAGAGCAAAGCCCAGGCAAGACTGCGATACTGGGAACGTACATATCGGAGAGATTCTCTTACCGGTCTTCTTAATCACGCAGCTTTCCGCAGTGATGTAGAATTAAAGATTCTGGAAGGGAAAACAAAGATTATGATGATCATGATGGATGTGGATAAGTTTAAAGAATATAATGACACATTCGGTCATCATAACGGCGATAAGTTCTTAATCTTAGTTGCGCAGGCACTTCTTATGGCACTTCGCAAAGAGGACCGCGCCTGCCGGATGGGCGGTGATGAATTTGCGGCAATCCTCTTTTTTGACAAAGATGCAACCGAAGCACAGATGCGCGAAAGAGCGCAGCAGATTTTTGACAAAGTAAATATGACTGTAAAAGCTACCGAAGGTGGAACCGGAATTTCCATGGGCGTAGTTATTGCAGAACCAGAAACAACTTTCAATCAAATGTATGAAAGATCTGATAAGGCTCTTTACCAGGCAAAGAAAAACGGTCGGGGAAAACTGGTTATTTCATAGGTAAATACGGCATATTTCCTCCCGCAGATCCAGAAAGACTTCTGCCAGAATCGGATCAAAGTCCTGACCGCTGCCTTCCTGAATGATCTCAAAACATTCATCTAACGGAAGTGCAGCGCGATAGCACCGGTCCGCAGAGACAGCATCAAACACATCCGCAATGGCCATAATTCTGGCACAAAGCGGTATTTCCTTTCTCTTAAGTCCTTCCGGATAACCCTTGCCATTCCATTTTTCATGATGATACTGGGCAATGTGACAGGCAATCTCAAGATATTGTTCATTGCCCATACGTCCAAAACTCTCCTGTATGATCTCTCCGCCCTTTTGTGCGTGAAGCTTCATAATCTCAAATTCTTCCGGCGTAAGTCTTCCCGGTTTTTGCAGAATTGCATCCGGAACGGCAATCTTTCCAACGTCATGCATAGGCGCAGCCTTCAGAAGATTCGACATATAATCCTTTGTCAGAATCTCAGAATAATAACCACGTCTTCCCAGCTCCTCAGCAAGCAGCTTTACATACTGTGTCGTGCGCTTTACATGACCACCTGTGCTGCTGTCCCTACTCTCAATCAAAGTAGAAAAACCAATTACCATTTCATCATGATACCGGGTAAGCTCTTTCATGGCCGGATTCTCCTGATTCACATAAGCACCTGCCAGCACCATGGTCGTACCGATACTGGAAATCAAAGAGTCCGGAACCAGCATCTGATACCCTGTCACTCCTGCCACTACAAGAAGACAAGTTACCATATTCACCCTTTTATGACTGTCAATGGAATCCCAGCGACGGAACACATGAACAATATTCAATAAGATATATATTGCAATCATTGCAAAACAGGTATAAACCGAAATTCCCATCGAATAGAATCCCGCTTCTCCCTGACGATATTCCAGCGAATGAAGATTCAACACCACGATCAGAACATTTATCAGAAGAGGTGCACACAGAAGTGACATCTTTTTCCAGTCCTTCGGAAGTCCTTCTGTCGCGTCCAGCATGTAAAGAAGCATGAGGAAAATCAGTATATCTATACTGGTCAGGAACAGACCATGAAGTACCAGATTCACGGTTGGATGAACAAGCTCCTGATGATTGACTGTATAGGCTGTAATCCCGTCCAACAGCAGACAAAACATCCCTTCTACCAGCAAAATATCATATAGTGTTATTCCATCAGAAATACGAAATCGTTTCCGTTCTTTATAATAGATAAAAGTAAGATAAAATACGATCAACAGGCATCCTATCTGCAGTTTACAATACTCCAGTTGAAAATTGCCCATAACATTTCCCCCGTATCACTATGTCTATACTTGATATTTTATTACATCTTTTCCTGACATCAATACCACCGTCTCAACATGCCCCGTATGCGGGAACATATCTACAGCCTTTACCTTCTGAAGCTCATATCCATTCCCGCGCAGGAACTTCACATCTCTCGCCAGTGTTGCCGAATCGCAGCTCACATACACAATCCTCTCCGGCTTCATATCCACCATCGTTCTAAGCAGTGATTCCTCGCATCCCTTTCGCGGCGGATCAACCACGATCACATCTGCGTGAGCATTTTCACCCGGGTGTTCTTCTGCATATTTCTTATAATAACCCGGCAGCACCTCTTCCGCCTTTCCCACGTAAAATTCTGCATTTTCTATCTCGTTTATGCAGGCATTATTCTTCGCATCATCAATTGCCTGCGGCACGATTTCCACACCATATACCTGCTTTGCATTTTGAGCAAGAAAAAGTGAAATCGTCCCGATGCCGCAATACAGATCCCAGACCGTTTCCTTCCCGGTAAGTCCGGCGTAATGAAGCGCCGTTTTGTAGAGCTTCTCCGTCTGCACCGGATTGACCTGATAGAAGGAAAGCGGAGAAATCTGATATTTGACATCTCCAATATAATCCGTAATATACGTCTCTCCCCAAAGTGGAACTATCTCATTTCCCATAATTACATTCGTCTTGTCCCGGTTGACACTGAGCGTAATACTCGTCATACCCGGAATCTTCGCCAGACGTCCGGCGAGAGCCTCTCCGTGCGGAAGACTTTTTCCATTTATGACAATGCAAACCATGATTTCCTTCGTTGTAAAACCAGTGCGGATCAGTACGTGACGCACCAGACCATCATGCCGCTCCTCATCATATGGACGAATCCCGAATTCTTTCATAAATCCAAGGATGATATCCAGAATCTGTGCATTTACCTCTACACCAAGCAGACAATCTTTACACGGAATGATACTGTGGGTCCGCCCCGCATAGAAACCTGCGATCAGATTCCCCTCCTTATCTGTCCCGATTGGAAACTGCGCCTTGTTGCGATAACGAAACGGCTTGTCCATACCACAGATTGGCTCCATAATACGCGCCAATACCTCTTCCGGGATTCCACCTATCCGCATAAGATTATTCAGCACCTTCTCATTTTTGAACACCAGCTGCCGCTCATAACTCAACACCTGCACCTGACAGCCACCACACTGGCGTGCCACAGGACACTTCGGATCAACACGAAATTCCGAAGGAGAAATAATATGCATTAATCTTGCATAGCCATAACTCTTCTTCGCCTTCATAACCTTGGCTTCCACCACATCACCGATAACCGCATCCTTAATGAATAACGTATATCCATCCACTTTTCCGATGCCTTCTCCATCGGTTCCCATATCCTCAATTGTCACAACCACAATATCATTTTTTTGCATAATTACTCCTTTTTTCACATTTAGGTACAGGGCAAAAGTTAATTTGGGACGTAGTATTTTTGCAAAATACTACGTCCCCATTTTACACTTTTGTCTTCCGCAAATTTGATTCAAACAGCCGATTATACCCAAGCCAGTCATTGCTGTTTTTCTCTTTGAATATCTCTGTGAGTGTCTGCATCTTGGCATCTGTGCAGTCCGCGAAGTTAAGCGCCAGTGCCTCTGCCAGTGCCGGTTTCTTAGGTGAACCGTATTCCAGCTCGCCATGGTGTGCGATGATGCAGTGCTTCAGTTCGCTTGCGAGCTGCGGCGGAAAACCGGGTATGGTTCTTACTGCATCGCTGATCATCTCTACGCCGATTACGATATGTCCAAGCAGTTGTCCATCATCTGTATAATCATTTTCCGGGAAGGAGGACAGTTCTTTTGTTTTTCCGATATCGTGGCAGATTGCTGCTGCATAGAGCAGGTCTTTATTTAGTATCGGATATGCTCCTGCCATATATTCACAGAACTTCACTACACTTAATGTATGCTCCAGGAGTCCTCCCGCGAATCCGTGATGTACGCTTTTTGCAGCGGAATGTGCCTGGAATTTCTGGATAAATGCTTCATCTTTCACAAAGTAATACTCTACCACCTGCCTGAGATATGTATTATCAATCTGTTTTACATATCCTATAAGCTCCTGATACATTCCTGACTGACTCTTTTCTGTTGTTGGCATATAATCTGCTGCAACATACTCGTCCTCATGGGCCTTCCTGAGTTGTCGGATATTGAGCTGCAGGTTGTTGTTATAGCTTGTCACTTCGCCGAATACTTCGATAAAGTCCATTTCGTCGTAATCCGCTATTCCGCTGGAATTTGGATCCCAGACTTTACCGTCCAGTGTACCTGTCTTATCCTGCAGGATCAGATTCTCGTAAGGCTTGCCATTTCTTGTTTCGGCACAACGCTTCCCCTTACATAAATAAATGTTACGAATTGTCTCACCCTCGACGAGGGTATTTATATATCTCATATCTGTCAATACCTCTTTCTGCTTTTTCTATTCTTTGGTTCCGACCCTAACAGTAAAATCAATATCTACGTATTCACCGCCTGTCCCCTGCCGGCATCCTCTAAGTTCCAGCGAATCGCCTTCTTCTTTCTTCATAAGTGCATGATGATATGCGGTATAGTTTTCAATCTCCACACCGTCTATCTCTGTAATAATATCACCGCTCTGAATGCCTGCTGCCATCGCCGGGGAATCTGCCTCAGCTTCCGTTACGGAAATGCCTTTCGGGAACCCCTGCTCCTGCATCTCTTCTGTCACTTCTGCTGCGCGTATACCGGTATAAGGCACGCCTTTTCCATTGGATAATCTTTCAATAGCATCTTTCACATCTGAAATGCAGAATCCGGAAATGTGCATATCGCTCTGTGCTTTCGTCATAGAAGGGCTGACGATTCCGATCGCCTCACCTTCCATATTCAGAATGAGTCCGCTTTCTTCTTCCGTTCCGGTAATATCCGTACAAATGACACCATATTGTCCATCTGCGTAATTGGTCATTACATCTTTCTTCTCCACCATTCCATAGGATATCCGATAATCATTACCTGCAGTGCGTCCAAGGACAATTACAATGTCACCGGCGGAAACAATATTGGAGTTTCCGAATTCGACTGCCTGTATGGTGGACCAGGTCTTGTTCTCTATAGCTTCGCGGGGAACCGCATAGACTGCCAGATCCAGATTGCTGTCTTTACGCTTAATACTTGCTTCTGCGCGTGCGCCATCTGAAAATGAAATATAAATCTTTCCGGCCATCTTATCCGGGAATTTCTTACCAAGTACAAGAAGCTCCCGCCCATTATCTCCGACAACCGTGCCTGCCATATGCCACTCTTCTTCTATACAGATTTCTACCACACTTGCACTGGCTTTTTCTGCAGTACTTTTGAGTACCTGAAGCATGTCCTGATAACTTCTCTCATCGGGAATAACTTCCTGCCCAGCCTTCTCTTCACTGTCTGGTTCTTCCTCTTCATCTGCCGGAATTGTAATCTGCTCCGGTCCGCCATTCATCTTGCCTTCCACCCATGGTTTGCCTATATAAAAGCCAACACAGGCGAGAAGACCGAACGCAAGACCTAAGATCGCCATACGCAGAATCTGCCTGCCGAACTTCTTTCCGCGGTCTGCTTCGTCTTTAATCACTTCCTGCAAAAAAGAATACTCTTCTTCTGATGGTTCCTGTTCATCTACTGGTCTTTTTTGCTCATCCATAGCGCACCTTTCTCCTTTACAATCCTTTATATAGTATACCTTATACACTGCAAATGTTCAATATTTATCCTTTTCTTTACCGGGCAAATGGGTTAGAATATAGGATAGAACAAATTTACGGGGAATATTATGAATAAGAAAACTTTAACTAAATTAGAATACAACAAAATCATTGATCTTCTGATCGACCAGGCTTCCTCCTTCGGCGGCAAGGAACGCTGTAAGAGGTTAAAGCCTATGACCGAACTTTCCGATATACAGAATGCGCAGGAAGAAACTGCTGCAGCATTTACAAGGATCGTTAAGAAAGGGCGGCCTTCTTTTGGCGGCTGTAATCCAGTAAACGATTCTTTAAGCCGTCTGTCTATCGGCGGCGTTCTGGGAAGCGGCGAGCTTCTTCGCATCTGCCGTCTTCTGGAAACTGCAGGACGGATAAAGTCTTATGGACGCCATGAAAATGCAGACGACAAAGAGGACTGTCTGGATGCATATTTTTCTGAACTGGTGCCTGCAGCACCTCTCACTACTGAGATTCGAAGATGTATTATTGACGAGGAAGAGATAAGCGATGATGCCAGCACAAACCTGAAACACATCCGGCGCTCGATCAACCAGATGAATGACAAGGTTCATGCTACTCTGTCCGGTATGGTAAACGGCTCTCTTCGCACCTATCTGCAGGATCCGATCATTACCATGAGAGGTGACCGCTACTGCCTGCCGGTCAAGGCAGAATACCGCAGTCAGGTGCCGGGCATGATCCACGATCAGTCTTCCACCGGTTCCACACTCTTTATTGAGCCGATGGCAGTGGTAAAATTAAATAATGACTTGAAAGAGCTGTATGGCAAAGAACAGGAAGAGATACAGGTTATTCTTGCACGATTAAGTGTTGATGCTGCTGAATATATTGACAGTATACGGACAGATTATACCGTAATGACAACTCTTGACTTTATTTTTGCCAAGGGTGCCCTGGCACTGGATATGAATGCAAGTCTTCCTCTTTTCAATACCGAAGGACGCATCCATATTCGCGAGGGACGGCATCCCCTTCTGGATAAAAAGACCGTGGTACCGATTACAATAACATTAGGTGACACCTTTGACCTTCTCATTGTTACCGGACCGAACACCGGCGGTAAAACCGTTTCCCTGAAAACAGTCGGGCTTTTTACCCTCATGGGACAGGCGGGACTTCATATCCCGGCACTGGACCGCTCGGAACTATCCGTATTTCACGATGTATATGCAGATATCGGAGATGAACAGAGTATTGAGCAGAGCTTAAGTACCTTCTCATCCCATATGACAAATATTGTTTCCTTCTTAAATCAGGTAGATGAACATTCTCTCGTCCTCTTTGACGAGCTCGGCGCCGGTACAGACCCGACAGAAGGTGCCGCTCTTGCCACGGCTATTTTGAATCACCTGCACGAAAGAGGCATCCGTACAATGGCGACCACACACTACAGTGAGCTTAAGGTGTATGCACTTTCAACTCCGGGGGTGGAGAATGCCTGCTGCGAATTTGATGTAAATACACTGCGTCCGACCTACCACCTGCTCATTGGTATACCTGGAAAGAGTAATGCATTTGCTATTGCAGGAAAACTGGGACTTCCAGAATATATCATCGAAGAGGCCCGGACACATTTAAGCGAGCAGGATGAATCTTTCGAAGATCTGTTAAGTGATCTGGAGACGAGCCGACGCACGATTGAAAAAGAGCAGGCAGAGATTGCTGTGTACCGTCGTGAGCTTGAGTCTCTGAAGCAGGAGACGCAGAAGAAGCATGCGAAGCTGGAAGAACAAAGAGAACGCATCATACGGGAAGCAAACGAAAAAGCACATGCGATTTTGGCTGATGCAAAGGAAACAGCCGATGAAACAATGCGCAATTTCCATAAGTTTGGCAAGGAAAATATTTCTGCTGCCGAAATGGAGAAAGAACGAGAAAAACTGCGCAAAAAAATGGAAACTGCACGGAAAGGCATGACTGACACAGAAACGAAAAAGCCTCGTAAGCAATATAAAGCCAGTGATTTCAAACTGGGCGAATCTGTAAAAGTATTAAGTATGAATCTGACGGGAACTGTTACATCACTTCCCGATGCCAAAGGTAATGTTACCGTGCAGATGGGCATTTTGCGCTCACAGGTAAATATCTCCGATCTGGAGATCATTGAGGAAAAACCAGCCTATCTGCAGAAAACAACACGCCACTCCACCGGAAAAGGCAAGGTGAAAATGGGCAAATCCTTGTCTGTAAGTCCGGAAATCAATCTGCTTGGCAAAACGGTGGATGAAGCGATCGCGGAGCTTGATAAATATCTGGATGATGCAAGTCTTGCACACTTAAGCAGCGTCCGTATCGTTCACGGCAAAGGCACCGGAGCGCTTCGTGCCGGTATTCACAAATATCTGAAGCGACAGAAGCACGTGAAATCCTTCCGCCTCGGCGCTTTTGGTGAAGGCGATGCAGGAGTAACGATTGCGGAACTGAAATAGAACACACTTACAGGGAGGTAAATAATTTATGGTAAATAAACAAAAAATATTGATTGTAGACGATGATGAAAATATTGCAGAGCTTATTTCCTTATATCTTACAAAGGAATGCTTCGACACGATGCTCGTGCACGACGGCGAAAAGGCTCTGGTCGCTTATGACACGTACCAGCCGAATCTGATTCTTCTTGATCTGATGCTGCCGGGCATTGACGGCTATCAGGTCTGTCGTGAGATCCGCACACGCTCCAATGTACCGATCATCATGCTTTCTGCAAAGGGAGAAGTATTTGATAAGGTTCTGGGACTGGAACTTGGAGCTGACGATTATATCATGAAGCCTTTTGACGCAAAGGAACTGGTCGCGAGAGTGAAAGCGGTGCTGCGCCGCTATCAGGCAGTTCCGAAACCGGAGCCGACAACGCCGGAAAATGGAAAATGTGTGGAATATCCGGGCATTACCATCAACCTGACAAACTACTCTGTTGTTGTTGACGGTACAAACGTTGATATGCCGCCAAAAGAACTGGAGCTTCTGTATTTTCTGGCATCTTCACCTAACCAGGTCTTTACAAGAGAGCAGCTTCTTGACCAGATATGGGGATATGAGTACATTGGCGATACCCGCACAGTCGATGTCCATATAAAAAGACTCCGTGAGAAGATCAAGGATCATTCTGGCTGGAGCCTCGCTACTGTCTGGGGTATCGGATACAAATTTGAAGTAAAATAAGAGGAAGTATTATGAAGAGTACGCTGTATCTCAAATTTATAATTGTATACATCATCTTCGGATTTCTGAGTATTTTTACACTTGCCACTTTGACTGACAGGCTGGTAGAGGCACCGATTGAAAAAAGACTCGCCTCCAACATTTACAAAGAAGCAAATATGGTTGCCACCAGTTATCTTCCCGGTTATTTTTCTGATCAGATAACTGCTTCCGACGTTCATATGCAGTTGTCCGGACTGGAAACACATCTGGATGCAGCCGTCTGGTTTGTCGATCGTGAAGGGAATCTGCTCGCATCTGCGCAGTCAGAGAATTACACTTCTTCACCAGTTGCGATTGAGGACTTTAACCCTGCAGAAATCGGAAATGCACAGTATATAACCGGTAATTATCATGGATATTTCCGCGATGAAGTAATCACCGTAATCGCACCTGTTGTTCAGGGCTTTTCCCCACAGGGATACCTGCTGATACATAAACACACCAGTTATGTAGACAGCTTTGTAGATATTTTGATGCGTGCAGTATATATTTCTTTCATTGTTATCTATATATTATCCTTCGTTATATTGCTCGCATTCCAGTTCTTTGTATACCGGCCGCTTCGTAAGATAACGGAAGCTGCCACCCAGTATGCCTCCGGCAATCTGGAATACGAGATTCCGGTAAAGACAGAAGACGAGATGGGATATCTCTCTGCATCTCTCAACTATATGTCCTCGCAGCTTCGGGATATGGAAGATTATCAGAAGAAATTTGTTGCAAATGTTTCCCACGATTTTCGTTCACCGCTCACCTCCATCAAGGGTTACGTGGAAGCCATGGCAGATGGGACGATTCCTCCGGAAATGCAGGAAAAATATTTAAAAATAATTTTATTCGAAACCGAACGACTGACAGATCTTACGCAGGATCTTCTTACACTGAACGAATTCGACACGCAGAATCTTCTGCTGGATAAAGTAAAGTTCGATATCCATGAAATGATTAAAAATGTGGCGGCATCTTTTGAAGGCCGCTGTACACAGAAAAAGATTTCCATCGAGCTTATCTTTGCCACGAAGCATCTGAACGTCGTTGCCGACAAAAGAAAAATCCAGCAGGTACTCTATAATCTGCTGGACAATGCGATCAAATTCAGCGACGCAGACTCTACCATCACCATTGAGACAACCGAACGTGGTGATAAGGTATATACCTCCGTCAAAGACTACGGTATCGGTATTCCGCGGAGCGCTCTGAACAAAATCTGGGAACGTTTCTACAAGACCGATTTGTCACGCGGCAAAGACAAGAAAGGAACCGGTCTTGGTCTCGCCATCGTAAAAGAGGCCATTCAGGCGCATGGGGAAAATATAAATGTCATCAGTACGGAAGGCGTCGGCACTGAATTTATCTTCTCCTTACCAAAAGGGTAATGAAAAGCGGTACATCCACAAGAGATGCACCGCTTTTTCTATATAAACAATTCTTATTCTTCTGGTACTACGATCAGATCTTTTGTAAAGTGGTTCAGCACTTCACATCCATCCTCTGTAATGATTACAAGGTCTTCGATACGTACACCGATTTCCTCGTCCGGAAGGTAGATACCTGGCTCGATAGAGAAGCACTGTCCAACCTGGATGATATCTTCGTTAATAGAGGAAACATCACCAAACTCATGGTCTTCCATACCGATAGAATGACCTGTTCTGTGTGTGAAGTATTTTCCAAATCCTTTTTCTTCTATGTAGTTTCTGCATGCAAGGTCAACATCGCACATTCTGTTGCCTGGTTTTGCTGCTTCGATACCTCTTGCCTGAGCTTCTTTTACAACTTCGTATACTTCTCTTGCTCTTTCAGATGCTTCACCGATAAATACTGTTCTTGTCATATCTGAGCAGTAATTGTCAAGAATACCACCGATATCAAGCACTACAGAATCTCCATGTTTTCCCTTTGTATTATCTGTTACGTGATGCGGATCAGCTCCAGACTTACCATAACCTGTAATTGGATCGAAGGATACATCGGAATGTCCTGTCTTCTTGTACATATCACGAACGATAGCATTCAGCTCAACCTCTGTATATCCCTTTACTACCAGTGGGATCAGCTGCTCCATGATCTTATCGTTCTCTAATGAAGCTTTTCTCATTAATTCCTGCTCATGCTCGTCTTTGATCATTCTTACATAGTCAACGATCGGGGAACCATTTACAAATTTGCTTCCTGCTCCTAATTCCTGCAGTCTTAACAAGAATCTTGAAGGCCATGTCTTATCGATACCGATTGTTTTATCTTTTTCTACGAACTGGCTTAAGATTTCAACACCATCCTGAATGTCATTATACCATACAAGTTCTACTCCAAGATCTTCTTCCTGTGGGAATAATTCGTTGATTACCATCTTGTGGTTTCCATTTACATTAAGGTAAAGAGCTAACATTCTCTCTCCAGGTGCAATCTTCTTACCAATCAAGTAATAAATTGCCAGTGGGTCAGAGATAATGAGCTGTGGCACATCATGCTCTTCCATTGATTTTAAAATTCTGCCTAATTTTCCTGCGTCCATCATAATAGCATTCCCTCCTGAATTTGTTATGCTTTTATTAATTATTGTGCAATTCTTCTTGCACCAACTATAGATTATAGTCTTCTTTATGCAATCTGTCAACATTTTCGGACGAACATTTCCTATTACAATGAGTGCAGCTGCCGCTGCATCCCATACAGGAAGCTCCTTCTTTTCTCCTCTTCCACATGCTTTTTATGATCAGCACAATCATGATGAAAAGGATCGCACCTACGACTGCCGTTGATAAAACACTGCTCTTTGCCGCTAATATCATCGTTCTCCCCCTGCCTTTTACAAAATCTCAAAAATATCTGTTCCCTTTTGGAATGCATTGAAGCGCAACGGCAGTATACCGATGCGCTTCTATTACATTGTTTAATCGTTTTGCTTTTTCACTTATTCCTCTATTGTCAGGACTGTATCATCCAGGTTCATATCCGGCACTTCCGGTTCTTCGGAACCTTCCTCTAAGACAAGTTCATCATCCATAGAGATTTCACTGTTCAGCTTAATATCACGGTATTTTCTCATACCCGTACCAGCCGGAATATGTTTACCGATAATAACATTCTCTTTCAGACCAATAAGTGGATCAACCTTGCCCTTGATCGCAGCTTCTGTCAGTACCTTTGTTGTCTCCTGGAAGGATGCTGCTGACAGGAAGGAATTCGTAGCAAGAGATGCTTTTGTAATACCAAGCATGATCTGCTCACCTGTTGCAGGTTCTTTTCCCTGAGCTTCAAGTTCTTTATTCTTATCTTCAAAGTCCAGAATATCTACATTTGTTCCCGGAAGGAATTCTGTATCTCCGGCCTCTTCAATACGAACCTTCTTCAGCATCTGACGTACGATGACCTCGATATGCTTATCGTTGATCTCAACACCCTGCAGACGGTATACACGCTGTACTTCCTGGATCATGTAATCCTGTACTGCACGTAATCCCTTAATCTTCAGGATATCATGTGGGTTTACACTACCTTCCGTCAGTTCATCACCGGCCTCAAGCTCTGCTCCATCCATGATCTTGATACGTGAACCGTAAGGAATCAGGTAAGCCTTGGATTCACCTGTCTCATGGTTTGTCACGATAATCTCACGTTTCTTCTTTGTATCGTTGATTGTTGCTGTTCCTGCAAACTCTGTAATGATTGCAAGTCCCTTCGGCTTTCTTGCCTCGAAAAGCTCTTCGACACGAGGAAGACCCTGTGTGATATCGTCACCGGCTACACCACCGGTATGGAATGTTCTCATGGTAAGCTGTGTACCAGGCTCACCGATGGACTGTGCAGCGATAATACCGACAGCCTCACCAACCTGTACAGGCTCACCCGTTGCCATGTTTGCACCGTAACATTTTGCACAGATACCACTGTGTGAACGGCAGGTAAGGATCGTACGGATCTTAATCTTCTTAAGTGGTTCTCCGTTTTCATCCACACCCTTCTTCATGATAAGCTCTGCTCTCTTAGGTGTTACCATATGGTTCGCCTTAACAAGAATATTTCCGTCTTTATCAACAATGTTTTCACACAGATAACGTCCGGTAATACGCTCCTGCAGGCTCTCGATTTCTTCTTTTCCATCCATGAATGCGTGTACATACATTCCCGGAATCTCATCCAGATGCTCAGCACAGTCAACTTCGTGAATAATGAGCTCCTGAGATACGTCAACAAGACGTCTTGTCAGGTAACCGGAATCGGCTGTACGAAGAGCCGTATCGGAAAGACCTTTACGAGCTCCATGCGCTGACATGAAGTACTCCAGTACGTCAAGACCTTCACGGAAGTTTGACTTGATAGGAAGCTCGATCGTACGTCCGGTTGTATCAGCCATAAGACCACGCATACCGGCAAGCTGTTTGATCTGCTTATCAGAACCACGGGCTCCTGAATCAGCCATCATGAAGATGTTATTGTATTTATCAAGTCCGGAAAGCAGTGCCTCTGTAAGGGCATCATCTGTTGCCTTCCATGTCTCAACGACCTCTTTGTAACGCTCTTCTTCTGTAATAAGACCACGCTTAAAGTTCTTTGTAATCTTATCAACAGTCTCCTGCGCCTTCTCGATCATCTCCGGTTTCTGCGGAGGTACAGTCATATCAGAAATAGATACTGTCATGGCTGCTCTTGTAGAGTACTTGTAACCGATAGATTTAACGGAGTCAAGTACTTCTGCAGTCTTTGTCGCACCATGTGTATTAATAACTTTTTCAAGGATCTTCTTTAACTGCTTCTTACCGACATGGAAATCTACTTCCAGAAGAAGCTCGTTACCTTCTACTTCACGATCTACAAATCCGAGATCCTGTGGAATAATCTCATTAAAGAGGAATCTTCCAAGGGTAGACTCAATTGTTCCTGTCTTCACAGTTCCGTCCGGCATTGTCTTGGATACACGGACTTTAATTCTGGAGTGAAGTGTCAAAGCATCATTTTCATATGCAAGAATTGCTTCATTCACACTCTTGAATGCTTTTCCTTCTCCCTTCGCACCAGGTCTCTCCTGTGTCAGATAGTAAATACCAAGTACCATATCCTGTGAAGGAACGGCTACCGGTCCACCATCAGACGGTTTCAGAAGATTGTTCGGTGACAGAAGAAGGAAACGGCACTCTGCCTGCGCTTCAACAGACAATGGAAGGTGAACAGCCATCTGGTCACCATCGAAGTCGGCATTGTATGCTGTACATACAAGCGGATGAAGCTTGATTGCCTTACCTTCTACGAGGATCGGCTCAAATGCCTGAATACCAAGTCTGTGAAGTGTAGGGGCACGGTTCAGCATAACCGGATGCTCTTTGATTACTTCTTCCAGAACATCCCATACTTCCGGCTGCCATCTTTCTACCATTTTCTTTGCATTCTTAATATTGTGTGCAGTTCCGTTCTGAACCAGCTCTTTCATAACGAATGGCTTGAAAAGCTCAAGAGCCATTTCTTTCGGAAGACCACACTGATAAATCTTAAGTTCTGGTCCTACAACGATAACAGAACGTCCGGAATAGTCAACACGCTTACCAAGAAGGTTCTGACGGAAACGTCCGGATTTACCTTTCAGCATGTCAGACAGAGACTTAAGCGCTCTGTTTCCAGGTCCTGTTACCGGACGGCCACGGCGGCCGTTATCGATCAGCGCGTCTACTGCTTCCTGGAGCATTCTCTTTTCATTTCTTACGATAATGTCCGGCGCGCCAAGTTCAAGCAGACGTTTCAGACGGTTATTTCTATTGATAATTCTTCTGTACAGGTCATTAAGATCACTTGTGGCAAAACGGCCACCATCTAACTGTACCATCGGACGAAGATCTGGCGGAATAACCGGAATTGCTGTAAGAATCATCCACTCCGGCTTATTTCCAGATTCACGGAATGCTTCTACAACCTCCAGACGTTTTACGATTCTCGCACGTTTCTGTCCGGTTGCTCCCTTTAATCCTTCCTGTAACTCTTCGTATTCTTTATCAAGATCAATTGCCTCGAGAAGCTCTTTGATGGATTCTGCACCCATACCTACACGGAATGAACTTCCCCATGTCTCTCTGGCTTCCTGATATTCCTGCTCAGATAAGACCTGCTTATACTGAAGATCTGTATTCCCTTTATCCAATACAATATAGGATGCGAAATACAGTACCTTTTCCAATGTTCTCGGAGAAAGATCCAGTATCAGTCCCATACGGCTCGGGATTCCTTTAAAATACCAGATGTGGGATACCGGTGCTGCAAGAGCAATATGTCCCATACGTTCACGACGTACGCTTGCCTTTGTAACTTCAACACCACAACGGTCACATACTACGCCTTTATAACGAATCTTCTTGTACTTACCACAATGACATTCCCAGTCCTTACTTGGTCCAAAAATCTTCTCGCAGAACAGTCCGTCTCTCTCCGGTTTCAGAGTTCTGTAGTTGATTGTCTCAGGCTTTGTTACTTCGCCTCTTGACCACTCCAGAATCTTTTCAGGTGATGCCAAACCGATTTTGATCGCATCAAAAGTCATTGGCTCATATGATTGTTCTTTAATATTTTCTGGCATACTGGCACCCCTTTCTATTCTTCATCAAAATCATCATATCCAAAGTCATCAGTTTCTTCAAACTCAAGTTCGAAATCATCCTCCGGCTCTTCCTCGACATCAACAAGCTCTTCACCATCGAATTCCTGCTCTGTATATCCCTGTGCGCCGAAGTCATCGTTCTGATTGTACTTTCTGTCTCCCTCGATCAGTGAGCGGAAATCTGTCTCGCCCATATCTGCAGTTTCCATGATCTCGACTTCTGTGTTGTCATCACGAAGTACACGAACATCAAGACCAAGTGACTGTAATTCCTTAAGGAGTACCTTGAAGGATTCCGGAATACCTGGTTCTGGGATATTCTCACCTTTGATGATCGCCTCGTAAGTCTTCACACGTCCGATCACATCATCTGACTTCACAGTCAGGATTTCCTGCAGCGTATAAGATGCACCATAAGCCTCCAGTGCCCATACCTCCATCTCACCGAAACGCTGTCCACCGAACTGTGCTTTACCACCTAACGGCTGCTGTGTTACGAGTGAGTAAGGACCTGTAGAACGAGCATGGATCTTATCATCTACCAGGTGATGCAGTTTCAGATAATGCATGTGTCCGATCGTTACCGGGCTGTCAAAATACTCACCGGTTCTTCCGTCACGGAGACGAACCTTACCATCTCTGGAAATCGGAACACCCTTCCACAGTTTTCTGTGCTCTCTGTTATCAGACAGATACTGAAGTACTTCCGGAAGAAGCTCTTCCTTATGCTTTGCTTCAAACTCTTCCCAGCTTAAGTTTACATAATCATTTGCCAGGTCAAGTGTATCCATAATATCATTTTCATTTGCACCATCGAATACCGGCGTGGCAATATTAAATCCAAGTGCTTTTGCTGCCAGTGACAGATGAATCTCAAGAACCTGTCCGATATTCATACGTGAAGGTACACCCAGTGGGTTCAATACGATGTCCAGCGGGCGTCCATTCGGAAGGAATGGCATATCCTCTACAGGAAGTACACGGGAAACAACACCCTTGTTACCGTGACGACCAGCCATCTTATCACCAACGGAAATCTTTCTCTTCTGTGCAATATAGATACGAACGGACTGGTTTACACCAGGTGACAGTTCATCACCGTTTTCTCTTGTAAATACTTTGGCATCTACAACAATACCATATTCTCCGTGAGGTACTTTAAGAGAAGTATCTCTTACTTCACGTGCTTTCTCACCGAAGATAGCACGAAGAAGTCTCTCTTCTGCAGTAAGCTCTGTCTCACCCTTTGGAGTTACCTTACCTACAAGGATATCTCCGGCACGAACTTCTGCACCGATGCGGATGATTCCACGCTCATCCAGATCCTTCAGTGCGTCATCGCCTACACCCGGGATATCACGTGTGATTTCCTCTGGTCCAAGTTTCGTATCACGAGCTTCTGCTTCATATTCTTCAATGTGGACAGATGTATATACATCATCCTGTACTAATCTTTCACTTAATAATACCGCATCCTCGTAGTTGTAACCTTCCCATGTCATGAAACCGATCAGAGGATTCTTACCAAGAGCCATCTCACCATTGGATGTAGACGGGCCGTCTGCGATCACATCACCAGCCTCAACTCTGTCACCCTTGAATACGATTGGTCTCTGGTTATAACAGTTGCTCTGGTTACTTCTTAAGAATTTGGTCAGTTTGTATTTCTTCTTATTGCCGTCATCCTGACGAATGATAATTTCAGTAGAAGTTGAGCGCTCTACAACACCACCTTCTTCTGCAACTACACATACACCGGAGTCTACTGCAGCCTTTTCTTCCATACCTGTACCGACAACCGGAGCCTCTGTCATAAGAAGCGGAACTGCCTGACGCTGCATGTTAGATCCCATCAGCGCACGGTTGGCATCATCGTTCTCCAGGAAAGGAATCAGTGCTGTAGCAACAGAGAACACCATCTTAGGAGAAACGTCCATGTAATCAAACATTCTTCTCTCATATTCCTGTGTCTCTTCACGATAACGACCGGATACATTCTTGTGGATGAAATGTCCTTCTGCATCCAGCGGCTCGTTCGCCTGTGCTACATGATAATTATCTTCCTCATCTGCCGTCATATAAACAACTTCATCTGTTACTACCGGATTGTTCGGATCAACGGAATGATCGATCTTACGGTATGGAGCCTCAACGAAACCATACTGATTGATTCTTGCATAGCATGCAAGAGAGTTGATCAGACCGATGTTAGGACCTTCAGGTGTCTCAATCGGACACATTCTTCCATAGTGAGAGTAGTGTACGTCTCGAACCTCGAATCCGGCACGGTCTCTTGACAGACCACCAGGTCCAAGTGCGGACAAACGTCTCTTATGTGTCAGCTCACCAAGCGGGTTGTTCTGATCCATGAACTGTGACAGCTGTGAAGAACCAAAGAACTCTTTCACTGCTGCAGTTACCGGCTTAATGTTGATCAGTGACTGCGGTGAAATACCTTCCAGATCCTGTGTTGTCATTCTTTCACGAACAACTCTTTCCAATCTGGACAGACCGATTCTGTACTGATTCTGAAGAAGCTCTCCAACCGCACGAATACGTCTGTTGCCCAAATGGTCAATATCATCATCATTTCCAAGTCCATATTCAAGATGGATATTATAGTTAATAGATGCCAGGATATCCTCTTTTGTAATATGCTTCGGAATCAGGTCATGGATATCTCTTCTGATTGCATCTTTTAATTCATCAATATCTCCTGCTGTCTCTTCCAGAAGTCCTGCAAGAACCGGATAGTATACAAGCTCTGTAACACCCACTTCTTCCGGATCAATATCAACAACAGAAGCAAGGTCAACCATCATATTGGAAAGTACTTTAATGTTGCGTTCCTCGTCCGGACGGGAAATCCATACAAACGGAACAGCACCATTCTGGATAGCATCTGCCAGTTCTCTTGTTACTTTCGTTCCAGCTTCAGCAATAACCTCTCCTGTAATCTGACTGACAACATCTTCTGCAAGAACCTGTCCTGTAATACGGTTCTTAAGAAGAAGCTTCTTATTAAATTTATAACGTCCTACCTTGGCAAGATCATAACGTCTCGGGTCAAAGAACATTGCGGTAATCAGGCTCTCTGCGCTGTCAACAGCAAGCGGCTCACCCGGACGGATCTTCTTGTACAGCTCAAGAAGACCTTCCTGATAATTGGTAGCGGCGTCCTTTTCAAAGCTTGCAAGAATCTTCGGCTCTTCACCAAATAATTCTACAATCTCTGGATTTGTACCGATTCCAAGTGCACGGATCAATACCGTGATCGGTACCTTTCTTGTTCTATCTACTCGTACATAAAAAACGTCATTGGAGTCTGTCTCATACTCCAGCCATGCACCACGATTCGGGATAACTGTAGAGGAATACAGCTTCTTGCCCACTTTATCATGTGCGATCGCATAATAAATACCAGGGGAACGAACCAGCTGACTTACAATTACTCGCTCTGCTCCATTGATTACAAATGTACCTGTAGCGGTCATCAGCGGCAGATCTCCCATAAAGATCTCATGTTCGTTGATCTCGTCAGTTTCCTTGTTGTGGAGTCTTACTTTGACTTTCAACGGTGCTGCATATGTTGCGTCACGTTCCTTACACTCTTCAATTGTGTATTTTACGTCATCCTCGCACAAAGTAAAATCAACAAATTCCAGGCTGAGATGTCCACTGTAATCAGAGATTGGGGAAATATCATCAAATACTTCCTTTAAACCTTCTTTAAGGAACCAGTTATATGAGTCTTTCTGTACCTCAATCAGGTTAGGCATCTGCAGAACTTCTTTTTGTCTGGAATAGCTCATGCGTGAACTTTTTCCGCTTTTGATAGGACGAATTCTGTTTTTCTCCATATTGACGTTTCACTCCTCGTTTATTTTTTCGTAGTTAGAAAATGCCACAATGGCATAACTTTCCACAATAGCGCATTTTTTACTATACCATGAAGGTTTCCAGCTTGTCAACTGGTATTTTTAATTTTTCATTATAATTATGAATAAAATTATGAACAACAAAAGACCTTGTCACATCTCCTCATACCTGCTATACTTTTCGTACATCAAAATCAGAGCTTTTTATTCAAAACTTCTAAGCTCTTTATTCTGATTTTCGTTGCCGGTCGGCAGGAATTTCAAATTTGATGAATGATTGAAACTGAAAACAGAGCAGAATATATACTATTATTATTATATTTGAGAGTTGTCTGATGTGGCGTTGTCATTTGGGGTGTGGTTTGATACAATAGCATCAAAAAGGGTTCTTGGATATGTATAGTCATATGTTCTGCGGAAAGGAGAATGTATGACTAAAAAACAGGAAGAATATGAACTGCAAAACCATGAAGCAAAGGATAACGGGGCTAAACTTGTCTTTGATGATCCCATCTTGTGTGCCCAGTTCCTGAGAGGTTATCTTGGGATAGAGATTTTGAAGGATGTAAAGCCGGAAGATATTGAAGATATCTCTGAGAGATTTCTCCCTATGTGGCAGGAGAGGCGTGATTCTGACACCGTAAAGAAAGTTCATCTGAAAGGGCAGGATCTTTATTTAATCGCATTGGTTGAACACCAGTCGAAAGTACATTACAATATGGCATTTCGCATACTTCGTTATATTGTGATGATATTGAATGATTATGAAAACGAACAGGAAAAGCTTCATCCGGGTATTACGAAGACAAAGGAATTCAAGTATCCACCCGTCCTTCCGGTCATTTATTACGAAGGGACAGAATCCTGGACAGCAGTAAAGAATTTTAAAGACAGGGTATATTTGAGTGATGTGCTTGGAAAGTATATTCCGGACTTTGAATATCTGGTAGTACCGCTTACGTCTTATACTAATCAAGAATTGATTGAAAAGCAGGATGAACTTTCTCTGATATTTCTGATCAATAAGCTTCGCAGTTCAGAAGAATTCAAGAATCTTAAGGAAGTTCCAAAGGAATATTTTGAACATCTAGGAGAACATACACCGGAATATTTATTGAAATTGATCAGTAAGATCATCGCCGTCCTTTTGTATCGGATGAATGTCCCGCGGAAGGAGGTGGAGCAGTTTACTGACCAGATAATCGGGAGGGAATTTGATATGTTATTTGACAGTTTTGAGGCATACGATGTGCAGGAAACAAGAAGAATCAGCCGGGAAGAAGGACGTTTAGAAGATCGCATTGAAATCATCTGCAAAAAACTAGCTAAAAACAAAGGAGTTTCAGAAATAGCGGATGCACTGGAAGAAGAGCAGGATGTTATACAGAAAATCTGTAATGTAGCAGCAAAATATGCGCCGGATTATGATGTTGATAAGATTATGGAAGAGATGAAGAATAGGAATTTAGTATAGTAAGTGGTACGCGGATGTCGCTATGATACTTTGCTACGACGCGTTCGACTTTACGACTAACTCACGAATCTATAAGGGCGCAGAAAACAAACAAGAATCATCGTTTGTTTTCTGCGCCCTAACAGCTTCGGAGTGGATTCTCCAAGTCTTCCGCTTACCTCCGCAAAGCATCATAGCGACATCCGCTACCATTTACTGTACTGGCAATTTCGGGTAAAAGTGAACGCCTCAGTTTGTTGGCAAAACATGTTATATATCTGGTCTTTTCAGTTCCTATATGTAAAAGTAAAGAATTGTAATGAATTTTGAGAAGTCGAAGTCAGCTCCACATAGAAAAAATACAAATTCGAATGAACTTCATAGCGAAAAAGTCATTTCATTTTGTAGTTTTGTCTCCGAGGAAATGATTTACTTCCCAAAAAAGTCATTACAAATTTTCTTTTTCGCTCACAGGGAATGAAAAAGAGCTTGTTACTGCGCCGATAACGTGGTGGAATTGCTTTAACTATGCGGCTTCAGTATTTTGGCTGAGACATTACAAGTGACGCGAGACAGCTGAGCTTGGGGAAACGTGGAAGAGCGTTACAAACGGTTGCAGAAAAAGCTGATATAACTTCGTATTCGCCTTGTATTTCCCAAACAAGGCGAAAGAGTATCTGAGACGCGGAACTCATCAGGAGTTCCCGTCGAATATACTCGGTTACGAATGTTATATCAGCTTTTGATGTTTACCGTTTGTCAGCGACTGGTTCGTTTTTCAAAGTTCAGCTGTCTCGCGTCACTGTTCTGCCTCAGATAAAATCACTGAGCCAAATTCCTATTCTTCCACACGCATCTCCCGTATCAGCTTACGGATCGGCAATACGCATGACGGAGATACGGACAATTCATCTATTCCCATTTTTACGAATGTCTCTGTCAGTGTCATATCTGCGCCAAGTTCACCACAGATTCCTACCCAGCAGCCATGTTTATGACCATTATCGATGGTCGTCTGGATCATACGAAGTACTGCCGGATGATGTGCATCATAAATGTTGTCGAGCTTCATATTCTGACGGTCGATTGCAAGTGTATACTGCGTCAGGTCATTGGTTCCAATACTGAAGAAATCTACTTCCTCTGCGAGGAGATCACTGATAACCACTGCTGCCGGGGTCTCGATCATGATACCCTGCTCGACCTCACCATAGCGAATGCCTTGCTCATCCAGTTCTTTCTTGATTTCTTCTACGATTGCCTTGATTCTTCTTACTTCGTCCACCGAAATAATCATCGGATACATAATGGCAATGTTGCCAAAAGCACTTGCACGAAGCAGTGCGCGAAGCTGTGTCTTGAATACATCTGTTCTGTCAAGGCAGATTCGGATTGCACGATATCCCATAGCCGGATTTTCTTCTTTATCTAAACCGAAGTATCCCACCTGTTTATCTGCGCCGATATCCAGCGTACGGACAATTACTTTCTTTCCTGCCATATTTTCAGCAACGGTCTTATAAGCTTGGAACTGTGCCTCCTCGTCTGGATAATCTTCTGCTTCCAGATACAGGAATTCACTTCGGAACAGTCCAATACCGGCAGCATCATTTGCCAATACACTGGCAACGTCTTTTACGCTTCCGATATTTGCATACAGACGAATCTTCTTTCCATCCAAAGTCACGTCTTCCTTACCACGGAGATTCTGAAGAAGCTCTCTTACCTCCATATCTTCCTGCTGACGTTTCTTCATTTTCACAAGGACTTCTTCTTCCGGCTCAATATAAAGACAGCCCTCATAGCCATCTACGACAGCCAGCTTCCCATTCCAGTCTTCCTGGATCTCAACACCGATCAGTGCCGGAATATTCATTGTTCTTGCAAGAATAGCTGTATGAGAATTAGAAGAACCATACTTTGTAACAAATGCAAGGAGCTTATCCTTATCCATCTGCACCGTTTCACTTGGTGCCAGATCATCAGCAACAACAATTACCGGCTCCTCACCGATATCGCTTCCTTCATTTCTTCCGCTCAATACATTTACAAGGCGTTCGGATATATCCTTCACATCGACAGCCCTTGCACGGAAATAGTCATCCTCCATCTCCGCAAACATATTAGAGAAATTATCTCCCGTTGTGGCAACAGCAAATTCTGCATTTACCTGCTGCGTCTCTATGATATTCTTTACGGAATCCACATAATCATCATCGTCCAGCATCATAGCATGCACTTCAAATACCGCCGCATTTACTTCACCGACTTCTTTTACAGCTTTTTCATATAATGCATTCAGCTGTGCGATTGCTTCTTCCTTTGCCGCCTCATAACGGGCAATCTCAGCTTCCACATCCTGAATCTTCTCTCGCTTTACAGCCTGTTCTCCTTTGGAGTAAAAAAACAGCTTCCCAATAGCAATACCTTTAAATATTGATTTTCCCTGATAAACTTCCATCTCCATTACCTCTGCCGTTTTTACAGATTTTCTTTGAAAAACGCTTCAACTTCTGCACATACCTGCTCTTCATCTGCTCCCGTTACTTCTACAGTTACTTCTTCACCACATTTTACGCCAAGTGCCATGAGCGCCATAACTTTTGTAGCTTCTGCCTGTCTGTCACCTTTTTTGATCACAATCTTAGATTCATACTTTTTTGCCTCTTTCGCCAGGATTCCTGCCGGTCTTGCATGGATTCCTACTGCATCTGTAATAGTATAATTAAATGTTTTCATATCTTTGTTCTCCTTTTTCTTTCTTATTTATTCTTCTTTATTCTTCCGGAGCATCCAGTTCATCACTTGTTACCCTCTCGATATGCATCGCAAGATAACCGATCTCCGCATCACCAAGCGTACACTTAAGGCTCTTTCCGACACGTTCGCATATGGCCTTCGCCGTCTGAAATGCATGAGGAAATTTTATTCCCATATAATCATTCATATTCACCTTAAGTTTTTCGCCGCTAATTGCTCTCGCTACCATATAGCGAATATGATTCATCAGACGATTGTAGGAAAGCGACATCACATCGATCGGTCTTCCAATCTCTTCTTCCACAAGAGAAATGCATTCTCTGACTGCCCGCGCCATCTGCATCGCCTGTGATACCTTCTCATCTTCAATCGCAGAATGAATATGAAGCGCAATATACCCCACTTCATCTTCTTCTATACGAAGGTTCATTCTTCTGGCGAGAATGGGAGCGATACAGCTGGCCGCCTTATATTCCATATGGAACAGAATCCGAATATCCTCTGTCAGCGGATTACTGATCTGCTCGCCGCTTCTCATTCTTTTTATCGCAAATTCAATATGATCTGCCATAGGAAAAAGTATGCTTCTGTCAATCTTTCCGAACATTTTCTCAGCTTCATCCAGCACTTCACTTGCAATCTCCAGGCATTCCGGATTGATTTCCTTCACCATCTCTCTGGCATCCCCCCGTTCCGAAGATACCTGCAGAGAATAGACAGAAGCGTCACTGCCCGTCTCGAATCTCTCCGATACCTTTTTCCCGAATCCGATACCTTTTCCCATAATAAGGTATTCCTGCTGATTATCTGTCCGAATTCCAATTACCGTGTTATGATTCAACACTTTTTTAATCCTGTACATACTTTTCCCCACTCACCATTTCTTTACTCATAGAAATCCACAGCAAAGAGTTCTTCTCCTGCCTGTATATTTCCTTCCTTCAACAGACGTATCTTCTGATTGTCCTCAAGCTCTGTACAAAGCACCGGTGATACCAGCGAAGGTGCATTTGCCTTCAGATAATCCAGATCCAGTTTCAACATTGGCTCACCTTTTTTCACCTGCTGGCCGTTTTCAACAAGCACTTCAAATCCTTCGCCTTCCAGTTTTACCGTATCGATACCAACGTGGATCAAAAGACCGATTCCGGACTCTGTCTGGAAACCAACTGCATGTTTTGTCGGAAATACGAAGCATACTTCGCCATCTTCCGGTGCACACACATATGCGTCCTGTGGCTCCACAACAGCACCATCACCCATCATTCTTCCTGCAAATGCCTCATCCGGCGCAGTTCCCAGATCTGCCGCATGACCTGTGATCGGACTGGAGATTACGACTGTTTTTACTACCTTCTTCTCCTGTGCATCTTCTGTTTTCTCTTTTTCTTCTGCCGGACTCTCTGTCTGCTCTGCAACAAATTCTTCATCAGGTGCAGTCTCAAGATAATCTTCCAGATTAGATTTGATTACAGTTACTCTTGGTCCGTAAATAATCTGTACACCATTTCCTTTGTGTACCACGCCCGATGCACCTGTAGATTTAAGAAGCGCATCACTTACCAGCTCTGCCTTATAAACCGTACATCTGAGTCTCGTTGCGCAGCAGTCCACATCAGAAATATTCTTTTTGCCGCCAAGGCCCTGGCAGATTGTCTGAGACAGTTCATCTACTCCTGAAGCAGTCTCATTACCCGCACCATTCTTTCTCGCCTCAACATCACTTCTTCTATATAATTTTACCTCTTCGCTGTCATCTCTTCCAGGTGTTTTTAAATCTAATTTCCGGATCAGGAAACCGAAAAGGAAATAATAAACAACAGAATAACCAATTCCTACAATAACAATCCATATCCAGTTCGTCTTTGCATTTCCCTGAAGAATACCAAACAGGAACATATCAATAAGTCCGCCGGAGAATGTCATTCCTACTCCGACACCAAATACGTGCATCAGCATATATGCAAGACCTGCAAATACACAGTGAATTCCATAGAGAAGCGGAGCAACAAAAAGGAATGTAAATTCCAGAGGCTCTGTAATACCTGTCAGCATAGAAGTAAGAGCAGCTGAAAGAAGAAGTCCACCTACTTCTTTTCGTTTCTCCGGCTTTGCTGTCTTGTACATTGCAAGCGCTGCTCCCGGAAGTCCGAAGATCATAAGCGGGAACTTACCGGACATAAATCTTGTTGCAGATACGGCAAAATGTTCTACTGTAGGATCCGCAAGCTGTGCAAAGAAAATATTCTGTGCACCTTCAATCGTCTGTCCTGCAACTTCCAGTGTTCCGCCAAGTGCAGTCTGCCAGAATGGAAGATAAAATACATGATGCAGACCAAACGGAATCAGAAGTCTTTCCATAAGTCCATAGATCCATGTTCCAAAATATCCGGAATTTAAAACCACATCACCAACTGCATAAATACCGCTCTGAATTACCGGCCATATGAAAAACATGGCAATACCGACACCTGTATATACCAGTGAGCACACAATCGGAACAAACCTTGTACCACCAAAGAAGGAAAGAACCTGCGGAAGCTCAATCTTATAATACTTATTGTGAAGAGCCGCCACTCCAAGTCCTACAAGAATACCTCCGAACACACCCATCTGAAGGGAAGTGATTCCACATACAGATGTTGTCGCACCTTCCAGCATGTTTTCTGCACCACCGCTGATTTCGATCATGGCTCCGATAGAAGCATGCATAATAAAGAATGCGATGACTGCCGCCAGCGCAGCAACCTCTTTTTCTTTTTTTGCCATACCAATCGCTACACCCATGGCGAATATGATCGGCAGGTTTGAGAAAACGATATTACCGGCATCCTTCATAACAAGGAAAATAGCATGAAATACCGTTCCTTCTCCCATAACACCCTGAAGCCCATAAGTAGCAAGCATTGTTTCATTACTGAAGGAACCACCGATTCCCAGTAAAAGTCCGGCTACAGGTAAGATTGCAATTGGAAGCATAAATGATCTTCCCACTCGCTGCAGCACACCAAAAATTTTGTCTTTCATTTGTTTTTCTCCTTTTCTTTTACAAAACTCCGAACATTCATATGCATCAGCGAACGGGGTCCTTTTCACATGTTTTAAGTACAAAAAAAGGCACTAACACACATAAATATCCTGTACATTTATGTATAGTTAATGCCTCGTTTTTCATAAAACAAGTAACATGCTATCACTAAATATTAAACTAGCATTGTTTCTCATGTTTGTCAAGCTTTTTAAATTATTTAAGGTTAACCTCTGCACCCTCAGCTTCAAGTTTAGCTTTGATTTCCTCAGCCTCTGCTTTAGAAACAGCTTCTTTAACTACCTTCGGAGCTTCGTCAACTACTGCCTTAGCTTCTTTTAATCCAAGTCCTGTGATCTCACGAACAACTTTGATTACTTTAACCTTAGAAGCACCTGCAGATACTAACTCTACATCGAACTCATCTTTCTCTTCTGCTGCCGGAGCATCTCCAGTTGCTGCTGCAACTACTACACCTGCTGCTGCAGAAACACCAAACTCTTCTTCACATGCTTTTACTAATTCATTTAATTCTAATACTGATAACTCTTTGATTGCATCAATAAATTCAGCTGTTGTTAACTTTGCCATTTTATTTTCCTCCATTTTTTATTATTTTGTTTTCAATCTCATTTTACTCCTCTACTGGAGCTTCTTCTGCAGGAGCCTCTACAGCTTCCTCTGCCGGAGCGGCTGCCTCACAAGCCTCTGCTCCACCCTGCTCTGCGATCTGATTAAGAACACGAGCAAGATTTGTAACAGGTGACTGTAAGCTTCCAAGCAACTTGGACAGTAATTCTTCTCTTGACGGAATCTTGGATAATTCTGTCAGTGCGTCTGCATCGTATACTGTGCCTTCAACTACACCTGCTTTTAATTCAAGAGCCTTAGCATCTTTTGCAAATTTGCAAAGGATTCTTGCCGGAGCTGTTGCGTCATCTTTAGAAATTGCGATAGCGCTTGGTCCTTCCAAGTGCTCGTCTAACTGAGCGAAATCAGTTCCTTCAAAAGCTCTCTTCATCATTGTGTTTTTGCAGACTTTATAAATGATACCTGCTTCTCTTAACTGTTTACGCAGCTCTGTATCCTGAGCAACAGTAAGTCCGCGGTAGTCAACTAACACAACGCTTGTTGCGTCTTTTACATCTTCTGCAATTGCCTGTACGATAGGTTGTTTTAATTCAACTTTTGCCACGAATGGTGCACCTCCTTATATTATTTGTTCGACTGCTATAAGGAATATCTTAAAAAAACACCCCTGTATCCAAAGACACAGAGGTGTTACAAATTCAAAAATACGAATCTAACTTTCCTCGGCAGGCGTTTCATTACTTACGCTCACGCACCTGCTGTCTTCGGCAGTCCTATAATAGATTATCACTTCACGCTATATCTGTCAATATATTTTTTATCTCATTATGCAGTTTATCCCATTATGCAGTTCTTCTGCAAAATTCCTTTACTTCTCCCTGTCTGTATCCGTCCAGGAATTCTCCCATACGTCTCACTGCATCTGCAAGCACTTCTGCTTCCGGAAGCATTACGATTCTGAAATGATCCGGTTCATTCCAGTCAAACCCACTTCCCGGTACTAACAGAATATTTGTTGCGTGAAGAAGATCACTGGCAAACTGTTTATCATTTGTAATATGATACTTTTTCACATCCAGTTTCGGGAAAATATAAAAAGCGCTGTTATTTTTCACAAACGATATACCATCTATCTTTTGTAATTCCTTCACTGTAGCTTCTCTTTGTTCATATAATCTGCCACCCGGGCGGACCATGGATGCCGGTGTTTCCATATCTTCAAGTGCTGCCGGTATTACGATCTGAGCCAGTGTGTTGGCACACAGTCTTAAAGATGTAAGTTGAATAATTCCCCGTCTGTAATCTTCTGTTAAATGTCTCGGTCCACTGATAACCATCCACCCACACCGATAACCACACAGGCAATGGGATTTCGAGAGCCCATTCATCGTAACGACCGGAATATCTTCTGCAAGAGACGCCAGCGAAGTATGAATCAATCCATCCATTACCAGTCTGTCATAAATCTCATCCGCAAATACCAAAAGTCCAAATTCTCGCGCCACCTGCACAATTTCCTGCAAAACTTCTCTCGGATACAACATTCCTGTCGGATTATTCGGATTAATCACTACGATAGCCTTTGTCTTTGGTGTAATCTTAGAGCGAATATCCCGGACATCCGGATACCAGTTGGATTTTTCATCGCAGACATAAAACACAGGTTTCCCCCCCGCCAGATACACCGAATTCCCCCAAATAGAATAACTCGGTGTCGGCACAAGAACTTCATCCCCGTCATTCAATAACGGCATAAGTGCAAAAGATACGACCTCACTGACACCATTTCCAATAAATACATCTTCCGGTGTAATTCCTTTGATTCCTTTCGATTTTTCGTATTCACAAATTGCTTCTCGCGCTTTCGGCATTCCTTTAAAATCGCAATAGCCTACCCCATCAGCCGTATGACTTTCCAATGCCCTCTCAATGCTTTCCGGCTGTTTAAATCCAAAAGTTGCCGGATTACCTGTATTAAGCTTCAGAACATCAATTCCTCTCGCCTGCATACCCATGGCCTCTACATACAATGGACCTCTGATATCAGAGTGTACATTTTCCATTCTTTTTGCTCTTATAATATCTTTCATTTTCCCCACCTTGTCAGCAAATACTTTCTTTATTTGCTTTTATCATACGGCAGAGATATAATATAATCAAATACCTATAATCATATAGTTATTATATCATTTTGTCTATAAGGAGAGTTCTTATGTTTACATGGAAAAAATATGTTTACGAAGTATACCGCGAGAAGAGTTTCTCCAAAGCTGCGCAGAATCTCTACATCAGCCAGCCCTCATTAAGCGCTCGCATTAAGAAAGTAGAAGAACGTGTTGGTTTTCCTCTTTTTGACAGAAGCACAAGTCCTTTACAGCTTACCGAAGTCGGTGAAGTGTATATGGAAGCTGCTGAAGAAATTTTCCAGATTGAACAACGTGTAGAAAACTACATCAACAATCTGTCTACTTTAAAGACTGGCAGCCTGTCTCTTGGTGCCAGCAACCTTTTTGCCGCCTATGTTCTGCCACCTATCATTACACAGTTTAAACAAAAATATCCGGATGTGCATATTCAGGTCACAGAAGGGAATACCGCCCAGCTCGAAACAATGCTTAGCAACAACTCCCTGGATTTTGTCATCGACAACTACCACTACGACAGCACGTTATATAACAAGGAACTCTATTGTAGGGAAAATATTCTTCTTGCAGTTCCAAAACATTTTTCCCTCCATGATAATCTAAAAAAATATCAACTTTCCTACGAAAATATCAAAAACAAGAGTTACCTGGACGATTCATATCCGACTGTTCCCTTAGAGGCTTTTTCTGCTCTTCCTTTTATTATGCTTGCTCCAGGGAACGATACCCGTATCCGCGGTGACCGATTATGCAGAGAAGCCGGCTTTCATGCGAATATCATCCTTGAACTCAACCAGCAGTCAACTGCCTATATGGCAGCCTCTACTCAGCTTGGAGCCACATTTATCAGTGATATCCTTGTAAGCCAGCTTCCATCCTTTGAAAATCTTACATACTATAAATTAAACGGAGATGCCGCCAAACGCCAGGTTTTCTTTTATTACAAAAATCATAAATACAAAACAAGAGCTATGGAAGAATTTCTAAACATCATGCATTAAAAAAGGGAGTGTTGCAAAACAACTGATTAATCAGTTATTTTGCAACACTCCCTTTTACACAAATATACTTATATTTCTATTTTCTTCATTTCTTCCAGAAATTCCCGAATATAATCCGCCGCAAGATCAAGTGCTGCCTGTCCAAGCTCTGCGGAAGAATCTTTCGGGTCGAACGGGCCAAACCATCCGCTCGGCGCGATTTCTTTTGTATCTCGCACAAGTCTGACTGTACCACCTTTAAAATTCACCGCCTGAATATATGCAGCTTTCATCTCACTTGTCGGATCTTGCGCATTAATCGGCTTACGAAGTTCCAAATGTACTGATTCTGGAGCGATTGCCATCATGGCAGACGTCTCCAAAACATCTCCGTGTCCTCCCTGAAATCTATCATCAAGCTGTGCCACCAAACTCCACCAATCTACGCTGGCGCACACGCCACCATTATGATACACTTCAAGAGCCGCTCTATCAATAGAAGGAGTATTGCCGCCATGCCCATTGAGAACTACAAATCTCCGCACACCATGTTGCATCAATGAGTCCATTATTCCATGAAGCACAAGATATAAGCCCTCATATCCAATATTAATACTACCTTCAAAGCTCAAATGATACGGGCATACGCCATAAGGAACAGTCGGTGCTACGATCACATTGTCCACATCTTCAATATGATCAGCCAAATATGACGGAACCATATAGTCCGTTCCAAGCGCACTCTGCGTTCCATGCTGTTCTGTGCTTCCAACCGGAATCACAATAATCGGATCATTTTTAAATGCTTCTTTCGCCTGAGCTGTCGTCATCTTTCCAAGATACATATCATTTCCTCCTTCTCGTCTCCGCTTTTACTTTTTTTGAAAAATTGCGAAATGACGTTCAATTGTCTCCTGCGGCGGTGCCTGAGTCATATTACTAACAATAATCATAGTAATTGCTCCCAGAATTGTTGACGGGAATAATGCATGGAACCCAAACGCCATCGCCTTCACAGATGGAATCAATGTAAAGCACAACAGAGCAATTACTCCTACTACAACCGACGCAATTGCACCCTTTGCTGTTGACTTCTTCCAATACATTCCAAACAAAATCGGCACTACAAACACTGCCATTCCAGAAAACGCAAATAAATTGATTTCAAAAATGCTTCCCGGCTGAAATACTCCAAAACAAATTACGATGATACCGATAAGCACTGTTACAACTTTTGATAACTTCATGACGCTTTCATCTGTCGCTTTCTTATTAATAAGCTTCTGATATATATCTCTTGTTACCGCACCAGTTGTAGTAACCAAAATACCATCAATTGTAGACATACCTGCCGCAACAATTCCAGAAATAAAAATCGACGCAAGGAATGGATTCAGTCCTCTTTGAAGAATCATCGGAACAATCTGATCTGCCTTCTCAATATTCTGGATCGATGCTATTCCATTTACACCAGCCCACTCAATCAAAGTTGCTGACAAAAACATACCGCCTGTACCCAGGAGAACTGCCTTAAACATTGTTTTGTGATCTTTCATAGCGAAGAATTTCGTAAACAAATGTGGTTGTCCCATAGTAAAGAATGACCACAGTACAATGTTAGAAACATAATATGTCCACGGCATATAACCATTTGCACCTGGGAATGTCAAATAAGCCTCATTCATATTCTGCAATGTATGATTAATGTTTTCAAAACCGCCTCCCATCACTATTGACACAACAAACGTAACAATTGCGGTTCCTATCATAAGAGAACCTTGAATGACATCTGTCATCATCGCTCCTTTCATTCCACCCGCCATACAATATAATATAACAATTATACCCATTCCTACAACTCCTGCCCACTCAGGGAGCCCAGTAAATACATGAACAATAACTCCTGCTCCAATGATCTGCGCTCCCATCATAGGAATCAGGAAGAATAACATCATAACTCCCAATACTCCACTCATACTTTTTGAATGATAACGATCTGTCAGATAATCAGCCATTGTGAGAAATCCATATTCGTGTCCAAGCGTAATCAATTTTCGTCCAATCAAAACAGCAGGTAAAATCATACAAAATACTGCACCCGGTACAGAAATTGCCATTCCTGCATATCCCACTCCATAAATTGTTCCAGGAGTTCCAAGGAATGTTCCCATAGAAAACTGAGTTGAAAAATATGCAATACCGCTGACAATCACACCAGCTTTTCCGCTAAGCACAAAGAAATCTCCAAGACTGCTTGTCTTACGACTTGCATACCATCCGATAAATGCCATGATTCCAAGATAAATCACCAGTACAGAATAAAATGGTATTGGTGATGGCTGAATTGCTCCATTCATATTTAATTTTCCTCCTTTTTCTCTTTTTCATCGTCATCATACACATGGTATTCTTTTCTCTTCATACACATGCGAAAATATACAATGATCAACGTAAATGTAACAGCTGTATGTGCAAACCATCCAAAAAGATAACTCGGAATGCCACATACAAACGGTATATACGTCTCACTGTAGAAAAATGGGAACGGAATCATAATCAGGAAAAACATAAACAAAAAGATAATCAGCCATGTCCGCTCAAAATGTTCATCAAATAGTTTCTTCATAGGTATTTCTCTCCTCCTTTACTTTTAAAGTGATTTTCTGTACAATAAGTACAAAAACACTTCACAAAATTTGTCACGTTTCTTTTTATGTAAAGCATTTACTTTACTTTATATTTTTTATTATACATGTTATAATGATTTTGTAAAGCTATTACTTATTTTTTATAAATTTTATATAAAATGTTGATGTTTTCAAACATAAAGAAAGGACAGAAAATGGATATTTTAGAACGAATCGAACAATTATATCCCAGCTTAACGCGAAAGCAAAAATGTATTGCTGACTATTTAAAAGCCAATCCGGAAGAAATCAGCTATATAACACTTGCGCAGTTAAGTCATCAGACATCTGCATCTGAACTTACACTTCTCAGATTCTGCCACAAAATAGGATGCAATACTTTTTTAGAATTAAAAGAGCAATTTCGCGATTATACACAAAAAATGATTAAACTCACTTCTACACCTACTTTTTTCACTCCTAGCATCGCTTCCGGAGAAGCTTCCGAGCGGGCTGCACTGCTTCGTGAAATCTGTAGTGCAGAAGCATCTGCTTTTTCCGATTTCTTTTCAGAACTTTCACTCGCTCCAATCATTGCAATGTCAGACGAAATCAGAAAAAGTAATCGAATATTTATTTTTGCTCATGATATTTCAAAAGTATTGGGCGAATTTCTAGAATCAAGGTTACGCATTTTATATTTTAACGCAACCCTCATCGATCTATCTGATTTGAACGAAACACAACTGACATTAAAACAGCTTTCAGAGGGCGATTTGGTTATTTTCTTTTCATTTCCAAGATATTATTTCCCAATTGGAAATATCGCCAAAAAAGCTTCTGATTCTGGAGTTCCGGTATTAACCATAACCGACAGCTATTCTTCTCCAGCAGCTAAGCACAGCACGCACCTTTTGATTTGTCCGACTTCTACAGAATTATTTTACAATTCGTTGACATTACCCATGGCAGCACTGAATCTATTGGCATCCTGTCTTGTCATAGATAGTGTAGCCCCATCAGAACGTCAGGATTTTATCGACACTTTGTCTTCTTAGAGGTTGCTTATGTGTGAATTATTTGGAATCATTTCAGCCGAAAGCTATGAAATTAACAACGAATTAAAAGAGTTTTTTTCCCACAGTAACAATCATCCTCATGGCTGGGGCCTTGCCTGCCTGGAAGCAAATAATGTTCATATAGAAAAAGAACCGATTCAGGCAAGTAAAAGTAATCATCTGAGGGAAAGACTTTCCACTCCGATAATAGTAAAAACTGCGCTTGCACACATCCGCAATGCTACAATTGGAAACATCAACTATAATAATTGCCATCCTTTTACTAACAAAGATCAGCAGGGAAGAACATGGACTTTAATTCACAACGGCACAATTTTTAATGGTAAACCATTAAACAAATATGCAGATGTTCAAAATGGAGATACAGACAGCGAAAGGATTTTGCTTCATTTAGTTGATCAGATTAACCAGGCAGAGAGTAGAAAAAAGCGGAAAATGACGAAAAAAGAACGATTTGACCTTCTGGATTTTGCGATTGCCAAGATATCCAAAGGGAACAAACTGAATTTGATAGTATATGACGGAGAGTTGCTATATGTACATACGAATTACAAAAATTCTTTATATGAACTAAAAAAAGAAAAACAGGTTCTCTTTTCAACAGTTCCGTTAGGAAAAGAAGCATGGCAACCAGTTACATTCACAACTCTGCTTGCATATCAAAAAGGCGAGAAGCTCTTCATCGGAACGAATCATGGTGAGGAGTATAAAAACAACACACACAATATACAATCTTTATAGGAGGTAAACTATTATGGAAATAGGCGGATTTTTCCCTTATGAACCAACCCTTGAAACCGAAAACAATTATATCACACGCACATGTCCTGATGCCGACGATGTGGCTCATCTTATGTCCGGACGTTGTTCCATCTATTATTGTTTGCAAGACATCATGTTAACCGACAAAAAGCGTGTGGCATATCTCCCCGCTTACGATTGCGAAACAGTCATTGGATGTTTTGTAAAAGCGGGATACGAAATCTGTTACTATGATTTTGACAATAATCTCATCCCACAATTTGATGAATCCTTAATCCCCAAAATCAGTTTCTTACTCATCTGCGGATATTATGGATATTCAACTTTTGACACAGAATTTGTAAAAAAATGTAAAAATAGTGGCGTCATAATCATGCAAGACACAACTCATACCGCATTTTCACCAATCGGTGCCTGCAAAGATGCCGACTATATTTCTGTAAGTCTCCGGAAATGGATGGGCGTCATCTCAGGCGGTCTGGCAATTAAAAGAACCGGTAAGTTTCATGTTTCACCCATTCCACCAGACCAAACACAGTTATCCATTAGAAACAAAGCTTTAAAATACAGAGCAGAATACGAAAAAACAGGTAATGAGTCGCTAAACCGAGAGAGTGACGATGCCTTCTGGGAAGCCGAATTCATGCTACGCAAAATATTCGATATACAAGCCGGGGACAATGAATCACTGGAAACCATTAAACACTATCCGTTGGACAATTCAATTCTTAAAAGACGAGAGAATTACAATTATCTTCTGAAACATTTGCCACACAATCCATCCATACGTCCTGTTTTTCCATACCTTCCGGATGATGTGTGCCCTATGTTCTTTCCTTTTCTCGTAGATGATCGTGATTCTTTGATTGACCATTTGAAAAAAAATCAAATTGTACCTAAAGTATATTGGCCCGTCCCTCCATTTATTGATATCGAAAAATATCCCGGAGCGCAATACGTATACAATCATATAATGTCCATCAGTTGTGATCAGAGATTTTCCATTGATGATATGCAAAAAATTATAGACGTTTTTAAAGAATATAATTAATTACCACAAAAGGGAGAAGCATTACCACAACTTCTCCCTTTCGTAACTAAGTATCTCCTATTCGTATGTCCCTTTTCGAATCAGGTTTTTCTCTTTCATAAAGACTGTCCCTTTTGCAATGTATGTGCTCAAAGTCATATCTTTTTCAAACAAAAGAAGGTCTGCATCTGAACCTTCTTTAATCACTCCTTTTTTGGGCAATAAATCAAGCGCTTCTGCCACCTGACTGGTCATATACGGTAACGTCTTCTCAAGAGGCATTCCCAGCTCTTTAACCATAAAAGTCAGCTCATTATACAACGCATCCACTTTGGACACACCGATTTTCAAAAGAGTTCCATCCTGGGCATATTCCGACCAGCTTCCATGCCCATCCGAGCTTATTGTAATATGTTCCGTCGAAAGTCCTCTCTCAACAGCTTTCACAATACATTTGCCAGGAGCAAAATGCTCATTGATTGCGCAAGTCAGATCAATATAACCGCCTTTTTCAAGAAATCTATATGCTTCTTCCAAGAGATTTTCATTTCGATTAACATGTGTCGGTCTAAAAATACGTATTGGAACAGAACTTTCTGAAAGCGCGCGAAAAACTGGTTTTAACCCACACTCGGCATCTCCCATATGCAGTACCACAATTCCCGGCTTTCCACTCAACATGCCTGCAACTCTTGCCTTACTCGCTATCTGAATCAACTCATCTTCCGTAACATTAGGCGCACGATGATCAGAAATAGCTAATTTTACCCCCAATATTTCTTTTATAAAAACTATATCTTTGTCAATCTCTCCTGTAATTGTCGGCGATGGATATCCATATGCGCCAGTTAGTATATATGCACTTACTCCTCCTTCGATAAGAGCTGCTGCTTTTGCATATAAGTTCTCTACACTTCTAGTAAGACCATCGGTTCCCAGAAGTCCAACTACAGTTGTAATTCCGCCTTTTATCATTTCTGACAGATTAAGTTCCGGCGTTCTTGTATGAAAACTACCTTCGCCCCCACCACCAGTAATATGAACATGCTGATCAATCAATCCAGGTGTTAATATCTTATTTTCCCCATCAATAATCTCACACCATTCAGGCAAGTTCTCAATTGAATCATTGATGCATTCGATTTTCTCACCACATATCAGAACATCTTTTTTCCCTATATACTTCGGAGTATAAATCTCGGCATTTCTTATTAATATCATACGATTAAACCTCTTCTTTTTCCAGAAATCTATCTTCATGTTGAACGATTTTCAATGATTTGTCAACATATTTTTCAGGAACTATGAAAAGGCCAACATCTTTTTCCACCAACAAACAGAGGCAGAAATATACATTCCTGCCTCTGCATGATTTTATTTTATATTATCTTACGCATTCAGATTAAACAAGCTTCATTGGGTTGATCTTTACACTAGGACCCATTGTAGAAGTAAGTACCACGCTCTTTAAGAACTGGCCTTTTACTGCTGCCGGTTTTGCTTTGTTTACTGCGTCGATCAGCGTCTGGAAGTTGTCCGTAAGTTGTTCCTCGGTAAAGGAAGCTTTACCAAGCGGCACATGGATAATGTTTGTCTTATCAAGTCTGTACTCAATCTTACCAGCTTTGATATCCTGGATTGCTTTTGTAACATCCATAGTTACTGTACCAGCTTTCGGGTTCGGCATAAGACCTTTTGGTCCAAGTACACGACCGATACGTCCTACAACACCCATCATGTCTGGTGTAGCAACAACAACATCAAATTCAAACCAGTTTTCTTTCTGGATCTTTTCGATCAGTTCCATTCCTCCAACGTAATCTGCTCCAGCTGCCTCAGCCTCTGCTGCTTTAGCATCTTTTGCAAATACAAGGATACGAACCTTTTTACCTGTTCCGTGTGGCAGTACAACCGCACCACGGATCTGCTGGTCAGCGTGACGTCCGTCACAACCGGTTCTGATATGAGCCTCGATAGTCTCATCAAATTTTGCTACTGCAGTCTTTTTAACTAATGATACTGCTTCTGCAACATCGTAGAGTGTTCCTCTGTCAATTGCTTTTGCAGCTTCAACATATTTCTTTCCTCTTTTCATCTAAATAACCTCCTTGTGGTAATGTCGGGATAACCCTCCCACTAAACTTGTTTACAATTACTCTTCAACTTTAACACCCATGGAACGGCATGTTCCAGCGATCATGCTCATAGCAGCCTCTACTGTAGCTGCGTTGAGGTCTGGCATCTTAAGCTCTGCGATCTCCTGAAGCTGAGCTTTTGTGATTGTAGCAACCTTTGTCTTATTCGGAACACCTGAACCAGATTTGATCTTGCAGGCTTTCTTAATAAGAACCGGTGCCGGTGGTGTCTTTGTGATGAAGCTAAAGCTTCTGTCATTGTAAACTGTGATAACTACAGGAATAATCAGATCGCCCTGATCTGCAGTTCTTGCGTTGAACTGTTTTGTAAATTCAACGATGTTTACACCGTGCTGACCAAGTGCTGGACCAACCGGTGGTGCCGGTGTAGCTTTTCCGGCAGGAATCTGTAATTTAATATAACCTGTTACTTTTTTTGCCATTTCAATTACCTCCTTGTGGTACTCCCGGGAACTTTGTCCCTCCCACTTTTTTTGATTTACATCCTCTTAACTTCTGCGAAACTGATTTCAACCGGCGTTTCGCGGCCGAACAACTCAACATTGATTGTAAGACTCTGCTTCTGCATATTCATGGAGCGGATCACTCCGACTGTATCAGCCCATGCACCGGCAACGACCTGAATCGTATCGCCTTCCTTAAAGTCTACAACAACATTTTCCTGCTTGATGCCAAGCGGTGCCATCTCTGCCGCAGTAAGCGGAACCGGTTTGGAGCCAGGGCCCACAAAGCCTGTAACACCTCTTGTATTACGCACAACATACCATGTATCATCATTCATGATCATATGAATCAGTACATAGCCCGGGAACATCTTCTTCTGGGTTGCCTTCTGCACCCCGTTCTTAAGCTCCACTACTTCCTGCATCGGAACACGGACTTCCAGAATCTGGTCCTCAAGATGTCTGTTCTCAATTGTCTTATCAATGTTGGCTTTTACTTTGTTCTCATACCCTGAATAAGTATGAACTACATACCATTTTGCCTCTGACATAAAATCACCTTTCTTGTTCGTCAGTTTTATCAGCCGAGATTGACAAGAATGTCAACTCCATACTGAATCAGGAAATCAAGCAGTGCTATGATCGCCCCTAATACTACGGATACAGAAATAACTGCAACTGTCTGTTTCGCAAGTGTCTCTTTGTCTGGCCAGATGATCTTTTTAAATTCCGCTTTCAGACCTTTGAACCAGCTTTTTTTCTGAGTTTTTTCACTCATGACATTCACACTCCTTTTACGCGGTTATTTTGTTTCCTTGTGTAATGTGTGTGACTTACAGAACTTACAGTATTTCTTTGTCTCCATACGCTCAGGATGTGCTTTCTTATCCTTAGTCATGTTGTAGTTACGCTGCTTGCATTCTGTACATTCCAATGTGATTCTTGTACGCACAACTTCCACCTCGCTTTACATTTCTTAAGTTAACGTGTTTCATGGCAGTTTGCGAGACTGCCCATTTTTAGGCATAAAAAAAAGACCTACTTCCATTCGCTAGGATAGTGTATCACACAACTTCCCAAAAAGCAAGTCTTTTCTTCATATTCATATGTTTATCAATTATGCATTTAACAATTTATCTACACTTACAAGTTTCACGCTGAGAACAAATATCTCGGCAGCCAGTCCAAGCTCTTCTACAGTAGGGAAGGATGGAGCAATGCGGATGTTTGTATCTTTCGGATCCTTTCCATATGGATAAGTTGCTCCGGCCTTCGTCATAATAAGACCGGCTTCTTTTGCTTTCGCAACAATAGCCTTCGCACATCCTTCCATAGAATCGAAGGAAATAAAGTAACCGCCAAGTGGCTTTGTCCATGTTCCGATTCCAAGTCCGCCAAGTTCTTTTTCCAGTACCTCCTGTACTTTTTCGAACTTCGGACGAAGGATATCTGCATGCTTGCGCATATGATTGTACATTCCCTGCATGTCGTTGAAGAAACGGACATGACGGAGCTGATTCAGCTTATCGTGTCCAATCGTCTGGAACTGCATGTATTTCTTTGCATCCTCGAGATTTGCACGGGAAGCAGCAAGCGCTGCGATACCGGAACCCGGGAAAGATACTTTCGATGTAGAAATAAATTTCAGCACCATATCCGGATTTCCTGCTTTCACACATTCATTTAACAGCTCCAGGATAATATCTCTCTTATCATCATACAGGTGATGAATGGAATATGCATTGTCCCAGAAGATACGGAAATCTTTAGCTGCCGGTTTCAGTCTTGCAAATCTTCTTACTGTATCATCGGAATAGGACACGCCTGTCGGATTCGAATATTTCGGTACACACCAGATACCTTTAATGGAAGCATCTTCTGCTACAAGCTTCTCTACCATATCCATATCCGGTCCGGTCTCAAGGAGCGGAACATTGATCATTTCTATTCCAAAGAACTCAGTAATAGCAAAGTGACGGTCATAACCCGGTACCGGACAAAGGAACTTCACTTTCTTAAGTTTTGCCCATGGGGTACTTCCCATAACACCATGTGTCATGAAGCGTGAAACAGTATCAAACATGACATTCAGACTGGAATTTCCATATATTAAAATATTTCTCTCCGGCACCTCAGACATATCTGCAAGAAGCTTTCTCGCTTCTGTGATTCCGTCCATGACACCGTAGTTTCTGCAATCCACACCATCAGAACTCATAAGATCTGAATCGCTGTGAAGAACATCCATCATTCCAAGGCTCAGATCCAGCTGTGCTTTTGACGGCTTTCCACGGGACATATCCAGCTTCAGGCCTTTTGCTTTTACAGCTTCAAACTGCTTTTCCAGCTGTTTCTTCAACTCTTTCAATTCTTCTTTTGTCATCTGGCTATATGGTTTCATAGGGCTCCTCCTGTCATTCTTATCTTCTCTTACGCGTACTATATGCTATTTTAGATAAGAATTGAAGAAATTTCAACCCCAACTTGCATTTTTCTGTTGTTTTTTCACCTTTTTTCTGTTTTTTATCCAAATTCTGCAACTTTGTATTTCGTAAATCTCAAAAATTCTCCCTTTCATAGTCTTTCATCTTCTCGATCACCTCGCCGGACAGCGGAAGAAGCGCCATCATATTGAATATCGTCATCAGACCAATTCCAACATCTCCGAGGTCCCACACAAATGTATAAGTTGCAAGCCCTCCTATGAATAACATGACAAGGGCAAATATTTTATATATCGTCTGGGATGTCCAGTTATCTCCGAACAGGTATGCCACATTTGATCTTGCATAAAACAATACGCCGATAAATGTCGAAAAGCTGAACAACAAAAGCGTAATCGCAATAAAGATTACTCCGAAGCTTCCAAGATGATATTCCATTGCAGCCTGCAGAAGATCCATGCCCACAAGACCATCAAGCGCTTCTTCCGGCGCGAGAAGCATAAGCATTGCTGAGCAGCTGCAGATGACAATCGTATCAATAAAAACCCCAAAGGCCTGCAAAAGTCCCGCTTTGGCAGGATGACTTACATCTGCCGCAGCTGCTGCACACGGCGCAGAACCGGACCCCGCTTCATTCGAAAACAGTCCCCTCTTTGCTCCGTTCATAAGAACCGCACCAAATCCGCCGGCCGCCACCTGACGAATTCCAAAAGCCTCCAGAAAAATCCGTTCAAACACACCGGGAACCGCCCCAATATTCTTCAAAATGATAAACAATGTAACGAGAAGGTAACCGCCCGCCATAATCGGGACAATCACATCCAGCACCTTGACTGTCGCATTCTTTCTCAATACGATCACTGCCGCCACTGCCACAAGTGCAATGCTTGTATAAAGAGGCGGAATATGAAATGCATTTTTCACAGACGCCGTCACAGAATTGCTGATAACCTGACTGATACCTCCCCAGCACACAAGACCGGAAAGAGCAAAAAGTACTGCGATAATACTATATCTTTTTGCCGGATTCTTGCATCCTTTTCTATGCGTCATATAATAATGAATATAATATGCCGGACCTCCCCGATACCCGCCATACAACGGATCCTTCTGCCGGTATGTCTGTGCCAGGGTAGCCTCGGCAAATGCAGTAGAAGAACCAAGAAGAGCAAGTACCCACATCCAGAATACCGCTCCGGCTCCTCCGGCAGATATTGCTGCCACGACCCCCACCAGGTTGCCCATGCCGACACGAGTCGCAGTTGATACGATCAGTGCCTGAAGTCCCGAAATGCTATCCTTTTGTGTACCATCCTTCTTCTCCGCAGCAATCCGGACCATATGCGGGAACTTCCGCACCAGTATAAACCTTGTCCGAATCGTAAAATAAATGCCCACCGGCACAAGTATAAGCACCAGAAGGGAAAGACCAAGGGAACTGCCTCCCGGAAGCGGAACCGTAATCAGATCTCCCCACATAAAATCATATAACATACCAATCATTTTCATAAACTGCTCCTATACATTTATTCTGTTTTTCCATTATAACGTCGCATAAACATTTCGACAATATTTTTCCACTCTTGTTTTTCGGAAATACACTTGTTATAATATAGGTAACTTCAAAATATCGAACGAAAGCGGAGGAAAAATAATGGGAAATTCAAAATTTGCCGGTTCCAAAACCGAACAGAACTTATGGGAAGCTTTTGCAGGCGAATCACAGGCCCGCAACAAGTATACTTATTTTGCATCCGTAGCAAAGAAGCAGGGTTATGAACAGATTGCTGCTCTTTTCCTTAAGACAGCAGAAAACGAAAAAGAACACGCAAAGCTGTGGTTCAAAGCTCTCGGAGAACTGGGAGACACTCCAGAAAATCTGCTCCACGCCGCTGAAGGCGAGAACTTCGAGTGGACAGACATGTATGACCGTATGGCAAAGGAAGCTGATGAAGAAGGTTTCCACGAGCTTGCCGAGCAGTTCCGTGGTGTTGCTGCCATTGAGAAAGCTCACGAAGAACGTTATCGTGCTCTCCTTAAGAACGTAGAGACATCTCAGGTATTCGAGAAGAGCGAAGTACAGGTATGGGAATGCCGTAACTGCGGACACATTGTTGTCGGCGTTAAGAAGGCTCCTGAAGTTTGCCCTGTATGCAACCATCCACAGAGCTTCTTTGAAGTGAGACAGGAAAATTACTAAAACGACTTGTTTTTCCGCAAAAATGGGTAATGCCGTCCGAGTTGTGTTCTCAACCGGACGGCATTACCCGTTTTATGGCACAATCACATTTTCACATTCTGTATAGCCAGAAACCTTTTGCTCCGTAATACACGTTACTCCTTCAAACGGAGCAAAAGTAACAGAACTGACCGAATCAAACTTGGAACTGTCGCAAAGAACATACGCCTTTTCACACTGTTCGACCGCAATCCGCTTAACCAGTGCTTCATTCGAATCCGGTGTCGTACAGCCTGATTTTTTGGATACTCCATTCGCGCCAAAGAATCCCTTCGTAAAATGATAGTCTGCCAGCATACGCATAGCCTGACTTCCAATCACAGCTTCTGTAGAGGCTTTTAGCTCACCGCCGATCAGAATGACTTTCCTGCCTTCTCTCGAAAGTCTCTGCGCGTGGGCAACCGCATTCGTCACAAATGTAGCCGCCGTCTCTCCGATGAAATCTAACATATATGCCGTTGTCGTACCGGCATCCAGGTAAACAAAGTCACCCGGCTCAATGAGAGAGGCCGCATACTCTGCAATCCGCTTCTTCTCTTCACGGTTTAACTCACTTTTCTGTTCCACCGTGTATTCATAAGAAACTACCTTCTGCTCTTTTGCTATCGCCCCGCCAAACACTTTCACAAGCTTTCCTTCTTTATCAAGTGCAATAATATCTCTACGGACCGTAGACACAGACGTATGCAGCATATCCTGCACCTCTGTTACGGTGATGCTTCCTTGTTTTGCCAGAAGCTCTAAAATCAGTTCATGTCTCTGTTTTGTTAACATTCCTTACCTGCCCTATACTCTTCCACATTTGTTTCCAGCACGATCTTTCGAATCGGAAGAATACTTCCCGGTGATACGGACAATTCATCCACTCCCATTGACAGGAATTCCCGCGTCAGTGTCTGGTCAGCTCCAAGCTCACCGCAGATGCCCGCCCAGATGCCTGCTTTATGTGCATTTTCCACTACCATAGCTATCATACGAAGAACTGCCGGATGATGGGCATCATAAAACTCGTCAAGCTTTGTATTCTGACGGTCAATTGCCAGTGTATACTGCGTCAGGTCATTTGTGCCGACACTGAAGAAATCTACTTCTTTTGCAAGCATATCACTGATCATAACTGCTGCCGGCGTCTCGATCATAATGCCCTGCTCCGGATCTCCATATGGTGTTCCCTGCGCATCCAGCTCTTTTTTCACTTCAGCTACGATTTCTTTAATCCGTCTCACTTCACTAATGCTGGTTATCATTGGATACATAATTGCAATCTTACCAAAGGCACTGGCTCTCATAAGCGCACGCAGCTGTGTCTTAAACACTTCCGGACGCGTCAGGCAGATACGGATGGCACGGTAACCAAGTGCCGGATTCTCCTCATGTTCCATATCAAAATAGTCACACTGCTTATCTGCTCCGATATCCAGAGTACGGATAATAACTCTTTTACCCGCCATTGTCTCTGCAACCTGTTTATAAATCTGAAACTGCTCTTCTTCTGTCGGGTAATGATCCTTCTCCAGATAAATAAATTCGCTGCGGAAAAGTCCGATTCCGCCAGCATCATTCTGACGTACAGTTGCCAGGTCTTTGATGTTTCCAATGTTAGCATACAGCATCACTTTCTGACCGTCAAGCGTAACATTCTCTTTGCCTTTTAAGGTAAGGAGCAGCTCTTTCTTCTCTGCCTCTTCCTTTTGTTTCTGCTGTATTTGAGTCAGTGTTTCTTCATCCGGATCCACATAAAACACTCCATTGGCACCGTCTACGATACCAGGCTTTCCATCCACGGCATCATCAAGCGGCATATCTGTACTGACAAGTGCCGGAATTGCCATCGTTCTTGCAAGAATAGCCGTATGGGAATTCAGCGAACCATGTACAGTAACAAACGAAAGGACTTTATCCTTATCCATCTGCACTGTCTCTGACGGCGCCAGATCATCTGCTACGACAATCGCCGGCTCCTCTGCATCTACCGAACCCGCAGCCGTACCATTTAAAATCGTAAGCAATCTCTCCGAAATATCTTTGATATCAGCTGCACGTTCTCTCATATAATCATCATCCATAGAGGCAAACATCTGAGAAAAATTATCACCCGTTGCGGCAACCGCATATTCCACATTTACCTCCTGGCTACGGACAATATTTTCCACAGATTCATTGTAATCATCATCTTCCAGCATCATCTGATGAACTTCAAATATCGCCGCATTCGCCTCTCCCACTTCCTTCAGGGCTTTATCATACAAGCCCTGAAGTTGTGCAATCGCCTTTCCTTTAGCTTCTTCATAGCGTGACAGTTCTGCATCAACATCTGTGACCTTCACACGTTTTACCTGCTGCTCTTCTTTCTTGTAAACACGTATCTTACCGATTGCAATCCCGCCAAAAACACTTTTTCCACTATACGCTTTCATTTCTTTTATAAATTCTCCTGCATAAATTTGCTTACTGCCTCATATGCCGCTTCTTCATCCGCACCATCGAATGTAAGCGTAATCTCTTCCTCTTTTTTTGCTCCAAGACCCATGATACCAATGACAGATTTGCAGTTTACTGCCTTATCATTTTTAGCAAGCTTGATGTCGCAGGCAAATTCCTTTGCCACTTTTACAAGCATTCCTGCCGGACGCGCATGTATTCCCTGTGCATCTGTAATTACATATTTAAATTCCTTCATGTTTCTTTCCTCTCTTTATTCCGCTACTTTTTTCTTCAATAATCCAAGTAAAACTGTTGAAACAACTGTTCCAATTACAAGTGCTACAATATACATCAGCGCATTTCCCATAACTGGTACTACGAAGATACCACCGTGAGGTGCCATCAGTGTACATCCGAATGCCATGGAAAGAGCACCTGCAACTCCAGATCCGATGATACAGGAAGGCAATACATGAATCGGGTCTGCTGCCGCATAAGGAATCGCTCCTTCTGTAATAAATGCAAGTCCCATGATAAAGTTCACCGGTCCGGACTCTCTTTCTTCTTTTGTAAATTTATTCTTGAACAGGATTGTTGCAAGTGCAATTGCACAAGGCGGAACCATACCACCGATCATAACTGCTGCCATGATATCAAAATTGCCTGCTGCGATTGCTGCTGTACCAAATACATATGCCGCTTTGTTGAACGGACCACCCATATCAATTGCCATCATTCCGCCAAGTACAAGACCAAGTAAGATTTTACTTGCACCACCCATACTGGAAAGTCCATTGTTAAGAGCTGTATTAATACCACCCATAACCGGATCTACGATAAACAACATCAGAAGTCCCATGAACAAAATACCAAACAATGGGTAAATAAGTACCGGAGCTATCTTTTCCAGTGATTCCGGAAGTTTATCACATACTTTACGAAGTCCTTTGATGATATAACCAGCCGCAAAACCTGCCACCAGCGCGCCAAGGAATCCTGAACTTCCACTTGCTGCCATCATTCCGCCTACAAGACCAAGGGCAAGGGCCGGTCTGTCACCGATCGCCATGGCAATAAATCCTGCCAGTACTGGAAGCATGAAACCAAATGCAACACCACCAATGTTTTTAAATATTGCAGCCATAGGTGTGATCGTACCGAAGTTCGCTCTCTCTGCCGCAGAAAGTGCATTCATGTCAACCATAAGTCCGTCAATAAGAAATGCGATCGCGATCAGGATACCACCACCTACAACGAGCGGAAGCATATGAGACACACCGTTCATCAGCTGTGTATAAATCTGATGTCCAATGCTTCCGCCTGATTTTGCCGCCTCAGAAGCTTTCCCTGCATTCGCACTTCTGTATACCGGAACATTACCGGAAACAGCAAGCTCAATCAGTTCATCTGCTTTATTAATACCGTCAGATACCTGACGTTCAATTACTTTCTTTCCATCAAAACGATCCATAGGAACCTGCGCATCCGCTGCTACGATAATGCAGTCTGCCTCAGCGATCTCCTCAGGTGTCAGCACATTTTTTGCCCCGCCGGAACCTCTCGTCTCTACCTTCACTGCATATCCGCGTGCATTTGCAGCTTTCTCAATTCCTTCTGCTGCCATATACGTATGAGCGATGCCTGTCGGACAGGAAGTTACTGCAAGAATCTTAACCCGGCTGTCAACAGATGCCTCCTGCGCTTTCGGAGTCTCGTCAACATTTTCTTTCTCATCATCTGCCTTATCAATGATCGCAAGGAATTCTTCCGTTGTCTTTGCCGCACGAAGACCAGATGTAAACGCTTCATCCATGAGCATTCTGGAAAGCTTACTTAATACTGTTAAATGTACATTATCCTCTGTATTCGGTGCCGCGATCAGGAACAGAAGTGTTGCCGGCTCATCATCCAGTGCTTCAAAGTCCACACCATCTCTGATTACCATTGCCGCAAGTCCCGGCGCTGTAACTGCATCTCCTTTACCGTGTGGAATTGCGATACCCTCGCCGATTCCTGTCGTACTTTCTTCTTCTCTTGCATACACAAGCTGTCTGTACGCTTCCTCATCATTAATGTTGCCCCTCTTCACCATAAGAGAAATAGCAGCATCCAGTGCCTCTTTTTTGCTCTTTGGTGCCAAATCCAGTGCGATGCTTCTTGCATCAAGTAAGTCTGTAATTCTCATCTTCTCTTCTCCTTTTATTTTTTAATTTGTTTATATACAGCCTGAATCTCTTCTTTTGTTGCCAGATTCTCAGAAAATGCGCTGGCACTTCCGGCGGCAACACCCATATGGAAGGCATATTCATAATCCTGCTTTTCCATCCATCCAGCCATGAATCCTGCAACCATGGAATCTCCGGCTCCCACACCATTTACAAGTGTTCCTTTCGGTGCCGGCGCCTCATAAACGGTGCCATCAGCTGCCACAAGAACCGCTCCTTCACCAGCCATCGATATCAGTACGTTCTTAGCCCCCATCTCCTGTAGCTTCTTTGCATATGGGACGACCGATTCGCGGCTCTTAAGCTCTTCTCCAAATATCTCTCCAAGCTCATGGTTGTTCGGTTTGATCAGAAACGGATGATGCGGAAGTACATTCATGAGCAGATCCTTCGTCGCATCGACGATAATCTGAACCCCTTTGCCGTCAAGTCTCTCCATAATTTTCTGATAAGCATCATCCGGCATAGATGCCGGAATACTTCCTGACAGAAACAGAACATCACCTTCACCGAGTTCATCCAGCTGTGTCATCAGACTCTGAACTTTTGTCTCGCCGATCACAGGTCCCTGTCCGTTAATCTCTGTCCCATCAATGGACTTCAGTTTTAAGTTAATGCGGGAAAACCCTTCTTCAATCTTGATAAACCCGTTTCTTACCCCCATCTGTTCCAGTCGCCTTACAATCTCATCCCCGGTGAACCCGGCAACAAATCCCAGTGCCGTACTCTCAATTCCCAGATTCATAAGCACAGTCGATACATTGATGCCCTTGCCGCCCGGAAGAAGCAGCTCACTGTTTGTTCTGTTGGTAAGACCAAGCTTAAAGTCTTCCACCGATACAATGTAATCCAGCGACGGATTGAATGTCACTGTATAAATCATGTAGCTTTCCTCCTCTTTTATTTGATTCTGTTTGCGTGTTTTTGAATTATAGCTTTATTTTGCATTCATATTCGTTCAAAGTCAATCAAACTAATTCACAAATATTGCACTTTATTTTGGTTGAATGTGCACAAAAACGATTTATTTTGAACATTTATAACCCGTTTTAGACAAAAAAAGTGTTTACGACAGTTTTTCTTCGTAAACACTTAATCATAACGATATCTCCCATCATCTCCGCATATTTTTCAACACTTTCACCAGCTCGCGGTTCATTTTGACAATGTCAATCGGTTTTGCTATATGACCGTTCATACCGGCTTCCAGTGCCGCCATCTTATCTTCTTCGAAAGCATTTGCAGTCATGGACATAATCGGTATAGAAGCAAGCTTCGGATCAGGCAGGCTTCGGATGGCCTTCGTCGCTTCATACCCGTTCATCTTTGGCATCTGAATATCCATCAGAATCAGATCATAATATCCTTCCTGCGACTCCTCCACTTTAGAAACAGCAACCACCCCATCTTCGGCCTTCTCTACAAGGAACCCTTCCTGCATCAGTATTTCTTCTGCGATTTCCCGGTTCAATTCATTATCTTCTACAAGCAGAACTCTCTTGCCAGTAAAGTCCACTTTTTCCTCACTGATACTCAGGCCCTCTCTAAACTCCTCTTCTGTAATTACCGGGAACATGAAATGAATACAGATCTCTGTGCCTTTATTGACCCGGCTTTTTATCTCTATCGTTCCACCCATCATTTCAACCAGACTCTTTACAATGCTAAGCCCCAGGCCTGTTCCCTGAATGCCGGAAACCGTCGAAGTACGTTCTCTCTCAAATGCATCAAAAACACGAAGCAGAAATTCCTCACTCATACCAATTCCGGTATCTCTGACAACCATTTCATATTCCGCAATTCCATCTTTCGCATCTTCCACCTGACAGAATCGAAAAGCAACTGTTCCGCCGCCTGGTGTGAATTTCTGCGCATTATTGACCAGATTGATCGCAATCTGATTTATCCGCAGATCATCACATATGACGTATGGATTCTTGAAGTCTGCCTCAACTGTAAATGCGAGTCCTGCCTCTTCCATACTTTCCATGAACATATCACGGATTCCGTCCACTTCCGTCTCCAGATCACGAGGAGTGAAATGCAACATGGACTTACCACTTTCAATCCGCGCCAGATCAAGTACATCATTAATGATCTTCAACAGTATATCACTGGAATAACGGATCTTGCTGATACAATTTCTAACCTTTTCTGTATCATCTATATTTCGATCTGCAATATCAGCAAAGCCGATAATTGCATTCATTGGCGTACGGATATCATGAGATACATTAAATAAAAATGTACTCTTAGCCTTACTTGAAAGCTCCGCCGCCTGTTTCGCTTCTCTCAAAATATTCTGCTTTTCATGCTCTTCCATCTTTTCCTTTGTGATATTCTGTTTTGCCAGCAGAACCTTCATCGGAACACCGTCTTTTCTCTCCAGGCACACAAGATTAATACGTCTCCACTCCTCGTTTCCATCCATTACATGATAATCAAATCTCATGTCCCTTGTTTCATCTTTGATGTTCCTGCGTATTTCTTCTAATTCCAGGAAACTGCCAAGCTGCTGTCTGACATCTTCTTCCCGAACTGTATTCAACATATATTCCTTGAATATTAAGTATGTCCCGGTTTTCGGGATTCTTCCGTAATCAGGAATCTCATTCAGCATATACCGATATGTTTCTTCCTCCAGATCAATCAGAATAAACTTATCATACAATTTCGGAATACCCCGGATGACATAACCAAGATCTCTGTTTTCTTCCAAAAGCTTCTGCTTCTGCTTTCGATTTGTCACGACAAGGAATGCGATATACAAAAAGAACAGGATGATAAGAGAAATCTCCAAAATAATCCCTGCACTGTTCGCTTCCGCATACATTCTGTTTGTCACTTCTGCCGGAAATGTCTGTACAAGGAACCAGTTGCTGCCTGAAAGTTTGGTAATATATCCATTTTCTATTCCTCTGTCGACATGATAATGGAATCCTGTCGACTCTCCATTTTCCAGTGCATCCGCCACAATCTTTATACTATCCTGATCTTCATTCTGCACATCTGCCAGATAAGTCTTAATATTATCCAGTTTGTTATCAGTCGCACTGTTTCTCGCAATAATCGTTCCGTCTGATGCACACAGAAATGCTGCTGAATTCTCTCCGAAAAAGGACGCACTCAATAGTTGCTTCATTCGCTTATCTGCCAGATAAACACCTCTGAGTACTCCGATTATTTTCCCTTTATACTTAAGCGGTGTGTAGAAATTGACAAGTGTTTCATTCGTAATTCTGGAGCGTAATGTAACAGACATACCAGACTTTCCCGCGATTCCTTCCAGATAATACTCACGGTCTGTCGCATCAGAGGTTCTTCCATCAGCAGTCACATTATGACCGTCTATATCTGTAAAACGAACATAGTCAAAGCCTGATTCTTCTGTCAGCTTCTTAAGATCTGAAGAGGTAACCTGCGGGGTTTCCAGAGTCTCTCCAAATAAATATGCCATCATCTCCATATCTTTCAATGAACGATATAAAATGTCATCGATCTGCTGCGCTGTCTGCCTGGCATTATCCTGCACATAGTTTTCATTCTGCCTTAAGATACGGCTTCTGTTTTGTCTGGTAAATACAAAAAACATCCCTACGACGAGGCAGATAATAATAATCCAGGCAATTATTCTCTTCATTTTATCCCAACTCTGACTCTTCATAACATCTGAAACTCCTTTATGTTTACCATTGTACCACATTTTTTGCACTTTTAAATAGAAATAAAAAAAGCATCTGCCTCACTGACAGATGCCTTTATTATTTATTTTCTCTTTACAATTCCTGCAGCAGTAATCACGATCGTCGCCGCTATCCCCAAGAACAGCGAATCGATGGTCGCTGGCAAGATAAATTTACCGACCAGTGTAAATATCGGTCCGGCAATCATGGCTGCCATCGCATATTTGGGGAAAACCTTCCCCGGCATAAACAACGCCGTACAAAGCGGTATAAACGCCACCGAACCTCGAAGCCCCATAGACATAAAGCTCCATCCCAGAATCAGATCTCCCAGATTACCACAGCTGAATATTGCGCACACTGCTAAAATGACTACAATAATGATACGCGTTACCCTAAGCGTCTGCTCCGGGCTGGCGTTCTTATTGATATATACCTTATATATATCCCGGCAGAAAATGGAAGACATACCCAGTGAAAGTCCTGCGCCGGTTCCGACTACTGCAACAAGTAAGGTTCCTAACATGATCCCCGCCACAAGTGGAGGCATCTTGTCCAGTATAAATAGCGGAAGTGCCATCTTGGTATCAATGTCCGGATAATTTAACTTCATATACATTCCCACAAAGATTCCCGCCACTCCGATCAGTGGAATAAGCACAGCACTAAGCAGTGCTCCTGCACGAGAAACTTTTAATGATTTTGCAGTAAGAATCGCACTGATATATGTCTGTGTCGTCAGAACTCCCAACAGAAGAGAGCATCCTGCCCCCAGATCCACAGTCGCCCCTCTGGCAATCAGATTGAAGTAAACATCGTGCGGAAGAGCTGCATTATTGAGGAATACGTCCAGCCCACCGCTGATATAAATCGCAAAAATTCCACAGATTCCCACGGATACATACATAAGAATGGTTTTCACGATTCCTACCATTCCTGCTCCAAGAGAACCACCAAAAAGTACATAAACAAGCATAAGAAGGATGGTCAGAAGTGTGCCCTGCCAGGATGTAAGAGAGCTTACTGCCGTAATAAGCGCTACCCCTGACAGTATCTGTGCCACAATACTCAGGAAAGTACCAAGTGAATTGAGAAGTGCTACTATTGTACTGCTCTTCTCCCCATATTCTCCTGCAAAAAGCTGCGGCAAAGTAGCAATGCCGCTGTTATACAGTGGTTTTGCAAAGAATAATCCCAGGATCAGTACTCCGATGCCGCCCCCCAGCGTAAACCACCATGCCGAAAACCCATACGTATATGCCAATTGGGCAGTCCCGATCGTAGAAGATCCTCCCACAAGCGTTCCAATGATCGCTCCGGTTACCAGTCCGACCGTGCCATTATGGCCTCCATCAAAATCTGCGGCAGACTTTATCTTTCTGCCGGAATATATTCCTGTACCTATAATAAGTGCAATTACTAATAACGCACCCATATAATGCATTAATGTCATACTGACACCCTCATTTCTCTAAATTTCTATCTGGAATACACTACATCAAATCCCGGGAAGACCGGTTCTCCAGTATAGTATTTGGGTTCTTCTTTCCCTTCCAGCACACGAATCGCTCCCGCTGCAAGAGCATCCATTTCGAATTCACCCGGATATATTTCTACCGGTGCGATGAAACCAACCCGCTCTTTGAGCATTTCCGTCATCATCTCCGAGTATGCCACTCCGCCTGTCAGAATGATCGCATCTACTTTTCCTTTCATGACTGCTGCCATGGCTGCGATATCTTTTGCGATCTGATAAGCCGTTGTCCGATAGACAAGTGCTGCATACCGATCACCTTCCTCGATTCTGCGTTCCACCTCACGGGCATCCGAAGTCCCCAGATGTGCTGTCCATCCGCCTGTTTTCATAACTTTGGTAAGCATCTCTTTTTCTGTGTATCTACCAGAATAACAAAGCTCGATCACGTCAGCAAGCGGCGCTGTTCCACTTCTTGTCGGAGCCATTCGGCCCTCTCCTCGGGTACTGTCCACCGTATCTATCATCTTTCCCCTGCAATGCGCACTGACCGAAACACCTCCGCCAAGATGCGCCACCACAAGATTCAATTCTTCATACAATTTTCCACAATCAGAAGCATACTTTCGCGCTGCCGCTCTCTGGTTCAGCGGATGACCACGGCTGGTGCGGAGTACTTCCACAAAGCCCGTCATACGTGCTTCTTCTTCAAATTCGTCTACGCTGCTCGCATCAACAATAAAAGCACGACCACCAAATTCATCCGCAAAGTCTCTGGCCAGAAGTGGTCCCAGATTTCCCGGATGCCGGCTTCCCGGGCCCACCTGCCCATGTGCATACATTTTCTCGTTCACTTCATACACACCGCCATCCATCGGAAGCAGTCCCGTACAAATTGCCGAAAATGCATCTGCTGTAGCCGGATCAACTCCCTTTCCTTTTAGCATCTTCGTAATGATCTCCTTACGATACGGAAGCTGATCGACAATATTTGCAAATCCGGCCAGATCACTGGCAGGATGATCGACTGTTTCAGAAAAAATCCTCTTATCGCCCTCATAAAGCGCTACTTTGGTTGAAGTTGACCCGGGATTCAATACAATAATTCGATACATATTGCTCGTCTCCTTATTTCTTATCCATTTCCTGCGCTGCAAGCACCGCAAGTGCAATGGAATTCATCTTAGATGTATCGGAACTGGCTCTGGATGTAAGAACCATCGGTTTGGTCGCTCCCATAATACATCCTGCCTTCTCACATCTGGCGAAATATTCCATAGATTTATTCAGAATATTTCCGGCTTCTATATCCGGTGTAATCAGAACATCTGCATTTCCCGCTACCGGATGATCAATTCCTTTGTGACGCGCTGCCTCTACAGATACTGCATTATCCATGGCAAGAGGACCCTTTACGATACAGCCGGTAATCTCACCAGCTTCATTCATACGTGTCAGCTCGGCTGCATCCAGTGTTGCCGGCATTTTATCATTTACCTTTTCTACTGCACAAAGTACAGCTACCTTCGGCATCTCATTTCCCATCGCATGGGCAATCTCTGTACAAGCCCGAATCAGGTCTACTTTCTGTTCCAATGTGGGAGCAATGGTCATAGCCGAGTCACTAAGAAGGAACATTCTGTCAAATCCCGGCACTTCCATCAATCCCACATGGCATATCAATTTACCTGTACGAAGTCCATATTCTTTATTTAACAAAGCTTTTAATGCGACTGATGTATCCACAAATCCTTTCATCGGAAGAGAAGCTTTCCCGTCTTTTACTAACTTAATGGCTGTCGCACACGCCTGTGGTTTTTCTTCTTCATTTACAATTTCAAAATTGGAGAGGTCAATCTCATGCTCTGCTGCGATTTCCCGGATCTCTTTTTCATTTCCTACCAGATATGCCCCTTTGATGATTCTGTTTTTATATGCATTCCATACAGACAACAGAACATCCGCATCCTGGGCAACAGCCACAGACAAAGTCTGTGGCTCCCCATTTTGTACTTTTTCGATTAACTCTTTAAAACTGCGAATCATAGTCTAGTCTCCTGTGCTGCTTATTCTGCCCAGATCTCTTCATCTGTCGGAATCGGTCTGTCTGGTAATCTATATGCGATTCTTGCGATGTTAACAAGATTGTGCCACCATAAGTTTTCGGAGATAGAGTTGTTGCCCCATGTTCCACATCCAAGTGTAGCTGTAGGATTCAGACCATTGTCAAGTCCTCCGCCAAGTCCGGATGATCCGATCATGTTAACACCAACACGAGATACTGGCAATAACTCTGCTGCATATTCAATATGTTCTTTTGTGTTAGAGTGTACAACAGAGCTGTGACCTGCGCCTTCATTCTTCAGGTTTGCAACAGCTACATCTACAGCCTCTTCCCATGTGTCATAAGCTCTGATCGCAAGTACCGGGCAAAGCTTCTCTTTCGCGAGGCATTCATCAGCACCATATTTCTCAATCTTAACAAGGAGCAGTTTTGCATCTTCCGGGCACTCAAGTCCGGCTGTCTTTGCGATAAATGCCGGTGAAGCGCCAACAACATCTTTGTTGATCACTCCTGTCGGGAACATTCCTTTTCTTAATGCATCTACGTCTGCCGGTTCGCTGATGTAGTAAGCACCAAGTTTTACAAGTTCTTCTACCATCGCGTCAAACTTCTCGGCCGGAACATGGACGCACTGCTCACATGTACACAGTACACCATTATCATAAATACGGCTTACTACTACTTTCTGAGCAACGTCTGCAATATCAGCATCTCTGTCAACTAATGTCTGCACATTACCTGCGCCAACACCAAATGCAGGTTTTCCGCTTGAATAAGCAGCTTTAACCATTCCCGGTCCACCTGTAGAGATACAAGCATCACATTCTGACATGATAAGTCCGGAGATCTCAACTGTTGGTTCCGGTACGATCTGAATCAGATCTTCTGGAGCACCAACTTCTTTCAGTGCCTGTCTCATTAAGTTAACTGTCTCAACACCCGTCTTCTTCGCACGTGGATGTGGTCCAACGATAATAGCGTTACCACCTTTTAATGCGATCATAGCATTCTGCATTGGTGTCATAGTTGGGTTTGTTGTAGGAGAAACAACACCAATTACACCAATCGGTTTTGCAACCTTTACAATGCCTTCTGCATCATCATATTCGATGATTCCACGGCTCTTAACACCTTTTAACTTAGCCCATACTGCTTTGGCTTTTCCTTTGTTCTTTTTAATCTTGTCTTCATAGACGCCCATGCGTGTCTCTTCTACAGCCATCTTAGCCAGCATTTCACCATTGTCATAGATAATCTTTCCGATTGCGCGAACTGCCTTGTCCACATCCTCCTGTGAAAACTGTTCAAATTCCTGCTGCGCTTTTCTTCCCTTTTCAATCAGGTCTAATACATACTCTTTTGCTTCCATTTTATTGCCTCCTTGCATATTCGTTCCACGTTGTATGTTTAATGTACTACATTATACGTTCTATTTCAATCGGCATTTATAAAAAAAATATAGCCAGATTTTTGTAAAATATATACAAAAAACCAGCTATAATATTGTGTATTTTTTAACAATTCTATTCTTCAAACAAAGGTACACCGAGATTAAAATAAGTAAACGTTCCCTTTGCAATCAGCTTATGAGCATCTGAAAATATTTCAACCTCCAGAGTCGACATCTTCTTTCCATGTTTGATAGCCTTCGCTTCTCCATACAATCTCTCTGTTCCCATTGCCGGAGAAAGATAATGAAAATCACTGGATACTGTCGTCATCTTCGTGCCATAAGAAGCGGCTGCCGCACCTGCACTTGTATCTGCAAGAGAAAAAATAGCCCCGCCATGCACAGTGCCTACCGCATTCTCATGTTCCGGTCTTATCTGCATCTCAGCTCTGGCATATCCTTCTTTTATCTCAGTCGTAACAATTCCCATAAAAGAAGCATATTTATTTACCGCGTTACGATGTTCCAGTAATCTTTCATAATCTACCATGTCATTCTCCTATCTGCCTACAACAAAAGCTCCTGCCACAGCTTCAGTCTCTCATCCATAAAACCTGCGATTGCTTTCTTATCCCTTGCTTCAAGTATATCTACTTCCTTCAGATAATTATCCGGAAGCGCATTCAGCTGATTTCTCTCAACGGATACTTCCAGAGCTTTATGCCTTGTAAAGGAAGCAATTTTCCGTATAATACTGTCCAGCTGGTAAAGCATACGATTCTTGGATATTTCGCTCAAATATTCATTGAACCGCTTGCTTGCCTGATACATCTTCTCGATATCTGCAGGAACCTCATTCATAACCTTCTTAAATTCCAGTCCATATTCCCTTAGTCTTGCGATCTCCTCATCTGAAGCATTCAGAATCGCCAGATAAAGTACCGAATTGGCAATTGCAATCTTTACCTCCAGAAGCTCTTCCATAGAATGCTCCGATAAGATCAGTCCATACAATAACGGATCCAGCAATTTATTATTATATTCTTCCACTACAAATGTGCCTTCTGAACGACGTATCTCAAGTACACCAAATGCAACCAGCACCTTCATCGCTTCCCGCACAGCATTACGGCTTACACCAAGCTTCTCGCTGAACTCTACTTCCGTCGGAATCTTATCTCCCGGTTTCAGCTGGCCGCTGATCAGCGCATCTGTAATTCTCTGCATAATAATTTCAGAAATCGAACCTTTCGGCAGTTCTGCAAACAAACTATTATTCCCCATACTATAATCACTTTCCATATTATATTTCAATGTACTACATTGGACTTATTATAGCAGACTCCTGCAAATATTTACAAGAGCTATCCCTGAATCTTTCACTGTTTTCCTTTCTGGCTCTTATTTACCATAAAAATTCCTGCACATACCATGAGAAGTGCCGCCAGACCCTGTATCGTAAAAGCCTGGTTCTTTTCACCCAGCAAAATGGCCGAAAGAATGACTCCGATAACAGGATTCGTAAAACCAAATATCGCAACATTCCCGACCGGATTGCGAGATAAAAGGAAGCTCCAAAGCGAATACGCAACTGCCGAAACCATCCCCAGATATAAGAGCAATAGTATAGAGGCAGGCGTAAATCCACTCACCTTACCGCCTCCTGCCAGTCCGATCAGAGAAAGCACTATGCCGCCAAAGAAAAACTGATAGCCACACAGCGTAAATGTATCTTCCCTGGCTGAGTAGCTCTTAATCATTACAGAAGACAGAGAAGACGCAAACGCCGACAGGAGCATTGCCCCCTCACCTGCAAGCGAAAAATTAAGATCCAGCCCACTGCCGGTCAGATTAATAAGGACAACCCCTCCGAAACCAATCAGACATCCAGCAAGCTTCACTGCAGATAACTTCTCACGAAACACTGCCGCCGACAGAAACAACGCTATAAATACATTCGATGCCGTGATAATAGAAGATTTCACTCCTGTCGTATGGGCAAGTCCCATATAGAAAAAGACATATTGAAAAATCGTCTGCACACAGCCAAGCTTCATTACAAGTAGCCAGGATCCCCGTCCCGGAACCAGCAATCTCCTTTTCATAAAGCTTCCGATACATATGACCATGACTCCCGCCAACGTAAACCGGTAACCGGCAAACAGCATCTGAGACATCGTATCTTCCCCCGCAATCGAGAGAAGTGCATAGCCGATCTTTATACTGGGGAATGCACTGCCCCACAGAGTACAACATATAAGCGCCAGACCACACACGACCAGTGGTCTTGTAAATTTATCAACAGGCTGACTCTCCATCATCTTTCTTCTTTCCCTGCCAGTTTTGCAAGAAGTTCCTCAATCTTCCGATTCTTTTCCTGAATCTCTCTATCCTTTTCTTCCAGCTCTTGCTGGCTATTGTCCAACCTCCGCTGACTTTCCTGCAATCTCTGCTCCTTTTCTTCCAGCTCTTGCTTCATCTCTTCAACCATATATTTCACCGTGTTTTCATCCAGCACTTTCAACGTTTCTGAAAACATACTTATCGCCTCCTCCGGATGATATCGGAACGCTACAATCTCCCGATATATTTCTTCAAACTTGGGATAATTGTCCAGCACCTTCTGAATATCTTCCGGTTTATCAGAACCGATGAAATACAACCATGCCTCAAGTTCATTTATGTTTTCTTCTTCCTCTTTATTATCTTGTATGCAGAAAAAAATATCAAGAGAAATAAAGTAAAACTCCTACTCTCTCCTTATTCTGTTTTTATTTTTTCATCATCGGGTAGTTCTTCGACTTGAAGCACCGAAAATGAGATGCCTTACGGCAGAAATAGTTCTAAGATACAAGAATAGTATCTAAAATTTTATATAGCATAGCACATGAATTTGTAATTGTAAACATAAAAAAAGCGGGTGATGGGAATCGAACCCACGTATCCAGCTTGGAAGGCTGGTGTTCTACCATTGAACTACACCCGCATCATCTTTGACACGAAAAGTATATTACCATGATTATTCAGAAAATGCAAGTATTTATTTCCAAAAAATTCAGGACTTTCAGGCCTTAAGCCTGAAAGTCCATTTTCTTTTTCACACTCTGAATACGTTCACATTCTTTTCCCATCAGATTCTCTGTCATTGTAATAACCGCCATATAACCATTCGACGCTTCCGCATAACGTTTCATTGCTGCATACACATCTGCCAGATATTCCTGATTATCAATCGTATCGATTGCCAGTGCGCCACGACGCTCCATATTCTTCTCAAGTGCACTGGAAAGACATTTTTCCGCTTCCTTCCAATGGGCATCGGCAGACTCCATATCACCGGCTTCACTGCCTCTTATGCCGAGATAATAGTGGCATACCCCTTCATCATACTCATCGTATGCAATACTGGACAGATTATCCGGGTCATAAGTAAGCAAAATCTCCTTCTGTTTTCTCGCATACTCGATTCCCTTTTCATAATCGCCCATCATCTGGTACATACGTCCCAATTCCATGTAACACTCACCAATACGGAGCTCTGCTAGCTTAGGACCGTAATGCTCATACTTCATGAACATGCCACGGTTCTCTCCTGCCTTAAGCGCCTCCCTAAGTTCCAGCCGTATATCCAGTGACTTCTGAAAATATTCTTCTGCTTTCTCAAAATTCTGCTCATACTCCCATGTATAGCAGCGTGCCACTTTTTCATAAGCAATAGCCAGATCTTCTGTCGGAATCATCCCACTCTCCAACATACTTTCCAGCCCCTTCTTGTACCATGGAATGGACTCCCTGACACGACCGCTGTTGAAATAGTCGCCACCAAGTGATTTTGCTGTAAATCCGGCTTCCAGACTTGCTTCCCCATATACCTTCACACAGGCATCATAGAGCAAATGTCCGAATCGGATAGAATCACTGAACTTTCCTACCTGCCACAGAAATGAACAGAACGTTTCAAACCTGGTTGGATTTTTACCAAGGTCATTCTGGAAATATTCCAGCACAGCCAGATAGTTATCCGCCACTGCTTCATTTTCCTGATAATTTCGAAACCATGCACCAAAGGAAAAGACCGCCATACTCTCCAGTAATTCCAGACAGGAATCTACTGTCGGTCTGAGCACTGCATAAATCACTTCTTTTACAAGAGGATGTACCGAAATGCGCTGTCCGCCCTCTTTGCGGATCCAGCTCTTTCGCACCAGCTGATTTACCGTCTCAAACGACTGTAGATTTGCCCATTCTTTAAATCGGGGCGCTATGATACCGCGTGTTCCCATCAGAGAGAGGAACATTAGTATTCTTTGCTCTTCTTCATTCAGATTACTCGTATTAAATACAGAGCAGATATGTCCAAACGCTGTCTTCTGATCTTTCCTTCCCGACACAGTTTCAGAGACCTTCTGCTGTAGTTCACCCTTTTTCAGAAGCTCCAGCATTTCCTGTGTATTTAAAAAGCTGGCTTCCATCTGCTTGGCGATCAGCTCAATGGTATATGTATGATATTCAATACGTTCAAACAATTCTTCCACATACGGACGTTCCCATTCTTCTATCGATGCCCCGTAATTTTGCTCAAAAATGCGGAACAATACATCCTTATCCTGAATTGTCCCAACCTTGACAGTGGTATATCCCGGATGTGCATTTCTTGTAGTAAAAATAACGCGATATTTCCCTTCCAGAAATTCTTTCAGATTCGGATCCATATCCACATCAAAATTATCGACGATAATAAGCGTTCTCTCATCTGCTATGGAACGCAGTGCCTGCATCTTCTTCTGGAAATAGGTATGCTCATCCTCTTCCTGGATCGGCGGAAAATTCTCAATTACAATCGCCGTAGAATCACAGACCAGTTTTTCCAGACTCAATTCATACGTCACAAACAGAATGTTATCATAATCTTCCCGGTAACGCAGCGCATACTGCTTTGCCAGTTCGCTTTTCCCGATTCCTCCGATTCCCTCAAGAAAAAGGGTACGCTTCCCTTCTGCAAAAGCAGCATGTATCTGATCCAATAAGAAATCACGTCCGTCGAAGATATCCCTTGCCTGTGGCATTTTACTCACTAATTTGTATGTATTACCGCCATCCCCACTCTTCTCCTGCGTAATAGCGATCTCTTTACCAAGTATTTTAGCAATCCGTTCCACCAGCTCATCAATACGCTGATACATAGGCGGAGTCATCGCATCAATCCAATGCAGTCTTCCCAGATAATACTGTGCATCTTCTCCGATTTCATCATCTGCCACATGAAATGGAAGGATATTCACACTTTCTCCCTTTGTCAGACGCTTCGTAACCATGTCAATTTCATTCAGCACATGGAAAGACTCCGATGCCGGCTTATTCAAAATCAGTAAAAACACCTGACAACTGTTCAATGCTTTTGCAATGCTGGATGCATATGTTCCTTCTGTATCTCTCGGTGCATACCAGCAGCGAATTCCAACAGACTCTAATTTATTTACGATGCCTTCCACAATGTGTAAAGAAGAGCTCGTATGATGACTTACAAAAACATCGATTTCCATTCCTGGTTTCTCCTTTTATTCCTCAAACAATGGTGTTGAATAGTATCTCTCCGCCGTATCCGGAAGTACGGTTACTACGGTTTTCCCTTTCCCAAGCTTACGCGCCAGCTTAATCGCTGCTGCCACATTTGTTCCACTGGAAATGCCACAGAGAAGCCCCTCTTTTCTTGCCAGATCTCTTGCCGTCTGAAGTGCTTCTTCATCTGTCACGATCACAACTTCATCATAAATCTTCTGGTCTAAGATACCCGGAATTACGCCATCTCCGATTCCCATCTGGATATGTGAACCAACCTCTTTTCCCGAAAGAATGGCCGCATTTTCCGGTTCCAATGCCCAGATCTCAATATCCGGATTCGCCTTTCTAAGTGCAGCACCGATTCCGCTGATTGTTCCGCCGGTTCCGATTCCTGAACAGAAACCATCTATTTTCTTTCCGACCTGCTCTACAATCTCTGCCCCTGTTTTTTCAAGATGCACCTGATAGTTAGCCATATTTTCAAACTGCTGCGGCACGAATACTCTCGAATCTTCTGCTTTCATATCCATTGCCATCTGAATGCAGTCATTGATGCACTTTCCGATGTCCCCTTCATCATGCACAACACGGATATCCGCTCCATACTGTTTTACCAGCTTACGTCTCTCCTCACTGACGGAATCCGGCATGATGATAACTGTCTTATATCCTCTTACTGCCCCGACCAGTGCCAGGCCAATACCCTGATTGCCACTTGTCGGTTCAACGATAATGGTATCTTCTTTGATAATACCCTTTTCTTCTGCATCTAAGATCATATTTAACGCTGTTCTCGTCTTAATCGAGCCACCCACATTCACCGCTTCAAACTTAACAAGAATCTCCGCACAGTCCTCATCCACCATTCGATTCAGGCGAATCACCGGTGTGTTGCCTACTGCTTCCAATACGTTATCATATATCATTTCCTTTTCTCCTTTTACCTGTTCACAATATAACCAGTATAACATTATTCGTCTTCCGCTTACAATAGGCTTCTTTGTGCAGAGTGAAAAAGAAGCCTGGAGATTTTTTCTCCAGACTTCTCAGCGCTCTTTCAACTTTCTATTTTTTATAATGTTCCACCAAAGTCGGTCTGCAGTGCCTGACCAGTGATCGCACGAGATTCATCACTCGCAAGGAATAACAGAATGTTCGCCACATCATCCGGCATACATGGCTGTACTCTCATATCACTGTGTTTCGCCATCTGTCCAAACATATCCGGATCCAGTTCTGCCGGATTCATACCAGCTACCATAGGTGTCACGATCGTTCCCGGACATACTGCGTTACAACGGATATTAGTTCCTGCAAATCGAAGTGCTGTGTGACGTGTCACACCAATGATTGCTGCCTTGGAAGCAACATATGCAGCACCGCCGCATCCCATCACACCTGCAATAGAAGCTACATTTACGATAGAACCTGTTCCTGTCTTAGTCATCTCTGCAGTTGCAGCACGCATACAGTACATGGTTCCTTTCTCATTGATCTCAACAATACGATCCAGATCCTCATCTGTAAAGCGATCGATTGGCTTGAGTCCTTCTTCCAGAACTCCCGCATTATTAACAAGAATATCTAATTTCCCGTATGTTTCTACTGCCTTTGCAACTAACTTATCAGCATCACCTTTTTTGGAAATGTCTGTCACTACCGGAAGCACCTCTCCGCCAGCTTCTCTGATTGCTGCTGCGACCTCTTCAAGCGGTGCTTCTCTTCTGGCTGTGATAATTACCTTTGCACCCTCTTTTGCAAATAATTTTGCTGTTGCAGCACCTACACCTGAATTACCTCCTGTGATGATGGCAACCTTTCCTTCTAATCGACTCATCCTGGACTCCTCCTGTTTTTTGTTATTTTTTTAACATTTTCTTCATTATAACTACTAAGAGTTGTCCCGTCAATCTGAAAATTCTTTATTTATGTATATTTTTCTAAGCAATTCGCTTATACAGAGCACTGACTGGTCGATATAAAACCGCAATGGCAATGATCATAAACAACGCATTGATAACTGTCGCCGGGATAGATGCCAGTGAACCTGCAAATGCTGCCGACACACCACTTCCCAAGATTACCATCTTGACTGTACCCGCTGCCAGCTCGATAACCACATTGAAAATCCCGTAGATCACAGCACAGATAACCGCTGCCTGATACTCTTTTGCCTTGTTATCTTCTGCTTTCTTCTTAAGCCAGAGGAAAATCGCACCTACAAGCAATGCTTTCACTACTGTTTCTATAAAAACCTGTGGAATATCCTGTATATATCCATTTAACAGGTCAAAAATGACCAGTCCCAGCGCTCCGGATACTGCACCGCGCTTTCCTCCCTGCAGGAGAACGCCCATTACAACGAAAATATGACCAAAATGTACGAATGGTGTACCTATGACCGCCGGCATAGGAATCCGGAACACCTGAATCCCGAGATAAGTAATTGCTGCAAAAAATGCTGTAATTACCAATGCCTTTACTTTGTTATCCTGCACCGTTCCCGCATATACTTTCTTTGTCTGATTCTCCATATCTGTATTCCACCTTTCCAAATGTTCATATCATAATCTGCTTCACAGGATATTATATTAACATTCGATTGGCTGTGTGGAAACCGCCAGTTATGTAAGTTTTGGGAAAGCCAGATTATCCAATCGTCTCCACGTCTACCTGGCGATTCTTTCCGACTTTCTTCCATATCATCAAATGAATTTTATATTCCACAGAATCTTTTGCATATAAGAACGGTTCTTCTTTTAACATTTCAACCTGTTTTCCGGATTGTTCCAGTTTCATTTTTCTTTGCTGTGCTTTTTCCTTTATATTATGAATCCTGATTTCTTCTATATCGTCAAACACTCGATCATCATAAGCCGATGCAGCATTTGCCAGCTTCCGCTCAATCAAATCCACAACATTCGCATGTCTTACCGTATGTAAAAGGCGGGCTATCTGCTTTGCAATCATCTTCCACGGAAACAATGCATAAACTGTAAGCCATCTTCTCAGACTGTTATCTCCGGCTTCCTCAGCAAGAATTCTCATCGTCTTCAAAGCAGCTTCCGATACTTGCCACCACGGATAAGAAGGCACCAGATACTGATCCGGCACCGCAGGATAACTGCAGAAATTCAGCGGAGGAAATTCTGCCAGATAAGATAATTTTCGTTCCTCTTCCGAGCAAAATGCTTCGCCCAGATACTCTCTCTTATCCCGAAGAATCGCCAGCCTATATTCCAGTTGCCGCAGATATTCATACCCCTTTACCCAGAAATGTCCCGTTTTTCCGTAGTTAAACAGGTGCGTTTCCAAAGAAAGATTCCGAAAAAACAATGTACAGACCGTTTCTCCCTGATAGATGATCAGCACATTCTTTTCTTCACTTCTTTTCAAAGTCGCTCTCAATTCTCCCTGATAATCAGGATCGTATACCCCTGTCAGCTCTGCTTCATGAAAAACAAGAAAGCTCTCCACCGCATCATTCATCAGATACACCAGACGGATATTACATGGAAAATCAGAGGCGGATTCAGGCAGAAGCAGTTCAAACTGCCCCTGGGATATGAGTAAATTTAATTTCTCGAATTCATTTCTCATCATATAGAATTTACCACTTCAATAATTCAACAGCATTAATCTATCAGATCATACACTTTATATAGAGATAAAATATTCTGATATTGCAGCTTATTCCCCATAAGCTGACGGTACGTGGCCGTTTTCTCTTTCCCTTCTGCCTGTAACTGCTTCATTTTTGTATCGGCTGCCTCATACTGCTGCCGTACAGATTCGAGCATTTTCTCAAAGGCATCCAGTCGTTTTTCTTTATCAACAATCATTATAAAATCTCCTGTTTTAGCTTAACACATTCATATTTCTCATCCCCCACTATAGGCGATCAGCTCTAAAATTAATACCTGCTTTTTTTGCCTGACTACATAAATCTTTTGTCGGTATTTTATATCTTTTTCCATCTTTCATAAAATGTGTTCCACATTGTCTGAATTCAAAGGAAACATTTTTGCGAACGCACTGCTCTCTGATATCAAGCACCCACGAATAATCGAGCGGTCTTGCGTTATAATCTGATTCACCGCCTACAACAACAAGCTCCACGCCATCAAGATATCGCTCAATATTGATTCGCTCAAGAAGAGGCTGCGCTGTAACACATTTATGTTTTATCGGCAGTTTACTGAATATCCCAAGCTTATAATCAGCATTTTTTTGATTCTCGACAGTACAGCAAACAACTATATTGTCATATCCGTCATTCCAGTCTTCTGGAATGCACTCCATAAATCTTTCAATTCGTTTTGTCAGAAATAAAAAGGTACAGTCCTGTCGTTCTTTCATCATCTGCCAACATTCATCACGCCATTCATCAGCTTCTTCAATCAAAAAATCGGTAGAAAAACAAGTATAGACGATTCCTGATTTCATTTTATAGTTCCCGTTTTTCAGACGTTCTGTTGGTCTTTTAAAATCTTTCATCTTAACAATGTGACTTGTATTTACGCCTCGCTTCGCATCACCTTTGTGAATATAGCAATGCAAACAGCCTTCACTGCACTTTCTGCAGCCTCTCCAGGGATTCCACATAGCCATAGCATTCATCTCCAAACTCATTTCATCATTTCCTATTATAGCTCAAATATTACTATCTTCTCCCGGGGATCATTTCCCGGAAACAAATCTCTGCAGTCAATCTCGTCCAAAAACAGCAGTTCATCCACCGCCATGAGATATGAAATGTACTCATCAGACGGATAGTAAAAAAACAATTGAATAGACCTTGTTTTTTCGTAATAAGAACAAAGGATCCTGGAAATTACTTTCTGCAGAATTTCCACAGAAAATGGATTGAAGAAATATATCCGGTCCACACTTTCCGGCACAATAAAATGCTCTGCACTTACAAGTTCAACGGACACTCTATCGGAAAATACCGTAGTTTCTTTATTCTGTATTGCTTTTTCATAAATCCGTTCATCGTAATCTATCCCGATAGAATGGCATCTGGTCTGATAAGATAGGAAAAAATCTACCCTGCCTTTCCCACACCCATAATCCAAAAGCGTATTTTCTTTTCGGATAAGTCCGCTATTAGCCAGACGTTCCAGCACAGAATACGGTGTCGGCTCATATGGATACCGATACTGATCTGCATTGGAATCATCCCTGCCCATTGTTCGAATCTGCAGAAGCCTATCCCATCGGATTTCATTTTTATCAACTTTCATTGTACTTATCTTTCTTTCCCACTGACTTCATCTTCATTTGATTCCAGATTCTTATATTATACTTTACGTCTGACGATAAGTCAGTACTTTTTTCTGCCATCTGGCATTACTTCTCTTCCCATACATGATTGAGGGAGGAAAAATAAACCTCCGTATGAAATCAAATCATACGAAGGTAAAATGTCTGTTATTTCCAATGATTAAGTTTCGGCACGACTGCTTCCATATGCGCCCGCACCTGTTCTGCAGGCCAATTCTCATTTGCCATATGCTCTACACAAAAATCAATCAGCTGTTCTTTACTGGTATACTTAAATTCGCCATCTGAGTAGCACCATTTACAATATTCTTCATTGAACTCACCATTTGGCTCTTTGCTGATCGTGGAATCATCAAGTGGCATTCCACAGCATTGACATATCAGCTGTCTCGGGGCACCCAGGAGGGTATTAATTGAAATATCAAATACCCTGGATAACAATTTTAATGTGTCAGTATTAGGTACAGTCTCACCATTTTCCCAACGAGACACAGCCTGTCTTGTAACCATTACTTTTTGTGCAAGTTCTTCTTGCGATAATCCACTTTTTGTGCGAAGTTCTAAAATAATATCCTTTGTTTCCATCGTTTTATCCTCCATAAGAAAAATATAACAATTCTTCATTTGCCAGACAAGCAACTCGCTGTTGCTACATATTTCCTTTCTTCCGTGTCAGAAAAATTCCAACGCTTGCCCCTATAAGGATAATCGGTGCTAATCTGACAAACAGCCATTCAAATGCATGAAAAGCCACTCTGACAACGGCGGTTTCAGGGTTATTATAATCCCAGCCCAGATATGGACTATTTAATACTATTAAGACCGCAGAAATGATTACTATGACTGCGCACAACGAGATAAGCAGCCAATGCAGTATTTTTCGTCTTGCTGTCTTCCTTTGTGCAAGCTGCAAGTTTATAATCTCCAGTTTTTCGGAAATCGCTTTTAAATCATCAGCTTTCGACTCAACAACAGTTTCTCCAAGCAAAGTGCTTACAGGTGTTTCAAGTACTTCCTGCGAAAGTCCTTTTGACTTTCTGATTGCTTTAATATTTTCGTTTAACATTAGAGATAACCTTCTTTCTTTCAATTGTTACCACTATTGTATGGGAAGCTGCCCGTTGCAACAAGCAACGCATATTAACATAACGCATTTATACTATTATGCGAAACACACTTATCGTTACAACAAGAAATAACATGATGCAGCCTAAACATCCACCGCCATTCTTCTGCGCTCTTTTATTCATATCATCAATCATAAAATATGTAAATGCCCGTTCTGTATCATCAACTTTTCCATCTCCGTCCCAATCCTGCCAATCACTCATACCATTTCCTCCTTGCTAATATATTCTATGTTCTATTTTAGTATATTGTCTGTTTTCCACAAATGAGCTTCTCCAACGATACTTCAAATCTTTTATCATCTTCCTCCGTCCTCTTCACCGGACCTTTCAAATGATGCTTTTTCTTTGCGTTTCTGGCTTTCTTCGCCAGATGACGTTCCATCAGCATCTGATCTATATTTTCATTCGTATACCATTTACCGCTCTGATGGATACCATAAGCACCTTTTCCAAGAATCATCGCAGCCACACCATAATCCTGTGTTACGACAATATCTCCCTTCTGGCACAGACTGACCAGTTTAAAATCTACTGCATCCGCACCGGCTCCCACAGTAATCACTTCACTATAATCGGAATATAAGACATGGCTTGTATCGCATAAGAGAATAACCGGAATCTCATATTTTTTTGCTGTTCTTTCTACGATGGATACCACCGGGCAGGCATCCGCATCTACCAATATTCTCATTTTTTCTTCCCTTTCGTCAGATCATAACTTTCCCCGATCATCCGCCGGATATCTTTATCTGGAACAGAGCCATCCAGAATAATAGAATTCCAGTGTGTTTTGTTCATGTGATATGCTGGTACAACAGAAGAAAAAGTATTTCTCCAGAATTCTCTCCATTCTGGATCACACTTTACATTTATCCATACATATCCACCTTTATCATAAATAAGAGCAAACGTCTTCTTATTTTCCTTATGGCGCATGACACACCAGTTATCATCATGAAATGGATAATCTTCATATACGTCTTTAAATGAATGGCAATATTGTATTGCCTCCTGCCTTGTCTGCATAATTTATTACCTATAACCTGTTTTTTCTATATCATACTGCTGTATCATCCGGTCGATGACATGGACATCCACATTTACGGTGATTTCAAGGTCACACAGACCGAACCTTTCAAGGATGCATAACATCTTAATCTTCAAGTAGTTCTATAAGTTCCGGTATGTCTGTTTTTAATGTCTCATACACCACATTCAAATCCACATTACCATAATCGTGTACGATTCTGTTTCTCATACCACTCAATGCATTCCACGGCACATATCGATGAGACATCTTATACTCATCCGACAATTTCTTTGCGTTTTCTGAAATCTGAATCATTCGAAACAGCATCGAATCAAGCAACACCTCATTTGTGTTCAATTCCTCAATATCTACATCCCGCATTTGAGTCACTATAAATTCCAGGTCTTTTCTTATTTTTTGAATGTAATATGCATTATTTTTTATGTTATCCATATATCTTTACTCCATCTTTGAATATCTCTTCTGTCAATTCCAGGTTGTCCTTCAGTTGGTTCATATCCAGAACGTCCACTTTCTTCTGAAGTGCAACTCTTAACTCCTCTACTAATCCGTAAAATTTTAGCCCTTTTACGTTTGCAGAAATCAAAAGGTCTACATCGCTTGTAGGTGTTTCCTTCCCTTTTGCATAAGAACCGAACAGATAACAAAAATTCACATCATAATGTTCTAACACTTTGGAACATTTGCTCTTGATATCTTCAATCGTTAATAATCCATGCTCTTCATCAATATAATTAATTTTTGTCAATTGCTCTACAATATATTTGTATTTTATTGAATCACGCTTTTTTTCATCATTTTCGTATGATTTATAGGAACGTAGCGAAATTCCAACCAAGTCTGCAACTTCTTGTTGCGTCATTTTTTTCTCTATTCTTAGCTCCTTTAATTCACCCATATTTGCACCTCCACACATATAATAATGCAAGTTTTGCACTTATGTCAATAAAGAGTGCAAGTTTTGCACTCTTTATTTCGTTTATATTATTTACCGCAACTATTTTTTTAATCAAATCCTCTTCATCAATATTCTCAACCGGAGGTATGGAAATTTTCATTTTTTCATGTATAATTTGAATTGACAGAAGAAAACCTTACAGAAGGAGCATTTTATGGGTTGGATTAATGTATTTGGGCTGTTTTTTGTTTCGATCATAATGATTCCAAATATCGTGTTTGCTATTAAGTGTAAAGATGGCTTTGAAAATAAGTGGAGCAACAAACTTGTCGAAATCATTGAACAAATCGGCAGATTTGGCTGCCTGGGATTTATGATGATCAATATTCCCGGGACCTGGTTCGGGTGGTGGTCTGACGAGGCGCTTGCTATTTATCTAATTACAGATACGCTATTAGTAATAATATACTGCGCTATCTGGATTGTTTTCTTTCGGAAAAACAGCGTTTTCAGAGCATTGACTCTCTCAATCATTCCATCCGTATTATTTGCTCCCAGTCACATCTTGATTTCATACAAAAATGCAATATCTTCTATAGAATCAAGACTTTCAAATTCATTTTAAGGGTGCCATGAAATTAATATATTTTCGTTCTAAGATTTAACCATAAGGCAGGTCGTACTCCTGTATCAAAATCACCTACTTTTCTTCCGGATGGCTCTATCACTCCCTTAGAATCGACATATGACGCCCTCTCCCAGCTTTCTCCCGGAGAACACAGCCACCAACGGTAATATTCCGGGGCGGCATCCTGCTTTCTCTCATTCTTAATTACATACTTTGTTGCAAGGCCTTTTGCTTCGGCGCACTTTGTTGTATAGTAACAAAATCCCTCGTCTTCTAAAAGACCGATCTCTATTCTCTCCGGGTCTCCTTTGCTGAAATACTTTATTGCCTGTTCGAGACTCAAAAGGAATATCTGATCTTTGGTATCAGATCCGCCAGATGTATGGAAATCCTTATTACCTTTATTTATCACATCTGCTTTTTTAATAAGCTTCTGCCGCTCTTTTTCTGTAAAGGCCGACTGAAGAAAATCATGATTCAGCCAATGGCGCAGACTGCAATCTACCCAGGTTGTTCTATTATCCGCTATATGATATGGCTCCTTCTTTATTACCTTTTCGCTCAAAAGCAGAAGGCTGTCTCCTTCACGGTCCAGCACGAACCAGTGCAGTGGCTGTACTTCCCCATTTTCGCCTTGTGGATACGTTCCGAAGGGGATTGTGTAACGATTATTTACCGATTGTGCGGTCAATTTATCATAAAAGTCTTTCGCCATACTGCAATCTCTGTCAACCCCAAGTCCTTCCGCATACATGCGTCCCAGCAGATAAAGGGCACCTCTGCATTCTCTTTCCGCCAAAATACGAAGCGGAACCAACGCCTCTTTATAGTTACCTTCAAAGAAGTATTTCTGTCCCAGCTCCATTAGCTGTTCTTCTTCCTCAATGCCATGCTTCATGAGTTCTATTATTGTTTTCGAAGATCCGGTAATCTCCGCTATTTTTTCCAGACTGTCCCTTTGACTTATTACGCTCTCGATGGTGCCTTTTCTTAGCTTTGCACTGGAATATCCCATATTTGAGGCTTTTTGATACCATTCCAAAGCCTCTTCGAAGTCTGCCGCGGTGCCTTCCCCCTGTTCGGCCATACGCCCCAGTTGATACATTGCAGCAGGGCTGTATAAAGCAGCTGCGATCTGCAATTGCTCCCTTTTGGTCTTATAATCCTTTTCTTTATCTGCTTTATCTGCATTCTTCAGTACAGAGGATCGCACTTCATCCAAGCGTTTTGACGCCTGATATCCAGCTACCTTTTTGTCATATTCCTTTGCCCAGTAAAGAACCTGATCATAGTCTTTCTTTTTCAAAAAAAGCTCCATCAAATACCATTGCCCGTTATAACCTTTTTCAATTGCCTCTTTTCCACAGGCTATGGCCTCATCCCACTGTCCCTTTTCCGCATAGGCATCCATCAGATCCGAATACAAATTAATCCCCTGAGAAACGGCTTTCTTTCCCCAATAAATCACTTTGTCCGGATTACAATACTTCGCTTTTTCCGTTTTATCCTTAAAAACCCAAAATACACCCTTATTATGATAAAAGCCTACAATCGCTTTTAATGCTTCTGCATTTCCAGCCTCTGCAGCCTTTGTCCATGTTCTTTCCACCTCATCATAATCTGAATTTTTTTCAGCCTCTTTCCCACGTAAAAAATCATCGCCTCCGGGCAGGGCAAGAATTGCCTGCGTTTCCGCTCTTTCCTTTTCTTCATCTTCTATCTCAAAAAAATCCAATATGTCCTTATCATTTTGGGCATCTTTATCCGCTTTGACATTTTTATCTTCTTTAGCATTTGATTTTTTCTGACCGGTTGCATATAATTCTGTACCATTCGTTTGTGCAGTTTGGGATATAGCAATAAGATGATCGATATCCGAGTCTGCCGAAATTCCACAGCTTATGATAGCAGAGGAGCCCTTATGACCAATTTTTGCCGACTTTTCAAAATATTCACTGGCAAAACGGATATTGTATTTATCATGCTTCTTTTTATCCATCATCAGATAGCAAATACCGGCTTGATACAAAGCTTCTGCTTCTAATTCTCCCTTAACCTTACTAAAGCTGGATGCTGCAAGGGCATAAAACCCACCCTGCATATTTTCCTTGCCTTTTTCCATATACTGCTGTGGCGTTTTCTTTTTACCAAATAATCCCATCTTCCTATCCTCGCTATACAGAAATATTGAAATAGATTAGAACTTCTCTACTTCCGGTTCATGTGTAAATGCTGAAAATGTAGCGGTTGCATTTGTAAAATAAAACACCTCCGTATTACCATCATCTGCGGAATACATCTTCTGCAGTGATGGATATGCATCCAGCATAGACTGTCTTGCTTCTCTGCGGTCATCTGGAATAAGTTCACCAGACACCCGAAGCCACTCACCATTCTTAAAGGCGCATATTTCGGCCTTTGGATTGATATGCAGCTGCTTTGATACATCCTTTATCTTCCCTGTCTGTATATAAAGTTTTCCTTCAAAAATATGAGCAGTTCCAAATGGTCTGACTCTTGGCTGATCACCTTCTACTGTTGCTAAATAATACGTTTCTGCATCTTTTAGAAATTTTACTACCCGTTCCATGTGCTAATCCTCCTGTCATCTTAATTGAATAAATCAAAAATACTGAAACAATTATATCACGATTCACGCCGCTTCAACAAACACAATCTCATATATTGGTCGTATAGATGTCATAAGGATCCATGCCATTATCAGCAATATCAGCAACAAGATTTCATCTTTTGTTATTCGAATGATAAAAACTTTTTAGAATACCTGAACTTTTTTTCATTTGACGAGTGATATAATTGTTTTGGTATTATGAATTAGCCGCATAACGAATTATACCAAAAATCGCTGAGGCCACATGACCTCAGCGATTTTTCTTTAGAAAATTTTTTACAGCCTCTGCTTTCTTTCAGGAACTGGCTGACAGTCCTTTTGTTTGGAACACATCAACTACTTAAAAACGTTGAAAGCCGTCGGTACACTCGACACCGGTTGCGGGGATATCGGACCACCATCCGCTGCCCTTATTGACGCTGTTCCACTGGCCTAAAGTGCCGTTAAATCCTATGGTTGACAGACTGCTGCATGATCTAAACGCATAAGCACAGATCTCGGTCACACTGCCCGGAATGGTGACACTTGACAAGCTGGTGCAATAATAGAACGCAGATTCCCCAATACTGGTCACGCTCGCAGGAATGGTAACACTTGACAGGCTGACGCATCCCTGGAATGCAGACTTGCCGATGCTTGTCACACCATTTTCGATAACGACGCTCGCCAGGCTCGCGCAGGAGTTAAACATAAATTCGCCAAAGCTCGTCACACTGCCCGGAATGGTGACACTCGTAAGGCCATTACATTCCTTGAAAGCCATCCCGCCAATACTAGTCACGCTGTTCGGAATGGTTACGCTCGTCATACTGCAGCTTTGGAACGCAGAACTACCTATGCTGGTCACACCTTTTTCCATGATGACACTCGTCATGCTGCTGCACCCCTGGAACGCAGAACTACCTATGCTGGTCACACTACCCGGAATGGTGATACTTGTCAGACCGCAGCCGGCGAACGCCGAGTCGCCGATGCTGGTCACACTGCTCGGAATTGTGATACTCGTCGGACTGCCGCAGCCGACAAACGCAGAAGCGCCGATGCTGGTCACACTGCCATCCGTCGGAATAACACTATTCTTGCATCCCATAAAAAGGGTCTCTGAAGAAATTTCTATCAGACAATTCCCGGCCGAACGATAAACTGTATTTCCATCCGCAACCGTAATGCTTGTCAGCCCGCCGCAGTATTCAAACGCAGAAACGTCAATGCTGGTCACGCTCGCAGGAATGGTAATACTCGTAAATCCACAGCAGGAGAACGCTTTTAAATCGATACTGGTCACACTATTTCCGAGAGTGATACTTGCCAGACTGCTGCAGTCGTAGAAGGCAAACATGCCGATGTTCGTCACCTTATTTCCAAGTGTGACACTCTTAAGGCCATTGCAATGAGAGAACGCATAAGAACCGATATCGGTCACACCGTCCGGAACAACGATGCTCGTCAGACTGCTGCAGTTTCGGAATATAGAATCGCTGAGGCTGGTCAGGCTATTCGGAAGTGTGACACTCTTAAGGCCATTGCAATGAGAGAACGCATAAGAACCGATGCTGGTTACACCTTCCGGAATGACAACACTCGTCAAATTGCCACAACTCTTGAACGCATAAGAACCGATGCTGGTCACGCTTTCCGGAATGGTTATGCTCGTAAGGCTGCTGCAATTTTCAAACGCATTCTGACCGATGCTGGTTACACCTTCCGGAATGACAACACTCGTGAGACTGCCGCAGTTTCGGAATGCATAAGAGCCGATACTCGTCACGCTGTTCGGAATGGTGACATTCAAAAGATTACTACAATCATCGAATTCATTATCACTGATAATCGTTACTCCATACGAAATGGTAACGTTCTCTAGGTCACCGCAGCTATCGAACACTCCTTTTCCAAGGCTAGTCACACTTCCCGGAATGGTAACACTTGTGAGACCGCTGCAATCGGCAAACGCATATTGGCCGATGCTCGTTATGTTGTCCGGAATGGTGAAACTTGCCAGACCACTGCAATACTGGAACGCATATTCGCCAATGCCGGTCACGCTGTTGTCCGTTGGAATAACGCTCTTCTCAAATCCAATGACAATGGTCTTTGAGGAGGTTTCTATCAGGCAATTTCCGGCCGAATAATAAACTGGATTTCCATCCGCAACTGTAAAGTTTGTCATCTTGCTGCAACGTCTGAATGCATAAGAGCCGATGCTGGTCACGCTTTTCGGAATGGTGACACTCGTAAGATCGCTGCAATCGGCAAACGCATATTGGCCGATGCTGGTCACGCCATCCGAAAGGGTGAGGTTCGTGAGGCCGCTGCAATTACAGAATGCAGAATTACCAATGCTGGTCACGCTTTTCGGAATGGTGACACTCGTAAGACCGCTGCAATCGACAAACGCATACATATCAATGCTGGTCACGCCATCCGAAAGGGTGAGGTTCGTGAGGCCGCTGCAACCGGCAAATGCAAATTGACCGATGCTGGTCACGCTGCTCGGAATATAAATGCTCGTCAGACTTTTATTGTAGAACGCATTACTGCCAATACCCGTCACAGCTTTGCCATTGTAGGTTTTCGGAATCACAACAGCCGTATCTTTGCATGTTCCAATTCCAGAAACATAATATGTACCATCCGTGTTTTCCGCAAACGCTAGGCCGTTACTCGGCTGCGGCGCACCGCATCTTAGGCAGGCGCGATTACTGTAGCTGTGATTCAGCGCAGAGATGACTTGCTTTTGGGTATTGGTATATGTCTTGCCGTCGAAAGTAACTTCGGCCATGTATGTACGCATACCATCCGTCTCACAGGTGGCAGCTGTGGTCACCTTACTGGTAATGGTAGCTGTTTCCGTTACCACATGGTTGCTGTCATTGGCGCAGGTGAAGGTCGCTTTCGCGGCGGTGTAGCCGCTCCAGTTCCAGACAGGCCCGCCGTAGCTGTGGCCCGTCGCGGGGATGACTTCGTCCTTGGTGTCGGTGTAGGTCTTGCCGCCGAAGGTAACTTCAGCTGTGTAGGTGCGCACGCCCTCTGTCTCGCAGGCGGCAGCCGTGGTTACCGCATTGGTGATGGTGCCTGTTTCCTTTACCACATGACTGCTGTCATTTGCACAAGGGAAGCTTGCCGTTGCGGTTGTAAAGTCGTCACTCCAGCTCCAGACAGGCTCGCCGTAGCTGTGACCCATCGCAGGGATGACTTCCGTTTTGGTGTCAGTATAGGTCTTACCGCCGAGAGTGACGGCAGCCGTATAAGTACGCATGCCTTCCGCCTCGCAAGTGGCAGCCGTAGTTACCTTATTGGTGATAGCAGCAGTTACAGCTTTAACATGGCTGCTGTCATCTGCACAGGTAAAGGTTGCCGTAGCGTCGGTGTAACCACTCCAGCTCCAGACAGGCTTGCCGTAGCTGTGGCCCTTGGCGGAAACCACTTTCTTCGTAACCAGAACTTCTTTACAGACAGAGCAGTGCTTGCCCTTTGTCAGACCTGTTCTGGTACAGGTGGGTGACACCCCGGCATCCACGACCTCCTTGTGGCCCAGTGCGGGGATAGTCTGCTGTGCAACTAAAACTTTTTTACAGACAGAGCAGTGCTTGCCCTCCGTCAGGCCGGTTTCGGTACAGGTAGCTTCCACTGCCTCGTCGGTCACTTCGGTATGTCCCAGAGCAGGGATAGTTTTCTTTTCCGTTTTACCGCAGTCGCAGGTTCGCTCCTTTAGACCTTCCGTCACACAATCTGCTTCCGTGATGGTTTCCCAATCTCCGAATTGGTGCGTGTGTGATGTCTTTCTGCCAAAAACGACCAAAAGGCACAACGCCAGAACAGCCAGGGCACCCAGAATCCATTTTTTCATAATAAACCTCCGTTTTATGTGTATTGAGTCTTTCTTCTTAAAAGATTGTTATTGACTTTGCTTTATTCTGTCACAGAACCCGATCTTGCTTTCGGGTTGTATTTCATAAGAAATAGTTCGAGAGTTTCTTTGAGCGTTTCTATCTGGGATTTCATATAGAACTCGTCCTCAAACAATGCGTAGTGTACGCAGGCTCTTATCAGAATGAAAATGAGCGGCGTCAGCTTTTGATAGGGAATACCCAGCTTACCCTCCAGGCTCTTTGCGTATTCTGTATAACGCTTATCTACACCCGCAAAGAATATCTTTCCGTATTCTCTGTATTTCGGGTGGGTATAGACCTGATACATCAGGCGATATTTCTTGCCATGCTTTTCTGCCGTCCAGTAGGGTATCTCGTCGATAAACCTCCATAAGTCCTCGACATCTGTGGGCGCTTTCGCCATAAAATCATCTTCCACCTTACTCATACAGTATTCGGTGGATTGAATGATAAGGTCGTCCAGATCCTTGAAATAAGTATAAATCATAGAGGTATTATATCCGCAATGCTTCGCCAGGGTCCGAATACCGGTACCGTGGAGTCCCAACTCGGCAAAACCGTCAAAGCACTTTTCCATAAGCTTAACCTTTTTAGCGTTCCATTGTTCTTCGGTATAATTTGCCATCTATCACCCCTCCTTCATTCAGAACGTTCGTAATAAATAAAGCATAACATACATTGGATAATAAATCAACAAGCTGAAGACATACTTCCAATCCGAATTCCTGCGCATCCTCGCGGAGCGTATATCAGATGGGGGATTGAGACCCGCCACTGATACATAATTGTTGCTCACCGCCTACAGAGGCGGGAGTCATCCCTCATCTGATATATTAACCACAAACACAGTACCCCTAATTAGTCTCAAGGCTTATAAAGTCCACATTGTATTTTTGAATGACCGGTCTGGTTTTCCAAGAAAATATCCCTGTCCGTAGTGAACTCCTAGTCTGTGCAGACACTCCAATTCTTCTGCTGTTTCTATCCCTTCTGCAATCAGGATTGCTCCTGTTGCATTACTGTAATCCAACAAAAGTTTCATCATAATCTCTTTCTTTTTATATTTTTGAACATCTCTGACCAGTTCTATATCTGCCTTTAAATAATTTGGTGATGTATTTACTACACGGTTCAGGCCGGAATATCCGGCTCCAACATCGTCCAGTGCTATCTCATATCCCTGATCTGCATAATGCTTCATAATCTGTTGCAGAATCTGATAATTTTCTACATCTGACCGTTCCGTTATTTCGAATACAATATCACAGAACGGAACTCCTACTTTCGCCGCCTTGCGATTTGTAAACCCTTGTATGAAAGATTTATCCTGAATGATATTACCATCTACATTAAGAAATAATTTTACCTTTTCCGAATTCATCTGCATTTTTTACTTTCATTTTTTCTCTGCCTCTATAAATGCATTTTATTGTAATCATATCAACTCATTTTATGATATCATCGATATTCTGGCCTTCAATCAAACTCAAGTAAAATCATTTCAAAATCATCGTAAATTTTCAGTCAGTCTGATATCCTTATCACTTAACAGATAAAGAAACATTCTTTCTGTTGCCACTCTCATGACGTCACTCCTGATGCTCGCATACTAATCCATATAATAATATTCCCTTTTCAAAATCTAAAAAATTTGTCCTGGCAGTTTCTTTTTCTCTTTATATGGAAACTGCTTATCAAACTCCTCCGCTTCCTGTTCGTCAACCATATACCCTGCCGGTGTTGCATACTCACCTGTAATTCCATCCAGATAACCTGGTATCAATTCTTTGCACAGGAAAAATGACGCATCTTCTCCTTCCTGCAATCCGTGATAACGAATACCAAACTCACTAGCCTGTTTGAAACCACTCTTACCATAAAAATCAATATTTCCTTCAAAACATACTGCACCACATCCAAGCTCAGATGCCTTTTCTAATGAATAATCAAGCAGTATCTTTCCATAACCTTTACGCTTAAGTTCATTTTTGATACAGATTGGTCCCATGGTCATAATAGAAATACTTCTTCTGTCATCTGCTGCGATTGTTGCTCTCATAAACATATTCTGTCCGATTAATTCTCCATCCTGATACATAACAAAATCAAGCTCCGGTACAAATGCCGGATCATTTCTGAGCTGGTGAAGAACATAATGCTCCAAACATCCCGGACGATATACGTTCCAGAAGCTATCTCTTACCAGATTCTCCACTTTACGATATTCACTTTTTTCTTCTAAACGAATTACAATATTATTTTTCATGATCTGATCCTCTCTCCTTTATTTCAGTTCTTGAGCCACACTATTAATAGCTGCCTCAAACTCCTTTTTTACTTTTTCCTTATTTTCTGCACCATCATAAGCACTGTAGTAAAAATGCATAATAGCATAAAATCTGACTGCTTTCTCCTTTGCATTTTCAATATTCATGCTCTCAAATATATCCTTTACATATGAGACCGGACCTGATGCAAGATACTGTTGGTATAGTTTCTGCATCTCTTCACTCCGAAACTGCTCTATGGTCAGCATTTTCCGAAACGACGAAGCAAAATCATTCTCCGTCCAGTATTCAAACATAGACTTGCTATATTTTGCAAAATCATCCATGGACACAGCCTCATACTTTTCAGGAATCCTTTCTTTATCATCCTCTGGCATACCATAATCTGTTGCCTGATTATTGTCTCCCTGCTCCATCTGCTCTACAATACAGTCAAAAATATCTCTTTTACTCTTGTAATGGCGATACAATGCACCCTTTGTCATGTCCAGTTCGCCAGCTATCTGACTGACTGATACAGCCTCATAACCATCTCTTGCGAACAAGTGAAGTGCCACAATTAATATTTCTTCTTTTCTATTACCCATGATAATATCCTCCAAACGCATAATAAACGACCGTTTACCTTTTAAATATAGTAAACGGTCGTTTATTTGTCAAGAATTTATTCATCTTTCGTCATTACTTTTTTACATCAGGATTTTGTCCTACAGTGCGGACATTTTAAATATCTTGTATAACCATTCCTCCTAAGATTCACAATATAGTGACAAAAATTCGCTCCTCCTCGTTATCATGGGTATTTCAGCCATAATATTCGCCAAATACTCCTCACTATCCTTGTGATAATTAAGTTCTGGATTTGCCTCCTTAGAGCCGCAGCACTGACTGGAAATATAGCCACTCCCCTTTACGATATCATCAGCACCAACCTCATACGTGGCACCTTTCGTTGTCCTAATCCTTCCTGACCAATAATATCTTCTTGTGTTCTCCTGCACCGCCTGCAGGAATGCTTCACTTACTGGGTACACGAAAACACCTCCTCCCTGAAATAAAAAGAGAGCCAGTTTCCCGACTCTCTGAATGAACAAATCTATTTCAATTATTGTTCATTATCACAGTAGATCTGAATCGCATTGTCGACAAATATAGCAGTTCCTTCCCCACCATATTCATCGATATTCTTTGTAAAATCACCACCTCCAGAATACATCTTACCTAATCCCCGCAGTATTTTATTGGAACAGGTATACATATTTTCTGTAATATAATCCTGTATTCTTTTCACAAGATTTTGTGCTTCAGGAGAAGCAGGGTTCATATCTTTCATTTCGCCAGCTTCCTTAAAGAGAAGCATAAATCTGTCAGCCAAAATTTTCTCATCTTCCTCTGTACGATTCTTCTGCTTCTCTTCCATTTCTTTATACTCTGGCATATTCCCATACAATTCCTTTGCCTGTTTTGCATATTCATCTAGTTTACTTCTATCAAATGCTTTGAAATCCATATGTTTCACTCCTAACATTTTTATTCCAAGTGCAAAATTCATCAAGTTCTCAATATGTTCCTTTTTCAATCTAAGCAATTCTATCTGCTGTTCTAGTGCCTTGCTTCTATCAAAATCCGGACTATTTAAAATTGCCTTGATGTCTTTCAGTGGAAACTCCAATTCGCGAAACAGCAAGATGTGTTGAAGGCGCTCCAAATCTGTATCGTCATACAGTCTGTAGCCAGCATCGGTATATCCCGTCGGATGTAAAAGACCGATCTTGTCATAATATTGCAGAGTGCGTATACTCACTCCGGCAAGCTTACTCACCTCATGTACTGTCATCATTGTTGTATCCTCCATTCACTTGATAATGTTAATATAAACTATTACGTAACGTAGGAGTCAACATCTATTTTCAAATATTTTTATAATTCTTTTAATATAAAACTCACAATCCAAAGCCCCTTATAACTGGTATCCTTCTTAAGCTTTGCCTTAAATCCTTCCACATACATTTCTGTCTGTCTCACGCTTGCAGTTTCCGGATCAAAGAATCCAACTCTTATCTTCTCCTGCTGTTTATACCCTGTAAGTAACCTCAGCCACTTCTGGGTAACAGAAAAGGAAACAGATATCGTAATAACACCAGTTCTCACAACATCCCTCTGTACAGTTCCTGCCTCTGTTTCCCCGCCACTGTCCGCTTCCTTATCCGCCATATCCACTTCATAACTATCCGGCAGAGGAAGATCCACGCCGTCAAAATTCAAATATTGAAAAAATGCCACCCTTTATCTTCCTCCACTTCTTAGATTTGCCCTCCGCTGGGCATTTACAATCACTTCATCCAGCATCGTACCACCAAGGTACACAGGAATCACAATATCCCCACTTCCACCATTAACAGAAGAAACTGCATCCTTTACCATGCCGATGCAGGACTTGATACCATTCACGATACCATTGATGATATCTGCTCCCCAGCTGAACGCCGAAGAAGCCAGATTCTTAATGAAATTCACTGCATTAGTAAAACCATTCTTGATGGTGTTATAGATACCCGAAATGGTATTCTTACTGATCCTTGGAAATCGTTCCATCATTTAATGCCTTTTCTGCCTGCTCCGCAGCAGTCTTTAAGGTTTCCAGCTTTTCCTTAGTTTCCTTAACCGCATCCCCAAGCAGCTTATGCTCCTGCGCCAAAAGCTCTGTATTACCAGGATCCAGCTTAAGAAGCTTTTCCACATCTTTAAGCTGTGCCTGCGTATTCCTGATTTCGGTATTAACACCCTTTAATGCTGTTTGAAGTTTCGTGGTATCGCCGCCGATTTCAATGGTGATACCTTTAATTCTCGATGCAGCCATACCGAACCTCCCTTCATTTTATGGCAAGAAAAAGGAGCCGATTTCTCGACTCTCTACACAACAAAGGCACCGGATATTTCACCGATGCCATTCTTAAGCTATATTCATTTAGCCCTACAACCTGGAATTTCACAGTCGTTTCTCATACCTATTATCCTAATAACGATTGTTTAATTCCCAAGCAAATGAAACAGTAGTCCAATCAAGAAACATACCACTATTGTAACAATTCCGGCTACAATCCCTTTCAGTACATTTTGATATGGTCGTTTTCCGATTTCTCGTTGCTTCTGTATTTCGTCCAATCTTTTACCTTCTGAAAAGGCTACAATCTCTTTGTATGTCTGAATATCGTTGTCTTTTTTCACCTTTTCCACTTTCAAAGCCCAATACATCGTAATTACAAAAAGAATTCCAAACGGAATAAATGCAAGCTGTTCCAACCAAAAGAACAATGGGACTGCCGATAAAATCGTGATTGCAAAATGCACGCCAAAAATGTTACCATAGTAATTGAGTTTCTTAATTTCTTGTTCATTGATTTTTTCTTTCATAATTTCAATATCTCCTTTGATTAATTTATCAATGGAGGTTTGGAATACTTCACTCAAAAGAATCAAACTATTTACATCTGGATAACTTTTCTCATTCTCCCAATTTGAAATAGTTTGTCGAGACACATATATGCGGTCCGCTAATTGTTCTTGTGAAATTTGAAGTTCCGAACGATATTTCTTAATTTGATTCCCGAGTTCCATTCAATATACCTCCTTGCACTTGTATCTTAATCAAAAACAGATATTAATGCTATCAAAAGGCTTTGACAAAGGACTTTTTATCCTTGTCAAAATCTTTTGACACACACAATTGTAGTCAAAAGAGCATAAAATTCAAAGTTTCTGTTCCTTATAAATAAAATTAATTTACCATGATTTACCAAATCACCAAACAACGCTTTGCGAATTTCATATAAATTTGTTTCTGTCTTATTATATCACAACCATTATTTTTAGTAACCATTACACTATGTAGAAACATTGTCGAAGTTAAATGATTGTTGCAAAAATATACGGGTGACAGGTCGTACACCTGTTGTATTATTTGTTGATAAATTCTTCATTTACAAGCTACTCCAAGCAAAAAAAGATTAAATATACTCTTAAAACGTCCGAAAAACCATACTCGTGAACTAACTTAGTGAGTAATTTAATTTCATCAAAATCATATGGTTTAATTTTAGGTTTATTTTCTCCAATCATTACGCTAAAATCATTCCAAGTGCCGACATCCCATAGTCTTCTATTGTGCTGACACCTCCTAAAAAATTAGGCACCAGCCAACTTAATGACTGATGCCTCAAAAAATAATCTCTTTAAGTAAACCTAGATTATTTCCAGTGTTTTAATCCAGGAACCACTGACTCCATGTGTGCACGTACCTGTTCTGCCGGCCATTCCTCAGTAGCCATGTGTCCAACACAAAAATCTATCAACTGTTCCTTACTGGAGTATTTGAATTCACCATCTGCATAACACCATTTACAATAGTCTTCATTGAAATTGCCATCCGGATCCTTACTGGTAGTATCATCTCCAATCGGCATACCACAACACTGGCAAATCAACTGCTGTGGAGAACCCAACAATGTATTAATAGTAACATTAAATAGCTTTGATAAAAGCTTCAATGTTTCAGTGTTTGGTATAGTCTCACCTGTTTCCCAACGAGATACTGCCTGTCTGGTAACCAAAACTTTTTCCGCAAGCTCATCCTGTGACAAACCATTTTTCTTTCTTAATTCTACGATAACATCCTTTGTCTCCATGACTCATTCCTCCTTTTTTTCCATTATACCTACATTACACATCTGTGAAAAGCAACTGGTTGTTGCTCACACTTGCCTTTCCATATCTGTAGACAAAATTCCATAGATATAGTAGTCGCACCAGGTATTTACCATTTTACCCTGTCTGATATGTCCTTCCTTCGTGTAGCCACATTTCTCTAGGATTCTACAAGATGCAACATTTCGAACATCAACTTCTGTCCAAAGCCTTCTAAGTTCTGTATGCTCAAAACAGAATCTTGTAATTGCCCTAAGGGCTTCTGTTCCATAGCCACATCCATGAACTCCTTTTGATAATCTGATTGCAACTGAAGCCATACGATCTTTCTCAATCAGATAAACCCATAAATCGCCAACAACCTTATCATCATCTTTTAATGCTACCCCAAGATGAAAACTCTTTGTTGGCTTTTCCCCCTTTTCGAATAGTAGCTCAGGGTTCAATTCTGCCTTACTTGGTCCTTTTCCCCAATAGGTGTAAATTGATTTATCCGACATCCATTCCTTTAGTGCAGGAACATCTTCTTCTGTCATTGGACGAATAATTAATCTATCTGTACGTATTGTTGGTTTTTCGTTTATGTAATCTGCAAGTGCCACAGAACCACCCCCCTCTAAAAATTAAATTCAGCTTCCCAGTCAAAACGTCCACTTTCCTCATATGACTTTGGCCAATGGCTACACCAATCAGGTGTCATCGGATTCTCAATGCGGTCAATACTTGGCGTATACGGCTTAAGGTCAAGCACCTGACTTCCATCAAATGCATCAATATAATATATCCCTACAGTTCCAGACTCTTCATCCACATATGCGATATTCACATTTGAAACCGCTATTGGATTAGGTCTCTCCGGAGATCTAAGTGCAAATACACCGATCTCATCCGGACCATTTTTATATGGTTTCTTTTCTACCAAAACATTTCGGTCTCTTTGATTATCGCTGCCATTCATCCACCAAAGTATTTGAACATGGCTGTATCCTTCAAGTCCTTTTAGTGCTTTTGCATACTTTGGATCAAGAATTACCTTTACTTCATTTCCATTTACAATCTTTCCGATGGGACTAATATTAATTTTGTTCATCTCGTGAACCTCCTTAAATTGATCTCATCGGGCGCCCGATATATACATTGTACAAAGTGTAATTTATACTTCAACCCCCATTTTGAAATTATTATTTCGTAGTTCTTTCAAAGCAAAGGCACCGGATATTTCACCGATGCCACTCTTAAGCTATATTCATTTAGCCCTACAACCTGGAATTTGGTGTGTGCTTTATAAATTTTTTCCGATCCACTCAAGTTCGTTCATGGAATCCTTATTTTTTTCAAGTTCATCTCTGGCTGTTGCGTAATATGATTTTTTGAAAAGTATATCCCATGAAAGATATTTTGCCATACAGTCAAACTGCTTATCAATCAGCTCATACTGGATACTGCCTACGGGAGAACCACCTACAACAATTGTGCCAACTTTTTTGTTTTTTAACTGCAATCCACGGCAGTAGCACTTATCAATGATAAGTTTCAATTGTGCTGACATTCCCCACCAATAAACTGGTGTAGCAAAAAGAATCATATCTGCGGCAGCAATTTTATCAATTGTAGAATTTGTATCATCCTTATCGACGCATCCCTTAGAGCATTGACAGACACCACATCCCTTGCATGGTGCAATGTTGAGTTTGTCGGGTTCAATGATTTCAATTTTATTCTTTTCTGACGCTCCTTTTATAAATGCATTGATTGCTGCCAGCGTATTTCCTTTTCTGGCACTTCCATTAATGATTACAATTTTCATGCGTGTATCCTCCAACTTTCGATTTGTATTTCTGTTTGTTTTAAAAATGGGCAACTCCGATTGGAATTGCCCACTCATTGCACTAATTATGCGATTTTTTCTTGCTTGCACCGATTTCTGCATCAATTGATGTAAGTTTGATGTAAATCGCTGTTTTTTTAGTTTTTTATCAAATGAAGTACGTCCCGTCTATTCGGTAAAACGGTACATCCATACATCATCTTAATAGAGCTTTGCACCTGCTGGAATGTGGTTATCAACCATGATCAGATGCAGTTCTTCATCTTCTGAGTCTTTCAGATTATTTACTGCTGATAATAACATACCGCAAGACTCAATTCCCATCATCTTTCTTGGTGGAAGGTTTGTGATGGCGATCAGTGTTTTACCAACCAGTTCTTCCGGCTCGTAATAAGCGTGAATACCGCTTAAAATCGTACGATCTGTGCCTGTTCCATCATCAAGAGTGAACTGAAGGAGTTTCTTTGACTTCGGTACTGCAACACACTCTTTAACCTTTACAGCTCTGAAATCTGACTTGCTGAATGTATCAAAATCAACTTCTTCCTCAAATAAAGGCTCAATCTTTACATTAGAGAAATCAATTTTTTCCGGCTCTGCTTTCATTTCTTCGGCAGCCTGATTTTTTACATCATTTTTCTTATTTACATCACCGAGTGACTTCATTGTCGGGAATAACAATACGTCTCTGATTGCCTCTGCCCCTGTCAGCAGCATGCACATTCTGTCGATACCGAATCCGATACCACCTGTTGGCGGCATACCAATCTCCAGCGCATTCAGGAAGTCTTCATCTGTTGTGTTTGCTTCCTCATCGCCCTGCGCAAGCAACTCTTCCTGTGCTTTGAAACGCTCTCTCTGATCGATCGGGTCATTCAGCTCGGAGTACGCATTTGCCATCTCCCAGCCATTCATGAAGAACTCGAAACGCTCTACATAGTTCGGATCTTCCGGTTTCTTCTTTGTAAGAGGGGAGATCTCTATCGGATGATCCATAACAAATGTCGGCTGGATCAGGTGCTCCTCTGCAAATTCTTCGAAGAACAGGCTTAAGATATCACCTTTCTTATGTCTCTCTTCGTATTCTACATGGTGTTCATCTGCAAGTGCTCTTGCCTGCTCAAGTGTCTCCACTTCATTCCAGTCAACACCTGCATATTTCTTAACAGCATCTACCATTGTAATTCTCTCAAATGGTTTGCCAAGGTCGATCTCGATGCCCTTATATACGATCTGTGTCGTTCCGAGAACTTCCTGTGCCACATGGCGATACAGGTTCTCTGTCAGATCCATCATTCCGTTGTAATCTGTATATGCCTGATATAATTCCATCAGTGTAAATTCCGGATTGTGTCTTGTGTCAAGACCTTCATTACGGAATACTCGTCCGATCTCGTACACTCTCTCAAGACCGCCTACGATCAGACGCTTCAGATATAACTCCAGAGAGATACGAAGCTTGAAATCTTCGCTCAGTGCATTAAAATGTGTTTCAAATGGTCTTGCAGCTGCTCCTCCGGCATTACTTACGAGCATCGGAGTCTCTACCTCAAGGAAGCCCTGTCCGTCCAGGTATCTTCTGATGGAGCTTACAATCTTGGAACGCTTAATAAATGTATCTCTGACTTCCGGATTCATGATCAGATCCACGTATCTCTGACGGTAGCGGATATCTGTATTTGTAAGACCATGGAATTTCTCCGGGAGGATCTGCAGGCTCTTGGACAACAGTTTTACTGAAGATGCATGAACAGAGATTTCACCTGTCTTTGTCTTAAATACTTCACCTTCAAGACCTACGATATCTCCGATATCCATCTTCTTAAAGTCTTTGTAGGATTCTTCACCAATACTGTCTCTTGCCACATAAGACTGGATGTTTCCGCTCTGGTCAAGAATATTACAGAAGGATGCCTTACCCATAACACGCTTCTGCATGATACGTCCTGCAAGAGATACGTGCTTTCCTTCCATCTCTTCGTAATTTTCCTTTACATCCATCGCATGGCATGTAACGTCATATTTTGTAATTTCAAAAGGGTTCTTTCCGTTTTCCTGCAAATCCGCGAGTTTCTCGCGACGGACCTTTCTTAACTGATTAATATCCGATTCCTGTACATTTTTCTGCTGCTCGCCCACGTCTCTTCTCTCCTTCGTTTCATAAATTACATTGTACGGCTGATACTCAGTACCTTATACTGCATAACTCCTGCCTGTGTCTCTACGTCAACAACATCATCAACCTTCTTACCGATCAATGCTTGCCCTACCGGAGACTCATTGGAAATCTTTCCTTCCAGGCTGTTTGCTTCTGTAGAACCAACAATCTTAAATTCCATCTCTTCGTCAAATGTAATATCAAATACCTTTACCGTACATCCGACATTTATTTTATCGTAATCGACTTCATCCTCAACAACGACTTCTGCATTCTTAAGAATTCCTTCTAACTCCTCAATACGTGCTTCAATATCACGCTGTTCGTCTTTTGCTGCGTCGTACTCCGCATTCTCAGATAAGTCGCCCTGTTCTCTTGCTTCTTTAATTTTACCGGCTACCTCTTTACGCTTTACAACTTTTAAATTCTCAAGCTCTTCTTCCAATGCTTTCAAGCCTGCATACGTAAGTAATTTCTTCTTTGCTTCCATGTACTTATTGCTTCCTTTCCTGAAAATAAAGATACTTTCACAATTTCATTATTATACATAACCCTTCCTGCATTGTCAATCTCTTTTTAGCGACAAGACAAGTTCCCATGTACGGATTAAGTATATGTAAGAGTACCTGCTTTTATTATCGTATTTAGCAGCTCTTCCAGTTCTTCATAAGATTCAATCTGATTGATTGCCGCCCGCAATTTTGCAGAGCCTTTCATTCCTTTTGTATACCAGCCGACATGCTTTCTCATTTCCCGGATCCCCAGGTATTCTCCTTTGAATTCCAGCTGCAGTCTTGCGTGTCGGAGCATTGTTTCCCTTATCACTTCCGGTTCCGGTCTTGGCGGCATCATTCCTGTTTTCGCATACTCTGAAAGCTCATGGAAGATCCACGGATTGCCCTGCGCTCCGCGCCCGATCATCACACCGTCACAGCCGGTCTGCTCCTGCATGGCTTTCGCCTTTTCACCGGACGTCACATCACCATTTCCGATAACCGGTATGCTGACCGCTTCCTTTACCTGACGGATGATATCCCAGTCCGCTTTTCCGGAGTAATACTGCTCCCGCGTTCTGCCGTGAACCGCCACCGCCGCGGCTCCCGCTTCCTCCGCAATTTTCGCGATTTCCACCGCATTTACATTTTCATCGTCAAATCCCTTTCGAATCTTGATTGTGACCGGCTTCTCGATTGCCCGCGCTGTCTCATATACAATGTCATAGACAAGCTTCGGATTCTTCATAAGCGCCGAGCCCTCACCATTTTTCACGACCTTCGGCACCGGGCACCCCATATTGATGTCCAGGATCTGGAATGGCAACTCCTCAATCCTCTTCGCCTGCTCACTAATGATATGCGGGTCAGAACCAAATAGCTGCAGCGACACCGGGTATTCTTCTGGATGAATCGATAATAACGCCTTCGTATTCCGGTTCTTATACTGCAGCGCTTTCGCGCTGACCATTTCCATGCACAGAAGCCCTGCGCCCTGCTCTTTGCACAATAAGCGAAACGGCAGGTCGGTAACGCCTGCCATTGGTGCAAGAATATATGGATTATCTAATTTTACATTTCCTATGTTCATTTGGGTACACCACATTTTCTAATTAGGGACGTAGGTAAATTGAAAAAGTCTACGTCCTCTGTTATTTTTTTAACGTTTTTTGTTCTTCTCATAAATGATCCTCAACCCCTTTAATGTGAGCTGTGGATCGTACACATCTATCACGTCTGTCTCGCTTGCGATGATTTTTCCGAGTCCGCCGCTTGCGACTACTTTGGCATCTGTATAACCGGATTCTTCCCGTATTTTGTTGATGATGTATTCTGTCTGGCCGATCTGACCGAATACGATTCCTGCCTGCATGCAGGAGATGGTTTCTTTTGCGAGTATGGATTCTGGCTTACGGATGTCGATTGCCGGGAGCATCGCTGCCTGTCCCCACATTGCCTGTGCGGAGGTGCGGATTCCTGGTGCGATGACTGCTGCTTCGAAGGTGCCATCCGGGCCGACTACGTCGTAGGTAGTGGCTGTGCCGTAATCGATTACGATGACTGGGCCGCCGTGTATTGTGTATGCGGCAACTGCATCTACGATACGGTCTGCGCCGACTTGTTTGGGATTCTCTGTTTGGATCTTAATACCTGTCTTGATACCGGCAGATACGATCATAGGCTTGATATCGAAATATTTGATGATGGCGCTTCCCAGGGAATGCATGATGTCCGGTACAACGGAGGCGATGATAACGGCGTCTATATCGTCGCATGAAATGCCCTGTCTTTCCACCAGTTCTCTTAACATGATTCCGTATTCATCGGATGTTCTCGGGAGCTTGGTCATCATACGGAATGTTCCCAAAAGCTCCTCTTTACGGAATACGCCGAGTGTAATATTTGTATTTCCCACGTCAATTACTAACAGCATTTATTCTACCTCCTCGCCCAAGAAAAATACTTGATAATACAACTGCAGTGCCTGCAGCAGATCTTGCTTCTCTCTCTGTAACTGCTTGATCTTGAGCTGGCTTCCGATATCGTCAAACATCGGGTCTCCTTCTTCGGACGTGACTTCAAAGCACAGCTCTCCATCTTCTTCATATACCAGTGTCAGTATTCCACCTACATCATGGACATACAGCACGCACATGATCTTAAGCTCATCCTTGATGCTGTCCGGAAGCCCGCTAAAATCCGGGTTCAGATAATATTTTTCTTCATAAGAATTTGCACCGCACAGTACAATTTTTTCTTCGTACATAGTTCTCCTTTCCGGTACCGGCATTTTCGCCGGGCTCGCCCTGTACAGATTTAAGATTTATACATATCCATATATACCGCGGACAGATACTTCACCGGCGAAAATATGCTTCTCTTCTCCTGCTTCTGTCCTGACGATCAGCTCACCTGTTTTATTGATTCCTTCCGCGAAAGCATTATATTCGTTCCCGGGCTCCAGCACTCTTACCTCTCTTCCTCTGTTCACAAGCATTTCATTGTAAATGTCCTGGATTCCCGACAGGTCTTCTGTTTCAAGAAACATTTCGTAATTCTTCTCAAACTGTTTCATAATGGAAGCAATCAGCTCCGAGCGTCTGTATATCTGCCCGGATTCTATCTTTAAGGATGTGGCTGTCTCTGACAGTTCCTCCGGAAATGTATCCTGATTCACATTGATTCCGTCTCCGATCACCACGTAATTGATGTAATCAATTTCTGTACTCATCTCCGTCAGGATGCCACATATTTTTTTCTTATTCAGCACAATATCATTGGGCCATTTGATCTGGGTGTCCAGACCGGTTACCTGGCGGATGCCTTCGGCGACGCTGACTGCCATCACCAGTGTGAGCATCGGCGCTTTCACCGGGGGCAGATCCGGGCGCAGAAGGACGGTCATGTAAATACTGCTGCCGGCCGGAGACTCCCACACTCTTCCTCTTCGTCCTTTTCCCGCATTCTGCTTATCTGCAACGAAAAGTGTGCCGTGAGCTTCTCCCTGTTCGCCTGCCGCCTTCGCCTGTGTATTGGTAGAATCGATTTCCGCCGAATATACGACCTTCTTTCCTACCCACTGTGTCGCAAGGAGGCTCTCAATCTCTGCCTTTGACATGACATCCGGACTGCAGGTAAGGCGGTACCCTTTATTACGGACCGCCTCAATCTCATAACCCTCTTTTTTCAATTGTTCAATTACCTTCCAGACAGCCGTTCTTGACACATGAAAATGATCACACAGCTGCTGCCCGGAAATATAAGTATCGGATTCCTTTAATAATCGTAAAATTTCTGATTTCATACTTCGCTCCGCTACGTTTGGGGGACGGGGCAGCCTCGCCTGGGGGACGGGGCAGCCTCGCTTGGGGGACGGGGTAGCCTCGCTCCGCTACGTTACCCGCGTCCCCTGTCCGCGTCCCCTGCCTCCATCCCTTATTTTTCGCCCAGGGTTGCAACCATTACGGCTTTGATCGTATGCATACGGTTTTCGGCCTCGTCAAATACTTTTGACTGTCCGGATTCGAATACTTCGTCTGTGACTTCCATATCGTCAATGCCGTATTTGTCTTTGATTTCTTTTCCGATCTTTGTCTTAAGGTCGTGGAATGCCGGGAGACAGTGAAGGAAGATTGCTTCTTCTCCTGCATTTTCCATAACCTCTTTCGTTACTTTATATGGGGTAAGTTCGCGGATTCTTTCTTCCCACACTTCGTCCGGCTCTCCCATGGATACCCATACGTCTGTGTAGATAACGTCTGCTCCCTTTGTGCCTTCTTTCACATCTTCTGTCAGTGTGATGGTTGCTCCGCTTTCCTTCGCGTATCCCTGACATGTCTTTACAAGCTCTTCATTCGGGAAGTAGTTCTTTGTCGTGCATGCAACGAAGTCCATTCCCATCTTGGAGCATGCGATCATAAGGGAATTTCCCATATTATATCTTGCATCGCCCATATAAACGAGCTTGATTCCTTTTAATCTTCCGAAATGTTCACGAATCGTCAGAAGGTCTGCCAGCATCTGTGTCGGATGATATTCATTGGTCAGTCCGTTCCATACCGGTACACCTGCATATGCAGCCAGCTCCTCTACAATCTCCTGCCCGAATCCGCGGTACTCGATTCCGTCATACATACGTCCCAGTACACGTGCGGTATCTTCGATACTTTCCTTTTTGCCGATCTGGGAACCGCTTGGATCCAGATAAGTAGTGCCCATTCCCATATCATGAGCTGCCACCTCGAAGGAGCAGCGTGTTCTTGTACTTGTCTTTTCAAAGATCAGTGCCACGTTCATTCCTCTGTAATTGTCAACCGGAACTCCGTTTTTTTTCTTTTCCTTCAGATCTGCTGCCAGGTCAAGCAGATATTCGATTTCCTCTGGTGAATAATCCTTCAGTGTCAAAAAGTTTCTTCCTTTTAAATTCATCTTAAGTCCCTCTTTCAATCCTGTTAATATGTGCACGAACCTTGGCATATTCATCCTGTCTTCCAAAGTCATATATTTTTTATATACTATTTCAAACAATTGGTCAACTGTGTACACCTGATATTTTTGAATTCGAAGCAGTTTTGCCGATGCTTCCAGCATTCCCATGTACAATTCCTTGTCGGTATAGTTAAGCGGAACCTTTAGCTGAATGGCAATCTCTGCCTTCTCGATCTCCCGCATTCCTGACAGAAGATTTTCATAATACGCATCCTCATGGGTCTGTTCAATATAATAGATCCGGCCTTCCAGACCATATAGCATTCGTTTGGCATCGTAATAACCGATGACCAGATTTTGCCGACTTCGCTTTTCTGAGAATTCAATGATACTTCCAAGCTTCACACGCGGCGCCACTTCGTATTTTACTCCGTTTTCCGGCATCTTTACCCGCGGCGCCCTGCCGGGACCGTAGATGCGTACTTCGATGATATTTTCATATCCTCGCTTTACAAGTGAGCCGACCGGAACATTATTGATCACACCGCCGTCTATATATGTCTTTCCGTGCAGGGGCTCATTCTTAAATCCGAGAAGATAAGCGCTTGCCAGCAGAAAATCCTCCAGAAGTCCTTCCGGCACGTCTTCAATGCTCAGATCCAGCTCCCGCATATCGGACAGCGAAAATGTAAGAAGACAGAATTCTTTTCCGCTATTGCGGATTGCTTCTTCATCCACCACTTCATGGATCAGCGTTTTAAGCGGCGTAATATCTACGCCGCCCTCTGTAATCTTAAGCCATGCCTCATTCAGGAATTCTTTGATTCCCATTTCCTTATGAAACAATCGCTCCATCCAGTCATCATCTACATCCATGACTGTGGAAAATGTAATCTCACTCCAGATCTTCTCCGCCTTTTCTATGTCACCCATACAAACGAGGGCGCCATTTAATGCGCCCACGGATGTTCCTGCCACTGCATTTATCTGAACCCCGGCTTCCACAAGAGCCTTCCATGCACCGATCTGGTACGCTCCTCTTGCCCCGCCGCCATCAAATACAAGGCCATATTCTTTTGACATATCAATGATGGGTTTCATGCCATCACTTCCCTTCATTTCCTCCAACCTCTGCCAGAGACTTCACAAGTCCTGCGATTCCCTGGATCTCCGATGGAATAATAATCTTCGTAGCCTGACCGTCTGCTGCCTTCTCAAATGCCTCCAGGCTCTTCAGTGTAAGTACAGATTCGTCTGCTCCTGCTTCCTTCAGGAACTTCAGACCATCTGCATTTGCCTGCTGTACTTTAAGGATTGCCTCAGCCTCACCTTCTGCCTCACGGATCATTGCTTCCTTCTTTGCTTCTGCACGAAGGATCGCTGCCTGCTTCTCAGCCTCGGCATCCAGAATTGCGGATTCCTTATGTCCTTCTGCCACAAGGATCGTAGACTTCTTCTCACCTTCCGCACGAAGGATCGCTTCACGACGTTCACGCTCTGCCTTCATCTGTTTCTCCATTGCATCCTGGATCGCTGCCGGCGGAATGATATTCTTAAGTTCAACACGGTTTACCTTGATTCCCCATGGGTCTGTAGCCACATCAAGAGAAGCTCTCATCTTCGTATTGATCGTCTCTCTGGAGGTCAGTGTCTGGTCAAGCTCCAGATCACCGATAATATTACGAAGTGTTGTCGCCGTCAGATTCTCGATTGCCATGATCGGGTTTGCCACTCCATAACAGAACATCTTCGGATCTGTGATCTGATAGAATACAACCGTATCGATTCTCATTGTTACGTTATCTTTTGTAATAACCGGCTGCGGTGCGAAATCAACAACCTGCTCACGCAGATCCACTTTTCTTGCCACACGGTCAATGATCGGGATCTTAAAATGGATACCGGTTCCCCATGTAGCCTGATAAGCACCGAGACGCTCTACAACGAGTGCCTGCGCCTGCTTAACGATTTTCACACAGGAAATCAACAGCAATACAACTATGACCAGTAAAATGATTCCGATAAAACTTCCTAATACTCTTAACATGTCTTTTCCTCCTTAACCCTTACAATCAGCTTTACACCCTGAATACCTTCTACGACTACGACTGTATTTTTTGCGATCCGGCCATCCGGCTCATCGGTCTTTGCCGACCATTCCTGTCCCCGGACCTCTACTCTTCCTACAGCCTGAAGCGTATCAATATCCTCCGTAACAAGTGCATTCTGACCAATCAGGCTCTCCGCATTTGTTTTCTGTCTCTCCTGATTGAAATACTTTACCGCGATCGGTCTTGTCATTACTAAGAGCAGTACAGATACCACAATAAATACAACCACCTGGACAGTCGTTCCGAATCCCAGAACGCCGGCCAGAAATGCCACGATAGCGCCACCGGCGAACCAGATTGTCGTAAGACCCATGGTGCATATCTCTATAAGCAATAGAATGACAAATAAGATCAGCCAATAGATTGTCTGCATATCTTTTCCTCTCTTTTCTGAAAAATAGTATTCCTTGTTTTCATTTTACTATACTTTCTATGAGAAAGCAATTATTTCACCCGCCGCTGCCTTGCCGCCTCAAACATAAGCACAGACGCCGCAACAGCCGCATTCAGAGACTCCACTTCTCCCTCCATCGGGATACGGATATAGCAGTCTGCTTTCTTCGCCACCTCATCTCTGAGTCCGTTTCCTTCGTTTCCGATGAGAAACGCACACGGTCCGTGATAATCTTCTTCATCATACGCACATTTCCCGTCAAGATGTGCCGCGTAACTTCTGATTTTTCTCTCCTTCAGTGTATCCAGAACCGCCGGCAGATCTTCTTCATAGCAAAATGGCATTCGATAAATGGAGCCCATCGTAGAGCGTATGACTTTCGGATTATAAATGTCCACACAGCCCCGGCTCATAATGATACCCGTTACACCTGCACCTTCCGCCGTACGGACGATCGTTCCCAGATTTCCCGGATCCTGCAGATTATCAAGCACGAGAAGAAACGGATTCTCTGTGTCCAGCACATCCAAAAGCTTCCGGTTCTCCTGCTTCACGAGACACAGGATACCCTGCGGGGTCTTCGTGTCCGACACATGTGCATACACATGATCGGAAAGAAGCTCTGCCCTTACGCCTGTACCTTCCAGCACCTGCATGATGGTCTGCTTCTCTTTCTCCCAGAAAGATTCCGATACATATACTTCCAGGACCCTCTCCCGCGGCACTTCCCGGAACATCCGGATTCCCTCTGTTACAAATATTCCCTCTTCCGTTCTAAGTTTATGCTTTTTATTTAAATTTACGAGTCGTTTTACTTTTGCATTGGCTGTACTTGTAATCATCTTTTTTCCTCTACGCTGTTCTTTTTTATATTTTCTCCAGGGCCTCATTGGCTCCTACCAGTACCATGATCATACCTTCTTCCAGCTTTCTTGCCGGATCCGGATTCACCTCTACGTCATCTCCTGTTTTAATCGCCACTACATTTACCGCATGGACACGTCTGACATCCAGCTCGATCAAGGACTTCCCAACCCATTTTTCCGGAATCTTTATCTCAACAATACTAAAATCCGGTGACAGCGACAGCCAGTCTGCGAAATTGGCAGAAGCAAGAGTCTTTGCGATTCGTTTTCCCATATCGACCTCCGGGAAAATAACCGCATCTGCACCGATTTTTCGAAGAACCGTAGCATGAAGATCTGTCTTCGCCTTTGCCATCACATATGGAACACCGATCTCTTTGGAAACAAGAGTTGCCATGATGCTGGATTCCATATTTTCTGCAACTGCCACGACCACACCGTCCAGATTTCTTGCTCCAAGAGAACGAATGACCTCCGGCTCTCCAAAATCTGCCCGCATCGCATAGGAAACCGAATCTGCGATTTCTTCGATCCTCTCCATATCGTTATCAACGGCAATGACCTCGCAGCCCAGATTCTGCAGTTCCACTGCCACGCTTTCGCCAAAGCTTCCCACTCCTAATACTGCAAATTGTTTTTTCATCCTCAGTCTCCTTTACTAACCTATCATGATCCGTTCTTCCGGAAGCTCCCGGATACGGTCTCTTGGATTTGACTTTCCGGCAAACAATAGTGCCAGCGTCAGCGGACCTAGCCGTCCCATATACATCATAAGCATAATGATCACCTGACTGGCTCTTGTAAGACTCGCCGTCAGATTCGCCGTCAGTCCTACTGTTCCGATCGCCGATGATGTCTCATATAAAATATTGATAAACGGAACCGTGTCCGGTTCTATGATCGTAATGGCGAGAGTGCCACACACCAGGGCCGCAAATGCTACCACAACCACCGCAAAGCCTGTTCGGAAATTTGCAAATGAAATCTTTCTTCCGAAGCACTCTATATCATTTCCACCTCGTATCACTGTAATGCACGCAAGAATCAGCATGGCCACGGTTGTTGTCTTCACACCACCCGCAGTTCCGCCGGGAGAACCACCGATAAACATCAGGATACAGTTGAAAAACTTTGTCTCCTCGTGGAAGGAATCCTGCGGAATAGTAAAGAATCCTGCTGTCCTTGTCGTCACCGACTGAAATGCAGCCGCCAGAAGCTTCTTCCCTGCCGGCATGTTACCCAATGTCTCCGGATTATTGTATTCCAGGAAAAGCACGGTAAGCGTACCGGTAACAAGCAGCACAAGAGTCGTAACGATTGCTATTTTCGAATGTAGTGTCAGTCTTGTAAACCACCAGCGACGGGGCACCTCATGCTTCCATATTCTTCTGCCGTTTCCAATGACATCATACCACACAGTGAAACCAATACCACTCACAACAATCAGTGTGATCGTAGTCAGATTGATAAACGGATTATCCACATAACCGGCAAGACTGTCTGTACCAAGCACATCGATTCCCGCATTACAGAAGGCGGAAACTGCGTGAAATACGGAATACCATATCCCTCTCACGCATCCATATTGCGGAATGAACTGCATTGCATAGAAAAGTGCTCCCACCCCCTCTACAAGGAAAGTTCCCATGAGTACTTTTCGCACGAAGCCCACGATCCCGCCGATCCTGTCTGCATTATATGTCTCCTGCAGAACAATTCTTTCTCTTACCGTTACCCTTCTCCTGAGAAGAAGCACGAACAAAGCCGCGCATCCGATCACTCCCAGTCCTCCGATCTGTATCAGCAGAAGAAGTAGGATCTGTCCCGGAAGTGTAAACTGCGCCGCCGGTGTGATCGTGACAAGTCCGGTCACACACACCGCCGACGTCGAAGTAAACAACGCGTCCATAAATGCAATTGGCTGCCGGTTACAAACAGGCAGCCACAACAGTATTCCTCCAAGAATAATCACGCCAAAGAATCCCATTGCAAGAATTGCCATCGTATTCCATCTAACATTTTTCCTTCTGTGCATGGATGATTCTCTCCTTTATTTCCTATACTTTAAAGCGGTATCCCACTCCCCAGATGGTCTCGATATACTGCGGATTGGAAGTATCCACCTCAACCTTTTCACGAATCTTCTTAATATGCACTGTCACCGTTGCAATATCACCGATGGATTCCATATCCCAGATTTCCCGGAACAGTTCTTCTTTGGTATATACATGGTTCGGATGACCCGCAAGGAATGTGAGAAGGTCAAATTCCTTTGTCGTAAATGTACGTTCCTCACCATTGACCCACACTCTTCTTGCCGTCGTATCAATCTTCAGTCCGCGGATCTCAATGACCTTGTTCGCCTCCACGGCACTTCCTGTCAGCCGGTCATATCTGGCCAGATGGGCCTTCACTCTTGCCACCAGCTCACTCGGGCTGAAGGGTTTTGTCATATAATCATCCGCTCCAAGGCCAAGTCCTCTGATCTTATCAATGTCATCTTTTTTCGCAGATACCATAATGATCGGTGTATTTTTCTCTTCCCGGATCTTCCGGCAGATTTCAAATCCATCTACTCCCGGAAGCATCAGGTCCAGTATAAACAAACTGTACTCTTCCTTCAGCGCTTTTTCAAGTCCTGTTTTTCCGTCATTTGCCACTTCCACCTGAAAACCGCTGAGTTCCAGATAATCTTTTTCAAGATCTGCGATTACTTCTTCATCTTCTACAATCAATATTTTATTCATTTACTGGTACCTCCTGATATTTTCTAAGGACAAAATACATTGTTGTTCCGGTATTTTCTCTGCTCGTCGCCCATATCTTTCCACCATGTTCTTCGATGATCTTCTTCACGATGGAAAGACCGATGCCACTTCCTCCCTTGGAAGAATTTCTGGAGGCATCTGTACGATAGAACCGGTCAAAAATATTCGGCAGATCTTTTGCTGCGATTCCTTTTCCGTTATCCTCTATCTCAATCTGAACGAAATCCCCTACGTCTTTCACACGAAGATTAATCTTCGCCTTGCTCTTATCCATATATTTTACAGAATTATTTATAATATTATGAATTACCCTTTGAATCTGTTCCGCATCCGCGATGACCTTAACATCCTCTTCCACATAATTGAAGTATGCGAATTCGATTCCCTTTGACTCCAGCTCAAGCGAAAGATCCTCTGCACAGTCTCCGAAGCAGCCGTTGACAGACAGGATGCTGAAGTTATACGGAATCCTGTTTGTATCAATCTTGGAATAAAACGTCAGCTCATTAATAAGCGTATCCATCTCATTGGCTTTATTATAAATGGTACGGATATATCTGTCCATCTTTTCCGGCGTATCGGCAACCCCGTCCATGATACCTTCCGCATATCCCTTGATGGCCGTAACCGGTGTCTTCAGATCATGAGAAATATTACTGATCAGCTCTTTATTTTCCTTATCGTACGTAAGCTTTTCTTCAGCCGTATCCTTCAGACGTTTTCGCATATCCTCAAGATCCAGACAGAGCTGTCCAAGCTCATCATCCGTCTCTGCCTTTATCTCAAAATCCAGATTTCCTTCTTTAATATTCTGTGCCGCCTTTTTTATTTTTCCCAGTGGTTCCATCACACTTTTATATATCCAGTAGATAAGAAGTGATGCCGTAAGGATGAGTACAAAAACAATGCCGAACAGCATGTCTACAAAATATTCTTCTACCTCCGGAAGTACATTATTGATATCTGTGATGATAAACGCGCTTCCTTCATCCCCATCTTTATATGAGAAATCGATCTGCTTTACAAGCACCTGCGCGTCACCGCCAAGATAGATACCATTCTTTGCTGTTGTATCCATATCCCCATGCTCAGGAAGCTGTGTCAGCACATTCTCTACTTCTTCCGAACCGGCGCCGATGTAGACGATCGTTTCCGCTTTCCGTACAACAAGATAGGACTTTTTCTCCTCCAGTCTCTGGTTAAACTCGTTCAGACAGGTCGCGTCCTTCATCTGCTCCGGATTCTCCCGGATCATTCCCTTTAATTCCTGGTAAGGCTTCTCCGTAATACGTCCCAGCACCTGCATGGAGTTGGAAAGTGTCTCTACCGTTGTCCCGGTAATTCCATATGTTTTTTCTATTGAACTGATCTGCAGACGACCAAGTGCAAAAATGATCGTGGCAGACATAATGATCGGTATTAATATAATCGTCAAAAATGCAACTGTGAGCTTGGTCTTAAACTTCATATATTCGTTCCTCCAAATCCCAGTATAGCATGAAAAAGAGCGCTTCACACGAAAGCGCTCATAAACATTTATTAAAATTTTATAAATCCAGATAAGCCTTCAGCGCATCCACTCTGTCTGTCTTTTCCCATGGGAGCTCGATGTCTGTACGTCCAAAATGTCCGTAGCTTGCTGTCTGCTTGTAGATTGGTCTTCTAAGGTCAAGCATCTTGATGATTCCTGCCGGACGAAGGTCAAAGTTCTCGCGGATGATCTCAACAAGCTTTTCATCAGACAGCTTGCCTGTTCCGAATGTATCTACCATAACAGATGTCGGGTGTGCTACACCGATCGCATAAGAAAGCTGAATCTCGCATTTCTTTGCAAGTCCGGCTGCCACGATGTTCTTAGCAACATAACGTGCCGCATATGCTGCGGAACGGTCTACCTTTGTACAGTCCTTTCCGGAAAATGCGCCGCCGCCGTGACGGGCCATTCCACCGTAAGTATCTACGATAATCTTACGTCCGGTAAGTCCGCTGTCCCCGTGCGGGCCACCGATGACAAAACGACCGGTCGGATTGATAAAGAACTTCGTATTTTCATCTGTCATTCCTTCCGGAATAATTGCATCAAATACATATTTCTTGATATCTGCGTGGATCTGCTCCTGTGTCACATCCGGATCATGCTGCGTAGATAATACAACCGCATCCAGGCGAACCGGAACACCATTTTCATCGTACTCAACAGTAACCTGTGTCTTTCCATCCGGTCTTAAATACGGAAGCGTGCCATTCTTTCTCACCTCAGTAAGTCTTCTGGACAACTTGTGTGCCAGTGCGATCGGATAAGGCATAAGCTCCGGTGTCTCATCAGAAGCATAACCAAACATCATACCCTGGTCTCCTGCTCCGATTGCAGCGATCTCCTCGTCAGACATCTTATTTTCCTTTGCCTCCAGTGCCTTGTCAACACCAAGCGCAATATCCGCAGACTGCTCATCAATCGCAACGATAACACCACAGGTGTCTGCATCAAATCCAAATTTTCCTCTTGTGTAGCCAATCTCTCTTACCGTATCTCTTACAATCTTCTGAATATCAACATATGCACTGGTTGTGATCTCACCCATAACAAGCACAAGTCCTGTCGTTGTACTTGTCTCACAAGCCACACGGCTCATCGGATCCTGCTCCATGAGCGCATCCAGAATCGCATCAGATATCTGGTCGCACATCTTGTCCGGATGTCCTTCTGTTACAGATTCAGACGTAAATAAACGTTTCTCCATGTTTCCTCTCCTTTTTTCTTTTCACTGTACCGCTCTTTCTCTTCATTACGAACGAAAACAGCCCGCAGCAAGCGGACTGTTTTATATCTTCATAAACCAATCCTCTTATTGTTCGATTACTCGCTCAGGTTGGCACCTTCCCATGTGTGGGGGTTGCCGCAGCTTCACAGATCCTTTGTATCTCCACTGCTCTGAATAAGAGAAAGTCTGCGTTATTCATTTGTTACGTGTAAGACTTTACTAGGTTTTCGCCCAAATGTCAAGTGGGGACGGGGTTTTTTCGAAAAAACCCCGTCCCCACTTGACATTACCGTGTCCCTTTTTAAAATAACCCTGTCCCCAACAGACCTATCCCACATGCTGCCCCTGCAATAATAAAAGACAGATTCTGTCCTGCAACGTCCAGAAGGTACGGGCACAGGATTGAAACAATCCCGTATCCTAACATGACTGCGCCGAAATTCATGCCCTGGTATTTTATGCCAAACTTCTCTGCCACCAGCACAGGGAATACACTGACCACACCACCATACACCATGCATACAAAGGAAATCAGCAATACAAACAGACTCCCTCTCGCTACCGTAAGTCCCAGTACCGATATGACCGCCAGCACATACATGACCTGTATGACCCGTTTACAGCCTGCTCTGTCAGAAATCCACGGTGCTGCAAATCGTCCGATGATATTTGAAAATGAAGCAATCAGCACGCCCATAAGCGCCTGCGCACTGGTAAGACCTCGTTCCATCCCCAGAGATTTCATAAGCGGATTTACAAGAACATATGCAGGGATCGCCAGTGCCATTACGACACTGATAACATAATATGTTCGGGTATGCATCATTTCTTTCGTCGTGTATTGTCTCTGACAGTCAGCCTCTTCACCGCTCTTTTCCGCATCCGGCAGCTCCATTTCCCGCGAGGGTTCCTCAATAAAGAATGCGCCGAGGCACAAGATTGCATAAATGACCGTTACCATTAACATGGCAAATCGATATCCCTTTGCAGCCAGCACTACATCACATAAAGGATTCATGATGACGCCCGAAAGACCGACCACACCAACGGTAATACCCGTCACCAGACCACGTTTATCCGGAAACCACGCCTGCGGCACCGCTACGAGGAGACTGAAGGCACAGCCCGAACCAAGCCCGCCAAGAGCACCATAGCCCAAGGACACAAGCCACGCCATGTTGTGTGGAGCCAGCGCTGCCAGAAAGAAGCCTGCGCACATGACAAAACTTCCAAAGAGAATGGTGCGCTTTGCACCAATTTTATGCTGCAGAAATCCTCCAATCATATTTCCCACAGCAAATATTCCAATGATAATTGTAAACGGCTGACTGGACGCCGCCAGAGACAGCCCAAATTCCTCACGTACATACGGCTGAAACACTGTCCAGATGTATGGATTGCCATGAACAAAATTCACAAGCGAAGCAATCGCCAGAATAACATAACGGTTCTTTTTCTTTATTGTATTCATAAATTTCTCTCCCTGAAATCTGTATTTTCCAATAGGGACACGGCAAATTCAATTGGGGACGGGGTTTTTTCGAAAAAACCCCGTCCCCAATTTCATGCTAACCTACTTTTAATTTGAACTTCTGTATCTCTCGCTCTGTAGATACTTTTTCGATAACTGCTCCGATACTGCGAAGCTTTTCTTCGAATCTTTCGTATCCTCTCTGGATATACACGATATCATCTACGATCGTGATATCGTCTGTCGCAAGTCCAGCGATACAAAGTGCTGCTCCTGCACGAAGATCCGGTGCGCTTACTCTGGCGCCGGAGAACTTCTCCACTCCTTCTATTGTCGCAGAATTACCTTCTACCTTGACATTCGCACCCATACGTGTCAGTTCGTCCAGATATTTGAAACGATTTTCGAAAATGCTCTCTGTGATCATACTTGTCCCCCGACATAAAGCCAGCGTAACGCCGATCTGCGGCTGCATGTCTGTCGGGAATCCCGGATATGGCAATGTCTTTACATGTGTACTTCTAAGGTCTCCCTTAGATACCACGCGGACAGCATCATCGAATTCTTCTACCTCACATCCGATCTCCACAAGCTTTGCGATGGTTGCCTCCAGATGCTTTGGAATAACATTCAGTACTGTTACATCTCCCTTTGTTGCTGCTGCCGCAAACATAAATGTACCGGCCTCGATCTGATCCGGGATAACGGAATACTCTGTGCTGTGAAGCTTCTGTACACCGCGGATCTTAATTACATCAGTTCCGGCACCGCGGATATTTGCTCCCATGCTATTTAAGAAGTTCGCAACGTCTACAACGTGTGGCTCTTTCGCAACGTTCTCCATGATCGTAAGTCCTTCTGCCATCGTTGCTGCCATCATAACATTGATCGTCGCACCGACACTTACCACGTCAAAATAAATGTGTTTGCCCACAAGGCGGCTTGCCTCTGCAATAATCTTTCCATGCTCGATCTCAACATCTGCACCAAGTGCACGGAATCCCTTCAGGTGCTGATCGATCGGTCTGCTTCCAATATTACATCCACCCGGAAGTGCTACCTCTGCACGCTTGTATTTACCAAGCAGGGCACCCAGAAGATAATAGGATGCACGGATCTTCTTAATATAATCATACTCTATTCTGAAATCACCAATACTTCTTCCGTTAATGCTGACGGTATGGCGGTCGATTCGGTGTACATTTGCACCAATACCGGAAATCGCATCTAAAAGTACATTAATATCATTTACATCTGGAAGATTATCAATACGGACTGTCTCATCTGTCATAATTGCTGCTGCAAGGATTGCAAGCGCTGCATTCTTTGCTCCGCCTATCTCTACTTCACCTACGAGCGGATGGCCGCCTTTAATTATATACTGCTCCATAACACACCTCTATACATTATCTGCTATATATATCAAACCAAAAATCAGTTATTTTTATTCATATTCTTCGCTATTATATCATAAATTTGGGATTTGTAAAATATTTTTTACATTTGTGTAATCTGTGTGTAACAATTATCTGTTTTCCAGAGCTTTTAGAACCTTTTCAATCGTCTCTTCGAGACGGAGTCCATCCTCACATACTGTTATATCCGCATACTTCTCAAACAGCTTCACTCTTTCATCATAGAGGTTCCGAAGCGTCTGACCATCCCGAAGCACAACGCCCCGTTTCTGGGCATTTTTTAATCTCTTCATGATCGTCTCAAAAGAAACCTTCAGATACACGACCGTGCCGGTCTCTTTGTAATGCTTCATAGCATTCTCACAATACACAACACTTCCCCCCGGGGAAATCACTGCATGATCCACTGTAACAGAAGCATTGATGCGATCCTCGACTTCCAGAAAGCCATCTGTTCCTTTTTCTGCAATGATCTCTCTTAACAGTTTCCCTTCTTCTTCCTGAATCAGTATATCCACATCAATAAACTTGTATCCCAGCCGTTTTGCTACGACTACACCAACTGTACTTTTTCCCACAGCCGGCATTCCAATCAGAATAATATTGTTCATGTATGCCGCTCCTTCTTCTAGTATTCTAATTTATTCTAGCATATGTTCTCTATTTCGTCCACTTTCACCGACAAAGGGCCGCAAAAAGTCCTGCCGCTTTTTACCGCCCTTTCTCATTAATAAAATTTCTTTTTATAACTCCTGTACTCACATCTTCTCCGGCAGAGCTCCTGGTAGACCATCAATTCGATCAGATCATCCAGCCATTTTCCGGGTTTTTCTTCCCCTTCCCTGGCCCTCTCCCCGACCCTCCTGCACATAAGCCGAAGCTTAAGTCTGTCAGGATATTCATCATACATCATGCTTCCATCATATTCCATTCTGTCACATTCCTCCTCCACGAAGGGCAGAAGCCTTTTGGCCGTGTCCGGATAAAGGCTTTTCATATAATCATAATCCCGCCTGTTCATCCTGTCATCGTCAAAAATCACCGGTGCCTGATACACCATATAAAAAGGCAGTCGCTGGTCCATATACACACCTCTGTAAAATAAATATCTGCTTTATTTTATGCAAATAGTTGCATTATTGACACATATGTGTATAATTAGACTTGTTTGATATATTTTTAAAAAAAGTATAGTATTAGTTAACAGGAGGTGTGCCGTTTGGACATTGGAAAGAAACTGAAAGAACTGCGTCTGCAAAACGACCTGACACTTGGCGACCTGGCTTCGCGAAGTGAACTTACAAAAGGATTTTTGTCTCAGGTAGAAAGGAATCTGACCACGCCAAGCATTGCCACCCTGGAAGATATTCTTGAGGCACTGGGAACAAATCTGTCCGAATTCTTCCGCGAAGAGGAAGAGCCACAGATCGTCTTTTCGGATCAGGATTTCTTCGTAGACGAACAGGAAGAATACCAGATCGAATGGGTTATCCCGAATGCGCAGAAGAACAGCATGGAGCCGATCCTTCTGACCCTGAAACCTCATGGGAAAAGTCACATTCTTTCCGCTCATCAGGGAGAAGAATTCGGCTATGTATTAAAAGGAAGTGTCACTTTGATCCAGGAGAACAAGAAATACCGTCTGAAATCAAAGGAGACATTTTACTTAAATGGCGCAAAAAGTCATTACATATATAATCATACAAACAGCGAGGCAAAGATCCTCTGGATCACCACGCCGCCGCTGTTCTAGGAAGGAGAAGTGAGATGGAGGAAAAGAAACTGATTGAGTTTCGTAATATCGTAAAGAACTTTGACGGACAGATCGTTCTCAAAGGAATCAACCTCGATATTTACGAAAATGAATTTGTAACACTGTTAGGTCCAAGTGGATGCGGAAAGACAACACTGCTTCGGATTCTTGGCGGATTTCTCGAAGCCGATGAAGGCAAGGTCATATTTGACGGAGAAGAGATAAGCCAGAAGCCCCCTTATGAAAGAGAGCTGAATACGGTATTCCAGAAGTATGCACTCTTCCCTCATCTGAGTGTCTACGAAAATATTGCATTTGGTCTGAAGATCAAGAAAATGAGTAAAGACGTCATTGAACAGAAAGTCATGAAGATGTTAAAGCTCATCGGTCTGGAGGGCTATGAAAACAAAAATACAACGTTACTTTCCGGTGGTCAGCAACAGCGTGTTGCGATTGCAAGAGCACTGGTCAACGAACCGAAGGTTCTTCTTCTGGATGAGCCCCTGGCCGCGCTTGACTTAAAGCTTCGAAAGGAAATGCAGTACGAGCTAAAACGGATTCAACAGGAAGTCGGTATCACCTTCATCTTTGTTACCCATGACCAGGAAGAAGCACTGACAATGTCTGACAAGATCGTTGTTATGAAAAATGGTGAGATCCAGCAGGTCGGCACACCGCAGGAGATTTACAACGAACCTGCCAACCGCTATGTTGCCAACTTTATCGGCGAGAGCAATATCCTCAAGGGAACCATGCTGGAAGACTATAAGGTACGTTTTGACGACATTACTTTCGACTGTGTAGACTTCGGTTTCCGTGAGAACGAAAGCGTAGACGTTGTCATCCGTCCGGAAGATATTGACATCGTAGATGTAAAAGACGGCAAAATGACCGGCGAAGTCTTAAGTGTTCTGTTTAAGGGCGTGCACTATGAGATCATCGTGGAAACCGTTCCCGGTACAAGCGTGACCGTCAACATGCGCGTCATCCGCAACCACGATGTAACAAGTGAAGACGGTTCTGAAAAGATCAGCGCCAACAACTTCTATGTAGACGTGGAAGATGTGAAAGACCTGGATGACAAGGAAATCGTCGCTCTTTCCAACGCACAGGCATGGGATCCGGTCAGTGATGAATATATTTCGATTGCCCGGATTGAATATGATATACAGGAAGAGCCGGGCCAGTATCCGGTCACTTTCTCAACCGCAAACGGAACAAGTATTGAGCGCACCATTTTCGTCGTAAACCAGCCGTTTGTCAAAAACGAAAAAGCAAATGAAGCGATCATGGCCTTCAACTTCTTTAAGACGGTAGACGAGATCGTCGAATCCCAGGCTCTGGACACAGATCTGAAGACATGGGCAAATGCACAGGGCTGGAAGCTGAGCGACGAAGACCAGAGTGTAGACATCAGCGTTGATTATGATTTTGATCCAGAAGATATCAAAGAAGGCGTTTACCAGATCACCTTCTCTACACCGGGACGGGAATTCAAGATTCACACAACAGATTATTCTGAAGTAGGTCAGGAGGTCGGACTGACATTCTTCCCGGAAGACATCCATGTCATGTCAAGGATGGTATATTAAATGAAACGCTTTTCACAGTTAGCAATCCCTTATATCGCATGGGCTGCGATGATGCTTGTGCTCCCGATGGCTTTAATCGCCCTGTATTCCTTTACACAGCCGGGAAACACGATCATCTCCTTCTCCTTTACGCTGGATCATTATGTCAAATTTTTTACCGACCCTGACTTTTTATTAATTCTCTGGCGTTCCTTATGGATTGCAGTTAAAACAACGATCATCTGCCTGCTCCTTGGCTACCCGGCAGCGTATTTCATCGCCCGCAGCAAGGAACGCGTGCAGAATCTTCTCGTCCTTATCATCACGATCCCCATGTGGATCAACATGCTTGTAAGGACTTATGCATGGATCGGACTCTTAAGCGAAGGGGGCCTTATCCAGCGGATTCTCAGTCTGATCGGGCTTGGGAACACGGAGCTTCTCTATACAGAAGCGGCCGTTCTTCTCGGCATGGTATACAACTTCCTGCCATTTATGATACTGCAGATCAACACCTCTCTCTGCAAGATGGATCATTCCCTCTTAGAGGCAGGTGCCGATCTTGGGGCAAGCCCTGTACAGACATTCCTTCGCATCACCCTGCCCCTTTCCCTGCCCGGCGTCATCAACGGAATCACACTTGTATTCCTGCCGGCAGTCAGCTCCTTCTTTATCCCGAAGCTTCTGGGCGGCGGACAGTATTTCCTCATCGGAAATATGATCGAGAACCAGTTCATTACCGTCGGAGAATGGAACTTCGGAAGTGCCATTTCCATGATCATGGCAATCATTATGATGCTCCTGATGATCACGGTACGGAAAGTGGAACTTCGTAATCAGGGTGGAAAGGAGGCATAATCATTATGAAGAAAAATAAACGTCCATTTGGAAAACTGCTTCTGGTTCTGATGATTGTGTTCTTCTACCTGCCGATTTTATACATGATCGTCTTTTCCTTTAATGACGGAAAATCACTGACGGCATTTACCGGATTTTCCCTGCGCTGGTACAAGCATATGCTGGAGTCCAAGGATATGATGGAATCCCTGTATACGACATTCAGTATCGCGCTTCTTGCCACATTTATTTCCACCGTGACAGGAACCATTGCCGCGATCGGACTGAGCAAATCCAAGAAGATCATCCGCGATATCATGGAACAGGTCGACAACCTTCCTCTCATGAATCCGGAAATCGTAACAGCCATTGGTTTCATGCTCCTGTTCATTACCTTCCGGGTGGAAAAAGGCTATGTTACCATGCTTTTGGCGCACATTGCATTCTGTATCCCTTACGTGATACTTTCCGTAATGCCGAAAATCCGCTCGCTGGATCCTAATCTTGCCGATGCAGCGATGGACCTCGGTGCGACGCCATGGCAGGCACTTACCAAAATCATCGTACCGGAGATTACACCGGGTATTATCTCCGGTGCTCTGATCGCCTTCACCATGTCCGTAGATGACTTCATCATCTCCTACTTTGTAACCGGAAGCGGTGTTAAGAACTTAAGTATCATGGTGTACACCATGAGTAAACGTGTAAACCCAAGTATCAATGCAATCTCCACACTTGTGGTTGTCATCATCACCATTGTACTGCTCATCATTAATGTCGCACCGATGATTATGGCAAAGAGAGAGAAAAATACGGACATCCGGCATCACAAAGCATTGATCCCGGGTCTTGCAGCATGTGCCGCACTTGTGGGAATTGCAGTATTCTCCGCTCTTGGCGGGAGAGAATCCAGACTTCCTTACGAGGGACAGACCTTATATATCTATAACTGGGGAGAATATACCGGCGAAAATATCCTGCAGGAGTTTGAAAAGGCAACCGGGGCCACTGTCGTAATGGAAAACTTCGATTCCAACGAACAGATGTATATCAAGGTTGCTAACGGCGAAGCTTACGACATTCTCGTTCCGAGTGATTATATGATACAAAGGCTCATTGAGGAGGATTATCTGCAGAAGCTTGACCATTCGAAATTAAACTGCATGGACAAGCTGACAGACGCAGTAAAAGATCTCCCTTATGACAGAGGAAACCAGTATTCGGTTCCATACTTCTGGGGAACAGTCGGTATTGTCTACGACAAGACAAAGGTAGATATCGAAGATCTAGAGCGCGAAGGATATAATATCTTCCTTGATGAAAAATACCGCGGAGACATTTACCTGTATGATTCCGAACGAGATTCCTTCATGATGGCTCTCAAGGCACTCGGATATTCCATGAATACCGAAGATTCCGGACAGCTAAAGGAGGCGTACGACTGGCTCGTACAGTGTGTACAGACCATGAAGCCGGAAATCGTCATGGACGAGATCATCGACAATATGGCACAGGGCAGAAAAGCCATGGGACTCATCTATTCCGGTGATGCCGCATATGTCATGTCTGAAAATGAAAATATGGGATTCTACCTGCCGGAGAGTGGAACGAACCTGTGGTCCGATGCCATGGTCATTCCGAAAAATGCAAAGAATCCGGAGCTTGCTCACGAATTCATCAATTTCGCATGTGACTATGAAGGCGCCTATGATAATTCCAGTTACGTAGGCTATACTTCCGCAAATCAGGAAGTCATCGATGAACTGTCCGGACCGGGCGGTGATTACGAAGATATCAACGCCTATCTGCCAAGAACAGATAATCCAAATGATGAAGTCTTCGTTTACAACGAAGATACACGTAAGATCATCAGTAACATGTGGAGTAAAGTAAAGATTGCTGCAAGTAATGCAGAGAAATAAAAAAGCAACCGCAGGTTCATTTCCTGCGGTTGTTCTCTTATCCTCTACAATTCTCTTCGCCCATCCAGCGCACGAAGAAGTGTCACTTCATCAATATATTCCAGATCGCCGCCCACCGGAACGCCACTGGCAATGCGGCTTACTTTGATGCCGGTCGGCTTGATCAGCTTGCTGATATACATGGCAGTCGTTTCTCCCTCAAGACTTGAGTTGGTCGCAACGATCACCTCTTTTACGTCTCCTTCCAGACGTGTGATCAGTTCTTTTAATTTGATGTCATTTGGTCCGATTCCGAGCATCGGCGAAATCGCCCCGTGAAGCACATGATATACACCATTGTATTTCCCGGTCTTCTCATATGCCGCCAGATCTCTCGTATTTTCCACTACCATAATGGTGCCATGATCTCGCCCGCTGTTGCTGCAGATCGGACACAGTTCCTGATCAGTAAGTGTACAGCACTGGGCACAGTATCTTACATTTTCTCTTGCCTCTACCATCGTATCGGCAAGGCGTTTCACATCTTCTTTCGGCATGTGTATTAAGTGAAAAGCCAGCCTTGACGCTGACTTTGCACCAATCCCCGGAAGAAGGGAAAGCTCTTCAATTAATTTGCTAATCTGATTACTATAGTAATCCATCTTCATCTGACTCCCTGTAAAATATCTTTTCCGGAATATCCGGGCAATGTTAGAACAGTCCCGGCATTCCGCCGCCCATTCCACCTGTGAACTTTGACATAGAAGCGGCTGATTCCTGATCTACTTTCTCAAATGCTTCATTGAGTGCTGCTACAAGGAGATCTTCCAACATTTCAACATCATCCGGATCCACAACTTCTTCATCCAGCTTTACTTTCAGCACTTTCTTCATACCGGAAACAGTAATCTCAACTGCACCGCCGCCTGCTGTAGCAGTGAATTCCTTTGTCTCCATTTCCTTTGCCTGTTCTTCCATCTGGCGCTGCATCTTCTGCGCCTGTTTCATAAGATTTGCCATATTTCCCGGCATTCCGCCGCCCGGGAATCCACCTCTTTTTGCCATTACTTTTTCCTCCTGATTTTCTGTGGAGACTAATCATCTTCCACTGTTATTTCCATATGGATCAATTGTTCTATATCAACAAAATTGTCCTCAAATCTGCGACCTTCTTCCAGCTGACGCACCTCGATATCAATCGATTTTCCGACCTTATCCTCAATGATCCGCTGTATTTCTTGCTTATGCTCTTCGCTTCCTACAACCCCTGCACTTACAGCATCCGGCAGGACGATCATAAGCCGGTTCCCTTCTCCTGCGCTCAGTCTCGCCTTCTTAAGGTATGTGCGCAGCATCGGAGATGCCTCCACCGTGAGTCTTCGAAAGTCCTTCACCACTGCCTTGATATCTTCTGTCAGTGCCTGCGGAAGTTCCGGCTTCTTCTTTTCCTCCTCCGCGTGTATCTCACCGCTCACGTATACGATCTTCTCCTGCGCCGGAGCTGCACATACGCCTTCTTCCAGCTTCTTTTCCACTGCACGGATACGATCCAGAAGCGTATCCTGTGCAACTTCCATCGCCGGCCGGCAGAGTTTGATCAGGGTAACCTCAAGAAGCACCCGCTTCTGTGTGGAATACTTCAGCTGACTGGTCAGATCCGAAAACACACGGATATAGCGGATAAGGGCATCCGCTTCCACCATCTGTGCTTCTTCCTTCAGACGCTTTAGATTCTCTGTCGAAACATCCAGGACATCTTCCATATCATCGGAACTTTTTACAAGCAGAAGATTCCGCAGATACCATGTGAAATCTGCCGCCATCTGCGAAAGCTCGCGTCCCTGCATCACAAGCTCATCCACTGTGGCAATGACTTTCTGGACATTATACTCCAGGATTTCTCTTAAGAGGCGGCTGAATACTTCCGTATCAACAGCCCCCAGAACTTCCAAGACATGGTCATACGTAAGCGTTTCACCGATATAAAAAGCCGCACACTGATCCAGAAGACTTAACGCATCTCTCATGGAACCATCCGCCATGCGCGCAATATAACGGACTGCCTTCTCTTCCACATCCCATTTTTCTTTGTCGATCAGCTCCCGTAATCTTGCCGAAATTGTCTCTATCGTAATACGCTTAAAATCATATCTCTGACAACGGCTTAAGATCGTAACGGGTATCTTATGCGCTTCTGTAGTCGCAAGTATAAATATAACATATTCCGGCGGTTCTTCCAATGTTTTTAATAATGCATTAAATGCTCCGATGGAAAGCATATGCACCTCATCGATGATATAGACCTTATATCTTCCTTCCGTCGGGCGGTAGGCAACCTCTTCCCGGATCTCACGGATGTTGTCAACACCATTATTGGATGCCGCATCTATCTCAATGACATTCATGGAATTGCCCGCCGCGATCGCACGGCACGTTTCACACTCACCACACGGACTTCCGTCCACGGGATGCTCACAGTTTACTGCCTTTGCAAATATTTTCGCGACCGTCGTTTTTCCCGTTCCACGTGTGCCGCAGAACAGGTAAGCATGTCCGATCCGTTCCGACTTAATCTGATTTTTCAGCGTCTTAACAATCGCATCCTGTCCTTTTACATCTTCAAATTCATCTGGCCGGAACTTCCGGTATAACGCCATATACGACATTCGTTACTCTCCATTCTCTATTCATCACCGAAGCTGATGCCGGTGATTTTTGCTTCTTTGATAATCTCTGAATTCGGATCCACATATTTAAGCTTTCCTGCCACCTCAGAAAGCGGAACACGGACAATGTTTCCATTTTTTACACCCATCATATATCCGAAATCACCATCTAAGATCGCCTCCGCAGCAGCTGCTCCAAGTCTCGTTGACAGAACACGGTCATATGCACATGGAGAACCACCACGCTGTGTATGTCCCGGAACCGCAATACGAACTTCCTGATCCGGTGTCCTCTTCTGCACCTTTTCCGCCATCTCATAGGCAACAGAAGGATACTTTTTCTTCTCCTGCTTTTCTTTCAGCTCCTTCTTGGAAAGCTTTGCATCTTCCCTGGAAATCGCACCTTCAGCAACTGCAATAATGGTAAATCTCTTGCCTGCCGCCTTTCTGCGGTTAATTGCATTTACGATTACATCCATATCATACGGAATCTCTGGAAGAAGCACAATATCCGCACCGCCGGCAATACCTGCATGAAGCGCAACCCAGCCGACCTTGTGGCCCATGATCTCAACAATAAATACTCGATTGTGGGAGTTTGCCGTTGTATGGATCCGGTCGATCACATCTGTCGCAACGTCCACTGCACTCTGGAAACCAAATGTCATATCTGTTCCCCAGAGGTCATTATCAATGGTCTTTGGAAGTGTGAGCACATTCAGGCCCTCCTCCCGCAGCATGTTTGCTGTCTTATGCGTTCCATTTCCACCAAGCACCACAAGACAGTCAAGATTCAGCTTGTGATACGTATGTTTCATCGCCTCCACTTTATCCAGACCATTCTCATCCGGCACTCGCATCATTTTAAATGGCTGTCTCGATGTACCGAGAATCGTACCGCCCACTGTAAGAATTCCAGAGAAATCCTTTGATGTCAACATCTTAAAGTTAGAATAGATCAGTCCTTTATATCCTTCCTGAAAACCATATATCTCTACATCATCACGCTTTGAACATATACCCTTTACAACTCCACGCATAGCGGCATTCAAAGCCTGACAGTCACCACCGCTGGTAAGCATACCTATTCTTAACATATTTCTGCTCCTTTCCCTTATAGAATCCACTTCTATTTTCATAAACATACATTAAAATTATACCGCATTTAGAGAATTTAAACAATCGGGGACGGGGTTTTTTCGAAAAAACCCCGTCCCCGATTGAAAATACCCCGTCCCCGACGCAGGAAAAGTGGTATAATATATTTTGTATATCACATTTTTAACAGAAAGAAGGATTTATCCATGGATAGATTAGATATGAAATTATGGACTCTGGAAGCCAGAGGACACATTGTACCGGATCGTTCTCTTTTAAAAACTCCGCAACAGATTGAAGCTATCAAAAAGAGTGCGGCACTGAATACGGCTGTGCTGGATCATGTCGAGTCACACATCCGGGCGGGAATGAGCACTGCCGAGATCGACAGGCTTGTCTATGACTTTACGACCGAACATGGTGGAATACCGGCGCCTTTGAATTACGAAGGATTCCCGAAAAGTGTATGTACCTCGATTAATAATGTTATCTGTCATGGCATTCCGGATGAAAATGAGATTCTCGTAGAAGGGGACATTGTAAATGTAGATGTGTCTACCATCCTGAATGGTTATTATTCAGATGCTTCCCGTATGTTCATCATTGGCAGGACGACGCCGGAAGCGGAAAAGCTTGTGCGTGTCACGAAGGAATGTGTTGAGCTTGGACTAAAAGCGGCCAAACCGTGGGGACATCTGGGTGATATCGCCCACGCCATCAATTCTCACGCCCGTGCAAATGGCTATTCTGTTGTAGAGGAGATCGGCGGACATGGGATCGGCCTCGCCTTCCATGAAGAACCCTTTGTCAGCTACGTAACGCCAAAGGGAACAGAAATGGTTCTTGTCCCAGGTATGATGTTTACGATTGAGCCGATGATCAACGAAGGAAGTCCGGATTTCTTTATTGATGAAGAAAACGGCTGGACGGTATATACGGAAGACGATGGATTATCTGCGCAGGTTGAGTACATGGTATTGATAACAGAGACCGGTGTGGAAGTTCTTACGAAATAATAAGACAATAAAGAAATCAAAAAGGGGCTTAAGCGCCCCTTTCTTTTTTGATTTCCTTATTTCATTATGACTCATTATGCCAGAATCGGCTTGATTGCTTCAGCCAGCTTGTCTTTCTGTGCCTGTGCTTCTGCAAGGTCTTTTCCCAGTGTTGTAAAATATGTCTTGATCTTCGGTTCTGTTCCGGAAGGACGAACAATAACAGTCGCACCGCCTTCCAGCGTATAGATCAATACATTTGCCGGAGGAAGTCCTGTCTCTTCAGACTTCTCATAATCCGTTGCCTTTACTACTTTATATCCGCCAATCTCTGTCGGAGGTTCTTTCCTGAGTCCTTCCATGATACCAGCCATCTTGTCCATACCGGAAAGTCCCGGGAACTCATAGCTGTCAACCTTATTCAGATAACGTCCGTACTGTGCGTAAAGCTCTTCCAGACGTTCCTTGATAGAAGAACCGATACTGCGGTAGTATGCCGCCATTTCACAGATCAGCATGGAACCGATTACTGCATCCTTATCTCTTACATATGGACCTGCAAGGTATCCATAGCTCTCTTCAAATCCAAAGATAAATCTTTCCACTTCACCGGCAGCTTCCAGTGTAGCGATCTGGTCACCGATCCACTTAAATCCAGTCAGAACATTGCGAAGCTCAACGCCATAATGCTCTGCGATAGCATCTGCCATCGGTGTGGAAACGATAGATTTCACTGCCACCGGTCTCTCCGGCATTGTTCCATTCTCGATACGTCCTGCACAGATATAATCCAGAAGAAGTGCTCCTACTTCATTACCGGATACCAGCTCATATGTACCATCCGGACACTTGATCGCGATACCTACACGGTCTGCATCCGGGTCTGTCGCTAACATAAGATCCGCGCCAGACTTCTCTGCCAGTTCAAGACCTAACTTCAGTGCCTCAAAAATCTCCGGATTCGGATACGGGCATGTCGGGAAATTGCCGTCCGGATACTGCTGCTCCGGTACGATCGTGATATCCTCAACACCGATATCCTTTAAGATACGTGTTACTGGAACAAGTCCACTTCCGTTTAACGGAGAATATACAAGCTTAAGTCCTGCTGTCTTACAAAGTCCCGGGCGAACACTGCATGCTTCGATTGCTTCATACAATGCTTCTTTACAATCATCGCCCACATACTCGATAAGGCCTGCTGCCATACCTTCCTCAAAGCTCATCATCTTAGCGCCTTCCAGGATGTCTGTCTTCTGGATCTCAGCATATACTGTGTTAGCCGCCTCATCTGTCATCTGACATCCGTCCGGACCATACGCCTTGTATCCGTTATATTTTGCCGGATTGTGGGAAGCTGTTACCATAACACCTGCATTTGCCTTATAATAACGAGTCGCAAAGCTAAGTGCCGGAACCGGCATAAGTGCATCATAGATACGAACCTTAATGCCATTTGCTGCCAGTACGCATGCTGCCGTCTTCGCAAATACATCACTCTTTATACGGCTGTCATAGCTGATCGCCACCAGCTGATTGCCGCCCTGTGTCTTCACCCAGTTTGCCAGACCCTGTGTCGCCTGACGAACCACATAAATATTCATACGGTTAGAGCCTGCCCCCAGAACGCCTCTAAGACCTGCAGTACCGAATTTCAAAGCAATCGCGAAACGCTCTTTAATCTCTTCCTCGTTACCGGCAATCGCCTCCAGTTCTGCTGTCAGATCCGCATCTTCAAGATCTGCCTCAGACCAACGTTTGTAATCATCCATATACATTGTTCTTCACCCGTCCTTTAATCAAAAATCGAAGGCCTTTCTTTATAATTCCTATCTATAATTTTAATAACTTTATATCCTGGTGTCAATCAATTAATTGCCTTTCAGAGTCTCCATAACAAGGGCAGAATAAGCCCCCATATTGACAACGACTTCACCGTCTTTTACGATATATTCTTCATATTCTTTCGTATATCCATCCTTGTAGGAATAGATGACTCGCTTCATACGACACTGCATCGGCACTTCCGCTTTCCATACCGGTACATTTACCTGCTGAAGCTCATCACTGTTGTTAATGATAATAACAATCTGCTCTTCCTCATGAAACCTGGCATAGGCAAGCACATTTTCACGCCATGAAAGCATATGCAGAGACCCTGTACGAAGTGCCTGTCTTGACTTGTGGATATGGATCATCTCTTTGTGGAACGAAAGAAGCTCTTTATTCTCATGTCCCCACGGGTAAGTACGGCGATTATCCGGATCGGTAAATCCACATACCCCCGCTTCATCTCCATAATATACCGTCGGTGAACCGATCCAGGTCATCTGCATCACAACCGCTTCACGCATGACTGCCTCGTTGACACCTTCTTCGGCCGCCTCACATCCTAATCGCTCCGCTCTTCCCACCTTATGGTTCGTTCGAGTGAGGAAACGGGAATGATCATGATTGGACAGCTCATTCATAGATGTCTGAAGCGAAGGGGTGAGCATATTGGACATATGATGAGACATGGAAGCCACGAAATTGTCTGCATTGCCAAGAAGGTCTTCTCTTCTTTCGTCACTGTGCTTCTCCATACCTGTCAGAAACCATGTCACCGGCTCCATAAATGCATCATAATTCATGACGGTATCCCATTCGTCTCCCTTAAGCCATTCACTCGGATCACCGTAATGTTCCGCAAGAATAATGGCATTCGGATTCGCATCTTTTACTTCTTTTCGAAATCTCTTCCAGAACGCATGATTATACTCATTGCTCCGTCCCAGATCGGCAGCTACATCCAGGCGCCATCCATCTACATTATACGGCGGTGATACCCATTTACGCCCGACCTCCAGAATGTATTCCTCCAGCTGAGTGGAATCTTCATAATTCAGTTTCGGCAACGTATCATGTCCCCACCAGCCGTCATAATTCTGATTGTACGGCCAGCACGCAGGATCTTCCTGAAAGAAACGGAAATAGCTTCTGTACGGGCTGTCCGGTGAGACATAAGCACCCGGCTCATACCCTTCCTGTCCTTCGTAGATTCGTTCCCGATCCATCCATTTATTGAAAGAGCCGCAATGATTAAAAACACCATCCAGAATGATCTTCATACCTCTTCGGTGCAGCTCCTCAACCAGTTGAATAAACAATTGATTGCTCGCCTCCAGGTTACGTATATCCGTGGTACGCTTCTGATACTTTGTCGCCTCATGGTTGTCTTTTACACCCTCCGGCAGAACTTCTCCCCCATCTTCCACGATGACTCCATAGTGCGGATCAATATAATCATAATCCTGTATATCATACTTATGGTTAGAAGGCGACACAAACAACGGATTAAAATAGAGAACCTCCACGCCAAGTTCCTGCAGATAATCCAGCTTATCCATGACTCCTTTAAGGTCACCGCCGTAAAACTCACGAACGCCCATGGAGGCAGGATATTTATCCCACTCTGTGACACGTCTGCTGTAGTCTCCGATATAATAATATTCATTTGTCTCTACGTCATTTGACAGATCCCCGTTACAGAAACGATCCGTGTAGATCTGATACATAACTGCCCCTTTGGCCCAGTCAGGTGTGGAAAATCCCGGAACAATCACAAAATCATAGAATTTTACAACTTCCTTTGCGACTCCGCACCGATTAAAATATCGGATCTCTTCTCCACTCGTTATCTCAAAGCAGTATCGAAAAGGTGCTTCATTCAGACGCCAGCGGATAGAGTAATAATCAAACTCTCCTCTGGTGTCCTCCTTATCCATATCGTATCCACCGACTTTTGTAATCAGTTTTACCTTATCTGCATCCCCTTTCGCAGTTCGAAAACGAAGGGTAACCGTTTCATTGAGGCCGGGCTGGGCAGGAATTACATACTGCCCTGTCCCGTCACAAAATAATGCCTCTTCTCTCATATGTTCTCTCCAAATAATGCCTCAAATTCTTCTCTGGAAATCTTCTCTTTCTCCAGTAATAACTCTGCACATGCATGAAGAACATCATCGTATTTCTGGATGATTTCTTTTGCCTTTGCATAGCAATCATCAATGATACGTTTCACTTCCTGATCAATAACTGTCGCAACACTTTCTCCGTATCCTCTGGAGGCGTGTGCCAGATCTCTTCCGATGAACACTTCATCACTGTCATTATCATAATTAATCAGGCCCACTGCTTCTGACATACCAAACTTGGTAACCATAGATTTGGCCAGACTTGTCGCCTGTTTAATATCCTGCGAAGCTCCTGTTGTGATATCGTCAAATACTTCCTCTTCTGCCACGCGTCCACCAAGTGCCACCGTAATATCCTGCAGCATCTTGCCTCTGGTGTTGAACATCTCATCCTTCTCCGGAAGTGGCATTGTGTATCCCCCTGCTCCTCCGGTCGGAATAATAGACACGCTGTAGACCGGTCCCACATCCGGAAGAACATGGAACAGGATCGCATGCCCAGCCTCATGGAAGGCAGTAATTTTCTTTTCCTTCTCAGAGATCACACGGCTCTTCTTCTCTGCTCCGATGCCGACTTTTACAAATGCCTTTTGAATATCCTCCTGTTTCAGGAAGACGCGTCCGGCCTTTGCTGCGAGAATCGCAGCCTCATTCAGCAGATTCTCCAGGTCAGCACCGGTAAATCCGGCAGTCGTCTGCGCGATCTGCTTCAGATCAATCTCTTCACTGAGCGGTTTGCCCTTGGCATGTACCTGTAAGATCTCTTCTCTTCCCTGTACATCCGGTCTTCCTACGATGACCTTACGGTCAAAACGACCCGGACGCAGAATTGCAGGATCCAGAATATCCACACGGTTCGTTGCAGCCATAACGATGATTCCTTCATTCACACCAAAACCATCCATCTCTACAAGCAGCTGGTTCAATGTCTGTTCTCTCTCGTCATGACCGCCGCCCATACCGGTACCTCTTCTTCTTGCTACGGCATCAATCTCGTCGATAAATATAATACACGGTGCATTTTTCTTCGCATCTTCAAAAAGGTCTCGCACACGTGACGCACCTACACCAACAAACATTTCCACGAAGTCAGAACCGGAAATGGTAAAGAACGGCACTCCTGCTTCTCCCGCAACTGCTTTCGCAAGCAAAGTCTTACCAGTTCCCGGAGGGCCTACAAGAAGCACACCTTTCGGGATACGGGCACCTACCTGGATATATTTTTTCGGAGCTTTCAGGAAATCCACGATCTCCTCCAGTTCCTCTTTCTCTTCCTGAAGTCCTGCCACCTGTGCAAATGTGATCTTCTTGTCACTGTCTGTACTCAGACGGGCACGGCTCTTACCGAAGCTCATTGCCTTTGCATTTGCTCCGCCTCCCTGGCGGTTCATCATAAAGAACAGGAACAAAATACCTCCCAGCATCAGAAGCACCGGCACAAGTGTAGTAGAAAACCATGTATCCTGCGGAACATCTGACATTTCATAATCAATCTTGTTCTCTTTCAGATAACCCTGTACCTCATTTACATCTGAAACATACAGATATTTGATTTCTCCTTCTTCGCCCTTAAGAAGAAGCTCTACATGTCCGGTCGGCACATTCTTATTCTGTGTGACCTTCACTTCTTTTACCTGATCACCTGCGATCAGCTCTTCAAACTGCGCCCTTGTCAGCTGATCTTCTTTTTGTTCAAAAAGGTTGGTAAACCACAATGCCGCAAATAAGAAAATCACGAACACCATGAACGCGGCGCCGCTAAATCCTCTGTTTTTTCGATTATTCAATGTTTCTGCCCCTTTCTACTCCACACCTTCTACAATTCCGATGTATGGTAGATTTCTATATTTTTGTGCATAGTCAAGACCATAGCCGACCACAAACTCATCCGGGATCTCAAATCCCACATAGTCCACCTTCACGTCTCTCACTCTTCTGTCCGGCTTATCCAGAAGTGTACACAGCTTCATGCTCTTTGGATTTCTCTTCTTCAGGATCTCAAGCAGATAATAGAGCGTTCTTCCGGAGTCGATGATATCCTCTACGACAAGTACATCTTTTCCTTCCAGTGTCTCATCTAAGTCCTTTGCGATCTTAACAACACCGCTTGAGGACGTTCCGTCTCCATAACTGCTGACACTCATAAAGTCCATAGATACCGGCACGCTGATTCTTTTTGCCAGTTCACACATGAAGAACACGCCGCCCTTCAGTACACATATCAGATGTACCTGCTTTCCGGCATAATCTTCACTGATCTGTTTTCCCATTTCTTCAATTCTCTTTGTAACTTCCTGCTCGTCAATCATTACTCTTACTGTCTCTGCCATCTCTTTTTCCTCCATCAAATTCCATTTCCAGAATCCGTTTTGTTTTATCTGTAATCTGATATATCTGATTCTGTCTGTACCCGATAATCCACATAATGTGGCTTCCGTCCGCGGCAAGCCATATACGCTCTCTTTCTTCCCGGGGTATTTTCTCATTAATAAAATACTGTTTCAGCTTCTGCGTCCTTCCGGATGCATCGATTGTAATATAATCTCCCGGCTGTCTGTGTCGGATTTTTACAGTATTCTTAATTATATCATAATCAAACCATTTCGTGTAGGGAATTTGCGGAAATGCTTCCCGTATTTCATCTGTACACGGAAATACCCGAAAATGCACTTTTCCCTCTTCTATTTCCTGTTCTTCCGTTTCAGATGCAAATTCGATTCCCTCATAACACCTGTATGCTGTAATTCCATACGGAAGCTGTATGCTCCGCCCTGTCTGCTTCTTAAAAAGCTCATGAAGCAGCCGGATATGCACCGCTTCAATATCCTTTCGGTGTCCCGAAGCTTCACACAGCACTTCGTGAACCACGTATGGCTTCAGTGTTTCGGGCACCTTCTCATACGTCTCCTTTACAAGAATCAGACGGCCATTCTCTGTATTCTTCGTACATATCTTCCTGTATTTTTCCACTTCAGCACTGATATACTGCGAAAGAAGCTGCATCTGCTCTGCGGCAGCCGCCATATGCTCTGACGCCCTTTCATTGATGTTGCTTTCCAGGAACGGAATTACCTGATTGCGAATCTTATTCCTTGTATATGTGTTTTCAAAATTACTCTCATCCGTACAATAAGATACTTCCCTTTTTTCCAGATATGATTCAATTTCCTTTCGACTCAGACAAAGAAGCGGTCGGATCCATATTCCCCGGACAGGAGCGATCGCTCCCATACCCTTAAGACCCGTCCCACGGCACAGATTCCACAAAAGTGTCTCTGCATTATCATCCCGATGATGCGCAAGCGCAATTTTATCCGCCCCCAGCTCATAAAGAGCCGCTTCAAATGCATTTCTTCTGACGACACGCCCCGCCTCTTCAACAGTTAGTCCCCGCTCATGGGCATATCTGTGCACATCCTCATATACGACTCTGCAGGAAATATGAAGCTCTCTACAGAGCTTCTGCACATACGCCGCATCTGCATCCGCACTTTCTCCCCGCAATCCGTGATGTACATGGATCACCGTGATCTGAAGATGCATTTCCCTGGAAAGCTCCATAAGCATGAAAAGAAGGCATACGGAATCTGCTCCTCCCGATACGCCTGCTATTACCTTATCTCCTTGTTCCAGCATATGATATTTTTCTACATATGCTCTGACTTTCTGATACATTTTCCAGTCCCTTTTCTCATTCTGGTATCCATCAATATTCTTTTTTAATATATATAATTTCCTGCAAAAATGCAAGTTTCCGTCATATTTTCCATATACCCACAACGAGAACGGTCATATCGTCCACCGGCACCTCCTGCGAGCACTCCAGAACCTGCCCCAGAATATAATGTGCCATCTCTTTCGGATTCTGCATATCTGCTTCCATAATAAACCGGCTCATCATCTCATCCTGCCTTCCGGGCGGAAGTGCATCCACCACTCCGTCTGTTACCATGACAACAAAATCGCCGGACGAAAGCTCTCTTACCTCTGTCTCAATCTCGATATCCTGTATAACCCCGATGGGAAGTGTTACCGAATGAATCGCTTCTACTTCTTTCTCTCTTTTCAGATAAGTTGTGGAAGCTCCCGCTTTCACAAACTCGCATGTCCCACTGTACAGGTCGAATAGACTCACGTCAATCGTCGAAAACCGCACTTCTTCCCTGCCGATCACCAGTGCGGTATTCATGATCTGTACGGCAGTCTTGACCGGGAATCCTGCATTTAGAAGCTCTTCCAGAAGCTCAACGACCATCGTACTTTCCCGAAAGGCTTCTTCACCGGAGCCCATACCATCCGAAAGGGCCACCCCCTTTTTCCCACCGGGAAGATCTGCCATAAGAAAGGTGTCTCCTGATATCTTGTCGCAGTCTTTTCCAATCTTCGCAAGTCCCTGCAATGTGTGAAACCTGGCCCCTTCCATACAGGTAATGGTACAATATTCGTCTCCGATGATCGGACGCTCTCCCTGCTCCGGTATCATCGTACGTCCTACCAGTTTACCGATCTCTGCCGCCAGCTCTTTCACCGGAACAATATGTCCTTTCGCCGCCTTTAGTGTTAAATGTATTTCATACTTCCCCTGCGGCGTTATATAAAATACCGATGAAAGCACACGGATTTTGGATTTCTTCAGATGATTCTTTATTTTCTTTTCCAGATGCTCATCCTCGAAAATACCGGCATCCAGTTCCCGCGTCGTAAATTGTATCGTTTTTGCAAAATTGGTAAGCTGCCTGGCATAACCTTCCCGGTTCTGTACGATCCGGTTATTCCAGAGAAGAGACTGTTTCGCGTACTCATAAGCCTCCAGTGTTTCCCGAAGAAACCGCGGAGCCATGATACATTTTTTCTGAAGATTCCGTTTGAGCTCCACATTGAGTTCTGCTCCGTACTCCTCCACTGCACACAAAATATCATACATCATCTGGTATGTTTTCAACTGCTTCTCTTCCAGGCAGGTTTCTCTTCTTTCACATTCCCTGCATACCTTGTCTGTTACCTTCTGGAACATATCCCACGTCTCATCCTTTGTAACAGCCGCCCGGTAATCCTCCAGCTTAAGAAATGTACCGGAAATGTGCTTTAACGCCTCTGCAAACTTGTCCATCTGTATGACATACGGATTTAGAAACATCCCCTTTTCTTTTACTTCCGCCACACAAATACTCCCCTTTCCACCGGAAAACAAAGTTTCCTATAAGTCAAAAAAAGCTTCGGGCTGTTTCTGCCCAAAGCTTCATCATCTGTTTCATTACTTTGCCTTAAAAATAATCTCATTTTCATTTACCAGGCCCAGTTTTTCTTTTGCCACTTCTTCTATGTACTCATCTGTGCCTACATATTTTTCCAGCTCATCAATCTCCGAAGACCTTTCCTTCTCCTCTTCGATCTGCCTTTCAAGCTCTGCCTCCTGCGCCTGATATGCTTTATCCTTCGCACGTAACGTAATACTATTTACCGATACGACCACAAGCAGGAGCACGAGTACAAAACTAACCGCCAACATACTTCTCTTATGCGGATTCATACGCTTTTTCTTCTTTTTTCTTGCCACTTTTTACTCACCCTATCTTCGGTTTCCACACCGATTATACTCACCCAATATAATATTATATTACATTTTTCCCCGCATTTTATCAACTGGTTCTATCGTAGATTTTTTTGCACAAATTTCGGGTTTTTCGGATAAAACCACTCATCAAAACCGCGCCAACCACAACACCTAGTATAAAATACCAGCGTATACCACCATTACTTGTTTGGTAAATTTGCACAAACAAATAAACAGCCGCTCCAATCCAAAATAAAAGATCTTCCACATTCACCACCGGCAGGCTGTGCTTTATGATCTGTCTCAGACATGTCAGGCACTCGTAAGAAAGCCTAAGCACCGCTCCAGTGAGCACCGCAGCAACAAATATGATCGCTTCCTTCTCTATTCCCGGCATAGGCACTTACCTGAACAAACGGGAAAACAGATTCTCCCCCTGCCTGTTCCCAACATTTGTCTCCGAGTATGCAATGCTGTCTATATTCCCGGACAGATCAACTTCACCCTTCTCAAGACTCAAGCGGTTCACATGGAGATCCGTTCCCTTTACCATCAGCATTCCCTGCTCTGTTTCCAGCAATATTTCATTCAGATCAAAGGACAATACATCGATCACTCCTGTTACCAGACTCGTTTTCCGGTTATTGACTACCAGCTTATGCCCTTTTTGTATGGTTCTCTCTTCCATGCGCATCACAACCTTTCTTAATAATCATATGAAAGGTTGTTCGCTTTTATTACAAATATTTAAACAAGTCTTTTGCTTCCTCTTTCTTTGTTGTCTCCTGAATATCAAGAACTTCAACTTTGACAGATTTTGTACCGAACTGTATCTCAATGATATCTCCGGTCTTTACTTTCACAGATGCCTTTGCCACCTTACCATTCACAAGTACACGTCCTGCGTCACATGCCTCATTTGCAACGGTTCTTCTCTTGATCAGACGGGACACCTTAAGAAACTTATCTAATCTCATATTACTTCCTTTCCCAATAATTGAAAAAACAGAGAGCACGCCTGCTCTCTGCCTTACTGCTGCTGTATTTAAATGAATTATTTAACTGCATCCTTTAATGCTTTTCCAGCTTTAAATCTTGGAGCCTTGCAAGCTTCAATCTTCATTGTCTTTCCTGTCTGTGGATTTCTTCCTTCTCTTGCTGCTCTTTCTGTTACTTCAAAAGTACCAAATCCAACTAACTGAATTTTACGTCCTTTCTTAAGTTCATCTGTAACAACATCAACAAAAGCTTTTAATGCTTTTTCGGAATCTTTTTTGGACAGTTCTGCCTTGTCAGCAATAGCTGCTACTAACTCTGTTTTGTTCATGGATAAACTTCCTCCTCTTGTTTAAATAGACTATCGCGCCCTTAGTTATTGTTATACCGTTTTTTATAGTCTTTGTCAAGCCAAACTGGCGATTTCCCCCATATTTAAGGCTTTTCACCAACCGCCTTTATCATATCGCCAAATACGATTACAATCCATTTCCCAATCCATTTCAAATGACTACATATGGAAAGAAAAAATATTCTCCAGAAACCTTTTCTTTTCTTTTGTCTGATGAATAGCTATATTTAGCTTTTCCGTATTCTTGACAGGCATCCATGCTTTATTCGAACGATAATAAGAATTCGCAATTTTCCAGAATTTTTCTGGATAGATCAGCCGGTTCTTAATATATTCTAATTCCTCCTCTGACATCGGACGGATTGCAGAATATGCATTCAGCATGTTATCGCCAAGCCGCTCCTTCCATCCATTTTTTTCCATTACTTTTCTGAGAAAATAATACAGATCTTCCACCTGCACGTCGCGTCGGCACTTTTCAAATCCTGTAATTGCCACAATTTCTGCCAAAGCCCCCTGCCTCATTACAATATTGTGATAATTATATTCTCCATGAGTCATATGAAAATGGTCAATACTTTCCCGGTACAGATGGTCATAGGAAGAACTTTCCAGTTCCTGAACGGCAGCATCTGCCCATTCATACATCTGTTCAAAGCACTTCAAAAATGAAAACTCGAACTCTCCCTTCGGTGACACTCCCCGTACAAACTTACGCACCTTTCTAAGTTCCCTGTTGTGGCGCATATAGTCTTCCTTCAAATGCGTCCCGGGAGGCAGCTCATGTGGCAGCTCCTTCTGCAATATAATATGAAGTGAAGCAAGATTTCCTGCCGATTTCAAAAGCTCCGCCGGCTTACGAATGTCACATTCCCTGCCGGCGTACCACTTTTTCATCATATATCTCACTCCGTCTTCACTGACACTGATATATTCCCCATCTCTGTTTTTTACCGGACAATCCGTGGCTATACTCCCCTGCTCTTCCAAATATTCATAAAGCTCACACAGCGCAGAGGTCTTTCCCTCGGAAACATCTGCCTCCTTCAAAAGAAGCGGTCCCCTGTCCGTATCGCATAAAATAGCACCCCTGATCTTGCGGGTGCTGTTTATCGTTATATCATACTGTTCCAGCACACTGTCTCGCTCATATTCCTGCATAACAATCCCCTGCACTTTACATATTCTCTCTATCGTATGTGGTGAGAAGGGGAAATATGCAATCGGGGACGGGGTTTTTTCGAAAAAACCCCGTCCCCGATTGCATTTTGCCGTGTCCCTTTCAACGGCTATACTCTTTCCATTAACTTTTCTTTTGTATTCAGCTCTGGATTCTCAATTACCAGCTCCAGCAGCTCATTTAGTTTTTCTCCAATTTCTTTGCCCGGCTCCATTCCGGCATCAATCAAATCTTTGCCCGTTATCGCCAGGCTCCTCAAAGAAACGCATTCTTTATTTCTGACAATTTCCTTATATATTTCTTCTATTTCATCCAGGTTACGTATCTTTTCCTCTCTTCTGTACATGCTTTGTGCCAATACATCCGCGCGGCGAACCTCCATATAATACGGGAATAAATCTTCACCAATCTTATTCATGGCACGACGTACGTTTTTCGGTGTTGCCGGCATGCGATAATCATGATAAAAAACCAGTTTTGTTACTTTATTCAAAGTATCATTATCAAACTTCAGGCGTTTCAATATACGCTTTGCTATTTTTTCGCTTTCAGCCGCATGCTTTTTAAAATGTGCAACACCCGCTTCATCCATTGTTTTTAACGCCGGTTTCCCCATATCATGCAAAAGCATTGTAAGCCTCAGCACCTTATCGCTCCGAATATTTCTCATTGCCTGAAGTGTATGCTCTCCCACATTATACATATGATGCGGAGTCTCTTGTTCAGTCATCATCAGCCGGTCAAATTCCGGCAGGAACTGCTTCGTAATTCCCAGCTCATAGGCATCTCGCAAAAGCTCCGGGCGGGTCGAAACAATCATCTTTATCAACTCCACCTGAACTCTCTCTGCACTGATATTCTGTAGAGTTGGCGCAAGTTCCTTCATCCCCTGACGCGTCTCCTCTTCGATCGAAAATCCCAACTGAGCCGCAAATCGTATCCCTCTAAGAATACGAAGCGCATCTTCAGAAAATCTTTCTCTGGCATTACCAACGCAGCATATCATTCCTTTTTGCAAGTCATCGATGCCACCAAAAATATCTACCAGCCCATCCTTTTCATTATACGCCATGGCATTGATCGTAAAATCTCTTCTCAACAAGTCTTCCTTCAGACTGCGCGTAAACGTTACTTCGCGAGGGTGACGATTATCTTCATATTTCCCATCTATCCGATAAGTTGTAACTTCAAACCCTTCTTTTTCTAACAAAACCGTAACTGTTCCATGCTCTATCCCTGTATCAAATGTTTTCTGAAACAATGCTTTCGTCTCCTCCGGCATAGCAGACGTTGTAATATCCCAGTCCTCCGGCTCACGCCCAAGAATAGAATCTCTCACACACCCACCTACTGCGTAAGCTTCATATCCGTTTTGCTGCAGAGTCGTAATAATCTTATTAACTTTTAACGGCAGTTCAATCTTTATATTCTTCACAATCATTTCCTCCACTCATATTATAACATGGGGACGGGGTTTTTTTCAATTTCCCCCGTCCCAAATTGAAATAGCCGTGTCCCTTTTTCATTTTATCCTGTCCCTCTTTGTTTCTGTCTGATAACATCTTCTATTTGTAGTACTTTCTTTTTCGATACTTGAAGTATTTTCATTAACTCGTTTTCATATTCTCTTCGTGTCTTAATATATTCCAACACTTCCTTATCCGACAGGTCGTATTTCCATTGATATTCTGTGAGTAATTCATTTGCAATTCTAAAATTATTATCTTCTATATCTTCTTCAACATCTTCAAATATATCCCAGCTTCCTTTATCATGAAATGCCAGAAAATCCTGTCTTGTATAAAATCTTTTTTTCATTTTTTCAAAGGATTCTTTTGCGATAATATCTGATTTATTATTGTAATATAAATCTGCCATGCTACTATATTCATACCTAAGCAAATCTTCTAACCTTCCATTTTTTGATGGATTTCTATGTATATAACGAAAACAATTCCAAAAATAATTCTCTTGTTCTATACATTGACTTTTAAACCGATCCTGAAAAACATATCCTACTCTACAATGCTTGAAGTTATAATAATGTGCAAATGAAGCTAAGATTTTAGCCATAAATGATGCCAATTCTTGCAAATCAGCCTTGATTAATAAATGAAAATGATTTGGCATAATACAATATGCATATATTGCCACATCATATTTTGACAAATTCTCACGAATCAGATTGACGAATCTCGTTTTTTCTCGTTTCTCTTTAAAAACAGGCATTTTATTCAATCCACGAGTCATCACGTGATATATACCTGTCGAGCTTTCCCTTCTCGCCCGTCTTGGCATGTAATCCCTTCCTTTCAAAAGGGACACCGCATATAAATTGAGGGACACGGCTATTTCAATTTGGGACGGGGTTTTTTTCAAAAAACCCCGTCCCCGATCAAGGAGATTTAATAAGATTTTCCCCAGTAAGCCATATGTTTCGCCGGTTTTCCGCACCAAATACATTTATCAGAAATCATTTCCTCATCTTCAATCAGACATCTTGTTGCGGCTCCACCTGTAACATACTTCACTTCGCCTTCACACTCTGGATCTCCACACCAGCAAGCTTTTACGAATCCACGGTTGTCTTTGAATTTCTTCTCCATTTCCTCCATAGTTACCGCTGTGTCAATGTGAGAATTCAAGAACTCTTCTGCGCGGTTGTACATATCTTTCTGAATTGTCTCCAGAATATCTCTCAGCTTCGTTGCAATTTCATCCATAGATACTATGATCTTTTCACGGTTATCACGACGTACTACAATGACCTGATTTTTCTCGATATCCTTTGGTCCGATTTCGATACGAGTTGGAATACCAAGAATCTCCTGCTCAGAGAATTTCCATCCCGGGCTCTTTTCAGAGTCATCAATCTTCACTCTGTAACCTGCCTTCTTAAGTTCATCCAAAAGTGCATTTGCTCTGTCAAGTACGCCTTCCTTATGCTGTGCGATCGGAATGATTCTACATTCAACAGGAGCAACATGTGGTGGAAGTACAAGACCGTCATCATCACCATGCACCATAATAAGTGCTCCAATACTTCTTGTTGACCATCCCCATGATGTCTCATAACAGCTGTGAGGTTCATTATTTTTGTCAATATATTTAATACCGAATGCATCCGGGAACCCACTTCCAAAGAAATGACTTGTTGCAGACTGAAGTGCTTTTCCATCATGCATGAGTGCCTCGATCGTATAAGTATCTTCTGCTCCGGCAAATTTCTCATGCTCAGCCTTTCTTCCTGCTACAAATGGAATCGCCATTGTCTCACGATAGCAGTCTTTGTATACTTCCCACATCTGAATTGTTCTTTCTTCTGCTTCTTCATATGTTGCATGCAGAGTATGTCCTTCCTGCCATAAGAACTCTCTGGAACGCAGGAAAGGTCTTGTTGTCTTTTCCCAACGAAGAACAGAATTCCACTGATTCCATACTTTCGGAAGGTCCCTGTGAGATTTTACCATTTTAGACCACAGGTCACAGAATAAAGTTTCTGACGTCGGACGAATACAAAGTCTTTCCTGAAGTCTTTCCATGCCACCATGTGTAACCCATGCTACTTCCGGTGCAAAACCTTCAACGTGATCTGCCTCTTTCTCAAGAAGGCTCTCTGGAATAAGAAGTGGAAGAGACACATTCTCTACACCCGTTTCTTTAAACCTTCTGTCCAGGTCAGCCTGGATAAGTTCCCAAATAGCATAACCATTTGGCAGATAGTTCAGACATCCTTTTACACTTGAATAATCACACAGTTCCGCTTCACGTACTACATCTGTGTACCACTGTGCAAAATTTTCATCACGTGATGTGATATTTTTTACTAATTTTTCCTTTGCCATGTTTCTCTTTCTCCTTTTCTTTTCTGGCAGGGCCCTTGCCCCACAATATTCAATCGGGAGCATCCGTCTGACATATTTGTGCTTCTTATACATCTCCAATAGCTTTATAAAATGCATCCATAACACAAAACGCCGAGCTCTACGCCCCCTCAAAAGGGACCGAAAAGCTCGGCGGTACCACCCTAGTTAACTGCATTATTCTGCAGCTCTCTCAATTACCGTTAACGCCGGTGAGACGCTGTATCTTATACAGAGGCTCCGAGGCGGGTTCTAGGTAGTTCTAGGCAGAAGTCTCACACCAACATGACTTCCTCTCTGCGCCTGCTTACATATACTATTCCTCTTCAACACCCTATTTTATATTTTATCCGTTCAAACAAAGCTGTTTAAATCGGATACGATTAAACGTAATTTTAATCCATGGAAAAAACTTTGTCAAGACAAAGCGGGAAATTCTCCCTCTAATTTCCCGCTTCTCAGAAAAACTTTTTGTTTGATCAGAACATCCAAACGACTTGTTTTTCCGCATTTTATGTTGATATAAACATTATAGCATACTTTCAACAAATATTGCACTTTTTTTCATATCATGTTTTAATAATAGAAATTACTATTCAGACAGGAGAATTGCCATGAAACCCAGTAAAATAGCGGTTTTGCACGAAGACAAAGACATCATTGTCTGTGTAAAACCACCCAAAATAGCAACAGAATGTTGCAAAATAGGAACCCCTGACATGGTCAGTTTACTTAAAAATCATCTTTATCAGACAAATCCAGCTGCCGGCGAGCCCTATCTCGCTGTCATCCATCGCCTGGATCAGCCTGTAAGCGGAATTTTAGTTTTTGCCAAAACTCCCTTTGCTGCAAAAGAACTAAACAGACAACTAACCTCTCGTGGATTCGGGAAACATTATCGTGCACTGGTTGAAAATCCCCCTGCATCTTCTGAAGGTACTTTGGAAAATTATCTGATCAAAGATGCCCGGACAAACACGTCCCGAATATGTACTCCCGATACCCCTGGTGCTAAATTTGCCCGACTTAAATATAAAATTATCCAAAAGGGACAGGGTAATTTCAATTGGGGACGGGGTTTTTTCGAAAAAACCCCGTCCCCAACCGAGCTTGATATTCTCCTTGATACCGGACGCCACCACCAGATCCGTGTACAGCTTTCCGGAATCAACTGTCCGATTATTGGCGATACCAAGTATAATCCGCATTCCCAAAGCAAATCCGAATGGCAGAATATTTGTCTGTGTGCTTACAAATTAGAATTTGAGCACCCTCGCACGCATAAACCCATGACCTTTGACATATCTCAAAAAGGGACACCCTAAAATAAAATTGGGGACGGGGTTTTTTGAAAAAAACCCCGTCCCCAATTTTATTCTTCTACTTCTTCGTTCAGTGCTTCTTCGTATTTTTCAAGAATAATGCTCTGTATACGCTCTCTTGTTCCGGAGTTGATCGGATGTGCGATATCACGATACTCTCCATCCAGTGCTTTTTTACTTGGCATTGCGATAAAAAGCCCTTTTTCCCCTTCTATGACTTTAATGTCATGTACAACAAACTCATCATCCATTGTAATAGACACAACCGCTTTTAATTTACCTTCTTTCGCCACTTTACGCACGCGTACATCTGTAATCTGCATTTTCTGACAGCCCCTTTCCTTTTTCAGGACGCACTATAGTGCATACCTCTCGTTCTTCTCAACAACCACTTTCACTCCATTTTCCCCAACATATCTTGTGTTGGCTCTAATTGTATCACGACTTTCTACAATACAATTTTCAATATATGTATTATCCCCAAGATAGACATCGTTCAGAATAATAGAATTCTTAATCACACAATTATTACCAACGAATACTTTCTTAAATATTACGGAGTTTTCTACTGTACCATTAACAATACATCCACTTGCAACCAGACTGTTCTTAACCGTTGCTCCCGGATTGTATTTTGCCGGCGGCAGATCTGCTACTTTAGAGTAGATTTCCGGATACTGTTTGAAGAAATAATTTCTTACTTCCGGTTTCAGAAAATCCATATTTGTCTTGTAGTAAGCATCTACTGTTGAAATGTTGCTCCAGTATTCATTTATCTTATAACCGTAAATTTTCTTCAGATTCTTATATCTGATCAAAATGTCGGTTACAAAATCATGTCTCTCTTCTTCTGCGCAATGCTCGATCAGTTCGATCAGCAGTCTTCTTCTGATAACATAGATTCCTGTAGATACCGTATTAGATGTCGCTACCATCGGCTTCTCTTCAAACTCCTGAATCCGCATGTCATCATCCATCTTAATTGTACCGAAACGACTTGCATCCTCACCCGGATCCAGATCCTTACATACAACTGTGATGTCCGCTTTCTTTTCGATGTGGTATTCCAGAACCTTGTTATAATCCAGCTTGTATACCGCATCACCGGAAGTCAGGATTACATATGGCTCATGACATCTCTTCAGGAAATCCAGATTCTGATAAATAGCATCTGCAGTTCCTCTGTACCAATATCCGTTATCTATTGTTATTGTAGGAGTAAAAACATATAATCCGCCCTGTTTTCTTCCGAAATCCCACCACTTGGAGGAATTCAGATGTTCATTTAATGAGCGGGCATTATACTGTGTTAATACTGCCACTTTCTGAACATGAGAATTAGACATATTACTCAGTGCAAAGTCAATCGCTCTGTAACTTCCTGCGATAGGCATTGCTGCTACGGCACGCTTATGAGTCAGCTCTCTCATCTTGTTACTGTTACCACCTGCTAAAATAATTCCAACTGCTCTCATTTTACTTCACCTGCCTTTATCAATGTTTCTCCACTTTCCAATACTCCGTTCGGATAGTCTTCCTTCGTTGTGATACCGCTGATTGCTGTATTCTTTCCAATCTGTACATCACTTGGAATGAGGGAATTTTCTCCTATGGTCACAAGACCAAATGAATAAATCGCAGGCTTCAATTTATTCGGCACATCACTGCCGATTCCTAACGTTACATTGTCCCCAATCTTACAGCTCTCTGCAACGATAGACTTATCCACTACACAGTTCTTTCCGATGGTTACATCTTTCATAATAATGGAGTCTCTGACAACGGATCCTTCTTCAATCGTTACACCGGAACCGATGACACAGTTACGTACCTCTCCATATATTTCGGAACCATTACCAATGATACTTCTCTCAACAACAGCTTTGTCAGAAATATATTGCGGCGGAAGGATTCCGCTGTTCGTATAGATCTTCCAGAACTCTTCATACAGATTGAACTCCGGAATAATATCGATAAGCTCCATATTTGCTTCCCAATATGAGCCAAGTGTTCCTACATCTTTCCAGTATCCATTGTACTCATATGCGAAAAGACGCTCACCCTTCTCGTGACAATATGGAATAATATGCTTACCAAAGTCACATCCCGGCTCGTCCTTCAGCGCGATAAGCGCCTCTTTGAGTACCGGCCAGCTAAAGATATAAATACCCATAGATGCAAGATTGCTCTTTGGCTGAGGCGGTTTCTCCTGGAACTCAGTAATACGTCCGTCATCATCCGTGATTACGATTCCGAAACGGCTTGCCTCTTCGATTGGTACAGGCATTGCTGCGATCGTAACATCCGCATGATTTTCCTTATGATAATCCAGCATGACCTCATAATCCATCTTATAAATATGGTCACCGGAAAGAATCAGTACATAATCCGGATTAAAGGAATCCATATAATCCAGATTCTGATAAATGGCATTGGCAGTACCTGTATACCATTCACTGCTTGTACTCTTCTCATACGGCGGAAGAATCGTAACACCACCTACGTTACGATCCAGATCCCACGGAATACCAATACCGATATGTGTATTCAGCCGTAATGGCTGGTACTGTGTCAAAACACCTACGGTATCAATTCCGGAATTAATACAGTTGCTGAGCGGGAAGTCGATAATTCTGTATTTACCTCCAAAAGCAACGGCTGGCTTGGCAACTTTAGCTGTCAGGACACCCAGTCTGCTGCCTTGACCTCCGGCCAACAGCATTGCTATCATTTCTTTTTTTCTCATGTCTTCACCCCTTCTTAGTTGTCTTTCTCACGGAACTTATTCTTGTCCTTTGAGGTTTGTCTTATTATAGCATATATTTCTTTTTTAGTGAACGTCTTTTACAAATAAAATGAATTTTTTGTAAACTTTTTGTGAAAATATTACAAAAAATCTTTCTTGGTTTTTTTTATATATGTGTATATAATAAATATATGATAGAGGAGGATATCTTATGTATAAAATCAATTTCAATCAACCGATACACATACATTTCATCGGCATTGGCGGTATCAGTATGAGCGGTCTTGCCGAAATATTGTTAAAAGAGAACTTTACCGTTTCCGGTTCTGATAATAAAGAATCTGCGCTTACTGATCATCTGGAATCCGCAGGTGCGACTATTTTCTATGGTCAGAAAGCTTCTAATATTATAGAAGGAATTGATGTTGTTGTTTATACTGCAGCAATCCGTGAAGACAATGAAGAATTCTGCGCTGCAAAGGAAAAAGGACTTCCTATGCTGACTCGCGCAGAGCTTCTGGGACAGCTTATGACGAATTACAATGTTCCGATTGCCGTTTCCGGTACACACGGAAAGACAACAACGACATCCATGCTCTCTCAGATTCTGCTTGCTGCTGATATGGATCCGACCATATCTGTAGGCGGTATCCTCAAATCCATCGGCGGAAATATCCGCGTTGGAAATTCCGAAGTGTTTGTAACAGAGGCATGCGAATACACAAACAGCTTTTTACACTTTTTCCCGAAGATCAGTATCATATTAAATATAGATGAAGACCATCTGGATTTCTTCAAAGACCTGGAAGACATCCGACACTCTTTCCGCAGATTTGCAGAACTTCTGCCGGAAGATGGTATTCTTGTCATCAACGGAGAGATTGCACGACTGGATGAGATCACACATGACCTGCCGTGTAAAGTCATTACGTATGGTCTTACATCCGACATGAATTACAGTGCAGCAAATATCACACACGATGAGTTTGGGGAAGCTTCCTTTGATCTGCTAAGAGATGGCGTTTTCGTTTCACGCATCGCACTGTCTGTAAATGGTGACCATAACGTTTCCAATGCACTTGCTGCTCTCGCTGTTGCAGACCAGCTCGAAATCCCAATGGAAGAAGCAGGAAAAGGACTGAAGGATTTTCATGGAACGAACCGTCGTTTCGAATATAAAGGACAATTCAACGGAGTTACCGTGATCGATGATTATGCACATCACCCGACTGAGATTACTGCCAGTCTGACCGCTGCCGGTCATTACCCTCATCGTGAGATCTGGTGCATTTTCCAGCCACACACCTATACCCGTACAAAGGCATTGTTCCCGGAGTTTGTAGAAGCACTTTGCCATACGGATCATGTGATCATGACAGACATTTATGCCGCAAGAGAGAAAAATACGATCGGCATTTCTTCCAGCGAGCTTGCCGATGCCATGAAGGAAAAAGGCTGTGATGTATATTACATCCCGTCATTTAAGGATATTGAAAATTTCTGCCTGGAACATTGCCAGAAAGGGGACCTGTTGATAACTATGGGAGCCGGAGACGTTGTAAATATTGGGGAAGCTCTTATTAAAGGCTAGTTATCCACACTTTCCACATAATTTTATCCACAAAAAACTCGATTTTTGAGTCAAAAATTTCTTTTTTGCCTGCCCTTCTGATGCTATAATATCTTTTACCAGACAAAAGATATACCGCAAGAAGGAGCTAAGAACATGAAGAAACTTACACTTAAAAATCGTGCACAGAGCGAGACTACCGTACTCGAGAACGAATTTATCGATCATTATATGCCTGAGGCAAATGGAGAATATGTCAAAGTGTATCTTCTTCTGCTTCGTTATCTTAATGCGCCTTCAGGTACATTAACCGTTTCCAGAATTGCTGATATGCTTGATCACACGGAAAAGGATGTGATTCGTGCGCTGAATTACTGGAAAAAACAAGGACTTCTGGAGTATGAAACTACGACTGCGTCATCTTCCGATGCACCAAAGCCACAGACACCGTCTGCGCCTGCGGATGTTCCGAACATTCAGCAGTATCGGAGCCGTAAGGAGTTTAAAGAGCTTCTATTTGTTGCAGAACAGTATTTAGGGAAAACTCTGTCTTCCATGGATATAGAAGCAATCACGTATTTTTACGATTCTCTCCATATGTCTGCTGACCTGATCGAATATCTGATTGAGTACTGTGTAGAGAATGGACATAAGAGTATGCACTATATACAGAAGGTGGCTCTGTCCTGGAACGAGAATAATATTACAACCGTGGAAGAAGCCAAGTCCAACACTCTTACATACAATAAGAACTGTTATTCCGTAATGAATGCGTTTGGCATTAAAGGCCGCTCACCGGCTGCATCTGAGCTGGAGTATATCCGCAGATGGAATGAAGAGTATGGATTTTCACTGGATATTATCATCGAAGCATGTAACCGTACTGTCAATACGATTCATCAGCCGAATTTTGAATATACAGATTCTATTCTGAAGAACTGGCTGGATAAGGGTGTACACAGTCTGAAAGACATTGAAACAGTAGACGCAAATTATCTTCGTGAAAAGGAGCGTCGAAAAAAGCAGACCACAAGAACAGTACAGACAAGAAATAAGTTTAACAACTTTGAAGGACGTTCTTACGATATGAACGAACTGGAACGTCAGTTAATACAGCAATAACCCACAGAAGGAGCATTTTCATCCTATGGCATTATCGAATTCCCAGTATGAACAGCTGATTCGTACTTATGACCAAAAACAACTGGATAATGAATACCGTCTTCGTAAACACTATGAAGAAGCATATTCCAGAATCCCGGAGCTTAAGGAAATCGATGATACTATTTCGTCACTCAGCGTGGAAAAAGCACGCCACCTGCTAAGCGGTGATGAATCTGCTCTTGCTTCATTTAAGGAAATGCTCTCCGGATTATCTGCACGTAAGCAGAAGCTTCTGACAGGACATCAGCTGCCTGCCGATTATCTGGAGCTTTCATACAGCTGCCCGGACTGTAAAGACACGGGCTATATCGGCACTGAAAAATGCCACTGCTTTAAAAAAGCAATTATTGACCTGCTTTATACACAATCCAATCTGCAGGGAATATTAGAAAGAGAGAATTTTTCCACCTGCTCACTGGAATACTATTCCGGCAGTCACATTGATCCACTTACGGGTCGATCTTCTCTGGAAGCTATGCAGACTGCTCTTAAAGTATGTCATGAATTTGTTGATACCTTTTCCGATGATTTCCGCAATCTCCTGTTATATGGAGATACCGGTGTGGGAAAGACATTTCTCTCCCACTGCATCGCCAAAGAACTGATCGAGGCATCTTATTCTGTTATATATTTTTCTGCCGCCCAGTTCTTCGAATTTCTTGCCGAGAATACTTTCGGGAAAAAAGATGTTCCGGATAAGGATGCATTCCGTCACATTTACGACTGTGATCTTCTGATCATAGACGACCTGGGAACCGAATTTGCCAATTCATTTACCGTTTCCCAGCTTTTTGTATGTCTGAATGAACGTATTCTTCGAAGGAAATCAACGATCATATCAACAAACCTGGCTCTGGAAGACATTAAGTCTATCTATTCCGACCGCATCTTTTCCCGTATCAGCAGCAGCTATACTATGCTCCGGCTGACGGGTGATGATATTCGAATCCAAAAAAAACTATTAAACCTAGGAGGTACAAAAGATGTTACGCCGTAATGAACGTAATCTGGACAATATCCCGATAGGAGCTTTGGGCATTATCGCCCTCGATGGCTGCCAGGACATGGGGAAGAAAGTAGATGACTATATCGTCAAATGGCGCCGCGAAGACGGACATGTTCACAAAGACGATGTGGTTTTCAGCGGATATGAGCGCGACACCTATCTGATCAACGCAAAGGTTCCTCGTTTTGGTTCCGGTGAGGCCAAAGGTATCATCGGAGAGTCTGTGCGAGGAAAAGACCTGTATATTATGGTCGATGTATGTAATTACAGTCTCACCTATTCTCTGACCGGACATACGAACCATATGTCTCCGGATGATCATTATCAGAATCTGAAGAGAGTTATCGCTGCCGTAGGCGGAAAGGGACGCCGTATCAACGTAATCATGCCGTTTTTGTATGAGAGCCGCCAGCACAAAAGAGGCAGCCGTGAATCCCTTGACTGTGCACTTGCACTTCAGGAACTGGTACGCATGGGTGTTGACAACATCATTACTTTCGATGCACATGATCCACGAGTACAGAATGCAATCCCTCTGAACGGATTTGAGACTGTACGTCCGACATACCAGTTTGTAAAAGGTCTGTTGCGCCGCTATAAGGACCTGAAGATTGACAGCGACCATATGATGGCGATCAGTCCGGACGAGGGTGCAACCGAACGTGCTGTTTACCTTGCAAACGTGCTGAATCTGGATATGGGTATGTTCTACAAGAGACGTGACTACACAAGAATCGTAGATGGGCGCAACCCGATCGTTGCACACGAATTCCTCGGTTCTTCCGTAGAAGGCAAAGATGTTATCATTCTGGATGATATGATCTCCTCCGGAGACAGTATCCTGGATGTAGCAAGACAGTTAAAACAGCGCAAGGCAAAACGTATCTTTGCTGCTGCCACTTTCGGTCTCTTTACCAATGGTCTTGCGAAATTTGATCAGGCTTATGAAGAGGGTATCATCGATGCCATCCTGACAACAAACCTGATCTACCAGACACCTGAGCTTCTTGAACGCCCATACTACATCAACTGTGATATGAGCAAATACATTGCACTTATGATCGATACATTGAACCACGACGGTTCTATCAGCAGTATCCTTTCACCAAATGAGCGTATTCAGCATGCTGTTGAGCGTTACAATGCAGGTGAAGAAATCTAATTATATTTGTAATAACTGAAGGAGATCTATATGATCTCCTTCGAATATGGTATATGCAATTTTTCCAGTGCTTCTTCTTCCCGTCTCTGACAGGTAAAAAGGAGCACTTGTTTTTTATGTCTGTACAGCCACTGCAAAGTATTTGCCAGACGTTCGTCGTCGTAACAGACAAATGTATCATCCAGGATGACCGGAAGCTCCTCTCCATTTAAAAGCTCACCCGCCGCCATACGGAAAGCAAAATATACCTGCTCTACCGTTCCCTGACTGACCTGTTCTATCGCAATCTTACGCCCTCCGGAAAGAAGGCTCATGGATAAATCCTTCTCTACAATGAGTTTCTCATACTTTCCGCCTGTGATTTCTGCAATAATCTGTGATGCCCTGGTATTCAGATCTGCCTGTAGTCTCTTTTGCATATCCATTGACAATTCCTGAATCCTGTCAATTGCCAGCTGAAGTGCACTTTTTTTGTGCTCATACTCCCGGAACTCTGCTGTTACCTCATCCATTTCTTCCAGTCGTTCTCTCAGATTATGATACTGCACCTGTTTGTCGTGCAGTTCTTCTTCCGTATGTTCCTTTTCCCATATCAGTCTGGAAAGCGGAATCTTCTCCTCTTCCGGCGTAATCTCCTCCAGCAGACGCTCTGACTCTGTCTTTTCTACTTTTTTTCCCACTTTCATACGGTTCCAAACATAGATACCACAGCAGAGCGAAAGTACAATAACCGCAAAATATGAGAACGGCTTGGGAATGACAACCGCAGAAGTAATAACAATTGCTATAAATAACAGGATTTCCACTGGATGAACGCGCCATTTTGCAGGTCTTAGTTCGTCAATCACACTTTTTTCCTCCTGCGGCTCCTTCGTCATCTCACGATGGGAAATCTCTGCTTCCAGACGTTCTTCTTCCTCTTCCAGCCTGTGGACATCCCGCCACACATAGGACGCCTCCAGCTCTATTTTTTCTCTGCATGCCTGCTTCTCCTGCATTGCATCACGGATCTGCCTCTCGACTTCCTTTTTCTTATCCTGAAGCTTTGCAAGCGCTCCTTCCAGATCCAGATCACTGTCTCCGGTAACATAATAATTCGTCGCATAATTCTTAAGCTCCGCAGAAAGAGAGACGCCAGGCGCCGACTTCATCTGTGCAACCGAAATCGTATTATCATATCGAAGCGGCGTAAGGCCATCCAAAAGGACCTCCAGATCCCCGGCTTCCACCGAAAGCTCCTCTCCATCCTCTTCACAGATGACTGAGACTTTCTTTGCATACCTGTCAAAATTTCTGTCGATCACAAAATGCTTGCCGCCGACCTCGAACCGCAGCACTCCTGCATAATAATTAGGATTCTCCCACGGCTCATATCTGGAAAAAGTATCATTTACAGAAGCTCTTCCCCGTCCTCTCTCCAGACCAAAAAGCATTCCTTTTATAAATGTATGAACCGTCGACTTTCCAGACTCATTTTCCCCGTATAAGATATGAATTCCATCAGACAGTGAAATGCTGCGTCCTGTAAATTTGCCAAAATTTTTAAGTATTAATTCGCAGATTCTCATATTATCCTCTTCTTGTTTCCATCAATGCCTGCACTCCCTCACAAAGTGCCTGATATTCCATACTTTCTTTATCGCCCGTCTTCAGGCTGTCGATAAAACGCCCAAGGATATTCTCCCGGTTCTGTTCCAAAAGACGCTCAAACTGATAGGCAGGCTTCGTATGATCTTCGATTTCAACCACATTTCCGTAAACGTCCATCTGAGACAGATCAAAAAGGACTTCCGGATCCCGCATTCCTGTCAGCATCAATTTATAAATATTCTGCCGGCCATGCTCCTCAATCAGGCTACCTATCTTCTCTTTCAGATCGTAGCCTGTCATATGGTCGTCAACCGGCACTTCCAGATGGATATATTCCCGCGAAGCAAACGGCACGAATTGTGTTTTACATCCACGGGTCGTAATCTCCCCAAGCACATATCCATGAGCTCCGGTATCATTCTTATCAATTGGCTCCAGCGCTCCGGCATATGCGATCTTCCCCGGACAGATTTCCTGCGGTCTGTGAATATGACCCATGGCAATGTAATCATAACCCAGTCCCATAAGATCTTCCTTACGCACAGGAATATGCTTATCATCGCCGCCATGGATCATCAGTATCTCATATGGTCTTCGTCTCTGCGAATATGCGTCCCTGAAGCATTCCTGGCGGATCTCCTTTGTGTGATAACTCATGCCATAAACTGCGAGTGCATATTCTGGAAATTCCACACAGGCAATTTCACTGTCCAGAATCATATGTACATTTTTCTCCCATACAAATGTATGATAATAAGAATCTTCCTTTAAATAATCATGGTTTCCGGCAATGATCACTACTTTGGTCATTGTCAGCCTTAAAAAGAGCGCATTCAGCTCCTTAAGCTCTCTCTTAAGTGGCTGTCTGTGAAAGAGATCTCCGGCGATCAGTAGAAGTTCTATTCTCTGCTCATTACATACCGTGATGATTCTCTCCAGACTATTCCATATCTCCTGACTGCGCATCCCTCTGCGTGCGCTTCCAATGTCCGGTTCGGCTCCTAAATGCACGTCTGCGATGTGTATGAATTTCATTCGTTATTCCTTCTTCTTCCTTATTTTTCGATGGCAGTGTAACAATAAACTGTGTCTTTTGATCATCGCTTTTCGCACGGATCCTTCCGCCATGCAGCTCTACGATTTCCTTCGCGATCGCAAGTCCCAGACCGGCACCGCCGGTTCCGCTGGATCTTGCATTGTCTACGCGATAAAACTTTTCAAAGATCGTCTGCAGCATATCCCCCGGAATGCGGTCTCCTCTGTTCGTAAACACAATCTCAATATCATTTTTCTTCATCTGCGCCGCAATCTCTATTTTCGTACTCTCATAGCAATACGCAATTGCATTTCGCAGAATATTATCAAATACACGGGCAAGCTTATCCGGATCGCCGTAAACGACCAGATTCTCCTCCACATCCACCTCACAGGACAAATTTTTCCCCTGCAGCACACCGTACAGCTCATCTGCCAGCTGCTCCAGCATCATGGAGAGATTAATCTCAACTGGTTCCAGTTCAATGTCCAGCAGATTATACCTCGTAATATCGAAGAACTCATTGATCAGCTCACCAAGCCGTATGGACTTGTCGAGTGCGATGTGCGTATATTTTTCCCTCTCCTCCTGCGGCATATCCGGGTGCCCGTCCAGCATACTCAGATAAGCCACAATAGAAGTCAGCGGTGTTTTCAGATCATGTGCCAGAAACAGCACCAGATCATTTTTCTTTTTTTCACTTTCAATGGACTCCAGCTCCTGCCTCTTTAACGTCGCCTTGATTTCATTCAGACGGATCTCGATCGGCTTAAGCTCCGTGATCAGATGTATCGGCTCTGTAGACTCCGACACGATATTTTCGATACCGTCTCCCACCTGATCCAGATAACTTGTCATACGTGAAAGGGCAATATAAAAGAACAGCGCAAACAAAAGGAGGAAGCCCACGATCATAAAGAAGACCTTGTTATCTCCAATCAGCTTCCAGTACAGATCAATTGCCGTCTGTTCTTCTACATGCATCCATGTCAGGACATCCACAAATATCTTCGCAAAGCTGTCATTGTAGACGCCGTCAATTACATAATCCAGCAAAAAACCGCCGACGAGTACCGTCAATGCTGTAACAAGCACTGTCTGCAGTAAAATGCTGAATTTTAGTTTCCGATAATTATTCTTCAACCTTGTATCCTACTCCCCATACTGTCTTGATAAAATCAGATTTACCGGTCGGTCCATTCATCTTCTCACGCAGATGCCGGATGTGAACCATAACCGTATTGTTACTGTTTTTGTAATACTTTTCATGCCACACTTTTTCAAACAGCTCTTCTGAGCTTATTACTTTTCCCCGATTCTCACACAACAGCCAGAGTATCTCAAACTCGATCGGCGTAAGTGTAAGTGGCACCTCATTGTATACACACTCATGAGAATTCCGGTTCAGAAACAGACCGCCGAAATCAATAATATCTCCCTCATCTCTGCCGCCGTCGTTATACTGCGTAGAACGGCGGATCTGTGCTTTCACACGTGCAACAAGCTCCAGCGGATTAAACGGTTTCGGAATATAATCATCGGCCCCAAGCGTAAGACCGGTAATCTTATCCATGTATTCCGTCTTCGCTGTCAGCATGATCACCGGAAACGTATACTTCTCCCGAATCTGCTTTAAAATCTGGAATCCATCCACATCCGGAAGCATAATATCCAGAATCGCCAGATCGATCTTCGTACCGGCAATACAATCCAGTGCCTCCTGACCAGTGTAGAACTTCAATACATTGTACTGATCATTCTGCAGATACAATTCGATAACATCCGCGATTTCCTTCTCATCATCAACAACTAGAATATTCATACCATCCCTCCTGTTAATTGGGGACGGGGTTTTTTCGAAAAAACCCCGTCCTAGATTGAAATCCCCCTGTCCCTTTTTACAGATCGCAGTTATTAACCGTTCTCGGGAACGGTACAACGTCTCTGATATTACTCATTCCTGTGAGATACATAATGCAGCGCTCGAAACCAAGTCCGAATCCGGCATGTCTTGTGGAACCGTATTTTCTAAGATCCATATAGAATCCGTAGTCTTCTTCCTTCATACCGAGCTCTTTCATTCTTGCCTCCAGCTTACCATAATCGTCTTCTCTCTGGCTTCCGCCAATGATCTCTCCGATACCCGGCACGAGGCAATCTACTGCTGCAACGGTCTTTCCGTCACTATTTTGTTTCATATAAAACGCTTTAATATCCTTCGGGTAGTCTGTTACGAATACTGGACGTTTAAATATTTCTTCTGTCAGATAGCGCTCATGTTCTGTCTGCAGGTCAATACCCCAGGATACCTTATATTCAAACTTGTCATTGTTCTTTTCAAGAAGGTCTATTGCTTCTGTATAGGTAATTCTTGCGAAATCTGAAGAAACTACATTATTCAGACGATCCAGAAGTCCTTTATCTACAAAGGAATTGAAGAAATTCATTTCTTCCGGTGCCTGCTCCAATACGTAATTAATGACATATTTCAGCATAGCTTCTGCAAGATCCATATCATCCTCAAGATCAGCAAATGCCATCTCCGGCTCAATCATCCAGAACTCTGCGGCATGTCTTGTGGTGTTGGAATTCTCGGCACGGAACGTCGGTCCAAATGTATAGACATCTTTAAAGGCCTGTGCATAAGTCTCTGCATTCAACTGTCCGCTTACTGTAAGGCTTGTCTCCTTGCCAAAGAAATCCTGTGAGAAATCCACCTCTCCTTCTTCTGTACACGGAACGTTAGCCATATCCATCGTTGTTACACGGAACATCTCACCTGCACCCTCACAGTCACTTCCTGTGATGATCGGTGTATGCACATACACAAATCCTCTCTCCTGGAAAAACTTATGCAGTGCATATGCTGTCAGTGAACGAATACGGAATACTGCCTGAAATGTATTCGTACGCGGACGAAGGTGAGAGATTGTACGCAGATATTCGAAACTGTGACGCTTTTTCTGCAGCGGATAATCCGGTGCAGAAGCACCTTCTACAGTTACTTCTTTCGCCTGGATCTCAAACGGCTGCTTTGCCTGCGGTGTTGCCACCAAAGTTCCCTTTACAATGATCGCTGCGCCTACATTTAATCTGGAAATCTCATCAAAATTTTCCATCTCATCATGATATACAATCTGCAGCGGTTCAAAAAATGTACCGTCATTTACAACAATAAATCCGAAAGACTTGGAATCACGGATACTGCGCACCCAGCCGCCGACAGTAATCTCCTTGTCTAGATAGTCTTCCTTATGTCTGTACAAATCCCTGATATTCACTAAATCCATACCAAATACTCCTTTTCCATCATTACACTGCTTTCATATTAACACATTTTCATGCATTTGCAAATTAACCTCTGTAATAGTTAATCAGGCATCCTTTCAGGATGATTTCTCTCTCTGCATCTGTCATATCCCCAAGCTTAAATGTCACTTCCTTAAGCTCATCCCCCACAACATATGCTTTGATCTCAGAATCCTTATCCTCTACTGCTTTTCTGATCTGTGGAACGAAAATGTAGTCCCCGTTCTTAAAGGATAATGCTTCGTGATCTTCTTCGGTAATAAATGGAAGCATTCCCCAGTTGATCAGATTGGAGCGATATCTCTTTGTTGCATATTCATTTGCAATATTTGCCCATCCGCCAAGAACCTTCTGGCAGCTTGCAGCCTGCTCTCTTGCAGAACCGTCACCTGGTTTTACCGCGAAGATGGTGCTGCCGATTCCCAGATTTGTCTTGTCAATTTCCGGATAAGTCTCATGAATCTTGTTCATTACCGGTTTCAGTTCTTCCAGTGCCTCTGCCGGACATTCTCCTGCTTCAATTGCTTTTTCCGCTTTCTGTACTTCCTTGGCACGTCCCACGTAAGCAGGATCCTTTCTGGATAACGCAAACTCTGCCAGACCCAGCGGATTGGAGCGATAAGAAGAAGTCTCACCGGACGGGATCAGCTCATCTGTAGTTGTTACCGGATCATGAATCTCGGATACTACTTTTAACAGCAGATTTTCCGGAAGTGCAGCCATTGCCGGCCAGTCCTTGATATTCGGACCAAACTTGATCTCTACGGAAGGATCTGCTACGCCCTTGCTGTCAAAGACACGGTTTGCATAAATATTTTTATCAAAATGATATTTCTTTCCTGTGTATTCCACATCCATTGCTGTTGCCGGAGTGAGGAAACCTTTATTGGCAGCTGTTGCTGCAATGGAACGGGCATCCATAAGAGCAACGGAAGCGATCTGTCCGCTCTGCAGCTTGGAACCTTCACGGTTCGGGAAGTTTCTTGTAGAGTGACGGATAGAAAATGCATTATTTGCCGGTGTGTCACCAGCGCCAAAGCATGGTCCGCAGAACGCTGTCTTGACGATCGTTCCTGCCTCCATAAGATCTGCAACCGCTCCGTTCTTCACAAGTTCCATATATACCGGAGTACTTGCCGGATATACGCTGAATGTAAATTCATCTGCACCGATATAATGTCCCTTGATAATATCTGCTGCTGCACAGATATTTTCAAATCCGCCACCTGCACATCCGGCGATAATTCCCTGATCAACGTACAGTTTGCCATTTACGACTTTACTCTTAAGAGAATAATCAACCGCACCATCCAGACTTACGAGAGCCTTCTGCTCTACATCATGCAGGACATCTGCAAGATTCGCATTAACATCATCGATGGTGTACACATTAGACGGGTGGAACGGCATCGCGATCATTGGCTTGATCTCGCTTAAGTTTACATATACCATACCGTCATAGTATGTAATCTCTCCCGGATTCAGTTCTTTATATTCTTCTTCTCTTCCATGGATTTCATAGAACTCACGAATCTTTTCATCGGTTTTCCAGATAGAAGACAGACAGGTCGTCTCTGTAGTCATAACATCAATACCGATACGGAAGTCTGCACTTAACTTCTCCACACCAGGTCCCACGAATTCCATGACTTTATTATTCACATAACCATTTCCAAATGTAGCTCCGATGATCGCAAGAGCCACATCCTGCGGTCCGACACCCTTCATTGGCTCGCCGTCCAGATAGATTCCGACAACGCCCGGCATCTTAATATCATATGTCTTATTCAGGAGCTGCTTTACAAGCTCAGGTCCACCTTCACCCATAGCCATCGTACCAAGTGCGCCATAACGAGTGTGACTGTCAGAACCAAGAATCATCTTACCGCCGCCGGCCAGCATTTCTCTTGCAAACTGATGAATAACTGCCTGATGAGGCGGTACATAGATTCCGCCATACTTTTTCGCACAGGTAAGACCAAACATGTGGTCATCCTCATTGATGGTTCCTCCTACTGCACAAAGTGAATTGTGACAGTTTGTCAGTACATAAGGAATCGGGAACTTCTCAAGTCCGGAAGCTCGTGCTGTCTGGATAATTCCCACAAATGTGATATCATGAGAAGTTAATTTATCGAATTTGATCTGCAGTCTTTCCATATTTCCGGAAGTATTGTGATCTGCAAGGATACGATAAGCCATTGTATTTTGGGAAGCCTCTGCCTGTGAAACTTCATGTCCTGTTCTGGCCTTTACTTCCTTAGCATCCTCCACAATCTCTGTTCCATTTAACAGATAGACACCTTTGTCGTACAATTTAATCATGTCATGTCTCCTCCTAATTCTTTTTGATATAGCGCATGTGTTTTGCAACCATAATAGCTATCTTAAATGTCAGGGCATCGTCAAACACCCGGACATCAAGTCCTGTTTTTTTCTGTATCTTTTCCAGCCGGTACACAAGAGTATTTCTGTGTATATAAAGTTGTCGTGCCGTCTCTGATATATTCAGATTATTATCAAAAAAAGTATACACTGTCGTAAGCTCTTCTTCATCAAATACTTCATTTTCGCCTTCTTCAAATACCTCGTTCAGAAACATTTCACAAAGAGAAACCGGAAGCTGATGAATCAGGCGTCCGATACCAAGCTCGTTGTATGCGAGGATGGTCTTTTCCGAATAGAAAACCCGACCGACCTCCAGTGCCATCTCTGCCTCCTTATATGACCGGGAAACATCTTTTAACTCTTCCACGATCGTTCCGGTAGCAACACGAACACTTACCATTGCTTCCATATTCAATGTATCCACAAGCACTCTTGCCATCTGTCCAAGCTTTGCATAATCCTCTGCCCCTTCCAGCGCCTTAATGAGAATAATGTGCTTCTCATCCACTGCAGTGACAAAATCTTTGGTACCGGTCGCATACAGTCCTTTCAGTGTCTCCAGTACAAGATTATCTCCTTCATTTTTCGGCTCAACAAGAAATACAACCCTTCGAAGCTCTGTCGGGATCCGCATCTTCTTTGCCTGATTATAAACATCCACCAGAAGAAGATTATCCAGAATCAGATTCTGAATAAAACGATTTCTGTCAAGCTTCTCCTTATATGCACTGATCAGACTTTCCATCTGCGAAGCACCCATACGTCCGGCAATATCAATCGCACCGCCGCCTTTAATCGCAAGCACATATACCGGAAGTCCCTCGTCACAGATAAGAAACAACCCCTGCATTTCGGTTATTCTTTCATCGCCTTCTGTTGCATCCGCCAGGAAATCGAGGATCTCCTGTCTGCCATTCTTCAGACGTTCCGCAGTCGTTACAATACATTCTCCACTCATATTCCATACAGAGCATTCACAGCCTGCAATACGTCGTATATTCTGTATGGTCTTGTGCAATACCTGATTTGATAACAAAACTTTTCCTCCTGTTCCGTTACATACATTTATTATTCTATCATAGAATGCCCTTAACTGCAATTTCCTATAGCACAAAAAACCGGTTCCCAGAAGGAACCGGCTTTGTTCGTAATATGATTAGTTTGTAATTGTCTGCTCTGTTTCTTTATCAAATACGTGGATCTTGTCTGCATCAAGAGCGAACTTAACAGTATCACCTGTTCTTGCTGTTGTTCTAGGATCAACTCTTGCTGTCATGCTGGAGTTCTCATAATCGAAGTATAAGTATACTTCTGCACCAAGCATTTCATATACACGGATCGTTGCTTCGATAACAGTGTTAGGAGATTTAGCGATGAAATCTGGCTCATCGTGTACATCTTCCGGACGAATACCAAGAACAACTGTCTTTCCGTCATATCCGCCCTCGATCAGCTTCTTAGCCTTAGCTTCCGGAAGCTCGATTGCAGAAGGACCTGCCTGCAGGAATACCTTGCCGCCTTCAACCTTACATACAGCGTCAACGAAGTTCATCTGTGGAGATCCGATGAATCCTGCTACGAACAGGTTGCATGGATAATCATACAGTGTCTGCGGTGTATCTACCTGCTGTACAACACCGGCATTCATAACTACGATTCTTGTACCAAGTGTCATAGCCTCTGTCTGGTCATGTGTTACGTAGATGATTGTTGTACCTAATCTCTGATGTAATTTGGAGATCTCAATACGCATCTGTCCACGAAGCTTTGCATCCAGGTTGGAAAGAGGCTCATCCATAAGGAATACCTTAGGATTACGAACGATCGCACGTCCCATAGCAACACGCTGTCTCTGACCACCGGAAAGAGCCTTCGGCTTACGATCAAGAAGTGCTTCCAGATCAAGGATCTTAGCAGCTTCACGAACCATTTTATCAATCTCATCTTTCGGTACTTTTCTTAACTTAAGACCGAATGCCATGTTATCATATACTGTCATATGCGGATACAGAGCGTAGTTCTGGAATACCATAGCGATATCTCTGTCCTTCGGCTCTACATCATTTACAACCTTGTCCCCGATCATAAGTTCACCGGATGTAATATCTTCCAGACCTGCAACCATACGAAGTGTTGTAGACTTTCCACATCCAGATGGTCCTACGAAGATGATAAATTCTTTATCAGCGATCTCAAGGTTGAAATCTTTAACCGCTTCAAATCCGTTTGGATATGTTTTGTTAATGTGTTTTAAAGATAAACTTGCCATTTTAAATTTCCTCCTGATTATAAATGTGCTTTCGATACTTTTTAATCTATAAAGAAGTATATAAAAAATGTTCAACTTAAGGTATACCCAAGTTGAACAATCTTTTTTTATTTTCCTATACAAGTTGAACAAACCTTTACACAGGCTTTATACATATTTTACATATCAGCCCAGCAGAGCCTTATAAACGTCTCTTTTACTCATGCCCCGGTCCTTCGCCACACACTTCATCGCTTCTTTCCGGTCGATTCCCTGCTTCTCATAGTACGCCATATGCTCATTAAGAGACATCTCTTCCCAGCGCGCCTGCTCTTCTTCACGAATCTCCTCCCGGCTCTTGCCTTCAATTACAAGGACACATTCCCCTTTCGGCTCATTCGCCTCATAATATGCAAGCGCCTCTTCCATTGTCGCCTCGTATACAGTCTCATGTCGTTTGGTCAACTCCCGGCAGACACGGATATTCCGGTTTCCCAGTGTATCTTTTAATACCCCCAATGTCTTTACCAGCCGGTGGGGTGCTTCATACAGAACAATCGTCCTTGTCTCTTCCTGAAGCTCCTTTAGCACCGCCTGCCGTTCTTTCTTATCCGTCGGAAGAAATGCTTCAAACGCGAACCGTCTTGTGGATAAACCGGAAATCGTAAGTGCCGTAATACAGGCCGCGGCCCCCGGTACTGCCGTCACGCTGACTCCGGCCTCCCGGCACATCTGCACCAGTTCCTCCCCGGGGTCAGAGATTCCCGGTGTTCCCGCATCCGTAATAAGCGCAATGTCTTCTCCACTTAAAAGCTTCTCTACCAGTTTATGGCCTTTTTCTATCTTATTATACTCATGGTAACTGGTCATAGGCGTTTTGATCTCAAAATGATTCAAAAGCTTAATACTGTTGCGTGTATCCTCCGCTGCGATCAGATCCACTTCTTTTAGAATCCGGATTGCCCGCAGGGTCATATCCTCCAGATTACCAATTGGTGTTGCACATAGATATAATGTTCCTGCCATATATATTTCTCCTTACGATGATTTTCTTACGTTGTCTTACGACTGCATCCCATACATCTCAAGCAGTTCCTGCGTATATCTCCCTTCTTTTTCATACACAACCAGAGGTGGCTCCACCTGCATCCTCGGTCTTCCGCCCCGCATTCCTTCGACAAGAACCATATTCGGTTCCTTATCAATATAAGGATGTACCAGACGCATCCTTTTGGGTTCAATCCCATACTGCGTCATCTTCGCCAGTATCTCCGGCAGACGAAATGGTCGGTGCACCATATAGAATCTTCCTTTCGGACGCAAAAGCCTGGCACTTTCCCGCAGCACATCATCCAGCGTACAAAGCGCCTCGTGTCTTGCAATGTAAAGTGCCTCATTATCATTTTTCAGTCCATGCTCTCCGATCATGTACGGTGGATTCGTTGTGATAACATGAAAAGAAGCCGCACCAAATATGGCGCCGGCCTCCTTTATATCTCCTGTGACAATGTCAATCTTATCCTCCAGATGATTATGCATCACACTCCGGCGCGCCATATCTGCACTTTCTTCCTGAATCTCCAGTCCGGTATAATGCTCTCCTTCATTCTTCGCCTCCAGAAGAATCGGAAGAATCCCCGTTCCCGTTCCAAGGTCCAGCGCTTTTTCATTTTTCTTGACTTTTGCATAAGATGACAACAGAACTGCATCCATCCCGAAACAGAATCTTCCAGGCTTCTGTATGATTTCATAGCCTTTTATCTGCAGGTCATCCAGCCGCTCGCCGGGTTTTTGATTATTCATCATCCAGTTTTGACGCTCCATTCTTTTCTTCCAGTGCTTTAAGCTCTGCCATCTCCTCTTTGGACAACTTCATTTCCTTCTTCTTGCGTCTCGGCTTGAACCTAAGCTCCTCCGCATGGTACTCGCGAATCTCCTTTTCGTCATTATCCAGTGTTACAATGACCTTTACAAGTTGACGAAGCACATTGACAGACTGTACATCTCCGTGCAGACCTTCCGGTGTGGTCACATGATCACCATTTGACGGCAGATGGCTGTTAAGCTCCTCATATGTCTCTTCTTCATTTGTCAGACAGCACATCAGTCTGCCGCATACACCTGATATCTTCGTCGGATTCAATGACAGATTCTGCTCCTTTGCCATCTTAATGGACACCGGTGCAAACTCGGATAAATACGTGTGGCAGCAAAGCGGACGCCCGCATATACCAATGCCGCCGCGGATCTTCGTCTCATCCCGGACACCGATCTGACGCAGCTCGATTCTCGTACGGAATACACTGGCAAGGTCCTTTACCAGCTCACGGAAATCAATTCTTCCATCTGCGGTAAAATAAAACAGCACTTTATTATTATCAAATGTATATTCTGCATCAATGAGTTTCATTTCCAGCCCATGCTTACGGATCTTTTGCAGACAGATTTCAAAAGCCTCTTTCTCTTTCTCTCTGTTCTTCTCTTCCTTACGCACATCGTCCTTTGTTGCCACGCGGATCACAGACTTTAACGGCTGTGTGATCTGCTCATCCTCTACTTCCTTCGGCCCCGTCACAACAGAACCAAACTCCACTCCACGTGCAGTCTCTACGATTACCTTATCCCCGGTACGGATATTCAGTTTGCCCGGAGCAAAGAAATAAACCTTGCCCGCAGGTCGGAATCTTACTCCTATTACTTTGGTCATATACTTAATTCTCCTTTATCGTCAGAAGCAGAAGCTCCATGACCAGATCAAAGTTTACATTTGCCTTAAGTCTTGTCTTCGCCTTATCCAGGCTCTTAAGAATCAGCTCAATTCCTTCATAGGAACTCTTCTTTGCCTGCTCCTTCATATACTTTAACTGGTCTTTGAATACGAGCTTATCCGCATCCTTTGTTGCTTTATATAACAATACATCCCGGTACCATATCATAAGAATATCCAGATAATCGCTGATCTCCAGCTTATATACCGTAATGTGATTAATCGCCTCTACAATCTCACTGATTTCCATCTCATGGATATGATGCATCAGATGCATGGCATCCTCACGGATCTCGTTAAAATGATCGGATTTGGCCAGCATGATCGCCTTTCCAAGGTTGCCCTGTGCAAACGCTGCGCACACATCCGCCTTATAATCCGGCACTTCCATCTTCTCCATCAGATATTTCTTAATGATCTCATCCTTAATATTCCGAAGCTTTAACATAACACAACGGGAATTGATCGTTGCCAGCAATGTCTCAGCATTCTCGGTAAGCAACATGATCACTGCATAGGAAGGCGGCTCCTCAATGGTCTTAAGAAGCGCATTCTGCGCCTGCACCGTCATCATGTCCGCCTGTGGAATGATATATATCTTATACGGTCCCTGATACGGCTTTATCTGAACCGTGTTATTTACCTGTTCACGTATGTCGTCCACACTGATGGAATTCGGTTTCTCATGTGTGACCCAGATAATATCCGGGTGATTACCGCTTTCTGCCTGTATACAGGAATGGCACTCATTGCACGGATCCTCTCCGCCTTTTTCACACAGGAGTGTCATGGCAAAGAGACTGGACAGTAATTTCTTACCGGAACCTCTTTCCCCATTGATAATATAGGCATGTGATACCTTATCCTCTTTTACTGCATTACGGATATACCGAATGACATCCTTATGTCCGACTATATCTTTAAAGCTTCCCATGTTGTATTTCCCCTATGATTTCTTCTAAACACTTTGTTTTATCATCGTTGTAAAAACGCTTCCGGATTCCTGCCGCCAGCAGATTCTCTTCTGAGAAATCTTCTGTATCTGCAAGAAATCTTCGACAGAGCTCTGCGTATCGTGGTCGTGCCTGCTGCCGCTCTCTCACCAGAGCACGGCTTAGTCTCTCGCCGTCCTCTACCTCAATGTAGATGGGCACCAGCATGTCCTTTCCATAATAAGCACACATCTTCTCATAAGACTCCAATGTACCTATCATGAGATAGTCCGCCTCCTCCAGATGAATCTGTCCGTCATCTATTGTAGCATACTTCCATGCTCCGTGCACAGTATTATACGTACGAAGTTCAATAACTTTTCCCTTCGCAGCATACATTTCCATTATATCATCAGATATAAAATAATATTCAACGCCGTCCGTTTCTCCCTCCCGCGGCGGTCTCGTGGTGTACAAGGTTACCGTCCGAAGCATTGGAACACTGTCCCGGACAGCCTTAAAAAGTGTATCCTTCCCGGAAGAACTTTTTCCCATTATATAATATATCTTACCCATCTGTCCAAACCTCAATGTATCCTTCCTCTTTCAGTCCTTCCACTGCGAAATCCTGTCTGTCATACCAGACAAGCAGTGCCTGCGCCTCTTCACTGATCTCTTCTCCCGGAACGATCAGCGGGATCCCTGGCGGATAGAGATACGCGTACTCAGCAGAAATGTATCCACTGCTTTCCTCCCATCTGACTCTTTGCCGTACCATTCCCGGCACGTCATAAGCAGCTGCACAGGGATACACCTGCTTTAATACCGGAAGCTTTCCACTGGCCGGAAGACGAAGCGTTTCTGCGTCGTCTGTTTTTATCCTTGCATCAATCTCTTTTGCCGCATCTACGAGTCGTTCCATTCCCCGGTCCGTATCACCCACCGATGTCATGGCAAGCACATAACTGCCTGCAGACATCTCCATCTGCAGATGATAATCGGAAAGGAAGATATTCTGCAACTTCTGCCCCGTCAGGCTTGTGCCACCTACGGATAATACAATCTTCGACGGATCATAGTGCTCTGTATCAATGAGCCGGAGATTCGTAAGCTCCTTAAGTTCTGCTCTCGCTTTCATAAGCCGCTTTACATAAGGATCGAATAATTCTTCTCTTTTTTCCTTCAGCATATGAATACAGGCATCCATACTCGCCATCAGAACATAAGAAGGACTGCTCGTCTGCAGCATGTGCAGATACATCCGAACCCGCTCCCGGTCCACGAAGCTTCCATTCATATGCAAAAGCGCTGTCTGCGTAAGTGCGGGCAGCGTCTTGTGCAGACTGTGTATGACAATGTCTGCACCCTTTGTATTGGAATTTTCCGGAAAATACGGATGAAAACCAAAATGAGCCCCGTGCGCTTCATCCACAATCAGCGGCAGCCCCTTCTCGTGCACTGCCTCTGCTATCGCCGCCACATCGGATACAACGCCGTCATAAGTCGGCGAGACGATGACCACTGCGCGAATCTGCGGATGCCGCCGGAGGGCATCTCTTACATCCTCTACAGATATCTCCGTATTCAACTGTTTCTCTTCATCAAATCCCGGATACAGATAGACCGGCTTAAGCTCCTGCATATATATGGCATGATAGACAGACTTGTGGCAATTTCTTGCCACAAGTATACTGTCACCTTTTCGCGTTACACTTAGTACAGCGCTTAAGATACCTGCTGTACTGCCACCCACAAGAAAATGTGTCTCTTCTGCATGATACACTTCTGCCGCCAGTTCCTGTGCTTCCTTTATGATTCCCTTCGCATGATGCAGGTCATCGAAGCCCTCGATCTCCGTGATGTCGATCCCATACGGCAGTGCCGGTCCCGGAAGCTCTTCATTCCTCTTATGTCCGGGCATATGAAAAGCATAATAATCGGAATCTCTATATCCCGCAAGCTTATCGTATATCGTACACATTATAATCTCTTTAATAACTCTTCTCTTTCCTTCTCAAATCCCGGTTTTCCAAGGAGAGCAAACATATTCTTCTTGTAACTCTCAACACCTGGCTGGTTAAACGGATTTACACCAAGGATATATCCGCTGACACCACATGCAAATTCAAAGAAATAGAACAGCTGTCCCAGTGAATATTCATCCTGTCTCGGAATCTTCACAAGCAGGTTCGGAACATTTCCGTCTGTATGCGCAAGCATGGTTCCCTGCATAGCACTCTTATTTACAAAATCTACATCCTTTCCTGCCAGATAATTCAGTCCGTCCAGATCAACCGGCTCTTCTCCGATGATGATCTCCTCTGCAGACTCTTCCACTTCCATAACCGTCTCGAACATGATACGGCTTCCGTCCTGAATGAACTGTCCCATAGAGTGAAGATCCGTTGTAAGGTCTACAGATGCCGGGAAGATACCCTTCTGGTCTTTTCCTTCGCTCTCGCCGTATAACTGCTTCCACCACTCAGATACATAGTGAAGGCTTGGCTCATAATTAGCCAGAACTTCGACAGCTTTACCCTTTCTGTGTAAAATATTACGAACGGCAGCATAGAGCATTGCATCGTTCTCTTCATATGGAGCATTAAGCGCCAGCTCTCTTCCTGCTGCTGCACCTTCCATCAGCTTATCAATATCCGCACCACTTACAGCGATCGGCAGAAGTCCTACTGCTGTCAGTACAGAGAAACGTCCTCCTACATCATCCGGTACAACGAACTCTTCATAACCCTCTTCGTCAGCCAGACCCTTGAGTGCTCCTCTTGCCTTATCTGTTGTAGCATAAATTCTCTTTGCTGCTTCTTCTTTTCCATACTTCTTCTCAAGCAGTTCCTTGAAAATACGGAATGCGATAGCCGGCTCTGTTGTTGTTCCGGACTTGGAAATGATATTTACAGAGAAATCTCTGTCTCCGATCACTTCGATCAGATGCTTCAGATATGTGCTGCTGATGCTGTTTCCTGCAAAATAGATTTCCGGAGTCTTACGGATTTCCTTAGAAACCATATTATAGAAATTATGACGCAGAAATTCAATCGCAGCTCTTGCTCCAAGATAAGATCCACCGATACCGATGACTACCAGCACCTCGGAATCCTCCTGTATCTTAGCGGCAGCTTTCTTAATACGCGCAAACTCCTCTTTATCATAATCAACCGGAAGATCAATCCAGCCAAGGAAATCATTTCCTGCACCTTCTCTGCCAAGAAGCTCAGCCTTTGCAGCCTCAGTAATCTTCTTCATAGATTCCATCTCATGTTTACAGATAAATGCATCTGCTTTTGCATAATCAAATGTTACTTTATTTCCCATAGCGGTTCCTTCCCTTCTTTGTGTAATTCTTCTTTTATTTTAACAAATCACAACCCCATAATCAAGCCATAAACTCTTCAAGAATCTGGCGTATACGCACTTCTCTTTCCGCATCATTCGGGATCTCTTTCTTTTTCGCAGGTGCAGCCTGTCCCTGTGACATGTTCGCCTGCGGAATCTTCGCCTGTGATATACTCGCCTGTGGCATACTTGCCTCTGACATATTTACCTGAGACATATTCGTCTGTGGCATATTTCCCTGCGGCATCGCTGCCTGCATCGTGGCTGCCTGTATCGGCGGTGTCACATCCGGCACATCATAAGGTTCCGGCATCGCAGGCGGGGTAATCTCCGGCTTCGTACGCGGAGACGGCACTTCCCTTCCCGGCTGAGGATGTATCGGCTCCTGCCGGCCTGTATCCGCAGCAGCATTTTTGTCTGTTTCCCTCTCCTTCGGATATGTCTTCTCATAACGATGGAGACACACATTTTGCAGGTAATCTACCATATAGTTGCGGATGACCTCGATCCGGTATGCTTCATCCGTCATCTTATGTAACACATACAGGAAGATGGCCAGCGCTGCTCCGACTCCCACATATACGAGCATCGGATCCTGCAGGTTGTACACACTGTACTGCGCCGCCGCTCCGGCTACCCCGGCAACAAGACAGACACCTGCCGCTGTCATTCCCATTCGCTGCCAACTGTGGAGCTTCATGCCAAGCACGCGGTACTCGTACAAATATTTGTCCACAAATACCGGTACGTTTTCCACCGTGTCACTGACCATGCAGGCGTGCTCGAATTTCGCACGTACAAGACGCATGAGCGAGTGATTACTCTTGCTCATATTCCCCGCCGCGCGCACAAGCCTCTTCAGCGCAAAACTCTCGATTATCTTGCTCACAATCCCCAGAACTCCCATTACTCCCATCAGTACGAACAATACGTTCTTGTCCAACATTAATTTTAACATGTCAAAGCCCTCCTTTTGCTTTGCATTATACTGGAAAAACAAAAGGAGAACGCAAAAACCGTTCCCTACATTCCGACACCACATATGTCAGAATAAGGAAACGGCTGTCATATCTTTTCGGATGACTCTATGCTATTCTTGCAAGCAATTCCTTGACAAGCCTTACGCTGTGCACGATTGCCTGTGCTTCAAACTGTGGATAGTCCATCTGGGCACTGTTGTCAGCTTTGTCCGAAATCGCCCGAATGATGACATACGAAACTTTGTTCAGGTATGCCGCCTGCGCGATTCCCACACCTTCCATCTCCGTACAGAGCGCGTGGAAATTATCTACGATCTTGTCCTTTACCTCTTTCGCACTGATGAACTGGTCACCGGTCGCTACCCTTCCTGTAAATGTATGAATGTCCGGATTCACTGCCGCATTTGCCTCACTCGCCAGCTTCACAAGCTCTGCATCTGCCGGAAATGAAAGTGTATCCATCCGCGGCACCTGCCCGATTGGATCACCAAATCCTGTGGCATCCATGTCGTGATGAACTGCATCGGTAGAAATCACCATATCTCCAATATCAATTCTCGCATCCAGTGAACCTGCAACACCAGTATTGATCAGCGTGTCCACCCCAAATGTATCAATCAGGATCTGCGCGCATACCGCCGCATTGACCTTACCAATCCCGCTTCTTACGACAACAGCATCCTTTCCACATAATTTCCCTTTATAAAATGTCATAGATGCATGCTCCGTGATCACAGCATCCTGCATCTCTTCTTTCAAAGCCGCAACTTCCTCTTCCATTGCTCCGATAATTCCGATCATATTCCGGTCTCCCTTCTTTATTCATTCTAGATATCATTATAACCGATTCCGACAGGCAGGGCAAAAGATTTCTTCCGGATGCCCGGCAAAGTATGGTATTCTTCCCAAATATCTGTTATAATGCGGCTTGTAAAGGAGGCTTAAACATATGGATTATAGACCAAGGGGCGTTTGTTCCCAGTTAATCAGAGTAGAATTAGACGGAGACACGATCAAAAATGTAGAATTTGTCGGCGGCTGCAACGGCAACACACAGGGTATCTCAAGCCTGGTGCGCGGCATGAAAGTTGACGACGCGATTGCCCGCATGGAAGGCATCACCTGCGGAAATAAAGCAACATCCTGCCCGGATCAGCTTGCACATGCACTCAAGATAGCGGCGGGGAAATAGTAAAGGTTTCATGAAATCATGACAGGAGCCCCAGCTCCGGAGAATGTCCGGGTGGGGCTCCTGGGTGTTGAAAAAACCTCATCATTATATATTATTCATCCACTTTTATAACAAGCTTTTCCGTTAATTCATTATAAATAGCATTTTCTATTTTTGTTTTTAACAAACGAATATTATCATACCTTCCTACATTTTTTAAAAACCATTTTAAAATATCCGTCTCTTTAATCACATCTTTTTCGTCCTTTTGGAGCCTTGCAACAATAGTATCATACCAAGATGTAATTATTGCTTCTTTCTGTTCTTTTTCCAACTGTTCAAATTTAACACAGCACCCTATTCTAGAATACATTGCAGGACCTAACACATGTTTAATTTCTTCTTCACTATTAAAATTACATGTACAAAGAAAAACTGTATCTTTTAAATCCACATTATAATTTGAATCCACATATTTCCCTTCATCAAATAATTCATAAAACGCATTGTAAAACACAGGATTTACTTTATCAAACTCGTCAATTAATACCACATTTGATTCTCTTCCTAGCATATCTTTCGCCAAGCTACTCTTTGCATGTCCCGCTCCAAAAACATAATTATACGCCTCTTCAGTCTGCATCATGGAAAACTGAATTCTAAGAAGTTCTCCACCTAAACTTCTGCTAATACTTTTAGCCGATTCTGTTTTACCAACTCCAGACGGGCCATACAACATAAGCACAACTGGTTTTTCTGTTTTCTTTGAAATCAATTTATATAAGCCACTAATAATTTGCTGTTTACACGTTTGTTGTCCCAAAACATTCTTACATAAATCCTTATAAACAACTTTTAGCATAATTCTATTCACATTCGGATATTCGGAATATAAATATTCGATATTATCATAATAAGTTTCCAAAGATTCCCGCACTCTTTTCGGTGGATTATGTACCATCAGCAACTCTATATCGTGGTTTACACTAACAATATTGCTAAAATTAGATAAAACATGCTCAAGAACTGATGCATAATCGTCTGCACGTACAATACATGCCTCCACTTCTATTCTATGATATAATCCATCTTCCCCAACTCCTGACTCATTTGGTCTTAATCGAGCATTATAGTGTTGAATTAATTCCATAAATGGAATCACTTCTTGAAATTCTTCCGTTTCCAGTTTGACAATTTTTTCATAATCTCTTTTTGATCCATAAAATATAATTATTCTATGAACCATTTATCTCTACACCTGCCAATAACACATCGTAAACATCTAGTTCTTTATAATAATCATCTGGCAATTTTTCTTTTTTCTCCTTTATATATTCAGGATTATCCTTCAATATTGAATCCCCATCTAATTCAAATTCTCCATTAAAATTTAATTTTGCCAAGTTGCTCTTCCCAACTTTAATACCATAAACCGACATATCCATTTTCAAAAGATCTGGTGCTTTATAATTATTTTTAAAAGCCTTGATATTAAATCTGAAAATTACTTTTTCTCTTTTTTTCTCGCCTAAAAACTCATAGTACCCTTTTGCATTTTTCATCGTATTATCTAATTTATCTATTGCAATATTAAATTCTCCTGCTGATATTGACGAACCACTTTTAAGCATTGTTAAATATGGAGAAATTAAAGCAATGTATGACAACGAATCTTTCGGTGCACTAATTGTATATCCTGAAAATTTTTTAATTATTTTTTTCTCAAGCTCCGTTGAATCTTTTTTAGAATAGCTATTCACTAAATCCATAAAATCTGTAAGTATTGTATTTTTCACAATATTTTTAGCCATCTCATTTGAATTAAACGATGCCCCCATAGATGCTTCAACAGATGCCGAACCTTCAAACCCCATCAGCGCCTTAAAAACTCCGCTCAATCCAATTCCAGCTTTTGTATTTATTCCTGAATCTACATTCTTCTGGCTCTGATTAAGTAATTCTGTAGTCTTTTCTAATTCTCCACCTGCAACTATTTGAACAAAATCCGTAACGGAATCTTCATCAAAATACACAACTTTACATAACATTACTTTTTCACTTCCTTCCTTGAAATTTTTTTCAATTACTCTAACCAAATTTGCGCAATTAGCTGTTAGAACCTACAAAACCTCCTTCACACAGTTCTAAACAAACACCACTAGGTATATATGTGAAACGGATACAAAGCGTATGCTGTCACTTTGTACCCGTTTCCTTTAACCTGTTCGTCTCTCTTATTTTTTTGGTGGAAAGCAGATTCCGAATCCTCTGTCTCAGTCGATGAAAAAGGGCTCGCGAAACCCATCAACATAAAATGCGACCGACTTTCGTCAGAAGCTCGTCCTCCCTCTCCCGTATCGATTTTTACGGTTCTTCGATAAAAACTCCGTTTGTAAAGCTGCTGCTTACGTCACTATTTGCAGAATGTATACAGCGTACTCGATAATAGTACCCTCCTTCTACATCTAGTGTTCTATTAGAAGCTACTCTGTCCGTATTTTCATTGTATTTCTGCCAACCATCATACGTTTCCCAGGACTCGTCCCCTTCCTGTGCTCTTTCTACAATAACAGACACACCCACTTCTTGTACTGTATGCGCTGCAATTGTTGTCCCACCTGCATACAACTTTCCAGGACCAAGACGTACAACTTTGGAATAACCTGTCATCAAGTCCTCTCCTCTGGTTTTACCTGTCGCATAACCGATAGATTCTTCTGTATGAAGCAAATATGAACCATCAATCACTACTTCTCCCGAAGAAGCCTGACAATCCACTTTAGGCATAAACGCCATACTCATTGTCAGCACTAAAAACAGACCCACTGAAAGCAACTTCCTCATCTTTCTTTCTCTTATCATTTTTCACCTCACTTTCCCACATTCTCTCCCTCATTATATAAAAACACATAACTAGAAAAAAACTGACGCATATTTAAATAAAAAAATGTAAATTATATATTAATATCTCAAAACTCTCTTTATCCACAGCTCCCACTAAAAAGTATTCCAAGCCACTATGTTCAAAACTTGCTGAATATCTTTTTGTTTTTGTCTCAGGTGTTTCATATTCTTTAATCTCTATAACACAACCATTCTTTTCTAAATAGTACTGATTTAAAACATCATCCTCTATATCAATTCCCCACGAAGAATCTCTATAAGAAGCATTAATAAAATAAACAAGTTTTTCATCCTGATATAAATATGTCAACTCCGCCACTTGGAGAATTTTATCCAACTCCATGTTTTGGAATTTCTTTCCTTCCAATCCTGCGGCAATCCTTACCGGCTCTACCCCGAACTCTTTTTTTATCGCTTCATAAGCCTCTTCTTCGTCTTCTTTTACAATAACAAGATTATCTTCACTGGAGTCCACTTGCACTACTTCTCTTTCCCCAACCACGCTCTTCATAAACGCCACAATCCTCTCTGCACCGCCGAAGCTGGTCACGCCGATTGCCACGACGAGGATGAGCACTGCTGCAAGTGCCAGATACACCTTGCGGCTGCGCCTGGTGCGGACTTTCTTTTTCTTCTCCAGCATTTCCTGACCAAGACGCAGTGCTTCACGTTCTTCCTCGGAGAGCTGTGCATAGCGCTGTTCTCTTTCATAGTCCTCGATCTGGGCTTTCAGTGCAGCATGGATACGCTCCTTCGCGCCCTCCGGCATCTCGCCCTCAAAGTCAGCCATTTTCTCATCTGTCAGCGCGACATCTCTTTCCAATTCTTCTTTTATGATTTCTTCGAATTTGTCCATTTTCTCATTCATAAAAAATCCTCTTTAATAAATATATCTCTCTTGACCAAATCTTTCATAAACGTATAATATAATTATAGTATAACCCAAAGGAGGGCATTATGAAACGTATTATCTTAACCGGAGGCGGCACTGCCGGACATGTCACACCTAACATTGCCCTGCTGCCACGCCTGAAAGAATTACAGTATGACATTCATTACATCGGTTCGTACAATGGCATCGAAAAGGAGCTGATCGAACAGTTTGGTATTCCTTATCACGGTATCTCTACAGGAAAGCTCCGCCGTTACTTCAGTGTACAGAACTTCACCGATCCGTTCCGTGTTGTGAAGGGGCTCGGCGATGCGAAGAAGCTTATTAAGATACTGAAGCCGGATGTCATCTTTTCCAAAGGCGGCTTTGTCTCTGTACCTGTCGTACTGGCAGGAAAGAGCCGTCATGTCCCGACCATTATTCATGAATCGGATATGACCCCCGGACTTGCCAATAAATTATCCTTATCCGCTGCGACAAAGGTATGCTGTAACTTCCCGGAGACACTGGAATATCTTCCGGAAGGAAAAGCGGTTCTTACCGGTTCTCCGATCCGGCAGGAATTATTATCCGGTGACAAGTTTAAAGCACGCGAATTTCTGCACTTTACTTCTGATAAGCCTGTCATTATGGTGGTAGGTGGAAGCCTCGGATCCGTTGCTGTCAATGACGCAGTCCGCGGTATTCTTCCAGAACTCCTTAAGTCTTATCAGGTCATCCACCTCTGTGGAAAAGGCAAGGTGGATTCCTCACTGGAAGGGCTGGAAGGATACGCACAGTTCGAATACATCAAGGAAGAGCTGAAGCATTTATTTGCCCTGACAGATGTTGTGATATCCAGAGCAGGGGCAAATGCTATCTGCGAGCTTCTTGCACTTCACAAACCGAATCTTCTGATTCCGCTGTCTGCAAACGCAAGCCGCGGCGACCAGATATTGAATGCCCGTTCCTTTGAACGCCAGGGATTCAGCGTAGTTCTGGAAGAAGAGGAATTAACTCCTGAAGTACTTCTTGGTGCGATTAATCACCTGTATGAAAAGCGTGATATATACATAGATGCTATGAAGAATTCTTCTCAGCAGAACTCCATCGATACCATTATCGATTTGATTGAATCCGTTGTAAATTAATACATTTCCAAAAAAGTATTTACACAAAACAGGTGTCACTTTCTGACACCTGTTTTATTTATCACTCAGGTGGTCAAACTGCTCTTCATAATTCTTCTTAATCCATTGTTTCGCTCTGTACAGCATACTGTGCAGGACCTCCAGCTTGACACCCATCCTCTCTGCTACTTCCTTTTGTGGCTTCTCCAGAAGATATGTGGTTGTAATCGCCTCATACCATCTGGGATTGACACGCTGTAATTCCGCAAATACAACTTCTGCCAGTTCGTGGTATTTGTTACGACATAATTTCTCTATAAATTCATCTTCAAGCTGTATCTCTGTGCCACTGTCACAGATAACCTCTTCTTGTAGTACTTCCCTATCCAGATCTCTCCGATAATTAATAGCCGCATGCTTCGCTGTTGCCTTAAGCCATGTTAGAATCGCTCCGGGATTTACATCTCCCAGATTCATATATAACTTCATAAATGTAGTCTGTGTAATCTCTTCTGCCACATGGTGATTGCCGCAGTAGTACAATGCCGTACGATAAACACATTCGACATACTTGTTATAGATTGTATCAAAATCGGATTTTCCGACAGATTTTTCTCTCACGTATCATTTCCTTCGCTTTCTGCGATTATAATTTCGATAAGATATCTTCTTTGTCTTCTTCTGTCAATTCTCCCATCTTCCATCCGAGTCCTACTTCATCATTTTTATGTCTCGGAATCAGATGCATATGGAAATGAAATACTGTCTGCCCTGCTGCCTCTCCATTATTCTGTACGATATTGTAACCATCACAGCCAAGAACATCTGTAAGCTTTGTGATCATCTTCTTTGCAAGCACAAGTACCTTTGCCGCAACCTCATCATCCAGTTCATACAGGTTAGCATAGTGTTCCTTTGGAAGGATAAGTGCATGTCCTTTGGATGCCGGACTTGCATCCAGAATCACGCGAAAATCATCATCCTCATACAGGGTTGATGTAGGAATTTCTCCATTTGCAAGCTTACAAAAAATACAATTTTCATCTCTCATATCTGTCTTCCTTCTTTCTATTATTTGTAGTTGATTATTTTATCCGCCAATGCTAAACTGATACTTCAGAAAGGGCGGTAAATAGCATGTTTACAGAGACTGATTATGACAAATTACAACAGATTATGGAAGAAAGCTCCGAAAAAAAAGAGCTCCTTACACGTCTTCTTGAAACACATCAGACGGAACTCAGCACCATAAGTCACGAGATTCGCAATCCACTTACACTTGTATACAGCACACTTCAACTGATCGAGTCTCAGCATCCTGAAGTACATACTTTCCGGCACTGGGATACCATGCGTCAGGATCTCGAATATATGAAGCTTCTTCTGGAAGAATTATCTTCCTATAATAACGGCAGTAGAATCACCCTTGCAACACTTCACACAAGTACATTCCTGAGGACAGTGGCTCTGTCTTTTGCCGCTTCACTGGTCGAAACGGATATTGAATTTACCTCTGAAATTCCTGAACACCTTCCGGAGATTCAGGCCGATACCGTAAAGCTTCGGGAGCTACTACTGAATCTTCTGAGGAATGCCAGAGATGCTGTGAACGATACCACATATGATAAGCATTCCCATCCGTCCATCATACTGTGTACAGGAATCGAAGATTCCCTACTTGTGGTATCCGTTACCGATAACGGCTGCGGCATCGAACCGGAAAAGCTGCAATCCATCTTCACACCTTTCGTTACCTATAAGAAAGATGGAACCGGACTGGGTCTCGCCGTCTGCAGCCGCATTGCAAAAGCACATGGCGGAAGCCTCTCTGTATCATCCGTTCCACACGTTGCCACTACGTTTACGCTTCGTCTTCCAATATAACAAAACAGCCAGAAGAAATCCTAACAGTAAGCCACCTATGTGAGCGAAATTATCCACACCTTCGCTTGTAAAACCATAGTATAAGCTCATTACTGCCATAAAAAGAAGACCTCTGCCCGTCACATTTCCAACTCTTCCATGGTTGCGAATGGCTACATATAAAAGTGCACCGATGATACCAAACACCGCACCGGATGCACCTGCCGCAACCGCATAACTACCTGTGTGGACATCCAACCACAGCGAAAGAACATTTCCACACAGACCACTGCATAAATAAATTAACAGGAAACGGATCTTTCCCAGTTCCCGCTCCAGATTCCATCCAATAACCAGAAGCATAAGCATATTATTCATCAAATGCTCAAAACCAAAATGCAGGAACATACTTGTGAACAGGCGGTAATACTCTCCCCGCTCCAGGATATACGGCGCATAAGAAGCACCATTTTCAAGCAGAAAACCCGCATCTTCCGTCATTCCCCTAAAGGAAAGTACAAAAAATACAGCAATATTCATCCCTGCAATAATCATCGTACATATTGGTCTTTTCTGATATCCATAAGTCTCTTTCATACCATGATTTTCTCACCCTTTCCTGGGGATGTCAACAAATATTGGCTATTCCGTTCCATATTTTTCTAAAAATTCAGAAGGAGTTAAAATTTCAAATTGCTTGATTTCTAAATTATGAAAATCTTTATCTCCTGTCACCAAAATATCTATCTGCCCAGATAATCCCACAAAAAGTATCGGATAGTCCTTATAATCTCTAATTATAATATCTTCCACTTTATAATAAATTTGAGGTGTACAAATCAATTCATAATTCCATATTTTAAGCATTCTGCTAATAGCATCCATCTTATTGGGAAATTTCCTGTGCACCACTTCTATTAATTCATCTACTATATAATCAGAAAGAACCATCGTATGGCGACTAATAATTATTTCAAATAATTGATTCATTTTATCTGTTGGAAACAGAAGTGCCGAAACCAGCACATTCGTATCCAGCATAATACGCATATTATTTCCCTTTCCGTATTTCTTTTATCATATTAACTACGTCTTCCTCAGTCATTAAACCTAATCTTTCTGCTTCTCCCCGAAACTCTTCCTGAGCATCAAAAAAGGTTTGTAATGACGCATTTTTTATTACTATATCCTGTCCTTTTTCGATAAAAATCACTTTATCACCTTTCTTTAATCCTAGTTTTCTACGAACATCAATAGGTATCGTTATTTGCCCTTTCGATGTAAGCTTAGCCATATCCATACAAATATCCTCCTTGCATTCCTTACTTTCCTTATTTTTATTATATATGTAAGAAATGCAAAAATTCAATATCCTTCTACAGCTCTTCTTCCTCTATATACAGTCCATCCCAATCTCCCCATTTGGGCTTCCTGTGACGATTCAAGAATCTTTTTACAGGAGTCCACATATTTTCTGTCTCTTCCATGATCACATTGCCCATCTCCTGCTCTGCTATCCAGTCATGTTCTGTCTGGTCATATTCCGGCTCTTCTTCTATTTCATTGTCCTGTTTCGTGAGACATTCACTGATGATCTTTTGTAAGCTATAGTTTTCCTCCATCGTTTCCTTGTGAAGCAAAAATACCATCTGTACACAGGATGCATCCTGATAATCTGCATGTTTCACAAAGTATTCTGTCAATCCGTGAAATTCTTCCCAGAAATCATCCTTTCCCAGCGGATAATAACAAAAATAATATTTTCCTTCTTCATAATAGATGTACTCCGGTTTTAGTAAGATACAATGTATATTCAAAAGATACTTTTTTACCTCTTCGATCACTTTTTCCAGTTCTCCGAGAAATCGTTGAAGATCATCACCCGTAATTGTATTTTTTTCGAACATGGCTTTCATTGATATCTTTCCACTGACATTATAGTCATAGTAGCTGCTTCCGTTGACACCTCTTCCACTCACACAGAGAAGCCCCGGTATATCATTTGCCGCTAACATTCTCATCTGATAATCTTCCTGATATATTGTCTGTTCTTCAATTGTCATTTTGCGTTCCATTTCCAAGCTCCTTTATTCTGCGAACATCTCTGATTCTCTGCTCCGGTTTCGTAACCACAGCCTTTTTCATGACAGATAATCTCATCCTTTTCGCTGATGCTTTTGCACTCACTGTAACCTCTTTTTCATTTACTTCTATTTCCGCGTCTGCTCCGCTAAATAAAATACATTTCCCATCGACTCTGTCCTGAAACAGTGTCTGCAATTCCTGCGCATCTGCACCTTTCTTTTCTCTTGCTTTTGTACTCCCGACGACTGCCGTTTCATATGCGGCTCCGGCAATGATGTTTTTATCATGATAGTAAAAGACACCAAATATACTTCCCATGAAAATCAGCAAGATCATCGGCATCAAAAATGCCATTTCGACTGTATATCCTCTCATAGCTTCCCACCTTCCGACAGCAATACCAGCACATAACCACAAGTTAAAAACGGATAAAACGGAAGTGTACTTTCTCTCGACATTTTCTTTTTGCACAGGAGCACAGCAGAGATCACTCCCGAGAGAAAGAAGGCTCCAAAAAGAACCTCCAGAAGTCTCCAAAGTCCCAGATATACTCCCAGAATTACGATACCCCAGCTGTCTCCATACCCCAGACTTTCCCGCGTAATAAAACTGATACCCAGAAACAGGAATCCTACAATAGCACCGCCGAGCAAAAGCCATATGTCCTGCTCTCTAAACATAATGTGATATAGATTTGCCCCTGCCGCAGCTGCCAGTAGCATTTGTATGGGCACTTCTCTTTTCTTTATATCTATATATGAAAGTAGCACCAGTATCCCCAGACAAATCATTTCCGTATTTATCCGCACCTGGAACACGCCCCCTTCCCAATGACCTCTGATAACGGAACTGCATAAACCGTCCTCTTAAGTCCACTGCAGGACAAAGAACTGTGATAACGATCCCCGTCCCCGGTAATGTATACCCCACCGGAAGCTCCCCTCCCGCAATGTTCACACGGATAATATTTTCCTCCGTTCTCATTCCGAAGGGAAGCGATCTCGGAACCTGGAACCATACGAATCGACAATTCCAGATGCGTGCAATGATAATCCTTGTGATATACAATTCCCGTTTCTGTCACGTATACAATCTCGTCATCCGCATTTCCGAGCAGGCTTTTCTCATAGCCCGTCCATGCTTTTATTCGCATAGACTCTGCATAGGAGATCGAAGGAATGTGAAATACCGGAACCGGGATATGCACTTTATAGCTCGCCCGCAATTCCCCGATTCCTGTTGATACAGAAATGTAGGAGCCTTCACAATGTATCCCTCCACTTCCGCCTTCAACAATACTTCTTTCCAGCCTCTCTGCGCCAATGGTATGTACGATATCTGCCTCCAGCTTACGCGGGGAAGCCACCGCCATCACATAAGCCTCCTGTGCCAGTTCCTTACCCGCTGCCTGCAGACCACTTCGCACCGCTGTACGGACTGCCATTATCTCCATTAAATATAGAAGACTCACAACAGCCAGGAAGAAAATCGGAACTGCAAGCGCCGCTTCTACAGTAATACTTCCTCTTTTACAGACAGGTACAGATACCCTCCCGGAATAGATAAAAGAATTTGGGTGTGAGGAGTGTTTTATTTTAGGCATCACGAATCCTTCTCCTTTCCTTATATATTCATGAGTGTTTATGCTTGAACAAGCATTTGATTCGCTTTTACAGAGCCGGAAGGGCATCTGTACCTGTCTGTCCTTTACTGATATCCAAAATATGTCGGGAACTGATAGGTAATTCCTCTGCGCAAAGTGCAGGTCGTCATAATTTCCATCCGGCTGATACAATAATCAGCCCGAAAATAAGTCTGGCCCAGTTCGTTTTGCATGTTCTGCTCTATCATATCCAGCGTCCGCAGTCCGCTCTCTTCCTTCCGGGCAAGAAACAGAAGCATACGCAAATAATCTTTATATGCAAGCCCGCCCAGTGCATCCAATCCGCTTTGGCTGTCCTGATCCGTTCCAAGTGTCAGAAGAGACGATAAAGAAAGCTGCCATGTTTCTCTGGATTTCACAACCGGGACTTTATTTCCTCCAAGAAGTGCTCTTATGTCTATAATCGATTCTCCATATGCCCAGGCAAGAAGAATCACCTGCGCCGCAGCTTCCGTAATTGCCGGAACAGCCAGAAGTGAACATAATGTAAGTGACAGTGCTTCTGCCTCAGCCTTCATAGATGCATCTGTCTGCAGGAATGCATAATTAGGAACAAAGCGCATAAGCAGAATCTTCTTTACTGTCTCCTCCAGATTCTCACTGTCACTTTCCTTCCCTGCCAGAATATACTCCACCTCATAATCCAGTGTTCCTGTGGGGTCTTCCTTCACAGCTGTCCGAAAATGTTCCAGTATGTATTCACCAAATAAAAGGGTTGAAGCCGTACTGTCCATATCTTCCACATCTGAGAAATCTCCATACCCTGTATTCCTCTCCCGGAATGGCAAAGTCCCCGACAACTCTATGCTTTTCGAAGAAACTGCCGAGCCCTTCGGCATTACCAGATCCAGAAGCGAGCGCTGCTGTAAACCCTCCATATGATGGATCGGATTATTTTCAGGGGGAAGCTCAACCGCATTTTCGCCCAGAAGATCTGCCAACTGCTCTTGTTTCTTACTTCCTTCTTCTCCTATTTCTTCTGTCTTTTCTTCCTGCTGCCTCCATACATCTGTCTTTCCCATCCATTCCTTTACCCGGTCTAACCCATACTTATGCTCCATATATGCGTTGACCTGCTGCAAAAAAGACTGGCAGCCATGATCCGTCAAAAACTGTATGCGTGCGATCTTTTGTTCTGCGTTTCCTGCCCCATAGAAAGCCAGCCTTTCCAGCAGATTATTTTCCGCATAAGAACCTGTTTCATAACTTCCTTCTAGTGCAAATACATCATATTCTTCCAGAAGCTCCTTCTGGTATTCTGCAAAAATACATTCGATCGCCCGGTTCATGTCTGCTCTCCGGTAATTCTTGGCAAGCTGTATGGAAGCACTTTCCATGACTGCTCCCACAAGAGATACAAGCAAAATAAAGACAAGGCTTAAATATGCCGTAACTTCCCCTTTTTTCATTTCCTTATATTCCTGCACTTTCACTGGTGATTTTTTCAAAAATCGTCTGTACCAGACTGGTAAGCTGGGATTTAAAAATAAGCACAAGCCCGATCAAGACTACCAGTATCAGTATGATCTCTACCACACCAATTCCTTTTTCTTCTTTTAATATGTTTCTGATATTAGAAATCCACATTCTCCACATATATTCCCCTCCTATAACTGTATAGAAAGAAATGCGGGAATAATGACAATGATAAGAACTACGAAAAGCATAAGGAACATCGGGAGCAAAAGCTTTGTCCCCGCTTCTTCTCCAAGCCTCCTGGCTCTTGCTTTTCGCTCTGCAAATGCCTGCACAGCCTCCATCTGCATCATATCTCCCAGCCCCTTTGTTCCTTTTCGCAGATTCTGCGAAAGTAACGCACCAAGCTTCAGATATTCCTGCGTGCCGCACCTCCTGCCAAACCGCTCATAGCTTTCTGATTCCATGATTCCACTGTCCATTTCATGACAGGTATATACCATTTCTTCATAAGCATAACGGATTCCCCGCCTGTCTTTTCCTTTTCCATAATCTTCTGCAATCTTTTTCCATGCACGTTTCACTGTCATCCCGGCTCCAAGAAGGAGTGTCAGCTTACTGATAATCTCCGGATAATCCAGTTCCATCTGCCTTCTTCGTTTTGCATCTTCTTTCCACCGGTTCTGCCGTTCCAGAGCATATAATAGAACTGTCATGATGACTGCCAGAATCAATAAGACAAAACCTCTTTTTTCCATGACACGATAAAACTGTACTTTTTTCCCATCCACTTCATTCGGCAGAATAAGCTTTTCTTCTGTCTGTGTCTTCTCATCCTTTTCCCGGATCGCATCCGAAAGCTCTTTCTTCACTTTCTCCGCCTCTGTTCTCATTTTCGGATAAACCATAACGGAACACTCATAAAGCGCCTGCCGACTTCTGTCTTCCCGGTATGTCAGTACTGCATGCAACGTAACAAGTGTGCCTTCCGTCACAAGTTTCTCTTCATTCAGTTCTCCATATACATTCATCACATCATAGCTGCTCAATTCCCACATTACATCAATCGGTTCACCCGGCACCTCCGTAATCAGATGCATATCCGAATCCACATATTCCAGGCTCTTATTACTGCCGAGTATCCACTGATCCATTTTTTCCGTTACGCGGCGGAATACCTCCTGCATCTCCTGCGCTGAATATGCCTTCTCCGATACTGCAACTTCTACTTCCGACGCTTCTTTTTCCCCGGCTATCCGCACCTGAAGCATTTCCGTCCTCGTTCCTTTTCCATAAGAATTCCTCGTAATCCCACCCGAAATCTCTGATACAGACTCGCGATAATCCGATATCAGCAGTACCACACCTGCTCCAAATATCACTATCACGATGATAACCATCAGACTTCGATCTCGATGATTCTTATACCAAGATAATAGGCGGTCAAATATACTGCGAAACATATTGTCATCACTCCCGTCCCCAATATATTTCCATACAGACATGACAGGAATTCCGGAAAGCTTAACGTCATATAGGCAATCATCATATACGGAACTATCGTCATGACTTTGAATTCATACTTTTTTGCTGCCAGGATTGTGCCGATCTCACGTTTCACATCGATCTTATCCGCAATCTGTCCCGATGTATTCCGAATAATCGCTATCATATCCCCGCCGCTTCGTTTGGCTGCTGCGAAAACAGCCGCAAAGCTTTCCACATCCTCAAGCTCGGTCTTCTGCGCCATGTCTTCTATCGCCTGTTCTACAGGTATCTGGATCCTCAGCTGCCGAACCAGAAGCTTTAGCTCCTGCATAAGCAATGTATCCTCGCTATACAATACCCGAAGCTCCTCATAACTTGCCCGTATTGCATTTTCAACAGAATATCCGGTGTGCAATGCAGCGGATATTGCCTGAATCATCTCCTTAAACTGGATCAGAAATTCCTGCTGCTTTCTGCGGATACACTCCCGGCAAAGTCCTTTGTAATACCATATCCAGATGGGAAGAAGGAAAGGAATTACCCACACAGAACGATAGAAGATCCAGGCACTCACTCCGACAAAGCCTGTAGTCTTAAAGCTCATTATGATCTTTTCTTTTTGACATATATCCTGCTGCCAGTAACTTCTCTTTCTGTCTGAGTTCTCCTTTCTTTTCCCATTTACCCTGAATTCTGCCATTCTTTTCACCTGTCTCTTCATACACATACAATGGGTTCAGTCTGATCTCACCGTCACAGTAATCCAGTACCTCCGTTACCTCCAGGACTTTACGGCTCTTGTCCCTGAGCCTTCCCAGATGAACGATTACGTCAATTCCCGACGCGATCTGTCTCTGAATTGCCGCAAGCGGAAGATTCATTCCCATAAGCACCATTGTTTCCAGACGGCTCAACATATCCCCCGGACTATTGGCATGACCGGTACTCAGACTGCCATCATGACCGGTATTCAGAGCCTTTATATGGACTCCTCATTCTCCCATCATGCATAAATACAATATCTGTACATAATACACGCTGTATATAACGTTATTACCTTGGCTATTTCTCAGCCACAAAAAAGAAAAGAGAGCCTTTCATAGCCCTCTTTCATATCGACTTTATTATTCATTTGTCATAATCAACAGCTTTTCAACTAATGTCTCTAAACTTTTTCCCAAAAATGGGACAAAGTCTGGTATTGCCCCAAACGTCATGCCAATTATTATCATTCGACAACATTCGCTTGCAGACTCCAGTGCAAATCCATAACTTAAAACACCTGTCAATATAAAAACAATTGATAAAAAGTAAAGTAAAATATTTCCCAACATCATCGGGATTTTTATAAACCAACAAATTAATGTCATTACTGCAATAATCAAATACAGGAACATTTTTGTTATATATTTAATGAACATTTTTAATCCCTTTCTTCTTGATAGTTTTTCAATTTCTCTTTCAGCTTTCCGGACAGCCAAAATCTTGCTATCCGGATTTCCACTTTTTTGCCTTCCGGACTGCAAAATTCTTGCGTTCCGGTCTTCCACTTTTTTGCTATCCGGACTGCAGAATTTTTGCGTTCCAAATAATGATTGTTACCCTTCCCTAATTAGCATTACTATTCACATAATTCTGGTACTTATCGAATACAGAATCTGTCACACCGTTTTTGTAGATTTTCCGAATATCTGTGATCTCTTCTCCCTTTAATAATTTCAGCCATTCCAGAAGATCTTTCCGGCTATTGGCGAAATTACAGCACCGTCCATCTGCATATTCAATCCGGTATCTCATTGTCGCTCCCCCCTACACGTAAATCAGTTCATTTAAAATAATTTCATCCGCTCGGTTACGGATGTTGTTTACTCTACGCAGCCATTCCATCTGATCCGTTCTTTTTAATTCCTCTGTAATCCCATCTTTCTCCATCATCTGTTTTACTAATCGTTCTTCCTTATCCCTTGCCTCTTCGTCAATTTGATTCAGATGCTCTACAAGTTCTCCTTGTAACAACAAAATTTGATATTTTGCCTTTCTGTGTTCCTGTAAATAGCTTTTACGGAGCATCCCATATTTTCCATAAGTTGGTTCGGTATCCGTTAATGTTAGTTCCGGTATATAATAGTCACCACATAACGTATAAGTAAGTCCATTTTTCTTATCATAAATTTTGCTCTGCATAAATTAATCCTCCTTTTCTTCCTACAATTGTTCATACAGCTTTAACAGGGTTCCATTTTTCACTTGACTATATTTCACTTGTAATTCTTCATATTTTTTTTGAAGATTTTCATATTCGCTTTTCGGAACACTATCGAATAATTTTTGTTCTAAACTCTTAATCCTTGCTTCCTGCGCTTTTGCAATAGCATCACTTTTAGGATTCCGCAATGTCTGTCCCTGTTGTTTTTCCTTCAATTCCATCATTACCTGTTTCACATTTGGATTATTATAGAAAAACCCTCTGGAAAGTCCTGTTAGCTTTGTAAGCTCCGCAACAGAAATTTTTTCATTTTTTCTGTACATGCTTTCAATAGCTGTTATTGCTGTTTCCGTCATTTCTGCACTTTTTTCCTTTGCCAGTGCTACCATTTTATCGTGTTTCTGCATTTTCCTTTTCCCTCCTATATTGTGCTAACAATTCATTCATTTCATCCCGCACAGCCTTTGTATCCTCCGCTAATGCTTCATTTCTTAAGCGCCTATAATGTGGTATGGTCCGTGTATCCTTATGCCCCAGCAGCCTTGCAATGCTATCATCATCTAATTTCATTTCTGTAAGTTTCACACCAAATGTATGTCTAAAACGGTGTGTACGAAACTCAAAATAATTTCCGTTATCGTCCCTGATATCATTTTCATAAATCATGATATTTACATGATATTTCAGCATCGAATCTGTATATAATTTCCCATTATCCTGCAGAAAAATGTATTCCGAATCCGGATGCTCCTTTTCTGAAACCTCTATTGCTTTTCTAATCAATTCCGCTAACTGATCGCTGACCGGTCTTTTGTATTTTCTTGTTTTCTGCTGGATGACAGTTATAAAATAATGTCCAGATTTTTCAGATAAACAATCCCTACGTAATGTCAAAGTATCCTCTATTCTTGTACCAAGCATCTGGTGTATTATTAAACATCTGCCTAACTGGGGTTTTAATTTTGTTAATGCACTATTAAACCTCCTAATTTCTGCATTTGAATACGCTTCGGGTAAAGCATTGTCATATGCTTTGCAATCACTGGAAAGAAAAAGGTTGCATAAATTTTCTATTTCCAGTTCACGCCCAATTTCGTCCAGCAGATTATCCAAAACCGACAGTTCCGTCGTATAACTAACTGATGTAAGACCGGTATCCGTCTTTATATAAACCAGATAATCCTCTATCATATCCCTACTAATTTCTGTAAAATGTTTTACTTCTGGAAACCGATCATACATGAATCCAGCGAACCGACGAAATCCTCGCAATTCAGCTTTTATACTGCCCATTGCTTTTGTCTGGCAGTGACTATACAATATTCTCTTTATTATCTCCTTAAATTCTTTCTGTCTAATCTCACGAAAATCTAATCTATATCTGCCACGAATTGGATTACTCCTTGGCACAATATCCAGCTTTCTCATATCCCATACATCCTTTTCATTTTCAGGAATATCCGCTGTTTTCAACTTCACAACATACTCATAATACATTTTCAGAAAAGAAACCTGAGCACTGCTTTGTTGTTCAACACTCCGCCTATCTGGTCTATTTCTTCTGACGCACAGCGCCAATCCTTTTTTATATAAAAATGCTTTATAGCTTCTCTCCAGTTCTTCCCATTTTTTATCGGTGATGCTGCTACAATTCGTACATTTCTCATTCAGAAATTCTTTTAACAGATCAAATCTGTAAATATCATTTACTACTGTTGATAATGATAAACGTCTGCACCTATCATCGATATACCCATAAATCTCTTCCTGTATCTTTTCATTAAGAATCCCCGATATGTAGTACACCCTGTTTTCCTTCCATTTCAGTCCTTCCAACTGTTTTTCTGTAGCTTGTTGATAACAATCATAAGAAATCACACTAATATTACCTTTCATCTTCTTCTGCTCCTTTCAATTTAAATGACTGATTTCTTGAAAAATATTTATCTTCAGCCGATACAATACGTTCCGGCATGAAATCAATGTACTGTTTTGTCATATTTTCGCTTGAATGCCCCAGATAATCACGTACCCCTTGTATAGAAACCCCATTTCCATACATTGAAGTCGCAAGGTTATGTCTGTAATCATGCGCTCGAAATATATAATCTCCACAGTCAATCCCTCGGGCATTACACTCCCGAATCATTTGATCTGAAAAAGTCTGTCCATTAAATGCACCGCCTTTTTTATTTTTGAATAAATACTCCCCATTTTTTATTTCATACTTTTTTTCATAATCATTCACCAGTTCAACCAATATACTAGGAATAGGAATAACTTTTTCTCTCCGCATTTTGCTTTGATATATGCGCATCCAACTTTCACTACCTTGCAAATAAAAAGCACCCGATTTTATTGTGCAAACCTCACTTTTCCTAATTCCTGTACAAAGCAAAATCAAATACATCAACTGTAAGTGCTCTGGGAATGTCGGCAGCTCCTTAATCAAATGTGCAATTGTTTTTTCTGGAACACTTCTTTCATTGTGTTCTGGAAATCCTTTTTTTAAAAATCTTTCCGGATAAAACTTCAACACTTCAATATTTTTCATCTTCAAAAACTGTAGAAATGTATGCACATGTGTAATATATCGGTTAAAAGTGGAATACTTAATATTGGATTCATCCAAAACAGACACATAATCCACTATATCTTGCATCTCCAGTTCCGTTACTTTCTTACTCCGTTCGTCCAGATATTGTAGGAATTGTGAAATAAAACTTATGATATTCCGAATATTAGATAAGGACAGATCAGATATTCCGACCAAATATTTTGCATATAATTGCAGGTATCCACGATTTTCTTTTTCATGAATATTAATAAACGAAAGGCTTTTAACTGGTGAACTGGCATTGATTCTCGCTTTATCAAACCGAAACCTATCCATATACCAGATACACGCTTTCCAATTTGTCTCTGGATCTGTTAGAAATAACGTTCTTCTTGCAAACTCAACAATCTTTGAAGCCTGTTTTTTTATAATTTCCGACTCCTTGTTCAAATACAGATAAAATCTGTTCTCATCTGCCTGTTCCATTTTCTCAATATCATCTATTCCGTATTTATCACAAAAACGTATCAGTGCTTTTAATGGTTCCAAAAAATACCTTCGATTTCTTTGCACCATATCCATATTCAGGATTTCACACAGCAATACTTTTGTCTGTCTCACTAACTGTGATGAATGTATCCCTGTTAAGTCCCATAACAGATCATTCTTATCTACCACCTGGCGGAAAGATTGTGCTTTCTTCTTATTGGGTACATACAGCAAAAACAATTTATCCTGCTTAAAAAACTCCTGTTCCACAGAGAAGGGGTTCCCTTGTGAATAGACATCCGGCATATTTTCAATTTTTAAGCGATCAAATAAACTCAGCAATTCCGCTCTATACTTTTCTGAAATCTCCTCTTTCTCAAGAGAATCCATATACATTTTTCTCGTGTCATAGTTAATATCTGCAGTACACTGTATATCTGTATTCTGGAAAAATTTGTATAGTCGGTTATAGTATTTTGCTTCTCCATTCGTTACTAAAGATATCTCTTCCTTTAATTTCCCAGATATTTTTTCCTGATATAACTTCGGTACAATTTTTAATACTGCCAAGGTAATCCCTCCTTCCTTTTACAGAAAATCTGCAATTTGATATAAATCTTCATTATTCGAATAATACTGATCTGTCGCTTCTATCAACCGTTCATTATTCTCACCCAAATATTTAATGGTAGTTTCAACTTTCTTATGACCTAAAGCAAAACGTATATCGTTCAAATCCCATCCTTCTTTTCTTCGTTCCTCCGCAAAATAATGTCGAAGCTGATGGGGATGTGAATTAATATCCGTCTTTTTGGATAGCCTTTTCAACATGCTATATACAGAATCCGCATCTAATGGCTCCCCCTTGTTTTTCCCAGTCAATTTTGTGAACAGATATTCCGAATTCATCAGACTTTTCCGGTTGTCAGAAATATATTTAACCAAAAACTCAAAAGTTGTATTGCTTAACAATGCCATTCTATATTCTGCATTTTTCGCCCTCGCCAAGTTGGTATTGGTTTCACGATACCTTACACGAATTGTCCTTCTTTCAAAATCAATATCTTCGGTATAATGTATTCCCAGAATTTCCCCTAATCTAAGACCGGTTTCTGCCATCATTGCTATCAGCAATCGGTCTCTATCATTCGTACAGGCATTTATCAGTTCCTGTATTTCTTCCGATGTAATTTCTTCCAGATTCGGTTCTTCTTCTCTGAAGAAACCTTTAAACGAATTCACTGAATTTTGATGATTTACTCCCATGCTGTCAAAATACGATACTTTTTTCACTCGTAAGACTTTAATCATTGGCAAAACATCTTCCAGCGCCAAGAACTGATAATATCTGAAAACTGCACCAAGATACATATTGCAGGTCTTATTGCTCGTCTGTGTATTGTGTTCCGTATGTTTTCCACCCTTAACCCAGTACAAGAAATCAATAAAATGTTTGTTCTGCTCTGAATAGGTAAGTAATGTAACCTCATCCAATCCTATCGTTTGTTCCTGCAGAAAATTGTAATAATATGAAAGTGCGAAAGCAGCGGATTTTACAGTATTCGGAGAAGCATTAATCTGATCCAGATGCTTCAAATACTTTGATGGAAGGATTGCAATTTCTTCTATATCAGAAATAATCAAAAAACGTGGTCTATTATCTTTTAAAACCGAAACAACCCTATATTTCAATCCACAGCCCTCCTTCCTTTCATTTTGATTTATTTGACTTCTTTGACTTCTTAATTTTACATTATACACAAAGAAGTCAAAATGTCAATTGCGTTTTTGACTTCTTTGACTTTACAAAGAAGTGTCTATAATGTTTTTTTGATTTCTTCATGTTTGAAATTGATTTTTAGGGATATAATTGATAAGATAAAACGCAAGAAGTCAATTTACATGGAATCAAAGATGTCAAAAGGAGATTGGGATGAACGAATTTTTATCAAATTCAAGCACACTAATAAATCCTGACAGCGTTTACGATCAGGAAAAATTCATCAATATACTTCAAATCATTTTACAGACAAAAACACAAAAAGAATTATCTGAACAAACCGGCTTAAATAATGCAACCATTTCACGAATGCTCAACGGTGCCCGATCTGGAAGACCATATAAAAGCACTATTGATAAAATTGCAAAAGCCATTGATGATCCAGAACTTATCAAGGAATTATATGATGCGACTGGATATTCTTCTCAAAAAATACGGGAACGGAAGAAAATAATTGCTGACAATGGATTTTCTCCGGATCTCTCCGCAATTCAAGTACATGAAAAGTTTTTTTCTACCTTAATGCGTGGTCTTTCTATGATGACAAGTCTGCATAAAGTTGAATGGACAATAAAATCCGGAACACCCAGATCATACGATTATTTAATTGAGTTAAAAGATGGGAATATAGATTACTGGTATATCAGATATGTAGATAGAATTACTTCTGATGAAGAAAAGGAAAAAGCCTTAACCTCCATTTATGGTGAATTCACAAAATTGAAATTGGACGGAAAAATCAAAGTTTCTTGTGCCACTCCTTCTTACGAAGATTACGATTATTTTGTTACAATTCCCCCATACCAATTAAATACAATAGTTTCAATTATACATTTTGATTCTGAACTCGAGAAATTTGCAGATGAAACCTTTTTAGAAACAGCTTTACCATTTAAAGAGAATATTCCTGTTAAGGATTTTTGTAATCTTACTGAATCACTGATACTATAAATATTTTGATTTTATCACAGAGAGAGTTTCTTATAGCTCTCTCTTTTTTATGCAATTCAAATTCCATTGTTCCATGCTCATTATGGCAAATCATTTTCTAAAGCAAGTATCGCCCAGAGTAACTCAAAACCCAGTTTCTGGATTTTGATTCTCTGACGAACTTGATGGAGATTACGATTCCCCATACCCTCGATATCACAAAACATAAAATTTTGTTATTAGCGAAAAATAAATTTTCGCAGATTTCCGCTTTTCGCTTATAGTTGTCAAATCATTTTTTAACGATCAGCTCCTGCCAATTGCTTATTCAAAATTCTTTTATTCAAAAATGAATAAAAGTGGACGTTACAAAAAGCCATATTTGCATAATAGCAAATAAATCTTTTTCTCTAAATGTTCTTATCACAATATTTCTCCTGCAAATTGAGAATTTTGGTCAAAAGCTAAGAGGCTTTAATGCCCCTTACGCTTTTCCCTTTTCTTTTGCTGTTTCAGTTCAAACATTCGCTGTTCATCAGCCTCTTTTCTCTCTCGGCTTCTTACTTTACGCTCCTGTTTGTTATGCTCCTGTTGCATTTTCAAGGCTTGCTGTGATTTTGTACCGATTCCATTTTCCTGCATCTGTTTCTTTACATCACGCTGCATCCTCTTAGGATTTCTTTTTGTTTCTTTTACAACAGTTGCCACAGCCGGACTAAATCGCAAACTGTAATAATACTTTTGAATACACTCTTGAACTTCATAATCCTTCGGTTCTGCGCCGAAAGTTACTTTCGCTACCGAGAGTTTTTCATCTTCAATATGTTCAAAGACTCCTACCCAAAACGGATCTTCAAAAAACACCGTCAGCTTGCCACTTACTTTGTCCATAACTATCCCTCCTAATTGATTGATGAGCAAAGAATGGACAACCCGGAGGGGCAGGTTACTTACCCTGTATAACACAGGACGGCTGGGCTACCTACCAGCTCTAGCACATATTTTAATGTACATTGCGTTTTTATCTTTGCATATATAATCAAGCCATATGGCATGATTAACAAAGTAGGAATTCATCATCTCGAAAAATTCCGATTTTTACAATTCATATTAGGTCAGTTTACAAGGAACTACACGCAGACCGTGAAACGGGCTGCTGACAACAAACGGCGCTATGCTCCCGGCTGGGTGCATAGCACCTGTTTGTTGCGGGGGTTTCCAAAGGGGGCAGCGCCCCATTTGGCACACGACTTTGCGGAGCAAAGTGTAGTGTGTTATACGCTCTGTCGGCGTTGCCCTGAAAATACCGTTGCCGCCGGGGAGGGCAAGGGCATTTGACGCGGCAGGAAAGCAGGGCTTTGTTTGGGGCTGGTAAGCCGGAAACAAAGGGCTGATTTCAGCAGCAGACAGGGCGTATTATGAAAGCCCCCGTCCCTCGTCCTCCGCCCCCGGCCTATGGGACAAAAAGTCCCAAAGCTCTGGACACCGTGACCAGATGTGTGGCCACACTCCGGGAAAAGTAGCAGGACGGCAGGAAACCGTCAAGGCTGAAATGAATGGGCTGACGCCCGGCCTTGACCGTTCCCCGCCGCCCCGCTGGATGGGTGGACAAGGTGGCCAATCCCTAAAAGTGTTTGGCCGCACTCGTTCATTTTGGGGCCTTTCTTCTCCCAAAATTGAAATGGGCGGGAAAGCCCTAAAATGGCTTTCCCGCCTTGATTACCCATTAGCAAAGACGGGCGAGACTGTCAACGGCGGCGCTGAAAGCGCCGTTCATCTTGACCGTTGACTGGCTCGCCTGGCTTTGCTACTGCCCGTAAGAGATGGAAAAACAAGATGGAAAACAAGGTTAAAAATGGTTGACAAGTCTATCGGATGTGTGTTATACTGTGCGACAGTTTGAGATTGGAAGGAGGCTTACGTGTGTTAATTTGTGTACGCTAATAAGCAATAAAAAGTAGAAGTACCTTTCCACATGATGGTGGGCTTTTTTTGCGTGCGTATGCAAAGGAACACGTAGGTTTGACACGAGCAGTCTTTGAACTGTATCGTGGTGTTTTTTCGTGCTTTGTTGTTATGCAGGCGTCTGCCCTCTCTGTGGGACAACGCCTGCTTTTTATTGCAGAAACAAAGGAACAATGCAATAAAAAAGGAGGTTCGCATTATGACCCAAAACAACAATTCATGGAGAAAAACTTATTTTACACTTCTTGCCGGACAAGCAATATCCTTTATTAGCAGCGGTATTTTGCAAATGGCCATTATCTTTTATTTGGTTGCGAAAACTAATTCTGCAATCATATTGACGGCGGCAACACTGATTGGATTTTTGCCGCAAGCCTGTTTAGGCCCGTTTGCAGGTGCTTTTGTTGACCGGCACAGCCGTAAAAGCGTAATGATTGGTGCGGATTTGATAATTGCCGCCGCTGGCGGTATTCTGGCGCTGGTGGCGTTTTACATGGAATTGCCCGTATGGTCTATTATGGTTGTCCTGTTAATCCGAAGTGCGGGAACTGCTTTTCATTCTCCAGCATTCAGCGCAGCAACACCTATGATTGTGCCAAAAGAGGAACTTACAAAATGCGCTGGTTACACGCAGACCATGCAAGCAGTAAGTGCGATTATCAGTCCAGCTGCCGCAGCGTTTTTATATGCTGTTTGGCCTCTTAATGCAATTATATTGTTAGATATTGTGGGTGCAATCCTTGCCTGTGTGACTGTTGCGATTTCGTCCATACCAACGCCTGAACTATGTCCAGAAACGAAAAGACAACAGTTTTTACAGGATATGAAAGAGGGGTATGTGGTATTAAAGCAAAACAGGGGCCTCTTTGCTCTGCTCTGGATTGGTGTAATTTATATGTTCTTTTATATGCCAATCAGTACGCTTTTTCCTCTCATCTGTATGTCATACTTCAAAGGAACACCGGCCCATGCCTCTGCCGCTGAAATTGCTTTTGCGGTTGGTATGCTGCTTGGCGGAGTCATTCTGAGCATTTGGGGCGGTTTTAAGAAACGGCGGTACACCATCGGTCTTTCCGTTCTCCTGATGGGCGTTAGCAATATGCTCTCCGGGCTTTTGCCGCCAGACGCATTTCTTGTCTTTGTTGTGTGCTGTACTGTTATGGGAATTTCCGCTCCATTTTACGGTGTGCAAAATGCGATTTTTCAAGAAACGGTCAAACCAGAATATCTGGGGAGAGTTTTTTCTCTACTGACAAGCGCCGCTTCCCTCGCCATGCCGTTTGGCCTTGTCATTTCCGGGCCTCTGGCGGAGCGGCTGGGAGTTGAGAAATGGTTTGTCATTTGCGGAATTGGCATTATCATCGTTGCGCTTGCCGTATTTTTACTACCCGGTTTGAGAGAGATTGACAATACGCAATAATCAACTGCACCTTTTTCTATTACTAAACAAGGTATTGATGATATGAAAAATAAAAACACAATAATTATCACTGAAGAAATGATAAATTCGGACCCATACGGTTATACATATAAAGAAATTTGTGATTGCGTTGGAGAAAAAAAAGCTCGATCGCTTATGCATGCCCTTTATAAGGAAAAGCCCCAAAAGAAATATCAAACAATGAGCATTAATGATATTTATAATGGCGGTGACACAAGAAAATACTCTTTCAAATTAAAGGATGGTTACTGCGTTGAAACTGTTTGCATAAAGAGAAAAACAGGTGTAACTGTATGTGTTAGTACAATGGTAGGATGTCCTGTCGGTTGTATTTTTTGTGCATCTGGAAGTAATGGATTTATAAGAAATTTAACTCCTTCCGAAATTGTGCAACAAGTAACATTACTGAAGGAAAAAGTCAACAGAATTGTATATATGGGAATGGGTGAACCATTTTTTAATTATGATAATGTAATTAAGTCAATTCATATACTAAGAGATAGAAATGGGCTTAATTTCCCCACAGATGGAATTAATATTTCGACAGTAGGTCCTTTAGAACAATTAAAAAAAATAAGAGAAGAACATCTGAAGATACAACTCACCCTCTCTCTTCATGCAACAAATCAAAGAACAAGAGATATAATTATACCTCACATGAAAGGTTATGACATAAATAAGATTGTTGAATCTGTTTTATCATATTCGGAAAGACATAACAGAAAAGTAACAATTGCTTATTTATTGATTCCTGGTCTAAATGATAAAGCAACTGATGTACGTCAATTAGGAAGATGGTTTCGTGAGAAAAATGTTTTGATAAATCTTTTGCAATATAATGATACCGCAAATTGCAATATTAACAGGCCAAACAAACAACAATTAGTTGCATTTAAATTGCGACTTGAAGCGGCTGGTTTAGAAGTAAAAATGAGAGAATCACGAGGTAATAACATCAAAGCTGCCTGCGGTCAGTTGGTTAGTAACACAAACGAGAAGAATAAGCAACACAATTCAATGGGGAAGGATTTAGGTTTTCACAATCGTTCAAAAAGCAAGAAAGAGAATCCTAAAAGCAAGCACAAAAATACATTTTCTAAAATTAAATCTCTGTCCGAGATAAGTATTGGTGAATAAAAATATTCCTATAGGTAGGATAATTATCGACAAAGAAATTTTCTCTGGAGTGGGAAAAGCAGACCAAAGTATGCTATAATGCAATAAAATAGTTATACAAACTTGAATTGAACAAAATCGCTGCGCGATGGCCTGCCGAGGCTGTGGCGCAGCTTTCTTTTTCTCAATAATAAAATAGGCAATGGCAATTCTTACCATCATTTGATATTGTAAAGTTACCACACAAAACAATTCAATACAGAAAGACACCACTGCCTATGAAAAGAATACCATTTGACCGCTTTTCTGACAAGCGGTTTTATTATGCCAATGCGCCTCCATGTAAGCAGGGTTTCTCATTAACTACTTTACATGGAGGATTTTATTATGTACGATGAAATATTTAGCCAGATTACAAATGCTGCAAACAAACGGAATCTAAGAGATTCTACTATTCATGCATACTGTACAAGTGTTGCTCACTTTTTAAAATATACAAATAAGCCAATAGATGCTCTGACAACAGATGATGTTGACACATTTCTGATCCAACAAAGACTTTCCGGGATTTCACCGGAAACATACAACCACTATCATTCCGGTATTCGTTTCTTTTATAAAAAAGTATTAAAGATGAATTGGGATGACGATGATATCCCACGTATGAAAAGAGACAGGAGCCTGCCAACCGTACTTACGAAAGCAGAGATATCAGCGATTCTTGATGCAACGCCAAACCTGAAACATAAAGCCATGATTGCTACAATGTATTCAGGTGGTCTTCGGGTATCAGAAGTCACGCACCTTCACTATGAGGATATTTCACGCACCAATAAAACAATACACATCCGTGATGGCAAAAGCCGCTTTGACCGTTATACCTTACTTGCTGACCGTACACTTGAGATACTTACAGAATACTGGTTTAAATGTGGAAGACCAAAAGGAATTCTGTTTCCAAGTTCATGGACAGGGAATTATCTTGTGAGGGACAGTGTCATTCAGTTCTTCCGTGAAAGCGCAAAAAGGGCTGGAATTCAGAAACATGTCTCTACACACTGTTTGCGCCATAGTTTCGCAAGCCATCTGTTTGAAGCCGGGTGTGACGTGAAATACATTCAGGCCCTTTTGGGACACCGCGATCCAAGGTCAACAGAGATTTATCTTCATGTAAGCAATAAGACTCTGCTCGGTATTAAAAGCCCATTTGATGAGATGGGTGGTGAGTAATCGTGGAAAAATCATGTACGATACAGGATGTCTTTGAACGGTTTTATCCTGTTTATGAAAAAACACATGAGCTTCCTGCTCACCACAGAAAAGCAGCTTTTCACATCATGAACTGTAAAACCGGGGCTTTTGGTGTGAATATCAGTGTCTGTGAGGAATGCGGCTGTATCAGTGTTCACAACAATTCATGCAGAAGCAGGTGTTGCCCCATGTGCCAGGAGTTTCCAAAAGAAAAATGGATCGATGCGCAAAAGGAGAATGTATTGGATGCACCTTATTATCATGTGGTATTCACGGTCCCTGAGGAATTGCATCCTATCATTTATAGCAATCAGAAACTTCTGTATGATGCACTGTATCATGCTGCATCATCTACTCTGAACGAGCTGGCGAGAGATTCAAAGTATCTGGGAGCTGACATCGGATATATCTGTATTCTTCATACATGGGGTTCTGCAATGAATTATCATCCTCATATCCATACCATTGTTCTAGGTGGCGGACTTGATAAGGACAACAAATGGAAAGATACCGGTGGGAAGTTTTTTCTCCCGTATGGGGTCATTGCAAAAGTGTTCCGTGGAAAATATTTGTGCGAATTAAAAAGCCTGTGGAATGATTCAAAGCTTGAGTTTCATGGTACAGCGGAGAAATATCAAAATCACTATTGCTTCAAAGAACTTCTCGATGAGTGCTATAAAAAAGACTGGGTTGCTTATTGTAAGGAGACTTTTAATGGAGCACAGTCAGTCATAAATTATCTTGGAAAATATACTCACAGGATAGCAATTAGTAATCATCGGATCAAGTCCATGACGGAAGCAACTGTTACATATGCTGTAAAAGACTATAAAAACAAAGGTCAGTGGAAAGAGAAAACAGTTCCGGGTGAGGAGTTCATCCGTCGATTTTTAATGCATGTTCCTCCAAAACGTTTTGTCAGAATCCGGCACTATGGTTTGCTGTCGTGCCGAAACAAGAGCAAAAAGATGACGCATTGTAGAAATCTGCTTGGATGTAAAAAATATATTTCTGCATTGAAAAACCGAAATGCCGCTGAAATGATCAGGCTGCTATATAACATAGATGTATGCAAATGTTCTTCCTGTGGAGGGAAAATGGTTCCACATCTTCCGGATAAGCATACACCATCTGTTTTTGCACATATGAGATGTTAAAATATATAACTGAATAGTCCGAAAAACTTCCGTAAAGGGAGTCTGTTTGTTATGCCTAAAAATAATTCTTTTGGCAAAAACCATCTGTTAATAAACCATGTGATATGATAGACTTATGGAAGAGAGCAAAGATTGAATCCCCATAGATAGTGGCTAAAGGGACGCGACTTTGTTCACCAAGGAAAAATCGAAATTGATGTAAACGAAAGGGCAGTTTTATAAAACCGCAAGACTGCTTTTTCGTTTACACCAACTCCGATTGTTTCCTTAACAATTTGAGGAGGTGATAAGATGACAGCATATATGAGATTAAGATAATACCGCGAGTTGTGTTGCGGTACATCCGTATTACATAACTCGCTTTCGGGCAAGAATGTAATAATGGAGGATGTCATGAATAAAATTATTAGATTTAATGACAGCGAAAAGCTTTTTCGTTGTCCAATATGTAAACGAAAGTTAAAGATGGTAGGCAATAGTTTGCTGTGTAGTAATAAGCATTGTTTCGATATTTCTAAATTAGGATATGTGAATTTTGCATTAAATCAAAAGCAATCTAAGCATTATAGCAGAACTTCTTTTGAAAGCAGAATGGATATTTTAGAAAAGGGATACTATTCACATATTCTTACGGAGATAACACATATATTGAGCAAGCTTGAAAACATAACAACTATTCTTGATGTCGGATGTGGTGAAGGATATTATTCTAGAAAAATCAAAGAACTATTTCAAGCAGATATAGTTGCTTTTGATATTTCAAAAGATGCCATTTCCCTTGCTTCAAAAAGAGACGGTAGTAAGTCTATAAAGTGGTTTGTGGGTGATTTGGAAAATATGCCAATTAGAGACCACTCAGTAGACTGTATACTGGACATATTTACACCAGCTAATTATTTGGAGTTCAATAGAGTTCTGACGGATAGCGGCTATATTGTAAAGGTTATTCCTGGGAATAAACATCTGATGGAGTTCAGAAACATTGCAAAAGAACATTTGAAAAATCAAGAGTATTCCAATGAGAATGTGATTAACTTATTCAAGAAGCAGTATTCTGTTATTTACCAAAAAAGAGTTTCAGAATCATATGAAATGCCGTTAGAGGATATTAAAATTTTTGCAGACATGACCCCACTGCTCTTCCATGTAGATAAAACTGAGATTGATTTCAAAAAGCTAAAAACTTTGACGATTGATGCAGAGATATTTGTGGGAAGTCTATAACGCTTGAAACTTTCAGTTTGACGGAGCAACAAATTCCAATTGAACAAAATCGCTGCGCGATGGCCTGCCGAGGCTGTGGCGCAGCTTTCTTTTTCTCAATAATAAAATAGGCAATGGCAATTCTTACCATCATTTGATATTGTAAAGTTACCACACAAAACAATTCAATACAGAAAGACACCACTGCCTATGAAAAGAATACCATTTGACCGCTTTTCTGACAAGCGGTTTTATTATGCCAATGCGCCTCCATGTAAGCAGGGTTTCTCATTAACTACTTTACATGGAGGATTTTATTATGTACGATGAAATATTTAGCCAGATTACAAATGCTGCAAACAAACGGAATCTAAGAGATTCTACTATTCATGCATACTGTACAAGTGTTGCTCACTTTTTAAAATATACAAATAAGCCAATAGATGCTCTGACAACAGATGATGTTGACACATTTCTGATCCAAAAAAGACTTTCCGGGATTTCACCGGAAACATACAACCACTATCATTCCGGTATTCGTTTCTTTTATAAAAAAGTATTAAAGATGAATTGGGATGACGATGATATCCCACGTATGAAAAGAGACAGGAGCCTGCCAACCGTACTTACGAAAGCAGAGATATCAGCGATTCTTGATGCAACGCCAAACCTGAAACATAAAGCCATGATTGCTACAATGTATTCAGGTGGTCTTCGGGTATCAGAAGTCACGCACCTTCACTATGAGGATATTTCACGCACCAATAAAACAATACACATCCGTGATGGCAAAAGCCGCTTTGACCGTTATACCTTACTTGCTGACCGTACACTTGAGATACTTACAGAATACTGGTTTAAATGTGGAAGACCAAAAGGAATTCTGTTTCCAAGTTCATGGACAGGGAATTATCTTGTGAGGGACAGTGTCATTCAGTTCTTCCGTGAAAGCGCAAAAAGGGCTGGAATTCAGAAACATGTCTCTACACACTGTTTGCGCCATAGTTTCGCAAGCCATCTGTTTGAAGCCGGGTGTGACGTGAAATACATTCAGGCCCTTTTGGGACACCGCGATCCAAGGTCAACAGAGATTTATCTTCATGTAAGCAATAAGACTCTGCTCGGTATTAAAAGCCCATTTGATGAGATGGGTGGTGAGTAATCGTGGAAAAATCATGTACGATACAGGATGTCTTTGAACGGTTTTATCCTGTTTATGAAAAAACACATGAGCTTCCTGCTCACCACAGAAAAGCAGCTTTTCACATCATGAACTGTAAAACCGGGGCTTTTGGTGTGAATATCAGTGTCTGTGAGGAATGCGGCTGTATCAGTGTTCACAACAATTCATGCAGAAGCAGGTGTTGCCCCATGTGCCAGGAGTTTCCAAAAGAAAAATGGATCGATGCGCAAAAGGAGAATGTATTGGATGCACCTTATTATCATGTGGTATTCACGGTCCCTGAGGAATTGCATCCTATCATTTATAGCAATCAGAAACTTCTGTATGATGCACTGTATCATGCTGCATCATCTACTCTGAACGAGCTGGCGAGAGATTCAAAGTATCTGGGAGCTGACATCGGATATATCTGTATTCTTCATACATGGGGTTCTGCAATGAATTATCATCCTCATATCCATACCATTGTTCTAGGTGGCGGACTTGATAAGGACAACAAATGGAAAGATACCGGTGGGAAGTTTTTTCTCCCGTATGGGGTCATTGCAAAAGTGTTCCGTGGAAAATATTTGTGCGAATTAAAAAGCCTGTGGAATGATTCAAAGCTTGAGTTTCATGGTACAGCGGAGAAATATCAAAATCACTATTGCTTCAAAGAACTTCTCGATGAGTGCTATAAAAAAGACTGGGTTGCTTATTGTAAGGAGACTTTTAATGGAGCACAGTCAGTCATAAATTATCTTGGAAAATATACTCACAGGATAGCAATTAGTAATCATCGGATCAAGTCCATGACGGAAGCAACTGTTACATATGCTGTAAAAGACTATAAAAACAAAGGTCAGTGGAAAGAGAAAACAGTTCCGGGTGAGGAGTTCATCCGTCGATTTTTAATGCATGTTCCTCCAAAACGTTTTGTCAGAATCCGGCACTATGGTTTGCTGTCGTGCCGAAACAAGAGCAAAAAGATGACGCATTGTAGAAATCTGCTTGGATGTAAAAAATATATTTCTGCATTGAAAAACCGAAATGCCGCTGAAATGATCAGGCTGCTATATAACATAGATGTATGCAAATGTTCTTCCTGTGGAGGGAAAATGGTTCCACATCTTCCGGATAAGCATACACCATCTGTTTTTGCACATATGAGATGTTAAAATATATAACTGAATAGTCCGAAAAACTTCCGTAAAGGGAGTCTGTTTGTTATGCCTAAAAATAATTCTTTTGGCAAAAACCATCTGTTAATAAACCATGTGATATGATAGACTTATGGAAGAGAGCAAAGATTGAATCCCCATAGATAGTGGCTAAAGGGACGCGACTTTGTTCACCAAGGAAAAATCGAAATTGATGTAAACGAAAGGGCAGTTTTATAAAACCGCAAGACTGCTTTTTCGTTTACACCAACTCCGATTGTTTCCTTAACAATTTG
>NZ_JAFBIY010000019.1 GCF_021531975.1 Faecalicatena contorta | reverse complement strand
GTCCTCATTACTCCGTCTGTCCCAAGATAATATCTCTTTGTACTTCCGAAACTGATCCAGCCTGTCATCATGTATCCTGTCGGCATGAAGAAATATCTTTCTCCATCTATATCCTGCCAACCTGTTCTCATTATTCCATCTGTTCCAAAATAATATTTCAGGTCACTAATCGTCTGCCAACCTGTTCGCATTACTCCATCTGTTCCAAGATAGTATTTCGTACTTCCAAATGAGATCCAACCTGTCATCATGTATCCTGTTGGCATAAAGAAATATCTTTTTCCATCTATATCCTGCCAACCCGTTCGCATTATTCCATCTGTTCCAAGATAGTATTTTGTACTTCCAAATGAGATCCAGCCTGTCATCATATAACCTGTTGGCATAAAGAAATATCTCTTTCCATCTATATCCTGCCAACCGGTTTGCATTACCCCATCTGTTCCAAAGTAATATATTTTACTTTCTATACTCTGCCAATTTTTTACCATATTGCCATCTGGCATAAAATAGTATTTTTTGCCATCTATATCCTGCCAGCCGGTTCGCATCACTCCATCTGTTCCTAAATAGTATTTTTTTGAACTTCCAAATGATATCCAGCCTGTCATCATATAGCCTTCCGGCATAAAGAAATATCTTTTTCCGTTTATGTCCTGCCAGCCGGTTACTCTATATCCATTGTCATCAAAATAGTATGTCTTTCCATCAATATCATACCAAGAACTTACAACATATTTTCCACCTGTTTGATACTTCCAGTTATCACCTTCTTGTACCCACTCTGCTTTACTAAGTCCATAGTATTTTGCAATCCCTGTGGCATCAGCAACTCCTAATTTCTTTAAACTTGAAGCCGAACTCAAATAATTACTTGCATCACTAGAATTACTCAAAAAAGCATGCTCAATAATCAATCCAGGAAAACCTGCATTAGCCGCACTATTAACTACTGCATATGTGTCATTGCTTTTCACTCCTCGATTGTATAACCCTAGTGCGACCAATTCGTTTTGTATCTGCTGCGCCAATCCTTTTCCTTCTGTTGTTACAGACGAATGAGTCGCAGATGGATAATACACTTCTGCTCCTTTTGCAGATGTAACGGTCGCTGAATTCAAATGAATACTAACAAATACATCCGCACCTTTGGATTGTGCCCAATTCACTCTTTTTTTAATATCATCAATGTTACTTGTAGAGTTTGGAAACGGACATGCTGCGGTTTCTCGCGTCAGATAAACAGTAACCCCCCTGTATTCTTCCAATTCAGCTTTACAATACTTTGCAATCTCAAGAGTCGCAACTTCTTCTGATACACCATTCCCTTGTGCACCTGTATGCGTAGAATCATGTCCCGGATCAACTACAACCACTAGATTATCATTCTCCACATTATTTTCAGAACTCTGATCTTCATCTAGTGCCATCGCCGTAACAGAATATCCATTTATAGAAGACAACACATTTGTAATGTCTGTCTCTGCATCCTGTCCCGTTGCACTATCTATAGACGCAACTGCATAATCTGCATTTCCACCTGCTTCAGTTTCTACACTTTCCATTTCAATGTAGTCACTCTTAATACCTGAATATTCTTTCTCAACACCAAATCCCGCGTTAATTTCATATTCATTCAAAGCAATATTAAACACCTGTTCAGCTTCTTGCACCTCTAAGCCAGTCACTTTATAAGTACCTTTTGCAAATTCTGAACTAAATAATGCCACATCTCCATTATATTGTGATGCACTTAAAGAAATATTTGTTCCAGATTCATTTTCAACCAAAAGGGTCATTCGCTGAATTGTCTCGCTTCCATCCCCCCAGGAAACCAAGATATCTTGTTGTTCTCCTCCTTCAAGATATTTTTTATTTATGTATAAGTAGTTTAATTTAAACTGCTCTTCTCCCTGTTCTTCGTCAACTTCTTCTGTTTCAACTATTTCTTCTTCAGCCGTTTCCTTTTCATCAAATCCATTTCCTATATCTGCGTCCAGATCTCCCGATCCCATTCCATCATCTGCTTTTAAATCCGCATCAACTTCTTCTGAATCCGTCTCTGTATCATTATTTACATTTTCCGAATCATCCTGCTGCTCCTGCTGTGATGTCTCTTCTTTCGTAACAATCTCCTCAACTGCATATGTATCCATCATAGGAACACAAGATAGTAACACAACCATCACCAATAATGATGAAACAATTCTTTTTATTGATCTACTCATACTCTTTCCCTCCTATTCGTATTTTTCAAAACAATCTACATATTCTGCATGTCCCGAGCACAAGGTACTTGCCTCTTCTGTAATCAGGATTCGTTCACAATGATAAGAATCTAAAAAAGTATTCACAACACAATGTAACAACATTTCTTCTCCAGTTGTTCCTTGTGAACGTAGTTGCTCTCCAAATGCCTGATTAACGTCTAGCAACAAACTATCCTCATCCTGTTCAAATACATTAATTTCACATTCTGTATTAATAATTCCTTTTTCTTTCAGATTTTCCCACACAACAATTTCTGTGAGTTTTTCACACTGTACAGTTTCATTTAGTATATATTCTGCATTTTCATCAGGAAAGTAAATTGTAGCTGTTGTACTTGTTACTTCTTCCTCAGCATCTATTATATTTTCATCTTCTACAACACTCTCCACATTAGTCTCTTTATCTGCTACTATTTCAGATGTTTCTTCCCCATCTTTACATGAAACAAACAACATCATTGACAAACATAACATTACAACTATTCTTCTTTTCATATTAACTTTGTATGATAATCAGGAAGTTAATTATCACACTTTCCTTTCCTTTTTCTATATCTATGGTTTAACACAATTCAGATATTATGGACTTTTGATGTTTATTCTGTAGCTTGACTACTCAACTGGAGTGTATTGCCACTACCTTTATCTGAATTGTTTATCAGCTGAATGTTGCCGGAGTGTTCTTTCACTCAGAGTACTTATTTATGTCAAGTCTACGATGATAACCAATGATAGACATCATGGTGTCAGACTTTATGAAAGGGAGGTACAACCTCATGAAAATTTTTGTAGGCATTGATATTGCCAAACTTAACCATTTCGCCGCTGCGATTTTCTCGGACGGTGAAATACTCATTGAGCCGTTCAAATTCACAAATGACGCTGATGGCTTCCAAACGCTGATCTCTTAACTCGATTCTTTCGATAAAGACAGCATCATCATCGGTCTTGAGTCGACGGCACACTACGGTGACAACCTTGTTCGATACCTTGTTACGTAGCTTTACCAAGTGTGTGTTGAACCCCATCAAAACCTGTCAGTTACGAAAGAATAACATTCGCAAAACGAAGACAGATAAGGTCGACACATATGTAATTGCTGAAACTCTTATGATGCAGGATAACCTACTCACATTATATTTCTGTCGATTTATTATAACTTATTCATCAACATTTGTCTAACAAATTCTCTTTAACAAACCAAAAGGAAGACGCTTACACGCCTTCCTTTTCTTTCCATTTTTCTTTAATTAGTAAACTACAACTTTTGTTCCTTTTGGAATATTATCATAAATCCATTTTGCATTTGGAATTTGAAGTCTCACACATCCATGTGATAATGCCATACCAACTCTTCCATCCCTAATGCTTCCATCTTTATTACACAAAATAGTATGGAACAAGTAATTCCCTGAAAATTGTGTATACCAGAAGCATCTTGAAGAACCAGAATCAAAATAGTATCCTCTAATTCCTATTGTAAACACACCTTTTTTAGTAGGCGTAGACGGTGCTCCATTTGCGCAATCCCAGAAATGAATATTGCTCCAATTACCCTGACTCCCCTTAAATACTCCTACTTTATGGGCATTACAGTCAACTGCCAGCAAGTACTGCGTAGAACTTGAATAAGACCAGATTCGTGCTGTCATATTAGAGAGAACTGTTGATACCCTCGCCCCATCTGCTCCTACTCTAAATCCATCAATAGTTGTATTTCTTGCCATAATTTTTGTGTCTGGATAAAAATAATAAAATTTATTTCCAATTTTTTGCCATCCACTTACCATATGTCCGTTGCTGTTTGCATAATAGTAAGTTGTTCCAAATGTAACCCATTGATTTGCATACGGAAAACCAGTTTCTGGATTTTTATAATACTTATTCCCATTATATTCTCCCCAGCCACTTTCTTTCTGCATTACTCCATTTTCATCAAACGTATAAAGAACACCATTTACTGCATAAGACTGACTTGCAATAACCGCTCCATCATTTCCACAATAATAATATGTTTTTCCAAATGATAACCAACCTACTCGGAAGCTACCGTCTGGCATTCCATAATACTTCTTACCACCTTCTTCTATCCAGCCTGTCTGACGGATTCCATCTTCATTAAAATAATATCTTTTTCCATCTACGGTCTGCAATCCTGTAACAATCGCTCCGTCACTTCCGCAACAGTAATAGGTCTTTCCAAAGGACAGCCAACCTACTCGCAGACTTCCGTCTGGCATTCCATAATACTTCTTACCGCCTTCTTCTATCCAGCCTGTCTGACGGATTCCGTCTTCGTTAAAATAATATTTCTTTCCTCCTATACTCTGTAAACCTGTAACAATCGCCCCATCACTTCCGCAATAGTAGTAAGTCTTTCCAAATGATAACCAGCCTACTCGGAATGTTCCGTCTGGCATTCCATAATATTTTTTCCCATTTATCACTTGCCAGCCTGACGGTGCACTTCTTCGCACACCTTCTTCATCAAAATAGTAACTTACACCATTTACAGTATATGGCTGATTTGTAATGACCGACCCGTCACTTCCACAATAATAATATGTCTTTCCAAATGATAACCAGCCTACTCGGAATGTTCCGTCTGGCATTCCATAATATTTCTTACCGTTTATTACTTGCCAGCCTGATGGTGCACTTGTTCGTACACCTTTTTCATTAAAATAATAACATACTCCACTTACTGTATATGGCTGATCTGTAACAATCGCCCCGTCATTTCCACAATAATAGACAATTTCTCCAAATGACAACCAGCCTACTCGCAGACTTCCGTCCGGCATTCCATAATATTTCTTTCCGTCTTTTTCTATCCAGCCTGTCTGACGAACTCCTTCCTCATCAAAATAATATCTTTTTCCATCTATTGTCTGAAATCCTGTAACAATCACTCCGTCACTTCCACAATAATAATATGTATTTCCAAATGATAACCAACCCACTCGCAGACTTCCATCTGGCATTCCATAATATTTCTTTCCGTCTTTTTCTATCCAGCCTGTCTGACGAACTCCTTCCTCATCAAAATAATATCTTTTTCCATCTATTGTCTGAAATCCTATAACAATCGCTCCGTCACTTCCACAATAATAATATGTATTTCCAAATGATAACCAACCCACTCGCAGACTTCCGTCTGGCATTATGTAACATTTCTTACCGTCTTTTTCTACCCATCCTGTCTGAACTTCTGTTGGTACATTGGTTTCTGTTTCTTCACTTGCCACACTAAGATTTTCATCAGCGTTTTCTAAATTTTTTTGTGCTTCTTGTTTTTGTTCTTCGTTGTCAGACTGTTCTTCCTGCTTTTCTTCTATTTTCTCCTGACTCTTTCCAAAAGCATCAAAGACATATACTTTACCCTCAATACTTTCTTCTCTATTCTCGTATCGTTCTCCGGTTGTCAACGAAAAATAATAAGTTTCTCCGTCCACATTCTGCCAGCCTGTTAACAGGATTCCTTCTTCACTAAAACAATACATTTTCTCTTCGATTTCATGAAGTCCCGTAAGTTTCTCACCAGATTCATTCAAGTAACTTCTGTCTCCATTTTCAACAGTGCCTACCCACATATTACTTTGTACCTGTTCTGGAACTTCTTCAGCTGCCATACTCACAAATGCCGTATTGGTAACCATAGCTGTCACTAAACAGATTGCCACAATTCCGTTTAATATCTTTCTCATATTTGCACTCCTTTCTTACTATTGCATCACTCTTCTTACTGCCATCAGATATACTGAATTATCCCAATTATCATACCATTTTACATCATCTATTCGGGTTCCATATTTTTTCCCTAAAGCATGTAGCATTTGATTATTTTCCAGATAAATTCCCACATGTGATACTCTGCCTTCTCCAAAGAAAAGCAAATCTCCCGGTCTCCATTTACTCATGTCAGATATTAAAATTGCTTGACCTATTTTACTTTGCTCTATAGACGAACGTGGAATACTGATACCAAAAATATTTTTATATATCCATTGTGTACATCCCGAACAATCCCAACCTGCTGGAGTTGTTCCAGCCGACTTATATGGACACCCTGAGTATTGTCTAATAGTATCAATTTTAGCAGCGATTGATTTGGCTTGACAAATTCCATTGGCATCAATTGCATATCCATCTACAATTTTATCTCTAACCATAATCTTAGTTATCAAATCAAAATAATACACATAATTAGCAATTGTCTGCCAACCACTTACCATATATCCATTACCATTTACATAATAGCGTGTTTTTCCAAATGTAACCCACTGATTAGTATACGGAAAGCCTGTTTCAGGATTCTTATAATACTTATTTCCATTATACTCTCCCCAACCACTTTCTTTCTGCATTACTCCATTTTCATCAAACATATAAAGAACACCATTTACTGCATAAGACTGACTTGCAATAACCGCTCCATCATTTTCACAATAATAATATGTTTTTCCAAAGGATAACCAACCTACTCGTAAGCTACCGTCTGGCATTCCATAATACTTTTTACCGCCTTCTTCTATCCAGCCTGTCTGACGGATTCCATCTTCATTAAAGTAGTATCTCTTTCCGGCTATAGTCTGAAATCCTATGGCAATTGCTCCATCTGCCCCACAATAATAATATGTTTTTCCAAAGGACAGCCAACCTACTCGCAAACTTCCATTTGGCATTATATAATACTTCTTGCCATCTATTACTTGCCAACCTGTAGTTACACTTTCTCGCACACCCTCTTCATTAAAATAGTAACTTATCCCATTTACTGTATATAGCTGGTTCGTAATGATCGCTCCGTCACTTCCACAATAGTAATAAGTCTTTCCAAATGATAACCAGCCTACTCGGAATGTTCCGTCTGGCATTCCATAATATTTTTTCCCATTTATCACTTGCCAGCCTGACGGTGCACTTTTTCGCACACCTTCTTCATCAAAGTAGTAACTTACACCATTTACAGTATATGGCTGATTTGTAATGACCGCCCCGTCACTTCCACAATAATAATATGTATTTCCAAATGATAACCAGCCTACTCGGAATGTTCCGTCTGGCATTCCATAATATTTCTTACCATTTATTACTTGCCAGCCTGATGGTGCACTTGTTCGCACGCCTTTTTCATTAAAATAATAACATACTCTACTTACTGTATATGGCTGATCTGTAACAATCGCCCCGTCATTTCCACAATAATAATATGTATTTCCAAATGATAACCAGCCTACCCGCAGACTTCCGTCCGGCATTCCATAATATTTCTTTCCGTCTTTTTCTATCCAGCCTGTCTGACGAACTCCTTCCTCATCAAAATAATATCTTTTTCCATCTATTGTCTGAAATCCTATAACAATCGCTCCGTCACTTCCACAATAATAATATGTATTTCCAAATGATAACCAACCCACTCGCAGACTTCCGTCTGGCATTATGTAACATTTCTTACCGTCTTTTTCTACCCA
>NZ_JAFBIY010000018.1 GCF_021531975.1 Faecalicatena contorta | reverse complement strand
CTATGCGGCTTCAGTATTTTGGCTGAGACATTACAAGTGACGCGAGACAGCTGAGCTTGGGGAAACGTGGAAGAGCATTACAAATGGTTGCAGAAAAAGCTGATATAACTTCGTATTCGCCTTGTATTTCCCATACAAGGCGAAAGAGTATCTGAGACGCGGAACTCATCAGGAGTTCCCGTCGAATATACTCGGTTACGAATGTTATATCAGCTTTTGATGTTTACCGTTTGTCAGCGACTGGTTCGTTTTTCAAAGTTCTGCTGTCTCGCGTCACTGTTCTGCCTCAGATAAAATTACTGAACCAAATTCCTATTTCGTCAACAACATCATGATTTCATTACTTCTCTTTACGAATGCTGTCATCTCGTCTGGGTTCAGTGGCTTATGTGCCAGCATTGCCAGATCGTACAGCTGTTTGCAGATTAATGATGTGTTTTCGTTTTCTTTATTCTCTACCACATATTTTACAAGTGGGTGATTTGCATTAAGGATAAGGGTAGTCTCTCCTCCCATATCCATTCCCATGCCGCCCATACCGTACATTTTCATCATTTCCTGCATACGGCGGCTCTGCTCAGACAATGTAATCATAGAAGCTACACTGTCATCTTTCAGTTTCTCAATCTTGACATCCAGCTTATCATTTCCAAGTTCTTTACGGAAGATTTCAATCAGGCTGTCAGATGTTTCCTTGAATGCTTCTTTCTCTTCTTCTGCAATCTCTTCTTTTACATGTTCTGTAACATCTGCATCGATTCTCTGGAAACGGATTGTAGGATTCCGCTGTTCTAACTGTGTAATGAACGGAGAATCGATATTGTGTCCCAGAATAACCGCATCCTGTCCCTGACTGCGGAACATATTGATGTACTGGCTCTGCTGAATCTCATCTGTTACGTAATAGATGGTTGTCTTAATCTCTTCTACAGTATTATCATCTGGATGTTTTTCATCTTTCTTTTCATTTGCCTCAACAACTTCTCCGCCATTTTCTTCAATGCAGTCCTTAAGGGTCAGGTACTTGCCGTCAATGTTCTTGAAAAGAACAGCATCTTTCATCTTATCACAGAACTTTTCGTCCTTCAGGCAGCCAAATTTGATAAATGGGCTGATATTATCCCAGTACTTCTCGTATTCCTCTCTCTTGGTCTTGCACATACCGGACAGCTTATCTGCCACTTTCTTAGAAATGTATTCAGCAATTTTATTAACAAATCCATCATTCTGCAAAGCACTTCTTGATACATTAAGCGGCAGATCCGGACAGTCAATAACTCCCTTTAATACCATAAGGAACTCTGGAATTACTTCCTTAATATTATCTGCGATAAATACCTGGTTATTGTACAGTTTGATTGTTCCCTCAATAGAATCGTATTCGGTATTGATTCTCGGGAAGTACAGGATACCTTTTAAGTTAAATGGATAATCCATATTCAGGTGGATCCAGAACAATGGCTCTTTATAGTCTAAAAATACCTTGCGGTAAAATTCCTGATAGTCTTCATCAGAACACTCATTTGGATGTTTTGTCCAAAGTGGGTGTGTATCGCTTAAAGAAACCGGACGTTTTTCAATCTTAACCTTTTCTTTTGCCGGCTCTACCTCAACCATTTCCTTTTCGCCATTTTCATTTTCCTTTTCTTCCATCTTAGCATCTTCATGAATATGCTCAACAACGATATCGTCCTCTTTTAAATCTGCCTCATCAATTGTCTCATATTCTTTCTCAGCATTTGCCTTAGACAGGAAAATCTCTACCGGCATGAAAGAACAATATTTCTCAATTACTTCTCTTACACGATATTCATTAGCAAATTCCAGGCTGTCTTCATTGAGATACAGTGTAATTTCGGAACCAACACCTTCTTTATTACCTTCTTCCATCTCATATTCAGTACCGCCATTGCTTACCCAGTGAACCGGAGCTGCACCTTCTTTGTATGACAGAGTATCGATATGCACCTCATCCGCAACCATAAACGCAGAGTAGAATCCAAGTCCGAAATGACCAATCATATCATCTTCTGTCGTTTTGTCTTTGTATTTTTCAAGGAACTGTGTTGCTCCTGAAAATGCAATCTGTGTAATGTACTCTTCCACTTCATCAGCTGTCATTCCAAGACCGTTATCAATAAACTTCAGTGTCTTTTCTTCCGGGTTGACTTCCACTTTAATTGCCGGCTTATAATCATCCGGTAACTGATATTCTCCCATCATATCCAGTTTTTTCAGCTTGGTGATCGCATCACATCCATTGGATACCATTTCACGCACGAAAATGTCGTGGTCAGAATATACCCATTTCTTAATAATCGGAAATATGTTTTCGCTGCTGATTGATAAGCTACCTTTTTTTGTTGCCATTTAAATCACTCCTAATTTTACTATATATTTTTAGCAGGTATCCCCCGCCTGTTTACCTAACAGATATGATAATACCGCAAAAAATAAAAGTCAATAGAAAATTAGCACTCTTTTTAATCGAGTGCTAACAATTTTCTTAAAAATATAAAATTTCTATAAACAAGCATTTTCTATTCTATACTCTTTAATGATTCTACCATATCAATCTTTCGAAGCTTGAAATACATCACACCATTTACAATCATGGAAAATGCTATTGTAAACAGCAGACTGTACAGGTAACTTGGCATATTAATATTTCGGCCAAACATAGCCGCATCCACTTCAACCGTCTGTACAATGAAGAGATGAAGAATTCTTCCAAGTCCCACTCCAAAAACGGCACCGATCAGAGTCAGCAGAATATTTTCCCGGTATACATACTCCGCCACTTCCAGATTGTAGAAACCAAGCACGCGAAGTGTCGCAAGTTCTCTTTTTCTTTCTGCAATATTAATGGTATTCAGATTATAAAGAACCACGAATGCCAGCATACCGGCGGAAACGATCAATACGATAATAACAAGATTCAGGCTTCCCAGCATATCATCCAGCTGCTTTTCAATATCGTGCATATAAGTTACGTTCAACACCTCATCCTGCGCAAGAATATCCTGCCCGGCTTTTTCCAGCTCTTCCTTTGAGTAAGATTCGTCTACTGCAAAAAATACACTATTATATTCCGGTGGTTCTCCATATACCGTTTCATAGTACGCCGGAGTCATATACATATAATGGCCCATATAATTTTCGCAGATATGGTCGATCTTCACTTCCTTATTGCCATTTTCTTCATCTTTTATGTAGACAATATCTCCCTCTTCAGCACCCAGAAGCTTTGCCGTTTTTTCACTGACAATTACGCCATTATCAGACAGATGATACTGCTCTTTGGTCTTACGGTCACGGAAATGTACATAATCCTCTGCATCTTTGTCAGAACTTATGACACATTCATAAGTATCCCGCTCTTTCTTTCCGTTTGTCAGTGTAACTTTCTTCATATCTGCATCTATATATCTGTCCAGATCTTTGTCATTTTTCAGATATTGCTCCAGATTTTCCCTATCCCCTTCAGTCAGATCCTCCTGCAGGTATATGCTTCCATCATACACCTGTATCTCCGCATACTGAAGATCCGCAATCTCATATATGGAATCACGCAGACCAAATCCAACCAACATCAATGCCATACATCCACTGATACCAAATATCGTCATAAAAAATCTTTTTTTGTAGCGTACAAGATTCCGAACCGTAGACTTCCACGTAAAATTCAAATGTCTCCATATCACCTGTATCCGCTCTAAAAAGACACGCTTTCCATTTTTCGGTGATGGCGGCCGCATAAGTACTGCCGGCTGTGAACTCAGTTCCTTGTAACATGCAGACAATGTCGCAACGGTTGTACATACAATCGCCGCTAAGGAAGCCATTGCTGCAAAAGTCCAGTTATATGGTGTCAGAATCTTTGGAATGTGGCGGTACAGAATTCCATAAGCATAAATAATAATATAAGGAAGTATCTTCTCTCCCACCAGCACACCAAGGACACTTCCGCCAGCAGTCGCAAGTAACGCATAACCCAGGTATTTAGAAGCAATAGCAAACTTACCATATCCCAGAGCCTTCATTGTTCCGATAGGGATTCTCTGCTCTTCTACCATTCGTGTCATACTGGTCAGACTGATCAAAGCCGCAACCAGGAAGAAAATAACAGGGAAAACTCTTCCTATCGCACCAAGGCGCTCTGCATTTTCACCCATGCCAGTATATTCTACTAATGTACTTCTGTCATACACATACCACTTCGGTTCTTCAATATCCTCTATTTCTTTCTCAGCATCCGCAATCTTCTTCTCACCGTCTGCAATCTCTGCTTCGGCCTCCACTTTTCCATCTTCATATTCTTTTCTTGCATCATCAAGCTTTGCTTCGTTCGAAACAATTTCTGCCTCTCCGTCAGCGAGCTTTGCCTCATTCGAAGCAATTTCTTTCCAACCTGACGTTATCTGCGCCTGACCTTCTGTCAGCTTCTTATCTGCCTGAGCAAGCTCAGTTTCACTTACGTCCAACTGTGCTTTCGTTTGATCCAATGTCTGCTGCGTCTGAATGAGCTGCTGTTTTGCCGCCTCAAGAGCATCTGACTGTTTCTTATACTCCTGCTCCTGCGCATCCAATCCAGTCTTCGTACCTTCAGCTTGTAAAATTAACGCATCGTACTCCTTTTTCCAGTCTTCATAACCAGGATCGGATTCATTCGGTCTAGATTCTTCCTTAATTCGAATCTGCGTAAGAAGCTGTTCATATTCTACCCATGCCGCGTCCAATCCCTGACGCATAACGGAAAGTCCCGTCTCTCCTGCTTTAATATTTGCTTCTGCTCCAGGCTTTTCTGCCTCAAACTGTGCCAGACCTGCTTCATATGCGGTTCGTCCCTCTGCCAGCTTTTGTATGCCAGACTGATACTGTGCTCTCGCATCATCCAATTCCTTCTGCTTTGAAATCAATGTTGCTTTTGCATCGGCTATCTGCTTTCTGCCATCACTGATTTTCTTCTTTGCATCATCCAGCTGCTTTTGCGCATCTGCAATCTTTAAAGCTGCATCACTTAATTTTTCTTCCGCCTCTGCTTTACCGTCAGCAAGTTCCTGCTTTGCATCCGCAAGCTTCTCATTTGCTTCATCCATAATCTCCTGCTTTCGGATGGAAGCTCTCTCACCGGTAATCGCCTCAATATTATCCATGACCCTTTCAACACAATCGTCATATTCATCCGTAAAAGCAAGCAGGTCTTTTGCGCCTTTCACCTGCACATAGACCTCTGAATAAACATCCATGTCAAATGTTTTCTCCGGTACAACAAGAAATGCGTCAACACTTCCGGTTCCGACCGTCGTACTTCCCCTGCCATAGGAAATATAGCACGGACTGCTTCCTCGTCCTACTATCTTAAGTTTCTCTGTCTTCAAAGTATCAGACACCGGATCATCTGTTCCGGACTCAAGAGTAATCACATCGCCAATCTGATAATCTGCCTCATCATCTACCAGACACTCCCCCACTTTTTCAGGGAGACGACCTTCACTGACTGTAATCCGATTCATCTCTTCCTGTAATGACATCACATGAAATACTGTCTGTTCATCATCTAACGTATAGAGGAAATCCGCACTGTAAGCACCTTCTGCTTTTGCCACGCCATCCACCTTTTCAATAGCGCTGATATCATCCTCCGTCACGCCATAGGTACTGAGAGCTTTGATATCCATCAGATTATCCCCGTCAAAATACGCATCTCCCGTGATTCGCATAGATGGTTCAGACGCGCGGATACCCGAGAAAAATGCCACTCCCATGGCAACTATAAAAAGAATCGAAAGAAACCGCCCCGGACTCTTTCTGATCTCCATATAAAAATCTTTACGTGTTGCTTTCTTCTTCATTCCTGTTTCCTACCATTCTATCGTTTCAACAGATACCGGATGATCATTCCGGATGATATCCGATACTTTTCCATTCTTAATCTTAATCACTCTGTCTGCCATTGGCGCGATCGCAGAGTTATGCGTAATCAGTATCACTGTCATTCCCTTTTCCCTGCATGTATCCTGCAAAAGCTTGAGAATAGACTTTCCCGTATTATAATCTAACGCTCCTGTCGGCTCATCACACAAAAGAAGCTTCGGATTCTTCGCCAACGCCCTGGCGATAGACACTCGCTGCTGCTCCCCGCCAGATAACTGTGCCGGGAAATTATCAAGTCTTTCACCAAGTCCGACTTCCGTTAATACCTCTGCCGCATCCATCGGATTCTTACATATCTGAAGCGCAAGCTCCACATTTTCCAACGCAGTCAGATTTGGAATCAGATTATAAAATTGGAAAACAAACCCGATGTCATCACGCCGGTACGCCGTCAACTTCTTTTGCGAATATCTGGAAATATTTTCTCCATCAACAATGACCTTTCCTGAAGTCGCCGTATCCATTCCCCCAAGGATATTAAGAACCGTCGTCTTACCAGCTCCACTCGGTCCTACAACAACAGCAAATTCACCTTTCTCTATCTGGAAATCAATTCCGGCTGCCGCCATAATCTCAACTTCACCCATCTTATATATTTTCTTCACATCTTCTAATGTAACAAAACCAGCCATATTCTACCTCCGAAAACAAGATTCATTCTTGTACTGTCTCATTATATCACGTATAATTGACTGTGGAAAATAACTAAATTATTAAACTATTCTAAACAGGAGTTGAGACAAATGAATGAAGCAACGCTTCGACAGGCAAAGACAGACAGCGACATCCAGAATATTGCCATTCTGGCAAATGAAATCTGGCACCAACATTTCATTCCCATCATTGGAGAAGCACAGGTAGAATACATGGTAGAAAAATTCCAGTCCTATCCTGCCATCAAATCCCAGATTGAAAACGATGGCTACGAATACTATCAGATATTGAGCGGACATACAATGGTCGGATACACTGGCATTCATCAGGAAAACAATGCATTATTTCTCAGCAAGCTATATATCAAAAAGGACTTCCGCGGACAACATCTGGCAACAAAAGCACTCGGTTTTCTCATTCAGCTTTGCAAAGAACGCGGACTTGGAAAAATCTGGCTGACCTGCAACAAGTACAACAGCAATACACTGGCAGTCTACGATCACCTTGGATTCGTGATTACAGATGAACAGGTAGCCGATATTGGAAATGGATTTGTGATGGATGATTACATATTAACTTACACTGTAGAATAATACCAGAGTATTTATTGAAATTGATCAGTAAGATCATCGCCGTCCTTTTGTATCGGATGAATGTCCCGCGGAAGGAGGTGGAACAATTTACTGACCAGATAATGGGGAGGGAATTTGATATGTTGTTCGACAGCTTTGAAACATACGATGTGCAGGAGACGAGAAGAATCAGCCGGGAAGAAGGACGTTTGGAAGGACGTTTGGAAGGACGTTTGGAAGATCGTATTGAAATCATCTGCAAAAAACTAGCTAAAAACAAAGGAGTTTCAGAAATATGCCCCGGATTATGATGTTGATAAGATTATGGAAGAGATGAAGAATAGGAATTTGGTTCAGTAAGTGGTACGCGGAGGTCGCTCAGATACCTTGCTACGACGCGTTCGACTTTACGACTAGCTCACGAATCTATAAGAGCCCAGAAAACAAACGGGAATCATGGTTTGTTTTCTGGGCTCTAACAGATTCGGAGCGGATTCTCCAAGTCTTCCGCTTACCTCCGCAAAGCATCCGAGCGACCTCCGCTACCATTTACTATACTGGAAATTCCAGGTAAAAGTGCATGCCTTAGTTTGTTGGCAAAACATGTTATGGAGCTGGTCTTTTCAGCTTCTATATGTAAAAGTAAAGAATTGTAATGAATTTTGAGAAGTCGAAGCCAGCT
>NZ_JAFBIY010000017.1 GCF_021531975.1 Faecalicatena contorta | reverse complement strand
GAAGCACGTCACATACTGCAACAAATTCCAGATTGTTATTTAACACTGCTTTCACATGGTTTGTTGCGATTCTTCCGCAACCTATTAATGCATATTTCATAACTTTTTTCCTCGCTTATTCTATTTTTATAATACTTCAATTTTATCTCTATTTTGAACATTCTTCATTGCATTTTTAGTATCAAATACCGCTTTTGCATTCTGTTGGATCATATCATAATCAACATTCGTATGTGCTGCTGTTACCATAATCAAATCATATGAAGCAACAACTTCTGGTGTAAATTCTCTGATACTCTGGTGTTTCTGACCTTTGTATTTGTATTCCGCAACCCATGGATCGTAGAATTCAACATTTGCTTTTTCACGTTCTAAAATTTCAATAACTCTAAGCGCTGGACTTTCACGATAATCATCAATATCCTGTTTATATGCAACGCCTACAACTAAAATTTTCGCTCCATTCATTGATTTCTGATGATTATTTAAAATCTTACTTGCTCTTTCTACTGTATATTCTGGCATCTGATCGTTAATCATCATAGAACTTTCAATCATAGATGTATGGAATCCATACTCTCTTGCTTTCCACGATAAATAATATGGATCAAGAGGAATACAATGACCACCAAGACCTGGACCCGGATAAAATGCCTGGAATCCATATGGTTTTGTTTTTGCAGCATCAATAACTTCCCATATACTGATTCCCATTTTATCACATAACATCGTAAGCTCATTTACTAAACCAATATTAATATTTCTATATGTGTTTTCAAGAATTTTCTCCATCTCAGCAATAGCAGGAGATGAAACTTCATGCACATCACCTTCTAATACCGCGCGGTACATTGTCGCAATAACCTCTGTTGCATCCTTTCCAATAGCACCAACAACTTTTGGTGTATTCTTGGTTTTATAAATAAGGTTACCTGGATCCACACGTTCCGGCGAAAACCCAAGATAAAAATCTTCTCCACATTTTAATCCAGAACCTTCTTCAAGAATTGGTTTGATCAATTCTTCTGTTGTTCCTGGATATGTAGTTGATTCTAATACAACCATTGTTTCTTTTGTAAGGTATTTTGAAATCGCTTCTGTAGATGATTTTACATAACTGATATCAGGCTGCTGATGAGAATCTAACGGTGTAGGCACACAGATTGCAATAAAATCAACGTCTTTTACAAAGCTAAAATCTGAGGTTGCCTTCAACATCCCTTTTTTAACTAACTTTTCAAGATCACTATCCACAACATCACCAATATAGTTATGACCTGAATTTACAAGGTTTACTTTTTCTTCCTGCACATCAAAACCAATCGTTTTAAATCCTGCTTTTGCTTTTTCTACTGCAAGAGGAAGTCCTACATATCCCAAGCCTACTACACCTACAGTCAACTCTTTTTCTGCTATTTTCTTTAATAATTTTTCTTTCATCCTAGTTCTCCTTTGCTATTATTTCATTTTCATATTTATTGCTTTCATTAGTATTTCTTCTATTTTCAAAGTTAAATTTTTATAATCATATTGTTCAACACACTTTTTTGCATTTTGGCAATAGTTATCATATTGTTGTTGACCTAATTCAATAAATTCTTTTATACACTCTCCATATGCTCTCGCATCATCAAACTTTTTACTAACACCAACATTTTTTTCAATTATCAAATCATATGCTGTCGGAGTGTTACATAAAATAGGTTTCCCACTAGCCATGTATTCAAATAGCTTATTCCAGCTACACCCATATTGGTTTAGTCCTGCGGTTGATACATTAATTAAATTTAAATTTGCTTTACTTAATACATATGGAACATATTTCTTCTCAATGTGTCCTTTAAATTTTATACACAATTTTTCTTCTTTACAAATATGTTCTAACTCTTCTCGTTCCGTCCCATTTCCATATATTAAAATAACTACCTTTTCTTTGTCTATATACTTTGATGCATCAACTAACGCTTTTAAATTGTTGACTTTTCGAATAGAACCCACATAAATAATTTTGAATTTATCACTCTTCAAATCATTGTCTTCGATTTGATGTTTTTTCAAGTTTTCTTCGAACTCTTGTAAATCTACTCCGTTATTAACATGATTTATCTTATTCAGATCAACCTTATTTTCCCATTTTTTATCGCATATATATTTTTTACCACCTGCCATAGTAAAAATTAATTGGTCGGCCTTTGTATAGATCCATTTTTCCAACTGGTATAATATCTGAATAATCGGATTGTTTTTTGATATTCCATTATATTCAACAATAGATTCTGGCCATAAATCTCTTATTTCTACGACAACTGGAATCTCATATCTTTTTCCAAACAATAACGCAAAAAAAGCTACAAATAAATCTGGTGATGACGTATATATAACATCTGGTTTTTGAATCTTCCAAAACACTTTCATTGTTTTCCACATTTTAAATGGAAGGTCTATCATATTGAAAATTCTGTCCAGACCATTCCCTTTGTAATCTTTGCTTCTAACAAATGTATACTCTACTCCATCTTCCATTTTTTCACGGTACAGAGCATTATCTTTTATCATATTAATGTCTGTATTATGAATTTTACTAGATGTAAAAATTTTCACGTTATGACCCATTTTTTGAAGGTATTTTGAAAAATAATAATGTCTTACCAATCCCCCCATACTTGGCGGTATTGCATAATGATTGACAATCCATATATTCATCAGAGCAACTCCTTCTCTATTTTATAACTGCTAACACCGTATCAAACATCGTTTTTATATCTTCTATAAAACTAAATCCCTCAAGTGCTTTCAGATTGTATTTCATCTTCTCCGGCAGCACCTGTTTTACATATACTTCATCTGCATTCTCTGCATGTTCTAACAGACGCTCTTCGTCTTTATATTCAATACTTGCACGAGATGTAACTCCTGCTGGAAGCAATAGTGTTGATTTCATTTCATTTGTATACTTTGCAACATACTTAGGTACTTCCGGTCGTGTTCCCACAAAACTCATATCACCTATAACAATATTGAATAATTGCGGTAATTCATCCAAACGACACCCTCGCAACATTTTACCTACTTTGGTAATTCTTGCATCACCTTTAGTGGTCACTTGCGTCCCTATTTTATCCGCATTATTTACCATTGTACGAAATTTGAATATCTTGAATTCTCGACCATACGCTGTGATTCGAACCTGTCGGAACATAATCGGTCCCGGCGAATCAACTTTAATTAGAATTCCCAACAATACAAAAATCGGCAATAGAATAATAATCATCATACTTGCAACAACAATGTCAAATATTCTTTTTAATTTTAAGCCCACTTTATGCTTCTGAAGTATATCATAATACATTTTCACCTCAGGAACCTGCATGTCTTCCGGCAATTGATTCCAATTTTTCATAAAGATCTTACCTATCCTACACATCCTTTAAATACATCAATAACATATGCTACTTCTTCATCTGTCAATTTTGTATGCAATGGTAAAGAAATAGCATTATCATATAACGCATACGCATTCGGATAATCTGCAATATCAAACCCTAAATCTTTATATGCTGTCAATAATGGCAATGGTTTATAATGCACATTTGTAGCAACACCTTTTTCTGCCATTTTAGTAATGATATCATTACATTCTTCCCTGTTTTTATTACTGATTCTGACTAAATATAGATGACCACTAGACGAAAAATCTTGACCATAATGTTGCAATACACTTACTGGCATATTTTTTAGTTCTGAATTGTATTTTTCAATAATTTCATGTCTCCTTGCACAAATATCTTGATAGCGCTTTAATTGAACCAAACCTATAGAAGCCATAATATCTGTCATATTGCATTTATAATATGGAGCTACAATATCATATTCCCATGCCCCAAGCTGCGTTTTAGCCAAAGCATCTTTGGATTGTCCGTGCAATGATAAAAGCATATATTTTTTATATATTTCATCATTGTCAATACCTTCTATATTTTTCCAAACAACCGCTCCTCCTTCTGCAGTTGTAAGATTTTTAACAGCATGAAAAGAAAAGCTTGTAAAATCCGCAATCTCTCCACATTTCTTTCCTTTCCTTTTTGCTCCAAATGCATGTGCTGCATCTGCCAACACTACAATTCTACCTATTTTTTTCTGTATTTCATTATTTGCTTTAAATAATTCTTTTTTCTTATTAACAATTTGGAAAATTCTATCATAATCACAAATTACACCAGCCAAATCTACTGGAATAATAACTTTTGTTTTTTCTGTAATAGCCTCTTCCAGCTTGTTATAATCCATCTCGTAAGAATCTTCAGCTGTGTCAACAAGCACCACCTTCGCCCCAACATGACAAATAACACTAGCTGAAGCTGTATATGTGTATGCCGAAGTAATCACTTCATCTCCAGGACCTATTCCTAACACCTTTAAGGTGAGTTCCATACAAGCTGTTGCAGAATTCAAACATACTGCTTTACTTGTATGACAATATTCAGCGATTTCTTGCTCAAACCTCTTGGTTTTAGGACCCGTCGTTATCCAGCCACTTTTCAACGTATCCACTACTTCTGCAATTTCTTCATCCGTAATATCTGGTGGTGAAAACGCTATATGCATATTTTTCATTTTCTTTCCTCCACAACGGCACCTTCATGGCTTACAACTCCCAAGCTATTTAATGCCTGATATTTTTTTTCATCACGAGCCTTATCTTCAGGTCTATAATTGTATGTTGTTACTATTTTTGCAACAATTTCCTTTACTTTTCCATCCTCATTGATTGCTGCTTCTTCTAATCTTTTTAAATCTTCAAGAAATTGTTCTTCATCAAAATCTAACGGTTCTCCGATATATATTAAATCATTTGCCGTTTTTTGTAAACCTTCATCAGCAATCAACAATTCTTCATATAATTTTTCTCCTGGGCGAAGTCCTGTGTATACAATCTCCATATCTACACCAAGAGTATAACCTGATAAACGAATGAGATTCTTCGCAAGATCCGCAATTTTTACAGGTTCACCCATGTCGAGAACGAAAATTTCGCCCCCTTTTGCATAAGCACCTGCCTGCAGCACAAGTGAAACCGCTTCTGGAATAGTCATAAAATATCGAATAATATCTGGATGTGTTACTGTAACAGGTCCCCCGGCTTCCATCTGTTTCTTAAACAGTGGTATAACACTACCATTACTTCCAAGAACATTTCCAAAACGTACGGCAACATATTCTGTAGAAGAATATCTGTCAAAACTTTGAATAACCATTTCACACAGACGCTTTGAGGCTCCCATGATATTTGTTGGATTTACTGCTTTGTCTGTAGAGATTAATACAAACTTCTTTACTCCATATCTATCTGCTGCTCGTGCTGTTTTATACGTTCCAAAAACATTATTTTTAATAGCTTCATTCGGACTATCTTCCATTAAAGGTACATGTTTATGTGCAGCCGCATGATAAACAACATCTGGACGATAATGGGACATTACCCATTCTATTCGTTTGGTATTTCGCACAGAACCAATTAAAACCTCTAAATGAAGCTGTGGATACTTTTTCTTTAATTCCTGCTGAATTTCATATGCGCTATTTTCATAAATATCAAATATGATTAAACATTTAGGATTATATTTCGCAATTTGTCTGCAAAGTTCACTTCCAATGGAGCCTCCTCCACCTGTTACCAATATCGTTTTATTTGACACATAACCTGCCACACTATCCAAATCAATGTTGATACTATCACGTCCAAGCAAGTCTTCAATTGATACTTCTCGTAATTTTGAAACGCTCACTTCCTCTGTAATCAACTGATACATTCCTGGAAGAATTTTAATTTTACAATCTGTCTGATTACACAAACGCAATATCTCTTTCGTTGTCTTTGCTTTGGCAGATGGTATCGCAACGATAATTTCTTCCACATCATATTTCCTTGCACATTCAACAATATTCTCACGTCCTCCATAAATACGGACTCCTTGTAAAAACTTACCTTTTTTGGAGGGATTATCATCAATGATGCATACTAAATTTCTATTCAAATGACGACTCGTTTTAATCTCATGAATAATCATGCTGCCAGCTTCCCCTGCGCCAATTACCATTGTATTGATTGGTCGGCTTTTAGATTGCTCAATGGTTCTTTTCATCATTCTAAGCATACGATATGAAAAACGTGTCAGTGTCGTTGTCATAACCATTAAGAAGAAATAAATAATGTAATAACTTCTTGGTACGATTAAATTCAAAATCAAAAAGCCTAATGCCTGAAAAGATGTCGATAATATACAAGCCGCAACAATACGAGTCACTTCATGAACTCCTGCATATGTCCATACACTTCTATATAAATTTAATAAAAAGAATATAACAATTGTTGTTATAATGTTAAGAACTGCATATTTCCCAATACTCACAAGATATTCTTTTCTAATCCAAACATAGTGGCCTTCATATCGAATCCATAATGAAAGATATGAATTTAACAAAATTGTACAAATATCTACTATACACAATAAAAACATTCTTGTCCTAGAACTTCTCCAATTGACAAATGATTTCATAAACTACCCTCTTTATTTCAAATTGTTACAAAATTTTTACATCCTTTTTATCTTACCAAATTTCGTGTCAAAATACAATGATTATATGTTTTTTTCTTTGATTCACATATAACATTATGATTAACCTTCTTATCTTCTACTAATTTATCAGTATGATACAGATACAAATAAAGGTGAAGACGTCTATATCTCCACCTTTAAAAAGCTATTCCGTTTTAATATGTTTTCAAATCGTCAATCATTGTCAAAATACTATATCCATACTGACTTGCAGTTGCCCAGCCTTTGCCTGCCGGATTTTCTTTTTGTCCCAACCATTCTACATATGGTGCACATCCACGAGTCACCAAACTGAATCTTGGATCCACACATTCGTTAACTAATGCTTTTGTTGATGCATAGGCCTTTAGATGCTGAATTTGTGCTCTTATACCTAATCTAACAGTGTCAAAACTTGCTCCTGCAACGCCACCGCCAACAGTGCCAATTCCAGCAAAATTGTGCTGACTGATATCAACATCACCACCGAATTGTAACCACCCAGTTTCTTTCATAGCTTGCGTAAAGGCAACTTCTGCTCGGATTCCTTCCGCCCACGCTTCTTCATAATAGATCTGACAGAATGCCTGCAAAGTTGGTGCATCTGTCGTCGCATAATATGTAGGATACGTCTTGTTCTTTGCATTGAAGTAGTTTACCATCTGATTTACAGTTACCTGAGACGTTCCTTCAATCGTATAGCAGGTCTCAATCGTCTGTGTTTCGTCATATACACCTGCCGTATCAAAATAATAATACTCGCCATCTAGCAATTCCCACCCAACAAGCATAACACCGTCAGTTCCAAAGTTGTAAGTGTTTCCATTGATTTCTTGCCAGCCTCTACACATTTTCCCATCAGATGCAAGATAATATTTTGTACTTCCAAAGCTACACCAGCCAGTCAACATATGTCCATCAGGCATCAAGTAATATCTTGTACTTCCGAAAGATATCCAACCTGTCATCATATAGCCTTCTGGCATAAAGAAATATCTCTTCCCATCAATATCTTGCCAACCTGTCAGCATATCTCCATTTTCATCATAATAGTATTTTTTTCCATCAATTTCTTTCCAGCCTTGAGGGATAGATTCACCCAAGAATACTCCTGTGCTACTAAACGAATAAGTCTTTCCGTCTATCACATGTTGTCCAGTTCTCATCACTCCATCCGTCCCAAGATAATACCTTGTTTTTCCAAAACTGATCCAGCCGGTCATCATGTATCCTGTCGGCATGAAGAAATACCTTTCTCCATCTATATCCTGCCAACCTGTTTGCATTATTCCATCTGTTCCAAAATAATATTTCAGGTCAATAATCGTCTGCCAACCTGTTCGCATTACTCCATCTGTTCCAAGATAATATTTCGTACTCCCAAATGAGATCCAGCCTGTCATCATATAGCCTTCTGGCATAAAGAAATATCTTTTTCCATCTATCTCTTGCCAACCCGTCAGCATAACGCCGTTTTCATCGTAATAATATTTTTTCCCACTAACTACTTTCCATCCTGGCGTAAAAATTTCCCCCAGTAAAAGTCCTTCACTGCTGAATCGGTAGCTAGTTCCATCAATTACATGATTTCCCGTCCTCATTACTCCGTCTGTCCCAAGATAGTATCTCTTTGTACTTCCGAAACTGATCCAGCCTGTCATCATGTATCCTGTCGGCATGAAGAAATATCTTTCTCCATCTATATCCTGCCAACCTGTTCGCATTATTCCATCTGTTCCAAAATAATATTTCAGGTCACTAATCGTCTGCCAACCTGTTCGCATTACTCCATCTGTTCCAAGATAGTATTTCGTACTTCCAAATGATATCCATCCTGTCATCATATAGCCTTCTGGCATAAAGAAATATCTTTTTCCATCTATCTCTTGCCAACCCGTCAGCATAACGCCGTTTTCATCGTAATAATATTTTTTCCCACTAACTACTTTCCATCCTGGCGTAAAAATTTCCCCTAGTAAAAGTCCTTCACTGCTGAATCGGTAGCTAGTTCCATCAATTACATGATCTCCCGTCCTCATTACTCCGTCTGTCCCAAGATAATATCTCTTTGTACTTCCGAAACTGATCCAGCCTGTCATCATGTATCCTGTCGGCATGAAGAAATATCTTTCTCCATCTATATCCTGCCAACCTGTTC
>NZ_JAFBIY010000016.1 GCF_021531975.1 Faecalicatena contorta | reverse complement strand
AAAACAAACCTTGATTCCCGTTTGTTTTCTGGGCTCTTATAGATTCGTGAGCTAGTCATAAAGTCGAACGCGTCGCAGCAAGGTATCTGAGCGACCTCCGCGTACCACTTACTATACTAAATTCCTATTTTCACGAAGAGTTAATTAAGAGATTTTTAAGAGTTGTGAAAGAAAAGTTTGATGTATTCATCGAAAGATTGTGCTATACTTTTTATAAGAAATCTGATTTCTTGAAGAGAACGAGTGGCGGTTCTGACTCGTTGTAAAAATAAAAAGTGACCGGGTGAAGAATTTGCGAGAGGCGTTATGCCTCTCGTTTATACTAGGAGGAAAATTGAATATACCAGAATTTGATTATCAAGTATTACGATTGACGGATAGATTCTATGAATGTTATCATCCAAAGGATTATCCGGAAATAATGGGTAAACAATATTGCAATACCATTTCGAACAGAAGTCAAGCATAAATATGCATTTCATTTAGAAAATCTAAACGTTCCAGAGATCATCATTCGGGTCTCGATTATACCAAGATGATTATTATTAAAAATCCGGATTTTATTGAAACAAAAGAAGCAGAGATAGACTCCGATGAGTATGCGGAAATGCGAAATAAAATCTATGTTATCGTAAAAGGAGCCTTGTCCTATTTGGAGGATTATCTTTTGCTTCAAAAAGAAAATATGGAAGTACATTGATAATTGAATAAGACTTTACACCTTAAAAAAAAGCCCTTATAATCAAGATATAAGCAATGTTTTGTGTGAAGGGGGCGTGGAAGGATGATGGAATATATGCCGACTGATATGCAATATAAGGACGGACTTAGGAAGGATAAGTTTTTAAATGATCTGATTATTGAAGCGATTAAAAATGGTGATACGGAAAAGGCGTTAGAGTATCTTGAAAAAGATAATGAGCGTATTGAAAAAGCGTTAGAAGAGTAATATTTCTAAGAATGTAACTGTAGTTCAGGTGTAAAGTCTTGTTGATTATATAAGGCTTTACACTTTTTTTGTAAAAAATGTGTATGGCAGAAAGCGGACAATAGCGTACAGAAAACGGACATTATCGTTATGCCGGGAAAGATATGATATAGTATATGTATGAAATATATATTTCGGAAAGCGTTAAAGAGCGGTGGTGACATATGAAGATCAAGGTAGCGATTGTTGATGACAATGAAATATTGCGCGGTCAGATATCGGATATTGTGAAGACAGGTCTGCGGGAGAAAGTGCTTTTATGCGGATACAGTAAAGCTGAGAATCTGCTGGAAGATATGGAAAGTGGATTTGACATTTACATTCTGGACATTGAAATGCCTGGGATGAATGGGCTGGAGCTGGCGCAGAAGATCCGGCAGAAAGACAGGAACAATTATATTATTTTTGTCACGTCTTATGCCAGATATGCGATACAGGGATATCGGACAAGGGCGTATGCGTACGTTTTGAAAGAGGAGATGGAACATGTGTTGCCGGATTTGTTGAAAGAGCTGGAGAGGATTCTTCATGATCGTGAGCAGCAATTCTATCTGATCGAGACATCAACGAATCTTATCAAATTGTTATATGATGATATCTTGTATATATACAAGGAAGAGAAAAACTCTGTTTTTGTGACAGAGAACGGAGAAGAGCACCAGCGGCTTTCTCTTGAGAAGGTATATCATAATATAAGTTCAGACGAGTTTGTCTATGCAGATAAAGGCAGAATCGTAAATGTCCATAATGTGAAAAAAGTAGTGAAAGACAAACTATATATGACAAATGGAGATGAGATTATGATCAGCCGCTCAAATATGAAAAAAGTAAAACTCGCTGTTAAGGCGTATTGGAAAAAACAGATGTAAGAGGTGAAAGATATGAGTGGTATGATAGATTTTGTATGGGGATTGTTCGGGATTGTATGTGTTGTTTTTTATGTACTGATAAATTATGAGTTCTGGAAAGATTTGAGACCGGATGAAGAAGCGAGAGTTAAGGGGATTCCGGTGCAGATTATTTATGATGGTGTATGGTTTGTATTGTTTGCGATCTGTTTATACAATTATCAGATAATCGCGTTTATAATCTGCCTTGTTTTTCTCTGGCGTAAAATGCGGAATTTCCAGAAAAAACAGATTGTAAGCTATCGGGATCAGATGATCAGTGATGAATATGAAAAACTGGATCAGATGAACAGAGAGGTGCAGTTTATCCGGCATGACTGGAAGAATCATCTGCTTGCGATCCGAACGATGATAAAGGAGCAGAATTATGAAGAGCTGGAAAGCTATCTCGGCGAAATAGAAGGATCACTGTACAACAGTGAAATGTATGTGATAACAGGCAATCGTATTGTGGATGCGGTTTTGAATAAAAAGACCACATATGCGCGGGAGAAAAAAATTGATGTACAGCTGCAGTGTGATTATCTTAAAGGGCTTAAGGTGGCAGATAAAGATATCTGTGTTATATTAGCCAATCTTTATGACAATGCGATCGAAGCGGCGGAAAAGGTAGAAGAAAACCCATGGATTCACGTTGATATTGTGAGAAATGAGGATATGCTCATGGTGAAATTCAGTAATAACTATGCGGATAAGCCGAAAAAGATGGGAGGGCAGTTTGCATCGGTAAAAGGAAACCGGATGGTTCATGGATATGGACTGTTATCGGTAAAGCGTGCAGTTCAAAAATACGATGGCGATCTCGATACGGATTACGATGATGAAGAATTTGTGTCATGTGTAACAATTTATGATGGATTTGAATAATAAAAAGCTGAAATTCTTAAATGGGAATTTCAGCTTTTTCAGAGCGACAGACGGGGTTCGAACCCGCGACCCCGACCTTGGCAAGGTCGTACTCTACCAACTGAGCCACTGTCGCATATATTGTGTTTTGTGTTCCTCAGAACAATACATACTATACTATATGCAGAATGGTTTGTCAACAACTTTTTTTAACTTTTTTGAATTTGCTTTTCGTTTGATAATAGAGGGAAAAATGTGTTATACTTGTTGATATGAATAAGCAGGAAAAAAGTGATTACATGAACAGTGATAGAGTTGTAAAAATAGGCATCATCGGCTTGGAACGGTTGGAGGAGGCGTCTATAAGCTTCTGAAGAGCCAGGAAGAGGAGCTGGCAGAGAAGACGGGTGCCAGACTGGAGATTGCGAAAATACTGGTACATAATATTGCGAAGAAGCGAGAGGGCGTAGACCATGCGCTTTTAACAGATCAGTGGAAAGATCTGATAGAAGATAAGGAAATTGAGATCATCGTCGAAGTTATGGGTGGCATCGAACCTGCCAGGACGATGATCCTGGAGGCTCTTAATTCCGGCAAGCATGTTGTGACAGGGAATAAGGATCTTGTCGCAGAGTATGGAAGAGAACTTCTGGATGCGGCGGAAAAGAACGGAGTCGATTTTCTTTTTGAAGCTGCAGTTGCCGGTGGTATCCCGATCATACGGCCTTTGAAGCAGTGCCTTGCGGCGAATGAGATCGATGAAGTGATTGGAATTGTTAATGGGACGACAAATTATATTTTGACAAAGATGTTCGAAGAAGGAATGGATTTTAACGAGGCACTCAGGAAGGCGACGGAACTTGGCTATGCAGAGCTTGATCCGACAGCTGATGTTGAGGGCCTTGATGCAGGACGTAAAGTTGCAATTATGGCGTCAATTGCATTTCATTCCAGGGTTGTCTTTCAGGATGTATATACGGAAGGAATCACAAAGATATCTGCCAAAGATATCGCTTATGCAAAAGAATTTGGCAATGTAATTAAATTGCTTGGTGTTGCACATAATACGGAAAATGGAATCGAAGTGGCAGTACATCCGATGATGATTTCACAGAATCATCCGCTTGCAGCTGTAAGAGATTCATTTAACGCTGTATTTATCCATGGGCATGCTGTCGATGATGTGATGTTTTATGGACGAGGTGCGGGTCAGATGCCGACAGCAAGTGCGGTTATGGGTGACGTGATTGATGTGGTCAGAGATATACAGTATCACTGTACCGGAAGGATCAGTTGTACCTGTTACCGGAAGACAGATGTAAAACCATTTAAAGAAGTGAAGAATAAGTTTTTTCTCCGCATGCAGGTGGATAATAAGCCGGGAGTGCTGGCTGCGATTGCAAGCGTATTTGGCGAACATAAGGTCAGTATATCAAAAGTGGTACAGAAGGTTATTACAGATAGTGTTGCAGAGCTTGCAATTGTTACAGAAGCAGTAAAGGAATACCATATGAAAGATGCGATAAAGCAGCTGGAAGAGATGGATACTACACAGGAAATCAGCAGTGTGATCAGAGAATATTAGAAATGTGGCAGTGAGGGCAGGAGTCAGGAAATGAAGAAAGAGAATCCTCTGGCAACAGAGAGGACAGGAAAGTTGATAGCAAAATTTGCGATTCCGGCGATTATCAGTATGCTGGTCAGTTCGCTATATAATATTGTGGATCAGATATTTATCGGACAGGGAGTAGGGATGCTTGGAAATGCAGCGACCAATATTGCATTTCCTGTTTCCATCATCTGTACGGCAACGGCACTTCTTCTTGGAATCGGAAGTGCGTCGAATTATAATCTGTCTGCTGGTGCCGGAGATCCGAAGAAGGCTGCCTGTATTGCGGGTACCGGCCTGGCAATGCTTGGCATATGTGGTGTGATGATCGCGGTGGTTGTTCTTATATTTTTGAATCCTTTGTTACATTTGTTTGGTGTGACACCGGAAATCCTTCCCTATGCTCAGGATTATACCGGAATTACAGCGTGGGGCATACCGTTTTTAATCTTAACGACCGGTGGCAATCATCTGATTCGTGCAGACAGAAGCCCTACGTATTCCATGGTCTGCATGCTGACAGGGGCAATTATCAATACGATTCTTGATCCTTTATTCATATTTGGAATGCATTGGGGAATTCAGGGGGCTGCGTGGGCTACGGTGATTGGTCAGGTGGTTTCGGGGATAATGGTTATCGTTTACTTTATTCATTTTCGGAAAATGGAGCTGACTGTTTCTATGTTACGACCGAGAATGGAATATCTTCGTGCGATTGTGGCGCTTGGAATGGCATCCTGTGTAAATCAGATCGCGATGGCAGCAGTACAGATTACCATGAATAATACATTGCGTCATTACGGGGCAGAATCTGTGTATGGCTCGGATATTCCGCTTGCCTGCGTGGGTGTTATCTCAAAGGTGAATATGGTGTTCATGGCAATCTGTATAGGTATCGCGCAGGGATGTCAGCCGATCTGGGGATTTAATTACGGGGCACAGAAGTATGACAGAGTAAGAGAGACATATAAGAAAGCGTTTCAGGTCTCAATTGTTGTAGGAATTGCATTCTTTGTATGCTTCCAATTCTTCCCAAGACAAATTGTCAGCATTTTCGGAAGCGGAAGTGAAGAGTATTTCCATTTCGCTGAGCGGTATTTTAGAATATTTATGATGATGACTTTTGTGAATGGAATTCAGCCGATGTGTTCCAGCTTTTTTACGTCTATCGGAAAGGCAAGACTCGGAATTATCGTATCATTGACAAGACAGGTGTTGTTTTTGCTGCCCCTGATCGTACTTTTCCCGATTTTTATGGGAATCGACGGAGTTATGTATGCGGGACCGATTGCAGATGGTGCGGCAGCGATGGTTGCAATTGGGTTTGCGGTTCGTGAACTGAAAGGAATGAGGGTGGCCTAAATGGCTTGCTGACAGGAATAAATTATGATAAAATATCTTATCTCGCTAGTTGCATAAGAAAAGGAGAAAAGTGTATGCAGGAGAGAATGCCGATTGGCTTTATGTTCAAGCAGATCAGTAATGTATATGAAAAAGAATTTAACAGACGTCTGCGTACACTTGGAATTACCGCTTCCCAGTGTGCCGTTTTGGATTATCTTTTTACAAGCAGTAAAGAGGAAGTAACGCAGAGAGATATTGAGAAGGCACTGAGCCTCAAGAATCCCACTGTTACGGGGCTTTTGAAGCGGCTGGATGAGAAGGGGTTTATTTTGTCCGTACCAAGCAATAAGGACAAAAGATGTAATAATATTTACCTGACAGAGAAGGCGTATGATATCCGGCGCCGTATGGATATGGACCGGAAGCAGCTGGATAAGATGCTTACTCTCGGAATGAATAAGAAAGAAGTGGCAGCGCTTGAAAAGATGCTGAAAAGAGTGCTGTACAATGTGGACGAACCATAAGAAGCAGGAGGACTGGAAAATGAGTTATGCAGATAAAGTTTTTATCGATATGTGCAGGGATATCATAGATAACGGAACTGATACAAGAGGAGAAAAGGTGCGTCCGGTATGGGAGGATGGGACACCGGCCTATACGATCAAGAAGTTTGGTGTTGTAAACCGGTATGATCTGTCGAAGGAATTTCCGGCTCTGACACTTAGAAGAACAGCGATCAAGAGCTGTACAGATGAGCTTTTGTGGATCTGGCAGAAAAAGTCCAGCAATATCCATGAGCTGAACAGCCATATCTGGGACAGCTGGGCTGATGAGGATGGTTCTATCGGTAAGGCATATGGTTATCAGATGAGTGTAAAGCATCAGTATAAAGAAGGCATGTTTGATCAGGTGGATCGTGTGCTTTATGATCTTAAGAATAATCCGTACAGCCGGAGAATCATGACGAATATTTATGTGCATCAGGATCTCCATGAGATGAATCTTTACCCATGTGCCTATAGTATGACATTTAATGTGACGAAAAAGCCGGGACATGAGAAGCTTACATTAAACGGTATTTTAAATCAGCGCTCCAACGATGTGCTGGCGGCAAACAGCTGGAATGTATGTCAGTATGCGGTACTTCTCCATATGTTCGCACAGGTCAGCGATATGGAAGCAGGAGAGCTTGTGCATGTGATCGCAGATGCACATATCTATGACAGACATGTGCCTCTTATTGAAGAACTGATTCGCAGAGAACCGCTTCCGGCGCCGAAGTTCTGGCTGAATCCGGAAGTGAAAGACTTTTATGATTTTACACCGGATGATGCAAAACTGATTGATTATCAGACACATGAGCAGATTAAGAATATTCCCGTAGCTGTCTGATCCTGAGAAAAGAAAGAGGAGTGTGGATATGAATATTATTGTAGCAGTTGATAAGAACTGGGCGATTGGAAAAAATAATAAGCTGATGTGGAGTATTCCGGCTGACATGAAATTCTTCCGTGAGACGACAAAAGGGAATATCGTGATTATGGGAAGAAAGACACTGGAGAGCTTTCCACAGGGACAGCCGCTTAAGAATCGAGTGAATATTGTGATTACAAAGAATCCAAATTACAAAGTGAAGGATGCTGTTGTTGTGCATAGTATTGAAGAGGCAATTGCGGAAAGTAAAAAGTATGAAGGAGAAACATATGTAATCGGCGGTGAGAGCATTTACCGTGCGATGCTGCCATATTGTGATACGGCATTAGTGACAAAGATTGATCATGCCTATGATGCCGATACGTATTTTCCGAATCTTGACGCAGACAAAGAGTGGCAGATGACAAAGATCAGTGATGAGCAGACATGCTTTGACCTGGAGTATTATTTTACAGTTTATGAGAGGGTAACCAGATAAAATGCGAATATTGAGTGTTACAGCGCAAAAACCAAATAGTACCGGAAGCGGTGTGTATCTGACAGAGCTTGTAAAAGAATATGCAAAAGAAGGCCATGTACAGGCAGTTGTTGCAGGTGTTTATGAAGAGGATGCGGTTGAATTACCGGACGGGGTGGAGTTTCACCCCGTTTACTTCTGTAGTGAGGAACTCCCTTTTCCGATCGCAGGCATGTCGGACGAGATGCCATATCCAAGTACCAGGTACTGTGATATGACACCGGATATGACAGCACAGTTTAAAAAGGCGTTTCTTTCCGTGCTTGAGCCACTTATAAAGGCGTTTCAGCCGGATGTCATTCTTTGTCACCACCTGTATCTTCTGACGGCAGTTGTCCGGGAACATTTTCCAGAGTGTAAGATATATGGATTCTGTCATAATACGGATTTAAGGCAGATGCGAAAGACAAGGCTTGAGAGAGAATACATACGCGAGCAGGTGCGGAAACTGGATCGTATTTTTGTGCCGCAGAGGGCGCAGGAAGAAGGGGTTAAGGATATCTTCCATGTGGATGACAGAATGATTACCAGATTGGGGATGGGATATAACAGCCAGATCTTCCACGTGAGCGGGGAAAAACCAAAGGATGGGATTACGAGAATCGTTTTCGCCGGAAAGATTGCTGAGAAAAAGGGAGTTAAGAGTCTTATTCGCAGTCTTAGTTATCTCAGAGAAGAAAGAAACAGCCTTCAGATATTTCTTGCGGGCAGTACAGGAAATGAGGAAGAATATGAAGAAATTCAGACGCTTGCCCGAAATTGTCCATATGAGGTAAGATTTCTTGGGAGACTTTCGCAGCCGGAACTTTCAAAGATATATAATGCGTGTGATATTTTTACTCTGCCCTCATTCTTTGAAGGCATTCCACTTACGGTTATTGAGGCACTTGCCTGTGGATGCAGGGTGGTTATGACAGACCTTCCGGGTATCGGCGAGTGGCTTGCGGATACGGTTCCGGGCGCAGATGTGCAGTATGTGACGCTTCCGCAATTGAGAAATACCGATGAACCGGTGGAAGAAGAATTGCCGGAGTTTGAGCATCGTCTGGCGGAGGCACTTGCATTTAGTATCCACCAGAAAGAGACGAGAAAAGCAGATGTCAGCAAAATATCCTGGAAAGGTATCAGCGCGAATGTGCTGAAAGGAGGAAACGGTAGAAAACAGGTTGACAATCACTGTACTCATCTACTATAATAAATACAATTATCAGACAAATGCTATGACAGGGAGGAGTACATAAGTTCCTGATGCAAAGAGAGAAGATGGACGGTGAGAATCTTCGTGAAGGATTTTTGGAAGTAGCCCTCGAGCAGTGAACCGAACGAGATTGTATTTTATGAGCAGTTTCTAGTAGACTTCAACGTATTCCCGGCGTTAGATGGGAGCGGTATCGGAGCATGAAAGTTGTACCTGTACCGGCAGAGAGCATAGAGTTAACTCTATGAATTTAGGTGGTAACACGGATTATTATTCGCCCTAAGCTTTAAGCTTAGGGCGTTTTGTTCGTATAGCAAGGAGGTATGTATATGAAAAAGATCAGCGGAAACAAACTACTGGTGAAAGCACTGAGAGAGGAAGGGGTAGATACGCTCTTCGGTTATCCGGGGGCCTGTACGATCGATATCAGCGATGAACTGTACAAACAGGACTATACAAAGGTCATTCTCCCGAGACAGGAGGTTGCTCTTGTTCATGAGGCGGATGCATATGCACGTTCTACCGGAAAAGTGGGCGTATGTCTTGTGACAAGCGGACCTGGCGCGACAAATCTTGTGACGGGACTTGCAACAGCATATTATGACAGTGTGCCACTTGTGTGCTTTACTGGTCAGGTAGCAAGACATCTTATCGGAAATGATGCTTTTCAGGAAGTGGATATTGTAGGAATTACGAGAAGTATTACGAAATATGGAGTGACAGTGCGAAACAGAGAGGACTTGGGACGAATTGTAAAGGAGGCATTCTACATTGCACGGACCGGAAGACCGGGACCGGTACTGGTAGATCTTCCGAAAGATGTGATGGGTGAGCTTGGAAGTGCAGAATATCCGAAGGAAGTAAATATTCGTGGTTATAAGCCGAATACACATGTACATATCGGACAGTTGAAGCGTGCGATCAAGATGCTCGGCAAGGCGAAGCGCCCTCTTTTCCTTGCCGGTGGCGGTGTCAACATTGCTCATGCGAATGAAGTATTTACACAGCTGGTAGAGAAGACGAATATTCCGGTCGTTACAACAGTTATGGGACGAGGGGCAATACCGACCAATCATCCGCTTTATATCGGTAATCTTGGCATGCATGGTGCCTATGCCTGCAATATGGCAGTCAATGAATGCGACCTTCTGTTTTCAATAGGAACAAGATTTAATGACAGAATTACCGGAAAACTACATTCATTTGCCCCATATGCGCAGATCGTTCATATCGATATTGATACAGCTGCCATTTCCAAAAATGTTCAGGTAGATGTACCGATTGTTGCAGATGCAAAAGAAGCAATCACGAAAATGTTGGAATATGTGGAAGAGTGTGATACTGCAAAATGGCTGGATGAGGTTAATGAATGGAAAGTAGAGCACCCGCTTGTGATGAAGAAGAAACCAATCATGACACCGCAGGATATTATTGAAACAATCAACCGTATGTTTGAAGAAGCAATCATTGTAACGGATGTAGGACAACATCAGATGTTTACCGCACAGTTTGTGGAAATCACGGAGAAGAAGAAACTTCTTATGTCCGGTGGACTGGGAACGATGGGATATGGACTTCCGGGTGCGATCGGTGCCAAGATTGGTAATCCGGATACGCCGGTTATTTCTATTTCCGGTGACGGCGGTATGCAGATGAACATTCAGGAGCTTGCAACAGCAGTACTTGAAGAGCTTCCGATCATTTCCTGTATTTTCAATAACAGCAATCTGGGAATGGTGCGTCAGTGGCAGAAGTTGTTCTATGGAAAGCGTTATTCCATGACATGCCTTCGTTCTGGAGCGGCATGTCGTGGTAAATGTGGTGAGGTTCCATGTCCGGAATACACACCGGACTTCATAAAGCTTGCGGAAAGCTACGGGGCAATCGGAATCCGTGTAACAGAAAAAGACCAGATCGAGCCTGCATTCCGTGAAGCAATGAAGAGTAAAAAGAAACCTGTTATCATTGAATTTGAGATTGACCCTGAGGATCTTGTATATCCGATGATTCAGCCGGGTGGAACTCTGGAAGATATGATTCTGGATTGCTAGAAAGGAGAGAAACGATATGAATGGAAATGGAATGAAAAAGCGCTGGATATCCCTGTATGTTGAGAACCAGGTGGGTGTCCTTTCAAAAATATCCGGACTCTTCTCCGGAAAATCTTATAATCTTGACAGTCTGACTGTAGGAACGACGGAAGATCCTACGGTATCCAGGATGACGATTGCGACAGTCAGTGATGATGAGACATTTGAACAGATTAAAAAACAACTCAATCGTCTGGTGGAGGTAATCAAAGTCATTGATTTTACCGATGTCTTTGTACGTATGAAGGAAATCATGTATATCAAAGTCAGAAAATGTACGCCAGAGGATAAAGTAGAATTGTTCCAGATTGCCGAGACATTTAAGGCAAAGGTAATTGACTATGGAAAAGACAGCCTTCTTCTTGAGTTCGTGCAGACGGCAACAAAGAATGACGCTGTTATTAAGCTGATGAAAGAAGAATTTAAGAGTATTGAAGTTGTCAGAGGCGGAAGCGTTGGAATTGAATCTATCAGCATGATGGAGAGATAAGTTTTTTTAATAAAACAGAGCGCACTCTTGAATTTTGAAAATAAGAGTATTATAATATGGAATATGGTTAATTTAGTTTGTTAAAGGACGGAGGAACAGAAAATGGACAAGAAAAATATTGATTGGTCAAATCTTGGATTTGGGTATGTACAGACAGACAAAAGATTCGTTTCCGATTATAAAGATGGAGCGTGGGACGAAGGTGTATTAACCTCCGATGCAACAGTAGTTATTAACGAGTGTGCAGGCGTACTTCAGTATGCGCAGACATGTTTTGAAGGATTAAAGGCATATACAACAGAAGACGGACATATTGTAATGTTCCGCCCGGATTTAAATGCAAGCCGAATGGCAGATTCTGCAAAAAGATTGGAAATGCCTGTATTTCCGGAGGATAAGTTTGTAGAAGCAGTACATAAAGTAGTAGAAGCAAATGCGGCATATGTTCCACCATTTGGTTCAGGCGCTACACTTTATGTTCGCCCATATATGTTTGGTTCGAATCCGGTTATCGGTGTAAAGCCGGCAGACGAGTATCAGTTCCGTGTATTTACAACACCGGTTGGACCATACTTCAAAGGCGGTGCAAAGCCGATCACCATCAGAGTATGTGATTTTGACCGTGCAGCTCCGCATGGAACAGGTCATGTTAAGGCAGGACTGAACTATGCTATGAGCCTTCATGCTATCGTAGATGCACATAATCAGGGATACGATGAAAATATGTATCTGGATGCAGCTACAAGAACAAAAGTAGAAGAGACCGGCGGAGCAAACTTTATCTTTATCACTAAGGATAATAAGGTTGTAACTCCGAAGTCCAGTACGATCCTTCCTTCTATCACAAGACGTTCTCTTATGTATGTTGCAAAAGAGTATCTTGGACTGGAAGTAGAAGAAAGAGAAGTATACCTTGATGAAGTAAAAGATTTTGCAGAGTGCGGTCTCTGTGGTACGGCAGCAGTAATTTCACCGGTAGGAAAGATCGTTGATCACGGTACAGACATCTGCTTCCCAAGCGGAATGGATGATATGGGACCGGTAACCAAGAAGTTATATGATACACTGACAGGTATCCAGATGGGAAGAATTGAAGCACCAGAAGGATGGATTCATGTAGTGTGTTAGGAATTTGGTTCAGTGATTTTATCTGAAAGAGGACATCGGCAAGCACAGAAGGACTTATGTATGCGAACCAGTCGTTTATAAACTGTAAATAGAAGAAAGCAGTCATAACATTCGTAACCGAGTATATTCGACGGGAACTCCTGATGAGTTCCACGTCTCAGATACTCTTTTGGATTGTATTTGATATACAATCTAAATACGAAGTTATGACTGCTTTTTCTATAACAGTTTATAGCACTCTTCCACGCATACATAAGTCCTTCTGTGCCTTGCCGATTGTACATATTTTAGATAAAATACTGAAACCGCATAGTTAAAGCAATTCCACCACGTTATCGGCGTGAAAACAAGCTCTTTTTCATTTCCTGTGAGTCAAAAAGAAGATTTGTAATGACTTTTTTAGGACGTAAATCATTTCCTCAGAGACAAAATCCTAAAATGGAATGAGTTTTCAACAAATCATTTCATTCAAATATGGATGTTTTCTCTTGGGAGCTGACTTCGACCTCTCAAAATTCATTACAATTCTTCACTTTTACACATAGGAGCTGAAAAGATCAGATACATAACATGTTTTGCCAACAAACTGGGGCGTTTACTTTTACCCGGAATTGCCAGTACAGTAAATGGTATCTGAGCGACATCCGCGTACCACTTACTGCACAAAATTCCTATTAAAAAACAGTATATAACAGTTGACAACAGTTGCAAACTGTTATATACTGTTTACAACGAAGGAGGGATAGTGTGAAATTGATTATTAATCATTCTTCCATGCAGCCAATCTATGAACAGATTGTTGATCAGATTAAGGGGAGGATCATGCAGGGAGACCTAGAGGCGGATACAGCGCTGCCATCGGTGAGGACGCTGGCCAGGGAACTTAAAGTCAGTGCACTGACAGTGAAGAAAGCATATGATGCGCTGGAGATGGAAGGTTTCATTGTGACTGTTCACGGAAAAGGAAGTTTCGTTGCTTTTGCAAATCAGGCGCTTTTGCTGGAAGAGAAAAGAAAAGAAGTTGAATCGGATCTGGAGATGGCGATTCGAAAAGGCAGAAGCTGTGGTATGAGTAAGCAGGAAATCAAAGAGTTATTTGAGATTGTTTTGGAGGATTAGTGTTATGTTAAGACTGGAAAATGTACGTAAGCAGTACCGGGATTTTTCTCTGGACTGTTCTCTGGAAGTAAATGACGGATGTGTAACTGGGTTGATTGGCCCGAATGGTGCCGGAAAGAGTACAACATTTAAAGCGATTTTGAATCTGATACATACAGATGGGGGACAGATAGATATTCTTGGGAAAAGAGCAGAAGAACTGACAGCTGCAGACAGACAGAAAATAGGTGTCGTGCTGGCAGATTCGGGTTTTAGCCAATATCTGACCATTCAGGATCTGATTCCGATGTTAGATGCCATGTACCAGGAATTTGACAAGGCAGATTTTATCAGTAAATGTGAGAAGTTCCAGTTACCTCTGAAAAAGAAAATCAAAGAGTTCTCTACCGGTATGCGAAGGAAGCTTCAGGTGCTGGCAGCAATTTCTCATGGTGCAGAGATTCTGATCATGGATGAGCCAACAGCAGGACTTGACGTAATTGCCAGAGATGAACTTCTGAATCTTTTGCGTGAATATATGGAAGATGAAGGGCATTCCATTTTGATCAGTTCACATATTTCCAGTGATCTGGAAGGCTTCTGTGATGATATATATATGATCGATCATGGAAAAATCGTTCTTCATGAGGACACGGATGTACTCTTGAGTAATTATGGAATATTGAAGATGACAGATGAACAATTTAAGAATCTGGATAAGCAATATATCCTCCGCAGAAAAAAAGAAAGTTTTGGTTACAGTTGTCTGACAGACGAGAAGCAGTTTTATCAGGAGAATTATCCGGAAATTGCAATCGAAAAAGGAAACATTGATGAGTTGATTATGATGATGATTCGAGGTGAAGCATAATGAAGGGATTGTTAGTGAAAGATTTCCGTTTGATGAAGAATCAGAAGCAGTTTTTTATGGTAATGGCACTTATATGTATGAGTTTTCTGGCATTTTATAAAAGCCCGGGATTTTGTATTTCCTATATGACGCTTATGATATCCATATTTACTATCAGTACCATCAGTTATGATGAATATGATAACGGGTATGCATATTTGTTTACGCTGCCAATTACAAAGAAAAGCTACGTGGCTGAGAAGTATGTATTTGGGCTGATCATAATGACAATATCACTGGCTGGAATTTCTGCAATTTCCTATGGCGCATTTATGGTTCGTTCGATAGAACTTGAAAGTGCTGAGTGGGTCACTATCATTTTATCCAGCATGGTTATGGTCATATTTATGATTGCTTTTACAATACCATTGCAGCTGAAGTTCGGTTCTGAGAAAAGCAGGATTGCTATGATCGGCGCAATTGCAACTGCATTTTTGATCGCATTTCTTCTCGTAAAACTGGCAGGAGTATTAGATATTGATATGGATGCTGTGTTTACGAGACTCATAGATAACAGCCTGGCGGTGATCATACTTATGATTCTGGCAGTATGCGCGGTAATGATAGTAGTATCTTATGCTGTATCAGTGAAGATCATGGAAAAGAAAGAGTTTTAAGTAGGAATTTAGTATAGTAAGTGGTATACAGTATCGGCAGAAGTAAGTGCCTCGATGCATCCGACTCCTCTGACTAAGCCACGAATCTATAAGAGCCAGAATAACAGACAGTGAACGAATTGTCTGTTATTCTGGCTCTAACATCTTCGGGCTGGATTCTACGGAGTCTCCTGCTTACCTCGTCACTTACTTCTGCCGATAGCTGTTACCACTACTGTACTGGCAATTCCAGGTATGAGTGCGAGCCCTATCTTGTTGGTATAGTAACATTCTACAGAGAGAACGTTGTTATTATATCCGTAATGTAGTGGCAACACTTGACCTATGCGGTTTCAGTATTTTTGCTGAGGCATTACAAGTGACGCGAGACAGCTGAGCTTGGGGAAACGTGGAAGAGTGTTACAAACGGTTGCAGAAAAAGCTGATATAACTTCGTATTCGCCTTGTATTTCCCATACAAGGCGAAAGAGTATCTGAGACGCGGAACTCATCAGGAGTTCCCGTCGAA
>NZ_JAFBIY010000015.1 GCF_021531975.1 Faecalicatena contorta | reverse complement strand
CCGTCGAATATACTCGGTTACGAATCTTATATCAGCTTTTGATGTTTACCGTTTGTCAGCGACTGGTTCGTTTTTCAAAGTTCTGCTGTCTCGCGTTACTGTTCTGCCTCAGATAAAATCACTGAACTAAATTCCTAGCTAAGCTCTACCTTCGCAGCTTCTTCTGGCTTAAACTCATTCTCCAGGTCATAAATGTTATGTCCTGTAGACTCTCCCAGTACTTTTCCTTCCAGTGAGTAGCAGCGGATAAATCTCTTTACATCAATGCTTGACCAGTGCTCTACATCCCAGCTCATGTAGCCATCTGCATCGGATTTCTTTTCTTTTAAATAAAGATCCACCTGACGTCCGTTTCTCATGATCTCAATCAGACCTTTTGTTCCGTCCACTTCAATTTCTTCTTTTTTTACTGAATCATAAACCTTCATTACTATTCCCTCCTGATTTTCACACAGACTTTTCTGTGTCATTTTCGTTCTAGTTACGATTATACATTTTATAATGTAAAAACACAATCCTAAATACCATTTATCCAAAATTGACTTTTATTGAAACGAATCAGTCCCTCTTCTTTCAGGCGTCCGAGTTCAGTGGACATGGCACTTCGATCCACACAGAGATAATCTGCGAGTTCCTGACGGTTAAATGGAATCACAAAATGCTGTTTTCCTTCTTTTTTTGCCTGCCCGGATAAATAAGAAAGTAATTTCTCTCTTGTACTTCGTCTGGAAATGTGTTCAATCTTTTCACTCAATGCCACATTTTTTCTTGCCAGTATATAGACCATATTTTTTACAAGCAACTGATGAAACGGACAGGCATGAGGACAGACAGTCAGTACTTTTTCAATATCTGCAAACCACATAGTACTGTCCTGCACAGCCGTTACATTTACCGGGCTTTTCTTTATCCCTGCACACGCAAATGCTGCACCATACATATCTCCTGCTTCTAGTTGTTCCATTATATTACGGTTTCCGAACACATCTTCACTTGTAATTTGTATGCATCCGGACAATATGATCCCGATTCGTTTCTGTGGTTCCCCTTCTGATAAAATCAGTGTACCTTTTTTATAATGTCTTTTTATTCCATCCAGACAACCAACAACCGTTTCCAGATTATTTTCACTTATATTATGAAACAATGGAGTCTGCTTAAATATTTCTATATCCGTTTTCATAATTCACCTCAATCCACCTCTTTTTGTTGGAAAAACAACAGACTAACTGTTTTTATTATAATAAACTACATACAACAACACAAGGAGGTACCATATGATACGAAAAATTATTCATATAAATGAAGAAAAATGTAACGGCTGTGGCGCATGTGCTGCTGCCTGCCACGAGGGAGCGATCGCCATGATAGACGGAAAAGCCAGACTGATTCGCGACGACTACTGCGATGGCCTTGGAGACTGTCTTCCGGCATGCCCGACAAATGCAATTTCGTTTGAAGAACGCGAGGCTTTGGCATATGATGAAGAAGCAGTGCAGAAACATCTGAAAATGAAGAAAATGATTGCCGAAATGCAGGAACCAGAGCCTGTAGAATTCACCGGTCACCTCAGTCAATGGCCGGTACAGATTAAACTGGTCCCAACAAATGCACCGTATTTTGAAAATGCTAATCTACTGATAGCAGCAGACTGTACTGCATTTGCTTATGGCGATTTCCATAATCGTTTTATTAAGAATCATATCACATTAATCGGTTGTCCGAAATTGGATGAAGGAGACTATACAGAAAAACTGACGGAAATCATCAGCCAGAACAATATCAAGAGTCTTACCATCGTCCGCATGGAAGTACCATGCTGCGGCGGCATTGAACGTGCGGCAAAAGAAGCGCTTAAGGCCAGCGGCAAATTCATTCCATGGCATGTAACCACCATTGGTGTCAATGGAAATATTAAGGAATAGAAATGGAAATGGGGACGGGGGTTTTTTCAAAAACCCCCGTCCCCATTTCCATTTCGCAGGTATTCCATCCAGTTTTTCACTTCTTTTTCGTGCCCGTTATCACTTGGTTCATAAAATCTGCAGTTTATGATCTCATCCGGAAGATATTGCTGTTTTACATAATGATCCGGATAATCATGGGCATATTTATATCCGACACCATGCCCCAGTTTCTGTGAGCCTTTATAATGTGCGTCCTGCAGATGTGCAGGCACAGTTGTTTTATGATTTCTTACATTTTCCATCGCTGCACTAACAGCATTGACCGCAGAATTGCTCTTCGGCGCAGTGGCTACATATAGAACAGCCTGTGACAGGATGATCTGCGCCTCCGGCATACCGATTCGCTCTACCGCCTGGGCTGCGGATACAGCTACCGTAAGTGCCATAGGGTCTGCATTTCCCACGTCCTCGGATGCGCATATCATGATACGTCTCGCAATAAACTTAATGTCTTCACCGGCATAAAGCATCTTTGCCAGATAATATACTGCCGCATCCGGATCTGAGCCACGCATGCTTTTGATAAACGCAGAAATCGTATCATAGTGATTATCGCCCGTTTTATCATAGCGGACTACTCTCTTTTGTATACATTCAGATGCAACGTCCAATGTAATATGTATCTTTCCGTCTATACTTCTTTCTGTTGTAAGAATGCCAAGCTCAATTGCATTCAATGCATTTCTGGCATCGCCACCTGAAATATCCGCGAGAAATTCCAGCGCGTCATCATCGATAACTGCGCCATAGCTTCCCATCCCTTTTTCAACATCGTATACCGCCCGGTTAAGCAATGTTTTAATATCTTCTTTTTCCAGCGGATACAGTTCGAAAATGCTGGATCTGGAAATGAGCGCACTATTCACTTCAAAATAAGGATTTTCTGTAGTGGCACCAATAAGAATAATCGTTCCATCTTCCACAAATGGAAGAAGATAGTCCTGCTGCCCCTTATTAAATCTGTGAATCTCATCTACAAACAAAATGGTCTTCTTCTGATACATTCCCAGCGTATTTTTCGCTTTTGCAACGACCTCTTCCATGTCCTTTTTCCCTGCCACCGTTGCATTGATCTGTGTAAAATCTGCACTGGTCGTATGTGCGATGACTTTGGCAAGCGTTGTCTTTCCGGTCCCCGGTGGTCCATAAAAAATAATAGAACTTAACTTATCCGCTTTGATCGCCCGGTACAGAAGCTTGTCCTTTCCTATTATATGCTGCTGTCCTACAACTTCCTCAAGTGTGGCAGGCCGGAGTCGTGATGCAAGCGGAGCTTCCTTTTCCATATTCTTTTCTCGTGCATAATCAAATAAATCCATTCTTCTACCTGCCTTCCCCTGTAATGTCCCGAATGACCTCTCCGGCAATCAAAAGTCCTGCGACCGGCGGAACAAAAGATACACTTCCCGGAAGTGATCTTCTCGTCCCCTTGTCTTCCTCTGTCACGCGTCCATTTATATCCACCGGCTTTTCTTTCGAATACAATACCTTTAAATGATAGATTCCTCTCGCCTTTAATTCCTTTCTCATCACCTTACAAAGCGGACACACAGAAGTTTTACTGATATCCGTAATTTCAAAAAGTTCTGCATGAAGCTTATTGCCGGTTCCCATACAGCTGATGATCGGAATCTGATATTCCCTGGATTTTTCTGCCAGTACAAGCTTCGCTGTTACCGTATCAATCGCATCTATGATATAATCGGGTCTTTCCTGGAACAATTCATCTATATTTTCCGGAAGTACAAACATTTCATAAGTTACCACTTCTGTCTCTGGACAAATGTCTTTAATTCTGGCTTCCATGACCTTTGTTTTAAATTGTCCGACTGTACTGTGATATGCGATAGACTGGCGGTTGATATTCGTAAGAGATACCGTATCGTTATCTACCAGTATAAGTTTACCGACTCCGCACCTTGCAAGAGCCTCGATACAGTGGGAGCCGACTCCGCCGACTCCCAGTACCATAACCTTTGTATTTTTCAATTGATCGATTGCTTCTGCTCCCAGCAGAAGTTCCGTTCTGGAAAATTCGTTTACCATTCTTCTGACCTCTGACCTTCCATTGTCTTGCAATAGAATCATATCATTTTCTTCTGCCTGCGTCACTACCTATTTTATTCTTTACATTATACGCGGAACAAAGAGATCTTGTGTGTCGTCAGTTTAAAATCAACTGATCGACCGTCACAAACTCATATCCCTCCTTCTCAAGAATATCAATAATCCGCAGCGCTGCATCTACCGAAGAATCATAGCAGTCATGCATCAGAATAATTGCATTTTCTTTTGCCTGTAACACGACCTTATTCACAATTTCATCTGCATTTTCTGTCGTCCAGTCAAGAGGATCTATTGTCCACATGACAGGAAATACATCTATTTCAAGCTCCAGTTTTTTCTGCCACACGCCAAACGGCGGACGCATGAATATAACAGGCTCGCCGGTAATCTCCATAATTGCCTGATTTGTATCTTCAATTTCTCTCTTTGCTTTTTCATCAGACACTTTTGAGATTTCTACATGATGATATGTATGATTTCCAATCAGATGCCCTTCATCATAGATTCTCTTTACAAGCTCTGGATTTTCCTTTGCATTTTCACCGATCAGGAAAAATGTTGCTTTTACTCCCCGTTCTTTTAATCCATCCAGAAGTCTTCCGGTGCATCCCCTGCTTGGTCCGTCATCAAATGTAATGGCAATCTTTGGCGCCATATCTTCTGCCAGAGTATCTTCTGATTTTTCTACTTTGGAACCATTAGCCGCCATCGTTTGCTCCTTTGTCTCGCCTTCCTTTATATTTACGGAAATGCCAAAAAAACTCAGCACACAGAACATATAGCACATGCCCCATAAAAGCCGCATGCTATGATATTTCCCATAAGTTTTCATTTCTTTTTGTTCCCCGCCTGATTTCCATAAAATATATGTCAGGGCAAAAACACGTATGTGACACATTGCAATATATTTTTCAAAATGTTATAATAGCCTTCATGCTCAGGAGGTATACATATGTCAGGAAAAAACAGACCGGTCAAACCGGAACAGGAAAATAAAATGGGTATCATGCCCATCCCCAGATTATTAATTACCATGTCTCTGCCTATGATGTTATCCATGCTCGTACAGGCACTTTATAATATTGTAGACAGTATGTTTGTAGCAAAATTAAGCGAAGACGCACTTACAGCCGTGTCTCTGGCTTTTCCGATACAGAACCTTATGATTGCTGTTGCATCTGGTACCGGTGTCGGCGTAAATGCACTGCTTTCCAGAAATCTTGGCGAAAAAGATTTTGAAGGTGCTAACAGGGCAGCCCGAAACGGACTCTTTCTCGCTGTCGTAAGCTGCATTGTATTTGCAGTTGCCGGTGGCTTTGGCTCCCACTTTTTCTTTGCCATGCAGACAGATAATCCGGTTATTTTAAAATATGGAACACAGTATATGACAATCATTACCGTATGCTCTGTCGGAATCTTTCTGCAGATTACATTTGAACGTCTTCTGCAATCGACCGGAAAGACAATTTACAATATGATCACGCAGGGAACCGGTGCCATTATCAATATCATCCTGGATCCTGTCATGATCTTTGGTCTTTTTGGATTCCCGCGGCTCGAAGTTGCAGGTGCCGCACTTGCAACTGTAACCGGACAACTTGTAGCAGTTATCCTTTCTTTCTTCTTTAATCATGCAAAGAATAAGGAAATCAATATCCGTATGCGCCATTTCCGTCCATGCGCGAGAACAATAGCTGTCATTTATCAGGTAGGTCTGCCTTCCATCATCATGCAGGCAATCGGCTCTGTTATGACTTTCGGAATGAACAAGATTCTTCTTATGTTCTCGTCTACAGCAGCCGCTGTGTTTGGCGTATATTTCAAACTGCAGAGCTTTATCTTTATGCCGGTATTCGGATTGAATAATGGTATGATTCCAATCATCGCATATAATTATGGAGCCAGAAATAAAAAGAGAATCACCCAGACGATAAAACTCAGCATTATCATCGCTGTAAGCATCATGTGTGCCGGACTTATCGTCTTCCAGGTTGCGCCGGAGTTCTTGCTTCGTACACTTTTCGATGCTTCCGACACCATGCTGAAAATCGGTGTTCCGGCTCTTCGCATCATTTCTCTTAGCTTTATTTTTGCAGGTTTCTGTATTGTTGCAGGTTCCGTATTCCAGGCTCTCGGAAATGGTGTCTACAGTCTTATCGTATCTGCGGCAAGGCAGTTGTTTGTTATCCTGCCGGTTGCATATGCCTTTGCAAAACTCTTTGGCCTGCATATGGTATGGTGGGCAATTCCGATTGCAGAGATTGTCTCTTTAACATTCTCCGCACTCCTTTTAAAACGAATCTATCGGCTCAGAATAAAGCCTATTGAAAAATAAATTTTGATATGCGAAAGCGGACACCGGATGTTTTCCGATGCCCGCTCTTATATTTCATCTCTTATTTTTTCACACTCCATCCAAACCTTCCAAGTGGTTTTCCAAGCACATGATATTCTCCGTGAGAATAAGTAAGAAGTCCTGTGGAATTTAATGCAAACTTTCCATTTTTCTCCATGTATTTTTCATCTACCTGAACTGCCATTACTTCTGCAAGAAACATATGATGAGAGCCAAGCTCCTTTACTTCGATCACCTTACACTCAATATTTACCGGACTCTCTGCAATCGTCGGCGCATAAGAAAGCTTTTCTGCTTTTCCCCGCGTAAGCTTCATTTCCTTCCATTTATCATAATCTCTTCCAGAACGGACGCCACACCAGTCTGTTGCACGGGCAAGCTGCTCTGTTGTAAGGTTGACAACAAATTCACCGCTTTCCTTTAGCATATGATAAGAATAGCGTTCCGGACGCACAGAGATATACAGCATCGCCGGATCCGTACATACCGTTCCCGTCCAGGCCACAGTAATAATATTATCATTTCCTTTTGTATCCGCAGTACTTACCATAACCGCAGGAAGCGGATACAGCATATTACCAGGTTTCCATACTTGTCTTCCCATGAATCTGTCTCTCCTTTATTGCTGCAATGCTGCTACCAGAGTCGGTATCAGCTGTTTCTTTCTGGATACAACACCCTTTAGCGTAAGCTTCTCTGTATCCTCCGGAAGATCAAACGCATTAATAATCACTTCCTTTGCCCCATTTCCACAGCACAAAAGCTCTGTGGATTCATCCAGAATATCTGTCAGCATGAAGTATACCATCTGAAGTCCCTGCTCCTTTAATACATTCGGCAGATGTGGCACCAGAGTTTCCTTGATCTCCTTAAGTTCTTCCTTGCTCATAGAATTGATCTGTCCCACACCAAATACGGTATCATTTACCGTAAACTGCTTGAAATCCTGGAAACAGATTTCTTCTGCACTCTTTCCTTTCATACTGCTTCCAGCGTTGAACATCTCTTTTGCCATCTCTTCCATATCGATGTCTGCAATAGCCGCAAGTTTACGCGCCGCATTTTCATCCACTGCTGTACAGGTCGGTGAACGGAATAAAAGGGTATCCGATATGATCGCAGAACATAATAATCCGGCAATCGTTGGACTGATCTCCACTCCTGCCTCTTCATACATCTGTGTTATGATCGTTGCAGTACAGCCTACCGGCTGATTCCGGAAAAATACCGGTCCCATTGTTTCAATATTTCCAAGTCTGTGATGGTCAATGATCTCGATAATTTCTGCTTCTTCAATACCATCAACTGCCTGTGATTTTTCATTGTGGTCCACAAGAATAATCTGCTTTTTGCTGACACTCATGAATCGTCTGCGGGAAATCAGACCCTTAAAATGTCCATGGCGGTCCAGAATCGGGAAATCCCTGAATTTCTTTTTTGTCATGACTTCCTTGATATCTTCCACATAATCCGTCATGCGAAATGTTACCAGAGGTCCCTTACTCATGAAGTGCTTGACCGGTATACTCTGGTTGATCAGACGGGCTGCCGTAAATGTATCATGCGGCGTACTGATTATGACAATGCTCTGTTCTTCTGCCTTCTTTATAAGCTCTTCAGAAACACTGGAATTATTGCATACGATCATACAGCTGCAGTCAATGGCGACTGCACATGCCTGGGCCTCATCTCTGTTTCCCAGAATAACAAGATCATCTTTCTCAATAAGCTCCTCCATCAGTTCCGGATTAGAAGCTGCAATCGTTACCTTTCCTTTGGTAAAGTATCCATGCTCATTACCAGTAATCAACGTTCCTTCCAGTGTCTTGATGATATTGCGATACTGTGTCTTTGCCAAAGACAAGATCCGGTTATCATATACTTCCATATAAGAAGTAGCAATATCTCCCGTGGAAATCACACCCACAAGCTCATCATCTTTCAGCACAGGAATCGTCTTTACATTATTTTCCCGCATCTTCGCCCATGTATCTTTGATAGAAACATTCGGTGATACCCCATCGATCTTGTGAATATCCATATCCTTTACCTGCAGTTTTACATTCTGCAGAAGCGCCGGAGCAGAAACCCCAAATTTATTCAGTACATAATGCGTTTCTTCATTAATCTGTCCGGCACGTCTTGCCACATAATCATTGCCGGTAACTGTACGTTTCAATTCTGCATAGGCAATGGCAGAACAGATCGAATCTGTATCCGGATTCTTATGCCCTACTACATATACTTTTCTTGCTTTTTTCCCCATAGTTTGTCACCTCAAAATATTCTCTCCTTACGATAGCTTGCCATTTTTTCATTCTTTCGTCAACCTTAATTTATGATTCTTTATATTTTCTTTGAACAATCGCACTTTTTTTGCTATACTAATAACAATGTATATTACAGCATAACTCTAAAGGACAGGAGAAGGGAAATACTATGAGCGAAGAATTATTAAATGAAGAAATGACAATGGCAGATCTGGAAGAACATTTTGATGATGCGAATCCTTGGAATGTTGTTCAGTCCTACATGGAAGCCAAAACTGTGCTTCCTGTAAAAATCGAAGGAATCGTAAATGGCGGTGCAATCGCCATGGTAGAAGGACTTCGCGGCTTTATACCGGCTTCCAAGCTGTCTTTATCCTACATTGAAGATCTGGAATCCTATCTGTTAAAAGATATCGAGGTACAGGTCATTGATGTGGATCAGGCAAATAACCGTCTTGTATTATCTGCAAGAGAGCTTCTGAAAGAAAAAGAACGCAAGGAAAAAGAAGCAAGAATCGCCAGTGTAAAAGTAGGCAGCGTCGTGACCGGTACCGTTGAATCACTGCAAAATTACGGTGCATTCATCCGTCTCGAAGACGGTCTTTCCGGTCTGGTTCATGTATCTCAGATCAGTCAGAAACGTGTAAAACACCCGAAGGATGTCTTAAATGCAGGTGATGAAGTAACCGTTAAGATCATCGGCGTAAAAGACGGTAAGATCAGCTTAAGCATGAAGGCTCTGGAAGAAGTTGCTGAAGAACCGGAAGAAAAAGTTGAGATTCCAAAAGCTGAGAATATCGGCACAAGCCTTGGCGATCTGTTCAAGGGGATTACGTTGTAGGAATTTGGTTCAGTGATTTTATCTGAAAGAGGACAGTGACGCGAGACAGCAGTGCTTTGGAAAACGAACCAGTCGCTGACAAACGGTAAACATCAAAAGCTGATATAACATTCGTAACCGAGTATATTCGACGGGAACTCCTGATGAGTTCCACGTCTCAGATACTCTTTCGCCTTGTATGGGAAATACAAGGCGAATACGAAGTTATACCAGCTTTTTCTGCAACCGTTTGTAGCGCTCTTCCACGTCCCTCAAAGCACTGCTGTCTCGTGTCACTTGTAATGTTCCACTTAAAATACTGAAGCCGCATAGCTCAAGTGTTGCCGGTACATAGTAGGCATAGTAACATATTCTTTCGCTTTAGAAAATGTTACTGTACCAACAATCCAGGGCGTTCACTTTTACCTGGAATTGCCAGTACAGTAAATGGTAGCGGATGTTGCTCAGATGCTTTGCGGAGGTAAGCGGAAGACTTGGAGAATCCGCTCCGAATCTGTTAGAGCCCAGAAAACAAACCATGATTCCCGTTTGTTTTCTGGGCTCTTATAGATTCGTGAGCTAGTCGTAAAGTCGAACGCGTCGTAGCAAGGTATCTGAGCGACATCCGCGCACCACTTACTATACTAAATTCCTAATTAACCGAGAGTATCTCTTCCACCAGTGCTGCCGCATCTTCCACGCACTGTACGCAGCATACGAGCGGCTGTGGTCCATCAATATTTTTCAGGTCGCGGCAGTAAATTGAGCGATTCTTTGCTTTAAATTTTGCCGCTGCCTCCTGAAACTTTGCATATGTATCCATCTTGGTAGTGAGAGGTTTTTCCATATCTCCGGCGCTGTTTGCGAGGCTTATGATCATGAACATGCCCATGACCGCGCCGCATGTATCCTTTAGTCCGCCGATACCGGAGCCGAATCCTTCTGTCAGCTTAAACATATCCTTTTCACTGATTCCCAGTTCTTCACAATATGCGCAGGCAACTGCCTGACAACAATTATATCCTTTTTTGAATTTTGCTACTGCAATGTCTTTCTTAGATTCCATTCTCTTTCACCTTCTCCAGATTATTGATCCATGCTGCCACACAGGCATCACTTGGCATTCTCCAGTCTCCTCTCGGCGACAGGGCAACTGTACCCACCTTAGGACCGTCCGGCAGGCAGGAACGTTTGAACTGCTGACCAAAGAACCGCCAGCAGAATGTGCGCAGCCATTTGTAGATTGTCTCATCATCATATTCTCCCGCAAATGCAAGCTTTGCGATACGGAATATCTTTTCCGGCTCGTAACCGAAACGAAGGAAATAGTAAAGATAAAAATCATGTAACTCATAAGGACCCACAAGATCTTCTGTCTTCTGTGCGATTTCTCCATCCTTCGGCGGAAGCAGCTCCGGGCTTACCGGCGTATCCAGCACATCATAAAGTACTTCCTTTAGCTGCTCATCTTCACTTGTATCTGCATAATAGTGAACCAGATGTCTGACCAGTGTCTTTGGCACGGAAGCATTGACTCCATACATAGACATGTGATCTCCATTATAGGTTGCCCATCCAAGGGCAAGCTCTGACATATCACCAGTACCGATTACCAATCCTCCTGTCTGATTGGCAATATCCATCAACACCTGCGTACGCTCTCTTGCCTGTGCATTTTCATACGTAACACTATGATCCTCCGGATCATGCTCAATATCTTTAAAATGCTGCAGTACCGCATCACCAATTCTTACTTCCCGCAGCGTTGCCCCAAGCTTTCTGGACATTTTGCAGGCATTCTGATACGTTCTGTCTGTCGTTCCAAAGCATGGCATCGTCACAGCAGTAATTCCTTCTCTGTCCATTCCAAGAGCATCAAATGCTTTTGCTGTCACAAGAAGTGCCAATGTAGAATCCAGCCCTCCAGAGATGCCTACGACTGCACTTTTTGCATGTGCATGAGCCAGACGCTTTTTCAGCCCCATAGCCTGGATCGTCAGGATTTCCTCACAGCGTCTTGCACGCTCGGCATCCTCCTGTGGGACAAATGGGCGGGATGGAAATTCTCTCGTAAGCACCGTTTCTTCATATCCCATCGCAAACGGAATTCTGATAAGTTTTCTCTCTTTTGCTGCCTGGAAAGTAGTATTTTTTCTTCTCTCACTCTGTAATCTTGCCACATCTATTTCAGAATAGACGATTCCATTCTCAAACCGCTTTGCAGAAGCAAGAATAGTTCCGTTTTCTGCAATAATATTATGTCCGCCAAATACAAGATCTGTTGTGGACTCTCCTTCACCTGCATTGGCATACACATAACCACAGATCAGACGGGCAGACTGTCCGGATATCAGATTGTTTCTATAGTCCGCCTTTCCGATTGTCTCGTCACTGGCTGAACAATTGACGATCAGCACCGCACCTTCTCTTGCTGCCTCAATGCTTGGCGGAACCGGTGACCACACATCCTCACAGATTTCCGCAGAAACAATCAGTGCATCCATCTCTTCTGCTACAAATAAAATCTGTGGTCCAAACGGCAATTTTTCACCGTCAAACAGTATTTCCCGTGCCACATCCGGTCCCTGGCGGAACTGACGCATTTCATAGAATTCTCCGTAGTTAGGCAGAAAACTCTTTGTTGTAAGTCCCAGTATCCGGCCCCTGCTAATCGCTGCTGCCACATTGTAAAGCTCACCTTCCACAGCAAGCGGCAATCCTACGAACACAAGCCCATCCTTTCCCTGTGTCACAGCAGCAATCGTATGAAGTGCTTTCCTCGCATCTGCAAGTAATACATCCTGCGTAAACAAATCGCCACATGTGTAACCGGTAATACAAAGTTCCGGAAATACAACGACTTTCGCTCCCTTTTCCAGAGATTCTTCGATTCCCTTACATATCTGCTCTGTATTGTATGCCACATCCGCCACTCGGATATCCGGTGTCACAGCCGCTACTTTCACAAATCCGTGTCTCATGACTATCCTCCGCTTTTATCTGCTTCTTTTTATAATTCTCTTCAAATCTTCTACTGTATAATTATAAGCCGTGTTACAGAAATGACATTTTACTTCGATGTCTTTTCCTTCTTCGATCATTTCCTGTATATCTTTCTTTCCAATACTTGCAACTGCCTGTTCTACACGGTCCTTTGAACAATTGCAATAAAACTGTGTCGGAATCGTATCGGTAATCTCCAGTCCCACATTTCCAAGAAGAACCTCCAGAAGCTCTTCCGGTGTCAGTCCCTTCTCAAGAAGTGCTGTCACTGACGTCACATTTTTTAGATTTTCCTCAATCTGTGCAATCGTCTTTTCTTCTGCAAAAGGCATCATCTGAATAATGAAGCCACCTGCACAATGAACAGTATTATCCCGGTCCATCAGGACACCCAGTCCAACCGATGACGGTACCTGCTCTGAATTTGCGAAATAATAAGTCAGATCTTCCGCAATCTCACTGGATACCAGAATTGTCTGTCCTACATATGGCTCCTTCAGACCCATATCTTTAATCACCTGTATCAGACCGATTCCTACTGCCCCTCCTACATCAAGCTTTCCATTCTTCGGAGGAAGCATGACATCTGGATTTTCCACATAACCTTTCACATTTGCACTGCTGTCAGCAGTAACCGTAATCCCACCAAGCGGACCGTCACCGCGGATCTGAATGGTCAGCATATCCTTTTCATTCTTCATCATACTGCCCATCATGGCTCCTGCCGTCAGGAGACGTCCCAGCGCTGCAGTCGCTACCGGACTCGTATTGTGATGCTGCCTTGCCATCTCCACAAGTCCCCTTGTGGTTGCTGCAAATGCCCGCACCTGATTATCTGCAGCTGTTGCTCTTACAATATAATCGTTCATCTATCCAAAATCCTTTCTTCTTTCATCCTCATACGTGTCTTATTCTAATATGTTTTCTGCCTCATGGCAAGAGCCTTTGCCCTGTTCTTTCGCTACAATCGTGATTCTCTCACTTGTCTCATCCGGCCTTTCCTTCGTATATGCGTCATATGCAGTAACGTACACAAGACCTGCATTCTCAATACATTTTATCATATCGTCTAGCGTATACGCTTTCTGTATATGTTCTTCCCGGTATTTTCGATACAGTTCCGGATCATCTTCCTCCTGCACAAACAGCGTCAGTTCATACGCATTGATTCTTTCCTCTTCCTCATAATAATTATCCCAGATAAAGCTACATTCATCCCTGTCCTCGGCGATCGTCTGCTCTCCCAGTATTTCCCGATACTTATATTCCGTATTAAAGTCAAACACAAAGACACCTTCCGGATCCAGATAATTATTCACAAGACGGAACACCTCTGTAAGATCTTCACTTTCAGTAATATAATTAACCGAATCGCAGGCACTCACAACCGCCCGAACTGTACCATATAGTTCAAACTCCCGCATATCCTGAAGGAGATACAAAATATCATATCCACTTTCTTCCTTCTTCTCCATGGCAATCTCCAGCATATCCATGGCATTATCCACACCGATCATGTCATATCCCTTCGCTGCCAGTTCCTCTGTCATGCTTCCGGTCCCACATCCAAGATCCAGTACAAGACCGTCTGTTATCCCATATTCTGAAAGAAGTGCTGCTATATAATCTGCCCACTCTTTATAGGGCACGTTATCCATGAAAGTATCATACACTCTCGCAAAGCTAGTATACGCATCCATTTCCTTTTTCCTCCGCAGTTTCCTTAAAATACTACCATCAGGAGCATTTTAAATCTTTCCTGTCCATATACTGCATGGGGTCTCTTTGCTGGCATAACGATTGTCTGTCCTTCCTCCAAAATGAATTCGTCTCCTTCAATCGTAAATTTCCCGGTCCCTTCCAGCACAGTTACCATCGCATCGCCACCGGATTCGTGGGTACTGATTTCCTCATCCTTTTCAAATGCAAACAAAGTCACACTTACCGCATCATTCTGCACAAGTGTTTTACTTACTACCTGTCCTGGCTGATAAGCCACCTGTTCTTTTAACTTTAAAATCTCTTTCTTTTCAATATTTTTATATCCTGCCATGTAATTAACCTCCCACTATAAATTCTACACAATATTCTAACACAGCTTTTCCGGCACTGACAGGGGCAATCTTCATTTTACAAAAAAACTAAAGAGGTGCCGGATATACATCTGGCACCTCTGGTATATTTGCGTTTTTCTAGTCTACACCTTTTGTTTCAATAATAAACTTTGTGCTTCCTTCCACATCTTCTCCAATACCTGCAAAAGAGCGATAATTCTTTCCAAGCGTAGTCATCGCCTCGATTCTGGAAGTGGCATTCTGAATATCACCATGGAATACCTCTGCCAGTTTATCAATTCCGCTTATCTTGAATTCTTCCATTCCACCAGAAAGTGTATTCGCTCCATCCGCAAGCTGTCCGACACCGTCTCCAAACTGTCCGGCTCCATCTGCAAGTTTTCCGGCTCCTGTTTTCAGAAGGCTGCTGGATTCATTCAGCCTTGACGCCCCTTTTTGGAGCTGACTCACAGCACTATATAACTGCTCACTGCCGCCGACAAGCGTATCACTTCCGTCACAAAGTCTGGAAAGGCCTCCCTGCAGATTTGCTGTACCGTCACGAAGTTTACCCATACCGGCAGAAAGATTATCTGCTCCGGTTGCCAGGTCTGATACATTTCCTTTGATTGTTGCCACCTGTTTATTAACAGGATCTGCAAGTTTTGTCTGGAGCACAGAAGCGTAACCTTCTGCCAGCGCTGTTTTATAGGCCGCTTTTGTGGTGTCCATTTCCTCAAATGCTTCATCCGGTATATCCCGTGTTGCCTGTTCTGCAAGCGCGGATGCAACTTTATTTATTGCAGCACTATTTAAAGCAGTATCCGGAATTTCACGATTTAAAGCGTTTAATCCCTGACTCAGCTTCCTGGCACCTGCCACTGCGCCATTTTCAGCATCATCATACCCTGTAAGCAGCTGATCTGCACCGGCTTTTACACTCTGGATGCCTGCCTGTGCGTCATAGGCGCCCTGTTTCAATGTATCCATGCCGGCCAGTATTCTGGTGCTTCCATCAGCAATTTCTGCGACACCACCCACATAACTGTCTACTCCATCTTTCAGTTCATTCACACCACTTTTGAGCTCACTTGTTTTCTCGTCCAGCGTATTTGCCCCCTCAGCAAGCTCTTTTGAACCATCCGTAAGCTGCCCGGCTGCATCTTCCAACGCACCGACAGAATTCTCCAGGCTGTCAAAATCATCCACTTCATCCAGTCCGAATTCACTCAATATCTCAGAAGAAGCAAGTGTAATGGTCGGTCCGACAGATGCGTTCTTTACGTCTGCGGTAATCGTGAAACTATCCGGAATATCAATATCCAGATCCTGCAGATTCAGGTTTTCCCTAAGTCCCGGAAATCCCAGACCTACAACAATATCCTTATCTGCATCTGAGATGATCTTCCCATTATCGATTTCTACATTCTGATATTCATCCGTAGGAAGCATCATCGCTGTTACCATTGTAAATGGTGTATACATTTCAGTTTCTGATCCATTTACAGATACCATCTCTTTTGCATGATTTTCATAAGAAATGTGAATCTCTACTTTCCCATCTTTCCCTTTCAGATCTTCTGCAGAGATTTCCTTGCCATCCAATTTATAAGATATTTTTACAGATATCGGAAGCTCCCCATCTGTTGTTCCCTGGTAATAAATATCTTTTCCTGCAGCATTCCAGATCACATCTCCGTCTGCGTTTACCTCAAATGTTTCTTCCCCTTTAATATTTTTGATATCCTGAAGTATGGACTGATCGGTCACTTTTCCTTCTCCCGGATTTTTTAACCATTCCGTAACTGTCGTATCCGTTACATTTCCGCCGGCATCTGCTTTTACATATACAGACTCATCTTTATATAGTCCGTCTGTCTCAGGAGCATCTGTATCTCCCATGATATCCTGCGCCGCATCTTTTAATTCCTTCACTTCATCCTCCGCCTCTACACGAGACATAGAAGAATGTTGATATCCATATGTGCCTGCAAGAGTGGCTGCCATGAGCACCGCCATTGTTCCTGCGATCACCCGTTTTTTTCCTGTTTTCTTCATGACGAATCCTCCTTATCCCTCTGCCTTTTTCGGCAGAAAATCTTTACTGGTCTTAACAATTACTTTATCAAATACCATAAACATGGACGGCAGTACAAATACAACTACGATCATACTGATCAGTGCGCCTCTTGCCATTAAAGTACATAATGAACTGATCATGTCTATGTTCGAATAAAATCCCACACCTATCGTTGCAGCAAAGAAACTCAGTGCACTTACGATAATGGATTGCGCGGAAGCCTTGTGTGCAGTCGTAACGGCATCATATTTGCCCGCTCCCCTGCTTCTTTCTCTCTTATACCTTGTAGTCATAAGAATCGCATAATCTACCGTTGCTCCAAGCTGTATCGTTCCGATTACGATAGATGCCACAAACGGGAGCGTTGTTCCTGTATAAAATGGAATGCCCATATTCACAAAAATAGCAAATTCTATGACTCCCACCAGAATGACAGGTAATGTCGGAGACTGAAAAAGAATCAGAATGATCAGGAAAATAATCCCAATGGATACGGCACTGACCGTCTTAAAGTCCTTATCTGTAATCTTGATCAAATCATTGGTAAGAGGGCCTTCACCAACGAGCATTGCTCCTTTATCATACTGCTCAATAACCCTGTTAATATCTTTAATCTGTGCATTGACCTCATCCGAAGCCACTTTATATTCTGAATTGATCAATATCATCTGATACTTATCATTTTTCAGCATACTTGTTATGGATTCCGGAAGCATATCGGAAGGAACACCCGGACCCACGAGAGAATCCAGGCCAAGCGCCCATTTCACTCCGTCCACATCATCAATCTGTTTTAACATCCTGCTGATTTTTTCAGAAGAAACATCACTGTCCACAAGGAGAATATGCGTCGTATTCATATCATAATCTTCTTTTAGTTTCTCATTTGCAATGATACTCGGCAAGTCTTCCGGCAATGTTTCATCCAGATTATAATAAACATCTGTATGAGAATTTCCATAAATCGCCGGCACAAGAAGAATCAGAAATATACCTACATACACCAGATATTTTTTTGTCACCTTATCAGACAAACGGCTGATATCCGGAAGCAATGGTCTGTGCTTTGTTTTCTCAATCAGCTTATCGCAGCATAAGATCATTGACGGCAGAATTGTCACACAGGTTATGACACCAAACACAACGCCCTTTGCCATAACAATTCCGATATCTTTACCAAGTGTAAAGCTCATAAAGCACAGTGCGATAAATCCTGCAACTGTTGTAATCGAACTGCCGATCACAGAAGAAAACGTCTGGGATATAGCGTGTGCCATAGCCCGTTTTTTATCTCCGGCAAAGCGCACCTGCTGTTCTTCATAACTATGCATCAGGAAAATAGAATAATCCATCGTCACGCCCAACTGCAGTACTGCCGACAAGGCCTTTGTAATATATGAAATTTCTCCCAGGAAAATATTACTTCCCAGATTATAAATGATTGCCATTCCGATACTTAACAGAAACAGAACGGGAACAAAGAAAGAATCCATCGTAATCCCAAGTACCAACGTAGACAGAAGAACCGCTATCAATACATAGACAGGTGTTTCACGCTCTGCCAGATTCTTCGTATCTGTTACAATTGCCGACATACCACTTAAGAAGCACTGCTTTCCTGCAATGCTGCGTATCTCTTCAATTGCTTCCATCGTACTGTCTGCAGATGTTCCTTCATCGAAAAAAATCGCCATCATCGTTCCGGTATCCGAATGAAATACATCGTATACATTATCCGGCAACATACTTTCCGGTATGGAAATATCTGCCACAGAGTCATACCACAAAACTTTTGTTACATGATCCACTTTTTCAATCTCCGCCTTGAGCGCTGCAACATCTTTACTCTCCATGCCATCTACAATAAACATGGAAAATGCACCTGTGCCAAAATCATTGACCATAATCTCCTGCCCTTTCATCGTCTCAATATCTTCAGGCAGATAAGTCAAAACATCATAATTGACTCTGGTTCCCATATATCCCAATACTGAGGGAATCAAAAGCAATACACTAGTAATCAGAATCGCAACTCTGTACTTTACCACTTTTTTTCCAAACTGAACCATAGTACTCTTCTCCCTTTCATTTTTGACCAAAAGTCATTTATTACATTTGGCACTATACACCATAAATGACTATTAGTCAATACTTTTTATGACTTTTAGTCATTTTTTATTCCAGACACTTGCATTCCGCGAAAAATCCGTTATAATTACACTATCAGAACTCTCCGTTCCAATATTTCAGAAGGAGTATCTTTGCAAATGGGAAAAGTTGATGAAAACAAAAAAAAGAAAAAAGAAGCACTTTTCAACACCGCTTATGAATTATTTACAACAAAAGGCATCCACGCCACCTCTATTTCCGATATCGTAGAAAAAGCAGGAGTGGCAAAAGGAACTTTCTATCTATATTTCAAAGATAAATATGACATAAAAAACAAATTGATTGCTCACAAAACACAGGCTTTATTCGACAGCGCCAACACAGCATTGGAAAGCACTCATGTGCAGGGACTGGAAGAACAACTCATCTTTATCATTGATCACATCATTAACCAAATGATGGAAAATACAGCATTACTAAACTTGATATCCAAAAATCTCGTTATGGGTGCTCTTCGCTCCGCTCTCCTCACAGGCGAAAAAAGCGAAATGGATATATATGAAAGATTCCTTACTCTTGTCAGACAGGACAGATATGAATACGAAGATGTAGATGTTATGCTCTTTACAATCGTAGAACTGGCAGGCTCCGCCGCCTACAACTCCATTCTTTATAAAGAACCAGTACCCATTGAAGAGTATAAGCCGTTCCTCTACCGGACAGTAAGATTGATTATCGAGAGCCACAGGAATAGGAATTTGGTTCAGTGATTTTATCTGAGGCAGAACAGTGACGTGAGACAGCTGAACTTGGAAAAACGGACCAGTCGCTGACAAACGGTAAACATTAAAAGCTGATATAACATTCGTAACCGAGTATATTCGACGGGAACTCCTGATGAGTTCCGCGTCTCAGATACTCTTTCGCCTTGTATGGGAAATACAAGGCGAATACGAAGTTATATCAGCTTTTTCT
>NZ_JAFBIY010000014.1 GCF_021531975.1 Faecalicatena contorta | reverse complement strand
ATTTCCCATACAAGGTGAAAGAGTATCTGAGACGCGGAACTCATAAGGAGTTCCCGTCGAATATACTCGGTTACGAATGTTATATCAGCTTTTGATGTTTACCGTTTGTCAGCGACTGGTTCGTTTTCCAAAGTTCAGCTGTCTCGCGTCACTGTTCTGTCTCAGATAAAATCACTGAACTAAATTCCTATTTCAAAATTCTTATTTATATGCTATAATAATGTTCGGTATAAAACAGTTTGCTATCGAACATTATGGAGGCGTGTATGGAAGAGACAGAACTGAGAGTGGGAGTGGAAGTGCATAAGGCAGATTGCGTGATCAGGAGAAGCCTGTCGAACCGTGTCAAGGCAGCAGGGATTGATGAAGTGACGCTGATGCATGGCTGGATCATTCGCTATCTTTATGATCATCGAGTGGAAGATGTATTTCAGCGCGATCTGGAACAGCATTTTGCTATTGGAAGATCTACCATTACGAGTACGATTCAGCTTATGGAGAAGAAAGGATATATCTGCAGGGAATCTGTTGCACAGGATGCAAGGCTTAAGAAGGTTCTTCTGACTAAGAAAGGTATCCGGACGCACGAAGAAATGACAAGGATTGTGGAGCAGGTGGATGATAATATCCTTCTGGGTATCAGTAAAGAGGAACTTGCCGTATTCTTGCGTGTGATTCGGAAAATCCAGGAAAATGCAGGAAAGGAGAGACAGAATGATTCGGACATTATTGCGTGAAGTGAAAGAATATAAAAAAGCATCCTTAGTCACACCATGTTTTATGATTTTGGAAGTGGCTATGGAAATGATCATTCCTTATTTGATGGCGTCTATTATTGACGATGGCGTTAATAAAGGTGATATCGGGCATATATACAGGGTAGGAGGTGTCATGATTGTTGCGGCGGCGTTTGGCCTTCTTTCTGGCCTTCTTGGTGGCCGATTTGGTGCAAAGGCTTCTACAGGATTTGCAAAGAATTTAAGAGAAGCGATGTTTGATCACATACAGACATTTTCTTTTGCCAGTATTGACAAATTCAGTACGGCAGGGCTTGTAACCCGTCTGACTACAGATGTGACAAACATACAGAATGCGTATCAGATGGTACTTCGTATGTTTACAAGAGCGCCTGCCAGCCTGATCTGTGCTATGGCGATGGCATTTGTGATCAATAAACGTCTGGCAAGCATTTATCTGGTTGCAGTTATTATACTTGGCGTGATTCTTATATTTATCATGAGCCATGCAACAAGATATTTTCAGCAGGCATTTCCGAAATATGATGATCTGAATGCTTCGGTACAGGAAAATGTGTCTGCGATTCGTGTCGTAAAAGCATATGTGCGGGAAGAGGAAGAGACGAATAAGTTCAAAAGGGCAAGCGATAATATTTATAAAATATTTGTGAAAGCGGAAAACAATCTCGTTTATAATGCGCCGATCATGCAGTTTACCGTATATTCATGTATTCTTCTCATCAGCTGGATGGGAGCGAAGATGATCGTATCGTCAACCTTAACGACAGGTGAACTTATGAGCCTTCTGGCATATTGTATGAATATTCTTATGAACCTGATGATGCTGTCTATGGTATTTGTTATGATATCCATGAGTATGGCAAGTGTCAGACGTATTTCTGAAGTGCTGAATGAAGTCAGCGATATAAAGAATCCGGAGGAACCGGTTATGCAGGTGGAAGATGGAAGCATCCAGTTTTCCCACGTATATTTTTCGTATAAGAAAGAGAATGAGAAACCGGTACTTAAGGATATTAATATAAAGATTGATTCGGGTGAGACAATTGGTATTATCGGAGGTACAGGAAGTGCGAAGACAAGTCTTGTTAATCTGATCAGTCGCCTTTACGATGTGACAGATGGAGAAATGCTGGTCGGAGGTCATAATGTAAAAGAATATGATATGGAAGTACTTCGTAATCAGGTATCTGTAGTGCTCCAGAATAATGTGTTGTTTTCCGGAACAATTCTGGAGAATCTGCGCTGGGGAAATATGGAAGCCACGGAAGAAGAATGTATGGATGCATGTAGGCTTGCCTGTGCAGATGAATTTATTCAGAAGTTCCCGATGAAATATGATACACATATTGAGCAGGGAGGAAGCAACGTATCCGGTGGACAGAAACAGAGACTATGCATTGCCAGAGCCCTTCTTAAGAAGCCGAAGATACTGATTCTGGATGACAGTACGAGTGCTGTAGATACTGCAACAGACGCAAAGATCAGAAAAGCATTTCGTGAAGAAATACCAGATACAACAAAGCTGATCATTGCCCAGCGGATCACAAGTGTGCAGGATGCAGACCGCATTATCGTCATGGATGAAGGAAAGGTCAATGGATTTGGTACACATGAGGAACTTTTGAAGACAAATGCAATTTATCGCGAAGTGTATGAATCACAGACAAAAGGTGGCGGTGATTTTGATGAAAAGGCAGGTGAGTAAGAGATGGCAGGACCGATGGGAAAAGCACCGAGAGGTGTAAAGTCACAGGTGGAGAACCCGGGAAAAATATTTAAGAGACTCATGAGTTACGTGTTTCAGACTTATAAGTATCATTATATTGCAGTGGTTATTCTCATATTTGTTTCTGTTATCGCAAATGTGCAGGGGACAATGTTCACAAAGAATCTGATCGATGATTATATTATGCCGCTTCTTCTTGCCGATCAGCCGGATTTTGCGCCGCTTATGAAGGCGATGATGAGAGTGGCAGGTTTCTATCTGATTGGAATTGCAGCAACATTTTCATTTAATAAGATTATGGTATATGTGACCCAGGGAACACTTCGGAATATGAGAGATGATCTGTTTGAAAATATGCAGAAACTCCCGATCAAGTATTTTGATACGCATGCGCATGGCGATATTATGTCTGTTTATACAAATGATATTGATACACTCAGGCAGATGATCAGTCAGAGTATTCCGCAGATCATAAACAGTGGCTTTACAATTGTAAGCGTGCTGGTCAGTATGCTTATTTTAAACGTGCCGCTGACAGTCGTTACTCTGTGCATGGTGGCGATTATGTTATTTTGTACAAAGAAAGCAGCAGGAAACAGTGGAAAACATTTCCTACAGCAACAGAGAAATCTTGGTAAAGTTAATGGATTTATTGAGGAAATGATGAACGGACAGAAAGTGGTGAAAGTTTTCTGTCATGAAGAGGAAAATAAAAGAACGTTCAAAGAATTAAATGAACAGTTATTTGAAAGTGCTGATCGTGCCAATACATTTGCCAATTTTCTGGGACCGATCAATGCACAGCTTGGCAATATCAGTTATGTTGTGTGTGCGATTGTAGGTGGAGCACTGGCATTAAGAGGAGTAGGAGGATTTACTCTTGGCGGTCTGGCAAGTTTTCTTACTTTCAATAAGAGCTTCAGCATGCCGATCAATCAGGTGAGTCAGCAGTTGAATGCCATTGTTATGGCGATGGCAGGTGCAGAGCGGTTCTTTAAGCTTCTGGATGAAGAACCGGAGGCGGATGACGGATATGTGACTCTTGTGAATGCCAGAGAAGTAGACGGGGCGCTTGTGGAATGCAAGGAAAGAACCGGATGTTGGGCATGGAAACATACACATCAGTCAGATGGCACGACAGATTACGTACGTGTGCAGGGTGATGTTGTATTCAATGGTGTTGATTTCGGCTATAATGAAGACAAAATTGTACTTCATGATGTGAAGCTCTATGCAAATCCGGGGCAGAAGATTGCTTTTGTTGGTTCCACCGGTGCGGGAAAAACAACGATTACGAATCTGATTAATCGCTTTTATGATATCCAGGATGGAAAGATTCGATATGACGGAATCAATATTAATAAGATCAGGAAATCTGATCTGAGACGCTCTATGGGAATCGTACTGCAGGATACCCATTTGTTTACAGGAACTGTTAAGGAAAATATTCGTTTTGGAAAACTGGATGCGACAGATGAAGAAGTTGTGGCAGCAGCAAAGCTTGCGAATGCAGACGGATTTATTCGCAGGCTTCCGGATGGATATGATACAATGCTTACAGGAGACGGTGCAAGCTTAAGCCAGGGACAGAGGCAGCTTCTTTCCATTGCCAGAGCGGCAATTGCAGATCCGCCGGTGTTGATACTGGATGAAGCGACCAGTTCTATTGATACGCGAACAGAGCGAATCGTGCAGGACGGTATGGATAAGCTGATGAAGGGCAGAACGACATTTGTGATTGCACACAGACTTTCAACAGTCAGAAATGCAGACTGCATCATGGTACTGGAACAGGGAAGAATCATTGAGCGTGGAACCCACGATGAACTGATTGAAGAAAAAGGAAAGTATTATCAGTTGTATACAGGAAAGGCGATAGGATAATGAATGGATTTACACATTTTGATACAGATGGAAAGGCAAGAATGGTAGATGTATCTGAGAAGCAGGAAACAGTAAGAGAAGCAGTGGCAAAAGGAAAAATCACAGTCAACAAAGAGGTGTATGAGGCGATAGAAGCCGGCACTGTAGGGAAGGGTGATGTGCTTGGCGTCGCAACAACTGCGGGAATCATGGGAGCGAAGCAGACTTCTAATCTGATACCTATGTGTCATATCCTTCCCATTACCAAGTGCAGTATTCACTTTGATATGGTGCCGGAAAAAAGAGAGATTCACTGCACCTGTACGGTAAAAGTAACCGGCAAAACAGGAGTGGAAATGGAAGCCCTTACCGGTGTCAGTGTAGCACTTCTTACAGTGTATGATATGTGCAAGGCGATGGATAAGAGCATGGAAATTGGAGAAATCTATCTCTACAAGAAGACTGGTGGGAAAAGCGGAGAAGTGTTGAATGAGAGATAGTTATGGAAGAAATATTGATTATATGCGGATTTCGATTACAGATCGCTGTAATCTGAGATGTCAGTATTGTATGCCCAGGGGCATACCATTTGTGCAGATGGAAGAAATCCTGACATATGAAGAAATAGCGCTGATCTGCAAAGCTTCGGTGGAGGCTGGTATTACGAAGTTCAAGATCACAGGCGGCGAACCGTTAGTGAGAAGAGGCTGTCCGCAGCTGGTCGGGATGCTTAGGCGTATTCCGGGTGTTTCGCAGGTAACGCTTACGACAAATGGTGTACTGCTGGGGAAATATCTGGATGAGCTTATACAAAATGGTCTGGATGCTGTCAATATCAGTCTGGATACGCTGGATGCGGAAACTTATAAAAAAATCACCGGGTTCACTGAGCTGGAAAGTGTAAAAGAGAATATTACACTTGCAGTGTACAGAGGGATTCCTGTGAAAATAAACAGCGTATTGCAGAAAAAAATAAATGCGCATGAATGGCAAGAACTTGCAATGCTTGCCCGGGACCTTCCGATTGACGTGCGTTTTATTGAAATGATGCCCATTGGTTACGGAAAGCAATGTGAAATGGTATCCGGGGATGAGATACAGAAGGAGTTAAAAGCGTTGTATCCGGATATGAAAGAGGATCACACTGTTCGTGGAAATGGTCCGGCAACATATTATCAGATTCCGGGATACCTTGGAAGTGTAGGATTCATCAGTGCGATACATGGGAAATTCTGTAATCAGTGCAATCGCATCCGTCTTACTGCCAGCGGAAAGTTTAAGCCTTGCCTTTGTTATGGAGAAAGTGTGGATGTTAAGGAAGTAATCCGCAGTATGACACAGGAAACAGAAGATGAAAAGATAGAGAGAATAAAACAGATTATTATAGAAGCAATCGAAAAGAAACCAAAGCAGCATTGCTTTGAAATGACAGAAGAGATTACGGAAGATAAACAGATGGTTCAGATTGGAGGATAGGGATATATGGAAGGAAAAGTGATTGCAATCTGCACCAGTGAAAAAAAAGGAACGCAGAAGCAGGTGGTGGCATCTGCAGTTCTGCGAGAGAACTGGGGGATTGAAGGAGATGCCCATGCAGGAACATGGCATCGACAGGTAAGCATGCTGTCACTGGAAAAGATAGAAGAATTCCGGAGACGGGGAGCGGAAGTGGATTTCGGAGCATTTGGCGAGAATCTGATCGTGGAAGGCTTTGACTTAAGTAAACTGCCGGTAGGAACAAGATTCTGTGTCGGGGATGCAGTGCTGGAGATGACACAGATTGGGAAAGAATGCCACAGCCATTGTGCGATTCATCGTGTGATGGGAGACTGTATTATGCCAAGGGAAGGCGTATTTACGAAAGTCATAAAGGGTGGCACAATATACCCCGGGGATAAAATAAAAATGCATTTGCCGGATAAAAACCGCCCCTTTCAGGCTGCAGTTATTACTATGAGCGATAAGGGTGCCAGAGGAGAAAGAGAAGACAAAAGTGGTCCGCTTCTTCGGGAAATGCTGGAAAATGCAGGGTATGAGGTAGTTGAGTCATTGCTGCTTCCCGATGAAAGGATGTTGCTTGAGAAAGAACTGAAAAGACTCGCAGATCAGAGACAGGTAAATGTCATATTTACTACAGGTGGTACCGGATTTTCAGAACGGGATATTACACCGGAGGCAACAAAAGCGGTCTGTGACAGGATGGCAATGGGCATTGCGGATGCAATTCGCGTGTATTCGCTGTCCATTACAAGCCGGGCGATGTTGAGCCGTGCAGTATCCGGCATCCGTAAGAAGACATTGATTGTAAACCTTCCGGGAAGCCCGAAGGCAGTGAAGGAAAGCCTGGATTATGTATTGCCGACACTGGGACACGGGTTGGGAATTTTGCGTGGTACAGATGGTGAGTGCGGAAATCAAGGGTTGTAAAATCTGTGTAAATGGGGTATAATAATCCCAGATAAAAACCTGGGGTGTGCGATACTCCTGTAATTTTGAACCTACAAAACTTTAAACGGGACTCTTATATCTCCGTAATATGTCAGGCCTCCGATTTACGCAGGGGAAGACAGAAAAGCGGATGCGGACACCCACCTGGCTGCGGCTAGGAGTCAAAATACAGGAACCGGCATTTTGGGGATATACCAAAGATAAAAGACAGTCGTTTATCGGCTGTCTTTTTCAATATAAATGTAATTTGCGGGGTACATAGAATTGAAAAAAATATGGAGAGAGAAGCAGATATATTATGGGCTGGCGATTCTGGCAGTCGTGTTTGTTGTTGTCGGGCTTACACAGGCATTAAAAGGTGAAAAAAAGAGTGCTGAAGTAATGAAAGAGGAGAAAATTGTCCGGGAAGAAGTGCCGGATCAGTTGATTCGTGTGCTGATCATGACAACCGGATACAAGGGAACCGTTCACAGTGATGTGACAGTAAGTGGGCCGTCAGGTCTTATCGTGACATACGGGGAGGAAGAGGAGAAAATAGCCGGGAATACACCACTTCATATTGCGCCGGATGATGCACGTTTTCAGACAGGAAATATCCGGATATGTCCCAAAGAAGGGGAAATATTGCTGGAAAGTATACAAAGAGGATGCGGAACGCCTTCTTATGAAGGGGCGCTGGAGCTTTGGGCAACAGCGGAAGGTATTGTGATCATCAATGAACTGCCGGTAGAAAGTTATCTCTGCAAAGTTGTACCGAGCGAGATGCCATCGTCATATGAGCCGGAGGCGTTAAAAGCACAGGCGGTATGTGCCAGAAGTTACGCATACCGGCAAATGGAAAGCTGTGCATATCCGGAGTATGGAGCTCATGTGAATGACAGTACAGATTATCAGGTGTATGGAAATTCTGCTTCGTCTGAAAGTGCCATAACGGCAGTGCAGGAGACGGCCGGGGAAGTCGTGCGGTTAGATGGGCAGATTGTAACAACTTATTATTATTCCACATCCTGCGGGAAAACGACAAGCGTTGCCGCATGGGGGACAGAGGAAACGGAAGAGAACCGTTATCTGCAGTCTGTGGAGGTGAAGAATGAGGAGGGGGATTTTGAACGGAATCTTCCATGGTATCGGTGGGAAGCGGCAGTTCCGGTGCAGACCTTGTCAAATCTGGTCGGTATAAATACCGGAACAGATATAGGGACTGTAAAAGATATTCAGATCACTGAGACCGGGCCGGGTGGAGTGGCAGTGAAAATGACGGTTACCGGTGATAAAGGAAATGTTACAGTAGAGACTGAGAACAAGATTCGTCGTGCTCTTGGTGGAAAAGGTTATAAAATCTGCAGGCAGGATGGAACACAGACAGACAGTGCAGAACTTTTACCCAGTGCCTTTTTTACAGCTGCAAAGGAAGGGGAGAATTTTGTCTTTCGCGGTGGAGGATATGGACATGGAATTGGAATGAGTCAGAATGGAGCGAATGAAATGGCAAAGTGCGGTAAAAACTACAAAGAAATACTGACACTTTTCTATCAGGGAGTTACGATAGAAAGATAGACAAAACAAAAGAAATCGAGTAAAATATAGAACAAATATGAAGGTGATACGATGAAGAAGATAAAAGGGCTCTATCAGAAAATAACGGGGCTTACAATGGAAATAGCGGATGACCATGTGGGCGCGTATGCAGCGCAGGCCGCATTTTTTTTCATGCTCTGTATGATCCCGATCATTCTTCTTTTGCTTACAATGGTGCAGTATACACCGGTAACGAAAGCAGATGTTATGACTGCTGTTATTCAGGTGTTCCCGTCTTCTGTGGATTCAATGATTACTTCGATCGTCAATCAGGTGTATAATCAGACAACGGGTATTATTCCGATTACGGTAATTGTAGCGCTTTGGTCGGCAGGGAAAGGTGTACTGGCCATGAGTTCGGGGCTTAACTGTGTTTATGACTGTCAGGAGACTCGTAATTACTTTTTCCTTCGCATCAGAGCGACCATATATACGGTAATGTTCATTCTTGTTATTATTTTGCTGCTTGTACTGTCTGTATTTGGAAACAGCCTGAATATTCTGATTGAAGAGCATGTCCCTTTTATGACAGATATGGCAGACTGGCTGATTGAAGCACGAACGATTATTTCACCGGCAGTGCTGGTAATCTTTTCGTTGTTGATTTATAAGTTTTTGCCAAACCGTAAGGCAAAATTTGTAAAACAGATACCGGGTTCCGTCTTTTCAGCGATTGCCTGGATGGTGGTGTCCTGGGTGTTTTCCGTGTATGTGGATATTTTTCAGGGTTTTTCCAGTATGTATGGAAGTCTGACTACCATTGTACTGATCATGCTGTGGATGTATTTTTGTATGTATAGTATTCTGCTCGGCGGAGAGTTGAATGTAAGATTATATGATGTGCTGTTTACCGGCGGGAAGGAGAAGGAAGAGAGCAACACTTAGGGGTTGACAATCATTTTTCTTATGTTACAATGATTAGAGTATTTATATTAAAATATGTAAAAGCAATGACCGTGTAAGTAGAGACCCATTTTCCGTCAGAGAGAGGAAATCCCCGGCTGAAAGTTTCCTCAGGTTCAGGTGGTGATCGAATTTCCCGCGCGAGCTGCATTTCTGAAAAACAAAGTAGGAAATGACGTATGTGCACGTTACGCAGTAATGAGTGCCTGCATGAGTGATTGCAGGAATCAGGGTGGTATCACGGGTTATAACCTCGTCCCTTTTTGGGACGGGGATTTTTTTCTATTAGGAAACTTCTTAAGAAAACAGGAAAGGAAGAGAAGAAATGAAAGAAAAGTTACAGAGCATCAAAGATGAAGCACTGAAAGCGATTGAAGCGGCAGATGTGCCGGAAAAGCTGAATGATGTGCGTGTAAGATTTCTTGGAAAGAAGGGAGAGCTTACCGCAGTATTAAAAGGAATGAAGGATGTTGCACCGGAGGATCGTCCGAAGGTTGGTCAGCTTGTCAATGAGACAAGAGCGGCAATCGAGTCCGTACTGGAAGAGAGTAAGACCAAAATGGACCGTATGATCCGCGAACAGAAGATGAAACAGGAAGTAATCGATGTTACATTGCCGTCAAAGAAGAATCTGGTTGGACATCGTCATCCGAACACCATCGCATTAGAAGAAGTTGAGAGAATTTTCGTAGGTATGGGTTATGAAGTAGTAGAAGGACCAGAGGTAGAATATGACCTTTACAACTTTGAAAAGCTGAATATCCCGGCTGACCATCCGGCAAAAGATGAACAGGATACCTTCTATATCAATAAAGATATCGTACTTCGTACACAGACATCTCCGGTACAGGCACGTATTATGGAGCAGGGTAAGCTTCCGATTCGTATGATCGCACCTGGACGAGTATTCCGTTCTGATGAAGTGGATGCAACACATTCACCATCTTTCCACCAGATCGAGGGACTGGTAATTGATAAGAATATTTCCTTTGCAGATCTGAAAGGAACATTGGAAGTATTTGCGAAAGAGTTGTTCGGACCGGATACAAAGACAAAATTCCGTCCACATCATTTCCCATTTACCGAGCCAAGTGCGGAGGTAGATGTATCTTGCTTCAAGTGCGGCGGTAAAGGCTGTCGTTTTTGTAAAGGTTCCGGCTGGATCGAGATTCTCGGCTGCGGTATGGTGCATCCACACGTACTTGAGATGTGTGGCATTGACCCGAATGAATACAGCGGATTTGCATTTGGTGTAGGTCTGGAGCGTATCGCACTTCTGAAATATGAGATTGATGATATGAGATTATTGTACGAGAACGATATTCGATTCCTGAAACAGTTCTAACGGGCACAGGATTGAAGAAGCAGAAAGGAGAAGAAAATGAATACTTCATTATCATGGATAAAAGCGTATGTTCCTGATCTTGACGTTACAGCGCAGGAATATACAGATGCAATGACATTATCAGGAACAAAGGTTGAGGGCTATGAGGTGCTGGATGCTGATCTGGACAAGATCGTCATCGGCCAGATCGACAAGATCGAGAAGCATCCGGACGCAGACAAGCTCATTATCTGTCAGGTAAATGTTGGTACAGAGACAATACAGATTGTAACAGGTGCACCGAATGTGCATGAAGGTGACAAAGTGCCGGTCGTTCTCGTCGGAGGACGTGTGGCAGGCGGACATGAGCCGGGAAGCCGTGTGGAAGGCGGCATCAAGATCAAGAAAGGAAAGCTCCGCGGCGTAGAGAGCTTTGGTATGATGTGCTCCATTGAAGAGCTTGGCTCTAACCGTGACATGTATCCGGAAGCACCGGAAGAGGGAATCTATATTTTCCCGGATACTGTAGAAGTAGGAACAAGTGCAGTAGAGGCACTTGGTTTAAATGATGTTGTTTTCGAGTATGAGATCACATCTAACCGTGTAGACTGCTTTGGTGTGATTGGAATTGCAAGAGAGGCAGCAGCAACCTTCCGTAAGGAGTTTTGCCCTCCGGTTGTTACACCGACAGGAAATGCAGAAGATGTGAATGATTATATTAAGGTAACGGTAAAGGATACAGATCTTTGTCCGAGATATTGCGCAAGAGTTGTCAAGAATATCAAGATTGGTCCTTCACCGGAGTGGATGCAGAGAAGACTGGCATCTGTCGGTATTCGCCCGATCAATAACCTGGTCGATATTACAAATTATGTAATGGAAGAATATGGACAGCCAATGCATGCATATGACCTGGATACAATTGCAGGACATGAGATTATCGTACGCAGAGCCGAAGATGGCGAGAAGTTTGTAACACTGGACGGACAGGAAAGACAGATGGATTCTTCTGTACTGATGATCTGTGATGGTGAGAAATCTGTCGGCATTGCAGGTATCATGGGCGGCGAGAACTCTATGATCACAGATGACGTTCAGACAATGCTTTTCGAAGCAGCATGTTTTGACGGAACAAATATCCGTAAATCCAGCAAGAAAGTAGGACTTCGTACAGATGCTTCCGGTAAGTTCGAGAAGGGACTTGACCCGAACAATGCGCAGGCAGCAATTGACCGTGCATGCCAGCTCATTGAGGAAATGGGTGCAGGTGAAGTTGTTGGCGGTATGGTTGACGTTTACGGCAAGAAGAAAGAGCCTGTAAGAATTCCATTCCAGCCGGAGGAGATCAACGTTCTTCTCGGAACAGACATTTCTGCAGAAGAAATGCTTGGATATTTTGAAAAGATCGGACTTTCCTATGATAAGGAGACAAATGAGGTGATCGCACCGACTTTCCGTCATGATCTGTTCCGTATGGCAGACCTGGCAGAGGAGGTAGCAAGATTCTACGGATATGATAATATTCCGACGACACTTCCGAAGGGAGAGTCTACAACAGGTAAATTATCATTCAAGCTTCGTATTGAAGAAATTGCAAGAGATATTGCAGAATTCTGCGGATTCAGTCAGGGAATGACATATTCCTTCGAGAGCCCGAAAGTATTTGACAAGCTGATGATTCCGGAGGATTCAGAACTTCGTAAAGTGGTGGAGATCTTAAATCCACTGGGTGAAGATTACAGCATCATGCGTACAACATCTTTGAACGGAATGCTGACATCACTTGCTACAAACTATAACAGAAGAAATAAAAATGTAAGACTTTATGAGCTTGGTAATGTATATCTTCCGAAGTCACTGCCTCTTACAGAGCTTCCGGAAGAGCGTATGCAGTTTACACTGGGAATGTACGGAGATGGAGATTTCTTCAGTATGAAGGGTGTCGTGGAAGAGTTCTTTGACAAGGCAGGACTGCATAAGAAAGAAACATACGATCCGAATTCTGCTAAGCCATTCCTGCATCCGGGACGTCAGGCAAACATCATTTATGACGGCGTTGTAGTTGGATATCTGGGAGAAGTTCATCCGGATGTTGCAGATACTTATGGTATTGGAGAAAAGGCATATGTTGCAGTGATTGACATGCCGGAGATCGTAGAGAGAGCAACATTTGACAGAAAGTATACAGGAATTGCAAAATACCCGGCTGTTACACGTGATATCAGTATGGTAATGCCAAAAGACATTCTCGTTGGACAGATTGAGGAAGTGATTGAGAATAAAGGCGGCGCATATCTGGAAAGCTATGCACTTTTCGACCTGTATGAAGGAGCACAGATTAAAGAGGGATATAAGTCTGTCGCTTATTCTATCGTGTTCCGCGCAAAGGATAAGACACTTGAGGACGCAGAAGTTACAGAGGCTATGGACAGAATCCTGAAGGCACTTGAAGGAATGGGCATCGAACTTCGTAAGTAAGATTGTGAGGGAAAACCATGAATAAAAAACAGATCATTGGTCTGGTAGTCGCAGGTGTGCTTTTCATCGTAACCGGAGTGACAAGTGTACTGACAAATACGCTGTCTCAGAGAATGTTGAGCACTAGTGTGGAAGAAAGTGTAGAAGAAGTTCTGACCGGTAATGTAACATTTGATGCACCGGCAGAAGACTATATTGCTATTGTAAAGGTTGAAGGGACCATTCAGGAACAGACGCAGACAAGTATGTTTGAAATGTCAGAAGGATATCAGCATACAACAACACTGGAATTGATTGACCAGCTGATCACGGACGACAATAATAAAGGAATCTTGCTGTATGTAGATTCACCGGGTGGAACGGTATATGAGTCAGAGGAATTATATCTGAAGTTAAAAGAATACAAACAAACCACAGGACGTCCGATCTGGGATTATATGGCACATTATGCTGCTTCTGGTGGTTATATGATTTCCATGGCTTCGGATAAGATCTACGCAAATCCAAATACGACAACGGGTTCTATCGGAGTTATTATGTCCGGCTATGATATGAGCGGACTCTATGAAAAACTGGGGATTCGTTATATCAGTATTACAAGTGGAGAGAATAAAGACAGCAGTAAGATGACAGAAGAGCAGATGGCGATTTACCAGGATCAGGTAAATGAATTCTATGAGCGGTTTGTCGATATTGTCGAAGAAGGGCGTGGGATGACAGAAGACCAGGTAAAACCTCTGGCAGATGGACGTACTTATACAGCAAATCAGGCGCTGGGGAATGGGCTCATTGATGAAATCAGCCTGTATCCGGATATGCAAAATGCAATGAGCGCGGAGCTTGGTGTTGCTACATTCTATGAGCCAAAAGCGAGTGAGAATATACTGGCTTCTCTGTTTGCAAAAGCACAGGACCTTGTTCCGAAGTCAGAAGCACAGATTCTTATGGAAACCGCAGAGAGTATAGAAAGCGGGGTGCCGATGTATTATGCAGAACAACTGCAGTAGAGAAGAAGTAACATATGCAGGTTTCTGGGTACGTCTGATGGCATATGCAATAGATAATAATATTGTGTTTACTGTCCTTTTGGTTGTACGCCTGCTTCTGTCCGGTCTGATGACAGTATTATCCGGAACCGTACTTGGCGGAAATGTTTTATTTCAGTATTCGTTAAAAGATGTGATCTTATATATATTTCAGGTCATGTATTTTATCCTGTTCATTTACTGTACAGGAACAACACCTGGAAAAAGGCTTCTGAACCTGCGGGTTGTTTCAGCGCAGGAGAACGCCTCACTTACATTGCTGAATGTCATTTATCGAGAGACAGTTGGTCGTTTTCTGTGCAGCATATCGATAGGCATTGGATATATGATTGCCGGATTTGACAGGCAGAAGAGAGGACTTCATGATATACTGTGCGATACCAGAGTGATCTATGCAAAGAAGGTGAAGGTATATCCGGATTATCGTGGACAGGCGCAGCCGGAGCCGCAGCCGTTGCAGCTGAATCCACAGCAGGTGCAGCCGGAACCACAGCAGGTGCAGCCAGAGCTACAGCCGTCACATACAGAACGGCCACTGGAGCCCCAGCAAATGCCGGATTATGCAGGACCGTATCGCATGGTACGTCCGAATGAAGAAATATATAATAACGAAGAGCAAAAGGAAAGGAATTCATAAGAATGAAACGTCAGGATTTTTATTATGAATTGCCGGAAGAATTGATTGCCCAGGATCCATTGGAGGATCGTTCCAGCTCCAGACTTCTTGTGTTAGACAAGGAGTCTGGAGCTGTTTCCCACCATGTATTTAAGGAGATCACAGAGTATCTCAGGGAGGGCGACTGCCTTGTCATCAATGACACAAAGGTAATTCCGGCGCGATTAATTGGCGCAAAAGAGGGAACAGGTGCCAAAATAGAAATATTATTGTTAAAAAGAAAAGAAAATAATGTCTGGGAAACACTTGTTAAACCTGGGAAAAAGGCGAAGATTGGAACCAGGATTATTTTTGGTGAAGGTCTCCTTATCGGAGAAGTCGTAGGTGTTGTGGAGGAAGGAAATCGTCTGATTCAGTTTACATTTGAGGGTATTTTTGAAGAAATATTAGATCAGCTCGGACAGATGCCCCTTCCACCGTATATTACACACCAGCTGGAAGATAAGAACCGATACCAGACTGTCTATGCGAAGCATACCGGATCTGCGGCGGCACCAACAGCCGGACTGCATTTTACACCGGAATTGTTAAGAGAGATTGAAGCCAAAGGTGTAGATATTGCAAGAGTAACGCTTCATGTGGGACTTGGTACATTCCGACCGGTAAAAGTGGATGAGATAACGGATCATCATATGCATTCCGAATTCTACCAGGTAGATGCAGATGCGGCTGAGAAGATCAATCGTGCTAAGGACAGTGGCCACAGAGTTATCTGCGTAGGTACAACAAGCTGCCGTACGATCGAATCAGCAGCAGACGAGACCGGGCATCTGAAGCCATGCAGCGGCTGGACAGAAATATTTATCTATCCGGGATACAAGTTCAAAATACTGGATTGTCTGATCACAAATTTCCATCTCCCCGAGTCTACATTGATCATGCTCGTGTCAGCACTTGCGGGAAGAGAACATGTGCTGGCAGCATATGAAGAAGCTGTGAAGGAAAGATACCGGTTTTTCTCCTTTGGGGATGCGATGTTGATTGTATAAGAATTCGAAAGGGAAATATATCATGAAGAGATTTATCATCTTACCATTGCTGTGTGTGAGTCTTCTTTTTACCGGATGTGAGAGGAATGATTATTCTGCGTCATCACAGACAACACTGCAGCAGGAAATGTCTCAGGCACAATCGGCAGAAGCAGTGGAAGAGGTGCCGGAGTATTCGGGTGAACCATATGTGACAATTAATGACAATGTGCCGGAATTTGATGAAGCGGATATGACAGAGGAGTCCTTTGAGGATTACAGTACACTGGATGAACTTGGTAGATGTGGTACGGCATATGCCAATATCAGTCAGGAAACGATGCCTACCGAGGAAAGAGATGCGATCGGAATGGTGAAACCTTCCGGCTGGCATACAGTAAAATATGACTGCATAGCAGAACGTTACCTGTATAATCGCTGTCATCTGATCGGCTATCAGCTCTCCGGTGAAAATGCAAATGAGGAAAATCTGATTACCGGAACTCGCTATCTGAATGTAGAGGGTATGCTTCCGTTTGAAAACCTGGTGGCAGAATATGTGGAAGAGTCAGGAAATCACGTTCTTTACCGGGTAACACCAATCTTTGAAGGAGATAATCTGGTGGCAGACGGAGTGCAGATGGAAGCCATGTCTGTTGAGGATGACGGCGCCGGCGTTGAATTTAACGTATTTTGTTATAACGTACAGCCGTCGATTGTAATAAACTATTCGACCGGAGAAAGCCGTGAGGAAGAAGAGGTTCAGGAGGAAACTGGCGACAGCCAGAAAGAAGAGGTTACGTATATTGTGAATACCAATACACGTAAGTTTCACCGGCCAGACTGCAGCAGCGTGAAAGACATGAAGGCAAAAAATAAAATAAAATTTACAGGGACAAAAAAGGAACTGACAGATCAGGGAATCGAGCCTTGTGGAAGATGCAATCCATAGCTTAATATACCCCGGGGTGTTTTATAAAATAAAACACCCCGGGGTATATTTGTGCATATATTACAGGGAAGGAGTGTGATGAAATGTTAACTGCTATTCACGGGAATCCGATTGCCACAGCGGAGATAAAAGGAAGTGAGAAATATAATACGATTCGGGGAAATGTTGATTTCTACGATACATATGAAGGAAGTATTCTCATCATTCAGATATACGGGATACCGGCTGAGTTGGAAGAAAAATATGGAGGATTCTATGGATTTCATATCCATGGAGGGAGCAAATGTACTGGAAATATGAAAGATCCATTTGCTGATGTAGGGTCACATTACAGTGTACAGGGGATGAAACATCCGAAACATGAAGGTGATCTGCCTCCGCTTCTCAGTAACCGGGGCGTGGCATGGGCAGCCGTGTATACAGGCAGATTTTTTCCGGAGGATGTGATAGGGAAGACCATTATTTTACACGAGAAGCCGGACGATTTTCGGACACAGCCATCCGGAGATTCCGGAGAGAAGATTGCATGTGGAGAAATCCTGAAATGGGAAGTAGATGAGCGATAGAAAACGATTTGACATACGCAGAATAAGAAGATAAAATAATACTGATACTGGTTCCATGCACGTGGATGAAAAGGGAATGCGGTGTAAGTCCGCAACAGCTCACTCTACTGTAAGGAATGACGAAATCTGCATACCACTGTTGTACAGTTTGTGTGTAATGGGAAGGGCAGAAAGTAGGTTTTAGTTCTAAGTCAGGAGACCTGCCAGTAAATATAGTAAAATCTTTCGGTGAGGACAAGATGATACACATAATAGCAAGGGGTATTTTCTGATGTACAGTTAATACTTCTGTACATGTGTGTAAATGGCTGCCGAAGGGCAGCCTTTTTTAATCCTGGAAAACAAGAATTTCCAATGCACCAAAAGTAGAAATGGAGAGGAAATGAGAACGAAAACATGGAAAAAGAAGGTGTTAAGCTTCTTTCTTGCAGTTGCACTGATACTGGGAAGTTCCGGTATTGTGCAGGCGGAAGAGCCGGAAACACCGCAGAGTGGTCAGGAAGTGACCATGCAAAATGAGGATGAATCTCAAGAGCTCGACAATGAATGTAAAGAAGAAAATTTGAGCTTAGAGGAAAACGCAATGTCTCAATATAATATGAAGCTACGTCGCACGGGGGCGGGAATAACTGCCACGTTACGGGTAGATGGTTATGGGAGAAGCGTGACCTATCCGACAAGTGTAACTTTGCCGGATACATATAAGTCTTTAGCAGAATATGGATTAACAGATGAAACAGATCCGGGATACTATACACCATTACATTTAATGGCGCAATATTGTGTTGATAGAGGTATTGACCCGGCTGATAAAACAAAAGGGATAGATATAAGTGATGGATTTTTAACTAACTTTCTGGGAGTCAAGTATTCGAATGATACATTTTTTATGTTTGAAGTCAATAATCAATACCAGGTAGATTCATCAGGGGATGGTTATGGAATAGCCACATATCCCTTACAAGCGAATGATAACGTGGTTGTATATGACTGGTATTGGTCTACTAATGCTGCATATGCATATTTTTCACAGGAAAATATGAGTGCAAATGCGGGCGAGGAATTTACAGTAATATTGAAATCCAATAGTGGAATGGGGACGGATGTGGCATTTTGTTCAGAAGCCGATATCCTTATTCAAGACATAAATGGAAATGAATTGGAAAAGGGCAAAGATTATGTTGTAGATGGAAAAACAGATGATAGCGGGCAGGCGAAAGTTACTATATTTGAACAAGGAACATATATTTTGACCGCAGAAAGAAAAAATGAAGAGGGATATCATGAACTGAATCGTCCCTATGCAAAAGTATCTGTCGGTCAGGGAATAGTGTTATCTGATGAGGAAGCAGTGGAGCTCGCAAAGGAGAAACTGAATTTAGCTGACACGTCTGCAGTTGGAGATACAATGACATTGCCTGATACAGGGATTTATGGTACTACGATTTCATGGGATGTAAAAGCAGATGATGCTGAATATGTTGCTGACAGCACAACCTCTGTGTGGTCGTTCTTTCGCCCTGTAAAAAATGATGCCACAATTACTTTAATTGCAACTGTAAAAAAAGGCACGGCGTCAGCGCTAAAAGAGATTCCTATTACATTAAAGGGAAAATCTGCAAAGTTATCGCAGTTGAGTGTTGATTATGGCTCATTGAACTTTCAGTCGGAAGTTCAGAATTATATAGTATATGTGCCGTTAAAAGATCAGCAGGGTAATGATATTACAAAACTTAAAATAACGGCGATCATGCAGGAAGATGGTTTAAAAAAAATCAATGGTTCATTTGTATGGCAAGATGTGAAAGAAGTTGATTTAAATGATAATAATCGTGATACAATAATAACCATTACTTCAACAGTAAGTAGTAATGCAGGAGAATTAAGATCGTATACAGAGACTACCACCCTCACCATCAAGCGTGCCGCCAACAAGGGCGAACCGCTTCCAGATCTTCCGAATATCACATGGGGGCAGCATCTCGGTGATAAGAACAATAATGCTGTTTCTGATGCCAAGACACCTACGGGTGAGGTAGAACTTCAATGGGAGAGTTTTTCTAACGCTAAGGATTATGGAAGCGTTTATTCGGGTACACCGATTTTGGTGAATGGATATATTTACGCTGTGCGAAATAACAAAATAGAAATGTTGGATGCAAAGACGGGAAAAGTTAAAGAATCTTCGGAATTATATGTTAATGCTGGATATTATAGTAATATTATTTATGGTGGGGGGATGATTTTTGTTCCTCTTGAAGATGGGAAAGTACAGTGTTTTAATGCTGTAACGTTAAAATCCATGTATATCATTGCAAGTCCGGCAACATTTGGAACTATGCTTTATGCTTATGGCGCAATGCATTATGATGCTGGAATATTATATGTAGGTTATACAAATTTTGGCTCCGATGGATGTTATGCAGCGTATGATACCATTGATCTGGATGTGGATAATGAGACTGAACTGGTTACTCCGCTCTGGAAGACGGAGAATGGGCAGAGTTATTATGGATCCGGTGCTGTAACGATTGATGGAAATGTTGTTATTGCAGGAGACTCCGGGGTCATTTCTGTACATAATGCGTATACAGGAGAGAAGCTTTCCGAATGTCAGCTGGATGGAGCAGTGCGAGGTTCACTTGTATATGCAGAAGGATATATCTGGACAGCTACACAGGGAAAGAAGATCTATAAGTTCGCTCTTTCTGATAAAGGCAATCTGGAGATGGTAAAAGAAGCTTCTTTGCCGGGGATAACAAATGCTTCACCGGTTGTGACTGGAGGAAAAGTGTACATTACAGGAGGAAGCTTTAACGATGGTGGCTTCTTTGCTGTATATGATATGGATCTCAGACTTCTTGCAAAGGAGACGACAGAGAATCTGTTAAATACACCGACGGTAACGACTGCGTATGATGATGTATATGTTTATTTTACGGAGAACGGACCGGAAGGAAGCCTGTACATGGCAAAGGTGACGGCAAATAATAAGATCACATTGACGAAATTATATACACCGCAGCATCCGCAGTATTGTATGAGCAAAGTTGTTGTGGGGGCAGACGGTACCCTTTATTATGGAAATGATGCAGGTTATCTGTATGCAATACACGTAAAAGGTCAGGAGAAACCGATCGTTCCCGAGAGCCCGGTTACAGATGATTCTAATCAGAATACAGTTAAATTGGAACCACAGAAGCTTACTCCTACGGTAAGAAAATTAAAGGTAAATGCTTCTGGAAAGACAAAGCAGTCATCTTCCGATGGCATTGTTGAAGCAATTGTAAAGAGTAATGAGAAAAAAGAAAAATCTCTCACAGTTAATAATCCGCCGGAGAAAATTGAATCAGAGGTATTCGAAACACTGGCGGGGTATCCAGATTTTCGACTGATCCTGGATTGCGGAAATTATACACTCAGTATCAAAGGTTCTGATATCACAGATACAAGTGCGGTTCTGAATACGAAACTGATCGAACTGGAAAATACATTATCTGAGAAAGAGGCATCAAAATACGGAAATTATCAGCAGCTTGCGTTTGTTCAGGAAGGAAAACTTCCTGGAAAGGTTACGGTTGTATATCATCTGGGTAAGCAGTTTGATAAATCTCTGGTGTTATATCTGTATGATATGTCAAATCCGGAGAATGCCACGGAGGTTGTTCTGCAGGATTCTTATGCGATGTTTACATTAGAATCATCTGGTGAGTTTATTTTGTCAGACTCTAAGGCAGAAAATGCTGTGGAAGCTGATCTGGCAGAGATTGAAGAGGAGCTTCTGCCGTCTGAGAAAGAAAAGACCGGTATTCCGGTATGGGCATATCTTTTGATTGGTATTGGTGTGGGCGCAATTTTTGGAGGAATCATTACAACAAAAGTTGTGACTGCAAGAAAGAAGGAAGACACATGGGAAAAATAAAAGCAGTTGTTTTTACAGTTATATTTCTGCTCGTTTCTGCACTGACTGCCTGTGGCAGTCAGACGGAAACCGTAGAGGATAATAGTCAGGCTGTTGTACAGGAAAATGAAGAGAAAGAGGTAAAAAGTCAGGGAGAAATCCCGCAGGAACTGCTTCCGGGACAGGGAGAAAATGAAGAAGGATCAGATGATTCCGATACAATGGAGATTGTTGGTTCAGATGGAACGGTTTATGCTTCTGAAAGTAAATCCGCAGGTTCTGGTGGAACAGATGCCGGAACGACCAATTCCGGCAGTTCCGGAGCAGGCAATAGTATTTCCGACAAAAAAGGAACCATTCAGATTGATTTTTCTATTGAATCTTCAAAAGCGGATGGTTCGGTTAGTTATGCGGCTTCTATGACATTGGACGAAGGTTCGTCCGTTTATGATGCATTGCAGGCATCTGGAGTCAGCCATAACGGTAAAAGCTATGTGAGCTCCATTGGTGGACTGAGCGAGGGAATGTTTGGGGCACAAAGCGGATGGAAATATTATGTAAATGGTTCTGCGCCGAATACAAGCTGTGTTAATTATGTGTTAAAAGATGGAGACAGAGTACAATGGAGTTACGTACTGAAACCTTAAAAATAATTGTGCCGGTAGTTTTGCTTCTGTTTCAGGTTCCTTTCTTGGTGGTATTTGAGAGAAGAAAGCCAATGCCGAGAGATATTGTCCCAATTGCAGTCCTAAGTGTACTTGGTGCGCTTGGAAGAGTTCTTTTTGCAGCAATCCCAAGCTTTAATCCTAATAGTGCAGTTGTGATCATTACAGGAATGCAATTTGGCCCCCTGGCGGGATTTCTGACCGGTTCCATGTCTGCCCTTGCCAGCAATATGCTGCTGGGGCAGGGGCCATGGACCCTGTGGCAGATGACGGCATGGGGAATCATGGGATGCCTTGCGGGTGTGTTTGAGAGAATGGGATGGTTTTCACATCGCATTGTTTTGTATGGATTCGGCTTTTTGTCCGGTATTTTGTTTGGCTGGTTCATGAATTTACAGTATCTGCTGGGTTACGTTAACCCATTGACCTGGAAAGCAATTGTTGCTTCCTGTGCCTCCAGTTTTGTTTTTGATCTTGCACATGGCGGTTCTACATTTCTGTTTCTTCTGATTCTGGAAAGACCATGGGGCAGAAAGATCAAGAGACTCAGGACAAAATATGGAATATTAGAGAAAAGGAGGCAGTAAAGGTGTATATTCGTCCATTTACGTTATTTTCGACATTGCACCCGGTACTGCTTCTTATTTATGCAGTTGGTGCACCTGTACTTGCCATGTTTGGGAAAAATCCAGTTGTACTTTTGATCATTTTTTCATGTGCGCTTATCGTACATGCATTTTATCTGGGCGGTAAGGCGACATGGGAAGGAATGAAGGGGATTACTTTCATCATTATTTTTATCATGGTATTTAATATGTTTACAAATGCAATGGGAGTGACAGAGCTCTTTAAAATAGGCAGTAAGCTATTTACATTGGAAAGTATGTGTTATGGATTTGCCAATGGACTGATGCTGGGAACGGTTGTGTTATGGTTTCGTTGCTTTACTGCACTTGTTCCAAACGATAAGTTTCTGTATTTGTTTGGAAGACGTTTTCCGACAAGTGCCCTGCTACTGTCGATGATTTTGAAGTTGTTTCCAGATACAAAATATAAGATACGATGTATTCAATTTGCACAGAGTACTGCGGGAATGAAAGAAAAAGAGCCTTTAAAGCTGAAACTTCAAAGGAGTATGCGGCAAATGTCAGGTCTGATGGAGTGGAGTATGGAAGACGGAATAGAAACAGCTGATTCTATGAAAGCGAGAGGATATGGCGCGGGCAGACGAGGCTGTTATGAAAAATTCCATTTTAACCGGTACGATGCAGGAATGCTCATATATATGATTGCCACATATACAGGTTCGGTATTGGCGGTAGTGATGCAGAATCAAAGATTTCAATATTATCCGGTTATGAGTTGGGAGAAGGGGCAGGGAGCAGTTCTGGCAGGCAATGTAGTTTTCCTGATTATGTTTTTGCTTACTCCTGTCTGGATGGAGATTTTTAGAAAAGGAGGAAAAAAGAAATGAGTGTAATTGAAGTTAAAGATTTTTCTTTTACATTTCCTTCTGGAAAGAAAATATTGCATGCTATCAATTTAAATATAGAAAATGGAGAGTTTGTGCTTCTCTGTGGACCTTCAGGGAGTGGAAAAACTACATTACTTCGATGTATCAAATCACAGATTGCGCCTGTCGGAAAGTATGAAGGAGAGATTACTGAACTTCCGGCAACGGATGTAGGATTTGTGTTTCAGAATCCAGATAACCAGATTGTAACAGATACGGTGCGGCATGAGCTGGCGTTTGGTCTGGAAAATATGGGACTGCCAACAGGGGTGATCCGAAGAAGGGTAGCAGAGACGGCATTGTTTTTCGGGATTGATGAGTGGATCGATGATTCTGTGCACGAAATAAGCGGTGGCCAAAAGCAACTTTTGAATCTGGCATCTGTGATTGCGATGCGGCCCAAAGTCTTACTGCTTGATGAGCCTGTATCACAGCTGGATCCTTCATCCAGAAAGAATTTCCTTGAGCTGCTCGTAAGAGTGAACCGGGAACTGGGAATCGCGGTATTGCTAAGCGAGCATCATCTGGAAGAAATGCTGCCTCTTGCAGACCGTGTGCTGTACATGAAAGAAGGAACCTTCCGGTATGAGGGAAGTGTGCAGGGATACCTGAAATATGTTTTTTCTGAGGAGCGCAGATATATAGACACGCTGCCTGCAGCGTCAAGAATTGCAAATGCCCTGCAGGAAGAGGAAAAATATCCATTGTCTGTGAGAGAAGGGAGAGAATATCTTGCAGATATTTCTTCAAAGAACCCGGATATGATAAGAAAGCAGCTGAAAAAGTTTGAGATCAGAGAAGGAAACATCAGAGAAGACACTTGCCTGTATGTAGATCATATCTGGTTTCAGTATCGAAAACAGATGCCGTATGTAATCCGCAATTTAGAGCTTCGTATTGAGTGGGGCAGTTTCCATGCGATTCTTGGCGGAAATGGGAGCGGCAAGACTACGCTTCTTGGCATACTTGGAAAACGACTTTATGCGGACCGGGGAAAGATTCGTCTGGGAACAGATAAAAAGATGCCAACGATTGCATTGCTGACACAGAATCCCAAAGCAATGTTTTCCAGAGATACAGTGGCAGAAGAGTTGCGCGATGCCCGATGCAGCGATAAGCTTTGTAAAGAACTGCGTCTGGAAACATTGACTTTGCAGCATCCATATGATCTGAGCGGCGGGGAGCAGCAGAGACTTGGACTTGCGATGGTGCTTGCAAAAGAACCAGATCTGTTGCTTCTGGATGAACCGTCAAAGGGAATGGATATTGAAGCGAAAAAAGAACTGGGTGAATATTTGAGAAAATATGTAGAAGATGGACATACTGTCGTATGCGTGACACATGATGTAGAATTTGCCGCCAGTTATGCCGACGTATGCAGTTTTCTGTTTGAAGGAGAGATCCTTTCTACAGATACGGTAAAGACATTTTTTACTGATAATGCATTTTATACGACAGATGCCAAACGAGTCTTACGAGGATTTGTTTAGGATAAAACGAGGCAGGATATGATAGGATTAGGAACATTGATCAACACAGTGGCAGTAGCCGCAGGCGGAATGCTTGGAGTAGTAATAAAAAAAGGACTGAAGCAGGAGATGCAGGACACCCTGATGCAGGCGTGTGGTGTATCCGTCATCTTCATCGGGATAGCCGGTGCATTGTCTAAAATGCTTGTCTTTAAAGATGGGAATTTTGAGACACAGGGAACGATGCTTCTTGTGCTTTCACTGGTTCTGGGTTCCGTGTTGGGAGCGTGGGTTGATGTAGAACAGAAAATGGAATTGGTCGGTGAGAAGATTAAATCCGCAGTGCGTGCAAAAAATGATACCCATTTTGTAGACGGGTTTGTAAATGTCTCATTGATTATATGTGTCGGAGCCATGGCAATCGTCGGGTCCATTCAGGACGGAATCAGCGGAGATTATTCCGTACTTGCCACAAAGGCTGTACTCGACTTTGTGATCGTAATGATCTTTGCGTCAACTTACGGAATAGGAGCAGCATTTTCAGCCATATTAATCTTCCTTTATCAGGGTGGAATTACCCTCCTGGCAGCAGCCTTCGGCTCATTTGCAAGCCAGGCTGTCATCAGTGACCTGTCATATGTAGGCTCGGTCTTGATCTTCTGCGTAGGAGTCAACGTGGCATTCGGAAAACGGATCAAAGTAGGAAATATGCTGCCTGCGCTTTTGGTGATTATAGGATATCACTGCGTAGCGGGGATTATGTAGATGGAAATTTAGTGCAGAAGTTTAAGGTATAAAAGGACGGCTGTGAAGAAATATTGTCTTATTGTATTTCCGAACCAATCGCTAATAATCCATAACTTTAAAAGAATGAAATATGACAGACACCAGACAGATTCAGCGGGAACTCATGATGAGTTCTCACTTCAACTGTCTTCTCGCCTTGTACTTGAAGTACAAGACTCGGTACTGCATATTTCATTCTTTTTCAGTAACGGATTATACCGCTCTTCTACGAAAATACAATAAGACAATATTCCTTTCACAGCCTGTTCTCTTAAAACCTCAAATCTCTAC
>NZ_JAFBIY010000013.1 GCF_021531975.1 Faecalicatena contorta | reverse complement strand
GTTACAAACGGTTGCAGAAAAAGCTGATATAAACTTCGTATTCGCCTTGTATTTCCCATACAAGGCGAAAGAGTATCTGAGACGCGGAACTCATCAGGAGTTCCCGTCGAATATACTCGGTTACGAATGTTATATCAGCTTTTGATGTTTACCGTTTGTCAGCGACTGGTTCGTTTTTCAAAGTTCTGCTGTCTCGCGTCACTGTTCTGCCTCAGATAAAATCACTGAATCGAATTCCTATCGAATCTTCTCTGGAAATCCAACTTTTTTCTGTACTTTTCTTAATGTCTTATTTGCAAAATACTGTGCTTTTTCAGCATTATTCTTAATAATTCCGTCAATATATGCTTTATCCTTTTCGAGACGTGCAACTTCATCCTGTAATGGTTTCAGAACAGATACTACAGATTCACCTACTGCCATCTTAAAGTCACCGTATCCTTTTCCATCGAATTCTTTTACAACATCATCCGGAGTCTTTCCTGTACATGCGCTGTAAATATCTATCAGATTCTTTACACCAGGCTGCTCGTCACGATATAAGATCTGTGCTTCAGAGTCTGTAACGGCACGTTTACATTTACGCATAATCGTATCAGGATCATCCATAAGATAGATACTTGCATTTGGATTTTCATCGGATTTTGACATTTTCTTTGACGGATCCTGCAAACTCATGATCTTTGCTCCTACTTTTCCTACATATGCCTCCGGAACTGTAAATACATCTCCATATATATTGTTAAAGCGCTCTGCAATGTCTCTGGTAAGTTCCAGATGCTGCATTTGATCAATACCTACCGGAACAACATCTGCCTGATACAATAAAATATCGGCGGCCATGAGAACCGGATAAGTAAATAATCCTGCATTGATATTATCCGCATGCTTTGCAGCCTTATCTTTAAACTGAGTCATACGGTTCAGCTCACCCATGTAAGTAAAACAATTCAGAATCCATGCAAGTTCTGCATGTCCGGACACATGAGACTGATAATAAATACAGTTTTTCTCCGGATCAAGTCCTGCCGCAATATACAGAGTGAGAAGCGCTCTTGCTCTTTTTCTAAGCGTTGCCGGGTCTTGTCTTACTGTAATAGAATGCATATCGACCACACTGTAAAAGCACTCATATTCATCACTTAAGGTTACCCAGTTTTTCAATGCACCAAGATAGTTTCCAAGGGTAAGATTCCCTGTTGCCTGCATTCCACTGAATAATACTTTCTTATCATTAATCATTTTGTTATCCTCCACATTTATTTTGTCTTAAGAGCGTCAGACCACTCTTCTACTTCATCATCATAATACACCTGATTCTCTGACAGGATTACTGGAACACCGTCTGTAACCTCCACTTCTGTTACAGCACAATTCTTATGTACCCCGGTTCCCCAATACTGAGCCAGCGGCTCATTTTTTATATTGTTCAGGATACCAGCAAGAGCAGCCCCGTGTGTTGCAATCAGGATATTTCCGGTCTCATATTCTTTCTGATTATAGAGCCAGGACAAAAAATCTCCGGTTCTTTTCTTTACATCTGAAAAAGATTCTCCACCTTCTGCCGGCTCATAATTTACCGGATCATTAAAAAACAGCTGAAATCTTTCTGGAAGATTCCAATGATCTCTTGCACAGCATTTGCCTTCCCATTCACCAAACGCCATCTCAGCAATCCGATCATCCTTCACAATGGGTACGTTCTGGCCGTTTAAAATAATCTGTGCAGTTTCCACCGCTCTTCCAAGCGGGCTGCTATAGCATGCTGCAAAAGGGATATCATTAAGGCCTACTGCCGTCTTACGTGCCAGCTTCCTTCCGAATTCGTTGAGCGGAATATCTACCTGACCCTGAATCTTTCTTTCTTTATTCCAGTCTGTTTCACCGTGCCTTACAATGTACAGTTTCACTTTATCTATGCCTCCCTGTCATTACCTGTGTTGTTGTCCGTTGATAGTATATCATATCTTTTCTCGTTTTTCATTTATTTTGTGCAAATTCCGCACGAAAGATGTTATAATACGAAAAGATTACGAAAGGAGTATGAAAATGGAAAAAATCACAAGCTTTACAATAGACCATTTAAAATTAATCCCCGGGGTGTATGTATCGCGTATTGATGAAGTTGAAGGGCATCCTATTACAACCTTTGACTTACGAATGACAAGCCCCAACGATGAACCTGTCATGAATACCGCTGAGATGCATACGATCGAACATCTTGCTGCCACGTTTCTGCGTAACCACGAAAAATATGGCAGTAAGACCATTTATTTCGGTCCTATGGGATGCCGAACCGGCTTTTATCTTCTCCTGGCAGGCAAATATGAATCTCGCGATATCGTTCCGCTGATGCAGGAAATGTTTTCTTTCATTGCTGATTTTGAAGGCGAAGTACCGGGAGCTGCCCCAAAAGATTGCGGCAACTATCTTGACATGAATCTTCCTATGGCAAAATACCTCGCCAGAAAATACCTGAAAGAAGTTCTTACCGACATAACCGACGAACGACTGATATATCCAGAGTAAATTGGGGACGGGGTTTTTTTCAAAAAACCCCGTCCCCATTTAATAATTTACCACTTTAATCTGACACATCTTCATGGCTTCTAATGCATTTCTATGGCTTTCGGGTGTTACACCTGCACAGCAGGAAGCATCTACCGTAATCGGAATTTCCGGAACAAAGGCTTTGAGAAGCATCGCATTGGACAATACGCATATATCCGTGCAAAGACCGACAAGTGTAACCGATTCGATCAGATTTTCGTTTAAAACAGCCTGATCCATCATGTATTCTTTCAGCTTATATGCCAGGTCGATACTACCAAATGTCGGCTTATTTACAATATTCTCCGGATGCATGGCAGCTATTTCAGGATGCAGCTCCCATCCGGATGTACCTCTGATACAATGCAACACCGGAAGATTCTTTCCTTCTTCTGTTTCCAGATAATTTTCTTCATGTGTATCTCGGGTATATATAATCTTTCCATCAAATCCTTTTATTTTTTCTACTACTTTAGGCACAATTGCCTGCGCTTCTTTCGTTCCAAGAGAACCATCAATAAAATCATTCTGCATATCTACTACTATTAAAACTTTCATGACCATAACCTCCATTCGCTATCTTTGCACTTCTATATTATATAAAAATCTCGAAAAGTTCTAGCCTATTTTCTTTTATTGTGAGATAATAAATTGAGTATTTGTTTTGAAAGGGGTCTTATGTTATGCCAGCAGCATACGCACACTATCGTTTTGGAAAAGAAGTGGAAACTTGTCTTCCATATCTATATAAAAAAACCATCGAAAAACATCATGAACTTTTTGATATAGGTCTTCACGGGCCTGACATTTTATTTTATTATCATCCTTTATCTTCAAATGAAATCAATAAGACTGGCTATGCCATGCATGACATTCCGGCAGCATCTTTTTTCGAAAAAACTGCAGCCATCTGGCGCAACAGCGAACAAAAGGATGCACTAAAAGCCTATTTATTTGGATTTATCTGTCACTTTTCTCTGGACAGCACCTGTCATCCTTATGTCGAAAAGATGATCGATTTAAGTAAATTAAGTCATAACGAAATAGAGACAGAGCTGGAGCGTTATTTTATGTTAAAAGACCATATAGAGCCAGCTTCATATATTCCAATCCAGCATATTCATGCCAGTCATGACAACAGCAAAGTAATTTCCAGTTGTTTTGAAAACCTCTCTGAAGCTGATATTTTTGCTTCTCTCCAGGGAATGATTCGTTGTCACAAACTGCTTCATGCTTCCAGCAGCTTTAAACGAAATATTCTTTATACCGGTCTTAAAATAAGTGGACATTATGATTCTATGCAAGGGCTGATAATGAAACCGGAACCCGATCCCAGATGCGAAGACTACTGTGGTCTGCTGGACAAGATGTATACAGAAGCTGTTACTGTTGCAGTATCGTTGATTCAACAATATTCCAATGTACTGGAACACGATGTGCCTCTGTCACCACGTTTCCAGAAGACTTTCGGTGCCGGCGAAAACTGGCAGCTGTTATTTATTGCATAATATTTATTAAATGTTAAGAATTAAATAGAAAAGGACAAAAATATGAAATCAAAACTAACTTCTTTAGAAAAACAATGGATCTTGTATGACGTCGGAAATTCTGCATTTGTACTGCTCGTTTCCACTATTCTGCCAATTTATTTTAATTATCTGGCGGATTCCGCAAAGCTTGCTTCTTCTGATTATCTTGCATACTGGGGTTACGCTATTTCCATCTCCACATTAATTGTAGCGGCTCTTGGTCCGGTACTTGGCAGCATTGCAGATAATAAGAATTTCAAGAAAAAACTATTTTGTGCTTCCCTTATCATCGGTGTTATTGCCTGCTTATGTCTGGGCGTATCATCATCCTGGCTTGTTTTTCTTATTGTATTTGTCATTGCAAAAACCGCTTATTCTGTAAGTCTCATTTTCTATGACTCAATGCTTACAGACATTACAACTGAAGAACGAATGGACACGGTATCTTCCAACGGTTATGCATGGGGATATATAGGAAGTTGTATTCCTTTTATTATTTCTTTACTTATTGTGCTAAATGCCGACAAATTCGGAATGCCCATGGCTACAGCCATGATGATTGCTTTTGCCATCACAGCTGCATGGTGGCTTGTTACATCTCTTCCTCTTCTCAAAAATTATAAACAACTTTACTATGTAGAACACGGAAGTCATGTTGTAAGCACAAGTTTCTCTCGTCTCCTTAAAACAATAAAAGAAATTGCAAAACAAAAGAAGATTCTTTTCTTCCTTCTTGCATTCTTCTTTTATATTGATGGTGTATATACAATCATTGATATGGCGACCGCGTACGGACAATCACTCGGACTTGACAGTACGGGACTTCTGCTTGCGCTTCTGCTGACTCAGGTTGTTGCTTTCCCATGTGCACTGATTTTCGGCAGATTTTCCAAGAAATTTAATTCTGCAACCCTGATTCGTATCTGTATCGCCGCATACTGTGGCATTGCTATATATGCGATCTGGCTTGATTCACAGTTGGATTTCTGGATGCTTGCTGTTCTGGTCGGAATGTTCCAGGGAGCTATACAGGCTTTATCCCGTTCTTATTTCGCCAAAATCATTCCGGCTGACAAATCTGGAGAATATTTTGGTATTATGGATATTTGCGGAAAAGGAGCCGCTTTCTTTGGCACTTTCCTCGTATCGTTCATCAGCCAGATGACTGGAAGCACAAGCGCCGGAGTCGGATCTCTCGCAATTATGTTCTTTATTGGATTTGTACTGTTTTGCAAAGCGGAAAAGGTGTAAGATAGGAATTTGGTATAGTAAGTGGTACGCAGATGATATATTTCTATATGTCTCCGATGCGTCCGTCCTTACAACTAAGCCACGAATCTATAAGAGCCAGAACAACAGACAGTGAACGAATTGTCTGTTGTTCTGGCTCTAACAGCTTCGGGCTGGATTTTCCAGGACTTCCGCTTACCGTCACCATATAGAAATATATCAACTGCTACCATTTACTGTACTGGAAATTCCGGGTAAAATTGAGCGCCTCAGTTTATTGGCAAAACATGTTATGTATCTGGTCTATTCAGCTTCTATATGTAAAAGTAAAGAATTGTAATGAATTTTGAGAAGTCGAAGTCAGCTTCCAAGAGAAAAAATCCATATTTGAATGAAATGATTTGTTGAAAACTCATTCCATTTTAGGATTTTGTCTCTGAGGAAATGATTTGGTTCTAAAAAAAGTCAGTACATATTTTCTTTTTCGCTCTCAGGGAATGAAAAAGAGCTTATTATCGCGCCGATAACGTGGTGGAATTACTTTTACGATGCGGTTTCAGTATTTTGGCTGAGACATTACAAGTGACGCGAGACAGCAGGGCTTGGGGAAACGTGGAAGAGCGTTACAAACGGTTGCAGAAAAAGCTGATATAACTTCGTATTCGCCTTGTATTTCCCATACAAGGCGAAAGAGTATCTGAGACGCGGAACTCATCAGGAGTTCCCGGCGAATATACTCGGTTACGAATGTTATATCAGCTTTTGATGTTTACCGTTTGTCAGCGACTGGTTCGTTTTTCAAAGTTCAGCTGTCTCGCATCACTGTTCTGCCTCAGATAAAATCACTGAACCAAATTCTTATATAATCCACCAATCCATCTCTTCTGCTCCGGCATATTTTTCCATATATTTTCTGCCATATTCGAGTGCTTTTTCCAAATCTTCATTATCGGAAAAGGAGTAAATCAATGTAAGTACTTCTTCTGTCTTTTCTGTGATCATCGCTCTTTCCGAGTCACTTGTAGAGCTTCCGATCGCACCTTTTTCATCTGCAAGTACCGGAAGGTTCTCTATGTTTATCTCTTCTTTTCCGATTCCCTTATATGTCTCTCCTGCTCTTCCTATGCGGAAAACAAGCTCATCTGCAATATCAGAGACATCATATGAACCTACGGAGAATCCGGATTGAATAGAAATGAGATTATTTACATCTACAACTGTATTTACTTCGTAAAGACCCTTTCCCTGGCCTATTCTTCGGATAAGGGCCTCAGAGGATACGCGGTAGCGGCTTGGATCTTTTCCAAATGCTTTATAGGCTGCCCGGGATTCTTTAATATTAGGAATATTATTTATTCCATAGTCAAAGATTGCATCTTTTGTTTTCCTGAAAATATCTTTTTTCAGATACTTCCACATCTCTTCATTTTTCTTTTCTACATTTACTTTATACTGCATACATCCGACTCTCACAGATGGGCACAGAGCTTTCATCTCTGGATCAATGTTCAAATGCTTTCTCATCCGTCTGCTCCTTTATCACACATACCTTTATCTCTTATCACCCAGGCAGAAAACAGCCACAACTCCCGGACCAGTATGACTTCCGATTACCGTACCAATATTATTGATCAGAATATTATCAATTCCCATTTTCTCCCGCACAAGTCCTGCTACGTACTCTGCATCTTCAACACAGTCACCATGCGTGATCATGATGATATCATTTGCCCAGCCTTTAGACTGACTAACTGCTTTATCAACAATTTTGTTCAGAGATTTCTTCCGTCCCCGCTCTTTTCCAATGACCTGCAGACTTCCATCGTCTGCCATATGAATCATAGGCTTCATCTGCAGCATTGTACCAACAACAGCTGTCGTTTTTGAAATGCGTCCACCTCTCTGCAGATGATCCAGATCATCGATTGTTACGTTATGGCAGACATGGAGTTTATTTTCCTCTGCCCATTTTGCGACTTCATCTATTGTTTTCCCTTCCTTCTGCATTTTCAGAGCATAATACAAAAGGAGACCTTCTCCCAGGCAGGCACAAAGTGTATCAATTACGATAACCTTTCTGTCTGGATATTCTTCCATAAGTTCTTCTGCTGCAAGTCGCATGCTGTTATATGTTCCACTGAGCGCCGAAGAAAATCCAAGATGTAATACATCCTTTCCCTCCTTCAAAAAAGGTTCCAGCGCTTCTTTTGCTTCTTCCGGATTTACCTGTGAGGTGACTGCCATCTTACCATCTCTGAGCTTTTTGAAAAACTCTTTAGCTGAGAGTCCGTACATATCCTTATAGGTTTCTCCGTCAATCGTATACTTTAAAGGAATAATCGGAACTCCTCTTTCTTCCAGCCATTCTTTTGGTAAATCAACTGTACTGTTTGCTGTGATTACATAATTACTCATATATATCACCCTCCTTATTCCATATATCTATTTTAACATGTTTCTACATGCTCTGCAAAATCTTTCTAAATGTAATAAAAAACAGGATACCTGTAACTGTGACTGATATAATGTCTGCAATCGGCTCTGCGCGATAGATTCCCATGACACCCATAAATTTCGGTAAAATGATTGCCAGCGGAATCAGCAGAATAATTTTTCTGAGAAGCGCAATAAAGACAGAAACCTTTGCCTGCCCCAATGCAATAAATGTAGACTGACACGCAGACTGAATACCGAATATCGTAGTTCCAAGGAAAAACACCGGCATTACCTGTGCCGTCATCTTTGCAAGCTCTGCATTGCCCGTAAAGATTCTTGCATATACATCCGGTGACAGAACAGCAATTCCACCAAGCGTCAATGTTCCTGCCAGACTTGCCATTACCAGTCGTAAAAATGTTTTCTTTACTCGTTCTTTATTACCTGCTCCATAATTATAGCTGATAATTGGCTGTATTCCCTGGGTAATACCCTGTACCGGAATAATGATCAGCTGCATGACACTCATCATGATCGCCATCGTTCCCACATACATATCTCCGCCATATTTTTGCAGTCCGGAATTCAGCGTAATACTGACCAGACTTTCTGTACTCTGCATAATAAATGGTGAAACACCCAACATCGCGATCTGTTTTACAATTGTTCCTTGTAACCTCATATTAGAAAAACGAAGACGTATCACACTTTTTTCAGAGCTCAGGAACCTGACCACCCACGCCGCACTGATTGCCTGCGAAATAATTGTTGCGAATGCCGCTCCTCTGACCCCCAGATGAAAGCCAAAAATAAATACCGGATCCAGACAGATATTAATTACTGCTCCGATCAGTACAGAGAGCATCGCTGTTTTGGCCGCCCCCTGACCACTGATAAATGTATTCATACCCAGCGCCACCTGGACAAAAATAGTACCGATCAAATAAATACTTATGTAGCTCTCTGCGTAGGAAATCGTCATATCGCTTGCTCCAAAAGCATATAATATCGGCGTTTTAAAAACAGAAAAAAAGGCGGTAAGCACTATGGAAAAGATCACAATCAAGCCGGCAGAATTACCAAGAATCTGCTCCGCACTCTTATAGTCCTTTTTTCCAAGCGCAATAGATGCAAACGGAGCACCGCCCATTCCTGCAAATGCACTAAATGCAGAGATTATCATAATAATCGGGAAAGTGATACCAACACCTGTAAGTGCAATATCACCATAACCGGCAATATGTCCAATATATATCCTGTCCACTATATTATACAAAACATTAATAAGTTGGGCCGCCACCGCCGGAAGCGCCATTGATACCATAAGCTTCCCCAGCGGAGCAGTACCCAGCCGTTCATCATTCTTCTCCATACACCCGAAACCTCCTTTTAGAATACCATTATATACCTTTGTTCCGGATTGTAAAGAGCCTAATTTAATTTCACATTCAGATAGTTTCTTCCCGATAATGTCTTATTAAAACAAAGAGAAAGGATGACAATCAGACATCCTGCCGCAAATCCCGCCCAGTTAAATAATGCCGTCAGGATCAGAAGCTGGAGACGCATAAATTTCAATGCATAACCAAGTTCAAAATTGGGCTGCGTATAATTTGCAACCGCAACAAAAGCCATATAAAGCATTACTTCTGAGTTAAACCATCCGGAATTTACGGAGAATTCACCCATGACAAGACCGGCAATAACACTGAGTGGTGTACTTAACATACTCGGTGTGTTCAGTGCCGCAAGCCGCAGACCATCAATTGCGATCTCCAGTATCAAAAGTTGAAAGATCAGTGGAATATTTACAATGTCTTTTACTGCCACAAATGCAAATACTTCCGGCAGCCAGTTCAGATTCTGCATAAAAAGCAGAAAAAGCGGTGTTAAAAACACAGTCATAATCGTAATGATGGTTCTCGCCACCTTTAAATATATATTCGTAAGTGTTGGAAAATAGTAGTCGTTTGCCTCCTCAATCATATCAAAAATGGAAGTCGGCAGAATCATTGCAGAAGGTGAATTATCTACCAGAATAACCACTTTCCCCTCCAGCAGGCAGGCTGCCGCCGTGTCCGGGCGCTCTGTAAACTTAAATTTAGGAAAAGGATTGTACCACTTCCGTTTAAACAGACATTCTGCAAGGCTTTGCTGATTCATTCTGAGATCATCTGTCTGTATACTTTCAATACGGCTTGTCACTGTATGAAGAAGCTCGGTGTCTACCCGGTCCTCCATGTAACAAATTGCCACATCGGTTCTGGAGCTTTCTCCTACTTCTGTCATCTTCATAATCAGATGCCTGTCACGTATTCTCCTGCGCATCATTGCCGTATTAAATACAATCGTTTCCACAAAGCCATCTCTGGAACCTCGAAGGGATTTATCCTTATCTGGCTCTTCCACACTTCTTGCCGGATAAGTACGACAATCAATAGCGATACATGTATCATATCCGTCGATAAACATACATGTCACACCAGAAAGAACATTTCGGAACACCTGGTCATAATCACCAATAATATCCACCTCCACATATGGAATACACATACGTGAAAATTCCACAGCATCAGCCGGCATATCTTCTTCCTTCACCTTTACGATAGAATCCATGATTTTAAGCATCACCTCATCCTTTGTAAACCCGTCAATAAAATAGAACGAAGCCACACGACCGCCTATATACATATCTCTTTGTATGATGTCAAAACTATCCTGCACCGGCAACATTCGGTTCATATAATTTACATTTTCATCTCTCGACGCTGAAACTTTTTTTATCTCCGGCATTTTTCTTCCTCCACTTTTCTTTTTCAACAAGTAGAGTTCCCGTAATTATCCGGGAATATGCAAAAAAAGACAGCGCATCATCACGCTGTCTTTTTCCGGCATTATGCCTTTTATATTGTAGTACTCCCAAACCCGCCATTTCGGGCTGTAGTCACATCGTCGTCCATTGTAATTCCATATTCAACGAATATCCCCTGCATAAATCCTGTTCCGGCCTCGATCTCAACCAGCTTATTCTCATTCGTATCATTGGTAAGCTTTGCAAAAATGTGTCCTTCGTTATCCGAATAGAAATAATCGCTGTCAATAATACCTACTGTATTATTAAGCTGCAGGCGGTATTTAAACCCAAGTCCACTTCTGGGATAACACTTTAACACCCAATTGTCCTGCATCTCAACACGTATACCTGTTGGTATCTTTACCGTTTTTCCCGGTCTCAGAGAAATGGAAACAGGAGCGAAAAAATCATACCCTGCGGAACCTGCCGTCGCTCTCTTTGGCAACTTTATTCCCTCATAGATTTCCTGGATTTCTTCCTTATCTACCGGACCAAAGGTATCTGTAAATCCTTTTTTAAACTGTTCAAAGCTCACTTTGTGGAACTGTGCGATTCTTTTAGCCATGCAAAACCACCTCTCCTATCTTCCGTGTATTTTTTACATCAATAACAAGCTGGTTCGCGCTGCCCTTCCAATGAAGCGTATTATCTTTTAATGACTGTTCAAATCTTCCATCCACCAGTACATCCAGATAATCCACAATCTCCTTATCCTTTATATCCGCCCACTTATATCCCGTATATAACCAGATCGTTTTATCCGGATAGCGGGAACGGATTTCTCTGGCAAGTGATGTTACTGTCTGAATATTCGCCTCATGAAGAGGATCTCCTCCCGAAAACGTGATTCCACTTACATAGTCCTTTTCCAGCTCATCAAAAATCTCTTTTTTTGCTTCTTCATCAAATACAAGGCCACCTTCCGGGTCCCACGTAATCTGATTATGACATCCCGGGCAATGGTGCGGGCATCCTGCCACCCACAGAACTACCCTCAGTCCATCACCGTTCAGCATATCATCTTTCGTAATATTATGATAACGCATGTTACATACTTTTCCTTTCTGCAATCTCAGCCATCTTCGCCTCATTCAAACGAGTATCTCCCTTCACTCTGGAATAAGACAGATAACCATTCATGCGATCGATCTTCGTCAGATTCTTGCTTCCGCATACCGGGCATACATCCATAGCCAGTTCTTCATGACCACAATCATCACAGTATGCAAGTGAAAGATTTACGCCTTCATAATATCCCTTTGTCATGGCTCTTCTCACAAGAGATTTGATTGCTTCTTTATTATAGCTGATCGGATATTTTACATACTGAATCTTTCCTCCATTACTCAGATTCCAGAAACGTCCTTCCAGATCCTGCTTCTGAATAGGAGTAATATCTTCTGTCACATGACAGTGGAAGCTGTTACTTACATATTCACGGTCAGACACATTTTCAATAATTCCATATTTCTTGCGGAACTGCTTGATCTGAACGCCACAAAGATTTTCTGCCGGTGTACCGTAAATTGCATATAATCTTCCGTCTTCCTTCTTAAACTCATTAATCTTATCATTAATATACTGAAGTGTATCAAGCGCAAACTGTCCGTCTTCGACAAGTGACTTCTTGTTATAAAGCTGCTGAAGCTCATTTAATGCGGTAATACCAAAGGAAGCTGTTGCTGACTTAAGCAATGGTTTGATCTTGTCATACAGTCCCAGATGTCCGCCATAGAAACCACCCTCGCAATATGCAAGCGGATTCGTAGAAGCTTTCAACTCCCCAAGATAATCATACGTGCGCAGATGAAGCTGACGAATCAGCTCCAGATAATAGTCAAGTACCTCATAGAAGTCTTTTCCTTCCTGCTTTGCCTTCGCATATATCATCGGAAGGTGCAGACTGATTGCACCAATATTAAATCTTCCTACAAATACCGGCACATCATCTTCATCTGCAGGTTCCATTCCGCCTCTTTCATACCATGGAGATAAGAATGCACGACATCCCATCGGACTTACAATCTTTCCATATTTTTTATACATACTGGGAACATATCCCTCACCGGTAAGGCTCAGCCAATCCGGATACATCGTTTTTGAAGAACATTCAATACCTGCTTCAAACACATCCTCAAGCGGACCGCCCGGACCATGCAGTTTTTCATCATACAGAAATACAATCTTCGGGAAAAGCACAGGTTTCTTATGCCCATCTTTCCCCTGTCCTTTTCTTCTCACCTCCAGCATTTTTGTTGTAACAAGCTTACCATACTTACTTGTCACGGTTCCTGCTGTAACGGTAATAAACGGATAATCACCGCGGCTGGATGATACAGAATTAAACTTATACTCCCATCCCTGGAAGCCCTGCTCCATCTCTTTTTCCAGATCCGCCCATGCAATACGCTCTACGGTCTCTTCATCAAGTCCCAGATCACGATATTTCTGAAGATGCTTCTTATGAGACTTCTCTGCATAAGGCTCCAGTATTTCATCAACACTCGGAACAGTAAAACCGCCATACTGCTGACTTGCCGCGCTTAACACGATATCACCGATCACATCAAACGCTGTATCCAGAGTCTTTGGCTCGTTATACCAGAGATTTCCCATCTCAAATCCGCCACTAAGAACAGTCTTCACATCAAAAAGGCAACAATTCATGGTATCTCTTCTTGCTGACATATCATGAATATAGATATAGCCATCACGAATTGCCTGAATCTCCTCCACTGTCAGGAAGAACTTCTTATATAATTCTTTGTTCAGTTCATTAAAAATAAGGCTTCGCTTCGTTGACACAAGCGCACTGTCCGTATTACTGTTTTCTTTATCTCCAATGTACATGATAGACTGGCTCTTCTTGTACACTTCATCCAGCATCTGTACAAAATCCTGCTTATAATTCCGATAATCACGATAGCTCTTTGCAACAACCGGATTCACGCGTTCCAATGCGCCCTCTACTACATTGTGCATCTCTGCGATCGCAATCTCAGTAACACCCATCTCTTCTACTTTTTCTTCAACAAACTGACAGATAAATCCAATCTCTTCTTCTGTAAATTTTATTAATGCACGGTATGCAGATTTATTAACCGCCACCACTACCTTCTGTACATTAAATTCTTCTTTCGTTCCATCCTTTTTGATTACCCTTACGTCCCTTGTAAGCATGCAACTTCCTCCTTAATTCCCATATTTTGTGTATGTCAGCACGACATTTCCCCATATCGTGTGTTTTTCATACAATATCTTATCATTCTATTGGCGCCCCGTCAACGGTTTTTCACAAAAAAAAGAGCCCCTCGAGGCTCTGCAAATTGTGTAATATTATTTTCCAGTTTAATTTCCACATTCAATACTGATTTCATTGAAAAGTCGTAAAATGTCATCTATCTGTACGTTTTCTTTTTCTTCTCCCTTCTTATCCAGTATCACTTTTCCATCATGCATCATAACAAGACGATTTCCATATTCAACAGCATATCGAAGGTTATGTGTTACCATGATCGTCGTAAGCTGTTTTTCTCTGACAATCTTATCCGTTAACTCCATGATGAGTTCAGCTGTCTTGGGATCAAGAGCCGCTGTATGTTCATCCAGTATCAGAAATTCGATTGGTGTCATCGTAGACATTAAAAGTGCCATTGCCTGCCTCTGCCCACCGGATAAAGACCCTACCTTAACATGAAGTTTATCTTCCAGACCAAGACCAAGCTGTGAAAGCTGTTCTTTGTAAAAATCCACACGCTTTTTGTTTGTTCCTCTGGAAAGCCCATATATCTTTCCTTTATTATCTGCAAGAGACATATTCTCCAGAATAGTCATAGACGGGCACGTACCCATCGCCGGATTCTGATAAACGCGGCCAATCCTTTCGTTTCTTTTATATTCTTTCTCCTTTGTGATATCTTTCCCGTTCATCAATATCTGCCCAGCTTCCTGCCTGATACTTCCACATATGATATTCAGCATAGAGGTCTTACCAGAGCCATTGCTTCCTACAACTGAAAGGAATTCCCCCTTTTCAATCTTCAGATTGAAATTGTCAAACAGACACATTTCATTTACTGTACCGGGATTATAGTATTTTTCAATTCCCTTTAATTCAAGCATTTCCTCTCACCTTCGTCTTTCTTCCCATACTGATGATCAAAATCACAAGGAATAGTACTGCTGTAATCAGCTTCATCGCCTGTGGTTCAAAATTGCGAAGCGCAATTGCCACGCATGCTTTATAGATGATTGAACCAATAATAACTGCTGTCGTTGTCTTAAAAAATGTCAGTTTCTTAAATATGCTTGTTCCGATAATGACACTTGCAAGACCAATGACCATTGCTCCGGTTCCCATAGATATCTCAAACACTCTCTCCTCCTGAGCAAATATACATCCCGCCAGAGAAACCAGACCATTGGCAATCGCAAGTCCAAGAATCTTTACATTTCCCTGTGCCTTTGCAAGCGATGTTACAAGTACATCATTATCGCCGACTGCACGTAGCAGATAGCCGGATTTCGTCTTCATATATGCATCCAATACCACTTTACAAAAGATTGTCAAAATCAAAATGACAATCAGTGTTTTGTATGGATTTAAAGCCTCCGGAAACACACGATTCATAAAATCATTCTTAAAAATACTTTTTTGCGAAAACAAAGGTACATTAGAAGTTCCTGCAATATACAAATTCACTGTCCATAATGCTGTCATCATAATAATACCGGACAAAAGATCTCTTACCTGTCCTTTTACATGAATCAGTCCTGTACAAATCCCTGCAGCTGCTCCCGCAAGAAATGCTGCAGGTAGTGTCAGGTAAGGATTCACGCCTTTTAAGAGTAAAAAGGCTGTAACTGCTGCTCCCAGCGGGAAGCTCCCATCTACTGTAAGATCTGGAAAATCCAGTATCTTATAAGTAATATATAATCCCAGGGATAAAATTCCATATATCAGTCCCTGTTCAATAATTGTGATAATAAAATCCATGAAAATGCCTCCCACAATGAACAAATCATATTTTTTGCTTATTCCGTAATCTCTTCAAAACTTTCTACTGCTGATTCTTTAAGGTCTTCCGGAACCGTAATTCCAAGATTCTCTGCTACTTTCATATTTACATAAAAACCAGGCTCAGAAATAATCTCAAAATTCAGTTCAGATGCTTTCTTTTCTCCCTTTAACACCTGTGCTGCCATTTTTCCGGTCTGTTTGCCAAGTGCGATATAATCAATTCCTTCTGCTGCAAGACAGCCAATCTTAACCTGCTCGATCTCACTTCCAAATACCGGAATATTCTTCTCATTCGCTTTTTCAAGAATTGTCGGAAGAGAGGCTACAACCGTATTGTCTGTCAGATTTGTAATACAATCTACTTTGCTTAACAGATCATCTGCCGCAATTGCAACATCTGCTGTTGATGTGATTCCTTTTTCTACCAGTTCAAAACCATATTCTCCCACCAGCTCTTTATACTCGGCAATTGCTGATACAGAATTTGCTTCGCTTGTTGTATACATGATTCCAAGTTTTTTTGCATCTGGAAGCATTTCACGTATCATCTTAAGCTGTTCTTCAATTGGAAGTTTATCAGAAGTTCCTGTTACTTCACCTGTTGGATTTCCCTCCTCATCAGCAAGTTCTGCCGCGATCGGATCTGTTACTGCTGTATAGATGACCGGAATTCCCTTTTCCATTGCTGCATTGTATGCGCTCTGTGCACTTGGGGTTGCGATCGCACATATTAAATCTACTTTTTTATCTGAAACAAAACTGTCAGAAATCTGTCCGGCTGTTCCCATATCTGCCGCCGCATTTTTATATTCTACCGTAAGATTTTCTCCCTCTTTGATTCCCTCTTCTTCAAGTCCTGCAAGAAATCCTTCCCTGCAGTTGTCCAGAGAACCGTGTTCAGCAAACTGCTCAATACCTATTGTATAGCTCTCTTTACCGGAATTGTCAGACTCCTTTGAACCTGCACACCCTGTTGCCATTGTTGCTGCCATCACTACTGTTAATAATCCTGCAAATAATCTTTTCTTCATTGTTTCATTCTCCTTTTCTTTTCTGATTATTCTTGCTGTTAGGAGAGAAAATCGAGTGGCAAAAATAAAAACCGCCTCAAACCCTAAGGTTTGAGACGGTAATATAATTCATATTATCGCGGTACCACTCAAATTGACGAATCGTCCACTTTCTCATGTACTAACATACACTCCTGATTGATAACGGGTTCGGTTCCCGACAAGCCATACTCTCTTTCTAACCGCTCACGATTTCCGGCTGCCCTCAAAAGTCCATTCAACTATCTGCTTCATACGACAATCACACCACCTGTCGCTCTCTGGAATGTTACGAAATAGTTTACTTCTCTTTCTCAACGGTTTCACTTATTTACAAAAGTAACTTTACTCCATTAAAGTGCATTTGTCAAGCTATTTTTTATAAATATTACTAGTCTTTGATAATCGGAATCGGTGTGTCGTCTTTTGCATCCAGATCCTGCAGATATTTCTTTGTATCTTTTACCATTTGATTGGACAACAGAAGCACGGCCACAAGGTTCGGGATTGCCATTAATGCATTCAATGTATCTGCAATGAGCCATACAAGATCAAGTGCAATAATTGGTGCAATTCCGGCCACTACTACATAAAGAATACGGTACGGTATCAGTGCCTTACTTCCTGCGAAATACTCTACGCACCGCTCACCATAATAAGCCCAGCCAAGTACGGTAGAATATGCAAATGACATAATACCAAGTGTCAGGATAATCGGTCCGATTACCGGAATCTGACTGAATGCTGCAGAAGTAAGCTGTCCGCCATTTTCAACAGTATCCATATTGATCTGTGGATTCTTCATAATTGTTGTTACAAGTACAAGACCTGTCATCAGACATACAACTACTGTATCCCAGAATGTTCCTGTAGAGGAAACAAGTGCCTGACGAACTGGATTTCTTGTCTGAGCTGCTGCTGCAGCAATAGGAGCAGAACCAAGACCAGATTCATTAGAGAAAAGACCTCTGGCAACACCAAAACGAATTGCCATCATAATACCTGTACCTACAAGACCACCTGCTGCTGCTCCCGGCTGGAATGCAAGCTTAATGATTGTTCCAAGTGCAGGAATTATGTAGTCGTAATTCATACATAAGATAACGATACAGCCAAGTACATAGAAAATAGCCATGAACGGAACAAGCTTTTCACATACTTTTGCGATAGATTTAATACCACCAAAAATAACAATTGCGGTAAGAATTGCTACTACAATACCTACTGCTATCGGTGGAATATTAAAGTTTGTCTTCGCAACTTCTGCAATAGAGTTAACCTGTGTCGCACATCCAATACCGAAAGATGCAAATGCTGCAAAAATTGCAAACAACATACCAAGCCATTTCATGTTAAGACCTCTTTCCAAAGCGTACATTGCACCGCCTTGCATACGTCCGTCTTCTGTCTTAACTCTGTATTTAACTGCGATATAAGACTCTGCATATTTCGTTGCGATACCAAACACACCAGTCAGCCAGCACCAGAGAACTGCACCAGGACCACCAAGATAAATTGCAGTACCTACACCTACGATATTACCGGTACCAATCGTAGCTGCAAGTGCTGTTGTAAGCGCACCAAAGTTTGATACCTCTCCTTCAGCTTCCGGATCTCTTGTTACAGAGAGCTTTATACCTTTTGAAATCGTGTATCTTTGGATAAATCCTGTTCGAATCGTCAGGAAAATGTGTGTACCAAAGAGCAGAATAATCATCGGCCAGCCCCATACCACACCATTAATCGCATTAACTACTGAATTGATAGCATCTAACATACTATTCCCCCTTTTCTTCTTATTTGCTTTTCACTTGCACTTATAGATTTTATCTACGCTTATTGTAACTTAATATCTTACAAATAGCAATATTTGTTATAAAATAAACATTTGTTTTTTCTATTTCGTGAATTTTCTGACGTTTCTGATTTTTTCACGATCACATAACCGGTGGTTCAACCTTCAATTTTACAAGTCGATTTGCTTCTTTCTGCAGATTGTCTCTATAAGACAATTTACAATATCGATGTATCTGTATCTGCGTTACGCCAATCTGATCCGCCACCTGTTCTTTATCTGCACCGTATGCAAACAATGTTACCGCACATGTATTACGAAGATTTTGCGCACTGTAATTCGGGACTCCTGCTTTTTTTGAATATTTTTTCATCATCCTGCTTATATACATTGTATTCAGCGGTTTCCCTTTTTGATTATAGAACAGATAAATATTATCTTCTCGCATACTATAATACTCTTTTAACACCATAGCAGCATCGTCTGGTATATAGCAGGCATCCCGTCGTCCTTTCACCTGTACATATAGTCCATCAGCATATTCTCCTATATCTTCTGGCATCAATCCTATAATCTCCGTTGAAGTTAGTCCCACCCGATGCAAAAACACAAGAATACAATATGCCATCATATCATCTTCTGCTGCTTTCAGCATTCTGTCCACATGCTCTACCGGTACAGACTTTACAAACTGCTTTTGTTTTTCTACCAGCTTCAAATATGGATAATACTCATCCACATATTCTTCCCCAACAGGAAAGCCAGCTTTGTTTTTACAAATATATTCTGCAAATGAATGCAGTTCCTTAAACTTCTTGGCCATTGTTCCTGGCTGAAGTATCCCCTGCTTCACTTTATTCTGAAGAAAGTCGTAATATTCCTTTATTTCTTTCTTTCCTATATCCAGGAAATCCTGATGAAACAGATTCATAATTTCACTAATATCTGCAAGATAAGATGCTTTCGTTGTCTCACTCTTAAAATGAGCTACAAATTGTGGCCATATCACTTGCTTTGTTATATCTGACGCGTATAAACTATTCATTTTACTCTCCCCGCCTGATCATTATCCGCGCAAGCGGATCCTTCTTATATGTTAATAGTATTACTCATACTATAACATATAAAAGATAAAGCAACAAGCTTTATCCAAGTTTTTTTATAGCCGGCAATAATATACCACCTACACTGTTTCCCAAAGTCATAACAAGAATCCAGATAACAGCCTTCCCCGACCATACACCGGCAAGGCTGAAATAAAACATATTTGCAATGCAATGCTCAAATCCACTAAGAATAAATACACTTACACATACAAACAAGATAAGTGGATTCCCTTTCTCTTTGAATCCATCTACCGCTATGTACATCAACATTCCGCAAAACACTGCCAGACAGAAAATGCTCAGAAGATCATCCGATAATTTTACTTCACAGATTGCCTGCGCAGTCTTTTGAATACCACGAATACGCGAAGCAAGTACTGCTGCCGCCCCGATACCGGTACCAGCTAAATTTCCCAGCCATGTAAGTACTAAAAGCACCGCATAGTCTTTCTTATCCTTCTGATCTACCACATATCCAATCTTACCGGTATATAGATACAGACCATTCAATACAATCGCATATAATCCTACTGTAAACATAAGAGAACCGATAATTTTATTCTCTAATGTCAGAAATACTGTTCCTCCTACAGAAATAGCCAGACCGGCCGCCACTGCACCCCCAAAAATCGATCCTTTCTTTCTCATCATATTACCTCTCACTTGTTATCTTAAAACGGTGTTCCAATCATATCATACGGTGTTGCCTGATATACATAATAATTTAGCCAGTTGGTATAAAGGTTATTTGACGTAGCTCTCCATGTGAGAAGTGGCTTATTGTCCGGATCATTATCCGGATAATAGTTCTTCGGGATATCAATCGGAAGACCTTTGTCAACATCTCTTTTATATTCTTTATCAAGCGTCACACGATCATACTCCGGATGACCCATAACAAAAATCTGTCGTCCGTCTTCTGCCATAGCAAGGAATAACCCCGCCGCATCTGATTCTGCAAGAATGGTAATCCGCTCATCTGCACGCACCTTGTCTAACGGCACTTCCGTATGTCTGGAATGCGGTGCAAGGAACACATCATCAAAACCTCTCACAAGAGGAATCTTACGATTAAGCACTTTATGCCAGTAAACACCGAACACCTTCTCCGGAAGTGACACTTTATCAATTCCATAGTGATAATACATGGCTGCCTGCGCTCCCCAGCAGAGATGAATCGTTGATGTAACATGCGTCTTCGTCCATTCCATGATCTCTTTCAGTTCATCCCAGTAATCCACCTCTTCAAACGGCATCTGTTCAACCGGTGCACCTGTAATGATAAATCCATCAAAATTCTGATCCTTTATTTCTGAAAACTTCTGATAAAACTTATTCAGATGGCTTGTCGGTGTATTTTTTGACTGATGATTAGATACAGTTATAAAATTCACATCCACCTGAATGGGTGTATTAGAAAGTGATCGAAGAATCTGCAGCTCCGTATCCTCCTTCAGTGGCATCAGATTTAAAAGACCGATCTTAATCGGTCGGATATCCTGATGCATCGCACGATGTTCATCCATAACAAAAATATTTTCACTTTCCAGTATCTCCTTTACCGGAAGGTCATTCTGTACTCGAATTGGCATATTTATTATTCCCCTTTCATCTCTGTTCGTTCTTCTGAATGCACATACTTTCCTGTAGCATCCACATAACTGAATTCATCATAACACTCTGTATCAACAGGAAGCTTCTTCTTTTCAAGCTGATGATGAACAATCATCTGCGCAATATAGTAAATGACAGCAAATGTTGGTACTCCCATAACCATTCCTACAAATCCAAACAATCCACCACCCAGGAGGATTGCCACAATAACCCAGAAAGCGGATAATCCAGTTGAATTTCCCAGTATCTTCGGTCCAAGAATATTACCGTCAAACTGCTGCAGTAGTAATATAAACAGAATAAAATAAACACCTTTCATCGGGTCTGTCAGCATGATAAGGATTGCACTCGGGATCGCTCCGATATACGGTCCGAAGAATGGTATTACATTCGTAACTCCGACAATCACACTGACAAGCATAACATATGGCATCTTCAGGATTGTAAGTCCGAAGAAACAAATAATACCGATGATAATCGAATCAATAATCTTTCCGATAATAAAACCGCCGAAAATCTCATTGCTTTTCGTCACAATATGAAGAAACATATTCGCATGATCCGTATTCAGAAATGCATATACCATTTTCTTACTCTGCTGTCCGAAAAGTTCTTTACTGAACAATATGTATATGGACACAATTAATCCGATCAGTATATTAAAGACTTCATTTACAAAAGTAATAACTCCTTCTGTAAGATTCGCCATGATCTGATTTGTCATATCGAGAAGATCCGTTCTGAGCCAGTTCATAAACATATCCGAACCTTCCCGTATTGCCGTCTTAATAAGAGCCCCTGTCGGCGAATCATCAATCTTTATATCATTCATATTATCCAGTACTTCTGTGATCTGACGCGGAAGTGTGAAAACAAGATTCCGAATACTCGAATATAGTTCCGGTATTAAAAGATTAAACAATGCCGCAATAACCATTAATAATATGATAATTGATGCGAGAATTCCCGCGCCTCTCGCTGCTTTCTTTGCTTTTTCCGGACTTTTTATACTCTTACTCAAAACCGGAACCAGAATCTTATCCGTTCTCTTCACGATTGGATTTAACAGATAAGCAATAATGCAGCCGTACATGATCGGCCGAAGAACATCTGTCACTTTTGCAAAAACATCAGAAAGATCACCGAGGCGTAAAAGCGCGAAATAAAACAGAATACTTGCCGCAACAACAAGAAATGATGTGATTCCTCTGTTAAAATGCTGCCTGAGCTTAGAAGGCCCCTTCTTCCCAAATTCAGGTCTTTCTTCATAATAAGCCTTTTTATCACTGTTTTTATTATCTTGATTCATTTATATCTCTTCCTTTTTATCGCATATAGTTCATTATAACTGTTCTGCAAATAAGCGTCAACCGTGAAAAAAGGAAGCAGTACCTGCTTCCTTTTTGCCTGTTTATTCTTACTGATTATGAGCAATCACATGTAAATGTTGCACACTCTGTCTCTTCACAACTACATGCCCGGCTTCCCTCTACACTAATCTTTCCTGCATGGCATTGGCACTCCTTATTATACTGACATTCTACAGCCTTGCAGTCAATTTTACTTGTTGCACTTGCCTCACCAGTCACATCACTATATGCGTTTGCCATGCTGTCTTTTCGTTCTTCAAAGCTGTCACAGCAGGTCTCCTCAGACCGTTTTGCCGAACTGCCTCCTACAACGATACTGTCAAGATCACAGTAAAAATTTTTGTTATGCGTACATGTCTGTACTGTACACTTTAATTCTGGCATAATAATCCCTCCTTCTTTCTGATATCAGGATTATTATGCCCCATTCTTTTCAAAAAATTCTAATCCTCTTTCACCGTCTCGCGGATTGTTTTAGCATTAATTTCTTCTTTGATTGCTTCGATAAATGCAGCAAGACTCTTCTGCCCTTCATCGCCTGCAAAACGGCTTCTTACAGATACCATGCCTGCCTCTTCTTCCTTCGCACCTACTACAAGCATATATGGAATCTTGTTCATCTGCGCTTCACGGATCTTGTATCCGATTTTCTCTGCTCTTGTATCAATTTCAGCACGAATACCTGCTGCATCTAATTCTGTAAGCACTTTTTCGCCATATTCCATATATTTATCAGAAATTGGAAGCACTTTTACCTGAACCGGAGCAAGCCATGTCGGGAATGCACCTGCAAAATGCTCGATCAGAATACCAATAAATCTTTCGATAGAACCGAAAGCTACACGGTGAATCATAATCGGACGATGCTTCTCACCGTCAGCACCTGTGTATTCCAGATCAAAACGCTGCGGCATCTGCATGTCAAGCTGAATTGTTCCACACTGCCATGTTCTTCCGATAGAATCTTCCAGATGGAAATCAATCTTCGGCCCGTAGAATGCTCCATCTCCCTCATTTACTACATAATCGAGTCCAAGATCATCAAGCGCTCCCTTAAGACCATCTGTTGCAAGCTCCCAGTCTTCATCACTTCCCATACTGTCTTCCGGACGTGTAGAAAGCTCAACATGATATTTGAATCCAAACAGTTTATATACTTCATCGATCAGTCCTGCAACGCCTTTGATCTCATCACGGATCTGTTCCGGTGTCATAAAGATATGCGCATCATCCTGTGTGAAACATCTTACACGCATAAGTCCATGAAGCTGTCCAGATTTCTCATGACGATGTACAAGCCCAAGCTCTCCGGCACGAAGCGGAAGGTCTTTGTAAGAACGTGGCTCAGATTTGTAAACAAGCATACCTCCCGGACAGTTCATTGGCTTTACAGCATAATCTTCATCATCAATTACTGTTGTGTACATATTATCTTTGTAGTGATCCCAGTGTCCGGAATTCTCCCACAAATGTCTGCTTAAAATGATAGGTGTAGAGATCTCTACATAACCATTTTTCTTATGAAGATCTCTCCAGTATTCCAGAAGTGTATTTTTAAGAACCATTCCCTTTGGAAGGAAGAACGGGAATCCCGGTCCTTCATCACACATCATAAACAGACCTAATTCTCTTCCGAGTTTTCTATGGTCACGTTTCTTTGCTTCTTCCATCATGTGCAGATATTCATCCAGATCTGCTTTCTTTGGATAAGACACACCATAAATTCTTGTCAGCATCTTGTTCTTTTCATTACCTCTCCAGTATGCACCTGCAAGGCTTGTCAGTTTAAATGCCTTAACTGCTTTTGTTGACATAAGATGTGGACCGGCACAGAGATCAACAAATTCACCCTGCTGATAGAAGCTGATTTCTTCGTCTTCCGGCAGATCTTCTATTAATTCTACTTTATATGGTTCGTCTTTTTCTTTGAAATATGCAATGGCATCTTCTCTTGACTTTGTAAATCTTTCAATTGGCAGATTTTCTTTTACAATTTTTTTCATCTCTGCTTCAATCTTCTCCAGATCATCTGCTACAAATGCTGTTTCTCTGTCTACATCATAGTAAAAACCATGATCGATCGAAGGCCCGATCGCAAGCTTTGTATCTGGATAAAGACGTTTGATTGCCTGTGCCATAATATGGGAAGTTGTATGGAAAAATGCCCCTTTTCCATCCTCAGAATCAAAAGTAAGGATTTCCAGTTCACTGTCCGCAGATACAACTGTTCTAAGATCAACAAGTTCTCCATTCACTTTTGCAGCTGTTGCAGCTCTTGCAAGCCCTTCGCTTAAATCTCTGGCAATATCAATAACTGCCATGCTCTGTCCGTATTCTTTAACAGAACCGTCTTTTAATGTGATTTTCATTTCTCTGATCCTCTCTTTTCTTTATAATAGTTATATATTATTTTTATAATCCTCCAGCCCTTCGGCAAAGAGATTATGAATTTCTATACATGACTGTTTCAAAGACAATGGCTTACCCTGCCGATTAATAAAACAATGCTTCGAAGTTCCTCTGCAGTGCACCATTCCTGTGCGGTCACTGATGATCTCATAACCTACAGTCAGCTTAATTCCATTATATTTTTTGATAAATGTCTGAATCGTCACCGTATCCCCGAAATGAACCATCCTCAGATAATCTGCCTCAACCGACAGTACAGGACTTAAAATCCCCTTTTCTTCCATCTGTTCATATCCAAGTCCCATCTGTTCCATAAGATCAATACGACCTTCTTCGAACCAGCGGATATAATTGGAATGATGAACAATTCCCATCTGATCCGTTTCATAATACTGTACTTTATGCCTATAAGGTTTCATCATACTCATCTCGTATTATTCTCCACTTTATTTAAAGTAAATCCGTTCACAGTCCGGATGTTCTCCCGACCATCCTGTCGGCTGCATTGTTCCAATCCTGTACATATCTTCTGCGCTGATCTCAAAACCAAACACATCCTGATTTTGCTTCATTCTTTCAACAGTAGATGCTTTCGGAAGCGGAATGACCTGTCTCTGAACTGCATAACGGATACAAATCTGTGCCGTCGTTACCCCATATTTGTCAGCCAGCTCTGCAAGCAGTGGATGCTCCAGAACACGCTTCCTGCCAAGTGGGCTCCATGCCTGCACGAAAATACCTTTCTCCTGACAATACTGCACTGCTACTTCCTGCGTATGACCCGGATGAAATTCCAACTGGTTTACTGCCGGAACAATCTCTGTATGCTCAAGAAGATTCTCAATATGATGGGGCAGAAAATTACTCAGTCCAATAGCTCTTACTTTTCCTTCTTTATAAAGCTCCTCCAGTGCTTTCCATGTCTCAATATCAAGCTGTTTCCAGTCCTTGTATCCGACTTCCGGGAGCGGCCAGTGGATCAGATACATATCCAGATAATCTGTATCCAGTTTCTTTAGAGATTCTGCAAATGCTTTTTTCACATTTTCATATCCCATATCCGCTTTCCATACTTTCGAAGACAAGAACATTTCTTCCCTCTTTACACCAGCTTCTTTCATTGCCTGTGCGATCAGCTCTTCATTTCCATAAAAGGACGCCGTATCAAAATAACGATAGCCCGCTTCCAGCGCCGTTTTAAGTCCCTGTGTGCCACAACCGTCAGATGATTTATAAGTTCCAAAACCCATACATGGTATCTTCACGCCATTATTAAGCTCGTAGCAGTCATGCATTGATTTCATTTTTCAATCCTCCTTCAAATAAAAAATCCCCTGCAGCACATATGCTGCAAGGGACGAGTCTTTCACAAGCTCGCGGTTCCACCCCGCTTGTCCTGACCAGTATCAGAACCACTTTATTCTTGATGATAACGGAATCACCGGGCTGTTTTGCAGCCACTCAGAGGTAGTTTTCAGAAGGTTCCAAAATAAGAAGCTTTCAGCCTGCGGCTTCTCTCTCTGCTATTTCTTTCCCAGCTTACTCTTCTCGTCAACGTGTTTTCATATGTTTTCATTATAGCATCATCCCGGTCAATGTCAACACAGAATTATCTGTCAATCTGTATCCACATCTTAAGAACGGCAAAAAATTCCCGAACCATATAATTCAGAAAAAGCACAGGCTTACACCCCGCCGGAACTGCATGTATATTTGTATAACCAAGCTTACGCGCATAGCAGCATGCACGATACATATGGAAATTATTCGTCACAATCCCCACCGGCATGTGCATATCTTTTATGTATGCCGAAGAAAATGCAAGATTTTCATTCGTTGTACGAGAGTTTTCCTCTCTCAATATACGTTCCTCTTCTATCCCATAGCTGTTCAGATAATATTCCATGGCAGACGCCTCTGTCACTTCTTCACCTTTTCCCTGACCACCAGATACGATGACCACTGTATCCGGATGCTCTTTCAGATACTGTTCGGCTCTTTCAAGCCTGCGCATAAGGGAATCTGTTATCTGATTTCCCCTTACCTGAGCCCCGAGAACAATCAGGTAAGAAAGCTCATCCTGCCTGCCGCTTTTCATACCAGATAGAAGCCGAAGTTCAACTACAAAAAACAGCGCCCCTGCTATAGCAGTCACAACAAGAAGTGGGACTATTCTGCATTTTCCCATGTATAAGAAAAAAACTCCTGCTGCAATCCAGAATCTGGAAAATGTTGCATTCCATCTTCTGACTGCCAGGCATAATATTATATAATAGAAAAGGCAGATGATTCCAAGTACGGATATTATTTTCCACAGCACTTTTTATACTTCTTACCAGAGCCACACGGACATGGATCATTACGTCCGATCTTCTTCTCCTTACGGATTGTTGTGGACTCTTTCTGCTCCTTGTATAATTTCTTAAGCTCTTCCTCGGAATAAATCTCTTTCCACTGTGGAAGTTCATACAGCCAGTCTGCTTTCGCAGCAACCATATTTTTATAAAGCTTCTCTTTATCAAATGCAAGACTTACGACTGTGTCTTCATCCATTGTCTCAATCGGGTTTGGTTCTTTTAGACTGTCATTGATTCCATCAAGGAAACCAACCATTGTAAGAACTTCCTGTCCGTATTTCTCTGCAAGTTCTTTTACAGTTCCTTTTACTTCCTCATCCGGATTCGCAAGCAACTGCTCATAGATTTCTTTCTCAATCTGGAAATAAGTACCCCAGAATCTCTGCAGCTGTCCTCTGTCAGCTGTCTCATCATATGCGCGGTCTCTCCACTGTTCTAATATTGTACGACTCATAACTATATACTCCTTTGTATGATTTTCAATGATATCCGCTTTATTATATAACATTTTCCCACATTTTCAAAGACTTCTTTTCTTTACATTTGCTTTTTTCCGGGCTTCTATATATAATTATCCTATATTTTACTGTAAAGGAAGGTCTGTTTCATGAAAAAAACAAAGCGTATCCTGGCACTCATCGGTGCCGTTTTATTATTTAGTATGTACGCCAGCACCCTGGTATTTGCACTTATTGATCACTCCGCAACAATGGGACTTTTAAAAGCATCTGTTGCATGCACGATTCTTCTGCCGATTCTTCTCTACGCGTACACCCTCGTTTATCGAATCACTAGAACGGATTCTGATTCAGACTCCAGAAATGCTGAACATCCGGACAATCAAGCATAGGCACTGTATTTTCTCCCTTCTTCCGTTCCTTCAACAGCTTCTTCTTACGAAGATATTCTTCAATAGATATGGCTTTTTGATATTCTGCCTTTTTACGTTCCTGCATAACCCATAACACCTCCCACCTTATCAATATATGAAAGTGGGGGGATTTTTATGTATGAATTTAGTTCAGTGATTTTATCTGAGGCAGAACAGTGACGCGAGACAGCTGAACTTTGAAAAACGAACCAATCACTGACAAACGGTAAACATCAAAAGCTGATATAACATTCGTAAACGAGTATATTCGATGGGAACTCCTGATGAGTTCCGCGTCTCAGATACTCTTTCGCCTTGTATGGGAAATACAAGGCGAATACGAAGTTATATCAGCTTTTTCTGCAACCGTTTGTAACGCTCTTCCACGTTTCCCCAAGCTCAGTTGTCTCGTGTCACTTGTAATGTCTCAGCCAAAATACTGAACCCCCATGCCTCGAATGTTTCCACTACTTTGTAGGCATAGTAACATGTTCTTTCGCTCGAGAAAATGTTATTATGCCAATACAGTATAATATACAATTTTACCCGGAATTGCCAGTACAGTAAATGGTAGCAGGTGATATATTTCTATATGGTGACGGTAAGCGGAAGTCCTGGAAAATCCAGCCCGAAGCTGTTAGAGCCAGAACAACAGACAATTCGTTCACTGTCTGTTGTTCTGGCTCTTATAGATTCGTGGCTTAGTTGCAAGGACGGACGCATCGGATACATATAGAAAAATATCACCTGCGTACCACTTACTATACTAAATTCCTATCTGTAAATAATATCCTCTCGTCCTGGTCCGTTGGATACCATTGTGATCGGATATCCAATTTCCTGCTCGATGAATTCGATATATTTACGGCAGTTCTCCGGCAGTTCTTCATATTTTTTAATACCGCGGATATCACAATTCCATCCCGGAAGAGTCTTAAGTACCGGTTTTGCCTTTTCAAGAAGGTGTGTCGGTGGGAAATCAGTGATTACCTCTCCATCAATCTCATATCCTACACATACCGGAATCTCCTTAAGATAACCGAGGACATCCAGTACCGTAAATGCAACGTCGGTTGTTCCCTGCATTCTGCATCCGTATTTGGAAGCAACACAATCAAACCAGCCCATACGTCTCGGACGTCCGGTAGTCGCGCCAAATTCACCGCCGTCACCACCACGGCGTCTTAATTCATCAGCTTCTTCTCCAAAAATCTCACTTACGAATGCTCCTGCACCTACAGCACTGGAATAAGCCTTACATACTGTGATGACCTTCTTGATCTCATATGGCGGAATACCTGCGCCAATTGCGCCGTAACCTGCCAGAGTAGAAGAAGAAGTTACCATTGGATAAATACCATGGTCAGGATCTTTAAGGGAACCAAGCTGACCTTCAAGAAGAATATTCTTACCTTCTTTCAGTGCGTTATGGAGGAATAAAGCGGTATCACATACATACGGCTCTACCATCTCCTTATATTCTTGTAATTCTTTATACAAATCATCAGGATCAATCAATGGTTTGTGGTACAGATGCTCCAGAAGTACATTTTTTTGCTCTGCAACGCGCACAACCTTCTCTCTTAAAAGATCGTCATCGAACAGTTCGCTTACCTGGAAACCAATCTTCGCAAATTTGTCAGAATAGAATGGTGCAATTCCTGACTTTGTGGATCCGAAGGATTTTCCAGCCAGTCTCTCTTCCTCATATGCATCGAAGTTCTTATGATAAGACATCACGATCTGTGCTCTGTCTGACACGAGAATCTTCGGCATCGGTACATCTCTTTCTACAATTGACTGTATCTCTTTAAACAAAACCGGAATATCCAGTGCCACGCCATTTCCTATAATACTCGTAGTATGGCTGTAGAACACGCCGGATGGCAATGTATGGAGAGCAAACTTACCATAATTATTGATAATCGTATGTCCGGCATTTGCTCCTCCCTGGAAGCGCACGATGATATCGGCCTCTCTTGCAAGCATATCTGTAATCTTGCCCTTGCCTTCATCTCCCCAGTTTGCACCTACTACTGCTTTAACCATATTCATTCCTCCTGTGCTGTTTGCCTAGTTATCTGGTATTTCAAACCACTAGTCATTATACTATATTTTATGTTTCATGTAAAATATATTTTTATATTTTCCAGATACCTGCTGTCGGATTACATCAATGGCGCGATCATCTTCAGCACCTGACCGGACAGTTTTGTAAATAATGTCTGATTCTTCACCTCAATAAGCGTTACTTTGTGACATTTGGCGAGTGTCTGTTGGAAATCCCTCTCAATCTTATCTATCTCGGAATTATTATAAATAAATGCACCACACTCAAAATGCAGATACAGACTTCGATAATCCAGGTTAATGGTGCCTACTGTCGCCGTGTCATCATCCGATACAAATACCTTTGCATGTACAAATCCGGGTGTATATTCATATATCTGCACACCCCCCTGGATCAGTTCATGGTAGTAAGTCTTAGCCACAGCAAAAGCATACCATTTATCTGGAATATGCGGCATAATGATAATCACCTCCACCCCACTTTTCGCTACTCTTGTAAGGGTATTGATCATCTCATTATCCAGGATGAGATACGGTGTCATAATATGCACATACTTCTTGGCATGATTCAAAATGTGGAAATATACTTCCTCACCTACATTTTCATTATCAAACGGACTGTCAGCATAAGGTATCACATATCCCAGCTCTCTTCTTAATACCGGGCACTTTGGTGTCAGATAACGCTTATAATTCTCCGGACGTCTTTCGTCCACATTCCACATCTGAAGGAACATCATTGTAAGGCTCTGTACAGCATCACCTTTCAGCATGATTGCCGTGTCTTTCCAATGTCCAAAACGTACTTTACGGTTGATGTATTCATCTCCAAGATTGATTCCGCCCGTGAAACCAACTCTTCCATCTATCACACATATTTTCCTGTGGTCACGGTTGTTCTGAACAGTAGAAAGAAATGGTTTCAGCTGATTTGACATCTTACATTTAATACCGTACTTCTTAAGCTGATCCGGATAATTATACGGAAGCATAGAAATCGCACACATACCATCATACATGAAACGCACTTCCACGCCCTCACGGACTTTTGCACGCAGGACACCCAGAATCTTATCCCACATATAGCCTTCTTCTACAATGAAATACTCCATGAAAATATACTTTCTTGCCTTTTTAAGCTCGGCAAGCATATATTTAAACTTATATTCTCCCAGCGGGAAATACTTTACTTCTGTATTTCGATATGTCGGAAAGCCAAGCTTACTGGACAGATAATAGGAAAGATTTGCATTGGCAGATTTACTTGCCCAGATTGCATCCACCACATCCTGCTCCTGCTGCATATATGGGTCTGTCTCAATTTTCAAAGCAGCCAGACGCTCCCTCATAAAACGGGTTCCCGGCTGCAGATTCACAAACAGATAAAAGATCGTACCAATAACAGGAAATGCAAGTACAAACAATATCCATGTCATTTTAAATGCAGGATTTCCTTCTTTATTAATAATATAAATAAGGACAACTACACTCAAAATCTTCAAAGTGCCATACAGATATCCTCTATATTCTCCCAGATACATTGTCGTACCAACAAAGAACCCAAGCTGAATGAGGATCAATAGCAGGATAATACCTGTACGACTGAATATAATACGAAACAGCCCCTTCTTGGCTGTACCTGATACTTTGTTTTTACTCATATGATCGAACTCCTTCTGCAGAAAACTGCTACGATACAGTTTAACACAATTTTCCATGTTTCTCAACCAGTCTTATTCGACACGTTTTTTTCATTCATAAATATAATTCACATTTTTTTAATATTGTTTCTCTTTCCATTTTCTCAAAAAAGTATTACAATACACATATTAGATTCGTTCTAACTCAAGAAAGGAGAATATACCATTATGGCAAAATGGGGAAAGAGATTATTAGGACTGGCTGCCATTGGCGGCGCTGCAGCAGCAGGTACTTTTTATTATTTAAAGAAAAAAGATATGGTAAATGCAGATGATTTTGAGGATGATTTTGAAGATGAAGATTTCGATCTTGACAGCGATTTGAAACCGGTATCTGCCCGTGAATATGTACCACTCAATTCTGTTTCGAAAGAAGCTGCTGAAGAAGAAACACCGGAAGTTTCTGAAGATGACTCCGAAAACAATACCGAAGATAATACTGAGGAAACCGAAGCGTAACTGCTCCGGTTTCTTTTATTTCCAACAGCTGACCAAAATACGGACTGCATCTTTTATCTGCTTCTCTGACAGATTTGCATAACCCAGCAATATGGTTGCATTGACCTTCTTTTCTTTTTTTATGCAATAATCGGAAAGTCCATACACACGGACGCTTCCTTTTTTTGCCTGGGCGATCAGCTCCTTTTCCGTCTTATTGTTTTGAAAGTGCAAAAGCAGATGTACTCCTGCATGTTCCCCCGAAATACTACACATACCCATAAGCGGTTTCAACTCATCAATAAGTGTATCGTGACGGCTCTTATACATCGCTCTTGTCTTATTCAGATGTCTTTCATAGTATCCTTCTTCAATAAAACGCTGCACGATCATCTGGTCCACCTTTGAGACAGTAGAATGGACAAATCGAATTTTCTCATCATAATACCTGAGCAAAGAGACCGGGAGAACCATATAACTCAGTCGGATTGCCGGAGCAATAGACTTTGAAAATGTTCCCAGATAAATGACCTTTTCTTTCGCATCATATCCCTGCAGTGCCGGGATTGGTTTTCCTTTATATCGAAACTCACTGTCATAATCATCTTCAATAATATAACGTCCCTCTTCCTGGTATGCCCATTTAAGAAGCTCCATACGTCGTTTCAAAGGCATAACGATGCCTGTCGGGTATTGATGTGAAGGTGTAACATAAGCGATATCCGCACTTGTTTTCTCTAATTCTGTCACCTGCATCCCATTTTTATCCACAGAAACAGGAACTGTATGATATCCCAGACCGATTGCCATCCGATATGCCTGCTTATAAGTCGGATCTTCAAATGCAATCGTATGATCTTTTCCAAGGAGCATTCCCAGAAGCATCAATATATAATCACTTCCGGCACCTACGATAATCTGCTCCGGTATACATTTTACCCCTCTTGCCTGATACAGATAATTACAGATTGCATTCCGAAAAGCATATTCCCCCTTGGAGTCTCCGGCACGGAAAAGCTCCGTTCGATCATCCGTCAGGATTTCCTTCGACAGTTTCCGCCATGCATTATAAGGAAAACTCCTAAGATCCACTCCATTTGGAGTAAAATCATATTGATATTTCTCTTTTTCTTCCTGTTTTTCCGTTCTGAGCGCCTCACCTTTTTCCAAATGATATAGTTCCTCAATCTGAGCCACAAAATATCCCCTGTACGGCTCCGACTCAATATACCCCTCTGACAAAAGCTGCTCATACGCAAGCTCAGCCGTACTGCGGCTGACTTCCAGATGTCTGGACAATGCTCTGGTGGAAGGCAGTTTCTCTCCCTGCTTAATACGACCACTTTGAATATCAGACTTGATATATTCATATATCTGTTCATAAAGAGGTTGTTTCGTATTCGTTTTCAGATTTATCGTCAACTCATTCATACAAATGCTCCATTTAATTTGGGACGGGGTTTTTTCGAAAAAACCCCGTCCCCATTTAGCGCTTTACTTTGGTAACTTGAAAGAACTCTTCAATGACACAATCCGGTTAAACACCAGTTCCTCCGGCGTTGAGTCTTTGCTGTCTATACAGAAATAACCATTTCTTACGAACTGGAAGCTGTCACAGCCTTTTGCCTGCGCGAAGCTGTCTTCCACATAACAGTTCTTACGGATCTCCAGTGAATTTGGATTCAGATTCAAAGATCCATCTTCTTTATTATATACCCCTTTTTCTTCATCAACGAGGTTCTCATACAGTCTGACTTCTGCCTGTTTTGCATAAGGCGCAGCTACCCAGTGGATCGTTCCTTTTACCTTGCGTCCGGTAAAACCGCTTCCACACTTTGTCTCCGGATCATAAGTACAATGTACCACTGTCACATTACCGTTTTCATCGGTCTCATAACTCTGACATGTCACAAAGTATGCATGCATCAGACGTACTTCATTTCCCGGGAAGAGACGGAAATACTTCTTCGGAGGCTCAATCATAAAATCGTCGCGCTCAATATACAGTTCACGGCAGAATGGCACTTTACGCATGCCAAGTTCCGGATTCTCCATATTGTTATCAACATCCAGGTATTCCACTTCCCCTTCCGGATAGTTATCAATAACAAGCTTGATTGGATCAAGTACAGCCATCATACGTGGTTTTTTCAGCTTCAGGTCCTCACGGATACAGTACTCAAGCATTGCGTAATCCACAGAGCTCTGGCTCTTTGACACACCACACATCTCGATAAACATCTTAATGGACTCCGGTGTGAATCCTCTTCTTCGAAGAGCTGCAATAGATACAAGACGCGGATCATCCCATCCATCAACAATGCCTTCCTGAACGAGTTTCTTAATATATCTCTTTCCTGTTACCACATTTGTCAGGTACAGCTTTGCGAACTCAATCTGTCTCGGCGCAGGAGCAAACTCACACTCTTTTACAACCCAGTCATATAACGGTCTGTGATCTTCAAACTCTAATGTACAGATGGAATGTGTGATTTTCTCTACTGCATCCTCAATTGGATGTGCAAAATCATACATTGGATAAATACACCATTTATCACCGGTATTATGATGTGTCATATGTGCCACACGATAGATAACCGGGTCTCTCATATTGATATTCGGAGATGCCATATCAATCTTTGCACGAAGTACCTTCTCTCCGTCCTTATATTTTCCTTCTTTCATCTCTTCAAAAAGCTTAAGGTTCTCCTCTACAGAACGGTCTCTGTACGGGCTGTTCTTTCCAGGCTCTGTCAAAGTTCCGCGGTATTCACGAATCTCGTCAGCAGTCAGGTCACAGACGTAAGCTTTCCCTTTTTTAATAAGCTTTATTGCACATTCATACATCACATCAAAATAGTCTGACGCAAAGTACAGATGCTCCTTATAATCCGCGCCAAGCCACTGTACATCTTCCTTAATGGACTGTACAAATTCCATATCTTCCTTCATCGGATTCGTATCATCGAACCGCAGATGAAAGGTTCCATTATATTTCTTCGCAAGGCCGGAGTTAAGAAGTATGGACTTTGCATGTCCGATATGCAGATAACCGTTCGGTTCCGGCGGAAATCTTGTACACACTTCACTGTAAACTCCCTCTGCCAGGTCTTTATCTATTTCCTGTTCGATAAAATTTTTGGAAATCATCTCTTCTCCCATGGTAGTCCTCCTTATAGGTACTCAACATTCTGTCACTTATCTTATCATAAAAAATATGGCGAAACAAGGTTTACAGACGTTTTTTCAACGTTGGAGATGTATTATGCTTTCTCTTTATAATAACTTTCAGGCATCCATTTCCCTTTCCACGCGTAAACAAAAATGATCAATGCACCCACGAACCATGAAGTCGGGTATGCCGACATTACTCCAAACAGTTTACGCGTTATACGCAGGGCTGTCCATATCCATGCAATACGGAAAAGACATAAGGAAAACAGAAATACTGCCATTGCCTGCATAGTCTTTCCTGTCCCGCGAATTGTTCCTGCCATAACATGAAGGAAGCCAAGCATCCAGTAAAATGGGCAGAAAAACTTCATAATATAGACTCCATATTCTACGACTTCGGACCGGGTCGTAAAAACTCCGATAACCTGTGGTGCAAACATAAGAAGTAAAATTCCGGTAAGAATCGTATATATGATTCCCATAGTAACCGAAACATACATCCCTTTTTTCACCCTGTCGTATTTCCCTGCCCCGATATTTTGCCCGGTAAAAGTGGTAGCCGCCATACTGAAACTTAAAACCGGAAGAATATTAAATCCATCGATCTTAATATATGCTGCAAATCCTGCCATAGCAACCGCTCCAAAGCTGTTTACACTGGACTGCACAATGACATTCGATATGGAAATCACAATATTCTGCAGTCCTGTAGGCAGACCAATCTTTAAAATACGAAAAAGCAGATTATCATAGAATCGGATCTCACGTATTTTCAATCGATAGACCTCTTTACTGCGAATCAAAAAAGCCAGAATAAAAATGCAGGAAATAAACTGACTCACATCTGTTGCAAGTGCCGCACCGATAATGCCCATTCGGAGGACTACAACAAACAAAAGATCCAGGAAAATATTGGATACCGCAGCGATAATGAGATACAAAAGAGAACGCCTCGAGTTACCGACTGCATTCAATATTCCCGCAGACATATTATAAATCACAGAAAAAAAGATTCCTCCAAAATACACCTGGAGATAAATAACCGCCTGCTTAAATACTTCTCCCGGTGTTCCCATCATCCGCAATATAACAGGAACAAGCAACACACCTGCCACCGTCATGATCAGACCTGCCACGATGGAAATGGCAATGGTAGTGTGCACTGCTTTTCGTACACCTTCTTTATTCTGTGCACCATAATACTGTGAGATTACAACTCCGGCACCTGCAGATGCACCAACACAAAATCCAATCAAAAGATTAATAATCGAACCACTGGAACCAACTGCTGCCAGTGCTTCACTGCCAATATAATTTCCTACAATAATAGAATCCACTGTATTGTACATCTGCTGAAACAAATTCCCCAAAATCAGCGGAATAGAAAAATACAGTATTTTCTTCCAGATCGGTCCTTCTGTCATAACAGACTGATTCTTCATTTCACTACCTTCTCTCTATGAAATACCTGCCATATCTCTACATGCAAAAAGACTTTCAAAAGACGAATCTCCTGAAAGCCCCAAATGAAGCTGCCTAGCGGAATCGAACCGCCGACCTCCGCCTTACCAAGGCGACGCTCTACCGACTGAGCCAAGGCAGCACGCATATGCGATATGCAACATTAGTAATATACAATATAAAACATCCTCTTGTCAATGTATTTCCCCGGAATTTATGACTTTTCTTTCTGCCGTTCTCCTTCCAGAATCTTCTGCGTTTTATTCTTAATCCGTTGGAGTGCATTATCAACCGTCTTTGGACTCTTATCCAGAAGCTTTGCAATTGTCCGGTAATCCGTACCAAGCAGATGAAGATACAAAACTCTGTTTTCCAGATCACTTAACTGCTCCTCCAGCTTGCTCTCCAGGAGCCTTGTATATTCCTGACTGATAAGGAGTTCTTCCGGATTCGTTTCCTTTGCCGCTTCCATCGTATCAATCAATGCATCTTTTCCTTCTGTCTCTTCATAAAGCGACACATAGGTGTTCAAAGGACTGTGTTTCTTTCTCTTAGACGCCTCAATGGCTGAATACATCTGCCTTCCGATACAGAGCTTTGCAAAGCTGTAAAATGACGCATCCTGCTTCAGATCATAATCCTGCACTGCTTTAAAAAGTCCGATCATTCCCTCCTGGATCAGATCATCATTCTCACCACCGATCAGGTACATCGCATTGGCTTCTTTTCGCACTAGATTCTTATATTTTTCCATAATATAATCAATGATTGCTGTATCTCCGCCACGAAGTTCCCGGATAAGCTGTTCATCTGTCATCCGCTTATATTCTGCCAATGCATTTCCTCCTTACTGCATTCTCTGCCTTACAATTTCATATGCCAGCACACCTGCTGCCACAGATGCATTAAGAGAATCAATGTCCCCCTTCATCGGAATACTGGCAACGAAATCACAGTTCTCCCGTACAAGACGACTGACCCCTTCTCCTTCATTGCCAATGACAAGTCCGATCGGACCTTTCAGATTCAGATCATACATTGTCGTTCCTCCCATATCGGCACAAACGAACCAGAGTCCCTTTTCTTTCAGTTCTTCCATTGTTCTTACCAGATTCGTCACTTTTGCGACCGGTGTATAATTCAGTGCTCCTGCAGAAGTCTTTGCAACTGTTGCGGTAAGTCCTGCTGCCCTTCGCTTCGGAATAATAACCCCATGAGCACCTGCCAGATTCGCCGTACGGATAATCGCTCCCAGATTATGTGGATCTTCAATATTATCCAACAGAATGATAAAAGGATCTTCTCCCTTTTCCTCGGAAAGCTTCAGCATATCCTCCACTTCAGCATATTCATAGGCAGCCACATAGGCGATGACCCCCTGATGCCTGCCCGTCTCTGACATCTGTGAAAGGCGCTCTTTCTCCACAAACTGAATCAACGTATCATGCTTTTTCGCCTCTCTTACAATCGTACGCACCGGACCGTCCTGACATCCATCCAGAACAAACAGCTTATCAACCGGTTTCCCGGAGCGGAATGCTTCCAGAACCGCATTACGGCCTTCTATCATATTTTCGCTAGCATGCTTATTATTCGCTTCCTTCATATACATTTTCCTCCAGACTGTCTAATCCTATTTTAACCAGATCCAGTATTCTTTTCCACTCTTTTTTCAAATAAAGCCAGCCAAGAAGTGCTTCAAACCCAGTAGCCCTCCGATAATCCGTAATCGACTGGTTCTTTGCCGGAGAAACACTTTTGGCATTTCTTCCTCTTTTATAAACCGCATGCTCTTCCTCTGTCAAATGCTCCTGCATGGCACGCATCATCTGTGACTGTGTTTTCGCCTGTACAAATGCACTCGTTTTCTGATGGAGTTTGTGTACCTGTCGGTTTCCTTCATTAATAACAAGAGACTTGATGATCAGATCATAAATACTATCCCCGATATACGCTAAAGTAAGAGGTGAATACTCTTTCATATCCACCTCTTTCATCTGGAAAATATCCTGCATATATGAGTCAAACTGCCATTCTACGCTTTTTTCCATTGTACTCCTTCTCTTGTATCCTTCAAAATGATACCTTTTGCCAACAACTCGTCACGGATTGCATCAGCTCTTGCGAAATCTTTTGCCTTTCTTGCAGCCTGGCGCTCCTCGATCAGTTTTTCAATATCCTCTGCCAGCATCTCTTCTTCCTTATCTACGATCAGGCCGAGAACATCTGTCAGTTTCACAAGAAGCGCAAACAGATTCTCCAGATACTCTTTTGAACTCTTTGCATCTGCATTTGTATTAATATATTTTACAAGATCAAAGATTGCAGCCACTGCATCTGCTGTATTGAAGTCATCATCCATTGCAGCCTCAAACTTTTTAACAAATTCATCCGTTGCAGCAAATGCTTCTTTTTCAGCATCTGTCATATTTCCTGCTTCTGCATTCTTAATCAGAAACTTCAGATTGTCTGCTGTATTTACGATACGCTCCAGGCCATTCTTGGAAGCCTCCATAAGGTCGGCACTGAAGTTCAGCGGACTTCTGTAATGCGCGCTTAACATAAAGAAGCGAAGTACCTGCAGATCATACTGTTCACTGATTTCACGAACGGTACGGAAATTTCCTAATGATTTACTCATTTTGCGGTTATCGATATTTAAAAATGCATTATGCAGCCAGTATTTTGCAAATTCCTTGCCATTTGCAGCTTCACTCTGTGCAATCTCATTCTCGTGATGTGGAAATACCAGATCTTCTCCGCCTGCATGAATATCAATCTGTTCACCAAGGTATTTTTTGGACATTACGGAGCATTCAATATGCCATCCCGGACGTCCGTCGCTCCACGGTGAATCCCATGCCGGCTCGCCCTCTTTCTTCGGTTTCCACAATACAAAATCCAGCGGATCTTCCTTCTCGTCTTCACCGGTCACAAGAAGAGAACGCTCACCAGAACGAAGGTCATCCAGATTCTTGTGAGATAATTTGCCATAATCCTTGAACTGTCTCGTGCGGAAATATACAGTTCCATTTTTCTCATAAGCATAACCCTTCTCAATCAATATACCGATCATATCCACCATACCGCATATTTCTTCTGTTGCAAGTGGATGTGTAGTAGCCGGTTTAACATTCATGCCTTCCATATCCTTCTTGCATTCTGCAATATAACGCTTGGATATCTCGTCTGCTGATACCCCTTCTTCAATCGCCTTATTAATAATCTTATCATCTACATCCGTAAAATTAGATACATAATTTACTTCGTAGCCTTTGTATTCAAAGTATCTTCTTACGGTATCGAATACGATCATCGGTCTCGCATTTCCAATATGAATGAAATTATAGACCGTTGGTCCGCAGACATACATCTTTACCTTTCCTTCCTCAAGCGGGACAAATTCTTCTTTTCTCTTTGACAATGTGTTATAAAGTTTCATTTTTTTCCTACCTTTCTTTCAGACGTTTTTCCAACTCTTCTATCTTCTGATGCATCTTCAGATTATCCTCCTGCAATGCAAGAATATCATTACTGATCGGGTCAGGCAGATGTACCTGATCCATATCCATGCGAGGAATTCTCTCGTCATCTTTCTTTACCACTCTTCCCGGGACACCGACAACGGTACAGTTCGGCGGCACCTCCTTAAGAACCACAGAGCCGGCACCGATCTTAGAGTTCTCTCCAATCTTAAAAGACCCAAGAACCTTTGCTCCTGCACTGACCATGACGTTATCGCCAAGCGTCGGATGTCTTTTTCCCTGTTCCTTTCCGGTACCACCAAGTGTTACTCCCTGATATAATGTCACATTATCCCCAAGCTCTGCCGTCTCACCAATGATCACTCCACTTCCATGATCAATGAATAGTCCTTTTCCGATCGTTGCCCCCGGATGAATCTCTATACCTGTCTTCCTTACCGCACGCTGCGAAATCCATCTCGCAAGGAAATAATGCTTCTTCTTATACAACTTGTGTGCCACCCTGTAATGTAAAATTGCTTTAAAACTCGGATATAAAAAAACCTCCATATTGGATTTGATCGCCGGGTCGCGCTCTCGAATCACCTGTATTTCTTCCCGGACGTAAGATATCATTCCCATAACTGCACTCTCCTTATTAACGGAACCTTTTTACACAAATAAAAAACTCCGTCTCCTGATCCATACAAGAGACGAAGCAACTCCGCGGTTCCACTCTTATAGAGGACACATCCTGCCAACAAATTTATCGTCAGAGAATCCTCCTCCACCTTGATACACGTAACGTGTGTAACTCCGTACCCGACTACTTCATCCTCCTTACAGTAAAAAGGCCGAATCCTTTCGCCGGATCAACTCCCGGATGCACTTCACAATTCCTTTCCTTAAGACCGCTCTCAGCCGGTGACAGTCTCTCTCTGGCAGTCTGGTGTATTGCTACTCTTTCCGTTCAACGTCTTTGCCGTATAGGATATACTATATGTGAAAAATGAAAATTTGTCAATTGGGGACACCACATTTTTCAATTTGGGACGTAGACTTTTTAAAAAAGTCTACGTCCCAAATTGTGACCTTCGGTGTACAGCCGCCACTCCATAACCGTCAAACCGCACACGAATCGTAGAAAACGGAAGTGGTATCCGGTAATGGTCCCAGTGACTTGTCAGCGTAATCTTATGAGAATAGGATAAGGTGATTCCCGTCAGCGGCGTCCGGCTTTTTTCCGACAAAAAAAACGTCATCTTCTTCGGAATATGTCTCGGGCCAAGCGGACCATCCATGGATATGGCAACATTCCCATTTGGTTCCTCCAGCATATGGAGCAGATCCCGAAGCGTCCCCGCATTGCAGAAGCCGTATCCCACACGCACTGCCTGCCCACCACATTTTTCTAATATATACTCAATATAATCTCCTCTGCTGTTACCAGTAACAAGCACCGCTGTCTTTCTTTCTGCTTCGGTAATCTTTTGGAGCACAAGATTCATGGCGAAGCTGTCCTCATGCCAGAACCCGACAACTCCGTGTCCGGTATATTCCTCCGGCTGCTCCCATTCGATTTTCACTGTTTTCTCAAGACATTTTAAATAAATGTAAAAGAGATGTGCCAGCGCATTCTTTTTCATATGATTGATATCCATAAATCTCATTTTCCCTTCCTACACAAAGAGATTCCAGACGGAATCGCCAAGAAAATATCCTGCTCCTACAAACAGCAGATTCCATATGAATACACCCATAAGAGAGCTTAATGTATATTGGTAAAAATTCAGTCTTACCATGCCCGCAGGAATCGAAATCAATGTCCGGAGCACAGGCACGAGCTTACTTACAAATACCCCATATGCACCCTTCCTGCGGATCACTTCCACATTCCGTTCAATCAGTTCCTTTTGCTTCGGAAACTTTTTCACATAAAAACGAAAAAACGCTTCTCCTCCAAGCCTTCCAAGAAAATAAAGTATCCAGCTTCCAAGAAGCCCTGCCGCCACCGAGAGAACCAGTACCAAAAGGAAACTCGCATTTCCCTTCGCCGCCCAGACACCCGCAAGAGGCATGATCACTCCCGCCGGGAAACCCGAAAGATTCATATATTCCAGAAACACGATCAAAAACACAAACACCGCACCATACTGCACAAAATACTGCGCAAGCTCCTGAACGCCCATTCGATCTCCTCCTTTTTCTTGTATGTCTATACTATAAACAGGAAATCTTAAGAGGAAGAATGGAAAAAACGAAAGATTTTCTAAAGAATTAGGAATTTAGATTATTAAATGAATACGAAACGATGCCCATTATGATATGTTACGACGATGCGCTTCTCCTCATCTCTTGCACTGGTATGTAAGTCCGGAAGAGAGTCGTTTAATGCAACTCCTCTC
>NZ_JAFBIY010000012.1 GCF_021531975.1 Faecalicatena contorta | reverse complement strand
ACGCGAGCTGGGTTCAGAACGTCGTGAGACAGTTCGGTCCCTATCCGGCGTGGGCGTAGGATATTTGAGAGGAGCTGTCCTTAGTACGAGAGGACCGGGATGGACTGGCCGCTGGTGTATCTGTTGAATTACCAAGTTCATGGCAGAGTAGCCAAGCCGGGACGGGATAAACGCTGAAGGCATCTAAGCGTGAAGCCCCCCTCAAGATGAGATATCCCTACGTAAGTAGTAAGACCCCTTGAAGACGACGAGGTAGATAGGGCAGAGGTGGAAGTGTGGTAACACATGGAGCTGACTGCTACTAATCGGTCGAGGGCATGACCAGACAAGGTGGATAGGTAATGGATGATTTCTTGTATGTGATTTTGAAGGTATGTTTTAAAGACAGTTTTTTGACTGTCTTTTTTTTGTGTTTTCTGGGTATACTAAATGCTACATAAAGAAGCAAGACTGAAAGGAGAAAAGATATGAGAAAAAAATGTATTACAGTAGCTCTTTTTGTTGCATTAACGGTTGTATTAGGTGGTTGTGGTGCAAATGTAAACAATACAAATGATAATAACAAGAATTCAAACGAAGCAAACACAAATCAGGATATTGGTAAAGAAAAGGCATGCATGATTGCATTGGCAGATGCTGGTATTAATGAGACAGAAGTATCACGGTTATATGTTACAAAGGATTATGACGATGGTATCAAAGTCTATGAAGTTGAATTTACGAATATAACTTCCGGCATAGAATATGAATATGAAATTCAGGCGTCAGATGGAACAATTCAAAAAATAGATAATCAGCAGAATGCCCAGAAGGAAACACAGGCAAAAGTAGAAATCAGTCGTGAAAACGCGATAAAGATGATACTGGATAAGGTGCCGGGGGCTACAGAGAAAGATGTAAAAATAGAGCTGGATGAAGATGTAGACGGATATTATAAGTATGAGGGAAATATTATCTATGACCAGAAAAAATATGAATTTGAGATAGACGCAAATACAGGAACAATTCTGGAGTGGGAAGAACGTTAATTCATGTTTTGTTAAAAACAGCCTGCTGTGTAAAAATACATAGCAGGCTGATATTGTATGATTATCTTCTTTCCAGTATGGCATCCAGCAGTCGGAAAGCAACTTCGTCTTTTTCCATGATGGGAAGTTCTGTAACGGAGTCAGGTGTAATGATAGTAACAATATTAGTATTCGTCTCAAATCCTGCTCCGGCAACTTTCAGGTTGTTGGCTACGATCATATCCAGATTTTTCTTTTCCAGTTTCTTCTTAGAGTTTTCCAGCATATTTTGTGTTTCCATGGAAAATCCACATAAGAACTGTCCCGGTTTTTTGTTCTCGCCCAGATATTTTAAGATGTCATCTGTGCGTTCCAGTGGAATGGAAAGCCCGGAATCTGCTTTTTTCATTTTCTCATCTGCCACATGAGCGGGACGATAATCAGCTACAGCAGCAGCTTTGATAATGATATCCATTTCAGCACTTCTGGATGTTACTGCTTCATACATATCTCTGGCTGAAAGAACGGGAACGACATCTGTAAACATTGGCGGCTTCAGTGCTGTTTTTCCGGTTACGAGTGTGACATCGGCTCCCCGGAGCATACATGCCCTGGCAATACTATAGCCCATTTTCCCGGAAGAATGATTTGTAATGTAGCGTACAGGATCGATTGCTTCCTGGGTAGGACCAGCCGTTACGAGCACTTTCATTCCTTTCATATCTTTCTCATATGCACAGCAGTGGATAATATGTTCAAAAAGAACTTCTGGTTCCGGCATTTTGCCTGCGCCTGTATCACCACAGGCAAGACGTCCGCTTGCAGGAGTAATAATCTCCATACCATATTTCCGGAGTAATGCTATATTGTCCTGTGTTACCGGATTTTCATACATGCCGGTGTTCATGGCAGGAGCGATGAGCTTCGGTGCCTTGCTTGCCAGAATAGTAGTAGTTAACATATCATCAGCAAGTCCGTGTGCAAGTTTCGCTATCACATTGGCTGTTGCCGGTGCAACAATGATTACGTCTGCTTTCTGCGCCAATGCAACATGTTCAACATGAAATTCAAAATTTCGGTCAAATGTATCGATAACGCATTTGTGACCGGTTAATGTTTCAAATGTGATCGGATGAATAAAATTTGTTGCATGTTCGGTCATAATGACACGGACATCGGCACCTGCTTTTACAAGCATGCTTGCAAGAGAGGCACTTTTATAAGCGGCAATTCCGCCGGTAACTCCAAGAAGAACCGTTTTATTTTCTAATATCATAAGCATTTCCTTTCAGAGATATTTTCATTAACACTATAGCGTGTTTTCGATGATGTTTCAAGAAGGGAGCGAAAGAAAATAGACTTTGCTGCAGTCACATGCTAAAATGTGGATAGTGAAAAAAACAGAAAAGAGGATATACAAATGAAAAAGGTATGGATGATCGGACTTGTATTGATACTTAGTATGACTTTGATAAGCTGTGGAGACAAAAAGGAAGAAGAGAAGGAAACAACACAGACTGAGGAGAAGTCAGAGGAAAAAGAAAAAAATAATGTAACAACATGTGCACTTACATCCGAAGACGGAAGTGTAAGTATTGAGCTGAAGGTTGGAGACGGATATGAGGAGAGCGAATATTCATCTGAGACCATGCGTTCTTTTGAAAAAAAGGCGGAAAGCATAAGTACACAGTTGAATCTGAGCCTTCGTACAGAGTCAGAAAATGAGGTGGCGCAGAGTATGATTGCTGAAGTCGATTATCTGCTCAGTGCGAATACAGACGAAGAGATGACAGAAGATATTCTGACGCTTTCCGAAGGCGGAAAAGAGTGGTCATATTTCAATTATTCTATGGAAGAGCTGGAAGGATGCCGAATCTGGACGACATTGGATAACGGTGGGATATTGGCATGTACGGTAGAAAATATAGGAGAAAAACCAGAACAGATAGATGCAGAAAAGTTGATTTCTACATTTTTATCATCAATTATATAATGCAACTTCTTCTTTACAATTCATAGAAAGTGGTGTATATTAGTTAAAAAAATAACGGAAAGGAATGGGTTGTTTGGAAGAAAGAAAGGTAAAACAGCCGCAGGGACTTTATCGAGAGCAGTTCGAACACGATAACTGCGGTATTGGTGCGATAATTAATATTAAAGGATGCAAAAGTCATGATACGGTGGCAAATGCATTGAAAATTGTAGAAAACTTGGAGCATAGAGCGGGCAAAGATGCCGAAGGTAAGACAGGAGATGGAGTAGGAATCTTATTACAGATATCTCACAGATTCTTCTCTAAAGTCTGTCAACCTCTCGGCATCTTTTTACGTTCTGAAAGAGATTATGGTGTGGGCATGTTTTTCTTCCCGCAGGACGAATTAAAGAGAAACCAGGCAAAGAATATTTTTAAAGTTATTGTCGAGAAGGAAGGTATGAAATTCCTTGGATGGAGAGAAGTACCGGTTAAACCAGAGGTTCTTGGAAGCAGAGCCAGAGAATGTATGCCGTGTATCATGCAGGGATTTATTGAACGTCCGGCACAGGTAAGTCAGGGGATTGATTTTGACAGACGTCTGTATGTTGTGCGCCGGATTTTTGAGCAGAGCAGTGACGATACATATGTGGCATCCTTATCCAGCAGGACGATCGCATACAAGGGAATGTTCCTGGTAGGACAGCTTCGTTCTTTCTTTGAGGATCTGCAGGATAAAGATTATGAATCTGCGATTGCGCTTGTACATTCCCGTTTCAGTACGAATACGAACCCAAGCTGGGAAAGAGCGCATCCGAATCGTTTTATCGTACATAATGGAGAGATCAATACGATTCGCGGTAATGCGGATAAGATGCGGGCAAGGGAAGAAAATATGGAATCAGAATATTTGAAAGGAGAACTACATAAGGTTCTCCCGGCTATTAATATTTCAGGCTCTGATTCTGCCATGCTGGATAATGCGATCGAGTTCATGGTCATGAGTGGAATGGAGCTTCCCCTTGCGGTTATGATAGCAATTCCAGAGCCATGGGCAAATAATAAAAATCTGTCTCAGAAGAAAAAAGATTTCTATCAATATTATGCGACCATGATGGAGCCATGGGATGGCCCTGCTTCTATTTTGTTCTCCGATGGAGACTGTATGGGGGCAGTGCTTGACAGAAATGGTCTGCGTCCATCCAGATATTACATTACTGATGATGATACGCTCATATTATCCTCAGAGGTAGGAGTACTGGATATTGATCCTTCCAGAATTGTGGTAAAGGAACGTCTCCATCCGGGCAAGATGTTACTTGTGGATACCATTCGTGGAAGGGTGATTGATGACGATGAGTTAAAAGAGATGTATGCGAGTCGGGAGCCATATGGAGAATGGCTGGATAGCAATCTGGTCGAGCTTCATGATCTTAAGATCCCGAATGAAAAGGTGCCGTCATATGCGGAAGAAGAGTGCCAGAGACTGCAAAAGGCATTTGGATATTCTTATGAAGAAGTAAAAAGTTCTATTTTAAATATGGCAAAGAATGGTTCGGAAGCTACGGCAGCCATGGGTATCGATGCACCTATTGCAGTTCTTTCCAGACAGCACCAGAATCTTTTTGCCTATTTTAAGCAGCTTTTTGCGCAGGTAACGAATCCGCCGATTGATGCGATCCGTGAAGAGGTCGTTACTTCTACAACAGTTTATATTGGTAAAGATGGAAATCTTCTGGAAGAGAAAGCGGAAAACTGTAAAGTATTGAAGGTACATAATCCGATTCTGACGAATACAGATCTTATGAAAATACGCTGTATGAAAGAAGAAGGATTTAAGGTATCCCTTATCCCGATTACCTATTATAAGAATTCCAGTCTGGAAAAGGCGATGGATTATCTATATATTGAAGCAGACAGGGCAATCCGCGAAGGTGCCAATATCCTGATTCTCTCAGACAGAGGTGTAGATGAATATCATATGGCAATTCCGTCACTTCTTGCAGTTTCAGGTCTGCAGCAACATCTTGTAAGGACGAAAAAACGTACTTCTGTTGCGATGATATTGGAAAGTGGAGAACCGAGAGAAGTGCATCATTTTGCAACATTGCTTGGTTATGGTGCCTGTGCGATTAATCCGTATCTGGCACATGAGACAATCAAGCAGCTGATTGATTCTGATATGCTGGAAAAAGATTATTATGCAGCTGTAGATGATTATAACGATGCAGTTTTGCACGGTATCGTGAAAATTGCATCCAAGATGGGAATTTCTACAATTCAGTCTTATCAGGGAGCAAAGATATTTGAAGCACTTGGCCTGAAGGAATCATTTATTGAACAGTATTTTACGGATACGGTAAGCCGTATCGGAGGAATTGGAATCGAAGAGATTGCGGAAGATTATAAGGCGCGACATTCTCAGGCGTTTGACCCGCTTGGTCTGGAGGTTGATCTGACATTAGAAAGTGTGGGACAGCATAAGTCAAAGAGTGGAGGCGAAGAGCATCTGTATAATCCGTGTACGATTCATATGCTGCAGCAGTCCACAAGAAGAGGCGATTATGAACTGTTTAAAAAATATACAGAAATGGTTGATGCAGAAGGAGCAAAGATTAATCTGAGGGGTCAGCTGGAATTTAATTATCCGGAAAAAGGAATTCCGATTGATGAAGTAGAGAGTGTAGACAGTATTGTGACCAGGTTTAAGACAGGAGCAATGTCCTATGGTTCTATTTCCAAAGAAGCACATGAGACCCTGGCGATCGCAATGAACCGTCTTCATGGCAAATCAAACAGTGGAGAAGGCGGAGAAGAAATCGAACGACTGGATACGGACCGCTGTTCTGCAATTAAGCAGGTTGCTTCCGGGCGTTTTGGCGTGACGTCAAGATATCTGGTCAGTGCAAAAGAGATACAGATTAAAATGGCGCAGGGCGCGAAACCAGGAGAAGGTGGACATCTGCCGGGCGGAAAGGTTTATCCGTGGATTGCAAAGACAAGACATTCTACGCCAGGTGTGAGTCTTATATCCCCGCCGCCGCATCATGATATTTATTCGATAGAGGATCTTGCACAGCTGATCTATGACTGTAAAAATGCAAACAAAAACGCAAGGATTTCTGTCAAGCTTGTATCAGAAGCCGGTGTCGGTACAGTTGCAGCCGGTGTGGCAAAAGCAGGAGCCGGAGTTATCCTGATATCTGGTTATGATGGAGGTACCGGAGCGGCTCCAAAGAGTTCCATTCATAATGCAGGGCTTCCGTGGGAGCTTGGGCTTGCCGAGACGCATCAGACATTGATTCAGAATGGCTTAAGAGAACGGGTGCGTATTGAGACCGATGGTAAGCTGATGAGTGGACGTGATGTGGCTATTGCGGCAATCCTGGGAGCAGAGGAATTTGGCTTTGCGACAGCTCCGCTCGTAACGCTGGGATGTGTTATGATGCGTGTCTGCAATCTGGATACATGTCCGGTAGGAGTAGCGACACAGAATCCGGAACTTCGGAAGAGATTTACAGGAAAGCCGGAGTATGTCATCAATTTTATGCGGTTTATTGCTGAGAACTTAAGAGAATATATGGCGAGACTGGGTGTCCGTACGGTAGATGAACTGGTGGGACGAACTGAATTCCTGCGTGTAAAAGAGATGCCGGAATCGGACAAAGCTTCCACACTGGATCTGAGCCAGATTTTATATAATGCTTATGAAGGTTCTGAAAGACCGGTCATTTTCGATCCAAAGAAAGCGTATGATTTCGAACTGGAAAAAACGCTGGATGAGAAGGTGCTGACAGCACGCCTTCTGCCAGCTCTTGAAAAGAAGCAGAAGAAGAGCATCTCTGTAGAGGTAAGCAATGTGAATCGAACATTTGGTACAATTTTCGGTTCGGAAATTACGAGAAGATATCCGGAAGGGCTGGAAGAGGATTCTTATGTTGTAAGGTGTAATGGCGCCGGTGGTCAGTCATTTGGTGCATTTATTCCTGCAGGACTGACATTGGAGCTTGTAGGCGACAGTAACGATTACTTTGGCAAAGGCCTTTCGGGTGGAAAACTCATTGTTTATCCGCCGAAGGGTGTGAAATACAAACAGAATGAAAATATTATCATAGGAAATGTAGCACTTTATGGTGCAACAAGCGGAAAGGCATTTATAAATGGTGTTGCCGGTGAACGTTTTGCGGTACGTAATTCGGGAGCTACTGCTGTTGTGGAAGGTGTAGGAGACCATGGATGTGAATATATGACCGGTGGCCGTGTGGCTGTCCTTGGAAGGACAGGTAAGAACTTTGCTGCTGGTATGAGTGGTGGAGTTGCCTATGTTCTGGATATGGATAATGATCTGTATATGAAGGTAAATAAACAGCTTGTGAATATAGAACACATTACCGCTAAGACAGATGTGAATGAGCTGAAAGAAATGGTTCAGGAGCATGTGGCCGCTACGAACTCCGAGATCGGTAAGGAGATTTTGAATCACTTTACGGAATATCTGCCGAAATTTAAGAAAATTATCCCTATTGACTATGAGCGGATGATGACAGCCATTCTTCAGATGGAAGAGATGGGTATGGGAAGCGAAGAGGCAAAAATTGAAGCATTTTATGCAAGCAAAGGCAGAAGATAGGAGGGAGTAAAAGTGGGAAAAGCAACAGGATTTTTAGAATATGACAGGTTGGATAAACCGGCAGAAGACCCGAAAAAACGAATCAGACATTATCTGGAGTTCCATGTTTCGCTGTCCGAGGATGAACAGAAAAAACAGGGCGCCAGATGCATGGCGTGTGGTGTTCCATTTTGCCAGTCCGGGCAGGTGCTCATGGGAATGGTAAGCGGATGTCCGCTTCACAATCTGGTTCCGGAGTGGAATGACCTTTTGTATCGCGGGAACTGGAAAGAAGCGTATCATAGATTAAAAAAGACAAATAATTTTCCGGAATTTACATCAAGAGTGTGTCCGGCTCTCTGTGAGGCGGCATGTACGTGTAATCTGAACGGAGATGCGGTGTCTACGAAGGCAAATGAATATGCGATCATTGAAAATGCATATGAGGTAGGATATGCAAAAGCAAATCCTCCAAAGGTGCGTACCGGCAAGACGGTAGCAGTCGTAGGAAGCGGACCGAGTGGTCTTGCGGCAGCAGATCTTCTTAACCGGAGGGGGCATCAGGTGACCGTATTTGAAAGAGAGGATAAACCGGGCGGGCTTCTGCGCTATGGCATTCCGAATATGAAGCTGGAGAAACAGATCATTGACCGGAAGATCCGTATTATGGAAGAAGAAGGAATCACATTTGTGACAGGCTGCAATATAGGAAAAGATAAGAAGGCAGCGACTCTTCTTAAGGAATTTGACCGGGTGATCCTTGCCTGTGGTGCAACGAATCCAAGAGATATCAAGGTGAAAGGAAGAGATGCGAAAGGAATCTGTTTTGCAGTAGATTTTCTGAAGTCTACGACAAAGGCACTCTGGAATAATGTTTCGGAAGGGCAGGAAAGAGCCGGACAGCCCAGAGAGGGGACGTATATTTCCGCAAAAGGAAAACATGTTATCGTCATCGGAGGCGGTGATACGGGAAATGACTGCGTAGGAACAGCTATGCGGCATGGCGCTGCCAGTGTTCTGCAGATTGAGATGATGCCTAAGGCGCCGGACGAACGTGCTCCGATGAATCCATGGCCGGAGTGGCCGCGTGTCTGTAAGACGGATTATGGACAGGAAGAGGCAAAGGCAGTATTTGGAGCTGACCCGCGTGTATACCAGACAACAGTCAAAGAATTTGTTAAGAATAAAGATGGCGAGATATGCGAAGCTGTTCTTGTGAAACTGGAGTCCAAACAAGACGAGAAGACAGGGCGAATGATGATGGCAGAGGTATCCGGAAGTGAATACAAGGTAAAGGCGGATCTGGTGCTGATCGCAGCCGGGTTCCTTGGAAGTGAAAGCTATGTGACAAAAGCATTTGGCGTAGAAGTAAATGCCAGAACAAATGTTGCAACAGCGGAAGGTTCATATCAGACAAGTGCCGACCGAGTATTCACAGCCGGGGATATGCATCGCGGGCAGTCACTTGTTGTGTGGGCAATCCGTGAAGGGCGGGAAGCAGCCAGGGCTGTAGATGAAAGCCTGATGGGATATTCCAATCTATAGCGTGGCAGATTGTATGCAGATTGTATGAAAAGAAATACTTGTCCGATGATTGTCAGAATGTTATAATGTCACCGTAATTGTATTGTATCCCGCGTGACGGGAATGATAACAAGGAGGAATTGAATAATGAAAGAAAGAAAACACGACACACGTTGGATGGTAAGTGTTGCACTTATGGCAGCGATTGTTATCGTACTTGCGAATACACCGCTTGGTATGATTCAGCTTCCGATTATTAAGGCGACAACTGTACACATTCCGGTAATCATCGGAGCAATTTTATTAGGACCATCTGCAGGAGCAATTTTAGGATTTGTATTCGGTGTATGCTCACTCATCAGTAACACAATGGCACCGACACTGTTATCCTTTGCATTCTCACCATTTATGAGTACGACAGGTATTCCGGGTGTATGTAAAGCCCTCTGGATATCGATCGGATGTCGTATACTGATTGGTATTGCGGCAGGATGGCTGTGGATCTTATTGCATAAAATCAATGTAAATCAGCTGATCGCACTTCCGGTCGTAGGATTTGTTGGTTCTATGGTAAATACGGTCACTGTTATGGGAAGTATCTATCTTTTGTTTGCTCAGCAGTACGCTGAGGCGAAAGAGGTTGCTATTACAGCTGTATGGGGACTTGTTATGGGAACTGTGACTGCATCTGGTATTCCGGAGGCAATTGCGGCAGCAGTACTTGTACTTGCCCTTGGTAAGGTTCTGATTCAGGTGTTCAAGAGAATGAATATGCCTGTGGGAAATGTGCAGACCTCAGTGAAATAGTGATGATACTATAAATGGATTTTGACCAGAGATGAACTTGTGAGAGAACGAGTTTATCTCTGGTTTTTCGTAAAATAATGCTTGACAAAAACGTGAGATATATGGTATAAATAACAAGTATGACAAATGCATATAGGGGATTGGTCAAGTGGTATGATAGGGGTCTCCAAAACCTTTGGCGGGGGTTCGATTCCCTCATCCCCTGGTGGAAGAACCGGGAAGCGTTGAAAACAACGTTTTCCGGTTTTTTATTGTACAATGAGGTTGAAAAGCGCAAATTAACCCTCGACATTTGAATAAGAAGGGAGTATTATATTTGAGGATTTTCTTTAAGCATGAAAAAGTACTTGATGATAGTAGGAGGTCTAAAGTTGAAGAGAGTTATTTGTTTTATAACAGGGCTAATGTGTGCCATACTGGCAAGTCCGGCTACGGCATTTGCGGCAGAGCCATCGGCGCATGCCGTGGAAGTAATCGTGCCGCCGCTTTGGCTCTGTATTCCTTTTGCGGGGCTTTTGATGTGTATTGCAGTTATGCCGCTTGTCAGACCGGCATGGTGGGAGTCGCATCAGCCACATGTGGTTTTAATATGTATTCTGGCGTTTGTGATTCCGTTTACTTATATGTATGGTGGAGGGCATGCGGCAGAGACTGTACTGGAATGTCTGATTGGCGATTATCTTACGTTTATTGTTTTGCTGTTTGGACTTTTCTGTGTAGCAGGTAATATTACAATGGAAGGAGATCTTGCGGGTTCTCCCAGAGTAAATATGATCTTGCTTACTGTAGGCACGCTTCTTTCCAGCTTGATTGGAACAACAGGAGCCAGTATGCTCATGGTTCGTCCGGTCATTAAGATGAATGCATGGAGAAAAAGAAGGGCACATATTATGGTGTTTTTTATTTTTCTGGTATCCAATATAGGTGGATGCCTGACTCCGATTGGAGATCCGCCGCTTTTAATGGGATTTTCGAGAGGTGTTCCGTTTTTCTGGAGCCTGCATTTGTTTCCTGTTCTCATTTTTAATATGCTTGTACTTCTGTTTATGTTTTACTGGATAGACAGAAGAGCATATTGTAAGGATATTGCGACGGGGCGAATGCCGGATATCAGCAGACCGGGTACGAAGATATCCATTAAAGGACTGCATAATCTGGTGTTCCTTGTAATGATTGTTGCTGCGGTTATTTTAAGCGGTGTCCTTCCGGAGCTTGCATGTTTTAAGAATGCGGATGGAACGGTGAAGGGAATTCACATCTTTGGTGAAGTGACATTAGGATTCCCGGCGCTTATTGAGATTGCAATTATCCTTCTGGCAGCATTTCTATCCTTTCGGACAAGTAGTCCGGAGATTCGAAAGAAGAACCACTTTACGTGGGGTGCGATTCAGGAGGTTGCAGTGTTATTTGTTGGAATATTTATTACGATGCAGCCGGCGCTGATGATTCTTAAGAGTATGGGTGCAGAACTTGGTCTTACGGAACCGTTGGAGATGTTCTGGGTAACAGGAGCACTGTCCAGTTTTCTGGATAATACGCCGACGTATCTGGTATTTTTGACAACTGCAGGAGTCATGGGCTTTAAGAATGGTATCATGACAGTGCTTGGCACGGTTCCGGAAGGAATGCTTCTTGCAATTTCCTGTGGAGCGGTATTTATGGGAGCAAATACCTATATCGGTAATGCGCCGAACTTCATGGTAAAGGCGATTTCAGATGAAAATGGTATCCGTATGCCGTCATTCTTTGGATATATGCTTTGGTCACTGTCGGTACTTGTTCCGGTGTTTTTGCTGGATACACTTGTGTTTTTTAGATAAGGGAGGAGTTTGTGATGCAATATAGTAATGAAAATATTCATAAACTTGCAGAGCGGATTTATAATCTGGATGCAGAGGTCTATGAACATCTGGGCTCTTCTCTCGGACGTGTATTTAATGGAGGCAGGGAAAAATGTATCCGTGAGATTGAACGTGAGATGAAAGCGAGGATGCAGGGGCATATTCTCAGAAGTGAGCTGGCGCTCATCGGTAATATGGCGCGTACTATTCGCGACAAAGAGGTATGGCGCAAGGTCATGACGGAATATGATCATATTTTGAAAGAAATCTCTGAACTTCCGACAAGTTTTGCGGAAGGTGATGTCTTAAATGAAAGCCGTGCGGAGTTAAATACGCTGAATCTGGACAAGCGTTTTTCGGAAAACGATCATATGGTTATCTGTATTGGTCGTACTTATGGAAGCGGCGGAAGCGAAATTGGTTTCACACTGGCAGATGCGCTCAAGATTAATTATTATGATGTTGAGATCTTTAATGAGGTTCTTCGCCGTCTGGAGGCAGAGAAAGACAGAGTATATGATAAGGGTGGATTTCCCTATATCCGCGATGAAGAAAACCGGGCAAAATATGTAGGTACAACACAGGCATTTGCGACAGGTGAAAAGATTACATTTTCTCAGAAGTTGAAAGAGTTCAGCAGATATCATGGACTTCCGAAAAAGGATGCGGTGTTCTTTAATCAGAGTAAACTTATCTGTGAGAAGGCGAAACAGGAAGACTTTGTTGTGATGGGAAGGTGTGCAGATGTAATTCTTGCAAATAATCAGATCCCGCACATCAGTATCTTTATTACGGCGCCTTTTGAACAGAGAGTGCATCGTGTTATGAGTGTAAATCAGAATCTTACAGAGAAGCAGGCGGTCAGAATGTTAAAAGCACTGGACCGTAAGCATGTGGATTATTTTAAGTTTTACACCGGACTTGAGTGGGGAAAGGCAGCAAACTATGATCTGCTCATTAACAGTGCGAGCTATGGAATAAAGGGATCTGTAGATATGATTCTGAGAATGATGAAAAAAGATATTTAATCATTGTTTGTTTTGGGTTGGAGGAAATGATATGCAGTACATGAGACAATTTGGAATTATACTTGGAGTGACCTGCGCAGGTGAACTGATTAAGTATTTTGTTCCACTTCCCATTCCAGGAAGTATTTATGGTCTGATTCTGATGTTGATTTTATTGATGACAGGTGTGATAAAACTACATCAGGTAAAGGATGTGGCTGAGTTTCTGGTTGAGATCATGCCGCTTATGTTTATTCCGGCGGGTGTTGGTCTTCTGACTTCCTGGACGCAGCTTGAAGGTATTCTTGTACCAGTTCTTCTGATTACAGTAGTTACTACCTTTGTAGTAATGATTATATCGGGTAAAGTGACAGATTTCCTTTTGGATGTAAAGAAAAAGGGGGATGAAGCATAATGAATGATATGGTTCTGTGCTCTGCAACTATTGGAGTAGTTATCAGTTTACTTGCTTATGAAATCGGATTGTTTCTTAAGAAGAAGTTAAAGCTTGCGGTGTTTAATCCACTTCTTGTAGCGATCATTCTTGTAATCGTATTTCTTGTTGTATCAAAGGTGGACTATGAAAGCTATAATGAGAGTGCGAAATATCTGGCGTATTTGCTGACACCGGCTACTGTTAGTCTGGCGATTCCGCTTTATCAGCAGATGGAGCTTCTGAAAAAGAATATTGCTGCAATTATCGGCGGTATTATTGCCGGTGTACTGGCCAGCCTTGGAACTGTTCTGGCGATGTCTCTTCTGTTTGGACTTTCGCATGAAGAATATGTAACACTTCTTCCGAAATCAATTACGACGGCGATTGGAATGGGTGTTTCGGAAGAACTGGGAGGCTATGTGACGATTTCTGTTGCGGTTATTATCATCACAGGTGTTCTTGGAAATATGACTGCTGAATTTATCTGTAAGAAGTTCCATATAAGAAATGCAATTTCCCGTGGAATTGCGATCGGCGGTGCATCTCATGCCATTGGAACAGCAAAGGCAATGGAGATGGGAGAGGTCGAAGGCGCCATGAGTAGTCTTGCGATCGTGGTATCCGGACTTTGCACGGTGCTGGGCGCATCTGTATTTGCGATGTTTTTGTAAAAGAGTATTATATAAATATAGTAGAGGCTGTCGCGCTGATTAGAGATGTGTATAAAATCATTACAGATAATGAAGTGAAAAAGGATTATATCAGAAAGGCACAGGAATTAGAAGTTCCGCTTGTAATTGCTTAGATATGAAAAAAGTGCGGTTTCGATAGTGGAACCGCACTTTTTATTATCCGTGTTTTATTTTCCTTCTACTTCCTGCATCTTCATTGCACGAACCTTGAGCGGAAGGCCGAACAGGTTGATGAAGCCGCTTGCATCGTGGTGGTCGTATAATTCACCTGTTGTAAAGCTTGCAAGAGACTCGCTGTAGAGAGAGTATGGAGAAGTTGTTCCGGCTTTGATAATGTTTCCTTTGTAAAGCTTGAACTTCACTTCGCCGGTCACATATTCCTGTGTGCTCTCGATGAATGCCTGAACAGCTTCGCGAAGAGGTGTGAACCATTTTCCTTCATATACGATCTGGGACAGCTTGTTGCCCATTTCTTCTTTTACTTCATATGTAGCACGGTCTAATACAAGTTCTTCCAGCTGCTGGTGTGCCTCATACAGGATTGTTCCGCCAGGTGTCTCGTATACACCACGGGATTTCATACCAACGACACGGTTCTCTACGATATCACAGATGCCAATGCCGTGCTTGCCGCCAAGTGCATTTAACTTGCGGATGATGTCTGAAACTTTCATTTCTTCACCGTTAATGCTCTTTGGTACACCTTTTTCAAATGTTATTGTTACATATTCGCCTTCATCCGGTGCCTTCTCCGGTGTAACACCAAGAACAAGCAGATGGTCATAATCTGGCTCGTTTGCCGGATCTTCAAGCTCCAGACCCTCGTGGCTGATATGCCATAAGTTACGGTCACGGCTGTAGCTGTGGCTTGCGTCAAATGGGAGGTCGATGCCGTGAGCCTTGCAGTATTCGATCTCTTCTTCACGTGAATTCATTGTCCATACATCTGTCATACGCCATGGAGCAATGATCTTAATATCTGGAGCCAGGGCTTTGATACCAAGCTCAAAACGAATCTGGTCATTTCCTTTTCCTGTTGCACCGTGGCAGATAGCGGAAGCCCCTTCTTTTCTTGCAATCTCTACCAGACGCTTTGCAATTGCCGGACGTGCCATGGAAGTTCCCAGTAAATATTTATTTTCATATACGGCGTGTGCCTGTACGCAAGGTACGATGTAGTTGTCGCAGAAATCATCAACGATATCTTCAATATATAATTTAGAAGCACCAGATAATTTTGCTCTTTCTTCCAGTCCGTCTAACTCCTCTTCCTGTCCACAGTCTACGCAGCAGCAGATAACTTCATAATCGAAGTTCTCCTTTAACCACGGGATAATTGCTGTAGTATCAAGACCACCTGAATACGCTAATACAACTTTTTCTTTCATTTTTTTGTCCTCCTGTTGTGTGATATATGTTTTACGATTATTTTCATAAATAAAATGCGTTTTTCAACTGCAAGGACTACTATACACCATTATTTATAAATATGCAAGCAAAAAGTGAAAAATATTCAAAAATATACAAAATATGCATTTGGTGTGTATAAAAGTGATTTTATCAGAGGAAAAAATGCCAGGAGTAAAATCCTGGTATTTTTTTAGAAACATACTTGCATAATATGCATTAAAGGTGTATACTTATGCAAGTTCTTTTAATTAGGGACACGGTAAATTTAATCTGGGACGGAGTATTTTTCAATTTCCCCCGTCCCCAATTGAGGAAGGTGACGAGATGATTAAGGTTGGTATTATCGGAGCGACCGGTTACGCTGGTGGTGAATTGGTGAGATTGCTTCAGGGACACAAGGATGCGGAGGTTGTCTGGTATGGTTCCAGAAGTTATATAGATAAGAGATATGCACAAGTGTATCAGAATATGTTTCAGATCGTAGATGCGAAATGTCTGGATGATAATATGGAGGAGCTTGCGGATCAGGCGGATGTTATTTTCACGGCAACGCCGCAGGGGTTCTGTGCATCGGTAATGAACGAAGATATTTTGAAGAAGACGAAGGTGATTGATCTGAGTGCGGATTTCCGCATTAAAGATGTGAATATTTATGAGAAGTGGTATGGTATTGAGCATAAGAGCCCACAGTTTATTAAGGAGGCGGTATATGGTCTCTGTGAAGTGAACCGGGAGGATATAAAAGGAGCAAGACTGGTAGCGAATCCAGGCTGCTATACGACATGCTCTATACTGACTGCGTATCCGCTTGCGAAAGAAGGCATTATTGATATGAATACACTTATCGTTGATGCCAAATCTGGAACTTCCGGAGCAGGCAGAGGTGCAAAGGTGCCGAATCTTTTCTGTGAGGTCAATGAGAATATGAAGGCTTATGGAGTGGCAACGCACAGACATACGCCGGAGATTGAAGAACAACTTGGTTATGCATCCGGTGAGGACGTGGTCATTAATTTTACGCCACACCTGGTGCCGATGAATCGAGGTATTCTGGCAACAGAGTATGCTTCTTTGAAGGAAAAAGTGACATATGAAGAAGTAAAGGCAATATATGATAAATATTATAAGGATGAGAAATTCATCCGTGTTCTTGATAAGGATGTCTGCCCGGAGACGAAGTGGGTAGAGGGCAGCAATTATGTGGACATTAATTTTAAGCTGGATGAGAGGACGAACCGTATCATTATGATGGGTGCGATTGACAATCTGGTAAAGGGTGCGGCCGGTCAGGCTGTTCAGAATATGAACCTTATGTTTGGACTTCCGGAGAGTGAAGGACTTGACCTTGTGCCTGTTTTCCCTTAAACTTTATGTCTGTGAGTGAATACATGTAAGTGGAAGATCCGGATAAGACAGGAGATACATATGGTAAGAGTAATGACAATTGATGATTATGATGCAGTATATAAATTGTGGTCAGGAATTCATGGCTTTGGAATTCGGAGCGTTGATGATTCCAGGGAGGGCATAGATCTGTTCCTTAAGAGAAATCCGACCACCAGCGTTGTGGCAGAAGAAGACGGGAAAATAGTAGGAGCGATCCTGTGCGGACATGACGGAAGACGGGGATGTCTCTACCATGTCTGTGTGGATGAGAATTACCGCATGCGGGGAATCGGGAAAGCGATGGTCGTTTTTGCCATGGAAGCTCTTAAGAAGGAGAAGATCAATAAAGTGTCATTGATTGCATTTACCAAAAATGATATCGGGAATGCATTCTGGAATGAAATCGGATGGACAAAGAGACAGGATCTGAATTATTATGATTTCACCTTAAATGAAGCAAATATTACAGCATTTATACAATAGAGTATCAGGAAAAAGAAAGGAAGTAGAAAATGATGAAACAGATAACAGGCGGAGTGACCGCAGCAAAGGGATTTGAAGCAGCAAGTACAGCAGCAGGAATTAAGTATAAAGACAGAACAGACATGGCCCTGGTATATAGTCAGGTACCGTGTGTGGCAGCTGGTACATTTACGACAAATGTTGTTAAGGCAGCTCCGGTTAAATGGGATCAGCAGGTAGTGGCAAGTGGAGAAAAGGCACAGGCGGTGATCGTGAATTCTGGTATTGCCAATGCGTGTACAGGTGCAGAAGGATTTGGCTATTGCAAGGACACAGCGCAGGCAGCCGCAAAGGCTCTTGGTATTTCACCGGCAGGTGTCCTGATCGGTTCTACTGGAGTTATCGGAAAGCAGCTTCCGATTGATAAAGTAACCGCAGGAATCGAAGCACTGGCAGCGAAAAAGAATGCTTCTCTGGAAAATGGTACAGAGGCAGCAAAAGCGATCATGACAACAGATACAGCAGAAAAAGAGCTGGCTGTAGAAATTCAGGTTGGCGGAAAAACAGTAACTATCGGTGGTATGGCGAAAGGCTCCGGTATGATTCATCCGAATATGTGCACGATGCTTGCATTTATTACAACAGATGCAGTGATCACAAAAGATGCGCTGCAAAAAGCATTGAGTGAAGATGTTGGCGATACCTATAATATGATTTCTGTAGATGGAGACACTTCTACAAATGATACGGTTGTGCTTCTTGCAAATGGCCTGGCAGAGAACCCGGAGATTACATACGGAAGCGATGATTATAAAGCATTTGCAGAGGCGCTTCATGTGATTAACGAGTATCTGGCAAAGAAAATCGCCGGAGACGGTGAAGGAGCAACAGCTCTCCTTGAGGTGCAGGCAGTTGGATGCGAAAGCGTGGAACAGGCAAAGATACTTGCAAAATCTATTGTATGCTCCAATCTGACAAAGACGGCAATCGCAGGACATGACGCAAACTGGGGACGTATCTTATGTGCAATGGGTTATTCCGGTGCACAGTTTGACCCGGAGAAGGTTGATCTGTTCTTTGAGAGTGCAGCAGGTAAGATACAGATTATTGAGAATGGAACAGCAGTTGATTACAGTGAATCAGAAGCAACAAAGATTCTGTCCGAGCCGGAAGTAACTGCTATTGCAGATGTGAAAATGGGAGACAAGAAAGCAACTGCATGGGGATGCGATCTGACTCATGGGTATATCGAAATCAATGCAGACTACAGAAGCTAAGAAAGAAGGTAAGACAAGATGAACAAAGACATGCAGAAATATCTGGATAAGGCAGAAGTACTGATTGAAGCCCTTCCGTATATCCAGCGCTTTAACCGACGCATCATTGTTGTAAAGTATGGTGGAAGCGCTATGGTGGATGATGAATTAAAGGCACAGGTGATTCAGGATGTGACATTACTTAAGCTGGTTGGTTTTAAACCAATCATTGTACATGGCGGTGGCAAGGAAATCAGTAAGTGGGTCGGAAAAGTAGGTATGACACCGGAGTTTGTAAATGGTCTCCGTGTAACTGATGCTGCGACCATGGAGCTTGCAGAGATGGTACTGGGGAAGGTAAATAAGAACCTTGTCCAGCTGGTAGAAAGCCTGGGTGTCCGCGCAATCGGTATCAGTGGTAAGGATGGAAAGCTCCTTTCTGTAAATAAAAAATATGCGGACGGAGAAGACATTGGCTTCGTGGGAGAAGTAAAAGATGTCAATGCACCGATTCTGTATGATCTGCTGGAAAAGGATTTCCTTCCGATCATTTGTCCGATCGGTCTGGATGATGAATATAATACTTATAATATTAATGCAGATGACGCAGCCTGCGCAATTGCAAGAGCGATGCGTGCAGAGAAGCTTGCATTTCTGACAGATATAGAAGGCGTGTACAAAGATCCGAAGGATCCTTCTACCTTGATTTCCGAGCTTGCGGTTTCTGAAGCAAGAAAGCTTATGGATGATGGATTTATCGGCGGCGGTATGCTGCCGAAGCTTCACAATTGTATTGATGCAATCGAGCATGGCGTATCCAGGGTGCATATTCTGGACGGACGTATTCCACATTGCCTGCTTCTTGAGATTTTCACCAATAAAGGTATCGGAACAGCAATTTTAAATGACAGTGACCAGAGATATTACAGTGGAGAATAAGAAAATGAATCAATATATTGAACAGACAAAAAGTGGACTACTGCATACATACAACCAGTTTCCGGTTGTACTGGAGCGGGGGGAGGGCGCATATCTGTATGACACAGAAGGAAAGAAATATCTGGATTTTGCAGCAGGATATGCCGTATCTTCCCTTGGCTACGGGAACGAAGAGTTAAATACTGCACTGAAGGGGCAGATCGACAAGCTTTTTCACACTTCTAACCTGTATTATAATACGACCTGTGGAAGAGCAGCAGAAGACTTAAAGAGAGTGACCGGTATGGATCGTATTTTCTTTACGAACAGTGGCGGGGAGGCAGTAGAAGGAACATTAAAAGCGGCAAGAAAATATGCTTATAAGAAACAGACTGGTCGTTATGAATTTATCGCCATGAAGGAGTCTTTTCATGGAAGAAGCTTCGGCGCTGTGTCTGTGACAGGACATGATGCCTATCGCGAGCCGTTTGGTCCACTTGTCCCGGGTGTATCATTTGCAGAATATAATAATCTGGACAGCGTAAGAGCGCTGGTGACGGATCAGACCTGTGCGATTATTCTGGAGCCACTGCAGGGCGAAGGAGGAATTCATCTTGCAACAAAGGAATTTATGCAGGGAATCCGCGAGCTTTGCGATGAGGAAGGTATCCTCATGATCTGTGATGAAGTACAGTGTGGAATGGGACGTACCGGTTCTATGTTTGCATGGCAGGATTATGGTATTAAGCCGGATATTATGTCCATGGCAAAAGCAATTGGAAGTGGTATTCCTGTAGGTGCATTTGCCATGACGGAGGAAGTGGCGCAGTATTCGCTGGAGCCGGGAGATCACGGAACAACCTATGGCGGCAATCCGCTGGCGTGCATGGCGGTCAGTAAGACGATAGAAATATTTGAGAAGAAAAATATTGTCGACCATGTGAAAGAAATCGGGGCGTATCTATCAGCAAGACTTCATGAGCTTGAAGAAGAGTGCGCGTGTGTGACCGGTGTGCGGGGCAAAGGTCTGATGCAGGCAATTCAGATCACGAAACCAATTAGTGAGGTGACGAATGCGGCACTTCAGGAAGGACTTCTTATTATCGGTGCAGGTGCGGATGCGATACGATTTGTGCCGCCGCTTATTATTGAGAAAGAGCATGTAGATGAACTGATCGATAAATTAAAGAAAGTACTTTAGTATCGAGGATTTGACATAAAAAACCAATCGTTGGATATACTAGCATAAGAAATGTAGGGAGGTATATCTGATGATTGGTTTTTTGATTGCTTTGTTATCCGGTGCATTGATGAGTGTACAAGGTGTATTTAATACACAGGTAACGAAGACGACCGGTATGTGGGTCAGTAACGGCTGGGTACAGTTCAGTGCATTTCTGCTTTGTGTTGTAGCATGGCTCATCGCCGGGCGAGACAATGTAATGACCCTTGCAAAGGTAGAGCCCAAATATGTGCTTCTTGGTGGTGTGATCGGTGCCGGCATTACCTGGACAGTCATTAAAAGTATGGAGCAGCTTGGGCCGGCGAAAGCTGCGCTTCTTATCGTTATTTCACAGCTGATCGTGGCATATGTGATCGAATTAATGGGGCTTTTTGGTGTGGAGAAAGAACCGCTTGAGTGGAGAAAAGTAATCGGTATGGTAATCGCCCTGATTGGAGTTGCAATTTTTCAGTGGAAATAGTACAATATTTTTATCTAGGCATAAGAGGGGCACTTACAGTTTCGACAGCTGTTAAGGAGGATTTTTATGCGTAGGAAATATTGGTATTTATACTGTATCTTATGGATTTTTGCTGTGTGCCAGACGGTCGGATGTGCTTCAGAAGAACCGGCGGCAGAGCTTGAGACGGTGGAAATGAAAGAGACCGCGGAAGAAGAAAAAGAAGATACAGATATACTTGAAGAGCATATTTTTGTGTACGTGTGCGGCTGTGTTCATACCCCCGGGGTATATGAACTTCTGCCGGACAGCCGGGTATATGAGGCACTTGAGGCTGCGGGGGGAATGACGGAGGAAGCGGCATTTTCAAGTCTGAATCAGGCGGAAAAGATAAGTGACGGACAGAAGATCTATGTGCCTTCCTTTGAAGAAGCTGAAAATCAGACCATTACAGAAGAGGAAGAAGATGGACAGGTGAATCTTAACACAGCGTCAAAAGAAGTACTTATGACTCTTCCAGGTATCGGAGAAGTAAAGGCGGAAGCGATTATTCATTACAGGGAGAAAAAGGGAAGTTTTACTTCGATTGATGAACTAAAAGAGATTGAAGGCATCAAGGAAGGTGTCTTTAATAAGATAAAGGATCATGTCAAGGTTTAATAAGGGAGAATAAGATGAGTAAGAAAGTATTGGTAGTTGACGACGAAAAGTTGATTGTAAAAGGTATACGGTTCAGCCTGGAACAGGATGGAATGGAAGTGGATTGTGCTTATGATGGTGAAGAGGCGCTTAAGCTTGCCAGAGAAAATACTTATGAGATGATTCTTTTGGATGTCATGCTTCCTAAGATTGATGGTTTCGCTGTATGTCAGCAGATTCGTGAATTTTCAGATGTTCCGATCATTATGCTGACGGCGAAAGGTGATGATATGGATAAGATCCTGGGACTTGAGTATGGCGCGGATGATTACATAACAAAGCCGTTTAATATTCTGGAAGTAAAAGCAAGAATCAAGGCGATCATGCGTCGTACAGGAAAGCGTGCGCAGGAGCAGCAGACCGGGCGTATGATCGTGAAAGGCGATATGACGATTGACTGTGAGAGCAGACGGGTGATCATAGAGGGCCGTGAAGTGAATCTGACTGCCAAGGAATTTGATCTTATTGAACTGCTTGCGATGAATCCGAATAAAGTATACAGCCGGGAGAATCTTCTGAATATTGTGTGGGGATATGAGTATCCGGGTGATGCAAGAACAGTAGATGTTCATATCAGAAGGCTTCGGGAGAAGATAGAGAAGAACCCGAGTGACCCGAAGTACGTACATACAAAGTGGGGAGTGGGTTATTATTTTAGGGGTTAAAAAGTATTTTAAGAAAAGTATGTTTAAAAGTCTCCGCTTCCAGATCGTTATTATACTGATCGTTGTGGGAATCATCCCGGCGTTCATTATGGAAGCGGTAGTTCTGAAAAGCTATGAGAAGAGAGCGGTAGAGGTACGGACTGCTGAGATACAAAATCAATGTACAATTCTATGTAACCAATTAAGTGATTTATTATACTTACAGGGTGATCCTTCAGAAGTTATTCACACAGAGCTTACGCAGCTGTCAAATATCTATGACGGCAGAGTAATGCTGATTGATAACAAATTCCGAATTGTGGAAGATACATATGATATGGATATCGGGAAGACAATTGTGTCGAAAGATGTCATTCGCTGTATGAATGGAAAAGGAACAAGTAATTATGATGCGAAGAACAACTATATCGAAGTGACTTCTCCAATTGTGGGAAGTGGCTCTGATAAGACAGAAGGAGTTCTTCTTGTCAGCATTTCTACGGATGTAATAGAAAGCAGTCTTGTTATCCTGGAAGGAAAAGCCCGCATTGTAGAAGTAGTATCTTTTTTAATCTTTACAATTCTTGCTGTTTTTATTGGAACAGTAATGACCAGACCGTTTCAGCGGATTACGGATTCCATCGAGAAAGTTACAGAAGGGTATGATAATGTTGAACTGCATGAAAATACATATGCAGAGACAGCTCTTTTGTCAGAAACATTTAATAAAATGATCGGCAGATTAAAGACTCTGGATGATTCCAGACAGGAATTTGTATCAAATGTGTCTCACGAGCTGAAGACTCCACTTACTTCTATGAAAGTTCTTGCAGATTCACTGCTTTCGCAGGAAGATGCACCGGTTGAGATCTATCGTGAGTTCATGGGAGATCTGTCGGAAGAAATTGAAAGAGAGAATAAGATCATTAACGATCTGCTGTCGCTGGTAAAGATGGATAAGACGGCGAATACGATGAATATTAGAACAGAGAATATCAACACACTGGTTGAGCAGATCCTGAAGCGTTTGCGTCCGATAGCAGCAGAACAAAATGTAGAGGTTATATTTGAAAGCTTCCGACCGGTAACGGCTGAAGTAGACGAGACGAAGTTGTCTCTTGCAATCACCAATCTTGTGGAAAATGCAATAAAATACAATAAAGAGAATGGCTGGGTGCATGTATCGCTGAATGCAGACCATAAGTTTTTCTATCTGGAAGTGGCGGATTCCGGCGTCGGTATCCGGCAGGAAGAAACGGAACATATTTTTGAACGTTTTTACCGCGTGGACAAGTCTCATTCCAGAGAGATCGGTGGAACCGGTCTGGGACTTTCCATTGCGAGAAGTTCTGTTCTTATGCATAGAGGTTCGATCAAAGTATACAGTCAGCCTGGTGAAGGTACTACATTTACTGTGAAAATACCGCTGACTTATGTATTGTAGGAGGAAAGGCATATGAAAAGAAGGAAATGTGTGATTCTGTGCCTTGCAGTCTGTATTCTGGTGTCTGGATGCAGTAAGGAAAGGGAACCTGAAAAAGGGCGATACGGTATCTATTATCTGGATACGGACGGGGATGGACTGACAGAAGAACTCTGTGATATAAAAGGGGATTCTCCGGAAGAAAATATCAAACAGGTACTGGAATTCATGGAAGATGAACCGGACAGTATCGATTATAAGAGCGTGCTTATCCAGGGAGTAAAGGTGCAGGACTGGGAACTGAATGAGACGAAGCTGGATATCTATCTGAACAATAAGTATTACCGTCTTGAGCAATCATCCAGACTTCTTCTTAGGGCAGCTATGGTACAGTCTCTTGTGCAGGTTCCAGGTGTGGATTATGTGAGATTTTTTGTCGGCGGTGAGCCGATGGTGGATGATAACGGAGAAGAATATGGTTATATGCATGCAGACGATTTTGTGCAGAATACAGGTTCTTCTCTTCATTCTTCGCAGGAAGCGGAACTGATATTGTATTTTTCTAATCAGAAAGGCGATAAGCTTGCCGAAGAGAAGGTACATGTACGTTATAACAGTAATATGTCGGTGGAGAAACTTATTGTTGAACAGCTCCTGAAAGGGCCTTCCACTTCAAAGGTGAAAGCAACCATACCACAGGGGACAAGGCTCCTGGGAGTATCCGTAAAAGACAATGTCTGCTATGTGAATTTTGATGAAGGCTTTTTGCAGGTTGCCAATCAGGTGAATCCGAAGCTTACTATTTATTCGATTGTAAATTCTGTTATTGATGGCGGTACCTCCGGACAGGTACAGATACTCATAAATGGAGAATCCGATATCAAGTACCAGGAAACGCTGGATTTAAGCAAACCATTTTCACGAAATGGAAATATAATTGAGGCGGAAGAAGAATGAAAAACAGACCGTTATGCAGTATATGTCTGGCGCTGTTTTTACTGATTCTGACAATGACATGTGTGGGAAGGGAGAAGTTTATAAAAGAGCTTCGTCCCTCTCCACTTGAAAAGGCTGCCAAAGAGGGAGAAGAACTGGTCTTTACAGGTCGGATATATCAAAAAGAAATCAAAGATAATCATCAAGTATTATATCTAAAAGACAATTCGTTAAAAGAACCCAGAATCATCGTATACGATGAAAGTAAGAGAAAATTGCATATTGGAAATGAAGTACAGGTATCTGGAGAACTTTTTTTCTTTTCTGCGTCTTCTAATCCAGGCTGCTTCGATCAGAAACTATATTACCAGAAACAGAATATTCATGCAGGTATATGGGGGAAAAAGATTGTTGTTACGGATACGAAAACAGCAGGCATAAGGGACAGATTATTTGAAATCAGAAATGCATGGAAAGAAAAGCTTATCCTTTTTATGGGAGAAAGAAACGGAGAGGTGCTTGCGGCTATTCTTCTTGGAGAGAAGGAAGGAGTAGAACCGGAACTAAAGGAGTTATACCAGACGAGTGGTATTGGTCATATTCTTGCCATATCAGGGCTTCATCTTTCGTTGATCGGAGTGGGGGTATATCGGTTATTTACACGGCTTAGCGGCTCCTGTCAGGTGGGAGGAACTGCTGGAATTCTGTTTTTGCTTCTATATATCTGTATGGTCGGGATGACCGTTTCGGCTGTGCGGGCAATGGTTATGTTTCTGTTCCGTGTTGGTGCAGATATGTGTGGACGTCATTACGATGGGATGACGGCTCTGGCAGTTGCTCTTGTTACCGTGCTTCTATGGAGACCTCTTTGTATCTACGACGGAGGTTTCTGGCTCTCTTTTGGAGCAGTTGGAGCCATACTGTTTCTTCTGCCATTGTTTCAGGAATTGCCTGTTCAGGGATTGTGGGCCGGGATCAGTATTCATCTGGTACTTCTGCCGGTTACACTTTTCTGCTTTTATGAATTTCCGCCCTATGCGATTCTTATGAATATTCTTATTATACCATTGATGTCTGTTCTCATGCTTCTGGGGATTGTCGGAAGCATGTTTATGGCTGTTCCGCTGGTGAGTGGTTGTCTGTTACGGCTGGCAGCAGGTATTTTACACTTTTACGAACATATCTGTCATTTGTTCATGAAGCTTCCGGGCGCCAGAGTGGTAACCGGACGACCGGAAATGTGGCAGCTGATCGTATATGCGCTATGCTTTACGATGGCATTATATTTTATCATTCATAAGAAAAGCAGGGGAAAAGGGATTCTTTTCCTGGCAATTGGTATGGCAGTATTGTGCGGACGATGGGAAATGGAAGGAAAGGTACAGGTAACGGTGCTGGATGTCGGGCAGGGGGACGGCATATTTATCAAAGGTCCTTCTGGAGGGACGTACCTGATCGATGGCGGAAGCAGTGATACGAAGAAGGTGGGGCAGTACCGGGTAGAGCCATTTCTTTTGTATCAGGGGACAGATACACTGGATTATGTGTTTGTCTCCCATGGAGATACAGACCATATGAATGGAATCGAAGAGCTTCTTCTTCGTCAGGATGTAGGTGTGAAAATACATACTCTTGTATTTCCGGTAAAGGAGGTGTGGGATGAGACACTGGAAGCACTTGCCCAAACAGCAGTATCGCAGGGAACAAAAGTGGCGGTTATTTCATCCGGGCAGAAGATTCGGGAAGAGGAAATGGAAATACAATGTCTGCAGCCGGAAAGCTCATATGAAGGAGAACCTGGAAACGGCTCATCCATGGTTCTGTCACTGCAGTACGGGGCATTTGATATGTTGTTTACCGGCGATGTGGAAGGAAGCGGGGAAGAGTCATTGACAGAATTGCTTCGGACAAAGCCGGAAAGACGGACGATAGATGTATTAAAGGTTTCCCATCACGGTTCTGCAAATGCGACGACTGAAGAATTTCTCGCTGCAGCGAATCCCGGATATGGGCTCATCTCGGCGGGAGAAAACAACCGGTACGGACATCCTCATGAAGAAACGTTGAAAAGACTGGAGGATGCCGGAGTAATCGTGCATTCAACGAAAGAAGAAGGGGCCATTACAGTCACAACAGACGGAAAGAAAATTACTGTCCGTGAATACGGAGGGAAATAGTTGAATTAATCTGCAAAATTCAGTATACTCTTAAGGAAGAGAATTTATTTGGTAAATGAAAAGAGGTAATGAACCATGACTTATGAAGAAGTGCTGAAAAATGCAAGAACATGTGTGGGAGATATCTGTAAGGCCTGTCCGGTATGTAACGGAAAAGCCTGTGGCAATAAGATACCGGGACCAGGAGCCAAGGGAACCGGAACGGTAGCGATCCAGAACTATGATGCATGGCAGAAGCTGTGCGTGAATATGGATACCATCTGTGAGAATAAGCCGGTAGACCTGACATTTAAAGCATTTGGACAGACATTTAAATATCCAATCTTTGCAGCACCGATTGGAGCAATGAAGCTGCATTACGGTGATAAATATGATGATCTGGAATATAATGACATTCTTGTGTCTGCCTGCGCAAATGCAGGGATTGCAGCATTTACAGGTGACGGAACGAATCCGGCTGTTATGGAAGGTGCAACAAAGGCAATCCAGGCAGCAGGTGGTAAGGGTATTCCGACTGTAAAACCGTGGGATGTGAATACACTGGCTGAGAAATTCGCATTAGTGAAGGAGTCTGGTGCATTTGCATGCGCAATGGACGTAGATGCGGCAGGGCTTCCGTTCCTTAAGAATCTTACACCACCGGCAGGAAGCAAATCTGTTGAAGAGATGAAAGAGATTATTGCAAATGCAGGAGTACCGTTTATCCTGAAAGGTATTATGACAGTAAAAGGTGCATTAAAGGCAAAAGAGGCTGGCGCATCAGCAATTGTTGTATCCAACCACGGTGGACGTGTACTGGATCAGTGTCCGCCGACTAAAGAAGTGCTGCCAGAAATTGTGGATGCAGTTGGCAACGATATGAAAGTGTTTGTAGATGGTGGAATTCGTTCCGGTGTAGATGTGTTTAAGGCACTTGCACTGGGAGCTGACGCTGTACTGATCGGCCGTCCATTCGTTACAGCTGTTTACGGCGGGGCTTCAGAAGGTGTCGATGCACTGACAGCAAAGCTTGCTGCAGAGCTTTCCGATACTATGGCAATGTGCGGTGCACACTCTCTGGATGAGATAACAAGAGATATGGTAAGATAGTGAATGAAAAGCATAAATGAAGATATCAAGACAGGACAATTGAAAGACGTTTATCTGTTGTATGGTGAAGAGTCATATTTGAAGAAGCAGTATAAGGAAAAGCTTGTAAAAGCTGTTCTGCCGGAAGGCGATACAATGAATTATGCTTATTACGAGGGAAAAGGGATCTCGGTCACGGAACTGATTGACCTGGCCGAGACCATGCCTTTTTTTGCAGAACGACGTCTGATCCTGGTGGAGAATTCAGGCTTTTTTAAAAATGCGGAACCGACACTTGCAGATTATATAAAAAAAATGCCCGATACCGTGTGCTTTGTATTTGTCGAAAATGAAGTCGACAAACGTGGAAAAATGTATAAGGCAGTAAAGGATAAAGGGCGTGCTGTGGAGCTCGGAAGGCAGGATGAGAAGACACTCCTGTACTGGATCGCAGGGATCGTAAAAAGAGAAGGCAGGCAGATTAAGGAATCTACTGCCAGATATCTCGTGACCAGAGTGGGCTCTGATATGGAGACGCTGGAGCATGAGCTTGAGAAGCTGGTGGCTTATACATTAGGAGAGAATGAGATCACAGTGGAAGCAGTGGAAGCAGTGTGCACGACGCAGATAACAAATCAGATATTTGCCATGGTGGAAGCTGTCGCAGAAAAGAAGCAGAAGAAAGCACTGGATTATTATTATGATCTGCTGGCTTTGAAGGAACCTCCTATGAGGATCCTGTATCTTCTGTCCAGACAATTCCGCCTGCTTCTGCAGGTAAAAGAATTGCTTGGCAAAGGCTATGATAAAGGGACCATTGCCAAAACCGCAGGATTGCATCCATTTGTGGCGGGAAAATATATGCAGCAGTGCAAAAACTTTTCAAGTAAAGAATTAGTCGGTATCATGGAAGATGCAGCAGATACCGAAGAACTGGTTAAAACCGGACGCTTAAGTGACAGAATGAGTGTCGAGCTCTTTATCGTCAAATACAGTACAGCGTCCAAAAATCAAGCGTAAGGGGAAGAAGATACGTGGCAGGAACAGACCAAAGTAAAATTAGAAATTTTTGTATTATTGCCCATATTGATCATGGGAAATCTACACTGGCAGACCGCATCATTGAGATGACCGGTCTACTTACGAGCCGTGAGATGCAGTCACAGGTTCTGGATAATATGGAACTGGAGAGAGAAAGAGGTATTACGATAAAAGCGCAGGCGGTGCGTATTGTCTATAAAGCAAAAGACGGTGAAGAGTATATTTTTAACCTGATTGATACGCCGGGGCATGTGGATTTTAACTACGAAGTGTCACGAAGCCTTGCAGCATGTGACGGAGCAATTCTTGTGGTAGATGCGGCTCAGGGTGTGGAAGCACAGACACTGGCAAATGTATACCTTGCGCTGGATCACGATCTGGATGTTATGCCGGTCATTAATAAGATTGATCTGCCAAGTGCAGAGCCGGAACGTGTCATAGAAGAAATTGAAGATGTTATCGGCATTGAGGCACAGGATGCCCCACTGATCTCAGCGAAGACAGGGCTGAATGTGGAAGAAGTGCTGGAACAGATCGTGACGAAGATACCGGCACCGGAAGGTGACCCGGAGGCACCTCTTCAGGCGCTTATTTTTGATTCTTTGTATGATTCTTATAAGGGAGTTATTGTGTTCTGCAGGATCAAAGAAGGCAGTGTCAGAAAGGGTACACCGATTCTTATGATGGCTACCGGAGCGAAAGCAGAAGTAGTGGAGGTCGGGTATTTTGGAGCAGGACAGTTCATTCCATGTGAAGAACTGAGTGCCGGAATGGTAGGTTATATTACCGCCAGTCTGAAAAATGTAAAAGATACCCGTGTGGGTGACACGATTACAAATGCGCAGAAACCGTGCAGCGAGCCACTTCCGGGATATAAGAAAGTCAATCCGATGGTGTATTGTGGAATGTATCCGGCAGATGGAGCGAAATATCCGGATCTCAGAGATGCTCTCGAAAAGCTGCAGTTAAACGATGCTTCTCTGCAGTTTGAGCCAGAGACATCGGTTGCGCTGGGATTTGGATTCCGCTGCGGATTCCTTGGACTTTTGCATCTGGAAATCATACAGGAGCGTCTGGAAAGAGAGTATAACCTTGATCTTGTTACAACAGCTCCAAGTGTTATTTACAAAGTGCATAAGACAAATGGAGAGATCATAGACCTTACGAATCCGACGAATCTTCCGGATCTTTCTGAGATTGAATATATGGAAGAACCGATCGTTAAGGCGGAAATTATGGTAACATCTGAATTTATCGGGGCAATTATGGATCTTTGTCAGGAACGACGTGGTATATATGAGGGTATGGAATATATTGAGGAAACACGCGCGGTTCTCAGATATCGCCTTCCACTCAATGAGATTATTTACGACTTTTTTGATGCACTCAAATCACGGTCCAGAGGATATGCGTCCTTTGATTATGAGATGGCAGGATATGAGCAGTCAGAGCTTGTGAAGCTGGATATTCTCATTAACAAAGAGGAAGTGGATGCGCTTTCCTTTATCGTACATGCCGGAACGGCATATGAACGCGGACGTAAGATGTGTGAGAAACTGAAAGAAGAAATTCCAAGACAGCTCTTTGAAATCCCGATCCAGGCGGCGGTCGGAAGCAAGATCATTGCCAGAGAGACAGTAAAGGCAATGCGTAAAGATGTGCTTGCCAAGTGTTATGGTGGTGATATTACCCGTAAGAAGAAGCTTCTTGAGAAGCAAAAAGAAGGTAAGAAACGAATGCGTCAGGTAGGAAACGTAGAGATTCCTCAGAAAGCATTTATGAGTGTATTAAAACTGGATGATAAGTAATGAGACCTTTAGAATTATATATTCACATTCCATTTTGTGTAAGTAAATGTAAATATTGTGATTTTTTATCCGCTCCTTCCTCTGCGTGGGAGCGGAATGCATATGTAGAGAGCCTTTGCGGGCGTATCCGTTCCTATGGAGACCTTGCAAAGGCTTACACTGTCTGCAGTGTTTTCGTGGGCGGCGGCACACCTTCTGTGCTGGAACCGGAACAGATACTTTCCATATTTGCAGCAGTGCGGGAGACCTTTTGCCTTTTGGATAACCCGGAGATTACGATAGAGATGAACCCGGGTACAGTAACCGAAGAAAAACTTCGCGCATACAAAAAGGCAGGTGTGAACCGTCTGAGCATCGGACTACAGTCGGTAAATGATGAAGAGCTTAAGGCCCTTGGACGTATTCATACATTTGCGGACTTTTTATCCACATATGAGATGGCAAGAACAGAGGGATTTGAAAATATCAATATTGATCTGATTTCCGCCATACCCCGGCAGACTGTGGAAAGCTGGAACCATACGCTGAGAACTGTTGCAGAGCTTGGACCGGAACATATCTCCGCATACAGTCTTATCATTGAAGAGGGCACACCGTTCTATGAAATGTATGGAGAAGGTCGTAATGCCGGAGAGCTTCCGGACGAGGATGAAGAACGCACGATGTATCAAAATACAAAGAGAATACTGGAGTCCTATGGTTATCATAGATATGAGATATCCAATTATGCCAGAGAAGGATACGAATGCCGGCATAATCTCGGGTATTGGGACAGGACAGAGTATCTGGGTATCGGGACCGGCGCTGCGTCTCTGATTGGTGAGAACCGGTGGAATGAAGGAGAAAAGCCACAGTACTTAAGTGTACAGGAACAGATGGAAGAGTATATGTTCCTTGGTCTTAGAAAGATGAAAGGTGTGTCAAAACAGAGATTCGCCGAAAACTTCGGAAGCACGATGGAGCAGATATATGGAAACGTTCTGCGTGACATGAAGAATAAAGGGCTCCTGGAAGAAGTGGACGGTTTTGTGCGGTTAACAGACCGGGGAATCGATGTCAGTAATTATGTGATGAGTGAGTTTATATTATGATTGAGTATATTACAGATTATGAATCAAAGATAGGAAAAATACAGATCGCAGCCACAGAGGAAGCAGTTACGGGACTGTGGTTCTATGGACAGAAGTATTTTGCATCGACCCTTGAACAAGAATATGAGAAAAAAGACATTCTTATATTTGACGAGGCCAAAGAATGGCTGGACCGGTATTTTTCAGGGGAAAATCCGCAAGTCACATTTCCGGTGGCGCCTAAGGGAAGTGATTTCCGTCAGAGTGTGTGGCGGATTCTCAGAGAGATCCCTTACGGTGAAACTATGACATACGGAGAAATTGCAAAAAAAATTGCCGGAGAGCGAGGGCAGTCCGGCATGTCCGCGCAGGCGGTGGGAGGTGCCGTGGGGCACAATCCCATTTCCATTATCATTCCCTGCCACAGAGTCGTCGGAGCAGGTGGCAGCCTGACTGGTTATGCCGGCGGGATCGAGAAGAAGAAATGGCTGCTTGCGCTGGAAAGTAAAAACTACATTTGAAAAATAATTCCGATTACTGCACCTGCCGCAATCCATACAAGTGGGTGCAGTTTGCTTAATTTCTTTACCTGCAGCAGGAGAAAAGCACCGACGCAGATAAATACACTTGTATAGTCAATATGGCTTGCGCCTCCGGATGTGGAGACAAGAGCAATCTTTAAAAGTTCCCAGACAGCATATCCGATCAGCGCGGCAACCGTAGGACGGATGCCGTAAAATACGGCTTTTACCGTAGGATTTTCACTGAAGTTTTCCAAAAATCTTGCAATCACATAGATAATGATCAGCGCCGGTGCTGTCAGTGACAGTGTGGCAACAATCGCACCGGGGACACCGGCTGCATGATAACCTGCATAAGTTGCCATATTGATACCTACCGGTCCGGGTGTGCTTTCACTGATGGCGACGAGGTTGGCGAGATCGCTTGCAGTATACCAGTCATATTTTGTCGTAAGGTCCATAAGAAATGGAAGGGTAGCCATACCACCTCCGATAGAGAACAGACCAATCTTAAAGAATTCAAAGGCAAGTGTCAGATAAATCATACGTTCTTCTTACCTCCTGTCTTCTTTGCAATTACCCCAATGATTCCGGCAAAAACAATAAGTAAGGCTGTGGGAACCGGAGTAAAGCAGGCAAGAATGAAGGCTGCTGCGAATAGAATAGCTCCCAGTTTGTCTACAATTCCTTTTTTTGCCATCGTGACAACGGTGTTCATCATAAGTGCGCATACCACAACACGTATACCGGCAAGTGCATGCAGTACTACCGGCATATGAATAAAGTTCTGCAGAATGGATGCAATCAGGCAGATGATGATAATAGAAGGAGAGACAACACCCAGTGTAGCGGCGACACCACCCAGAAATCCCGCCTGTTTATAGCCGACGAAAGTTGCTGTATTTACAGCAATTACCCCCGGGGTACACTGGCCGATTGCATACATGTCCAGAATCTCTTCTTCCGTACACCATTTCCGGTCTGTCACAATTTCCCTTTGCAGCATGGGAAGCATGGCAAGTCCTCCGCCGAAAGTAAGACCGCCGATCCTGAAAAAGCTGACGTATAATTCGCCAAGTTTGTGTATCTTCATGTTCGTTCCTTCTTTCTTCTATAACAGATGCGCCATGACCATGGCATATACTTCCTGATTTTTTTTCTGCCAGTTACTGGAAATTGTAGCAGCTTCAGCCTCTGTTGGTGCAGTAAGTGTCAGTTCAATAAGAGGTGCACCTTTTTCGATGACCTGACAGCATACGGAGTATTCTCCGTTTGTGTTGCGATAGTAGTCTGCTTTAACAGAGACTTCATTTTTTAATTCATATTTTTTATTCTTCAGAAATGTGTCAATATCCTCCTGAATAGCAGAAGAAATATCGTTCCGGAAGAAATTTATCGTCTGTGCGCCTTCTTCTGTCAGATGATAAAAGGTACGGCTGTGTGTAGATTCTTCACGGATAAAGCCTGATTCCAGAAGCTCACTTAATGCCTGCTGCAGTTTGAAATAAGTTGTATACCCCTGATCCAGAATAAATTCGGAGATCTGGGAATTTGTTAAAGGGAAATCTACTTTATCCAACATGTATAAAATAATTAATTTGTAAAGTTTAAATGCTTCTGCCATAAGATAATTCCTTTCCCTGCCAGATGTCGTGTTCTTTAAAATACGCCTGCATTCCGTTCAGAACTTTTCTCTTATTGCCGCTCCACAGAGGAGCAATAAGGAGAGACTTTGGCCCGTCTCCGGTCAGACGGTGCAGTACGATATCCGGCCTGATATTGCAGATACATTTACCAAGCAGTGCAAAATATTCTTCCATTGCAGGAACCGGGAAAGGGTGTTCCCGGTAATAGTCTGCCAGGTCAGTATCTTTTAGTATGTGTAATAACTGAAGCTTTATCCCCTGAATATCCTGATGATTCAGATAATGCATAGTCTCAAGCATCTGTGATTCATCTTCACCCGGAAGTCCGAGAATTGTATGGACGATAACGGAAATACCCGCTTTTCGCAGAGAAGATACGGCATTTTCGAAAACAGGAAGCGTATAGCCACGGCGGATGAAATGCGCGGTGTCCTCGTGGGCAGTCTGCAGTCCCAGTTCCACCCATACAGGCTTTTGCCTGTTCAGTGAGGCAAGAAGAGCAATGATGTCATCGCTTAGACAGTCAGGTCTTGTTGCAATGGACAGAATGGCGATATCCGGATGCTGGATTGCTTCTGAAAATATGCGCTTCAGATACTCTACAGGAGCATAGGTGTTTGTATATGCCTGAAAATAAGCAATATAGGAGTTGCCGGTATGCTTTTTTTCTACCAGAGCTTTTCCCTGCTCAATCTGTTCTGTAATAGAAAGAGAGGCTTCCGAAGCAAAATCGCCGGAGCCTCCCCGGCTGCAGAAGATACAGCCATGTTCGCCTAAAGTGCCGTCACGGTTCGGACATGTCATACCGCCGTTTAAGGAAATTTTATATAATTTTTCACCATAGGTCTGTTTCAGGTAATAATCAAGGGAATAGTAACGCTTTTCGCCCCAGAACTTTGCCATATTATATCAGTTCCTTTACAGCACGGCTTACTACGTCTGCTACACGTGGGTCGAATGCTTCCGGAAGAATATTATTTTCATTTAATTCTTCATCCGGTACAAGACCAGCAATTGCTTTTGCAGTTGCAAGCTTCATCTCTTCGGTAATCTTTGTTGCACGTCCTTCCAGAGCACCTTTGAAGATTCCCGGGAAAGCAACTACGTTGTTGACCTGATTCGGGAAATCAGAACGACCGGTTCCGACAACCCTTGCTCCGGCTTCTTTTGCAAGGTCAGGCATGATCTCTGGTACCGGATTTGCCATGGCAAAAAGAATGGCATCTTTATTCATAGAAGCAACCATTTCCTTTGTTACAATATTCGGTGCAGATACACCGACAAAAATGTCTGCTCCCTTCAGTGCATCTGCAAGAGTTCCTGTCTTACCTTCCAGATTGGTTACTTCTGTCATCTTCTGCTGCATCCAGTTGAGATTTGGAGAAGTCTTGCTGATGATTCCGTTAATGTCGCACATGGTAACATGAGGGAATCCATATGTTAATAATAATTTTGTGATAGCAACACCTGCAGAACCGGCACCATTTACAACGATGCGTACATGCTCTTTTTCTTTTCCGGTAACTTTAAGAGCATTGATGATTCCTGCAAGAACAACAATTGCAGTTCCATGCTGGTCATCATGGAATACCGGGATATCAAGCAGCTCTTTCAGACGTTCTTCAATCTCAAAACAGCGAGGTGCGCTGATATCTTCCAGATTAATACCGCCAAAGGCCGGGGCGATATTTACAACCGTCTGAATGATCTCTTCTGTATCCTGTGTGTCGAGACAGATCGGTACGGCATTGACACCGCCGAACTCTTTAAATAATACGGCTTTTCCTTCCATAACAGGCATGGCAGCATATGCACCGATATTACCAAGGCCGAGGACGGCACTTCCGTCAGAAACAACGGCAACGGTATTTGCTTTCATTGTATAGGTATAAGCTGCTTCTTTATCCTGTGCGATTACTTTACATGGTTCGGCAACTCCTGGTGTGTAGGCGATTGCCAGATCTTCACGGGAGTTTACATGGGATTTTGCTGTTGTTTCCAGTTTTCCCTGCCATTTTTTATGCATTTCAAGTGCTTTTTCATTTGTTGTCATAAGGACACCACCTTTTCTTAATATATTGTAAATTCACTGTTTGCAATCATATCTTCATAATCATATCATTCATAGAAAATCAAATCAATAAAAAAGGGCTTTCAAAAGCAAAATATTTGTAGTATAATAAACCCAGCTTCAAACCGAGTCTATTCAGACTCACATTCCCAGGAAAAATGTCAGTGAATATGAAAGGATAATTTATATGATGAGAGAAAAATATGAAACATTACCACTGGCAACATTGAAGGATCTTGCAAAGTCAAGAGGAATCAAAGGTATCTCGACAATGAAAAAAGCTGAGGTCATTGAGGCAATGTTGCAGCAGGATGAAAAGGAAAAAGAACAGGAACAAAAGGACACACGCCAGACTGTAAAAGAGATGTCAGCTAATACAGGTGATAAAGAGTTGCATGATATCGATAAACTGGATAGTGGAATTGTAGTAAGCGGAATTCTGGAAGTTATGACAGATGGGTTCGGATTTATCCGAAGTGCCAATTATCTTCCGGGAGAGCATGATGTATATGTAGCACCTTCACAGATTCGAAAGTTCAATCTGAAGACCGGAGATATCCTGGAAGGACATACAAGGATTAAGACACAGCAGGAGAAGTTCAGTGCACTTTTGTATTTGACAAAGATTAACGGAATGGATCCACTGAAAGCTATGCGCCGGGCTAATTTTGAGGATATGACACCGATTTTCCCGGATGAAAGACTGAAGCTTGAATGTGGACGGACAAGCACTGCTATGAGGATCATGGATCTTCTTTCACCGATCGGTAAAGGACAGCGTGGTATGATCGTGTCTCCACCGAAGGCCGGAAAGACCACTTTGCTGAAGCAGGTTGCACTGTCTGTACAGCAGAACAATCCGGAGATGCATCTTCTGATCCTTCTGATCGATGAACGTCCGGAGGAAGTAACAGATATCCGTGAAAGTATTGAAGGGGAAAATGTAGAAGTTATCTATTCCACATTTGATGAGCTTCCAGAGCACCATAAAAGAGTTTCTGAGATGGTAATCGAACGCGCAAAACGTCTGGTAGAGCACAAGAAGGATGTTATGATCCTTCTGGACAGTATCACAAGACTTGCAAGAGCCTATAACCTTACTGTACCGCCGTCAGGAAGAACACTTTCCGGTGGTCTCGACCCTGCAGCGCTTCACATGCCGAAACGCTTCTTCGGTGCAGCCAGAAATATGCGTGAAGGAGGAAGCCTGACCATCCTTGCAACTGCTCTTGTTGATACCGGAAGTAAGATGGATGATGTGGTATATGAGGAGTTCAAGGGTACCGGTAACATGGAACTCGTACTGGATCGAAAGCTTTCAGAAAAGAGAGTGTTCCCGGCAATTGATATTCCAAAGTCCGGAACAAGAAGAGAGGATCTGCTTCTTACAAAAGAAGAGCAGGAGGCTGTAGATACCATGCGGCGTGCAATTAATGGAATGCGTGCGGATGAAGCGGTTGATAACATATTGAATATGTTTGCGCGGACAAGGAATAATGAGGAATTTATTCAATTAGTAAAAAAGACAAAAATAATCTAGACAATGTGGAAGATTTGTGATACAATAACAAAGCTGTTTGAAAAGAGAATATTAATCGCGTTTAACGCAACTAAAATAAAGAAGAGGTGAAAATCATGAAAGAAGGAATACATCCAGCATATCATCAGGCAACTGTAACTTGTAACTGTGGTAATACATTCGTAACAGGATCTACAAAAGAAGATATCCACGTAGAAATCTGTTCCAAATGTCATCCGTTCTATACAGGACAGCAGAAAGCTACTCAGGCTCGTGGTCGTGTTGATAAGTTTAATAAAAAATACGGAATGGACAAATAAGTTCGCAAGTATCGGGTTGAGGTTGCTGAAATCTCAACCCTTTTATGTTAAAGGAGTATTTATGAAGTCATCAAATATCGGAGGGCAGGCAGTCCTTGAAGGAATTATGATGAAGCATGGGGACGATTACGCTGTTGCAGTGCGTAAGCCGGACGGAGAGATATTCGTTCAGAAGGAAGAGTATAAAAGCATTGTAAAATGGAAGAAACTGACGCAGATCCCATTCATCAGGGGCGTATTTAATTTTATAGATTCTATGGTTCTGGGGATTAAGACTCTTACTTTTTCTGCCAGTTTCTATGAGGATGAGGAAGAAAAAGAAGGAATGATAAGTGAAGAAGATGCCAGAAAAAAGGAAAAGCAGGAGAACTTTCTGATGGCGGGAACGGTCGCTTTTTCCGTTCTGGCCGCAGTGGCGATTTTTATGGTCCTGCCTTATTTCCTCTCATCTTTCCTGAAACCGCTGATTCCGTCATATTCCGTACGGACAGTCATAGAAGGATTTGTGAGGATTGGCATATTTATTGTATACGTACTTCTTATATCAAGGATGGAAGATATCCAGCGGACATTTATGTATCATGGTGCAGAACACAAATGTATCAATTGTATTGAACACGGGCTACCGCTCACGGTAGATAATGTCAGAAGCAGTTCCAGACAGCATAAGCGCTGTGGAACCAGTTTTTTATTCTTTGTACTGGCAATCAGTATCATTCTGCTTCTGCTGATTCATGTGGAATCACCGTTGATGCGTGTATTGGTACGCATTATCCTGCTTCCGGTCATTGCGGGTATCTCTTACGAGGTGCTGAAGCTGGCAGGAAGAAGTGAGAACCCGATCATCAATCTGCTCAGTAAGCCGGGGCTTGCGGTGCAGAGACTGACAACAAAAGAACCGGATGACGGTATGATAGAGGTAGCAATACAGGCTGTAGAAGCCGTATTTGATTGGAGAGCTTATGAAGCAGAGAACTTTGACGCTGCAGCAGATATATAAGGAAGGCATGAAACGTCTTGCTGATGCGCAAATAGCAGAGGCAGGGCTGGATGCATGGGAACTTCTGGAATACGTGACTGGTGTCAGTCGTACCATGTATTATGCAGAGCCATCTGCTACAGTCAGTGAAGAAAATGAAAAGAGATATTTTGACTGTATCACAAAGCGCGCGAAACGTATTCCCCTGCAGCATATTACAGGGGTGCAGGGATTTATGGGGTATACATTTCATGTAAATGAGCATGTACTTATTCCGCGCCAGGATACGGAAGTTCTGGTGGAAGAAGCACTGGAGAAATTAAAGAATGGTATGCGTATTCTGGATATGTGTACAGGCTCTGGCTGTATTCTTTTAAGCCTTATGAAAATGGGAGAAGAGAGAAAACACATTCAGGACCTGACAGGAACCGGTGTTGATATCTCAGAAGAAGCATTACTTGTAGCCCGTGAGAATGCAAAATTGCTGGGGGTTTCGGCAGAGTTCAGAAAAAGTGACCTTTTTTCTGAGGTGACGGGTACATATGATATACTTGTGTCAAACCCGCCGTATATACCGACAAAAGTCATTGAAGGACTTGAGGAGGAGGTACGGTTACATGACCCGTATATTGCATTAGATGGGAAAGAAGACGGTCTGTATTTTTATAGAAGAATTATAAGTGACAGTGCAAAACACATGAAACCGGGCGGTATCCTTATGCTTGAAATCGGACATGATCAGGGAGAGGCAGTGAAGGCGATGCTTCTGGATGCCGGCTATAGAGATGTAAAGATAAAAAAGGACCTTGCAGGTCTTGACCGTGTTGCTGTTGCCATGTAAAATGAAAAATAGTCAGGTCACAAAGAAGTGACAGAATTGAGGAGGAAAAAACATGTTTGACAAATTAGAGGATTTGCTCATTCGTCTGGAGGAAATCTTAAGCGAGCTTCAGGAGCCAGATGTGGCGAATGATCAGAACAGATTCCGTAAGCTTATGAAAGAGCAGAATGAACTGACCCCTATTGTAGAAGCATATAAGGAATACAAATCCTGCAAGCAGGCAATTGAAGACAGCCTGGAGATGCTGGAAGAAGAATCCGATGAAGAGATGAGAGAACTTGCCAAGGAAGAACTAAATGAATCCAAGGCAAGAGTAGAGGAGCTGGAGAGAGAACTGAAGATTCTTCTCCTTCCAAAAGACCCGAATGATGATAAGAACGTTGTAGTTGAGATTCGTGCCGGTGCAGGTGGAGACGAAGCAGCACTGTTTGCAGCAGAAATTTATCGTATGTACATTCATTATGCAGAAAGCCGCCGCTGGAAAGTGGAACTCGTTGAATGCGAAGAAATTGGTATTGGTGGAATGAAGAATGTAACCTTCATGATCAACGGTCAGGGGGCTTATTCTGTAATGAAATACGAATCCGGTGTTCACCGTGTACAGCGCGTACCAGAGACAGAATCCGGTGGACGTATCCATACATCAACAATTACAGTAGCAGTAATGCCGGAAGCAGAAGATGTAGATATTCACATCGACGAAAAAGATATTCGTATTGACGTAATGCGTGCGTCCGGTAACGGCGGACAGTGCGTCAACACAACCGACTCCGCTGTACGACTGACACACTATCCGACAGGAATCGTAATCTACAGTCAGACAGAAAAGTCACAGCTTCAGAATAAAGAAAAAGCATTCGCGCTCCTGCGTGCAAAACTGTATGACATCGAATGTCAGAAACGCCAGGATGCAGAGGCAGAAGCAAGAAGAAGCCAGATCGGAACAGGAGACCGTTCCGAGAAAATCCGTACTTACAACTTCCCACAGGGGCGAGTAACAGACCACCGTATCGGTCTTACATTATACAAGCTCGATAAAATCATGAACGGAGACATACAGGAAATCATCGACGCCTGTATCGCTGCCGACCAGGCCGCAAAATTAGCAAATATGAACGAATAGCACGAACGCAGATTAAATATAAGGAGACGCAGACAGCTTGCTGGCTTGTGGCTCCTTATTTTAATCTATGTGAGTCAAACGAACCACGAGGAAATGCAAGGCATTTTCGAGTGGCGTTCGTGCTAATCGGAAAGTGAAATGCATCTGGCATGTGAGTGTAAACGAACACTGAGGAAGAGCGAAGCGCTTACGAGGTGGGCGTTCGTCGTTTTTATTCTTGTATTTCTTTTTCATTGATGCTATACTTTTCGTACATCAAAATCAGAGCTTTTTATTCAAAACTTCTAAGCTCTTTATTCTGATTTTCATTGCTGGTCGGCAGGAATTTCAAATTTGATGAATGATTGAAACTGAAAATAGAGCAGAATATATACTATTATTATGATATTTGAGAGTTGTCTGATGTGGCGTTGTCATTTGGGGTGTGGTTTGATACAATAACATCAAATAGGATTCCTGGATATATCTGGTCATATGTTCTGCGGAAAGGAGAATGTATGACGAATAATCAGGCAGAATATGAACTGCAAAACCGTGAGGCAAAAGACAACGGGGCAAAGCTTGTCTTTGATGATCCCATCCTGTGTGCTCAGTTCCTGAGAGGTTATCTTGGGATAGAGATTTTGAAGGATGTAAAGCCGGAAGATATTGAAGATATCTCCGAGAGATTTCTCCCTATGTGGCAGGAGGGTCGTGATTCTGACACCGTAAAGAAAGTGCATCTGAAAGAGCAGGATCTCAAAAATCTTAAGGAAGTACCGAAGCAATATTTTGAACATCTGGGAGAACATACACCGGAATATTTATTGAAATTGATCAGTAAGATCATCGCCGTTCTTTTGTATCGGATGAATGTCCCGCGAAAGGAGGTGGAGCAGTTTACTGACCAGATAATGGGGAGGGAATTTGATATGTTATTTGACAGTTTTGAGGCATACGATGTGCAGGAAACAAGAAGAATCAGCAGGGAAGAGGGACGAATGGAAGGACGATTGGTTGGACATCTGGAGGAACGTATTCAGATTATCTGCAAAAAGCTTAAGAAAAATAAGAGTGTGTCAGAAATAGCAGATGCATTGGAAGAGGAACAGGATATCGTTCAGAAAATCTGCGATATAGCTTTTAAATATGCACCGGATTATGACATAGAAAAAATAATGAAAGAATTAAATGAAAATTGACATAAATTCCAATAATACAAAGAGAGTATAAATATAGCATGCAATGTAAATATGGATGGTAATATGAACGGCTGTTGTTACGAGAAGAATGTAGTAATAACAGCCGTATTATGTATTCACTTATTACTTCCAGAATTTCTTCTGGAAAAAATCCATAGCTGGCCCGAAAATAAGAGCAGCAATGACCGTACCCTCTCTAAGTGTCCAACCTGTTTTGGTAATCAGGATAAGGAGTACGGTGATAATTACAAGAAAAATATCGATTCGTCTCCGAAGGGTACCCATCGTAATTCCTATTCGTTCGGCCACGAGCTGAATAAACCCTTCCATAGAAGTTCTGACAAAATGTGTTTCCAGAACAAGGGTGCAGCCGAATGCTCCAACCAGAAATGCAATGGTTGCAATAATAAGTCTAAACGGATAAAAGCTTAGGGCAAAATTTTTCAAAAGTGTATATAATACAAAGTTTAAAACGACGCCTCCAAAGGTGATATTCAGAATCTGCAGGAATTCTACTTTGCGGAAATCTTTCTTTTCCAGAATGATCTGTCCAACAAGGAAACTTCCATGGAAAAAAATAGCTACCGTACCAACTTTGATATGTAAAATATTAGATAAAGTAGTAATGGCGGCATCAACTGGAAGAACACCTATCCCACATTTAATTGCAACTCCGACAGCTCCATAAATCAAAAAAATTCCCACCAGCGTAGTTAATATTTTCTTTAACATAATGCACTCCCTCTTCGTATCAATCTCTTCTTCTCATTATTATAGCAGTAAAAGTATTTCTTGCATATGACAAATAAAATATACTAATGCAAAATATATTTGACATTTTGAAAAAATGGGAGTATATTATAGGCAGAAGGAGGTCTGGGATGAAAAATTTAAAGATGAAACTTGCAAGAATGGAAAAGGATTTATCACAGATTGAATTGGCAAAAAGGGTAGGCGTCACCAGACAGACAATTGGCATGATTGAATCCGGAGATTATAACCCGACACTTAATCTGTGTATCGCAATTTGCAGAGAACTGGGAAAAACGTTAGATGATATTTTTTGGGAGGATAGTAGTAATGAGTAAATTAATGAAAAGAAAACCAAGCAAACTGGACGAAATGCAGGAGCAGAAACTGCTTCATATTGAGAAAAACGGATGTTGGCTGGCATTTTGGATGCTCCTTATTGCAATGGCTGTACAGATGATGATATCTGGTGTGGGGAATTTTCGGGAGATAGCCGGGGAGTGGATCGTTTTCATGTGCCTTGCCTTATATCTTGTTATTGATTGCATGAGAAACGGCATATGGGACAGGAGAATGGAACCTGATGCAAAGACGAATTTCAAAGTCAGCTTATTGGCTTCCGTGATAACAGGAATTATATTTGGAATTATCAATTACACAAATTATCACATGGTTGCAGGAGCGTTGGCTACTTTTGTTATTATTGCAGGATTTATATTTGTATCGGTGTTTGTGGCTTTGTCGATTTCCGCAGCAATTTACAAGAAGCGTTTTAAAGAAATGGAGGAAGAATAATATTTGAATACGGCCAGAAGATTTCATTACAGAGGTCTTCTGGCTGCTTCTGTTTCTGCACGTTTTTTTAATAGTTGTGGAATGGAATTATGGCAGATAAACAAGGTGTCTTGTATGAGCGATTCTTTATCCGTGTTCTCCCTGTTTTTGATCCAGTTGAGCATACTGCCGACCAGGGCTTCGGTATAAAAAACTGTGAGTCTGATTTTGAATTCGTCACTCACTTTAATGTGTAATTGCTGCACGCCTTCTTCAATTACACCTTGCATGACTCCGATAAAATCAGAATAGAAAAAACGTTTTATGTCTTCATGTCCCATACAGTCATAAGTACAGTTGATAATATGACGGTTATTATCTACATAGTCGGCTACAAAGCGTATCGCTTCTTCAGAATCTGCCAATAGATCAATTTTTTTAACAAATCGTAGCAAGAATTCTCCCACCTCTTAGGTGGTGAGATGAATTGCAAAAAAGCAAAATAGAACACTTGTTCTGTTGAGGGAATTATGTTATAATAAACTCAGTCGAATAAAAAGAAAGGACTGAGTTTATTATGAATTTAGATAATAATGCACATTCAGTATTCCTGCTTTATTATCATTTGATTATGGTTGTGAAATATCGACGTAAAGTGATCGATGACAGGATATCAGACAGAGCAAAAGAGATATTTGAGTATATTGCTCCGAGATATGGGATTACAATGGAAGAATGGAATCATGATGAAGATCATGTACATGTAATGTTTCGTGCACAGCCGAAGAGTGAAATCAGTAAGTTTATCAATGCATATAAAAGTGCAAGCAGCAGACTGCTGAAGAAGGAGTATCCGGAAATTCGGGAAAAACTTTGGAAAGAAGCATTTTGGAGTCAGAGCTTCTGCCTTTTGACAGCAGGAGGAGCTCCGATTGAAACGATTCGCCAATATATTGAGAGTCAGGGTGAAAAGAAGCATGAACAAAGCGTATAAGTTTCGCATTTATCCAGATAAAAAACAGGAAGAACTTTTGGCAAAAACATTTGGATGCTGTCGGTTCCTTTATAATCTGATGCTGGATGAAAAGATCAAGGAGTATCAGGCAACAGGGAAGATGAAGAAAACTACCCCGGCGGCTTACAAAAAGGAGTATCCCTGGCTGAAAGAAGTGGATTCTCTGGCTCTCGCCAACGTGCAGCTTCATTTAGAAAAAGCATATAAGAATTTCTTTGAGAATCCAGCCACAGGTTTTCCGAAATTCAAGTCCAGACATAGAAGCAGACAAAGTTACACAACTAATGTAGTGAATGGGAACATTCGTCTGGAGAATGGGAAATTGCGTCTTCCAAAACTAAAAGAAGTGCGGATTCGGGTATACCGTGAAATCCCGCAAGAGTATCGCCTGAAGTCCGTAACTGTAAGCCGTGAACCTTCCGGGAAATACTATGCGAGCCTGCTCTGTTCCTATGAGTTCTGCGAGAACCAAGCAGAATCCATAAAAAGAACAGATCCTGTAGTACTCGGAATAGATTATGCCATGAGTGGGATGGCAGTATTTTCAGACGGAACCCGATGTACATACCCGGGGTATTTTCGAAAGTCAGCCGCACATCTGGCAAGAGAGCAGAGGAAACTGTCCCGTTGTCAGAAAGGAAGCCGTAATTATGAGAAGCAGAGGAAGAAGGTAGCGATCTGTCATGAGAAGATTCGAAACCAAAGGAAAGATTTTCACCATAAGCTAAGTCATAAACTGGCAGAACGATATGATGCGATTGCAGTGGAAGATCTGAATATGAAGGCGATGAGCCAGTGTCTGCATTTAGGGAAGGGGATTATGGACAACGGTTACGGAATGTTTCGTGATATGTTGTCTTACAAGTTAGAAGAGAGAGGAAAGAAGCTGATTCGAGTCGACCAGTATTATCCATCCAGCAAGACATGCAGCAGATGCGGGAAAACAAAAAAGGAATTGTCATTATCAGAGCGAATCTATGACTGTGAGTGTGGGAACCACATGGACCGGGATGTGAATGCTGCAATCAATATCCGAGAAGAAGGGAAAAGAATGATGAGTGCATAACAGCACTAAAAATATGCCCGTATCCGGGCAAAAGAACCGTGGGACACACGGGGATAGCTTATTGATACTTAGCCCGTTAGGGCTATTGAGTAAGAAGCCCCTACTTCAAAGCCATAGGGCTTAAGTAGTGGGAACATGTCACAAGAAATGTTGAAACTGCATAAATCCGGGCATGACACGACAGGGCTGCTATGATAGAATGTGAATAGATGTTGTACTTTACCAGACAGAAATTGCGGAGGTAGACCTGTATGAAATTAAAAAATGTCCTGATCGTAGTAAATGATATCGAAAAATCAAAAGCATTCTATAAGGAGTTGTTCGGATTAGATGTTGTTTTGGACAATGATGGAAATGTCATTCTGACAGAAGGACTCGTTCTGCAGGATGCTTCCATATGGAAACAATTTATCAAAAAAGATCTGATTCCGGAAAATAATACTACAGAACTTTATTTTGAAGAACCAGATATCGAAGCGTTTGCCAGAAAGCTGGAAGAGTACAAAGAACCGATCCAATATGTAAATGAACTTATGGAACACACATGGGGACAAAAGGTGATCCGGTTTTACGATCCGGATGGGAACCTTATTGAAGTAGGAACACCCACGTAGAGACCAGATAGAGAATGGAGGGATAATAAGGATGAAAGTATTAAATTTTGGTTCATTAAATATTGATTATGTGTACAAAGTAGACCATATTGTGCAAAGAGGCGAGACCCTTTCTTCTCAGATGCTGAATGTTTATCCGGGAGGAAAAGGGCTGAATCAGTCAGTAGCACTTGGCAAAGCCGGTATTGATGTATGGCATGCCGGAGCAATTGGGGAAGACGGAACATTTCTTGTTGAACTTCTAAAAGAAGCCGGCGTAGATGCAAGCCATGTAAAGATCTTATCAGATGTCAAAAGTGGTCATGCGATCATTCAGAATGACAAAGAAGGGGATAATTGTATTGTTCTGTATGGTGGGGCGAATCAGGCGATAACAAAAGAACAGGTAGATCAGACACTCATGGATTTTGATAAAGGAGATTACCTGATTCTTCAGAATGAGATCAATGAATTGGATTATATTATGGAAAAGGCGCATGAAAAGGGAATGAAGATTGTGCTGAATCCATCACCGGCAAATGAAATGATCCAGAAGCTTCCGCTTTCATATGTTGATTATTTTATTTTAAATGAGATTGAGGCTGGACAGATTCTGGGCACTGATTGTACAGATGAAGAAGAACTTTTAAATGGACTCGTGAAAAAATTCCCGGAAGCATCCGTAATACTTACATTAGGTTCGAAAGGATCATGGTTTGCCAAAGGAAGTGAAAGAAACTTCCAGAAGATCTATCCGGTGGAAGCAGTGGATACCACGGCGGCTGGGGATACTTATACCGGATATTTTGTGGCAGGTAAGCTTAAGGGAATTCCGACAGCACAGGCAATGGAACTTGCGGCAAAAGCATCCGCAATTACAGTGACCAGACCAGGTGCATCCGTTGCAATTCCGACAAGAGAAGAAGTTGAGGAATTTTAAAATAGGAATTTGGTTCAGTGATTTTATCTGAAAGAGGACATCGGCAAGACACAGAAGGACTTATGAATGCGAACCAATCGTTTATAAACTGTAAATAGAAGAAAGCAGTCATAACATTCGTAACCGAGTATATTCGACGTGAACTCTTGATGAGTTC
>NZ_JAFBIY010000011.1 GCF_021531975.1 Faecalicatena contorta | reverse complement strand
TCGCTGACAAACGGTAAACATCAAAAGCTGATATAACATTCGTAACCGAGTATATTCGACGGGAACTCCTGATGAGTTCCGCGTCTCAGATACTCTTTCGCCTTGTATGGGAAATACAAGGCGAATACGAAGTTATATCAGCTTTTTCTGCAACCATTTGTAACGCTCTTCCACGTTTCCCCAAGCTCAGCTCTCTCGCGTCACTTGTAATGTCTCAGCCAAAATACTGAAACCGCATAGTTAAAGCAATTCCACTACGTTATCAGCGTGAAAACAAGCTCTTTTTCATTCCCTGTGAGTCAAAAAGAAAATTTGTAATGACTTTTTTGGGAAGTAAATCATTTCCTCGGAGACAAAACTACAAAATGAAATGACTTTTTCGCTATGAAGTTCATTCGAATTTGGATTTTTTCTCTTGGGAGCTGGCTTCGACTTCTCAAAATTCATTACAATTCTTTACTTTTACATATAGAAGCTGAAAAGACCAGCTCCATAACATGTTTTGCCAACAAACTAAGGCATGCACTTTTACCTGGAATTTCCAGTACAGTAAATGGTAGTAGTTGATATAGTTCTATATGGTGACGGTAAGCGGAAGTCCTGGAAAATCCAGCCCGAAGCTGTTAGAGCCAGAACAACAGACAATTCGTTCACTGTCTGTTGTTCTGGCTCTTATAGATTCGTGGCTTAGTTGCAAGGACGGACGCATCGGAGACATATAGAAATATATCACCTGCGTACCCCTTACTATACTAAATTCATATTTTATAAAAAATATGTAAACTGTGTTGACAAACGTAAACCTTAGTGATACATTAATATTCGAAAGATGTTAGCACTCAAAATAAAGGAGTGCTAACAGGAGAAATCCGAAAGGAGGAGGATGGATGTTAGCAGAACATGGACTGAGCGAACGTAAGCTTAAGATATTACATGCAATTATCCAGAATTATCTGGAGACAGGTGAACCGGTCGGCTCCAGGACGATTTCCAAGTATACGGATCTGAACTTAAGTTCCGCGACAATTCGAAATGAGATGGCAGATCTGGAAGAGCTTGGCTATATCATGCAGCCTCATACGTCAGCAGGACGTATTCCTTCGGATAAAGGCTATAGATTATATGTCGATATGCTGATGGAGGAGAAGGAGCAGGAGTTAAGTGAGATGCAGGAGCAGATGCTTGACAAGGCTGATAAGATGGAGAAGCTTTTAAAGCAGGCAGCGAAAGTTCTTGCAACGAATACGAATTATGCTACGATGGTTTCTACTCCGGTAAGTAACGCGAATAAGATTAAGTTCATCCAGCTTTCAGCGGTAGATGAAGAGCAGATTATTGCAGTGATTGTTCTTGGAGGAAATGTTATTAAGAACAAGATCATCAGTATGGATGAGCCAATCAGCAATGAAAATCTCCTGAAGCTTAACATGCTTTTGAACACAACATTAAATGGAATGTCAATTGAAGAGATTAATCTTGGATTGATCGCAAGGCTTAAAGAGCAGGCTGGTATACACAGCGAGGTGATTGGAAATGTGCTGGATGCAGTTGCAGACGCGATTCAGATAGATGAAGATATGCAGATTTACACGAGTGGCGCAACGAACATTTTTAAATATCCGGAGCTTAGCGATAAGCAGAGCGCACAGGAGATCATCAGTGCATTTGAAGAGAAGCAGCAGTTGACAGAACTGGTAACAAAGACTTTGTCACAGGAAGATAACACAGGTATTCAGGTCTATATCGGAGATGAAACTCCGGTGCAGAATATGAAAGACTGCAGTGTCGTTACAGCAACTTATGAATTAGGTGACGGCATGAAGGGTACGATAGGTATTATCGGACCGAAACGAATGGATTATGAGCATGTATTGAAGTCTATGAAACGTCTCCAGAATGAACTGGATCAGATGTTTCATAAGAAAAATGAGTAAGAAAGGTGGAATTACCCTTGGATAATAAGGAGAAAAGCCAGGAAGAAATGGTAAAAGAAGCTGTAGAAGAGGCGAAGAAAGCGGCAGCTGAGCAGGCAAAAGATGCCGAAGCTGCTGAAGAAGTAAAGGAAGCAGAAACTGCCGATGAGGCGGCCGAAGCAGATGAAGCAGAAGCGGCAGAGCAGAATGCAGACGATGCGGCAGAAGATGCCGGGGAAGCTGCTTTAGACGGCAATGATGAAAAGGCCGGCAAAAAGTTATTTGGAAAGAAGAATAAGAAAGATAAAAAAGACGAGAAGATTGAGGAACTGACTGACAGACTCACTCGTCAGATGGCAGAGTTTGATAACTTCCGCAAACGTACGGAGAGAGAAAAGTCTCAGATGTACGAGATAGGAGCGAAAGATATCATAGAAAAGATTCTTCCGGTAGTTGACAATTTTGAACGTGGGCTTGATGCGGTAGCGGAAGAAGAAAAAGAAAATCCTTTTGTACAGGGAATGGAGAAGGTGTATAAGCATTTTATGACAACACTGGATGAGATTGGAGTTAAGCCGATTGAAGCAGTCGGTCAGGAATTCAATCCAGATTTCCACAATGCGGTAATGCATATGGAGGATGAGAACTTCGGCGAGAATATTGTAGCCGAAGAGTTCCAAAAAGGATACATGTACCGTGACTCCGTAGTGAGACACAGCATGGTAAAAGTAGCAAATTAATTTTCAAGGAGGAAATAAATCATGGGCAAAATTATTGGTATTGACTTAGGAACAACAAACAGCTGTGTAGCCGTTATGGAAGGTGGACAGCCAACAGTTATCGCAAATACAGAAGGCGCAAGAACAACACCGTCTGTTGTTGCATTTACAAAAACAGGAGAGCGTCTTGTGGGTGAGCCTGCAAAACGTCAGGCAGTTACAAATGCAGAGAGAACAATTTCTTCTATTAAGAGAGAGATGGGTTCTGATTTCAGAGTAACAGTAGATGATAAGAAGTATTCTCCACAGGAGATTTCTGCTATGATCCTTCAGAAACTGAAAGCGGATGCAGAAGGATATCTTGGAGAAAAAGTAACAGAGGCTGTTATTACAGTACCGGCTTATTTTAACGATGCTCAGCGTCAGGCAACAAAAGATGCAGGTAAGATTGCAGGTCTTGATGTAAAACGTATTATCAACGAGCCTACAGCAGCAGCACTTGCATATGGTCTTGATAATGAAAAAGAACAGAAGATCATGGTATACGATTTAGGTGGTGGTACATTTGATGTATCTGTCATTGAAATCGGTGATGGTGTTATTGAAGTATTATCTACAGCAGGTAACAACAGACTTGGTGGAGATGACTTTGACCAGAAGATCACAGATTATATGATCGCAGAGTTCAAGAGACAGGAAGGTGTAGACTTATCTACAGATAAGATGGCACTCCAGAGATTAAAAGAAGCAGCAGAAAAGGCAAAGAAAGAACTGTCTTCTGCAACAACAACAAATATCAACCTGCCATTCATCACTGCAACAGCAGAAGGACCGAAGCATTTTGATATGAATCTTACAAGAGCAAAATTCGATGAACTGACACATGACCTTGTATTAAAGACATCTGAACCGGTTCAGAGAGCACTTTCTGATGCAGGTATTACAGCTTCAGAGCTTGGTCAGGTATTGTTAGTTGGTGGTTCAACACGTATTCCGGCTGTACAGGAAGAAGTAAAACGTCTGACAGGTAAAGAGCCAAGTAAGTCTCTGAACCCGGATGAATGTGTCGCACTTGGTGCTTCCGTTCAGGGTGGTAAGCTTGCCGGAGATGCCGGCGCAGGCGATATTCTCCTTCTGGATGTTACTCCACTTTCACTGTCCATCGAGACAATGGGTGGTGTTGCGACAAGACTGATTGAGAGAAATACAACAATTCCTACAAAGAAGAGCCAGATCTTCTCTACAGCAGCAGATAACCAGACAGCAGTAGATATCAATGTTGTACAGGGTGAAAGACAGTTTGCAAGAGATAACAAATCTCTCGGACAGTTCAGACTGGACGGAATCGCACCGGCTCCACGTGGAGTACCGCAGATTGAAGTTACATTTGATATCGATGCAAACGGTATCGTAAATGTATCCGCAAAAGATCTTGGAACAGGTAAAGAACAGCATATTACAATTACTGCAGGTTCTAACATGTCTGATGAAGATATCGATAAGGCTGTAAAAGAAGCAGCAGCATTTGAAGCGCAGGATAAGAAGCGTAAAGAAGGTATCGATGCAAAGAATGATGCAGATGCAATGGTATTCCAGACAGAGAAAGCACTCGGCGAAGTAGGCGATAAGCTTGATGCAGCAGATAAAGCAGCTGTTGAAGCTGATTGCAAGGCTCTTAAGGAAATCCTTGAGAAAGTAAATATGGAAGATATGTCTGATGCACAGATTGCTGAAATTAAAGCAGCAAAAGAGAAACTTACAGAGAGTGCGCAGAAAGTATTTACAAAGATGTATGAGCAGGCAGCGGCAGCTCAGGGAGCTAACCCGGGACAGGGCGCAGGTCCAAATCCGGGAGCAGGCCCGGCACCGGAAGGATTCCAGGGAGATGACGTTGTAGACGGAGATTATAAAGAAGTCTAAAGCAGAGGGACAACAATGGCAGAAGCAAAGAGAGATTACTATGAGGTGCTCGGCGTCAGCAAAGACGCAGATGAGGCTACATTGAAAAAAGCATATAGACAGGTTGCAAAGAAGTATCACCCGGATATGAATCCGGGTGATACTGAAGCTGAGAAGAAGTTTAAAGAAGCTTCAGAGGCGTATGCAGTTCTGAGTGATCCTGAAAAACGTCGACAGTATGACCAGTATGGCCATGCCGCATTTGAAGGCGGAGCAGGCGGAGCCGGTGGCTTTGGCGGTTTCGATTTTGGCGGAGCTGATTTCAGTGATATCTTTGGAGATATTTTCGGTGATTTATTTGGCGGCGGTGGAAGAAGGGGTCGTGCAAGTCAGGGGCCGATGAAGGGCGCCAATATCCGTAAAAGTGTAAGAATCACATTTGAAGAGGCCGTATTTGGCTGCGAAAAAGAACTGGATGTCGTATTAAAGGATCCATGTACGACTTGTGGAGGAAGTGGTGCAAAGCCGGGAACTTCACCAGAGACATGTCCAAAATGTGGCGGTAAAGGGCAGGTTGTATATACACAGCAGTCCTTCTTTGGAACTGTGCAGAATGTGCAGACTTGTCCGGACTGTCATGGAACAGGTAAGATTGTCCGTGAGAAGTGCCCTGACTGCGGCGGAACAGGCTATGTTTCAAATAGAAAGAAGATTTCTGTTACGATTCCGGCAGGTATTGATAATGGACAGAGTGTGAGAATCCGTGAAAAAGGTGAGCCGGGTGTGAATGGAGGACCAAGAGGAGATCTTCTTGTAGAGGTGACTGTATCCAGACATCCGATTTTCCAGCGTCAGGATATGCATATCTTCTCAACAGTGCCGATTTCATTTGCACAGGCGGCACTTGGAGCTGATATCAGGATTAAGACAGTTGATGGAGATGTTATATATACAGTCAAACCGGGAACCAAGACCGATACAAAGGTTCGCCTGAAAGGAAAGGGTATACCGTCTGTTCGTAATTCACAGGTCAGAGGTGACCATTACGTAACACTCGTCATTCAGACTCCGGAGCATTTGAGTCACGAAGCGAAAGAAGCACTTCGCAAGTTCGATGAGCTGGCAGGAAATACATTAAATGTAGTGAAAGACGATGCCGGTGAAAAGAGCGGTAAGAAGAAAAAAGGATTTATGGATAAAATGAAAGAAGCCTTTGATGATTAATCATCGAGGGCTTCTTTTAGTATGAAAACTTTACATTGGAACGACGAATGAGTATAATAAAAGTGATAGGATGTGATCGTATGCGGGATATAACAGGAATGTTGGATGAATTGCAGAATAAGGCATTAAAGAATGAAGAGCTTAGAAAGAAGTTTCTGGAAACGCGGACAGCAGATTCACCGATCCATGCTTTTTGTAAAATATGCAGAGAAGAAGGATATGAAATATATGACATGGATCTCATTTGTGCAGGAGAAGAGTTTCATGCAGCGATGAAGAGAAGTACCAACGGCGGAGGTGAGAATTCGCCGATGCTGGCAGGCGAAGATGATTTTTATGAATTATTTCTGGCAGCTATAAAGTGATCATTATAGTGAAAGAGAGAAAGGATATGAATAAAGAGAAGAAAAAAGATTTTATAGAAATAATTCTGGTTGTAATATTTGTCATTGCCAGTCTGCTTATGTTGACAGGTGTAGCAAAAGGGGGACCTTACAGAACAGGCGAAAAGATAAGCAGAATCTCCACCGGCTGGTATTATATGGACGGTGATGAGAAAGTGTATGTGCAGCTCCCGGAGAGGATTGTACAGGAAAGCGGGGAAGAGCTGATCCTGTATAATGATGAAATTGCAGGGAAGTACAATGGAAAAGTACTTACGCTTCGTGGCGCCAAGTATCAACTGCAGATAAAGATCGGCGAACAGATACTGTATCAGTATGAAGATAATGGATTCGCGAGAAACGAGCAGATGCAGTCGAAGCTTGACTGTGATGCAAGTCTTCCTGAAAAAGCTGGAAACGAACCATTGACTCTGATTTTTCAAAAGGAAGGAAATGGAGTTTACGACATACCGGAAGTATATGTCGGAACCGCAGAAGCAGTGTTTTTTTATCATCTGCGAAATGAGTTTTTTACAATAGCAGTAGTTCTGGTTATTCTTGCTCTCAGCATGATTGCTCTGGTGATTTCTGTCTGTATGAGACGGATTAAAATGATTGATAAAAGGTTTGAAGATATCGGATGTTTTCTTATTCTCTGTGGCATATGGTGTTTGACAGATTCGGCCATGGCACAGACAATGAGTGGAATGTCTCCTTTAGTATGTTATATTTCATTTTATGCATTTATGTTGTTTGGAATTCCGATGCTTCATTTTCTGAAGAATACGGGAGATATGAAAAAATATCGTATTCTTGATGTATGTAAGTGGGCATTCTATATTAATGCGATAGCGCAGAGCCTGCTTTGTTATTTCAAGATCTTACGATTTATTGATATGTTGTTCGTGACCCATGTTTTGCTGATTGTTTCCATTGCAATTGGAGCGGCATTGCTTGTGAAGGAGTATAAAGATAATCCGAAGAGTGAGATACTTCTCATTATCTTTTCTTTTGGTATGCTTTCTGCCGGAGGCGTACTGGCAATTATCTTATACTGGCTGTTTGAGGTACCATATTATGAAATGATCTACGAAGGTGGAATCGTCGTATTTATCGTGTTGATTCTTTGTGGAGTTATTACAGGTGATGTGAATAATCTGAGATTCAAGACCGAGATGGAAGTTTATCAAAGGTTATCAAAAGAGGATGGTTTGACAGGATTTAGAAATCGCTGTGCATTTGAAGAAGACCTTGTTGAAATGGAAAAAGAAATATGTGGTTATGATAATGCGGCATTGATTTTTATGAGTATTAACAGACTCAAGGAAATTAATGATACATATGGTCATGGTGCCGGTGATGAACTGATCATCGTAGCGGCCAGATGTATTCAGAATGCTTTTGCCGGGATTGGAAAATGTTATCGGATCGACGGAGATGAATTCTGTGTCGTAATGATTAATCCAAAAGGAAAACCCGAAGACTGGTGTGGTTGTCTGGACAGAGAAATCCTTAAGTATAATAAAGAAAGCAGATATCACTTATCAATTGCGAAGGGATATAGTCTGTTAAAGGATGAAAGAGGAAAGGTCAAGACAATCAGTGACTGGAAATATGAGGCTGACCGCAGGATGTATACGGACAAAGGCTGGTATAGAAAAGAGAAACAGACAGGGGAGTAGAAGTATGGTTTATAATATGGATTTTCTTATTTCATCATTAATATTTCTTCTTCTTATATTACTTCATTTTCTGGGTGAGAGGAAGTTGGATGATTACAATAGCCGGTCATTTTTGATATTTGCATTAATTGGTCTGGCAGATGTGTTTTTTGATATTCTTTGCACAATTCTTATCTCAGCTGATGAATATGCACTGCTGGGGGTAACAAAAGTATGCATGACAATTCTGTATATGCTCCAGGTTGTTGTACCCTTTGCCCTGTTGTTTTACACACAGTCGCTCAGAAATTGCAGTATAGACAAAAAGAAGCGATTTCTCAAATTTTGGATGATTCCTTCCATAGCTATGCTTCTGGCTGTCTTTTTGAATAACTGGTATGGATATTTCTTTTATTTCGATCAGGCCGGAAGGTACATAAGAGGGACATTATATCTTGCAATGTACGCATATGCAGGAGTGATTACTTTTGTAATTGCGTACAGTAGTTTTAAGTTCTATAAAGAACTGGGAGCCAGAAAGTTTGGTACTTTGTGGGAGTTCCTGCTGATCATGGGAATAAGTGTTGCAATCCAGGCACGGTTCAATGATATATTGATGACAGGATTTGGCATTGGTATGGGAATCGTAGTTATGTTCCTTACGATCAATAATCCATATGAGTACACCGATAATCTGACGGGAACGTATGATAGTCAGTATTTTTCCAAGTGGGTACAGGGACAGATGGATCGCGGGAAAAAGCTGCATCTTATTACGGTAGATTTATTTCGATTGAAAAGTATTAATAAGCTTCGAGGAAGCAGTTTCGGAAATCAAATACTGATTCAGACTGCTAAAGCTCTGCGCTCGATATGCGGATCCAGATACATTTTCCGTATCGGGGGTAATCGTTTTCTTATGGCAGTGGATTCCCTGTATGAATATGAATGTATGAGAAATAATGTACGGGAATACTTTGACAAGGAAATGCAGATACCGGTTATTATCGGTGGAATAATGAATGCTGAAGAACTGAAGGAAAGTGATGCCCTTTTGGGTTATATTGAATATATGGTTTCATTGTCTCCGGAGAGGGAGGGGACAATATTGATACAAAGTGCAGAAGAGACTCTCAGAGGATTTTTCTATTCAAAGGAAATTGAGATGTTCCTGCAACAGGCAATCAAAGAGGATCTTTTTGAAGTATATTACCAGCCAGTATATTCTCTGGATACCGGAAAATATGTTACGCTGGAAGCATTGAGCCGTCTGCAGCATCCTTCGCTTGGACCGGTATCACCAGAATTGTTTATCAGCCTGGCAGAAAAAAATGGACAGATTGCAGATATTGGATTGCTGCAGTTCAGAAAAATATGCCGTTTTGTAAAAGAACATAAGGAAATGATGAAAGATATAAAGAATATCAAGGTTAATATGTCGCCGGCAGAGCTTCTAAAGACGGATTACAGTAAGCAGATTGTTGAAATGGTGAAAGAATTTGACCTTTGTGGTTCTTATTTCCAATTTGAAATTACAGAAACGGTTGCAACAGATTATAGTGAGAAACTGTTTGAAATAGTACAGCTTTTGGGTGACGAAGGAATAGAAATCTGTCTGGATGACTTTGGATCCGGATATGCAAACCTCAATACAGTTCTGAAACTGCCGTTTTCCGCAATTAAACTTGATCGATCCTTGCTTCAGGGAGTGGAAGACGATCCACAGATCGCACAGTTTTATCAGAATATCGTGTCAGTTCTGCAGAGCATAGGATATAGTGTGATTGCAGAAGGAGTAGAAACAGAGGAAGAGCTTAAACTTGTTTCAAAATGGGGTGTTAATATGGTACAGGGATATTACTTCTCCAGACCGGTAGATGAAACAGAAATATTAAAGCTTATATAGGAAAGAGGAGAAGAAGATATGTATCATTTTGAAGAAGGGATTGAAAGACGAAATACAAATTGTGATAAATGGGATGCACCATTTGTAGGTCAGGGTGTGATTCCTATGTGGGTGGCAGATATGGATTTTGCGATTGCACCTGCAATTACAGAACGACTTGTCAATGTTGCCGGCCAGGGGGCATTTGGTTATCAGTTCCTGTCAGATACATATTATGATGCAGTGCGATGTTTTATGAAAGAACGCCATAATTATGAAGTGAAAAAAGAATGGATCTGTTTCGTGCCAAATGTAGTATTGGGGCTGTTTTTTGCACTTCAGACTGTAACTGAACAAGGGGATGAAATCTTGATTCAGACGCCGGTGTACGGACCATTTTTTAAAGTTATAAATGAGAGTAATCGTGTGTTGGTAGAAAGTCGTCTTCGAAATGTGAATGGCTATTATACAATGGATATGGAAGATCTTGAGAAGCGGATCACACCAAAAACAAAAGCGCTTCTTTTGTGTAACCCACACAACCCTTCCGGAAGAGTATGGAAGGAAGAGGAACTGAGGGAACTTGTAAAGATTTGTGCAAAACATGACATTTGTATTATTTCCGATGATATTCACAGTGATATTATCAGAAAGGGGCAACAGCATACAATGATTGCACCGATTTGTCGTGAGATGGGTGTAAAGTGTATTTCGTGTACCTCTCCGTCTAAGCCTTTTAATCTGGCAAGTATTCACGTGGCAAACTGTATTATAGAAGATGATGAAATCAGAGCAAAATTTCAAAAACTTCTTCAGATACATCATGTGACGGAATGTAGTGCATTTGCAGAGGCTGCAATTGTAGGTGCATATAATGAGTCCCGGGACTGGCTGGATGAAGTAAATAAATACATTGATGAAAATGTAGAATATTTTGTCAATACAGTTCATGAGAAACTTCCGTTTCTTCATGTATGTAAGCCAGAAGGAACTTATTTGATATGGGTGGATTTCTCTGATACGAATCTTCCACAGGATAAGATAAAAGAATATCTGCATGAAAACTGTAAGGTTCTTGTGAATCCAGGCGAATTTTTCGGAGAGGCAGGGAAAGGATTCGTAAGATTCAATGTCGCCTGCCCAAGAAAAAATATAGAAGAAGCGTTGGAGAGGATATGTAGGAATTTGGTTCAGTGATTTTATCTGAAACAGGACAGTGACGCGAGACAGCAGTGCTTTGGGAAACGAACCAGTCGCTGACAAAGGTAAACATCAAAAGCTGATATAACATTCGTAACCGAGTATATTCGACGGGAACTCCTGATGAGTTCCGCGTCTCAGATACTCTTTCGCCTTGTATGGGAAATACAAGGCAAATACGAAGTTATATCAGCTTTTTCTGCAACCGTTTGTAACGCTCTTCCACGTTTCCCAAAGCCCTTCTGTCTCGCGTTACTTGCAATGTCTCAGCCAAAATACTGAAGCCGCATAGCTTAAGTGTTTCCACCACGTTATCGGCGCGATAACAAGCTCTTTTTCATTATCTGAAAGCGAAAAAGAAAATATGTACTGACTTTTTTTAGAACCAAATCATTTCCTCAGAGATAAAATCCTAAAATGGAATGAGTTTTCAACAAATCATTTCATTCAAATATGGATTTTTTCTCTTGGGAGCTGACTTCGACCTCTCAAAATTCATTACAATTCTTTACTTTTACATATAGAAGCTGAAAAGACCAGCTCCATAACATGTTTTGCCAACAAACTAAGGCATGCACTTTTATCCGGAATTTCCAGTACAGTAAATGGTAGCAGGTGATATATCACCTGCGTACCACTTACTCTACTAAATTTCTATTTACCTGCAACCCCAACGGTTTTTTCTACCTCACTTGCTGAAAGTCCTAAAAGATCTGCGACATGGTCAATATCACCTAATTTGGAATACAATTTGCAGATAATATTTTCTTGAACCTGCTGAGTGACTTGTCTGGTAACATCTTCAGTGACTTGTCTGGTAACATCTTCGGTAACTTGTTTGGTTATTTTTTTTGTGAGTTCTGCTTCAATAATATCTGTTTCAAGTATCAGACCATCTTCCATCATATCATTCAACCCTCCCTCTATAAACTCTTCATAATGAGAGTATAGATGATTGTATAATTTGTGAATCAGGTCGTGAAGCCGTCTGGCGTCCGCGGCAGTGATATTTCCTAAATCCTGATTCTTTTTGATTAGTCCAATTATATCATTGAGAATCAGGGCTTGCAAGGCCAGTGTGTTTTCGGCATTCCGTTTTTTTTCGATGCTTTTCCTAAGTTTTAGAATCATAAAAGGCACCAGAATAATCATCTTGCGCCGGTTTATTTCTTCCAGGTCATGTTCAAGAAGCTTGAAAATGGGAATCTGATATTCGAAAATCCCTTGCATTCCGAAATCAAGGATAATATTTGTTGTGTCAGGGATTTCATCATGATCATAGAGATAAATGATATGTGGCTCGGGAAAAGATAGTAATTCTATTTCTTCATCCCTGTACATCTGTGCTTCCATGTGGTAGGAATGGATCCCATTGACAGTGATGATGGTATCTGCAATTGTTCGATGTAGGTCGTCGTCATGATGTTCTGTCCAGTGATAAGAAATCGTGCTGTCTGGCGGATAGTCTGTTTCAAAGAGGCCATTGATTAGTCCGACGACCGCCCGACTGGAAAGTGTCAGGATTTTTTTGAAAATACGATCATAAATGTGAAAGATTCGTTTAGAAAATAATGTGTAATTCTTATGTATATTATGTTACAATCTTTAACAGAGAATGGAGGTTATTATTATGCAGAGTTTTGTACAGTTTACGCCGACAGAAATTGTGTTTGGCAGGGATACACAGAAAGAGGCCGGACGGCTTGTTAAGAAATATGGAGCATCAAAGGTGCTTCTTGTATATGGTGGAGGAAGTGTGATCAAAAGTGGGCTCCTTGATACAGTGAAGGAGTCGCTTCGGGCAGAAGGAATAAGCTTTATAGAGATTTCGGGAGTAAAGCCGAATCCGAGACTTTCTCTTGCAAGAGAGGGAGTGAAAAAAGCAGTTGATTTTGGAGCGGAACTGATTCTTGCTGTGGGTGGCGGCAGTGTGATTGATACTGCTAAGGCAGTGGCAGTTGGTGCTGCGAATCCGGAAGTAGATATATGGGATGTGTGGATGGGAAAGGCGTCTGTCTGCAAAGCGAGACCGGTAGGAGCAATTCTTACCATTTCTGCGGCAGGCAGTGAGATGAGCGATTCTACTGTACTTACAAATGAAGAGACAGGAAAGAAGGCAGGCTACAATTCGGATATTGTCCGACCGAAATTTGCTATTCTGAATCCGGAGCTTACTTTTACTCTTCCGAAATATCAGGTGGCATGTGGTGTGGTAGATATTATGATGCACACGCTGGAACGTTATTTTACTCCAGTATCCGGCAATCAGCTAACGGATGAAATTGCAGAAAGTGTGCTTCGCACGGTTACCAGGAACGGTCTGGCGGCATATGAGAATCCGAAGGATTATGATGCTATGAGTGAGATTATGTGGTGTGGAAGTCTGTCTCATAATGGCCTGACAGGACTTGGAAGACCGAAGGACTTTGTCTGTCATAAACTTGGTCATGAGATCGGCGGAATGTTTGATGAGGCACATGGTGCTACCCTTTCCGCTGTCTGGGGAAGCTGGGCAAGATATGTTTATCATCTGGATGTGGCAAGATTTGCCCGTTATGGTAAGCAGGTATGGAATATTGAAATAGAGGATGAGGAGGAAGCAGCGTTGGCGGCGATTGAGAGGACCGAAGAATTCTTCCGGGCACTTGATATGCCGGTCAGCATCGGGGAGCTGTCTATTGGTGTACAGCCGGATGATGTATTAAGAAAGATGGCTGACAGTGCTACCAGGGGTGGCACGGTCACTCTTGGAGCTTTCCGAAAAATGGATGCGCAGGATATGTATGAAGTCTATAAAGCAGCAAACCACAGCTAATCTAAATATTAACTGGCATGTGTTCTATCGTAATATATTTGCTCTCGTAGTGCCGATGGCAGTGCAGAATCTGATCAATGTAGGAGTAACTGCAATTGATGTTGTCATGCTGGGAAAAGTAGGCGAAACAGCTCTGTCCGGTTCATCGCTGGCAGGGCAGATACAGTTTATTATGATGCTTTTCTTCTTTGGCATCACATCAGGGGCAACTGTACTCACGGCACAGTATTGGGGAAAGAAGGATACAAGAACCATTGAGAAGATTCTGGGAATGGGATTGTCTGTATCGCTTATCGTAGCAGTTGTATTTATGGTTGCGGCACTTGTCATACCGGAGACGCTTTTGCGTATATACAGTTCGGATGCAGATGTGATTGCGGAAGGGGTGAAATACCTTCGAATTGTTGGATTATCCTATCTCTTTATTGCATTTACGCAGGTTTACCTGAATATCATGCGCAGTATAGAAAGAGTTCTGATCGCAACTTTTGTGTATTTCATGTCCCTGGTGGTAAATGTAGTGATAAATGCATTGCTCATATTTGGACTTTTTGGTTTTCCGAAGCTTGGTATTGTTGGAGCAGCTATTGGTACTTTGTGTGCCAGAATGACAGAGACAGCGATCGTCCTTATTTATGCCAGAATGAAAAACAAAGAAGTACGTATCCGGTTTCATGATATGCTTCATATTGACAGGATACTTTTAAAAGATTATCTGGTATATGCAATGCCTGTTGTGCTAAATGAGCTGATGTGGGGACTCGGTAGCTCCGCTAATACAGCAGTCATCGGCCATATGGGAAGTGCGGCAGTAGCAGCGAATTCAGTGGCCCAGGTGGCAAGACAGCTGGCGACGGTCGTGGTATTTGGTATATCGAATGCTACGGCAATTTACCTTGGTAAGACCATCGGTGCCAGACAGATTGCACATGCAAAAGTCTATGCCAGACGTTTTGTGTTTCTTAGTCTGCTCCTTGGGATGATTGGTGGCATTCTTATTTTGCTGGCAGGCCCTGTCGCTGGGGCGAGTCTTCAGCTTACGCAGGAAGCAAAGCAGTATATGAACTTTATGTTTTTTGTTATGTCTTATTTTACGGTTGCACAGTCTGTTAACACGACGATGGTCGTAGGTGTGTTCCGGGCTGGTGGTGATACCCGTTTCGGACTCATTATGGATGTATCTACGATGTGGGGCTGTTCCATATTGATCGGTGCAATAGCGGCATTTGTATTTCATGCAAGTGTACCGGTTGTATATGTGATACTCATGAGCGATGAACTGATTAAGATACCCATCTGTATTCACAGATATCGTACATATAAATGGCTGAAAAATGTAACGAGAGAGAAAGAAGAATTAGGAGGAGATTGATTATGGTAATTTTAGGGAAAGAAGATATTCAAGATCTTGCAGACCTGAATGAAATGATGGATCAGATTGAAGAAGCGTATCGCATTTTTGGCGTCGGTGATTTCTATATGCCGCCTCGTCCGGTTGTAGAGCATGATAATAAAACACTGATGTATATGCCATGTTATACGAAGGATATTATCGGTACAAAGATATTAAGTATTTTCCCTGATAATGCCAGGCTTGGCCTGCCGTCAATTGATGGCGTGGTTCTTCTGAATGATCAGAAGACCGGCGCACCTGTTGCAGTGCTGGATGGACAGAGCGTGACAGCTTATCGGACAGGAGCAGTAGGAGGCGTGGCAATCCGTCATTTGTCAAGAAAGGACTGTCACACGGCAGGTATCGTGGGAGCCGGTACACAGGGATTTTATCTTGCGTTATATGCATGTGCTGCAAGAGATATTCATACAGTATATGTGTATAATCACAGTGACAGAGATCTGAGTGAATACCTGGATAGAATGAAAAAAGCTATTGATAAGCCGGATATAAAGGTAGTACAATGTAAGACGATAGAAGAGCTGGTAGTAAACAGTGATATCATCTGTACTGCCACACCTTCAGAAGAACCGGTGCTTCCAGATGACAGTGCACTTCTGGATGGGAAATGTATTGTTGCCATCGGTTCTTATACGCCACAGATGCGAGAGATACCGAATGCAATCTGGGAACTTGTAGATCATGTGTATATTGAACTCCCTTATGCATGTGAAGAAAGCGGAGACTTAAGTCAGCCGTTAGCAGAGGGGCGTATTACAGAGGAACAGACAGTTCTTATGGATCAATTTCTGGCATCCGGGGCAGATGAAGATGAGATCACCAGAAAGACAACATACTTTAAGTCAGTAGGTATGGGACTTTTTGATGTGTGCATTGCACAGAAATTATTAGAAAAAGCAAAGGAGAGGTAATTATGAAAGTAGTAGCAACAGAAAAAGCACCAAAGGCATTAGGACCATATTCACAGGGATATGTTCATGGAGGAATTTTCTATTCTGCAGGACAGATTGCAATCAATCCGGCTGTAGATGCAGTAGAGGCAGAAACAATTGAAGGACAGACAGAGCAGGTATGTAAGAACCTGGGCGCTGTTCTGGAGGCAGCAGGAACATCTTTTGATAAAGTGCTTAAGACAACATGCTTCCTTGCAGACATGGGAGATTTTGCTGCATTTAATGAAGTATATGCAAAATATTTTACATCCAAGCCGGCAAGAAGCTGTGTTGCGGTAAAGACACTTCCGAAGAATGTAAAATGTGAGATTGAAGTAATTGCAGCAGTTGAGGAGTAAGAGTTATGACAGAACAAAAAAATGGCTGTTCTCCATCCGATTGTGCCGGATGTGCCCATGCCGGTTCCTGCAGCAGTAAGCCGCAGGATTTCCACAAACCAGCGAATCCACATTCTCATGTGAGAAATGTGATCGCCGTAGTGAGTGGAAAGGGCGGCGTTGGGAAATCCATGGTAACAGCTTCACTGGCACGAATGATGAGAGAACAGGGATTTTCCGTAGGTATTCTGGATGCAGATGTTACCGGACCGTCCATCCCAAAGATGTACGGTGTACATGAAAATGCAAAGGGCAGTGAGGAAGGAATGTTCCCATGTGTGGCAAAGGATGGCACGAAGATTATGTCTGTCAACCTTCTGCTTCCGGATGAATCAGATCCGGTAATATGGCGTGGACCTGTGATCGCAGGTGTCGTTACACAGTTCTGGACAGATGTCATGTGGGGTGATCTGGACTATCTTTTCGTAGATATGCCTCCGGGAACCGGTGATGTACCACTTACCGTATTTCAGTCACTTCCTGTAAATGGAGTTGTGATCGTGACATCCCCGCAGGATTTGGTACGTATGATCGTAAAGAAAGCATACAATATGGCAAGACAGATGGATATTCCGGTTCTTGGTATTGTAGAAAACTATAGTTATATGATCTGTCCGGATTGCGGAAAGAAGATTTCCGTATTCGGAGAAAGCCATATTGATGAAGTGGCAGAAGAACTGGAAGTGCCGGTTCTTGGCAAGATGCCGATAGATGCAGGGCTCGCAGAGGCTGTTGAGCAGGAGAAGTTCTACGAAGTGAGCAATGAGTATCTAGAAGGAGCAGTGAATAAGATATAAAGCACCAAAGTGTTAAAAGAAGTTTGGCTGAAAAGCTGGACTTCTTTTTTGTTGGAAACTATATATATAGATTTCATCTATAAGTTTATTAAAAATATCGATTAGTAGTACCTTTTGCTCTATGCTATTATTACTTTAGTGATTAGTAATATAGTCAGGAGAGCTTATCCTTATGGATATTTTTATTGTGACTGGTTTTACCGGTTCGGGTAAGACGACATTTTTGAATCAGATCCTGCCGCTGTATCCGGGACGAAAGGCAGTAATCGAAAATGATATTGGGGAAGTCGAGATCTGTTCAGAGCTTCTGGGGGAGGAAGCGATGATGAGTGAGCTTCCGACCGGATGTGTCTGCTGTACTCTCGCAGTTGATCTGCGGCAGAAGATGCGGGAGCTTTCGGAAACATATAAAGCAGAATATATTTTTATAGAGCCGTCCGGTATCGGAAGGCTTTCTGACGTTATAAAGATATGCAGAGATATGCAGGAGAGGAAAGAGGTCTCTGTGGAAAAGATAAGAAGTATTACGCTTCTTGACATTTCTGTGTTTGATGGATATCTGGAAGATTTTGGAGAGTTTTACACGGATCAGATTGAGTATGCAGATTTGATTTTCTACAGTTGCGTGGATGAAGTAACTGAGAAGGAGAAAGAAAAGAATACTCATAAAATAAAGGAAATGAATCCGCATGCGGTGATTTATGAAGGGGACTGGAGAATGCTTTCTGAAGAGAGTATTTGGAGGTTTTTGCAGGAGAATTCTCATGAAGGAAAACAGCCGGAGGAAACAGAGGTTTTTATGAATCTTACGGATCGTGGAATCAGAAAGAAGAGGAGGATACAATGGCAGAGATAAAAGACTTTAATTGTACCTATGATAATTCGGTGGGAGTCAACGCTGATGTGACAGAGGGGTTATCACTTACTTTCCCGGACGCATATCTGCACTGGGATACAATGGCGAAGCTTTCCAAAGCGTTAAAAGAACACGACGGGGCAGTGTTTTGTGAGCTCCCGTTTTGTCATACAGTGGAAGCGGAAGCTATGGGTGGCATTATCAATTATGGAAATGAGAAGACAGGACCAAGGGCAAAAGAATATATTTGTACAACCCCGGAGGAACTGCTGGATCTGCCGGAGATTGACTTTACTTCCGGAAGGATTCATGAAGTGCTTCTTGCATGTCAGGAACTTAGGAATCAAGGAGAACAGGTTGTTTTACAGGTTTCAGGTCCATTTACGATATTGAATGTACTTATGGATGCAAGATATGTTTTTAAAGCAATGCGTAAGAAGCCGGAGATTATGAAAGAAGTATTCTGGAAACTGGGAAGAGAAATATTAGAGTTTATGGAAGAAGCAAAGAAATATGGAGTAGAACTTATCAGCTACGCAGATTCTTCCGGTGGAGTTAATATTCTTGGACCAAAGATGGCAGAACAGGTGGTAAATGATTTTACGTATGATTTTCTGAAAGAGGCTCAGAAACTGACAGATGAGCATACGATGATTCTCTTGTGCCCGAAGACGACATTTGCGCTTCTTGGCATGAAGAAAGCCAAATTTGCAGATGTAAAGGTGCCAGAACAGATTACGTATGGAGAGGCATGTATTTCCATGATTGGAAAGGCGGAATTTGCCGGCCAGATGTGTATTAAAAATGTGGGATACAGATTGGAAAATGGAATTTTTAAAGCTGTAAAATTAATATAAAGGAGGAAATGGAAATGAGTTCTAAAGAAGAATTATTGAAGAGATTATCAGACGGTGTTGTAGAAATGGAAGAGGATGATGTGGCAGAAGCAGCCCAGGAATACCTGGATGCAGGTTATCCTGCTTTTGACGGTATCATGGAGGGACTGGTAGACGGAATGAATCGTGCCAGCCAGCTTTATGAAGAGGAAGAGTATTTTGTAACAGACGTACTTCTTTGTTCAGATGCCATGTATGTCGGACTTGATATTTTAAGACCACATCTTCCGGAAGAAGAGGGCGAGGCAAAGATAAAAGGTGTCATCGGAGTTGTGGAAGGTGATACCCATGATATTGGCAAAAATCTGGTAAAGATCATGATGGAAACAGCAGGCTTTGAGATGATCGATCTGGGAAGGGATGTACCGCTTCAGCAGTTTGTGGACACAGCAAAAGAAGTAGGAGCAGAGCTTGTATGTATGTCTACTCTCATGACAACAACCATGGGCGGAATGGAGACAGTCATTCATCTGCTGGAAGAAGCCGGAATCCGTGACAAGGTAAAAGTCATGATCGGTGGCGGTCCTATTTCTCAGAAATATGCAGATAAGATTGGTGCAGATGGATATTCTCAGAATGCAGTAGAGGCTGTGAAGCTTGCCAAGAGATTATTAGCGATAGCATAGTAGTGGGGAGATTAGAATGTTAACACCAAAAGAACGATTGAAGATGATCATGGAAGGAAAGACAGTGGATCGTCCTGCCTGCATCTGTCCCGGTGGAATGATGAATATGGTTACGACAGATCTGATGGATGAAATACATGTCTATCTGCCGGAAGCCCACACGGATGCAAGAAAGATGGCAGAGCTTGCAAAGGCTGTGTACGAGAAGGGCTGCTTTGAAAACTATGGGGTACCGTTCTGTATGACCGTAGAGGCAGAGGAGATGGGCGCGAAAGTAAATATGGGTACCCGTGTTTACGAACCGCATGTGGTGGAATATGTGCTGGAATCTGTCAGCGACTATGAGAAGCTTACACCGGTAGATGTAAATCGTGGACGGGCAAAGGTTGTACTGGATGCGATACGAATCCTTAAGGAAGAGACAGAAGGGGTTCCGATTGTCGGTAACCTGACAGGCCCGATCAGTACAGCAAGTTCTGTGGTCGAACCGGTCATTTTCTATAAGGAGCTCCGCAAAAAGAATAAAGAAGCACATGATTATATGAATTTTATTACGGATCAGCTGATTGCATTTGGGCGTGCCCAGATAGAAGCAGGCGCAGATGTGATTGCAATTTCCGATCCAAGTGGCACCGGAGAGATTCTTGGACCAAAGTATTTCCAGGAATTTGCAGTAACTTATATCAATCAGCTTCTGGATGGTCTTCAGAAAGAAAATGTCGGAACAATTGTACATATTTGCGGGCAGATGAGTCCTGTCTATAAGGAAGTGAATGAAGTACACAGTGATGTCTTAAGTTTTGATTCTGTTGTATCTATGAAGGAAGCAAGAGCGAACTTAAAAGAACGTGTACTGATGGGAAATGTGAGTACTTATGCGCTGGAATTCGGTGACCCGGAGCGGGTAAAGATGCTGGCAAAGGGATGTGTGAGAAATGGCTCTGATATTATCTCACCGGCATGTGGCCTTGGAATGAAATCACCGATGAAAAATATACAGGCAATTCTTGCTTCTCTTAAGGAGGCGTAGTATGGCATCGGTGACAGTAATGCAGACCGGGAGAAAACTGGAATGTCCGGAAAATGCGAATCTCCTTCGGATTCTTCTGGATGCGGGCGTATTTGTAGATAATCCATGTAACGGAACCGGTGTCTGTGGAAAGTGTAAGGTGCGGGTTTTGTCCGGAAAATGTTCGCCTATGTCAGAGACGGAGCGGGAATTACTTACAAAAGAGGAGATTACAGAGGGTATTCGCCTTTCCTGTATGACGGAAATCTGTGGCTTTGGGGAAGACGAAAACGAAAATGAAGTTGAGATAGAAACGCTTCAAAAAGAGCGAAAGCATAAGGTTCTGACAAAAGGATATATGCCAGAATTTGTGAAGGACGAGCATACAGGCGGCTATGGAATCGTAATCGATATCGGTACGACTACAGTAGTGACAGCCCTGATTGACAGGAAGACAGGACAGGAACTTGCCAATGCATCTATGATCAATGCGCAGAAGCATTATGGCCTGGATGTACTTACGAGGATTACTTATGAATACGAGCATCCGGAGTGTGGAATCAAAGATCTCCAGGATGCGATCGTACATTCTATTAATGTCATGATTGGCGAAGTGTGCAGTGAAGCCGGGGTTGACAGGAAAGAAATCTGTGAGATTGATGTAGCAGCAAATTGTACGATGATGCATATGCTTCTTGGGATCGATGCGAGGTCTATCGGAAGAGCACCATATCAACCCATGTTTAAGGACGCACAGGTTCTTCCGGCAAAATCTATCGGGCTGGAGGCAGGAGAGGATACGATTCTTTATTGTCTTCCACAGGTATCTGCTTATATTGGAGCAGATATTGTGGCAGGTGCCTATGTCTGTGAGCTGCAAAAAGAGAAAGGGAATGTTCTTTTTATCGATATCGGAACAAATGGGGAAATTGTTCTGGCGAGTAATGGACGGCTTCTTTGCTGTTCCTGTGCGGCGGGTCCGGCATTAGAAGGCATGAATATCAGTTCTGGTATGCGTGCGGCTGAAGGAGCTATTGAGGATGTAAAGATTACAGAACAGGGAATAAAGCTCACAACAATTGAAAATCAGGAGCCGGCAGGTATCTGTGGAAGTGGAATCCTTGCTGTTGTAAAAGAGCTTCTGCGTACCGGAATCGTGAAGAAAACAGGTGTGTTCGTAAAGAAAGATAAGCTTGCGCCTTCCGATTACCGCTATCCGATGATTCGTATGAATGGAACAAAGCGGGAGTTTATCTTGAATGAAACGCCGCTTCTTCTTGTTACACAGGGAGATGTACGACAGGTACAGCTGGCGAAAGGAGCTATTCTGTCAGGATTTGTGGCACTTTTAAATAAAGCCGGAATCACCATGGAAGACCTTGATAAGGTTATGATCGCCGGACAATTTGGGGCGCATTTGCCGGCGGATTCTCTGACGGGAACAGGAATCCTTCCGGAAGCGGTGAAAGATAAACTGGTTTATGTAGGAAATTCTTCAAAAACAGGAGCCTATATGACGCTAATGTCACAGGAGGTAAAAAAAGAAGTAGAAGAGCTGGCAAGGAAGATGGAATACATGGAACTTGCTGAGACAGAAAACTATGAGCGGATATTTACAGAAAGTATGATTTTTCCAGAATTTTAAGGGAGAGAATGTATGGAATATGAAGAACTGAGACGATTGATGAGTGCGCAGAAGAACGAAATGACTGCGGCAGAGCGTATCAAAGCATACAATGCAGGGGAAGAAGTAGACTATAATCCGTATACACTGCAGGCGCCGGATCCGGCGATGGCAGATATTTTTGGATTTACAACGACACAGTTTGCCAGAGACTTTGAAGTCAAAAGTGAGGTCATCCGAAGGCGAAGAGAGGAGTTCGGACTGGATAGCTTCAACGTTGGTCTGGGTCTTAAGACAATCGGAGGAGCATTGGGTTCCACACTTGCGGCACCGGAACACGGAATTGATTATGTAGAAGATCATATATTAAAGGATTATGCTGATTTTGAACGTCTGGAAGTGACTGATCCCTATAAGAATCCGAAGCTTGCGCCGATTCTTGAGAGTGCCAAAAGGCTCAAAGACAGGTTCCCGGATGTCAGCATGACGACAAGTGTGGCGGGGCCATTATCTACGGCGATTGCGGTTCGTCCGGTTGAAAAGGTGCTTAAGGATACGAGAAAGAATCCGGAAATGTTACATAAGCTTCTGGACTTAACAGTAGAATGTTCCCTTCGCTGGTTTGAGGCATTTTATCATGAATTTGGTCCGGTCGGAACCAATTTTTCTGATCCGGTTACATGCATGGATGTTATTAGTAAAAGTCAGTTTGATGAATTCTCATTGCCATATATTAAAAAATTGATTGATGGAACTGAAAAAATCATGGGCTCCAGACCAGGTGCACATATATGTGGCAAGACCAGTCCAATCTGGAGTGATCTGGCAGATGCCGGACTGTTCTCCTTCAGTATTGATAACTGTGAAGATCTGGAAGTTGCTAAGAAGATGGTTGGTGACCGGATGCGGATCGCGGGAAATGTTCCTCCAGTTGATGTAATGAAAGAAGGTACAATAGACGAAGTTATCGCAGCGTGCAGAGAATGTCTGGAGAAATGTGCGGACAGCCCGGCCGGATTCATTTTGAATACGGGATGTCAGCTGCCGATCGGGACACCGAAGCGCAATGTGGAGGCATTCATTTATGCAGCGAGAAAATACGGCCGTGGAGCGAGAATCGGGTGCAGACCGAAAGGACTGGATGATATTTAGTTTTGTAATTGAAAAGAAGATGTTGTCAAAAGGCAACATCTTCTTTGTCATTACTCCCAGTTTGCCGGCTGTACGGGATATTTTGCACATTGTCTTGCTGCCCGCATATAAGCGTCAATATTTTCCAGTGGTGCCTGTACCGGAATGTCGCATCCCGGAGCAATGGTAAACCCGCGCGGATTATCCCAGCATTTTGCAAAACAGTCTTTTACTGCCTGTTCAACAGAGGCAGGAGTACCTTCCAGAATTTCGATCGGTGATACATTTCCCATAATGGATAACTGGTCGCCAACGGTTTCTTTCGCATAGGCGATATCTACAGCACTGTCAATACTGATACCCCGGATTCCCATTTCTGTAAAGCATTCCAGTAGTTTTGATGTGTCGCCACAGATATGGAAGCCTGCGCCCCGGCTGCCCCATTCTTTCCATTTATCCATAACCTTTTTGTAATATGGTGTAACAAATTCACGGAACTGCTTTGGTGATACGAGAGAAGCTGTTGGCTCAGCAAGACCGATACCAATCTGGTTTTCTACGAATTTGCGTCCTACTTCGATGGTAGCATCGGCAGCAAAGTCAAGTAGTTTATGTAATCCCTCCGGGTCTTTTCTCATTGCTTTTAATACAGTTGTGGTTCCGGCAAGATTGGCAGCAGTTGTAAATGGTCCCATAAAGCCAACGCCGGTAAAGATTTCATCGTTTAGTTCATCCTGGATGATGCGCACAGCATCAAATGCAACCTGGGCGTTTTTATCATTTTCAAAACGTAAGCAATTGAGATCAAGTTTATCAACGTCAGCTATGTTTTCCAGAACTGCGTTTTTTACCATTGGAATGCCGGTTGGATCGTAGGTGGATTCTGCGCCGAAGGCTACTGGGATACCGTCAATTCGATAATTTACACTTAAACCATCTTGTCCAAAGCGTTTGTAACTTTCAATCAGCCAGTGTGCACGGGATCTGGCTTCTGTAAATGCTTCGTCATAGGTGGCTCCGAAGTTCATTCCGATATATGGGGAAAATAATTTAATCGGCATACGGTCGACCGGTTTACCGGCAAATAGTGCAAATGCCCGTTCCTTAGGTGTCATCTGATCATCTTTATGCATAGTAACATGCCTCCTTTTCTTGATAATTAAACTATACGTCTCCGTACGGGGAGAATCAATGATGTGGCATGAAGTTATCTATTGAAAAATGACATATAAAAGTCTATTTATTGATAAGAATAATAACGAGAAAAGTGTGAAGGAAAGGAATGCACATGGACATCAGCTCGTTAGGAACGGTTGTCGGGATTGTTGCTATTTGTTATGTGATTGGGATGGGATGTAAGGCCTACGAAAGAATTCCGGACAAATGGATTCCCTTTATTATGGCTTTGTGCGGTGGAGTATTTGGACTTATTGGTCTTTATACGATGCCGGATTTTCCGGCGAAAGATATGATTAATGCAATTGCAGTAGGAATGTCAAGTGGATTGGCTGCAACAGGAGTAAATCAGATGTATAAGCAATGCAGAGAGTAAGAAAAAGTCAGAGAGCCATCGGAGGCTCTCTGAGATATTTATTTGACAAGATAATATACAGCGGAATATGGTGTAAGTGTCAAGCAGACAGTATCTTCTGCCAGAGAGAATATCTTTGTTTTGTATTTTTCCATTCCGCCATATTGTTCCATATCGCTTGCAATTAAGAGTTTCAGCGATTTTGCACCAGGTACTGTGAGGATATAGTCCCTTTGTTCTTTGTCCGAAAAGTTAAAGACAAAAAGAAGCCTGTCGGAGGCATTTTTTCTCTCAAATGCATAGATACAGCGATCCTCCTGATGGCAGTCCAGCCACTGGAAGCTTTCTGGAGAGTAATCTTTGGCAAAAAGCGCAGAGTGACTTAAGTAAATGTGATTTAGGTCTTTTATGAATCTGTGAAAAGCGTTATGCATCGGATATTCTAATAAGAACCAGTCTTGTTCACGTTTTTCATTCCATTCTCGGAATTGTCCGATTTCACCTCCCATAAAATTCAGTTTTTTCCCCGGGTGGGCATACATGTACATGTAAAATGCCCGTGCCTGCGGGAATTTTTCTTCGTATTTTCCGTACATTTTCTGCAAAATAGTTGCTTTTCCATGTACATTTTCGTCATGGGAGAGCGGAAGCAGGAAAGTGTCATTATAAAAATACATCATGGAAAAGGTCAGTTTATGATAATCGCGGCTTCGGTATTCTGGTGCTGTGCGAAAATAATTCAGTGTGTCATTCATCCATCCCATATCCCACTTGTAATCGAAACCGAGGCCTCCTTCGGCTGCCGGCTTTGTAACATCAGGAAATGCTGTGGAGTCTTCTGCAAACAATATGACCGTGGGATGCATTTCTTTCAGTCCGCTGTTCATGGTTCGGATAAAATGAACGGCATCGTTGTTAACACCTCTTGCCGGGTCTCCCTGCCAGTATATGATCCGGCTGATAGCATCCATACGTATACCATCAGCATGATATTGGGCCAGCCAGTAGTTCGCGGCAGACTGAAGGAAGCTTCGGATCTCTCCACGGGAATGCATGAAGTTTAAGCTTCCCCATTCGCTCACACCAACATCCTGGTGAGGATATTCATATAGGGAAGTACCGTCATAATTTGCCAGTGCATAGTCATCGATGGCAAAATGTACCGGTACAAAATCCATGATGACGCCGATGTCATTCTGGTGGCAGATATCAATGAACTGCATCAGTTCCTCTGCTGTTCCATAACGGGAGGTAGGACTTAGGAACCCGGTATTCTGGTATCCCCAGGACTCGTCACAGGGGTGTTCGCTCAGAGGCATGATTTCCATATAGTTATATCCACATTCTTTCAGATACGGAATCAGAATGTCTGCCATTTCTGTGTATGTATACCATGCATCAGGATCACTATCTGGTTTTTTAAACGATCCAAAATGAAGCTCATAGATATTAAGAGGCTTGCTTTTGCAGTCAGTCCGTTTCTCCATCCATTCTCTGTCGTGGAAGGAATAAGAAGACAGGTCACGGATAACAGAAGCACTCTGTGGACGGAGCTCCATGCCAAAACCATAAGGGTCACAGTGATCTGTATAGGAGCCATCGCATTTGTAAATGCGATACTTGTACATCTGTCCCGGCTTTGCGTTCCATGCAAAACATTCCCAGAAGTTCCCGTCATGGACGCGGTTCATGGTCCATTCTTCCCAGTTTGAAAATTCACCAATAAGAGAAATCTTTGTGGCAGCAGGTGCAAAGGTACGAAAAATAACGCCGCCATTTTCAGGGTGAGCACCGAGATAGTGATATGCATCAAATATTTGTCCGGTATAGAATCCGTAGAAATCCATAGCTTGCCTCCTGATTGTAAATGATTTTATTATATAAAATAATGGACAGTAGTCGTTTATTTATCTTATAATGATTATACAAAGAGGGAAAAAAGGACACCACCGACAATATGGACAAATGGATGGATAAGCGACGAATTTGGAAATGTGTTGGTAAATACAGTTTGTTTGTGAAAGGATAAGGAGAAAAAATGGATTTGAGGATTAAAAAAACAGAGCGTGCGGTAAAAAATGCGTTTATCGAACTTCGTTCAAAAAAAGAACTGGAAAAGATAACAGTAAAAGAATTGTGTGAGGTTGCGTGCATTAATAAGTCGACGTTCTATTCTCATTATGGAGATATCTATGAATTATCAGACCGGATGGAGGAGGAAGTCGTTGCATCTATTACCAATAGTGTTTCACATCCAGAGTACATTATGGAAAATCCGGCAGAATTCACAAGAGAATTGTTCCTGGCTTATCTGTCTCAGAATTCACTTACAACTATTCTGTTTTCCGGGAAACAAAGGAATCGGCTGGCGGACAGGATTGAAAAAAGTATTAAAGAAGTTATTTTTGAAAAATATCCGGAGTACAGAGAGGATGTGAATGCAAATATTGTGCTTTCCTATTGTATACAGGGTGGATATCATGCTTATGTATGTAATCCGGAGTGTGATACAGGCAAACTGATTGAGGTTATAGGAGAGTTGACGGAAAAGGCAAAGCCGTTGTATAGAAAATAGTATTTTTAGGATGAATGGCATTGACAAAAAGAACATCCGTTCGTATAATTATTATACGAACGGATGTTCTTTTTTTCGCGAGTGTGAAATTCGTTTTAGAGTGAGAGGAAAGTTTATGAGGATTCAGGAATCCATGACGATTTATGAGAAACTGAATATTCTGACGGATGCAGCGAAGTATGACGTAGCCTGTACTTCAAGCGGTACAAGCAGGAGTAATGATGGTACGGGGATGGGAAGCTGTGAGAAATCTGGCATATGTCACAGTTTTTCGGCGGATGGCAGATGTATCTCTCTTCTTAAGATTCTGTTTACGAATGAATGTATCTATGATTGTAAGTATTGTATTAACCGGCGCAGCAATGATGTTATCCGTACTTCATTTACTCCGGATGAAGTATGCACACTTACGATGGAGTTTTACCGCAGAAATTATATTGAAGGGCTTTTCTTAAGTTCCGGTATATTGAAAAGTCCGGATTATACAATGGAGCTCATTTATGCCACGCTTTATAAACTGCGAAAAGAATGTAATTTTCAAGGGTACATTCATGTGAAGGCGATACCGGGAGCAAGTCTGGAACTGGTACAACGGGTAGGGTTTCTCGCCGACAGGATGAGTGTGAATCTGGAACTTCCGACGGCGGAGAGTCTCAGGCTTCTTGCACCTCACAAGACGAGAAAGAATATATTGATGCCCATGCGGCTTGTACAGGAACGGATGGCTGACAATAAGCAGGAGATACAATTGTACCGGAATGCACCAAGATTTGTACCGGCAGGGCAGAGTACGCAGATGATCATTGGGGCAACACCGGAAAGTGATTATCAGATCGTGAAAGTGGCAGAGTCGCTTTATCAGAAATTTGAGCTAAAAAGGGTTTTTTATTCTGCATTTGTACATGTTAATGAAGATAAGGCGCTTCCGGCGAGAACAGACGAAGGACCACCGCTTCTCAGGGAACACAGGCTGTATCAGGCAGACTGGCTTATGCGATATTATCATTTTCAGGCAGATGAGCTGCTTTCAGAAGAGAATCCGAATTTCAATGTGCTGTTTGATCCAAAGTGTAACTGGGCACTTAAGCATCTGGAACAGTTTCCGGTAGAGATTAACCGGGCAGATTACAAAATGCTTCTACGCGTGCCCGGGCTGGGGTATAAGTCTGCCAGTCGAATCGTTAAGGCGAGAAGACTGGGGACATTGGACTTTCCGGATTTGAAGAAAATCGGTGTTGTACTGAAGCGGGCGATGTATTTCATTACCTGTAATGGAAAGATGATGTATCCGACAAAGCTTGACGAAGATTACATTACGAGAAACCTGCTGGCAGTAGGAGAGAAGCTTCCGGAAGAAGTACGTAATATGGGATATCGGCAGTTATCACTTTTTGACGATGTGAGATTCAGGGAGAACTTTTATGAAAACAATATATGTGTGTAGTGATTCGATTACAGGCCTTTTTTCGGGCATTTATGATGCGTGGAAGGAGGGGAAGACAGAAGATGAGTGTGGTATTGCGTTTTTGGGAAGTGTAGAAGCAGAGCTCTTTTGTGATTATGTGGAAGTGGAAGAGACAGCGCATAAAGCGACTGCTGTTGAGAATCTGATTCGCAGGCATCTGGGGCAGAAGTCCTATTGGGATATTTACCATGCTGCTCTTTCAGAAGATAATGAAAAAGGGAATGCAATACTTGGAACAATGCTGACAGCAAGAAAGATTCCGGACAGCACCAGGATTATGGAACATCTGGGACATCCGAAGGTGGAAAAGGTATTCGAGCTTAGCCGCAGTGTGGGAGGAGAAGCCCATAATTATAAAGGATTCCTGCGTTTTCGTGAGCTGGAGAACGGAGTGCTGTATGCGGAGATTACCCCGAAAAATCAGGTGCTGACATGTATTGCACCTCATTTTTCAGACAGACTTCCGCTTGAGAACTGGATGATATATGATAAGACACATCAGATGTTTGTTGTCCATGAAGCGAAGAAGAAGTGGGTTCTTGTGTGGGATGAAGGAGTGGATCTGTCTATATCAGATCGGATATCCGAAAAGGAAAAAGAGTATGCGACCCTTTGGAAAAGCTTTTGTAAAACGATAGCTATAAAAGAGCGAACAAATCCCAGATGTCAGTTACAGCATCTGCCGCTTCGGTATCGCCCCGACATGGTGGAATGGGATTGAAGAAAGAAACTGGCTGTGATAAAATTTCCATATTGGATAAAGAGCGTAGGCTACAACTATAAAAAGATGCCTGTAAGGAAGAATTGGAAGTATTATGACAGAACAGCAGCCGGTTATCAGAATCTCTGTCCGTAATCTTGTTGAGTTTATCTTAAGAAGCGGAGATATTGACAATAGAATAGCGGGTATGGATAAAGATGCCATGTTGCTCGGAGGTAAGATTCACCGAAAGATTCAGCGGCAGATGGGAGCGGATTATCACGCAGAAGTTTCCCTGAAATATGAGGTTGCCTGTAAAGGATTCTCCATTTTAATTGAGGGGCGCGCAGATGGAATTATAATGTCACCTCAGGGGAATGTCATTGATGAAATCAAAGGGATTTTCAAAGATCTGGAATCGTTATTACAGCCCGAGGAGGTGCATCTTGCTCAGGCCAAATGTTATGCGTATATATACGCAAGTCAAAACAACCTGGAAGAAATTGGTGTGCAGATGACTTACTGCAATATGGAAACGGAGGATATTAAGCGGTTCCAGTTTGTATATGCAGAAGAAGAGCTTAGAACATGGTTTTTTGAACTTGTGGGAAGATATGAAAAGTGGGCAAGGTATCAGATAAAGTGGAAGCAGAAGAGAAATGCTTCCATAAAGGAAGTGGAGTTCCCGTTTGCGTATCGTGATGGACAAAAGGAGCTGGCTGCTTCCGTGTATCGGACGATTTTGCGGCAGAAGAAATTGTTTATTCAGGCTCCGACTGGTGTCGGAAAGACGATGGCAACGGTTTTTCCGGCGGTAAAGGCGATAGGTGAAGGACTGGGAGATAAGCTTTTTTATCTGACTGCAAAGACAATTACAAGAACAGTCGCATGGCAGGCATTTGATACGTTGAAGGAACAGGCACTTCGAATGAAAGTAATCGTACTGACCGCGAAGGAGAAGATCTGTTTCTGTGATGAAGTAAATTGTAATCCGGAAAACTGTCCGTATGCCAGAGGACATTATGATCGTGTAAATGATGCTGTCTATGAACTTCTTACTACTTCGGATGAGATGAGCCGGGAGATATTGGAAGAACAGGCAAGGAAGTGGCAGGTTTGTCCGTTTGAAATGAGTCTGGATGTTTCTACATGGGTGGACGCTGTTATCTGTGATTATAATTATGTGTTTGACCCGAATGCACATTTGCGGCGTTTTTTTGGAGATGGAGTGAAGGGGGATTATCTATTCCTGATTGACGAGGCACATAATCTGGTCGAGCGGGGACGGGAAATGTACAGTGCTTCTATCTACAAGGAAGACTTTTTAAGCATAAAGCGGAAGGTGAAAGAAGAGGATACGAAGCTTGCAGCCAGACTGGAGTCCTGCAATAAGCAGCTGTTGGCATTAAAAAGAGAGTGTGAAGAGTATCTCGTCCTGAACAGTATTTCACATGTATATATAAAGCTACTTCCGCTGATGACTGAACTGGAGCGGTTTCTGGAAGAATGCAGGAAAGAAGAGCTGCGAAAAGAGGTGCTGGATTTTTATTTTTCCATTCGTCAGTTCATGAATATATATGATCGACTGGATGAGAATTATATGATTTACTGTGAGATGGAATCAGGTGGAAGATTTAAATTGCGGCTGTTTTGCGTGAATCCTGCAAATAATCTGAAGGAATTTCTGGACAAAGGAAACAGTACAATATTTTTTTCTGCTACTTTACTCCCGATTCATTATTACAAAAAGCTTCTGAGCACATCCGGGAAAGAGGATTATGCTGTCTATGCGCAGTCTCCTTTCGATGTGAAAAAACGCCTTTTGCTTATGGGAAATGATGTCAGTACGAAATACACGAGAAGAGGGGAAGATATGTACCGGCGCTATGCCGAATACCTCTGGCAGGTTGCCGGTTCGAAGCGGGGAAATTACATTGCGTTCTTTCCATCCTATCGTTTTATGGAAGAAGTATATGAAATATTTGTTTCTATGGCAGAAGAAAGAATAAATGATATTCCGGTGGAATATGTAATGCAGTCTCAGTATATGTCTGAAGAAGCAAGGGAGATATTTCTGGAAAATTTCGAGGAGGAAAGAGAGAACAGCCTTATTGGATTCTGCGTACTGGGAGGTATTTTTTCAGAAGGAATCGATCTTGCGGAGGATAAATTAATAGGCGCGATAATTGTGGGTACGGGTCTTCCTCAGGTGTGCAGGGAACGGGAGCTTTTGAAGTCTTATTTTGACGGACAGGGGCTTAGAGGATTTGATTATGCTTATTTATATCCGGGGATGAATAAAGTTCTGCAGTCGGCAGGAAGAGTGATACGTACCGATGAGGACAGAGGAGTTATCTTGCTTTTAGATGATAGATTTCGCGATCAGAGATACCGGGAGGTTTTCCCGAGAGAGTGGGAAAAAGTAGGTATTTGTAATATTGAAAATATGAAGGAATTGCTGGAAGAGTTCTGGGTGGAACAGGAGAAGAGAGAGTTATAAAAGTGAATGAAAAAGAGCGATTGGTCCGGAGTTTGATGGATCAATTGCTCTTTTTCGCTTATTCCAGATTCGTTTTTTTGTTCAGAATATAGTAAGTAACGATGTACAATATAATGGCTGTGATGAACGCGATAGTAGTTGATAGTTTCAGCGAATCTAGTAAATATACAGAATAACTGAAACTGGAACTATTCATATATGTAGAATAAGAAGGTGCAACGAAAAGTCCAAATAAAATCGGGGTCATATTATGTCTCCTCCTTATTCATGGATTGAATCAAATCAGGAATTTCTTCAGTTGAAAATCCAAGCTGTGTCATTTTCTCAAGAAAGTCAGTTACATATGCGGAAGCCATTTTCTTCTTGAGCTGTCTGAGTAAATCCGCATTATCCGTAATAAAGCGGCCACTTGTGCGTTGCGCATATACCAGACCACTTCGTTCTAATTCAGAAAGAGCCTTTTGCATTGTATTCGGATTAACGGCGGCATCCAGAGCAAGATCTCTTACAGATGGCAGTTTTTCACCCGGTCTATATACACCGGTGATAATATCCTGCTGGATCCTTTCCATAAGCTGCAGGTAGATAGGACGGTTATTATCCAAATCCCAGGGCATGGAAACACCTTCTTTCTTTACAATCATAATTGTATTATACATATAGTACAATAATACATGGGCGGGGGTTTGTCAAGGGGAATGTTCATTTGGGTACACCACATTTTGCAATTTGGGACGTAGACTTTTTTAAAAAGTCTACGTCCCAAATTGAAGCATTTCTATCTCTTTTTTATATGGTGGCAATGTCTTTTTCGGATTTTCTTCAGATGGAATATACGGTGTCTCGAGTATTTTTGGTATATTCCGGAAGTCTGGATGATGTACGATATAGGAGAGTGCATCGAATCCGATTTCGCCTTTTCCGATATTGGCGTGTCGATCTTTTTGTGCACCGCATGTGTTTTTACTGTCGTTGATATGGAAGACGGCTATCTGGTCTTTTCCCAGAAGGCGGTCGAAATCGTCGATGACTTTGTCGAAGTCATGTATGATATCGTAACCGCTGTCATGAGTATGGCATGTATCGAAGCAGACGCGCAGCTTATCATTTAAGATGACACCGTCGTAGATGCGTGCAAGTTCTTCGAAGGAGCGACCAATTTCACTTCCTTTCCCGGCCATGGTTTCCAGAGCAATGCACAGATCCATGTCTTTTGTCAGCACTTCATTCAGTCCTTTGATAATCTGGTTGATTCCGGCATCGACTCCGGCACCAACATGTGCGCCTGGATGCAGAATGAGTATATGGCTTTTGCAGGCCTGTGTCCGTTCTGCTTCAAGTCTCAGGAAGTTTACGGCAATTTCAAATGTCTCGGGCTTTACAGTGTTGCCGAGGTTAATGATATATGGTGCATGTACGATAATGTCGTCAATACCATGTTCTTTCATATATGCCCATGCCGGCTCGATGTTTAATTCACTGATGTCTTTTCTTTTGGTATTCTGCGGAGCACCGGTGTAGAACATAAATGTATTCGCTCCGTAAGAATATGCTTCTTTGGCAGAGCCAAGAAGCATATCTTTTCCGCTCATACTCACGTGTGAGCCAATTTTTAACATGTTTTTTCTCCTGATTATTGTTTTTCGAATTTGTCTTTGCTCTGTTTACATACCGGGCATACGAAGGAATCCGGAAGTTCTTCGAAAGGTGTCTCGCCTTCATAAACATATTTGCAGATGCTGCATACCCATTTTTCCTTAGCTGCCGGTGCAGATTCTTCGGTTTCTTCCGGGAGGTAAGTAGGCGCATTTTTCGGGCTCTTTCCTTTGATTACGTTGTGATAGTAAGCATAAGTCATAGCCGGTGTGCTGTCAAAGACATCTCCATCGATTGCTTCGCCAAGGAAAACAGTGTGGGTAGATGTTTCCATTTTGTCAATCACTTTGCATACGATATAACCGCAGGAGTCATTTACAACTGCTACGCCTTCTTTGATCTGGTGGTCTACGGATGCAAATTTATCGATATCTTTTCCGGACTGGAATCCGAATTGCCCGATGAGTGACGGGTCAGACTTTTCGGAGAGGATGGATACAGCAAAGAAGCCACTCTTTTCAATACAGGAATTAGTGTAGTTGTCGTGATTCATACTTACTGCAATCGTAGCTGGTGAAGATGTGATCTGCATTGCGCTGTTAGCGATACATCCGGTCGGTCTGTCTCCGTCGAGTGTAGATATTACGTAAACTCCATAAGATAAATTGCGTAAAATGTTTTTGTTCATTTATGATACCTCCATATTTAATAATAGTAATTGTTACTGATATAATAGCATATTTTTCTATTTTTTGCAATAAGAGTTTTAATAATTGGTTGTTGATAAGAATGTCTTGTGATAAAATACATTAGGTATTAAGGGTATTATGTACGAAAGGACGACGAATATGAAGAAATTGATCGATTTCATTGCTGGTGAGCTGGAAGAAGCATTTGAAAGTGCAGGGTACGATAAGAGTCTGGCACGTGTGACATTATCAAACCGTCCGGACTTGTGTGAATATCAGTGTAATGGAGCTATGGCAGGAGCAAAAGCGTATAAAAAAGCTCCGATCATGATCGCGAATGATGTTGTAGAGAAGCTGGCAGGCAGTAAATATATTGGGGAAGTACAGGCAGTAAATCCTGGGTTTATTAATCTGAAGATAAATGAAGAAGCAGTTGCTTCTTATCTGAATGAGATGCAGGAAGATGAAAATCTTGGAATTGAGATGGCAGAAAAGCCGCAGACGATATTGGTAGATTATGGCGGACCAAATGTAGCGAAGCCTTTGCATGTGGGACATCTTCGTTCAGCCATCATTGGAGAGAGCATAAAGCGTATTTCAAGAAAGATGGGGCACAAGGTGCTTGGAGATATTCATCTTGGTGACTGGGGTTATCAGATGGGCCTTATCATTACAGAGCTTAGAGCGCGCAGGCCGGAGCTCCCTTATTTTGATGATGCATTTTCCGGTGATTACCCGGAAGAAGCACCGTTTACGATTGGAGAGCTGGAGGAAATCTATCCGACGGCAAGTGGAAAGGCAAAAGAGGACGAAGCATACCGTGAGGAAGCACTCCATGCAACATACCTTTTGCAGAACGGACACAGAGGCTACACTGCTATATGGAATCACATTATGCATGTATCAGTGACAGACTTAAAAAAGAATTATGCGAATTTAAATGTGAGCTTTGACTTGTGGAAGGGAGAATCAGATGCACAGGCTTATATTCCGGATATGATCGAACGCCTGAAAAAAGAGGGATATGCGCATATTGATGATGGCGCGCTTGTGATTGATGTAAAGGAAGAAACGGATACAAAAGAAATCCCGCCGTGTATGATCCAGAAATCAGATGGCGCTTCCTTATATGGAACAACAGATCTTGCAACTTTGGTGCAGCGTGAGGAAGACTATCATCCGGACCGTGTGGTTTATGTTGTAGATAAGCGCCAGGAACTGCATTTTGTGCAGGTATTCCGCGCAGCAAAGAAAACGGGCATCGTTTCAGAGAATACAGCGCTTAAATTCCTTGGCTTCGGTACGATGAACGGCAAAGATGGAAAGCCATTTAAAACCAGAGAAGGCGGAGTTATGCGTCTGGAAAATCTCATTGCTGAAATCGAAGATGAGATGTATAAGAAGATTACGGACAACCGTACTGTTGAGGCGGATGAGGCAAAGAAAACAGCAAAGATCGTCGGACTTTCTGCTATCAAGTACGGTGACCTGTCCAATCAGGCTTCCAAGGATTATGTATTTGATGTAGACAGATTCACATCCTTTGAGGGAAATACCGGCCCGTACATCTTATATACAATCGTGCGTATTAAGTCTATCTTAAATAAATACGTGGCTGAGGGCGGTTCGCTGGAAGGTCTCTCTCTAAGTGGCGCAAGAGGAAACAGTGAAAAAGCACTGATGCTGGAGCTTGTCAAATATAATGAAGTCATGGAAACAGCATTTGAAGAACTGGCACCACATAAGATCTGTGCTTATATTTATGATCTTGCAAATGCATTTAATCATTTTTATCATGAGACCAAGATTCTATCAGAGGAAAATGAGGCAGTGAAAAAGAGCTACATTGCTCTTCTCGTTCTTGCGAAAGAGGTGCTGGAGTCATGTATTGATGTACTCGGATTTGAAGCACCGGAGAGGATGTAGGAAATGACAGAGAAATTATATTTTGCAGACAGTCATATGAAGGAATTTGACGCAGTTGTTACTGCCTGTGAGCCGGCAAAAGAGGGCTATCAGGTGGTACTTGACAGGACTGCGTTTTTCCCGGAAGGCGGCGGTCAGTATGCGGATACCGGTTATCTGGGCGGTGTATATGTAAGAGACGTACAGGAGAAGCAAGATGTGATCTATCATATGACAGATGCGCCTCTTGCTGTTGGAGATACCGTGCACGGGCAGATTGACTGGGAAAAGCGCTTCGAAAGTATGCAGCAGCATACCGGAGAGCATATTATTTCGGGCCTGGTACACGGACGTTTTGGATATAATAATGTAGGATTCCATCTTGGAGCAGATTACTGTACGATGGATTTTGACGGACCGATTACGAAGGAAGAGTTAAAAGAAATTGAATGGGAAGCCAATCGGATGGTATATAAGAATCTGGATGTTGAGAATCTGTATCCGACGAAAGAAGAACTAAAAGATATGGAATACCGGAGTAAGATTGAGATTGAAGGACAGGTTCGTATCGTAAATATTCCGGGAGTTGATACATGTGCATGCTGCGCGCCGCACGTAAAAAAGACCGGGGAAATCGGCAATATTAAGCTGGTGGATATGGTAAATTACAAAGGCGGCGAGAGAATCTTTATGCTGGCAGGATTCCGTGCACTTGCAGATCACGTGCAGAAGGAAGAGAGCACAAAAGCAATCTCAGCACTTCTGTGTGCGAAAGAATCAGAGGTTGCAGAAGCGGTTGCGCATGTAAAGGAAGAAAATCTTTCGTTGAAAGGTAAGATGGCTTCCATGCAGCAGAAGCTTCTTGCTTATCAGGCAAAGGAAGTGGATGTAACAGGGGATGTTGTGACTGTGTTCGATGCCCATCTGGAGGGAAATGCGCCGAGAGAGTTTATGAATCTTCTGCTGGAAAGAGGAGCAAAGGTATGTGCAGTGTTTGCCGGAAACGATACAGATGGCTACCGCTATGTGATCGGCAGCCGTACCGAAGATGTCAGACCTCTTTGTAAGAAGCTGAATGCAGCATTTGCAGGACGTGGCGGCGGAAAGCCGGAGATGGTGCAGGGCTCCATTAAGGGCACAGAAGCAGCCATCCGGGATGCTGTTTAATAGAAGAAATTTAAAAATTCAGAAACTGCTTTGGAAGCAGGAATATGGTCATTGTGAGCGATGACCAGTTCCCTTTCAGGCAGTTTTTCTTTTGTCTCTACAATGAACAGCCCACGCGATTTGTCCGGGATACAGTAATCTGGAATACAGGCAATCCCGAGGCCGATACTTGCCAGATCAATCAGAAGGTCATTGCTGCTCAGCTCGATTTCCGGCACAAGATCCAGCTGATGCTTCTGGAAAAATGCATGAAGAAATTCGCTGGTCGTACTTTTCTTATCCAGCATAAGAATCGGATACTGCAGTAATTGCTTCAGAGTAATGCATTTATCTTTTATTTCTTCAAAAGAATGATTTGCAATAAAAACATCCCGGAAAGTACGGATTCTGTGAGCGGAAGAAACATCCCGCAGATAGAAGTTTGGAGAATTTACGAAAATCAGGTCTACCTGCCCACTTTCCAGAAGCTCGACACTGTGGATCGAAGTTGCGTTTGTAACTTTTATCTGCACCCCGGGGTATTTTTTGTGAAATTTCTCAAGATATGGTACCAGGAAATAGCGGCAGATGGTATCGCTTGCACCAATGCGCAGATGTCCCCCGTTCTCCTCGCTGTCATTAAGCCGGATTTCGCCCTGATGAATGAGATTCATGGCAGGTTCCACATGGCGAAGGAGCAGCTCGCCTTCCGGTGTCAGGCTTACCTTTTTCGTGTTTCGGATAAAGAGTATGCGGTTCAGCTTTTTTTCCAGCGTTTTGATGGACTGACTGACTGCTGACTGAGAAATGTACAGACGATTTGCGGCTTCCGAGAAGCTTAATGTAGTTGCTACATAGTAAAACACTTTATATAATTCGAAATTAATATCCATTATAAGTCCTCCTAATATATATACATTTAATTATAAATGATGTTAATAGAAACTGCAATAATTGTGCTGGCTTGTTTACACCGGACCGTGTTTTTTGATATAATGAATGAAAGCTTGGAGGGAAAGACATGTTTACAAAAAAAATACACAATATTTTTGCGGTAGCCGCGATGTTCTTCGTTATCCTTGCGGCGCTTCTGACCAGTTTCCAGATTGCCATATATGGGGATGCAGATTACAGCTTTTATCAGTCACTCTATGAAAAATATCATGTGACGGAAGATTTGCATATGGAAATGTCTGATGTCATGGAAGTGACTGATTATATGATGGCATATCTGATCGGGGAAGAAGATGAGCTTTCCATAGTGACAGATGTGGATGGAAAAGAACAGGATTTTTTTAACGAGCAGGACAGACTTCATATGGCGGATGTGCGTAATCTGTTCCTTCATGGTCTGAAGCTTCGAAATGTGCTGCTTGTGGTAGCCGCTGTGCTGATCGGTGCACTTTTTGGGGATAAAGCAGACTGGAAGAACTTGCTTTCAAAAGCATATATGCGGGCGCTGGTGGTTTTTCTGGCATTGACAGCATTTCTTGGCATTGCATTTGCTGTTGACTTTACGCGGTGTTTTACGATTTTCCATGAGATTTTCTTTACCAATGATCTGTGGCTTTTTGACCCGGAGACAGATTATATGATCCGGATGCTTCCGGAAGGATTTTTCGCAGATATGGTCATCCGCATCGGTATCGTTTTCCTGTGCATGCTTGCAGGATTATATTTTATCATCCGATTATGCAGGATGGTCGGGAAAAAGAAGAGTAATAAGTGAGACTTATAATAAGATTAAGATATATTAATTTTATTAATAGTATAGAATGTGTTACAATCAATTTATAATGATTCTTAATGGAGGAAGAACTATGAGTAATGTAAGACGAGTGTACGTGGAAAAGAAGGAAGGATTTGGCGTACAGGCAGGCGATCTCAAACACGAGATCAAGAGCTATCTTGGAATCAAAGACGTGGCAGATATACGTGTGCTGATCCGCTATGATGTGGAAAATATTTCCGATGATATATTTGAGAAGGCTTGTAATGGCATTTTTTCCGAGCCTCCGGTAGATACGCTGTATCATGAGGAATTCCCGCTTACTGAAGGCAGCAGAGTATTTTCAGTAGAATTCCTGCCGGGACAGTTTGATCAGAGAGCAGATTCTGCTGTACAGTGTGTACAGTTTATTAAAGAAGACGAGCAGCCGGTCATCAAGACAGCAATTACATATGTGATCACAGGCGAAAACGGCGAGATTTCCGATGAGGAATTTGAAGCAATCAAAGCACATTGCATCAACCCGGTTGATTCCAGAGAAACAGGTATGGAGAAGCCGGAGACTTTGGTTACAAAATTCGATGAACCGGAAGATGTCATCATTTTTGATGGATTTAAGGATATGGCAGAGGACAAGTTAAAAGAATTATACAGTTCTCTGGGACTTGCCATGACATTCAAGGATTTTCTCCATATTCAGAAGTATTTTAAGGGGGAAGAGGACAGAGATCCTTCTATGACAGAGATCCGTGTGCTGGATACATACTGGTCTGATCACTGCCGTCATACGACATTCTCTACAGAGCTTACAGATGTAGCTTTCGGAGAAGGCGATTACAAGGCACCGATCGAAGAAACTTACAGACAGTACCTGGCAGACCACAGTGAGATTTTCAAAGGCAGAGAAGATAAGTTCGTCTGTCTGATGGACCTTGCCCTCATGGCAATGCGCAAGCTTAAAAAAGAAGGAAAGCTTCAGGATCAGGAAGAGTCTGATGAGATCAATGCATGTAGTATCGTTGTACCGGTTGAAGTAGACGGTGTGGAAGAAGAGTGGCTTGTAAATTTCAAGAATGAGACACATAACCACCCGACAGAGATCGAACCGTTTGGTGGAGCTGCTACCTGTCTTGGTGGTGCGATTCGTGACCCGCTTTCCGGACGTACTTATGTATATCAGGCAATGCGTGTGACAGGAGCTGCAGATCCGACAGTTTCTGTAAAAGATACAATGAAAGGAAAGCTTCCGCAGAAGAAACTGGTGCGTGAGGCTGCACATGGCTACAGCTCATATGGTAACCAGATCGGTCTTGCAACAGGCGCGGTAAAAGAAATCTATCATCCGAATTATGTGGCAAAACGTATGGAGATCGGAGCTGTATTAGGTGCAGCACCGAGACGGGCTGTCATTCGTGAAACATCAGATCCGGGCGATATCATTATCCTCCTTGGCGGACGTACCGGCCGCGATGGCTGTGGTGGCGCAACCGGTTCTTCCAAGGTACATACCGAGGAATCTATTGAGACTTGCGGCGCAGAGGTTCAGAAAGGTAATCCACCGACAGAACGTAAGATCCAGCGTCTGTTCAGAAGAGAAGAAGTGAGTAAATTAATTAAGAAATGTAATGACTTTGGTGCCGGCGGCGTTTCCGTTGCAATCGGTGAGCTGGCAGATGGTCTTCGAGTAGATCTTGATAAAGTTCCGAAAAAATACGCAGGTCTTGACGGAACAGAAATCGCTATTTCTGAATCTCAGGAGCGTATGGCAGTTGTTGTTGATCCAAAAGATGTTGATGCGTTCATGGGATATGCAAAAGAAGAGAACCTGGAAGCAACAAAGGTAGCTGTTGTAACAGAAGAGCCGAGACTTGTGCTTTCCTGGAGAGGAAAAGAAATCGTAAACTTATCCCGTGCATTCCTGGATACAAACGGTGCGCATCAGGAGACAACGGTTGCAGTTGATATTCCAAACAGAAAAGACAGCATTCTTGGAAGAGAAGAAGTAGCTGATGTAAAAGAAAAATGGATGGAGACATTAAAAGATCTGAATGTGTGCTCACAGAAAGGTCTTGTAGAAATGTTCGATGGTTCCATCGGTGCCGGTTCTGTATTTATGCCGCATGGTGGTAAGTATCAGATGACAGAGACACAGGCTATGGTTGCAAAGCTTCCGGTTCTTACCGGTGACTGTGATACGGTAACAATGATGAGTTATGGATTTGATCCGTATCTGTCTACATGGAGCCCTTATCATGGAGCTATTTATGCCGTAACAGAGTCTGTTGCCAAAATCGTGGCAGCAGGTGGAGATTACAGTAAGATTCGTTTTACTTTCCAGGAGTATTTCCGTCGTATGACAGAAGACCCACACAGATGGAGTCAGCCGTTTGCGGCTCTTCTTGGTGCTTATAATGCCCAGCTTGGATTTGGTCTTCCGTCTATTGGTGGTAAGGACAGTATGTCCGGAACATTCGAAGACATTGATGTTCCGCCGACTCTGGTTTCCTTTGCTGTAGATGTGGCGCGTGAAAAAGATATTATTACACCAGAGCTTAAGAAAGCAGGAGACAAGCTTGTATGGCTTCGTCTGGAAACAGATGAATATGATGTTCCGGTATACGATAAAGTTATGGAACAGTATGCAAAATTTGCGGAAGATATCCACAGTGGCAAGATCGTGGCTGCATATGCACTTGACAGACATGGTATTGCAGCGGCTGTAAGTAAAATGGCATTTGGTAACCGCATGGGTGTTAAGATTGAACAGAATGTGGATGCAAGAGATCTGTTTGCACCTGCGTTTGGTGATATCATTGCAGAGGTTCCGGCAGACAAGGTGGCAGAGCTTGGCATTACATATACGGTAATCGGTGAAGTGACAGAAGAGGCGGCAATTGCTTATAAAGATATGAAGATTGCTCTTTCTGATGCTGAGGATGCATGGAAGGGTACTCTGGAAAAGGTATTCCCGACCAACTCCGGCGCAGAGGGACAAGACGAAAAGATTGATACAGGTCTTTATGATACAAAGGATATTCACATCTGTACACATAAGATTGCACAGCCGACTGTATTTATTCCGGTATTCCCGGGAACAAACTGTGAGTATGACAGCGCAAGAGCATTTGAACGTGCAGGAGCAAAAACAATTGTTAAGGTCTTCAAGAATATGAGCGCAGAAGATATCCTTGACTCTGTAAGCGTATTTGAAAATGCAATCAGCCAGTCACAGATGATCATGTTCCCAGGCGGATTCAGTGCCGGTGATGAACCAGACGGTTCTGCAAAATTCTTCGCAACAGCATTTCAGAATGCGAAGATGAAAGAAGCAGTAGAGAAGTTATTGAATGAGCGTGACGGTCTCGTACTTGGTGTATGTAACGGTTTCCAGGCGCTTGTTAAGCTGGGACTTGTTCCAAATGGCGCAATTACTGGTCAGACAGCAGACTCTCCGACATTGACATACAACACCATCGGACGTCATATTTCCAAGATGGTATATACAAAAGTGGTAACAAACAAATCCCCATGGCTTCAGAAAGCAGAGCTTGGCGGTGTATATACAAATCCGGCATCTCACGGAGAGGGACGTTTCGTAGCAGGCAAAGAATGGCTTGACAAGCTCTTTGCAAATGGTCAGGTGGCAACACAGTACTGTGATCCGGAAGGAAATATCACAATGGACGAAGAGTGGAATGTAAACGGTTCCTATTGCGCGATCGAGGGTATCACCAGCCCGGACGGACGTGTGCTTGGTAAGATGGCACATTCCGAGAGACGTGCTCGCTCTGTGGCTATGAACATCTACGGCGAGCAGGATCTTAAGATCTTCGAGTCAGGTGTGGAATATTTTAAATAGGAATTTAGTAGAGTAAGTGGTACGCAGTTGATATAGTTCTATATGTCTCCGATGCGTCCGTCCTTACAACTAAGCCACGAATCTATAAGAGGTCGAAAAACAGACGATAAGCGATGCCTGTTTTTCGACCTCTAACAGCTTCGGGCTGGATTTTCCAGGACTTCCGCTTACCGTCACCATATAGAACTATATCAACTGCTACCATTTACTGTACTGGCAATTCCGGGTAAAAGTGCATGCCTTAGTTTGTTGGCAAAACATGTTATGGATCTGGTCTTTTCAGTTTCTATATGTAAAAGTAAAGAATTGTAATGATTTTTGGGAGGTCGAAGTCAGCTTCCAAGAGAAAAAATCCATATTTGAATGAAATGATTTGTTGAAAACTCATTCCATTTTAGGATTTTGTCTCTGAGGAAATGATTTGGTTCTAAAAAAAGTCAGTACATATTTTCTTTTTCGCTCTCAGATAATGAAAAAGAGCTTGTTATCGCGCCGATAACGTGGTGGAAACACTTGAGCTATGCGGCTTCAGTATTTTGGCTGAGACATTACAAGTGACGCGAGACAGCTGTCTCGCGTCACTGTTCTGTCTCAGATAAAATCACTGAACTAAATTTCTATTTGAAATGCAACTTAGAATGTGCTCTGTTTCATAAAAAGAAATTATAATCAAATAAAATGGAGCAAAAATTGATACAAATTGCAAGAACTAAAAAAATAATTTCATAAAACGCTAATTTTTTAACAAAAATATCTTGTGTTATTCATGGAAATACTTTACAATATTAAAGGACAAAGGCGTCTGGAATGGAAAGTCTTTGGCTTTCCGTTTTTTTATGTGTTTGTCTGTGAAGGAATATAAGCTTAGGAGGTAGAAAGGTATGTCATATGTTGATGAAGTCCTGGAAAGAGTAGTGGCAAAGAACCCTGCTGAACCAGAATTCCACCAGGCAGTAAAAGAAGTATTAGAATCATTGAGAGTTGTAGTAGAGGCGAATGAAGAGAAGTTCAGAAAAGATGCCCTGCTTGAAAGACTGGTAGAACCGGAAAGACAGTTTAAATTCCGTGTACCGTGGGTAGATGACAAAGGACAGGTACAGGTAAATACAGGTTACCGTGTACAGTTTAACAGTGCTATCGGACCTTACAAGGGAGGCTTACGTCTTCACCCATCTGTAAATCTTGGAATTATTAAGTTCCTTGGATTTGAGCAGATTTTCAAGAACTCACTGACAGGACTCCCGATCGGCGGAGGTAAAGGTGGTTCTGATTTTGATCCGAAAGGCAAATCTGACAGAGAAGTTATGGCATTCTGCCAGAGCTTTATGACAGAGCTTTGCAAATATATCGGCGCAGATACAGATGTTCCGGCGGGTGATATCGGAACAGGCGCAAGAGAGATCGGCTATATGTTTGGACAGTATAAGAGAATCAGAGGCACATACGAAGGTGTCCTTACAGGAAAAGGATTAAGCTACGGCGGATCACTGGCAAGAACAGAAGCTACAGGATATGGTCTTCTGTATCTGACAGAGGAACTGCTTAAGATTAACGGAATTGAAATTGCAGGTAAGACAGTTGCAGTTTCCGGTTCTGGTAATGTTGCAATTTATGCTACAGAAAAAGCACAGCAGTTAGGAGCTAAAGTAGTAACAGTCAGCGATTCTACAGGCTGGGTATACGATCCGGAAGGAATTGATGTTGCTGCACTTAAGGAGATCAAAGAAGTCAACCGTGCAAGATTAACCGAATACAAAAAATATCGTCCGAATTCTGAATATCATGAGGGACGTGGTGTATGGTCAGTGAAAGTGGATATTGCACTTCCATGTGCTACACAGAATGAACTTCATCTGGAAGATGCAAAACAGCTTGTAGCAAACGGATGTATCGCAGTATGTGAAGGTGCGAATATGCCTACAACAATGGAAGCTACAGAATACTTACAGCAGAATGGAGTTATCTTTGCTCCAGGTAAGGCTGCAAATGCCGGCGGTGTTGCTACATCTGCACTTGAGATGTCTCAGAACAGCGAGCGCTTAAGCTGGACATTTGAAGAAGTAGATGCAAAACTGAAAGACATTATGGTAAATATTTGCCATAACATTGATGACGCAGCGAAACGTTACGGTTTTGAAGGCAACTATGTCGTTGGTGCGAATATCGCAGGTTTTGAGAAAGTTGTTGATGCTATGAATGCACAGGGAATTGTATAGAATTGTAGTCGGGGACGGGGTTTTTTGAGAAAAACCCCGTCCCCAACTAACTTTTTGAAAAAAAGTGTTGACAAATGTAGACATATAATTGTATAATAACGAAGTCGGTTCGAGTTACCGAGCCGAAGAGATATGGGATCATAGCTCAGCTGGGAGAGCACCTGCCTTACAAGCAGGGGGTCATAGGTTCGAGCCCTATTGGTCCCATACCATATCTGGCGGGATAGCTCAGTTGGCTAGAGCACACGGTTCATACCCGTGGTGTCGCTGGTTCAAATCCAGTTCCCGCTACTCGCGCTGGTCGCGACAATGAGAGAATCGCTTATGCGGTTCTCTTTTTTGCGTTAATATTGTAAAAGATAGAAAATTAAAATAAATCAATGTATGCATAAATAAAATCAATAAGTGTAGCTGTTGATTTCGCACTATGAGAGATGATATAGTTAATTTACGCGTAACTACGTAGTAAAATGAAAAGAAAGGGTATGTACAAAGAGGGATGAAAATGGAGAAAAAAGTAAGTGGAAAGGCCTTGTTGCCTTTTGGGGTGTTTGTTGGAGTGTATCTGATTACTGGTATTGTGCTGAATATGAAGGGGGTAGAGATGGCATTTTACCAGTTGCCGACAAATGTTGCGGCAATCATCGGTGTGATTTTTGCGTTTGTATTTTTTAAGGGGACGATGGACGAAAAATTGCAGACATTTTTAAAAGGATGCGGACACACAGATGTAATGACGATGTGTTTTATTTTCTTATTTGCAGGTGCATTTACGACAGTATCAAGTGAAATGGGCGGTGTTGATGCAGTTGTTAATCTTGGCATGTCCGTCCTGCCTCCGCAGTTTGTTGCAGCCGGTGTGTTTGTGATCTCTGGTTTTATCGGAATATCAACGGGTACTTCTGTAGGTACAGTTGTAGCGGTAACTCCGATTGCTATCGGACTTGCACAGGCAGGTGGGCTGAATGAGTATCTGGTCGTTGCGGCTACAATCTGCGGAGCGATGTTCGGGGATAACCTGTCTATGATTTCTGATACGACCATTGCGGCAACACGTACACAGGGTGTGGAAATGAAAGATAAATTCCGGACTAACTTTTCGATTGTACTGCCGGCAGCAATTATTACAGTCATTCTTCTGCTTATCTTCGGAAGACCGGACGTTGTGCCGGAAGCAGCAGAGTATTCGTTTGATTTTATTAAAGTTTTACCGTATGCGTTTGTTCTGGCAGCATCTTTGTTTGGCGTAAATGTATTTATCGTCCTTACAGGGGGAATTATATTCTCTGGTGTGATTGGAATTGCGATGGGAAGTTTTACAGCTTTAGAGTTTGCAAACCATATTTACACAGGTTTTACCGGAATGTTTGAAATCTTCTTACTATCCATGCTGATGGGAGGTCTTGCAACTTTGGTACAGGAAGAAGGCGGTATCGAATGGGTACTGCAGAAAGTAAAGAAGATTATCAAGAACAGACATACAGCAGAGGCAGGTATTGCAGCAATGGTTTCTGTGGCTGATATCGCTACGGCAAATAACACAGTGTCTATTCTTGTAACAGGAAATGTGGCAAAAGAGTTGAGTGAAGAATACGGGGTAGATCCGAAGAGAACAGCTTCCCTTCTGGATATATTTGCATGTGTATTCCAGGGAATCTTGCCGTACAGTGCGCAGATTTTGTTTGCATGTGCACTTATGGAGAATCTGAATAGTCCGTTCCAGGTGATTTCTTTTTGCTGGTATCAGTATATTGTAGCTGTCATTGCTGTTGCTTCCATATTTTTTGCAGGTAAGATAAAGAAAAAGGCGTAAAAGAGGACAGTGGCATGATAGAGAAGTATCCAGGAGGACTGGAAATAAAAAAAGATGAGCTGACAGCAATTGAGAGAAATCGTCTGCTCAGTGAAGGAAAAGAAGTTGACCGGATCATGTGTTGTCTTGATACGGGTGAGACGCTTGCGCCGATGATCAATGCAACGCTGAAAGAGTACTACTTTTCCTCTGAGAAAATGTGTGAGCTGGAAGAATATATCTACGAGACATTTCATTCGGATGGTGCAGGTGTATCCTGCACTCTTCGAGGAATGGCAGAAGCGATGGGGGCAAAGGTCAAATATTCGGATTATAATATCGCACAGCTGGAAAAACCGGCGCTTACGTTAAATGAAGTGGATGATGCGAAGCTGGTGGATATTGATAAGGATGGCAGGCTTCCGATCATTCTGAAAGGTGTAGAGCTTGTGAAAAAGAAGCTGGGAGACAAGGTACCTGTCAGTGCGACTGTAACAGGACCATTTACAATTGCAGCTATGGTTCTCGGCACAGAGCGTCTCCTTATTGGGACGGTGAAGAAACCGGATAAGGTCAGACAGCTGATGGAAGTGATTGTGGAAAACAATAATCGATATATTGCAAGACTCCTTGATATCGGTGTTGGGATTGGATTTGCAGATCCGGTCAGTTCCACTTCCCTGATTAGTGTAGACCAGTACCTGAATTTCTCTCTTCCATATTTTCAGAAGAATGTGGATTATATTAAGAAAAATGGCGGTGGCTGCGGTCTGCATATTTGTGGTACGAGCCGTAAACTATGGGAGCATTTGAATAAAACCGGAATCGGTGCATTTGGTCTTGATAATGTAGAGGATATTGAAGAGGCAAAAGAAGTACTGGGCCCTCACATGGGTATTCAGGGGAATGTACCTCCGGTGGAAGTGATGCGCTTTGGTACGCCGCAGGATGTATTGCGGTCGGCAAGAGAATGTATTCGCAAAGGCTATGATTCGCCGAACGGATATGTGCTGACTTCCGGTTGTCAGATGCCTGTCGGGACCCCGAAGGAAAATATGCAGGCACTTATGGATGCGGCAAGAATTTTCGGAAGATATCCAATTGACAGAGAACTTCTTTTCCAGGAAGAAATCTAGAAAAACTTTTCATATGTGCCGTTTTGGTTTATACTATAAAAAGCAAATGCAAATATACGGCAGAAAAGGAGGTTTGCATATGTCTGGAAAAGGTGGATTGACATTTCGGATAGTTGCAGGTGGTTACGTGGCATATACAGGGATTACCTTGTTTATTAATGCGTTCCGTGACCGACCGGATAATTTTATCCTGTATTTGGGAATTGGTGTAATTTTTGCTCTGTTTGGTGGTCTGGTATGCGGACATTCATTAAAGAAATTATTGAAATATGATGAAAATAATGACAGTGAGGAGTAGAGATTATGCGAATTGGAATGGGATATGACGTTCATAAGCTCGTGGAAGGAAGGAAATTAATTCTCGGTGGTGTATCGATTCCTTATGAGAAAGGCCTTTTGGGGCATTCGGATGCGGACGTACTCTTGCATGCCATTATGGATGCACTTCTCGGTGCGGCAGCACTTGGCGATATAGGAAAACATTTTCCGGATACAGATCCCGCGTACAAAGGGATTTCCAGTATTCGTCTTCTGGAGCATGTGGGAAAACTCATCGATGATAAGCTTTATGTTATCGGAAACATTGATGCAACGATCATAGCACAGCGACCGAAGATGGCGCCGCATATTGAACAGATGCGTGAAAATGTTGCAAAAGCACTTCACATCGATGTGGATCAGGTGAATATTAAAGCAACAACAGAAGAGGGGCTTGGATTTACCGGAACAGGAGAGGGGATTTCCTCTCAGGCAATTGCGTGCCTGGAAACAATAGCAAATTACAGCTATGCAGTAGGTCCGGATGAAGAACGTGGATGTGTCGGCTGCGGTGGATGCCCTCATGCAAATAAGTAAAAAAGGAAGCTCCGGTAACGGAGCTTTTTCTTCATTGGAAGGGAGAAGGATGAATGAAAATAGTTAAACTGGATGTGAATGACAATGGAAAAACAAGGGAGTTGTATGAAGAAATATTTTCTGAGGACAGCAAGTCATTTGTGGATTATTATTATACGGAAAAAACAAAGGATAATCAGATATATATCGGGAAAGAGGATGAGGTTCTTTGCACGATGCTACATTTAAATCCATATACGCTTATAGTAAATGGAAATGAAAAGCAGGTGCACTATATCGTTGCCGTGGCCACCAGACCAGAATATCGCAGGCGAGGATATATGGCAGCGATCTTAAAACAGGCATTAAATGACATGTACAGGTCGGGTGAGACATTTACGTATCTTATGCCGGCAGCAGAGAGCATTTATCTGCCTCATGATTTCAGGACTGTCTATGAGCAGAATATTTGTATGCATGATCCGGAAAATGTGCCGGCAGATGTACAGGTAAAAGCAGCAAAACAAACGGATTGTGAAGAACTTGCAAAGTGGGCGGCTGCTTTTTATTCTTCCCGTTATCAGGTATTTACCAGACGAGATGCAGCTTATTATCGCCGACTGATCAAAGAGTGTGGGAGCGACGGTGGAAGCCTTATGATATATCGTAAGAACGGAGAAGTTACAGACTGTCGCCTGTACTTTGCGGAGGACGACAAAGACAACACAGAAAAGCCGAAGATCATGGTACGTATCGTTGATGTGAGACGGATGCTCATGTCCATGCGGTTAAAAAGCTTTATCGGTACCTGTTTTCAGATAACAGACAGACTTATTGAAGAGAATAACCGGTGCGTTGTTCTTACCGGTACAGAATTTTCCGGTGTTATGCTCATGGAAGGAAAACCGGAAAACAGCGAGGGGACAATTACTGTTGCAGCACTTGCCAGTTTCCTTTTCGGCGCGAAAAGTATAGAAGAAATATGCGAAGAAGAAGGTGTTCATATGACAGAACGGATGAAAGAAGAAATGAAGAAAATCGTGCCACTGTCCAGAATATGTGTGGATGAGGTGGTATAGGAATTTGGTTCAGTGATTTTATCTTAAAGAGGACATCGGCAAGACACAGAAGGACTTATGAATGCGAACCAATCGTTTATAAACTGTAAATAGAAGAAAGCAGTCATAACATTCGTAACCGAGTATATTCGACGTGAACTCTTGATGAGTTC
>NZ_JAFBIY010000010.1 GCF_021531975.1 Faecalicatena contorta | reverse complement strand
GGCTAAAGGGACGCGACTTTGTTCACCAAGGAAAAATCGAAATTGATGTAAACGAAAGGGCAGTTTTATAAAACCGCAAGACTGCTTTTTCGTTTACACCAACTCCGATTGTTTCCTTAACAATTTGTTGAACTGAATAGCACATACTGACCGATAGGAACAAGGATGAAATATACCTTGTTCCTTTTCGTTTACCCAGGGCATTCATAGAAAATGAATAAACAGGTCAGTTATGCATACCAACACTTATCTCGGACAGAGACTTTAGGAAAGTGTATTCATGGTTCTATGTATTTGTGCCCGGCGCTATTAATTGCATTAGGAAAATTTGAATATTATGGTTCTGGAGGTTGTCAAATTGGTGATTCGATAGATTCACATAATAGACCATTTTCTCATATTGCTTCAGTGATTGAATGTTTTAATCACAAAATAAGTATAGAATCTAATAGAATAATAGGTAATTTTGGTGACAATAGCGATATAACCGAGTTAGATATAAAAAATTTTTCATACTCTAGCGAAGATTTGAGTGGACCGCTTGTAGGAGGGGCCACTAAAACGGCATTACTTTTATCTGTTAACAAACAAAAATTTATCATAAAAAATCCATATTTAAAAACGGATGTCTATGATATGATTGATTTTTTGCGCTTAATAGGTAAAAAAATTGACATCTCTGATAATTCTATTGTCTGCAGTGGAAATGTTATGGCTTGGTCTGTTTCCATGATATCCGTACTCATCATTCCCTGTGGATATGTATCATGAGAATTTGTGTGACCGTGTCCTGCATAATCATCCATTGTGTTTTCCCTTACAATACTAGTTATAAACATAAACCATCGCTCCTTTTTCTTGAATAATAATCTGGAACGGGGTGCGGGAAGATGCTGTAAAAGTAAATTCCTGTTGTCCTCTTGTTCTACCTGTACTATATCGCATATATCATCACTCGTCAAGACCGAGTGCTGATTTTATGCAATCCCCAATATCTTTTCATTTATCCATGAAAACTTAGTTTATAATCTTTATCATCTTTACATATGAAATCATATAATCATATTTAAAACGCCTAAAACTGCACCTACTAAAGCCCCAAGATTTACAATGGTATCTAATTCTTTTTTCATGACAGTCAGCACCAGTTTCTCCAGACTATCTACATTCATAGCATTGATTTTATCTTCAATAATTTTTGCAATATTCAAATTACCGATCAGCTTTCCGATGACAGAATCAATTGCTTTGTGATAAAAATCTGCTATTATTTTTCGAAGAGCTTCTTCCGAAATATCCATATGGTTACAGAGATCAATGACAGATTTTTCTCCTAACGTATCTATTTTAGTTTCCAGTTCTTCCTTTATAAAATCCGGTCCTTTTTCATTAATATACTTTACTATTTCTCCTCCAACAGGCTGTATCAGGGAATTAAGCATTTCATCATTCAGAAACATTTCCAACATGGAGCCCTTTGTTTTGGCTTTAACAACTTTTCCGGCTTCCTGAACAATAAGATTATCCAGATTCATATGCTGAACAGAATCAAGGATCTGGCTGGACAGTTCAGAAATCAATCTGTTTTTTATCTCTTCATAATTCAACTCGGACGAACATACTTTTGAAACACAGGTATGAAGATCAACAGATAATCCCTGAATAATCTGATCCACAACAGCGTTTTCTGTTTCCAAAGAAATCATTTTCTGCTTTATATCATCTTCCGTCAGAAGATCGTCAGCCACAATATTTCCGATTGCTCTGGCAAGCCTCGGCTTTCCCTTTGGAATTGCCCCCGGAGTAAAGGGGAGCTTTCTTCCAAAGATTCTGACTTCCTGTTTGGGATAAAACAGCATTTTTACAGCGATATAATTGGTACAGTATCCAATCAATGCCCCTATAATGGGTCCTGCCAACTTTTCTAACATTTTTCTTTTTCCTCCGTTTTTGTTTAATCCCTGATTTCTGCCTGAATTTTGATAGCAAAATCAATGGCATTTTCCAGATCTTCTTCATCCGGATGGCTATCGCCCAAGCGGAACATCTGCTGCATCTCTTTTTCTTTACTCGGCATCTGGCTGATCATTATTTTTCTTCTGTCCGGCTCCACCCTTCCCTGGCAGAGAAACATTCCCAGATACTCTCCTTCATCCGGATACCAGACTTCAAGCGCTTTCTCCAGATTTTCTTTATATTGTTCTGTCGGCACATAACCGCAGGTAACAAACACAGCATATTTTCCGCCTGTAATCTGCTCAAATACATCTGCTATATCCATGCTGCAGGAATAACCATGAATTCCAAATCCGATCAGATATGTATCCGCAGCCGGTATATCCTGCTCTGTATCAATATCTACAATCGTTTTATCTTCCGTATTTAAAGCACCATAGATCTGTTCTGCTATTAAACGTGTATTGCCGCTTTTTGACTGATATATAACTTCATATTTCATAATGGACCTCATTTCACATAAAAATAGAAGCGAACAAAAAGAGGAGATGTACCAGCCATCTCCCCTTTTTGTTGCTCGCCAATGATTTGATTTTACCTGTTCTCTTTAATACATTTCCGGCTGTGGCTGCGGCGCAGGTGTATTTTCCTTGATGTCCGCTACCGCAGCTTCTGTAGTAAGAAGTGTAGCTGCCACACTTACCGCATTCATTAATGCATTCTTTGTTACCTTCACCGGATCAATAATACCCTGTTTCATCATATCCACAAAGGTTTCTGAGGCTGCATCAAATCCCATGCCAGGCTCACTCTTCTTTACCTTGTCTACGATAACCGGGCCTTCCAGACCTGCATTTTCCACAATCGTATACAGTGGTGCTTCCAGTGCCTTTGCTACGATTCTGGCTCCGGTCTTCTCATCACCCTCCAGGGCTGCCAACAGTTCCTCTACCTTTTTCTGTGCATGGATATATGCAGATCCGCCGCCGCAGATAATGCCTTCCGATACGGCTGCTTTTGTTGCGTTCATGGCATCTTCCATGCGGTATTTAGCTTCTTTCATTTCTGTTTCTGTTGCCGCGCCGACACGAATCACTGCAACGCCTCCGCCCATCTTGGCGATACGGTCCATGAGTTTATCTTTATCAAAATCGGATGTTGTTTCAGCCATCTGTCTCTTCAGGCTGGCAATGCGTGCATCAATGTCTTCCTTGTTCCCGGCACCGTCTACGATCGTAGTATTTTCCTTTGTAACCTTTACAGATTTTGCACGGCCAAGCATGTCCATCGTGGTATCTTTAAGTTCAAGTCCCAGATCTTCCATGATCACCTGACCGCCGGTAAGTGTTGCGATATCTTCAAGCATTGTCTTTCTGCTGTCACCATATCCCGGTGCCTTTACAGCAACGACCTTCAGAGTGCCTCTCAGTCTGTTGACAATCAATGTGGTAAGTGCCTCTCCCTCCACATCTTCTGCAATGATGAGGAGTTCTTTCCTCTCTCTCATCACATTTTCCAAAATGGGAAGGATGTCCTGGATATTTGAAATCTTCTTATCAGTCATGAGGATATAAGGATCCTCCATGTTGGCAATCATTTTTTCTTTATCATCACACATGTATCCGGAAAGATATCCATTATCGAACTGCATACCTTCGACTACGTCGATCTCCGTCTTCATGGTCTTTGATTCTTCAATCGTAATAACGCCGTTCTCTCCGACTTTTTCCATTGCATCGGCAATCATCTCACCGACTTCTTCATTACCGGAAGAGATTGCAGCTACTTTTGCAATATGATCCTTACCGGTAACAGGATGGCTCATTTCTTCAATTGCCTGTACAGCCACATCTGCTGCCTTCTTCATTCCTTTTCTTAAAACAATGGCATTTGCACCTGCTGCAATATTTTTCATTCCTTCTTTTACAAGTGCCTGTGCCAGAACTGTAGCTGTTGTTGTTCCATCTCCCGCAATGTCGTTTGTCTTCGTAGCCACCTCTTTTACAAGCTGTGCGCCCATATTTTCAAAACGATCTTCCAGTTCGATCTCTTTTGCAATGGTCACACCATCGTTTGTAATTAATGGTGCACCGTAAGATTTATCCAGTACAACATTTCTTCCTTTTGGCCCCAATGTTACCTTTACTGTATCTGCCAGTCTGTCTACACCGGCTTCCATCTTTTTTCGAACATCAATATCAAAACTAATCTCTTTTGCCATGATAATTTCCTTCTTTCAACACTTTCTATTTCTCTACAATTGCCAGAATATCGTCCTGACTTACAATTTTATATTCTTCGTCGCCAATTTTTACTTCTGTTCCGCCATATTCGGAAAGAATGACTTTATCTCCTTCTTTTACCTGCATGGGAACTTTCTGTCCGTCTTTACATTTTCCCGGACCAACTGCGATTACTACAGCTTCCTGTGATTTTTCTTTTGCGCTGTCTGGCAGAATGAGTCCTGATTCTGTCTTTTCTTCAACATCCTGATACTGAAGAACTACTTTGTCACCCAATGGTTTTAATCTCATGTGAACAACCCGCCTTTCTTTTGTTAGCACTCTCTTTAATTGAGTGCCATTGCGTTTCGCAAAAAAAATGTTTCTTTCGAAACGCATTTTGTTTTTAAACTTTTTAATTTTAAAGTATTATATCACCTGTATTTTTCTTGTCAATAGGTTTTCGAAATAATAAAAAAAGATGCGAAGCACTTTAATCCATACTTTGCATCTTTTGATCAGCTATATTAATTCATTTATATTATTCCTGATTTTTTCCGATACTTTCCGAAAAACCTTTAATTCTTCTTCCGACACCCCTTTTAAAATCATACTGTTCATTGCTTCCCTTCTATTCGTCATTTCTGTAACCAGTTCCTTCGCAAAATCAGATATTTCATAATGAATATATCTTCGGTCATTCTTATCCGGTATCGCAATAAGATAATTTTTCCTGCAGAGACTATCAACTGCCTGTGAGATATGTCCACGATTCATCATTAACTGATGGTAGATATCCGTAGCGGTATTATGTGTTCCGCATTTTGAGAGGAAATATAATATCTCCAGTTCTGCTCTTTTCATATTATATTTTTCCCGTAATTCAGTGCTCTGTTCCTCTAACAGTTTTTTAAACTGTCCTCCCTGCAATATGATATCAATTTGTGTATCCATTATTTCAGCTTCTTTCAATGTTTTTGTCATTCTATCACAAGTTTAATGATTCGTCATCATTTAATTTTAAACGACTTTTTTGTTTCTCCTTAAAATAATAATTGATATCCGGAGTCTATTCCTCAGAATCTGAAATCAGTAAGTATTTTATTTTTGGAAGTTCACAAAATCTCCACACATTTTTTAGCACTCACTATTGACGAGTGCTAATATAGGTGTTATATTACACATAGAACAAAGGAAGGAAAAAGATTTTTCTCCCTGATATTCAAAACTCAACACTTCGGGTTTCTCCGATGGTGCAAACTTTAGTTTATGTCATGAAAGGAGATATGACTTATGTTAATGCCTAGTATTTTTGGAGAAAGATTATTTGATGATTTTATGGATGATTTTGATTTTCCGGACATCGATAAAAAATTGTATGGAAAACATGCTCCCCATATCATGAAGACCGATGTGAAAGAAAAAGACAACACTTATGAAGTTGATATCGATCTTCCTGGATTTAAGAAAGATGAGATCCGGATCCAGCTTGAAAACGGTTATATAACCGTAAGTGCAGCAAAAGGTCTGGATAAAGATGAAAAAGATAAAGATGGAAAATATATCCGTCGTGAGCGTTATGCCGGAAATGTAAGCCGTAGTTTTTATGTAGGTGATAAAGTTCAGAAAGAAGATATCCATCCGAAATTCGAAAATGGTATTCTTTCCTTTACCGTTCCAAAAGAGCAAAATACAGTAGAGGAAAATTCTCACTACATTGCCATTGAAGGATAATCTCAGGCAGGCAGGGCGTAAATGGCCCTGCCTGTTTCTAAAAACCAATTATATTCCGAAAGAAGGTTTTTAATATGAGCAGAACGACGTCAAGAGTATTATGGATTATAGCAGGAATTTTTTTAATCATAGCAGGGATCGGATGTATGCGAAATCCCGGTGAAGTTCTCTATGGCCTTCCCTTTATTTTTGGAGTAGCCATGATGTTTTCCGGAATTGTAGATATTGTAATTTTCGCAATGGGGCATGATTATATTGCTGGCTCCGGATGGTTCCTCGCGGATGGAATTTTAACTGTGCTGATGTCACTATTCGTTCTGGACAACGGATGGTTTACCACCATCACGATTTCCTTTATTTTTGGAATGTGGCTGATTTTCTCCGGTATAACCAAACTGGTAAACTCTTTTGATTTACAAAATCTGGGAGTAAAAGGCTGGGGCTGGTTTACAGTGTTTGGAATCCTTCTTACTGTAATCGGTTTTATATCCTTTACACATCCTTTTGCAAATATTGCAGCTATGGCTTGGATGATCGGACTGTTTTTGATTCTTCAAGGTATCGTTTCTGTTTTGCGTGGATGCTTTTCCGACCGTTTATGGTTGTAAAAAATAATAAAAAAATAAATGCCAACGAGGAAAATGGCACCTCTTAAGATAGATACGGCTGCAGGCTAAATTGCTTGCAGCTTATTATTTTTCAGGCTACAAGCATAAGAATAGGAATTAACTACTGTTTTGAAAACTGTGCCTGCAAAAATTCATACAGTAACCGGTTGGTCGTCCGATTGATCCGCTCATCCTCCACCAGTTCCCCAAATGGTTCGGAAAGGTCACACTCCCCACAGATATCCACTCCAATCACCTGTTGGCAAAGAAAGACTTCTTTCAACATTCTCTCTAGTGTTGCAACGGACATCGTTCCCTGACTCCAGTTTGTACGGGCACTATAGCGGTCCAATACATCCTTGTCAATGGAAATATAAACCGGAAGATCCTGTCGAATCTTTTGGATTTCTTCCTCCATATCTTCCGCCTCAATTTCCTGCATGCTTATACAGACAAGCTTTTCCATCCGTTCCTTCGGAATTTTCTTCAGGCTTTGGCGCGACGGACCAATGAGGATCAGCTGCTTTAAAAATTGATTTTTCTGCAATAGCTCCCCAGCCCAGCTTCCACAACTGGTCAGGTCATGGATCATGGGCTGCTGCATATCGGAATGATGATCAAATAGGACTAATGAAAATGGTTGTTTTATCTTTTCCACAAAAAACTTCGTAACATAATGATAATTCCCGTTATCCAGGAAATGGATCCCTTCCGGACCAGTTTCCTCAAGACGACGCCTGATCTCTTCTTCGGCCTCCCTGGTACAGTACATAGTAGTCCCGTTAATATCACTTAAGTCCAGTCTTTTTGCTTCCTGAACCCACTCCTTCGTTCCTTCACTGTATATATGAGAAAAATCCAGAAACACTACTTCATTATTCTTCATTAAATCCTCCTCTTCTATACCCCAAATACACTCCTCACCTTAGAGCTGTGGGAAGTGTTAATATTTATTTCTTGTTCCGCCACGTCATATCAGTTGTCCTTTTTCTTTAAGTCACTGAACTCATCCAGCATATAAGAAGAACCGGTAACTTCCCAGAATGCATCTTGCTTTTGCCTTCTTCTCTGTCGGATATTTTCTTTCTGTGTTTCATTTCTGTTTTCAATATGCTGATTCAGACAATTAATCTGATCCATTACATCATCATATAATTTCAATTGTTCAGAATCTGCAAACGGAAGTAGAATTTTCAAGTGCTGATATCTTTCTTCGATCAATTTCTTCCTTTTTTCACGTATATCATAATCAGACGAACGCATAACAATCTGAATACTCTCTTTGATAATCCTACAATCATTTCTGAAACTCTGATCCGTTTCCTTTTCCAAAACAGATCTGTCTACTGGCATTCCTTTTTTATATCCCTGAATCAAGGCTTTTGCCCATGCTTCTATGTCAGCTCTTCCTTTATTCTTAAACAATCCCATTTGCTCGATCCCTCCGAACTATATAGTGATTATATCAACAAAATCATATTTCTACCATAGTGAGGTTTTTTCATTTCCATGTTGTATAAGGGGCTCTCTTCTCCCATATAAGTGAGAGGTTCTTTTTCTAAGAGCAAGATCCACCCGTGTTTAACAATATTGTCTTTCAGGCAAATGTTCTCTCATCAGGTTTTCATCTTGCTGGGGATTCCCCAAACCCATTTTTTTATTTATGCTGAGAACCCTATACACACTAGAGCAAGATCCACCCCGGTAATACCATATCGCTATTTTAGCAATATGGTATTTTCCGGATGTCGGAATCTTGCTGAGGATTGTGCTCCCCAGTTCCTCACATTCAGCATAAATATACACTTAGTTCCCCGAATTTCTTCGGTCACAACACAGGGAGAGAACATAGGCTAAACAGCCCTATATCCCTGTGAAATCACTATGTGATTAAAAAATAGCAAGGACAGGAAGTGTGTATACACTTCCGCAAAATTGCCAATTTTGGTTCCCTACCCAAAATTAAAAAAAGTAAAATTGAATGTCTTTTCTCTACATGGAAAAATGCAAATACTCATTTCTCTTGTTTATCAAAAAAACAATATGCGGATTTTACAACTTTTATATCATCTGTAAATCCACATATTGGTTCTAAAACATATTTTCATTTCGATAAGAGATATTATATTTTCCGTAAACGCTCCATAGTGTGTACCTTGGAAATTTCCTGATCTTTGAGATAATCAGAGTAAAGACTTTTACTCTGTCAAAAAAGTTAAGTCTTAACTTTTTTGACATCTCAAGGGAGGATGACTATGAGTACAAAAACATCTTTAGTTGCACGCCAGTACAGGCTCCAGGAATGGGCAGCACAGATACAGGACTGCAAAAACCGGCCGTCTGATATGACCGTCGCACAATGGTGTGACCAGCATGATATTACGACTGCAAACTACTATTATCGCCAGAGTGAGGTCAGAAAAGCTCTCCTTTCTTCCGTCGGACAGCCTTCTGAAGGACAGTCTGGTCAGAGTATCCCGTTTGTTGATATCTCCGATGCTGCTGCAAACCCGGATGTATCACATGATAAAAAAGCTTCCGGTCCGGCTGCGGTCATTCACTGCGGTCCCTTTCGGGTTGAGCTTTTTGATCCTGCGGATCCGGGGTTTATCCGCTCTGTTCTGGAGGCACTAAAACATGCTCAATGATGCCACTGGTTTTAAAAAAGTCTATATCGCAGCCGGCTATACAGATCTCCGCCGCGGAATGGAGGGTCTGGCAAACATCATCCGTTTCCAGTTTCATCTCGACCCGTATGATAAGGATACCCTTTTCCTGTTCTGTGGAAAAAGGAATGACCGAATCAAAGGACTTTTGTGGGAAGGCGACGGATTCCTTCTTTTGTATAAGCGTCTTGATATCGGCGCCTTTCGCTGGCCACGTTCCCCGGAAGAGGCACTGGAGATCTCACCCGACCAGTACCGGCTGCTGATGAAGGGCTTTGAGATCGTTGCGAAACATCCAATCTATCCAATCCGGGATCCGCAAAAAGAGCTGTGATATCTTTTGTGCATTTCGTAGAAAATAAAAAACTCTGTTTTCGCTTGGAAGGGCCTATGATTCCTGATAATACCGGTTATCCACTGCTGCAGGCACCATCCAAGGAAGTGTTGGTGAAAAATGATGCCTGCACCGGAAAAGTCTGTGGATAACAGTGCCGGATACCCGGGAATATCCGGATCCCCGGCACTGTTATCCACCGTCATTTTGACAGACAGGCCGATGCCGTGTGGTGGCATATATCTTCTGTATCTGTTACAATAGACTCCAGAAAAGGAGTCTTAGCATGGTACATAAGTTTACAGAGGAACAACTGAATAACGCTGATAAATCTCTGCTTATCCAGATGATCTTAAATCTCCAGGACCAGTCAGAAGCATTAACGAAAGAAGTCCATGACTTAAATGAGAAGATGCAGCTGATGATGGAACAGCTCGTTCTGGCAAAAAAGAACCGGTTTGGACGTTCCTCGGAAAAGATGGACACCCCAGGCCAGATCTGCTTTATGGAGGTAGACGGAAACATCGTTTTCTTTAATGAAGCAGAAGCCGTATGTGACCCGAATGCTCCAGAGCCGGAAGACCTGGAGCTGCCAAAAAAAAGAGGCAGGAAGAGGACCGGCAAACGGGATGAGGACCTTTCGGGGCTTGATACAAACATCATCCCCCATTACCTGTCAGAAAAGGAACTCATCGATGAGTTCGGTGAGAACGGATGGAAGCAGCTTCCCGATGCAATCTCACGCAGATATAAATTTGTTCCTGCTAAAGTTGAGGTGGATGAACATCATATCGGTGTTTATGCCAGCAAAACAGATGAACATATCGTACGTGCCCCACATCCAAAAGGGCTTCTTCATGGGAGTCCGGTTTCTGCATCCCTCGGTGCGGCAGTCATGAATGCAAAGTATGTAAATGCAGTTCCCCTGTACCGGCTGGAAAAAGAGTTTGAACGCTATGGGCTTGCCATCACCAGACAGAACATGGCAAACTGGATGATTCGTCTGAGTGAAGAATATCTGGGGATAATGTATGACCATATGCATAAACTTTTGTATAATTATCATGTGATCCAGGCAGATGAAACACCATGTCTTGTAAACCGGGATGGACGTTCTGGGGGAGCAAAGAGTTATATGTGGGTCTATCGTTCAGGCTGCATGTATCCGAAAGAGCAGATCATCCTGTATGATTACCAGAAAACAAGGAATTCTTCCCATCCAAGGGAATTCCTAAAAGATTATAATGGGATCTGTGTTACGGATGGCTATCAGGTTTACCATAGTCTTGAAAAAGAACGGGAAGACCTGAAGATAGCGGGCTGTTGGGTACATTGTCGGCGTAGGTTCCATGAAGCCCTGGAAACAGTGCCAAAACAGGCACAAAAAGAAACCGTCGGCTATCTTGTCATGAAGCAGATCCAGGCAATCTATAGGGAAGAAGGAAAGTTGAAAGGTCTTTCTTCGGAAGAACGTCTGAAACAGCGTCAGGTTGTGGTAAAACCATTGGTTGATGCTTTATTTGTGTACCTGAAACAGAAGGAGCCAAAGATCAAAGCAAAGGGAAAAATGCGGGATGCGTTCAACTATGCCCTAAACCAGGAAAAATACCTTAAAGTATTCCTGACAGACGGTGAGGTTCCGATGGACAATAACGCTTCGGAACGTGCAATCAGAGGATTTACAATCGGTCGAAAAAACTGGCAGGTCATTGATACGATCCGTGGTGCGAATGCTTCGGCAATCATTTACAGCATAGCAGAAACTGCCAAAGCGAATAACCTTAAACCATTCGAATACTTTGAACATCTCTTAAATGTGATGCCAGAACATATGGATGAGCATGATCGTTCTTTTTTAGATGATCTTCTTCCATGGTCACCATCATTACCGGAAAATATTCGAAAAAACAAGTAACTATTTATTGGGCTGCAAAGGCAGCCCATTGTATGTCAAGGTACATGCTCTGAGGCGTTTACTATTTTCCAAATATTCTTTGCTTGTGTTAAGAGCCAATCTGCTCGATTTTCAATTTCACTTTCATCCCAAATATTCTTTTGAAGAACATTGTGCAATGTACACAGCCCACTTGCGCATAAAAGTAACCCTGGTTTATTTTGTCCTTTTCCTATCTTTTTTACATTCCATGCAGCATCACGTATAGATGCATTCAATGCCTGCGGAATAATAGCCAGATTACCCAAAGTCAATAATATTGAATCTCGTTTTTTCTCTTCATCTTCTGAAGCACAACTTCCCCAATTATTTCTCCACTTCTTCGGCATTAAATGTTCTAAACTATAATTATTGAATCCAAGTAATGCAGTAGAACTGTTATCCGGACGAATTTTGCTTTCTATCAAATAAATAATTCCTTTGGACTGAAGATTTACAAGTTTTGATGATTCAAAACCAATTTTTAACTCACTATCGTCTGGGCAATATGTAGTTGCATCTCCATTTCCCTTTAGACGTGAAATTAAAGTCTGGGAATCTAACACTTTATTCAAAATTAGCGATGTGAAAAGATTGTTATAATTTTTGGTTGAGGCATGAACCACAACTCTTCGCATTATGTAACTTTCCAAAATTCCGTACATCTTATCAAGTTCAGTTTTATCTTGAACATTTTTTGCAATATACAAGATGTAGGGAATCATCGTCGTATTCTTCAATCCAAAAATCACAACATTTATCCGCTCTATACTTTCTTCCTTAGGAATACTCATTTCACATTGATCTGGTTTCAAGTTACTTCTGAAACATTCTGCATAATCTTTCATCTGATCCAACACAATATTTTTATTGCCATCACAATATGTATTGATAAAATGTTGATAAGACTGAGCAAGCCGATCTACTCTGGAATACATAAGTTTATCTTCATTTGAAATATTATATTTTTTATCCTGAATGAACAATTGAAAATACGAATCAAAGAAAATATCAATAACCGCTCTTTTTATTCGTCCAGTTTCAATCTCTTTATCCCAATAAATTTTCGTATCAGCATCTTGCTCAAATACATCTGCCCATTTTTTATCATATTCCCCAACCGTCTCTCGATTAAAGAAATAATTTTTCAACAATTCAGATGTGGTGAGATTTACACCTAAGGAATTAATTGTATCAAAAATCTGTTGTTCATCTTCATCTGCATCCAAGTCAATTCGAACAAATTGAGTATTTACAAAGATGGTCATGATATCCAGTTTACTTTCATCAATATGTTCCACAAAATAATTAAACGCACCAATTATCCTAGAAGTAGGCTCCGGATTATCAATTTTTTCTGCTTTATCCAACGACATTATTTTTTCAAAAGCTCGTATATCATTTCTTCCATGTCTAAGCGCAATCATTTGTCCCATAATTCTAAACTGGCAATCAAATAATGCTGTCTGTTTTAATTTTAAGCAAAGCACTTTCATAAAAATCAAGAAAGTAGTTAATCGCTGCTGTCCGTCCACTATGGTCCTGCAATCAGCAAAATTCTCACCTTGTTTTGGTTTTCGACCTTCTTTTAAAATAATAGAACCCAAAAAATGTGGTTTTTTCGTTTTTACTACAAATTCCATATCTTCAAGAAGTCTAGCCCAGAGATCCTCTTTCCACACATAAGACCTCTGAAAAAATGGAACTTCTACTAACGTAGAATTATTAAAAATATTAGTAATTAATGCTTTATGTGCATCCATGTATCCTCTTTACTCCTCACCCGATGAATAATTTCTATAAAATGTGCCTATCCATTATTTTTCCTTCTCCTGAAGCATTCTCTGATATAAATTTAGCAATTCTGTCACACAGGTTGCTTCTGTCATTTTTGTGCTAAATCCATAAGCAGCCATGACTGCTTTATCATTTAAGGTGTGTGCTCTCCGTAACTCTGTTGGCATTGTCAACGGATCATATAACGCCGCAAGATTACTATTGGGATATAATGCTCTTGCATCCAAAATTGCTTGTGCTGTATTTTCAATTTTTCTCTGTTGTTCTTCTGTTGGTGAAGGCCATGGGAAATTATTATATACTATGGTATTTGAATAACTATAATCGCTTTTTAATCTTCCACATACCGCTCGCGTCCATGCCATATGAACATTAGACATTAGTATCCCGAACTCATATAACGAAGCATCTGGCATAGTAAACAATTTATCCCCAGGAATAATTTCTCCATTTAAATAATCCATAGGAATATATCTCCTATTTTGAGAAGACACCTTCGGGATTGCAATATACTGGTTTTTGTGTTCAAGAATCGATGCAAATAATGTAGGGTTTTCAGCTGCTTTTTTTGTATTAGCTCTTGTGCTACTAAGTCTAAATTCACGAACCTTATTTACACGCTCCAATACTAACGGACATTTTTTTAATAATCCGGGATCAGCACCAACAAGCCAAATGCAATATCTCGGTTTTCTATCAATAAAGTCTTTACCCATCATATAATGTCTTAGAAATGGAGCTGCCTGTGGTTCACATTTTATTAATTCCTCCTTTTCCTCTTCGGTTAATATCAAAAAGCCTCCATCAATAGCTTGACCACCTAAAGCAATCTCTGGAACATTACATAATGGTTTCATCCTTTTTTCAATGAATATGCTTTCCGCATCTAATAGGTATCCATTAATGTTATGTGCATAGACCGTTTCCCCTTCAGAATAAATCTTTTTGGGAATCCTATTTATGAATCTACTAAATCCAACAATAACACAATGAACATGCGCTTTGATTGATGCTTCACTATCCCAGACAAAAGTTCTATATGCAAAATCAATATGAATTCCTGATTCAAAAAGCGGTTTCCAAAGAATAGAAACGCTTTCTCCTTGAGTTATTGAATTTGTTGATACTAGCGCTGCTCTAATATTATTATTTCCGATATAATCAGCCGCCTTTTTGTACCAACAACTTACATAATCAAGGTTTCCTATACTTTTCCAACCTTTAAAAATATTTTCAACATCTCTCTTCTGTTCTAATGACATCCATCTTGCTCCAACGAATGGAGGATTACCCATTATATAAGATAATTGATCGGATAAAATTACATCATTCCAATCCATTCTTAATGCGTTTCCCTCTGTGATATTTACATATGTTTTTAAAGGCAAAAAATCATCATTAAAACCATATAGAATATTTTTGGTTTCTTCTAGCATCTGTGATTCCGCAATCCACAATGCAGTTTTTGCTACTGTCACTGCAAAATCATTAATTTCTATTCCGTAGAACTGCTGTATAGATACTTTTATCGGGTTATGTACTTCCCCCAGAGTCATCTGTCCGCCAACTTTTTCTCTAATTACATCATTCTCTAACCGTCTGAGTGACAAATACGTTTCCGTTAGAAAGTTTCCGGAACCACAGGCAGGATCAAGAAATGTGAGTGAAGCCAATTTATTCTGAAACTCTTCCAGCTTTTTATCTCTGGTACGTTTCACTTGTATCTGCAGAATCTCTTGGAATTCATTTTGTAAATCATCCAGAAACAGCGGATCAATTACTTTATGAATATTTTCAATAGATGTATAGTGCATTCCTCCAGAACGTCGAGTTTCCGGATTTAATGTAGATTCAAATACTGCACCAAAAATGGTCGGGGAAATGTCTCTCCAATTAAAATCTTCGGAAGCTTTTGTAAGGAGAAGCTGCTTAATCTCTTCTGTGAAAGGTGGTATCTCAATCGTCTCATCTGCAAACAGCCCTCCGTTTACATACGGGAACTGGGCAAGATCTTCCTCCAAATACTCATCTCGTTCCGCTACCGGAGTATCCAGAGTCTTAAATAACTCTATCAATGCTCGTCGGCAATCTTTTACTTCATATGCTTCCAAATAATCATGGAACATATTTCTCTTTCCAAAAATGCCCGCATCCTCCGCATAAAGACAGAAAACAATCCGTACACAGAGTGCATTCAAGCTTTTCAGCTTATGCTCTCTTTTTTCTCTCTGTTCTGATTTTTCATCCCTCTCTTTGATATCTGGAATTCGATACTGCTTCAAGAATGCATCATAGATCAAACCTACAATGTCTCCGGCTTTGATAGAAACTTCCATTTCACGTGAGATTGTCTTAACCTCTTTTTTTACAAGAAAATCCAAAAGTGGATATTTACTCTGTAATTCATCCAATGCAATCTTAGTCGGCTCTGGCTGTTTCTGGTTCATGTCATAAATCCAAATCTCAGCAAAATTGGATGTAACAATCCATCTGGCTCTTTCATCAAATGTCAGCTTGCTATTGTATCTGTCAGCCTGTTCAAATGGAGTAAGGTCAATTTCTCCTGAATTACGTATTTTCTGATCCAATGCTTTTCCGAGACTTTTCTGTTCAATAATTACTCTGGTTTCCGGAATATATACATCAATACGTTTCGTATTACCATCAACAACTACTTTTTTTTCAAAATTAAGGCGTTCTGTAATATTGTCCATTCCCAAAACATTCGACAACAGATCTATCCAATAAGAACGACCATCTTCATCCTCTTTACCTTTCCCAATCCACCGATTTACAAACTGACGGGCAGCCTCTCTTTGTTCTGCATCTGTCATGCCAACTACCTCCTAAATAATCGTATATCTCTTTTATCTCCGAATATTTTCCAAAATATTATATTTACAGTATACCACGAAGCAATAATCCCGTCATTCATTATCCTATCTCTATGTTGGCGAAAATACGCATAAAAATGCAGCTACCATAATATTATTAACGTATTGATTTTATCCTCTAATTAGCACTCATTAATTACTTCTCTGGATAAATCATAGGAATACTGATACACGATCATATTATCCCGTATTTCAATATATACGCTATGTGCTTCTTTTAACAGAGTATTCCATGTCTCTACCCATTCAGGCGGTGTTGAATCCAAAAACCACATTTTATCGAATGAAAGTTCAATAGTTCCCCATAAATCATCTTCTTTACGCTCAGTTTTTATATTCATACTCATATGTTCTGCGATTTCCAATGCAGCCTTTTGTAAAAATGTAAACTCAACAATTTTCTTAGAATCAGGAATCTTCTTATGTTTTTTCATCTTTTCTTCCGCTTTACGGATGATTTCTTTCACCTCTGCTTCATGCTGTTTTTTTTCTTCTAATTTTTCTTCTTCGGTCATTTTTGCTTTTTCAGCTTCCAGCTCCATTTCTATTTCTTCATCTTCACGTTTTGCAATATCAAAATATCTCTTTTCAATCAACATAATCTCCACCTACCCATAAAAAAAGAAACAGTCAACATTTTCGTTACAACTGTTTCCCTTATTTCTGAAGTCCTCGGAGCATAGACATCACTACTGCTTGTTCTTTTTCGTCAAGACCATCCCAAATTTTTAGGACTTCTTGTTGTGACTCAGATAAATATACTGGAACGTCCTTCCCTGCAAAGAACTGAGCCATAGTTACTCCCAGTGCATCACATATTTTTTCCACAGTAGGCATTGTTGGTAGACTTTCTTTAGCAATGATTTTTCCAATCGAAGATTGAGATATACCCGTCAGTTGTGACAACCGATATTTACTCATATCACGTTTTTTGCACAAAGCTATAATATTGTCTGCAATATAATCCTCTGTACGCAAGTAAATACACCTCTTTTCCGATAGTAGTTACTCTAATTGTACCTACTAATCGGCAAAAATATTAGAGATGTATCTTGCAAGTATTTACTAAGGGAAACAGAAGTATTTGTTCAAAAAAAATAGCACTATATGATATTGTACTCCATTGCTGTCAATCTACTGTCTAAGCGCTCATATTCTCTTTGTACCTTCTCAATTTTATCATATAGTTCCAATACTGTCGAACCCTTTATCATTTTATTTCCTTGACACATCTGCCGGAACTTCCATTTACAATCTCTCAGTATTCTTCCTATTTCCTCCAATTCCTTCAGTGCTTTGATTTCCTCATTATCGGTCATGTATTTTCCTCCCATATTTTATAATACACAAATGATAACCTTTTTTTCACTATTCTTCAATTACAACATATCGTCTTTTTTCCCCATTAATCGACAATCTTCTTTTTACTATATACATATGGTATACTTCTCTCTATACAACTAATTGCTATTGTATAGCTCACCATTTTTTTTCTATCTACAACATGAAAATGTCAAGTTGTGATGGAAAGGAGGTGAGGAGATGGAAATAAATTATGCACTTATAGGCAAACGCATAAGGGAAACCCGCAAACAACGAGGTTTATCTGCCGAGGAACTGGCTGAACTCGCTGATCTTTCTACTGTTTATATAAGCTATATAGAAAATGCTAAGCGTAAACCCAGTTTAAAATCTTTAATCAAGATAAGTAATGCTCTTGAAATTACTATTGATGAGCTACTCTACGGGAACTTATTATACAATCCTACGGAATATCAAACTGATATTGATTTACTAATGGCAGATTGCACCAGCACCGAAAAACGTTACATATTCGAGGTTCTTTCAGCCATAAAGAACATTTTGCGAATCAATGATTGGCATCTATCCACGAGACATAATTTCGATACTGATAACTCGAATGATTATTAAATCATTCAATAACAATCAAATAACCATTTCTTCATAAACCATCCGTTAATCACTTAACTGATGGTTTATGTCTTTTTCAGCAAAAAAATCCTATGATATTTATATCAACTACAAAGGATGTCTCTACTGATGAAAGAAAGTGAAGAACGAAGCAGCAATATTGATGAACAGAAAGCACGAATCCGTCAAAGATATAAAGGCATAGATCCAGAAGAACTGGAAGTAATTCCAGCACTTCCGCAACAGGATATTTTTAAAACTGAGAAAAAACTGCGAGTAGCTGTATATGCTAGAGTATCTACGGATGATCCACGCCAAACATCCTCATACGAATTACAGAAAAATCATTATCAGGATGTAGTAAATAAAAATCCAAATTGGATTCTTGTAGAAATATATGCCGACGAAGGTATTTCCGGCACTTCTCTGCAACACAGAGATGCATTCAAAAAAATGATTGCAGATTGTGAAGCCGGAAAAATTGATTTAATCATAACAAAAAGTGTATCCCGATTTGCAAGAAACGTTGTTGACTGTATCCGATATGTACGAGAACTTTCTTCACTCCGACCACCTGTCGGTGTGTTTTTTGAAACAGAACATTTAAATACGCTTGATCCCAAAAGTGAAATGATTCTTTCATTCATGTCAACGCTTGCGCAGGAAGAAAGCCATACCAAAAGTGAAATCATGAATTCTTCCATTGAAATGCGTTTTCGTCGAGGAATATTCCTCACACCTCCTCTACTCGGATATGACCAAGACGAAAATGGAGATCTTGTAGTCAATCCACATGAGGCAAGAATTGTTCAGCTAATTTTTTATATGTATCTGAATGGAAGCAGTACCCAACAAATTGCTGATTCTTTGACAGAACTCGGTTGTAGAACCAAAAAGAATAATGATGTCTGGTCATCCAGTACCATATTGCAAATCCTTCAAAATGAACGCCACTGTGGGGACGTTCTGGCAAGAAAAACATGGACACCAAATTATCTTGACCATAAATCAAGGAAAAACAATCAAGATCGTAATCAATACAGAAAAGTCGGACATCACGAAGCGATTATTTCCAGAGATGATTTTATAGCTGTTCAAAAATTGATTACAAATGCAAAATATGGAAATAAAGAGATTTTACCAGAATTACACGTGATACAAGAAGGCTCTCTATGTGGATTTATTAGTATCAATCCAAGATGGTCCGGTTTTAAAGCCACAGACTACTTTGAAGCTTCTCAAAGCGTCCTTAAATCAACAACTCGGGATATGCCAGATACAATCACTGCTTCTGCTGGTTCCTTCGATTTAAGAGACTATGAGATTGCTAGAGGACAATTTTTTTCCTCTGTTGGTCGGATTTCTGTTTCTTTTTCAAATAAACAGATTTCTTTTAACAAAGATGCGATACGGAAATTTCCAAGCACTAAATTTGTTGAAATGCTGATACACCCCAAATCAAAGCTACTTGCTATCCGGCCATGTTCCTCTGAAACCAAAAATAAAGTGCAGTGGTCACGTCTCAAAGATGGACAGCCTGTTCCAAAACCAATTTCCGGTGCTGCATTTTTACCAACATTATACGAAATATTTAAATGGGACAAAAAATGCAAATACCGCATATTAGGAATTGCCCACCAAAAAGACAATGAAAATGTCCTTATTTTTAATATGAATGATACAGAAATACGTATACCGACAAATTCAAACGATGTATCCTGCCCCAACAACACTGCAGATATAACATCTGATTCTAAGAGTGTGTTGGCTTATCCTGCCGATTGGATGAATGGCTTCGGTAATAATTTTTATACTCAGTCTCAAGCACCAGAACTAACAGAATTTACAGCAGACAAAAACTGGCAGACCACTTCGGAAAGCAAACCCTATAAAGAGCCGGAACTACAAACCACTCCCAAGGAAACCATTATAGAAAATATAAAGAATATTATTACGGAAATTAAAGGAGACACCAAATGAGCGATCAACCTCAAAATCAATGGAATATAGCAACCGAACCTTCTGATATGATGAAAATTAACCCACCTATGCCCGTAACAATCACATCTACCCCCACAAGCCAAATGGAAGTAATCGACGATGATTCTTTTAGTTATGACGGTTATCAGGTTGTTCGTGGCGAATTTTTCGCTCATATCTATGAACCTTCATTTACCTTTAATAACTATAAGGTATCCGTAAATACCGCCTGCATTAGAAAATTACCAGATGTCGAGTATGTACAAATATTAGTCAACCCCATTGATAAAAAGCTGGCTGTTCGTCCCTGTCGAGAAGAAGAGAAAGACTCCTTTCGTTGGTGTTCCTCTGGTAAAAAACGTTCTCCAAAACAAATCACTTGCCGGATTTTCTTTGCCAAAGTGATTTCACTCATGGACTGGAATCCTAATTATCGGTACAAGATCCTTGGCAAGCTAATTCGTTCCGGAAATGAAATACTGTTCATCTTCGATTTGACTTCACCAGAAATATTTCCACGTACAATAAAAGACAATGGAAATGTAACCACTGCCAGGACACCTTCTTATCCTGAAGAATGGAAGAACCAGTTTGGTATCCCAGTGGAAGAGCATCAAAAATCAATGCAAGTCAATATATTTGAAGGTTATGCTGTATTTGACATACAAGAAAAGAAAAAAACAACTGACAAATACACAAAAAACACAAATGAACCATCAGCAACAGAAAGTGAGGAAAAAACATATGAACAACAAACACTCTTCCCATCCACTAATATGTATTGATTTTAAAAAGAACCGCATACGAATCCATCGCAGTACACTCCGTCAGATTGGTAACCCAGAATATATTCAACTACTTGTTAATCCCTCTCAAAAAATGATAGCTATCAAAGCTAGCTGTGCAGAAGATAAACTTGCTCATAAAGTTAAAGATTATTTTGTTATCAATGGTAATAGCTATGAATTATACAGCCGAGAATTACTATATTCACTTTCCCAGCTTAACCTTTCTTGGGAAAAATATAATATTTTTCGTTTGGAAGGAAACATTTACCCCGATAACAAAATAGCTCTATTTTCCATGGATAACATCATTACACGACTGCCACAGGTGGAACTAAAATCAAAAATAATTGGAGATGAGTATGCGCAATTATAGTATATATACATTGAAAACCAAACCTGAATTCACGAATTTATACCAATATCTCAATGAAAAAGATTATAAAAAACTTGAACAACAGATATTATGTCATTCCTATCACGTCCCAATCTGCACATGGAATGGTATTGTCATTAATGGTATAGAAGCATATGAATTATTCCGCAAGCACAGTATCCCTTTCCGCATAAAAAGACTTCATTTTCCCAGCAAAGAAGATGTTATTTCATGGATATGTACTGACCAACTAAAAAGAGAAGATTTGACCAATGCGAACAAAAAATATCTAATCGGGGAAAAATATAATGCTGAAAAAATAATAATTGCAAGACAACTTTCGTCTACAAATAAATCTCATACTTCTGGTTCTAGCGTTGCAGCAAAAAAAGTATCCGAAGAATGTAATATATCAATGGCTACTGTTCATAAATATTCTGCCTACAGCCATGCACTAGATATAATTGATGAAAAAGTTCCTGATCTGGTCAAAAGAGTCCGTTCCGGTCAACTCTGGATTTCCCAAGCCAATATTATTGAGCTTTCAGATTTACCAAAGGAACAGCTTTTAAAACTAAATAACTACCTTCTCTCCGAACAGATAGGGCATCTCAGTTACCATGATATGAAAAGGGAATTACTGTGGAATAATTACGCTAAGCCAATGTCAGATAAAAAAACATCTGCTTCCGTTCCTTCCATACGCAATCTTCCACAATTCGATCCAGATGCAGAAATTGCAAGTCTTACGCTGACAATTCCCTCATGGATCAGTTCTACTGAAAGAGTATTAAGAGTTTCTGATTTTAAAATGGCATCTAATACAGCGAAGAATAAGCTAAAGTATCAACTTATGTGCCTTTTATCAACCACAAATAGTATATTAAAGAAATTGGAGGAAATATAATTATGGATGGAAATACCGAGGATTTACAAAAATTTGTTCCTCAAGTGCATTTTGAGCAAATACCAATCAAAAATCTATGCTCAAATCAAGATTACCAGCGTAATCTATCCATCAAACACGTTCAGCGTGCCGCAGCTAATTTTGATCTGTATCAAATAAACCCTGTAAAAGTAAGTAGACGTGATGGAATAAATTATGTATTCAACGGACAACACACTATAGAAATTGTCGCTCTAGTCTCTGGATCAAGAGAAACCCCTGTTTGGTGTATGGTCTATGATGATCTGGCTTACACTCAAGAAGCAGATATTTTTGCAAATCAAATGAAATATGTCAAATCATTATTGCCTTATGAAATATTCATGGCTAATATTGAGGCTGGCAACGATAGGGAACTCATTATACGTGATCTTGTTGAATCGTATGATCTCACTATTACCTCTTCCTCTCGCCCCGGAGGTATATGTGCTGTGTCCACTTTAATAAATATTTATGAAAAATACGGTTTCCACACTCTTGATCGTGTTTTACGTCTTTGTGTTGCCACTTGGGAAGGTGCACCTATGTCTTTTAGCTCCAACATGCTAAATGCTATTGCCCGTCTGGATAATGCTTATGGAGATACAATGAAAGATGACACGTTTAAAGAAAAAGTTGGACGTGTCTCTGTCAGAGAAATTAGTCGTACTGCCAGAGAACGTCGTGCCGGTTCATTAGGATTCGCAGAAGCTCTTTTATTAGAATACAACAAAAAATCCAAATATCCGCTCCCTTTTGAAAAACTATACACTCATAAAACACCTAAAAAAAAAGAACTATCGACTGAAGATGAATCCGATCAAGGAGCAACCCCTGAAGGTCAACTAGATTTATTTTCTACGAATCAAAACAATACTCAGGCTCTGCCAGACGAATAGAGCAGAGCCTTCATCTTTCATTCTTTCAAAAAGGGCGCCCTACTTTGAGGCTCCCTTCATACTAACAACATTATATCTTATCCCCTGTTCATCACCCCTTCTATTTTCCATCTTATATATGAATATACGTTCCAAATATTTGCTTTTAATGGGTACTCTTTCATATAAACAAATACAGTGTGGTATTTAATAAAATGTAACCTACACCATCTATGTATATCCTTCATATTAATGTTATTTGTACCATTAATCCACTGTTCTAAATACCATATATCTTTATCTGACAATAGCTCCATTATGAACAGTACATTATAATATTGAATGACACCTACTCTCTTTCCTTCCTCTATTAACCTTTTATACAATAACTTATATTTAATGTTCATAACGTTCCTATTCCTCTCTCTTACTCTTTATATTCCATCCTTATACACATCATATATATAATTATTATAAAGTACATATAAGCGCCTGCAGCATATCAATCGCTTCCGCCTGCCGCACCTCTCCCACGATTATCCTGTCCGGTCTCATACGAAGGGCCGTCTTAATCAGATCCCGAATGGTTATCTCACCGCATCCTTCTACATTCGCATTCCTTGCCTCCAGAGTAACCAGATTCGGTATGCCCTGTATCTGAAGCTCCGCATTATCCTCGATCGTAATGATTCGCTCATCAGAAGGAATATACTGAGATAAAGCATTCAGAAAAGTTGTCTTTCCGGAGCCCGTACCTCCACTAATAAAAATGTTATAGCCTGCCGCAACAAGTATCGTCAGGAAATCTGCTACTTCTGCATCTATGGATTGCCAGTCCTTAAGATGCTGCATCGTAATGGCTTCCTTCGGAAACTTCCGAATCGTGACGATCGGCCCATTTAGAGCGACCGGTGCCAGTACAATATTGACCCGGGATCCATCCTTGAGCCTTGCGTCGACAATCGGCGATGCTTCGTTCACGATCCGGTTTGCGCCGGCTGCAATCTGCTGAATGACATCTTCCAGCTTTTCGGCAGAGGCAAATCTTTTTTCCGCCTGAAAGACCTGCCCTGCCTTTTCCAGAAATATACTCTGCGTTCCATTGATCATGATTTCCGTTATTTCTTCATCCTCAAGAAATTCCTGAAGAAGATTCAGTTTACGAAAAGCATTAAAAAGTTCACGTCCCAGTGAGGATCTTCTCGCAAGCGGGATATACTCTTCCTCACAAGCCTCCTTAAGGACCCTGTGAATCAGGCGGGTGAGCTCTTCATCTTCAATCTCTCTGGACATATCCAGTTCTGCCAGAATCCGCGCATGAAGCTGCTCTTCCTGAATCATAATCACTGCTCCTTTCGGATAATCTTTCTCCGAATATCCTCCTTCCCCAGCAGAACGATCTCCTCCTCAAACTGCCGGATCTTGGCTTCTGCCGCTTCATCCTTCGTGACCGGCATATGTATCTCCGTACACATCTCCAGTATGTCATAGACATCTCTTATACCCTCATCCAGATCCAGAATCAGAACTTCATAGATACTTTCCTCCATGATCTTTCGGATTAATCTTCGCCACTCTTCCAGCGAAACCGATTTAATATCCTCCGACACCTGAACCGGACTTACGTAATCCAGATGATTGCGATGCTTTACAAGTGTAGTAAGAATCAGTCCCAGATTCCCCTGTTCCTGACGCACATAATACAATACATCTGACAGGCACTGTCCTCCTTCTGCAAAATATCCTTCTCTTCCTCCATACAATTCCATGTTCAGATAGAGTACATTTGCACGAGACGCCAGTTCCTCACCCAGCATAAGCGCATACGTTGTCTTTCCGATTCGATGCACCGGCGAAAACACACCAATAATCCTCCCCTGCTTCTTTTTTACCGTCTTGAGAAAACCTCCTTCTGAGGTATCACTCCGACTGCACTGCCTGATGAGCTCTGCCAAAAGCTCTTCCCCTGACTGATACTTATACAGCAGGATCTCCCGATCCGTAAGGTCAGTCATGGCATGATCCGCAAGGACAAATACTTTGTCTGCCTTCACCTTTTTTCTCACTTCTTTCGGACACTCAGCGGAAATAAAAAGATAATCAATCTTCCCTTCCTTTTGCACAGACAGTACATGCGCAATATCACTGCACGTCTGCACCTGAAAAGCAAGCTCCTTTTTGTCCATGATATACCCTGCAAATGCAGATGCGTATCCATCTTCCTGGTCACAAATTACCAAGTTCTTACTTACCACATAATATCCCTCCTAGTCTTTACCATAAGAGTCAGTTATCTCTTTGTGAATTCAATGCCGAAATGGCTGAATAACTTAGAATAACTTTGAATTAATTTGAATCTGCCATTAGAATAAAACAATCAGAACAAGTCATTCATCTGACTTGTAGGATGATTATAATCTCTCTTTTACATCTTGTCCATGCATTTTTTGAAAATTGTCAAAATTTGTGCAACATGGATAATATTTCTGATATTCCCCCTTGAAACAACTTTTTATGAGATTATAATAACAATAACGGCATATATCCATCTAACGCCCTAACTACAACAAAAAGGAGAGTATTCTATGAATATAAAACAGTGGTCTGCAAAAGATATCCTGACTACATCACTTCCACTCCCAGAAGCCTCACAGCTTCATATCTGGCTCTTTTCCGAGGAGGATACAACAACTTTGGACAATGTGCACAAAAACCTCCTTGCACTTTCCACAAGGGAACAGGCACATTTTTTGCTAAAGCACCTGCTTTCCCTGTATCTGCATATCCCGGAGCAGGATATTGTTTTTCAAAAAGAAAAGCACGGAAAGCCCTTTTTTGAGACATTCCCTGCTTTATATTTTAACCTGTCACATACCGATGGCTGCATTGCAATCGCATTTTCCTCTACCTCACCAGTAGGCATAGATGTAGAAAAAATACGACAGAAAAATAACTTTCAGGCCATCGCCAGACGGACATTTCTTCCCGAAGAAGCCGAGCACTTAAAATATTTGGAAGGAGAAGAAGAACAGCAATATTTCTTCCGCTGCTGGACAAGAACAGAAGCCTTTCTAAAAGGAATCGGTACCGGATTATCTGCATCATTTACAGATGAAAAGATACAGGAAGAATACACCTTCTGGGAAATACAAAATATCACTGCGCCAGAAGGGTATGTATGCAGTGTTGCCTACCGCACGCTATAATCCCTGATAAAATGCAATTCCATATAAAAGTGCGACTCCCGGCGCCCCAAATGTTCCGGATGTCACAAATGTCAGGGGATTCATGCCTACATGCAGGGCGATCCCCTTTGACGCCAGAAACTGATTGACGAAAAATATCATAACAATTCCGACAATCGCCCGGATAAAAAAATTAATCATAATATGTGATCGCCATTCTGACATGCCGCACCCCTCTTTCCCTTTTCTATTTCCATATATATCCCGCAAAACTGTATTTTATTCTAAAAAACAGTTCATACTAGGAATAAATATTTCTATCTGGAGGTGGATTATGCAATTATTTCCCAGAGGCAAACATGCGGAAAATGATGTTTATCGAAGACTCGCTTACGATCCAGGCAACAATACAATTGCGGAAGAAATAAAAAAAGCTCGTCAGGAAATAGAAAACGCATACAATAATTTTCAAAATGCCAGCGATCCGGATATGATCGACTGCTACATTTATGAGGGGAATGCTGCATGGAAACGATATCATTTCCTGCTAAAACAGATTCGGGACGTAGGAAACCTGCAAAATACCCCGGGGTAAAATGAGTTTCATTTTACCCCGGGGTATATTACACAATTAAAGCTCTATATCTATCTTCCGTCCGGTACGATGATACTGATGATATCTCACACCGGCAGAGTCAAACATCCGCATGGACGCCTGTACAGATGCTGTGTCCTTATATTTGTTGCAGTCATATATGACTTCTTTGATCCCGCTTTGAATGATCGCTTTTGCACATTCATTACACGGGAACAATGATACATACAACTTTGCTCCTTCGAGGCTTCCGCCTCTGTAATTCAAAATGGCATTCAGCTCACTATGCACGGTATATACATATTTTGTCTCTAATGGGTCTTCGCCTTCTCTTTCCCACGGGAACTCATCATCCGAGCATCCGATCGGAAGTCCGTTGTATCCCATAGATAATATCTTGTTATCCTGACTTACAATACAGCAGCCCACCTGTGTGTTGGGATCTTTGGAACGCATACCGGATAACATGGCTACTCCCATGAAGTATTCATCCCAGCTGATATAATCATTTCTCTTGTTTCCCATCTTTTCCTCCCGGTATTACTATTTTGTTCCGAAAATACGGTCACCGGCATCTCCAAGTCCCGGTACGATGTATTTGTGTTCATTCAGACGTTCATCCAGTGCGCCGATATACAGGTCAACGTCCGGATGCTCTTTCTGCATACGCTCCACACCTTCCGGTGCTGCAATGATACACATAAATCGAATACGCTTTACACCCTTTTCTTTCAGCATCTGGATAGCTGCCGTACTGGAACCTCCGGTCGCCAGCATCGGGTCTACAACAAATACTTCTCTTTCGTCACAGTCTGCCGGAAGCTTGCAGTAATATTCAATTGGTTCGAAGGTTTCCGGATCACGATACAAACCGATATGTCCGACTTTTGCTGCCGGAATCATCTGCAGCATTCCGTCTACCATACCAAGTCCCGCTCTGAGAATCGGTACTACCGCCAGCTTCTTTCCGCTTAATTCTTTTCCTGTCATCTTACAGATCGGTGTCTCAATGTCCACATCCTGAAGCTTCAGATCACGTGTAGCTTCATAACACATAAGTGCTGCAATTTCTCCGACAATCGTACGGAAATCCTTAGATCCGACTTCCTTTCTTCGGATGTAATTGATCTTATGCTGAATCAACGGATGCTCCATAACCTGTACTTTAGCCATTTTGTTTTCCTCCCTTTGCATATTATACCTCTATTACATGATGCCCGGCAGCTTTCAGAAGCCGGTTCATGATCGCACTTCCGATTCCCCCCGTAGCAAATGACTCGCTGTAAATATAATCCACTTTCTCATTATCGAATTCCCGCAAAATTCCATACAGATGGCTTGCAATGGTACTTTCGTCCGTCCTTGTACCGACACTCTTAACACTGTCTGCGCGGTAACGTGCAACCGTCTCCTCTGTCCCGATCACCCCGACTCTGTAGCCCTGTGCACTGCGCTCCCTCGCCATACGATTGATTCCTTCGATGACCAGTTCCATCGGTCCTTCTACAATACTGAGTTCCGCCTCCGGTGCATAATGCCTGTATTTCATGCCCGGAGCCTTCGGCGGCTCTTTACTCTCAGAGGAGATAAGTGCACGGTCAACCGAAACTTCCCCGATCAACTCCTCAAGCATCTCCTTTGTAATCGCACCTGGCCTTAGAATCATCGGCGGTGTCACTGTCATATCCAGAATCGTTGACTCTACACCGATTGGAACAGCGCCTCCATCTATAATCATATCAATCCGGCCTGTCAGGTCTTCTTCGACATGCTGTGCTGTTGTGGGACTCGGTCGCCCTGACGTATTCGCACTTGGCGCTGCGATAAACCCTCCACCGGCATCGATGACTGCTCTTGCCACAGGTTCATTCGGCATCCGCACTGCAACAGTTTCCAGACCGCCTGTTGTTCCATACGGAACAAGGTCTGTCTTATCAAATATCATCGTAAGCGGTCCCGGCCAGTATTTTTCGGCCACCGTATATGCCGCTTCGGGGATTACTTCTGCCACCTTCTCCAGATCCTTCATATTTGTAATATGCACAATGAGTGGATTATCCGAAGGTCTCCCTTTTGCTTCATATATCTTGTGCGCTGCCATCTCATTTAATGCATCGGCTCCCAGTCCGTATACTGTCTCTGTCGGAAATGCAACCAGTCCACCGTTTTTTAAAATATCTCCGGCTTTTTCTATGATTGCTTTGTTTTCTTCGCTATTCAATTGTGTATAATCTATTTTTTCTATTATTGTCTTCATGTATTTTATTATACTACACTGCGTTTCACTTTCCAATTGTTTTTGATGACAGATATTGCTCTGTTCCAGAAACAATTGCATCTGCCAGCTTTTTCTGATATTCGTCACTGCCCAGTTTTTCCGCTTCCTCAGGATTACTTAAAAATCCGCACTCTACAATGATGGTAGGAACTTTCGTCCGCTTCAGGAGATAATATGTATCATTTGCCTTTATCTGTCTCGTATTGTCAGGATCCACTTCCAGTAAGGCTTCCTGCACTACACATGCCGCAGCTTCCCCCTCTTCAGAATGTGTATAATAAAAAACCTGCGCACCATGTATATCTGCCTGCGGATAGCTGTTCTGATGAATACTGATTGCTAATGCCGGAGCAGTACTATTTATAAGCTCTACTCTCGCTTTCATATCTTTTACCTTCTGTCCTTCTTCTCCGGCTCCATCCAGAACTTCATCCTTTTCCCTTGTCATGATTACTTCATATCCCTTCTTCTCCAGTTTCTTTTTCACCTTTTTCGAAATGGAAAGGTTAATATCCTTTTCAAGCGCTCCGTTAATACCGACTTTTCCCGGATCTGAGGAACCATGGCCCGGGTCTATGATAACCGTATTTTCTTTTCGCTCTATCTTCTCAGAAGAAACATATTCTTCCAGTTTACGGTTGGCAAATATAAGGCCTGCAAGCAGCAAAAGAAGTAATAATAGTTCCACTTTTTTACGCAAAAAAACACCTCCTGACAGTCTATACTTGTAAAATATATGACTGCCGGAGGCATTTTATATACGTTATTTAATTTACATATTTAAGTATCAGTTCCCAGATATCCGGACTTTCCTGTCCCAGAGCCCATGCAGCTGTACCTGCAAGCTTATTTTCCTTCATGAGCTTAAGTTTCGCCTCCACAGACTGCTCGTCCTCCAGCCAGATTTCATATGTCACACCGTCAACGGTCCATGTCGCATAATTCTGCTGTGCGTCTTCATCCCAGGTAATCTCTGCACCAGCCTGAGCGATCTTCTCCTTTGCGGTTGACATACCAAGCGGCTGACTGTTGACCTTCATTGCATACTCCGCAGCTTCTGTGCCTGCTTCTTCTGCAAGTTCAGCCTCTGTCTTCGGCGTCTCTTCCCAAAGTCTTGTAAAGAACGGAATTCCGCTGATGATCTTATCGGCCGGAACCTCCTTAAGAGTCTCCTCAATACCTTCCTTCACAAAACCATAAGAGGAAACCGGACCTGCTTCCGGCGAGCCGCCAAAGTGCTCGTCATAGCCCATGATTACTACATAATCTGCAACGATTCCCTGCTCTTTACGATTGTACTGCCTGTTATATCCCTTTGGAACATAGTTATCTACTGATAAAATAATACCATTCTGTCTGCATCTGACAGATAATTCCCGGATAAACTGAATATAATGCTCTCCGCATTCTTCTGATATCTTTTCAAAATCGACATTAATGCCGTCCACACCAACCTGCAGTGATTCTGCCACCAGCTGATTGATGAGGTTCTCTCTGCTTGAAGTATGGCTTAATAGTTCGAAGGACTCGTCATATGAGCCTATTCCACCGTCAAAATCTCTGATTGCTGCCCACACTTCAATATTCGACTGATGTGCATAGTTCACATAATCTGAAGAAGCAATCGAGTCCATGTTTCCTTTCACATCCTTAACGTGGAACCATGTCGGCACAATAGTAGTAAGTCCCTTACTGTCTGCAATTCTCTGCAGAACACTGTCATTTGCCGTGCTGTTAGTTACATTATGCCATGCCATATTGATGGTATAGTCTTTCTTAATGCTGGTGAATTCCTGCTCCTCAAACTCTCGTGTGATATTTTCCTTACGAATGTTCTTAAGAGCACTCTTTTTCACATAACCAATAAAACCATCTTCTGTGCGGACTTTCTTCCAGTTCTCCTCATCCTCGATAACGTACACCGTATCTTTCTTACTGATCTCTGTAAGTACCGGACTCTTTACTCCGCCACGATAACGAACCTGCGTATCCTTCTTGACTGTAGCGACATTCTTCTCTCCCCAGTCACTGACGATCATTACACGTCCCGGATCATCATATACTTCATATTCGATATTGACATACTGCTGGACAAAATCCAATGCAATATACGCTGTGCTTCCTTCTGTTTTTAAAATGACGTAATCTTTACTGTTCTTTTCCTTGGAAACCGTATAGTCTTTACTTCCAACTTCCACGGATACCATATCTTTTGGCAATGTATAAAGGAGAATATTTTCATTCGGATCCCAGTAAAAACGGCTGCTCACATAATCTCTTAATGTCTCATACCGGAGATATGCCTTGCCATCTGCGATCATCGCACTCGGTTCTACTACTTGATCATCTACAATAACAGCCAGCTGATTCTCATTTTCTATACCATAATATTTCTTCAAATCTGCCTGTTCCTTTGTCGGACCATAGCGCTTCCACAAAAATATTGCTGCTACCGCTGCTATTACCAATATAATCAAAAAAGCTATCTTAAGTGTAAGATTTCTCTTTCTTCTCCTCTTATTCTGCGGCCGCCTTTTACGCGGTTGAGCTTCCGGTCGTCTTGCAGTTTCCTGACGTCTCTGTGTACTCTGACGTCCCTCTGCACTTTGACGTCCCTCTGCACTTTGACGCCTCTGGACACCTTGACGTCCCTCGACACTCTGACGTCTCCCTGCACCCTGACGTTCCTCGCTGCTCTGGCGTCTCTGGGCACTCTGACGTCCTTCCGTACTCTGGCGTCTCGGACCTTCTTCTCTTCTTGGCGTGCTTTGTCGTCTCGCAGCCCCTTCACGTCTCTCGGCGCTTTGTCTTCTGGGGTCACTCTGCCGTCTGCGGTCTGAAGTTGTGCGGCTTACTCTATCCTTTTCTTCCATGCTGCACCTCCTGTTAGACCTTATTATAGCAAAACAGAACTCTTACGTCATCATTTATTTCGACATTTTGTGTATTGAGGGGCACTTAGTTTCCTTTCTTTTCATTATTTTGCACATCATGAAAACACAGCTCTTGCACATCACCTTTATCATTCAGCACATAATCTCGCATATATGAATTATCTTCCCGCAGCATATGGGCCTGAACGATCTGCATAGGACTCGCGGGAAGATCGTTCATTAACATATATACTCCCTTTTTTTCATAACCTGTCAGCTCGGTAAACAGCATCTGAAACTTCTGCTCCCGATGTTCCCCCATGACGCTTCCTCCTTTTGATGCCCGCAAGATAACTACTGCTGCTTTTCTGCATATATTAAACCAAAAGGATTTTTCCGTGATACATTGTTGGTCATATAACACAGAAAAACAGATAATAATATAGAAGACAGCTTTGCATCTGTTTAAAAAAATATAAGATTTTTCTCTCTGATTGTCTGAAAATACATGCCTGAAAATGGCACTAATGAATTCTTTCTTGAATTTGGCAGATTCTTGTAGAATACATTTAAGAAATTTTATTGTTCTAAAACTGTAGTTATCAGGGAAAACTATCTTCTAGTATGGTCATTATAAATGATACTTTTTTCAAACGCAAGCACTTTTTTATTTTATACTTATTTTATTGAACATTGCGCATTTTCTGTGCTATACTATCGGAAAGGAAGTGATGATATGAAGATTGAGAAACTGAACGACAATCAGATACGCTGTACTTTAACACGCGCTGATTTGGCAGCTCGTGAGCTTCAGCTCAGCGAACTGGCATACGGAACCGAAAAAGCGAAGTCACTTTTCCATGATATGATGCAACAGGCAGCCTTTGAATTTGGCTTTGAAGCAGAAGACCTTCCTCTTATGATCGAGGCAATTCCCGCTTCTTCCGATTCGATTGTGCTGATAATTACTAAAGTCGAAGATCCAGAAGAACTCGACACCCGTTTTTCCAAGTTTGCTCCTATGCCAGGTGCAGATATGGATTCACAGAAGCAGGATATGCTGGATAAGCTGGAAGGAGCCGAATCTCTTCTTCAGCTTCTCGGAAAGGTAAAGGAGAAGATCGCTGCTGTAGATGCATCTTCCTCTCACGAAAAGCCAGAAGCTCCTGCGGAAAAGAAATTAACCTTACGTTTATTTTCATTTGCAGCCATGGATAATGTGCTTCAGGCAGCACGACTGTTAGATGGTATGTATTCCGGTTCCAACACCTTATACAAAGACCGCGCAGAGAATATGTATATTCTTGCACTCGCGCAGTCTGACCATACAGCAAAGGATTTCAACCGTATCTGCAATATGCTGTCAGAATACGGAAATATGGAGAAAGCATCCGGTGCCGCCATTGCCTTTCTGGAAGAACACTGCGAAGTTATGGTATCTCCGGATGCCATTCAGCAGCTTGCAACTATTTAAAAATTACACAGCGTATGATAAAATACCCCGGGGTAAAATGAAATTCATTTTACCCCGGGGTATTCTTCTTTTCTTCTTATTCACCTAATGTTGCAGTGATTGTTGCATTTAATTTCTCAATCAACAGATCCGGGTCAATTCCATGTCCCATAGCTCCCTGCTCAATAGACTCCATCTGAGAGTGCGGACATCCGATACATCCCATTCCAGCTTCAACAAGAACATCTACGATCTTCGGACATTTCTCGTAATACTGTCCAAGCAGCTCACCAAATGTCATATCTTTAGATACATGTGCCATTATGACACCTCCTTTTTTCTTACAGTGTTCTTATTATAGTCGTATTTTCCCATTGTGTAAACATTTTAATACAATTTCTTTTAAAAATTTGACTTCTTAAAAGTCAATATTATTTATCTTTTTTTTCGACAAATTTCTATTTTTATCACAACTTCACAAAACGCCTGTTCTTTTTTTACCCTTGAGTATTCCCCCATTTTTTACTAATTTTGTGTGGATAATGTGGAAAACTTTTTGAAAACATCACTTTTTCCACCTTTTTCGGATGTTTTTATGTGGATAACTTGGATAAGTCCATTTCTCAAAATTTTTCATTTTTTTACAAATTATTACATTTTTGTCTATTTTGTACATTCGCCCTAAAAATGTTACAGCAATCTTCTTACCGTAATAATATGATCGTAAGTGGCGGACAATATCCCGATTCCACGTCTGCTGTTAATTGCATTTACAATTTGTCCATCTCCCATATAGATTCCAACATGTCCATCATAACAAATGATGTCACCAGGTATGGCTTCACTGTAACTGACTTCTCTGCCTGCTCCCCGCATCTCACCGGAAGTTCTTGGAAGGCTGATTCCAAAATGTGCGTATACAGATTGAACAAATCCAGAGCAATCTGCCCCGTTTGTCAGACTCGTTCCACCCCACACATAAGGATTTCCAATGAACTGGCAGGCATAATCAACAACTGCCTGTCCGCTTCCCATAAGCTTCTGTGCTTCTTCTGCCGCTTTCTTCGCTGCCTCTTCCGCTTCTTGTTGAAGTCTCTTAGCTTCTTCCTCTTTTGACTCCGCATAAGAGAAATCTTCCGCTTCAGTCAGAATCTCCTGCGCTTTCTGCTCTGCCTCATTTCCTATTACAATATAGTCAGAACATACATAGCCTGTTACCGAACCGGACTGTACTTTCGTCCACTCTCCCACCGGACCGATAATTCTGGCTGCGTAATCGGGATATAATTTTCCGACCCACTCGCTTTGCTTTGTCGGTTCACTTCTTATATAAAGAAATGACTGAACATTCGCAAAAGCCATATCTAAATACTCTCCCTTTTCTGTCGGCACCAGATAGTCTTCTACTTTTATTTCCTTTTCTGAAGAATAACAATCATTAAGTACCTGTTCGATTCCCACCTTCGGCATAATACTTTCTTCATTTATATCAGAAGCTAATGCCGTCTCGGGAAATGCTGTAATAGCTCCTGTTAAAGTAACTAGGAACAATCCTTTCCTAAGAATAGAATCCATAAACTCCCTCCTTTATGTTTTCTTATCTTTAGTAAATATTACAGAATTGTTACATATGTTACGCATTTATTATATCATGGAACGTTTCATTGTCAAGGCTAATGCTCAGTATTTCTCTCGTCATATTGTTTCCATTTTTTTCCTGTTTATACATTTTCCACTCTCAAATTATTACAATTATGTTACATTCACGAAATAAATGTTGACACTTGGCTCTTTACGTTTTATACTAATCATAATAATTATTACTATTATTGAAAGGAGGATGTGCATGGCACCTTTGAAGTACAGCAGGCAGCGCGCTTCCATAAAAGAATATCTGGAAAATACTACCGGACATCCTACCGCTGATACTGTATATCTTCATGTACGTGAAGAATTTCCCCGCATTAGTCTGGGTACAGTTTATCGTAACTTAAACCTTCTGGCAGATATGGGGGAAGTGGTAAAGATTCCGACTCCTGATGGCGGAGACCGTTTCGATGGAGACACACATCCACACTATCATGTAGTGTGTACATCCTGTGGAAATGTAGTAGATCTGATGCTTGATGAAGAATATATCCGTTCTGTCAATCAGATGGCAAATAAGCATTTTAATGGCATCATTGATTCCCATACAACTCTGTTTTATGGAACATGCGCAGAATGCGCAAAGAGAAAAAAGGAAATTGAAAAACTTTAAAATAATCAATTGACTTTTTCAAATGTTTATGGTAAATTAATATCAGTAATAATTACTAATATTAATAATTAAAAAATTCAAATAAAGAAAAGGAGATAATAACTATGAAAAAATTTGTATGTACAGTATGCGGTTATGTTCACGAAGGAGATGCAGCACCAGAGAAATGTCCAGTATGCGGCGTTCCGGCTGAGAAATTCAAAGAGCAGGCAGGCGAAAGAGAATGGGCTGCAGAGCACGTTGTAGGAGTTGCTAAAGGCGTAAGCGAAGACATCCTTGCTGATTTAAGAGCTAACTTCGAAGGAGAATGCTCAGAAGTAGGTATGTACCTTGCTATGGCTAGAGTAGCTCACAGAGAAGGATATCCGGAAATCGGTCTCTACTGGGAGAAAGCTGCTTACGAAGAAGCTGAGCACGCTGCAAAATTCGCAGAGTTACTCGGTGAAGTTGTAACAGACAGCACAAAGAAGAACCTCGAAATGAGAGTAGACGCTGAAAACGGAGCAACAGCTGGTAAATTCGATCTCGCTAAGAGAGCAAAAGCAGCTAACCTCGACGCAATCCACGATACAGTACACGAAATGGCTCGTGACGAAGCTCGACACGGAAAAGCATTCGAAGGTCTGTTAAAGAGATACTTTGGTTAAGCTACAAGCCGAGTAAGGATAAAATAGAAATGGCTGGAGGGCATTTATGCACGTCCAGCCATTTTCTATTTTATTCTTATTGGGCGCCAGCCCACCATGAAATAGCCCACAGGGCTATGAATGGCTCGGCGTAGCTTATTCGGCGACAGCCGACAATGAGGGATGCTTGCATCCCGAGTTGGCTTGGCTATTTTATTCTTATTGGGCGCTAGCCCACCATGAAATAGCCCACAGGGCTATGAATGGCTCGGCTTGGCTTTTACCCTACAATCTTTCCAAATTATTCTTAAGCTCACTCACCCCCGCTTCTGATATTGCCAGATAATATTTATAAGTAGTCGAGATCTTCCCATGTCCCATCTGATTTGCCAATATATGAGAAGGAGTATTTAACAAAGCCAGAGTCGTTCCATATGTATGCCTTAAGGTGTGATACTTGAACTCTATATTATAATACTCTTTTAACGGTCTGGCATGATGTTTGATCGCCCATTCTGTCTGTATCTTTCCATTTGGGAGAGTATTCACAAGTTCTAAAGAGGAAATCTTTGTTCCATCCACATTTATCACGAACTTTTCATTTTGCTGCCTTTGAGCAGCATATTTTTGTTCATATTCTTTCACTTTTTCTTTTAATTCACTGAAATATTTCTGTAGTTCCTTATTCATGTATACTTTTCTTCGGGCATTTACCGTTTTAAGCGGCATTAACTTTACCAGTCCATCTTGCGTTTGCAGCTGTTTTTCTACGGTAATAATCCCCTTCTCAAGATCAATACAATCCCAGGTAAGACCATAACATTCAGCAATTCTAAGTCCACTGTATTTCCCAATGATATATGCAGTTTCCACCGTTTTCCCTTTAAAATATTCATCCATAATTTTTATCTCTTCTTTTGTAAATGTTTCAATAGCCTTTACATCAATAGATTTCTTTGCAGGCATTCGTATCTTACTGTTTTTATTTACACAGAGTTTATTATAATCATCGATACTCATATAATTTCTTGCATATGCCTGTCCAAAGATAAGATAAAACTGCTTTAAAAATCCTTCTACATAACCATAAGACAAATGATTTACACAGTAAAGTTCTGCAAGATAGTCATTCACCTCTGCTACTGTAATATCATCAATGTATCTGTCTCCAAACCTCTCAAGGAGATAATTATTCCACAAACAATCCTGCTTTTTCTTAGTAGCATAAGCTTTCTCAGTCCTGCCTTTTTCACAATACTCTTTAAAAACTTCTTCAATGGTCTTTCTTTCCATCGGTTTTGAGGGTGGCAGGAGCATTCTTGTTTTTTCCATCAGGATTGCTTTTTCCCTGGCCTTAAGTGCCTGTTTCTCAGTCTTATACGGTCTGCCCACTTCATCTCTCACTCTTTTCTGGGCTTTTCGTTTTCCATTAACTGTTACAATAAATCTGTAGCCCCAGCACCCATTCTCCAATTGAAAAATACCGATATTTCGCTCTTTAGACATAACATAAAACCTCCTTCATATTGTCCTTTTTGTTGTTCTAACTATTAAAAGCTCACCTCAATGCATTTACACATATATATTTTTATGCTATCCTAAAAGAACTTCAGATGCACTTCTTGCATTTGATAACTATCTCAGCCATAAGGCATCTCATTTTCGGAACTTCAGGTCGAAGAGCTACCCGATTATGAAAAACAAAACAGAATAACAAAAGGAGGAATTGTATGTCACAGATAACAAAAGGAACCATACATAAGAGAGAAGAAAATGTCCTCGGAGATTTGAAGACCCGGGAGCAGGTAATGCACGGAATATGGGAAAAACCAGAGGTGTATACCACATTCTTGGACCTGAGAAAAGATTTTCAGGAACGTTTTGTCGAATTCTGCATGGGTGTACGAGGAGTCATGATGACCTATGACCCATTTTTCAAATTTATTTTTGATGTAGAAACACATCCAGAGAGACTCTCTGATTTTATCAGTCACATTGTAGGAAGAAAACTAAAAGTAAAACGCGCCCTTCCAAGAGAACATAGACGGATTTCAGAAAAAGGATCGCTTCTTATTATGGATATACTTGCCGAAACGGAAAACGGAGAATTAGTAGATGTGGAAATTCAAAAGATTGGTTACCACATTATCGCAATCTCTTAATTACCCTTTCGCTCCACCACATAGCGCATCGCAATCTCCACGAGCAGGAAACCGAATGCAATCGCCATACAGGTCTGTCCCAACAGAAGTGTCTGTTGCTTTGCCATCACATAATCTCCCTGCACCATCCCGTGCATCATATAGAACAGCGTGGCTCCCGGGATTACCGGCATAATAGACGTAGTAAGAAAAATTGTCGCCGGCGCCTTATGAATCCTGGACATCACATATGCATAAGCAGCCACAAAGGTTGCACCTGCCATGACCGCCGCCAGATTATTTCCATAAAAATGAAGTACCACCAGATAGCATCCACAATTGATCAGTCCTCCAACCCCTGCCCAGAAGGACTGGCAAAGAGCAGCTTTAAATACCAGCGCAAAGCCCATACTCGCAACTCCGCAGGAAATCAACTGTACTGCTATACTTGGTGCTATGTACATCTCATAGAAGTCTCCTTCAAATAAGATCATGGCAAGACCTGTCCCGCATGCAATCGCAATTGCTCCCAGACAGGCATGAGCAATATTTAATATTCCTGAAAGATACGCCCTGTCCAGAACATCCCGAATGCCATTCGTCACACCCAGTCCACTGATCAGAACCATATTTAATCCCAGGATAATACGGTCCGGATGATGACCGAATCCCAACCGCGCTGCCAGAAATACTGCTGCCGCTGCCAGAAAAGCAATAATGATATTATATACCGCAAGATTATTTTCTTTCTTATCCAGAATCTCTCCCAGATACACCTCTACAAGAGCACATATTACGACTCCTACCAATGTATCTACCAGGTCACAGCCAAAATATACGCCAAATCCTACACCGCCCAGTATTGCCGCCACATATCTCAAATACACAGGCTGCTCTCTCCGGCTCATAACTTCCTTGTATTTTTCCCGAATTTCCTCTACCGATGGCTTATTCTCGCAAATATATCTGGACAGATTGTTCAGATAATCCAGGCGATCATAATTAAATCCGGTCTTATGCACTCTCCTGATCTGTGTAATATAAGATCCATTCACCGGCTTAATCGTTGCCTGAATATTGCTCTGAATGACAAACACATTGCACTGTTCTATATCATAACTTTCCATCATGCGATAAATACTGTCTTCCGCACGATTCGTCTCTGCGCCACTTTTCACCATTTCTTTTCCGATATTCAGTACTTCATTTAATAAGGCTTCATAATCCATATCGTACCTCCGTCGAACCATCGATTATTTTCTCTGCGTAAATTATAGCAAAATCCTTTTATCCTGTCATCATTCCGGCAAGAACTACACTGGCAGCAAGCCCTGCAAATGTTGCAATCAGTGCTCCTGTCAAAGTATATCTTGTCTTTGACACCTTTGCTGTCATAAAATATACACTCATTGTATAAAATATTGTCTCTGTACATGCCATGCTGATAGAGGCCACCAGCCCAAGGAATGTATCCGTTCCATATTGTTTATACACATCCAGAAGAAGCCCTGTCGCTGCGGAGGACGAGAACATTTTCACAACCGTAAGTGGGACAAGCTCTCCCGGAAATCCTATATATTTGCTGAAGCCACCTATGATATCTGCAAGATAATCAAGCAGACCCGAAGCACGCAGAATCCCCACCGCTACCATAAGTCCCACAAGCGTCGGCATAATCTTGATCACGGTAAAGAATCCATCCTTCGCTCCTTTTATAAAAGTATCGTATACATCCACCTTCATCAGGCACCCGTAACACACAATTCCAAAGATCACAAGCGGCACGATAAAATCCGCCAGATAGAGAAACAGCTTCATACACTTCTCCCCTTTTATTATAGCTGTTTTCATGTATATGCAAAAAAAGATTTACATATTATGAATCAAAGAAATAAGAAGAGGCATTTACGATGTTAAATTATTTATGGGCAGGCATGATTCTGATCGGTATTATATTCGCTTCCTTTACCGGACGGATGCCTGATATAACCAATGCAGCAATCGATTCTTCAAAAGAAGCGATTGCCCTGTGTATTACTATGATGGGAGTTATGTCCTTCTGGGTCGGATTAATGGAAATAGCGACAAAAGCAGGAATTATATCTCAGGTTTCCCGCAAAATACGTCCTCTGATCCGGTTTCTCTTTCCTTCTTTACCTGCCGGCCATCCGGCAGAAGAACATATTACTACCAATATCATTGCCAACGTGCTCGGCCTCGGATGGGCCGCAACTCCTGCGGGCTTAAGAGCTATGGAAGAGCTCAGTAACCTGGAAGAAGAACGCAGAAAACACCGCGCTCCCGGTCCCATCCGAAAACGCGGTGTTGCAAGCAACGAAATGTGTACTTTTCTGATTATAAATATTTCCTCTCTGCAGTTAATTCCCGTCAATGTGATTGCCTACAGAAGCCAGTACGGAAGTGTCAATCCTGCTGCCATCGTCGGGGCCGGGATTGTGGCAACGGCGGTAAGTACACTGGCGGCAGTGGTTTTTTGCAAAATAAAGGACAGAAAATAGCAACTACACAATATCCTCCGGCTTTATCTTTCTCTGCTTTAACTTCAGATACACGATTTCTCTGAAAAGTGCATACAATACGGATACAACCGGAATAAATATAAGCATTCCCACAACTCCCATAAGGCTGCCGCCGACACTGACTGCTGCCAGCACCCATATTGAAGGAAGTCCCACTGAATTGCCCACAACGTGGGGATAAATGAGATTTCCTTCAATCTGCTGCAGCACAAGAAACAGTATGATGAAAATCATCGCTTTTACCGGACTTACAATAAATATAAGAAATGTACCAAGAGCACATCCGATAAATGCTCCAAAGATTGGAATGAGTGCCGTAAAAGCAATAACGATACCAATTAAAAGTGCATATGGAAGCCGCAGTATGGTCATCGACAGGACGAACATAGAGCCAAGAATAATTGCCTCCACACACTGCCCGGTCAGGAAGCTTGAAAATGTACTATAAGTGAGAGAAAGAACTTCCAGCGTCGCTTCCGCTCTTCCTTTTCTTACAAATGCAAACAGCACTTTTTTCGCCTGAATTCCCAGCTTTTCCTTTTGTAAGAGAACATAAATTGCAAATACAAATGCAATGAAAAATCTGGATACCCCACTTACAATACTCTTGGCCGCAGTAATTGTTGAATCCAGAAGGCTTCCGGCACCATTTGTCAGGAAATCAATCCCTGTGTTCATAATCTTATTCCAGTCAAATTCCAGATTATTGACCCATGCCATGATTTCCCGGTTGCCATGAAAGATTTCTTCCGCCCAATCCTGTACTTTAGGAATAAACTCCTGAATACTCTGCCCCAGATTAGAGAATGTCTCTGCGAGCTGAGGCACCAGTACAAACATAACAAGGACAATCACTCCTATCACCGAAAACAGAACAAGCAGCATACTCACCGGTCTTGCAAGCTTTTGCAGTACCGGCTTTTTTTCCATCCTCTCCTGTGGGAACAAATGCCTCTCCACAAAGTTCATCGGAACATTCAGCACAAATGCAATTGCTCCCCCAAGTATAAACGGGAAAAATATGTGGAAAATATATCCCAGAACTGCCAGTGCATTTTCATATTTCCACAGACACACGACTACCAGCGCCGTAAATAATATCAATCCTTTAATTTTCTTAATTGTCTCTCGATTTAATTCCATAATTCCTTACCCACTTCATAAATTGTATAACCGGCAGATTCAAAAGTGCGAGTCCATATACGATCAATAACTGCCCGATTTTTAACGTCTGCACTTTAAATAATACTTGCAGTCCCGGTATTACCAACACACCTGTAATCAGTACCAGTCCGATTAAAAATGCTCCGATCAGATATATATTGTTAAAGAACCGTTTCGTAAATATTACCGGCTCTGCGGATTTGCAGTTAAATCCATGTACAAGACGCCCCATACATAATGTACCAAATGCCATCGTGCTTGCCAGTACGGTATTGCCACCTCTATAACCAATCAGAAATGCCGCCATTGTCATAATACCAACACTTAAGCCTTCTATCCCGATACTGAAAAGATAGTTTTTCGTCAGAATAGATTCATTCATAGGTCTTGGCTTCTTTTGCATAACATCAGATGTATGCGGCTCGAGACCCAGTGCAATAGCCGGAAGACTGTCTGTCAAAAGATTAATGAACAGAAGATGCACCGGAGCAAACGGCACCGGAAGTCCTGCAATTGATGCATATAATACTGCCAGAATCGCACCAAAGTTTCCGGAAAGCAAAAACTGTATCGAATTTTTAATATTCTGATAAATATTCCTGCCATTTTCTACTGCTTTAATTATGGTTGCAAAATTATCATCTGTAAGAACCATCGCTGCCGCATCTTTCGAGACTTCACTGCCGGTAATGCCCATGGCAACACCGATATCTGCCTGCCTGAGTGCCGGTGCATCATTCACTCCATCTCCCGTCATAGCTACAATATTTCCCTTGTCCTGCCATGCACGCACGATTCGGATCTTATGTTCCGGAGACACCCTCGCATACACAGATATGCCCGGCACAAATTCCTTAAGTTCCTCATCTGACATATTTTCAATAACCGCGCCTTCACATGCCTCAGATTCCTCTTTCAATATACCAATTCTTTTTGCAATCGCTGCTGCCGTTACTTTGTGATCACCGGTGATCATAATTGGCTTAATACCAGCTTTGATGCATTCAGAAACTGCAGCCTTCGATTCTTCTCTCGGCGGGTCCATCATGGAAATAAGTCCAAGAAATGTAAGTCCATCTTCATCCTGAAGAGTCAGCTCCCGCTCATGATCAATAATTTTGTAGGCAAATGCAAGAACCCGAAGTCCATCCCGGGAGAATTCTTCGTTCTGCTTTTCTATTTTTTCAATATCCGCAGCAGAAATCTCTCTTACAGTATCGCCACAGCGAATGCTGTCCATACGTCCAAGCAGAACATCTACAGCTCCTTTTACCACCATCACATACTGCCCAGCAATGAAATGTGCCGTAGACATGAGCTTTCTGTCACTGTCAAAAGGAATCTCTGCCTTTCTTGGATAACTGTCACGCACCTTAAGTGCTTCATATCCAAATGTACTTCCCAGATTAATAAGAGCCGTTTCTGTCGGATCGCCAAGCTCCTGTCCGTCCGTATTGGTAGAGTCATTACATAATATACTGCAATGCAATAAAAACTCCTGATTGCCCTTTGACATATCCAGTTCAGAAACCGGTATTCTCTGTTCGTCTACATAATAATCCTCTGCCGTCATTTTGTTCTGTGTCAGCGTTCCCGTCTTATCCGAACAGATGACAGATACACTTCCAAGACCTTCTACCGCCTGAAGCTTACGGATAATGGCGTGCTCCTTTGCCATCTTCTGTGTACCAAATGAAAGTACAATCGTAACAATAGAACTAAGCGCTTCCGGAATTGCCGCTACCGCAAGTGCCACTGCAAAAAGAAATGCATCCACTGCGGAACCTCCGCGAAACACATTAATCCCAAATAAGATTCCACAGAAAATCATGATAATAATAGAAAGCTTTTTCCCGAAATCATCCAGATTGATCTGCAGTGGAGTTCGTTTCTCCGATGTTGTCTTCAAAAGCTTCGCAATCTTCCCCACCTCTGTCTCCATTCCGATAGCCGTAACCTCATAGGATGCACGGCCGTATGTGGCAAAACTTCCAGAAAACACACGATTCGTCTGATCGCCCAGTGCTGCACCTTCCGTCACTTCTTCCAATGATTTCTCCACCGAAAGACTTTCACCTGTAAGCGCACTCTCATCTACCTTCAGGCTTGCGCAGGAAATGAGAGCCCCATCAGCCGGAATACAATCACCCGCTTCAATGACTACCTCATCACCCACCGTAACCTCCCGGGACGGTATCAACATCAGATTACCGTCACGAATGACCTTGGCCTCCGGCGCCGACAGCTGCTTTAAGCTGTTCAAGGACTGCTCTGCTTTCATTGTCTGCACAGTTCCAAGAATTGCATTTATCGTAATCACGACAAAAATAACAATTGCACTCTCTGCGTCTCCCAAGAATCCCGATACAACCGCAGCAATAATTAAAATAACAACCAGAAAATCCTTAAACTGTTCAAGAAATAACTGAAGAACACTTTTCTTCTTTCCTTCCACCAGTTCATTAAATCCATATTTCTCTTGATTTTTCTTAGCCTGTTCACTCGTTAACATATGATTCTCCCTTCTTCCGGCAACATAGCCTCTCTTTTATTATTTCCAGACAAATAAAAAAGAGACCATTATTGCATAATTCATACGCAATAAAAGTCTCACCATTTCATTACGATACGGATGAACACTCATCGTACTGACGATATCGTAAACGCCCGATGATAACAGGCGCCAGTTACTCCCTTTTATTAGTTCATAATATACAGAAAATCACTTTTGTTGTCAATCCAATTTTATAAAAAAGTGAAAATGCCAAATAATATGTCCCTCCGGCAAAAACGGACAGAGGGACATATCACTGAAGGGTATATTATCAACATATAATACTAAATTGCTCTTGTATATTTCTTAAGCCATTCCTTTTCATCTTCTTCAAGATAAGGTGCTATTTTGTCATATACCAGCTGATGATATTCATTCAACAGAGCTTTCTCTGATTCAGACATCATTTCTGGTAAAATAGCATCCAGATCCATTGGAACATAAGTAATTGGCTCAAAACAAAGGAAATCACCATATTCATTCTTCTGCCATGACGTTACAAGAAGTTCATTCTCCAGTCGTACCCCATGTGAACCTTCAATATAGATACCCGGTTCATCTGTGATAACAATTCCTTCTTCAAAAGGATGTGTATCATTCACACGATACTGCCAGCGGAAGTTTGTCGGACCTTCATGAATATTCAGAAGATATCCCATACCATGTCCTGTTCCGTGGTTAAAGTTAATACCTCTGTCCCAGAATGGTTTTCTGGCAAGGATATCAAGGTTCATTCCGTTACATCCTCTTAAGAACTTTGCACTTGCAAGCTGCAGATGACTGATCGCAACCAGAGTAAAGTGTTCTTTCATGATCTTCGGAATCTCACCCAGGGCATATGTTCTTGTTACGTCTGTAGAACCTTCATAAAATCCGGCACCTGTATCTGTTAAAAATACACTTCCTTCTTTCAGTTCTACATTTGTCTCTTCAGAAGAAACATAATGGCAGAGAGCTGCATGCTCACCATAGGCACAGATTGGCTCAAAACTTGGACGGATAAAATTACCAAGCTCAACACGGAATTCATCCAGCTTATCAGAAGCACTCATCTCCGTAATCGTTGTTTTTCCTACATTTTCTTTCAGCCATTTCATAAAGCGAATATGTGCAATACTGTCTTTGATCTGCGCTTTTCTGATATTTTCAACTTCTGTTGCATTCTTGACAGCCTTAAATACGATTTCCGGATTACGCTCTTCTACTTTCTTTATCTGATCCGGAATATTCTTATAAATTGCATAATTAATCTTAGCCGGATCCAGAAGCAGAGATTCTTCCTTATTCAACTGCTTGATATCTTCATAAATATCATTATATGGATGAATCGTAATTCCATCTCTGGCAAACTGTTCTTTTATTTCTTCCCCAAGTTTTCTCTCATCAATATAAAGAGACATACCATCCATTGTGATAATCGCATAAGATAACACCAGTGGGAAAAATTCAATATCATTTCCACGGATATTCAATGTCCAGCAAATATCATCCAGTGTGGTAAGAACATGTGCTGTTGCACCATGTTCTCGCATAAAATCACGGATTCTTCCCAGCTTATCTGCAGTGGATTCCCCGGCATACTTCAAATCAAGTGCAAATGCAGGTTCTTCTGATAATTTCGGACGATCCTCCCAGAAAGTATCAATCAGATCATAGGCATATACAATTTTTCCGCCCTTTTCTTCTGCAATCTGCTCATATCCTTTTCCTTCACCCATGGAAACAACACGGCCATCAAATCCAATGGTTCCATTTTCCGGAAGAGTTTTTTCCAGATATTCTTCAATTGTCGGAACTCCCGGCTCTTTCATCTTCATAAGTTCAACCGTAGTTCCTTCCATCTGTTTTGCTGCCTGAATGAAATATCTTCCATCTGTCCACATATATGCTTCATCTTTTGTGATTACAGCAGTTCCTGCAGAGCCGGAAAACCCGGTAATATATTTTCTCGCTTTAAAATATTCCCCTACGTACTCACTTTGATGAAAATCAGCTGTTGGAACAATATAAATATCGATTCCTTTTTCAGCCATCAGCTCACGAAGCTTTGAAAGTCTTTCACGAATATTCATTTTATTTCTCTCCAATTCATTAGTCTACTAATGCAGATAATTTCTTATCCAGAGCAACCATGATGACTGCAGAAACTAATGCAATTACTGCAACGATTCCACATCCAACTCTGAATTCCAGATTTCCGCCAAATAACAATCCATATACGTATCCATAAGATTTTGCAGCGATAAATGTTGCAAATCCCCATACTGACATCATAACTGCCAGGTAACGGCTTGGAGAATATTTACTGATAAATGCATGTCCAAGTGGTGAGAAGAACATTTCACCAAGTGTAAGAAGGAATGCAAATCCAAGAAGCCAGATTACGCTGACTTTTCCGTCTCCACGAACGATATCCATAACAATATAGAAAAGGTAACCCAAACCGATTGTTGTAATACCCAGAGCCGTTTTTCGGAAAATACTCATATCACCCTGTGGTCTTGCTGCGAGTTTCTTCCATAATGAAGCAACAACTGGACCTAATATTACACAGAACATGGAATTTGCTGCATCAAACCATGTAGCCGGTACTTCGTATCCTGCAACTGACCAGTTAGCATTTTCTGCCCAGTAGTAGTATACCGGCAGATATCCAAGATACCAGAAAATCCAGAAAATAATTGAGAAGATAGATGCGACAATGATTGCACCGATTCTCTTCTTTTCTACAGTTGTCATTGGCTGTTTTTCTTCTTTTTCAGAAGCTTTTCTTGCTTTTTCCGCTTCAATTTCTTCAGCAGTCATTGTCTTTTTGAATGGCAGCGCTGCTGTATCGCCTAAGAATCTCCAACATACAAATACGTACCAGAGTGCACCTAATACCATGATCAATGCTGCAAGTCTGAAACATGGAACGAAACCTAATACACCGTCTTTTGCAAATACGTCTTTATATAAGATACCTACTGCAAATGTTCCAATAAATGCGCCGACATTTACGAGAGAATAACGCATAGAAAATGCAGAGTCCATCTGTGATTTATCTGTAATAACACGTCCGATGATCGGTCCATTTTTGAAAAGGGCAAGTCCTGCACTAACAAAGAAAATCATCAGATATACACCTGTTGTGCTCGTTGCAATTGAACCCATAAAATAACCAACACCTGCGATTACCATACCAACTGGTGTCGTATATTTTGCACCGATATATTTGTCTACGACAACTCCTCCCAAAAGTGGAAGCAGGTAAGAAAATGCTGTCAGGTTTGACTGCATATTAGCTGCTACTGTATCAGAAAGTCCAAGACCTCCTGTTGCTACAGTTGCTGTTACAAAGATTAAGATCAGTGAACGTCCAAGATAGTAGGACAGACGTTCAAATATTTCTGTGCAGGCACATGCCCAGAATGCTTTTGGATAGCCTTTTTTCTTAGTTTCCATTGGTTTTTCCTCTCTTCCTTTACTCCATATCCTTTAAAAATGCTTTATATCCTTTATATACTTCATAAATATCGGATTTACTTGTTACCTCATTTGGTGCATGCATGGACAAAACTGCAACACCACTGTCGATTACGTTCATTCCGTAATTTGCCATAATGTAGGCAATTGTTCCGCCACCGCCAAGGTCGACTCTTCCCATTTCCGCAGTCTGAAATGCTACTTCATTATCATCAAATACCTTACGGATTTTCGAAATGTATTCTGCATTGGCATCACTTGTATTGACTTTTCCACGGCTTCCGGTATATTTGTTTAATACAAGACCTTTACCAAAGAAAGCAGTGTTCTTCTTTTCAAATGCGCTTGCATGAAGTGGATCATAAGCAGCACTGACATCTGAAGATAACATACAGGAATTATGAAGTGCGCGTCTTACCTTTAATGCAGCATATTCTCCTGTAAGTGCCAGAAGCTCTGCAACTGTATCTTCAAAAAATCTGGAATGCATGCCGGTAGCGCCGACACTTCCTATTTCCTCTTTATCCACAAGGATACAGCAGCTTGTCCGCTTTGGCGCTTCCGTCTCCAACATGGCAAATAAAGAAGTAAATGCACACACTCTGTCATCCTGTCCATAACCGATGACCATACTTCTGTCCAGTCCGCAATCTCTTGCTTTTCCGGCCGGAACAACTTCCAATTCCGCTGAGAGAAAATCTTCTTCTTCCATATCATACGTTTCTTTCAGATATGTAAGAATTGCTGCTTTTACAAGCTCTTTTTCCTCCGCATTTTCACACTCCGCGATCGGTTTCGTTCCTACCAGAACATCCAGACCCTCTCCTTCAATTACGACACTTGCTTTTTTCTCCAACTGCTCCTGTGCAATATGTATCAACAAGTCAGAGATTACAACAACCGGATCATTTTCATCTTCTCCAATGATAATATCTATTGTTGTTCCGTCTTTCTTTGCCACTGTTCCGTGAATCGCAAGAGGCAGTGTAACCCACTGGTATTTTTTGATTCCACCATAATAGTGCGTATCCAGATAAGCCATCTCATTATCTTCATATAAAGGATTCTGCTTAATATCCAGTCTCGGTGAATCTACATGTGCACCCAGAATATTCATTCCGTTTTCCAAAGGCTCACTTCCGACCTGAAAAAGTGCAAGCGCTTTTCCCATGCAATCTGCATACACCTTATCACCAGCTTTAAGAACAGTTCCTTCCCGGATACACTCGCTCATATTTCTGTAGCCGTGGTCTTTCGCCATCTGAACTGCGAGTGTCACACACTCCCTCTCGGTCTTTGCAGCATTAAGGCATTCTTTATATCTGTCACTTAATTGCTCCAGTTCCCGATTCTGAGTACTTGTATACTGCTTCCACATATTTTTTCTTTCCATTTTTTTATACCCTCCTTCTTATTGTCAGCAGTCTCTGTATCAAATTTTATAATTATTTTTCGACAATTTCAAACAAGAATTTCTAATATCTGGATAAGAAAATGTTATACGGATATAGTCTGTTAAATTAAAAACAAATCAGCCATTATCTGACTGATTTGTTAATTGTTTTTATATTACACTTTGAAGATGTGTAAAAATCTCTTCTTTTTTCTTTTTATTTCCATCCCTTTTATAATAGAATTTCATTACACAATATTTGTCAAAGTCTGATAAGGTTCTGAGTTCTCCATCCTCATACGAGAAATACTGACTGTCTGCAAAGGCATACCCATCATTAAACTCTACCTTAAGCTTCATCGTGTCAACATTATCCTCGCATTTTATCTTTCCATGCATCTGTTGTAAAGTAGCATCCGGATGAACACTCTGCATACTGCAGGAGTAAGCCTTTGTTTCGTATCTCGTATATCCTTCCAGATCTTCCAGTGATAACTTTTCTTTATGCTTTAGTGATGTCCTGCTTCCCAGGAAAATACCCACTTTATTCTTACACAAAATAGCTTCCTCAAGCTCTTCTTTTTTTGTTTCTGACAAATCGTATCCGATAAAAATATCCAGATGATTATCTTCTAACATCCTGCTTCCTGCTCTTACATCAACCTTATTAAAACGAAACCTGTCTCCAGAGTCCGCATAATAACTATCCAGCATTCTCTCAATCTTCTTCCAGAACAGTCGATTAATGGAACAGTCAACCCCGATTTCCATAACAGATTTATCTTTATAATCCTGGATCTCTCTGAACATTTCTTCATTTATACGTAATATTTCTTTTGCCTTGTTATATACAATCTGTCCCAGACCTGTTGGTACAATCTCACCGTTTCCTCTTTCAATCAACTTCCCGCCTATACTCTTTTCCAATGAGGAAATCTGCTGACTGACTGCAGTCTGTGATACAAAGTTCTTCTTTCCTGCTTTAGTAAAGCTCTTACTGTCAACTACATCAACAAAATACTTATACTTCCAAAGACTCATAACTCCTATCTGCCTTCCTTTAATACCCTATTGATCGTAAACATATAGTGTTTAGAAATCGCGTCACAAATGTTCTCTGTGTTTCGTGTACGGCAAACATCAACCAGTTCTTTATGAATCGGATATTGTCTCTTAGCCACCACATTAACATCCTGGTTTCCTGCATAACAACTCAATATATTACCATAATTCAGGTCTCTCCATGCCTTTTTAAGTCGTGGCATACCTGCTTTTTCAACAAAAATACTGTGAAGCATACAGTCAAGTGAAACAATATAAGTATAATCCGGCTCATTAAGATACGCCATCTGCTCCAGGATCTTATCCATTTTTTCGATATCGCTATCCGAAAAATTACCATCATAAGAACGTACCGCAAGCATCTCATAGGTAGAGCTCAACAAGTATATCTCCCGAATATCAGCCAACGTAATTTTCTTAACAGAACAGCCTACATTTCGAGTATACTCAATCATACCCTCCTGCTCAAGCTGACGCAGCGCTTCGCGAATCGGCCCGCGACTTACGCCAAACTCATCCGAAATATCTTGTTCAACTATACGCATTCCCGGGGGCAGCTCCTGATTCAATATCTTTTCCCGGATTTCCTCTACAATATTTTCTCTTAAAGTACGATATGCTAATTTCCCCATGAATGTTTATATCCTTCTTTGTAGATTGTTAACAATCTACAGTCAGCATATCATAATGCTTTTTGTTTTTCAATATTTTAAAAACTCTTTCACAGCCTTCATCATATAGTAACAATCTTTAACTCCTGCAGTCTCATAAGAAGAATGCATGGCAAGCTGCGGAATCCCTATATCTACCGCATTCATCGAAACCTGTGACATAGCAATATTGCCAAGCGTACTTCCACCGGCCATATCAGAACGATTTGCGAAAAATTGTAGCGGAACACCTGCGTCTTCACAGATTCCACGGAATTTTGCAATACTGACAGCATCACTTGTATATTTCTGTCCGGCATGAGATTTTATAACAATGCCTTCATTCATATATACACAATTATTTTTATCTGTTTTTTCTGGATGATTCGGATGTACCGCATGTGCATTGTCACAGCTCAACATAAAACTAGACGCTACAGCACGATAGAAATCTTCCTCATCTTTGCCGAGTGCAAGATTTACACGATAGAGAACATCATATAAAAATGTAGAACCTGCACCCTGCTTCGTTCCAGAACCGACTTCCTCATTATCAAAACAACAAAACACCTGCACTGTATGATCTGCATTTCCTTGCAGAAAACCTTGTAAAGATGTATATGCACATGCCAGATCATCCAATTGCGGACAAGAAATAAACTCTTCATCTGCACCCCATACAGATGGTTCTGTACGGTTATACAGATACAGATCTGTTCCGTAAATATCCTCTTCTCTTACATCCAGTGCTTCGGCTACAAGTTTCAGGAGATCCCCTGGCTTACATGTACTTCCGCCAAATAATGGCAGCATATCAATCTGCTTATTATATTCGTATCCCTTATTAATCTCACGATTCATATGAATCGCAACACTCGGGATCAGCACAAGGTCTTTGTCAATATTAACAAGCCTTACTGTATATTCATTATCTTTCTTTATAACAGCACGTCCGGCAACAGACAGTGGTCGATCCAGCCATGTTGAACAGATCATGCCACCATAACCTTCGGTATTCAGCTGTGTATATTTTTCTCTTATTTCAAGCTGTGCATTTTCTTTTAATTTAAATGTTGGTGAATCACTGTGAGAAGCGACAGCCTTAAAAGAATAATCATCAAGTTCTTTTCCAATATGAAAAGCGATAATGCTGGAATTATTTCGAGTCACATAATATTTTCCACCCGGGCATATCTTCCATTTTTCTTTCTCAGGCAGCTCCTGGTATCCATTTTTCTCCAGAATTCCTGCCATATTCGCGGTTGCATGAAACGCTGTCGGACTTTTTTTAATAAAGTTAAATAGATCTGATACTACTTTCTTATACATTTTGTCACCTCTTTTTTCTTTTTGCAAAAAGAGACAGAACCAATACGGTATCTGTCTCTTCTCTCATTCCTCGTGAGCGTGCGGGGATTCGAACCCCGGACAACTTGATTAAAAGTCAAGTGCTCTACCACCTGAGCTACACGCCCATAACACTAATCATTAAGTAAAGAAAATGCCCAGAGCCGGAATCGAACCAGCGACACGAGGATTTTCAGTCCTCTGCTCTACCGACTGAGCTATCTGGGCATACGGCATATATTGCCGAGTTGCGGGGGCAGGATTTGAACCTACGACCTTCGGGTTATGAGCCCGACGAGCTTCCAGACTGCTCCACCCCGCGATATACTATTGAAATATCTCTTTCGAGATAAGCCGATGATCGGACTCGAACCGATAACCTGCTGATTACAAATCAGCTGCTCTGCCAATTGAGCCACATCGGCGCGCTATAAAGCACTTAATTGCCCGATTGAATAATCGGCAATGGATGGAGAAGGATTCGAACCTTCGAAGGCGTTGCCAACAGATTTACAGTCTGCCCCCTTTGGCCACTCGGGAATCCATCCAAATTGGTTTTGTTCAATGGGACCAATAGGGCTCGAACCTATGACCCCCTGCTTGTAAGGCAGGTGCTCTCCCAGCTGAGCTATGATCCCATAAACGACCCAGAAGAGACTCGAACTCTCGACCTCCGCCGTGACAGGGCGGCGCTCTAACCAACTGAGCCACTGGGCCTCGCTATGAGCACTTAGCGACTATATCATGGTCGCTTACGTGCGATGCATGTCGACGCAGTTAGTGAGGTTTCTCACGAACTTACAAGTCGACGCGAAAGGTATGTACCTTCAAAACTGCATATAAGAAATCATCCATTACCTATCCACCTTGTCTGGTCATGCCCTCGACCGATTAGTAGCAGTCAGCTCCATGTGTTACCACACTTCCACCTCTGCCCTATCTACCTCGTCGTCTTCAAGGGGTCTTACTACTTTACGTAGGGATATCTCATCTTGAGGGGGGCTTCACGCTTAGATGCCTTCAGCGTTTATCCCGTCCCGGCTTGGCTACTCTGCCATGAACTTGGTAATTCAACAGATACACCAGCGGCCAGTCCATCCCGGTCCTCTCGTACTAAGGACAGCTCCTCTCAAATATCCTACGCCCACGCCGGATAGGGACCGAACTGTCTCACGACGTTCTGAACCCAGCTCGCGT